>CACZFI010000001.1 GCA_902780405.1 uncultured Lachnospiraceae bacterium
GTAGGTGATTAGAACCAATCCACAGCATCTTTAACAGCATACCCAAACCTATAGAGAAGGTAAAGAATGGGTATGACTATATAATACGAGGTGATTACAGGCTTCATATTCAGATTCTGAACGAGAGCACCGGAAAGGCAATCAGCGAAAAAACCTACAGGATCCGCAAGGCAACCATGCTTTACGAGAGAGGATACTTCCTGATCTACCTCTCTTTTGTGGGTATGATCATCCTGTTTTATATCTGTTGGCTGATCAGAGTCTTACTCAGACATATGTCAAAGTGGCAGGGCATGCAGCGTGAGGCGACGACGGATCTTATGACGGGACTGCTCAATAAGGCGGGCGCCGAAGCGGCCCTTACAAAGGCATGTAACGAGCAGGCAGGATTCCTGCTGATGATCGATCTGGACAGTTTCAAACTCGTGAACGATCTCTACGGCCATGATATGGGCGACCGTATCCTGATCCGATTTGCGAAACTCTTGCGGGAGCATATGGGTGAGAACGATATTATCGGTCGTATGGGCGGCGATGAATTTGCCGGATTTATCCTGGACACCCTGGATGAAGAGGCTGTGGAACAACTTGCGAAGGTCTTAAACAGAGAGATCATGAAGTCGGCAAAAGAATATATGGGTGCCGACATGAATATCCCGATCGGAACGTCCATCGGCGCCGTTCGTGTACCGGTTTCGGGTAAGGATTTTGAAGAATTGTTCAAGTACGCCGACAAAGCACTGTACGTAGTGAAGCAAAACGGAAAGCACGGTTATTCACTGTATAAGAAGGGCTCGGATTCAAAGGCTACGGAAGAACAGGAAGAAAAAAACACTTTAGCCCAGGTGAAGAAAGTCATCGGAGAGCGAAACGAGGGCAAGGGGGCTTACGACGTAAACTTCGAGCGTATGCAGGTTATCTACAAGTATTTAAACAGAGCGCGTCTCGAGGATAATCAGACTTCGGGCTTCCTGCGGTACAGGCTTTTCACGAAGAATCGAGCCGAACTTCCGGATGAATTAAAGGAGATCTTTGAGGACTACCTGGTAAGACATCTGAAGAAACATGATGTGGTCTCTTCATATAAGAACGAATTCTACGTGATCGTCAACGATTCCGATGCGGAGTCGTGTCGCACGTTTGGGGAAAAACTGCTTCAGGAATTCCTTGCGTCAGGTGATTACGGCAATCTCGATATCACCATGGAAGCGGAATCCGTCGGCTAAAAAAGGAGAAATGATGAAAGCGATTGAAACAAAGAAACTCTCAAAGAGTTACGGAAAGAGCAGGGGAATCACGGAACTCAATCTATCGGTTGAAGCAGGGGACTTCTTCGGTTTTATCGGACCGAACGGTGCGGGAAAGTCTACGACGATCCGTACGCTTCTCGGATTGATCGCGCCAACGGGCGGAAGCGCTTCCGTGATCGGACACGATATCGTGAAAGAAAAGGAGGAAATCCGTTCCAAAATCGGCTATCTTCCTTCCGAGATCAATTTCTACAGCGGGATGAGGGTTGCGGATGCCATCCACTATTCCGCAAAACTGCACAGGAAGGACTGCGGGGAGGCTGCGAAACTGCTCTGTGAAAGGCTTGATCTGGATGTGACAAAAAAGGTGGATGATCTTTCACTCGGCAACAGAAAGAAAGTAGGTATTGTGTGTGCGGTACAACATGCACCGGAGCTTCTGATCTTAGATGAGCCCACATCGGGACTTGATCCCTTGATGCAGCATGAGTTTTTCAGCATCCTGAAGGAACAGAGCGCGCGCGGAGCGACTATTTTCTTTTCGTCCCACATCCTTTCGGAGGTTCAGTCCTACTGTAAGAGTGCTGCCTTTATCAAGGACGGAAGGATCATTATCTCGGACAAGGTGGAAAAACTCGAGGAAACCGGTGCCAAGAAGGTGACGTTGCGCGGCCTTACAGATGCGGATACATTTGCAGGTGCATTTTCCGAAAAAGAGATCCATCACTTCCATACGGACGGGGATACGGGAAGTTTTCTGTATCGCGGAGATATCGGAAAACTGCTTTCGGTGCTTTCGACAAGGAAACTCAGTGATCTCAATATCACCGAACCGAGTCTGGAAGAAATCTTCATGCATTATTATTCGTAGGGGGGATGTGGATATGACAATCTTAGTTCAGGAATTAAAATCACAGAAGTGGACGGTCCTTATTTGGAGTCTGTCCATCGGACTCCTTATGATGGCGAGTATCCTTCTCTATCCGGAGATGAGCTCACAGATGGATGATATGACGGAAATGTTTTCCAACATGGGCAACTTTACTTCTGCCTTCGGTATGGATAAACTCGATTTCGGCACCATGATCGGTTACTACATGGTAGAGTGCGGGAATATGATCGGTATCGGCGGAGGCCTGTTTGCGGCGATCATCGGTATCTCATCCCTGATGAAGGAAGAGCGCGATCGCACGGCGGAGTTTCTGCTTACGCATCCCGTATCGAGGTTTCGTGTGGTGACGGAGAAGCTTCTTTCGGTTGTTCTGATCATTGTGATCATGAACCTGGTCGTATTTGTCATGGCGGTCGGTTCGGTCTTTGCCATAGGAGAGTCGCTTCCATGGAAGGAGATTATGATCTATCATCTTTCGAATCTTTTGCTCGGCATCGAGATTGCATGCATCTGCTTCGGTATCTCGGCCTTTTTCTGCAAGAACGGTATGGGGATCGGGATCGGCGTTGCGGCGCTGATGTATTTTCTAAACATCATCTCGAATCTGACCAAGGATGCTGAGGGGCTTAAATATATCACGCCTTACGGATATGCGGACGGCGGATACATCAATGAACACGGTTCCTTAAACGGTATGTATCTCGCTGTGGGTATGTCGCTTATGGCTTTGGGCATCGTGGTTGCATACGTAAAATACACGCGAAAAGATATACGTGCATAAGACAGTTTTCTGTCGAAATTTATGATATTTTTTACGCGAATATGATAAAATAACCTATGTGTGGTGACAGGGGTATGGAAGCCGCACAAGACCGTCTTTTCGGACGGAAGAAACTATATTAGTGGAGGGATTAGCGATGAATCAGAGAAAAGGATTTCTATCAACAACAAGAGCCAGACTGATCCTCTGCATGGCGGCCATCTGTATTGTGCCCCTTGCCATAGCGATCATCATCAGCTTCACCAATGCTAACAAAACGGCACAGGACAACGCAAAGAAACTTAACCTGAAGCAGGCAGAGTACGTTGAGATGGATTTCAACAACAAAATGACTGCCAACCTTCGTGCGATGGAACAGGTTTCTTTTTCCGCTTCGACCGTGGGCTTCGTGAAAGACGCGGAGAACAAAGAGAAGTTCGATGCCATGGTTGCACAGCTTCAGTCGGTCGATGAGAAATTTGCCGACGGCAACTCTACAGTTGTGACAGGTATTGACGGCCAGAACCTGGCCCGTTCCAAGGGTGATTTTACCAATATCGCCGAGAGAGAGTATTTCCAGATTGCCAGCAAGGGTATTCCGAATCTCTCCGCAGTTTCTATAAGCAAGACCACGGGCGGACGTATCATCGTTCCCGCGGTTCCTATTTTCGATCAGGACGGTAAAACCGTCATCGGTGTTTTGACACGTAACTACAGCCTCGACTTCCTTCACGAACTGCTGGTTAGTGAGACGGAAGACGGGCAGGAGATTTCCATCATTGACGGAGACGGTATGGTGGTTGCTACCTCCGCACAGGAACTCGGCCCCGAGGATTCCATTGATATGAGCGGAAGCACCGTATTCAAGAAGACATCCGGCGGAGAAGAAAGCGGCAGCTTTATCGAGACGGTGAAGGGCAAGAAGACGATCACATCCTTCGCTACCGAGTCGATTTCCGGATGGTCGATCGTCGTATCCACCGAGTACAATGTGATCATGGCTTCGGCGAACAAGGCTATGGTCATCATGCTTGTGATCGGTATCGTGATTGCACTGGTTGCGATCGTTATCGCAGTAGCAATCGGCAACAGCATCAATCGTCCGATCCAGGTGATCGACAATTCCCTTCAGGCACTTGCAGAGGGTGAGTTTGTGGAGATCGGAGAGTTTACCAATCGTCAGGATGAGTTCGGAACGATGGTTCGAAGCACCAATTCCGTTATTCAGAGACTGCGTGATATCGTTGCATCCATCCGCAGAACCGCAAGTGATCTGAACAATGACTCACAGAATGTGGCTCAGACCGCGAACTCCATCACCAACGCCATGGGTGGTATCACGGTTGCTGTTCAGGGTATCTCACAGGGTGCCGCACAGCAGGCGGATGATATTCAGGATGCTACGGAAAGCATTCAGGTCATCTCCGGCAACATCGAAGGCGTGACCGGCGATGCGATCGACCTTGCCAAGACAGCAGAGGAGATGGATGAACATTCCAGGAATTCCCAGAAGGACCTTCAGGCACTCGAGCAGTCCTCCAACCAGATGGCACAGGCTATCGAGCGTATCGTGGAAGTGATCGGCAATACAAGCCACGGTGTCAACAATATTTCAGACAAGATTGCGACCATCGATTCCATTGCATCACAGACCAACCTCCTTGCATTAAACGCATCCATCGAGGCAGCGAGAGCCGGTGAGGCCGGCAGAGGCTTCGTAGTCGTAGCGGAGGAGATCGGAAAGCTTGCCAACGAATCAGCGAATTCCGCGAGCAAGATCAAGGAAGAGATGGACAAGCTCCTCGCACAGACCGAAGAAACCGTACGTGTGGCAGGAGAAGTGGCAGAGACGAACAAGTATCAGTACGATATTATCGGAACCACGGTTTCCAATATCCAGAGCCTCATTGATGGCATTCAGACCACGGTGAGCGGAGTCGGAAGCATCAACAACAATGCAAGTGCATGTAATGACTCACGTATCGTCGTTGTGGATGCGATGACCAATATCTCCGCAATTTCCGAGGAGAATGCGGCAAGTACGGAGGAGACTTCCGCTTCCGTGGATGAGATCAACAATACAGTGACGGATCTCGCACAGGAAGCAAATATGCTCAAGGATCACGCAGACATCCTGATCGAAGAGATGAAGTTCTTCAAGGGTTGATCGGCGGATTTGAAAGACTTGACAATAAAAAAGCGGATACGGTGAATACCGTATCCGCTTTTTTTAGTGTAGTTGTAACTAACGTTCGTCAGCTACCTCGTAGTACTTTTCGATCAACTCTTCATCACTGATCATGGTGATGCGGCCGGCATCGTACTCGGAACTTACCCACTCGTAGATTCTCTGGATGATGTCATCCGACTTGGTAAGTTCGTCCTTGCCGATCTTCTTTCTGTATGCGTTCACCCAGAAACCGACGCCTGCAACACCGGAGGTGTTGGTGATGGAAACCTTCGGCGGACGGTTCAGGATCTTTTCCGTATCGAAGATGTTGTAGATCTCGGGATTCTTCATCATGCCGTCGGCGTGGATGCCTGCACGGGTCAGATTGAAGTTCTCGCCCACAAAGGGAGTCATCGGCGGAATCTCGTAACCGGTTTCGTCACGGAGATACTCAGCGATCTCTGTGATCACCTGTGTGTTCATGCCGTTTAAGTGACCGCGCAGGGAAGCGTACTCGAAGACCATAGCTTCAAGAGGTACATTGCCTGTGCGCTCGCCGATGCCGAGCAAGGAGCAGTTGACTGCGCTTGCGCCGTACATCCAGGCGGTGGTTGCATTGACAACACCCTTGTAGAAATCATTGTGTCCGTGCCACTCGATCATTTCCGAGGGAACGTCGGAGTAGTGCTGAAGACCGTAGATGATACCGGAGACACTTCGAGGAAGTGCGGCACCGGGGTAGGGAACTCCGTAGCCCATGGTATCACAGGCACGGATCTTCACGGGAACACCGCTTTCCTTGGAGAGGTCCATCAGCGCATTGGCGAAAGGAACCACAAAGCCGTAGAAGTCCGCACGGGTGATGTCTTCAAAGTGACATCTCGGACGAAGACCTGCTTCGATGCACTCGGATACAATGCCGAGGTATTTGTCCAAAGCCTGTTTTCTGGTGAGTCCCATCTTATGGAAAATATGGTAATCGGAGCAGGAGACCAAGATACCGGTCTCTTTGATGCCGATGGATTTTACAAGTTCAAAGTCCTGCTTGTTCGCACGGATCCATGTTGTGATCTCGGGGAACTCGTAATCGAGTTCGAGGCACTTTTCAAGTGCCTTGCGGTCCTTCTCGGAGTATACGAAGAACTCTGTCTGGCGGATCATACCGCGCTTGCCGCCCAGTTTATGAAGCAGCTTGTAGATGTGTACCATCTGCTCGGTTGTGTAGGGTGCACGGGACTGCTGACCGTCACGGAAGGATGTATCCGTTATGAAGATGTCCTCGGGCATGTTCTCGGGTACGCGGCGATAGTTAAACGCGATCTTCGGGGTCTCCTCGTAGGGAAACATCTCGCGATACAGCTCGGGATGATCGGTGTCCTGCAGCATATAGATATAGGGATCCTGCTCAAGCTTGTAGGTCTTGTTGCTTAAAACGATATTGTGCATACTGGTTCCTCCCTTTCATAGAGTTCAACATACCGTACAAGTATAGCGAAAGTGTGCGCTTTTGTAAAGGAAATAAGTTTCATATTATAAACAAAACAGTTGAAAAATGTTATCAAATAGTATAAAATAAATAGCGATTTTGAACACAGAACTATAGGAGGTTTTTTATGATTTCAGCAGGCGAATTTAGGAACGGCGTTACCATCGAGTATGAGGGTAACATCTACCAGATCATCGAATTTCAGCATGTAAAGCCCGGCAAGGGAGCAGCCTTTGTCAGAACTAAGCTTAAGAATATAAAGAACGGCGGTGTGGTTGAGAAGACCTTCCGTCCGACAGAGAAGTGCGAGACCGCACACATCGACCGCAAGGATATGCAGTATCTTTACAACGATGGCGACCTCTACAACTTCATGGACAATGAAACCTACGAGCAGATTGCGATCAACAAGGAAGTGATCGGTGATTCACTCAAGTTTGTAAAAGAGAACGAGACATGTAAGATCGTATCCTACAAGGATCAGGTATTCGCAGTTGAGGCTCCGCTTTTCGTAGAGCTCCTCATCACAGAGTGCGAGCCCGGTGTGAAGGGTGATACAGCAACCGGTGCTACCAAGCCTTGTACGGTTGAGACAGGTGCTACACTCAACGTACCTCTTTTCGTAAACCAGGGTGATACAATCAAGATCGATACCCGTACGGGTGAGTATCTCTCCAGAGTATAAAGACCAAACGGGAGCGCCCGAGTATTTCGGGCGCTCTTTTTCGCAGAGGAAGATTTATGACCAGAAGACAAGAACGCGAGAATATTTACCGCATCCTTTTCCGTGCGGAATTTCATAAGCCCGAGGAGATGGAAGAGCAGCTTGCCTTGGCGCGCGCGGCACTTCGCGAGTCGTCCGCAGATGAGGATGCTCCGGTGATCGGCGGAGGCGAGAACCTCTCCGAAGAGGAGGAAGCCTACATCATGACCAAGATGGAGCGTGTGCTTTCTCATCTTGACGAGATCGATGCAAAGATCTCCGAGTCTGCCATTGACTGGAGCTTTGAGCGTATCGGCAAGGCGGAACTTGCCATCCTTCGTCTGGCAACCTATGAGGTACTCTTTGACGAAGATGTGCCGGACAAGGTTGCGATCAATGAAGCGGTAGAGCTTACCAAGATCTATTGCAACGAGGATGCGAGAGGATTCGTCAACGGAATCCTCGGTAAGATCGAGGGCAATAAATAAATGAAAGTCTATTCCGTAGGACAGATCAACGGATATATCAAGAACATCTTAACACAGGATTATCTCCTGAAGCAGGTCGCAGTCCGTGGCGAAGTATCCAACTGCAAGTATCACAATATGGGACATATCTACTTCTCATTGAAGGATGACACGGGCGTGATCCCCTGCGTGATGTTTAAGTCACAGGCTGCGTCTTTGAAGTTCGAACTGCAAAACGGCATGTCCGTGGTGGTAAGCGGTTCCATCGGCGTATACGAGCGTGACGGGCGTTATCAGATCTACGCGGCAGACATCAAGCAGGAAGGCGTCGGCAATCTGTTCGAGCAGTTTGTCAAACTCAGAGACAGGCTGAACGAGGAGGGACTCTTTGATCCCGATCACAAGAAACCGCTGCCGAAGATTGCCAAACGTATCGGTATTGTGACCGCGAAGACCGGAGCTGCCATTCAGGATATTCAAAGGGTTGCCAAAAGAAGAAATCCTTATATCGAACTGATACTTCAGCCTGCAAAGGTGCAGGGTGAGGGTGCCGCAGCATCCATTGCCGCAGGCATCAAAAGACTCGATCGTATGGGACTCGATGTGATCATCATCGGTCGCGGCGGCGGGTCGATGGAAGATCTGTGGGCATTCAACGAAGAGATTGTGGTGCGGGCGGTTTATGAGGCCAAAACACCGATCATTTCCGGCACGGGTCACGAGGTGGACCTGACACTGGCCGATTACGCCGCGGACCAGAGAGCGGCAACACCGTCACAGGCGGCAGAGTATGCGGTCTTTGACCTTTCATCCGTGATCGATCGCCTTTCGACCGAGCATAGGCGGATGCGCAACCGTATGCGTGAGATTGTACGTTTCAGGCGGGCTGAGCTTGAGGCGTTGGAGGAGAAACTGTCACTGCTTTCGCCGAAGGCGAAACTACAGAAAAATGAACAGCAGCTTGCAGATCTCTACGACACATTAAAACAGAGAATGATGACGAAGCTATCCGAAGCGAAGCATCGTCTGGAATTATATGCCACACGGCTTGCGGGACTTGATCCCGGAGCCAAACTTGTAAGAGGTTTTGGTTACATCGAGAAGGATGGGGCACCGGTGACATCACTTTCCGACGTCTCGGTGGGAGATCCCATCAGCGTACGGATCAGAGAGGGTACCATTACGGCATCCGTAACCGAAGTATCGCAAATACCGCAAAACGACGCAGAGTAAAAGAAGGTAAGATTATGGCACAAAATACGCAAAACGAGGACATGAAGATTGAGGAAGTCTTTGAACGACTTGCCGAGATTAACGCCCAACTTGAGAATTCCGAGACGGGACTTGCTGATGCCTTGAATTTTTACGCAGAGGGAATCAAGCTTGTGGTTGCCGCAAAGAAGAATCTTGAGGGCGTGGAAAAGGAGATGGAGGTTCTGGATGAAGTATAGCGTTGAACAAATCGAAAACATCATTTACCCTTATATGCCCGATTCTATGGGAGAGCAAAAGAATGTCATCGAGGCTATGAATTATGCATTTATGGCTGGGGGCAAGAGACTTCGCCCGATGCTGGTCCGCCTTGCGTACGACCTCTTTGCCGAGGAGACCATCGGTTTCTCCATCGGTGATGACGGACTGTTCGGCGGAACGGCAGTGGATTGCTTTATGGCGGCGATCGAGATGATCCACAGCTATTCACTGATCCATGATGACCTTCCGGCTCTGGACAATGACGATCTCCGAAGAGGAAAGCCCACCGTGCATGTAAAGTTCGGTGAGCCGATGGGTATCCTTGCGGGAGACGGACTGTTGAACTACGCATATGAGACGGCGGCGAAGGCCTTTCGTATTTCTCCGGGAGATATCCGGATTGAGAAGGCGTTTATGATCCTGACCAGAAAGCCCGGCATCACAGGTATGATCGGCGGTCAGACCCTGGACGTGTTAAAGACGGGACAGCCGCTTACCGAAGATGAGATGCTTTACATCTATGAGAATAAAACCGCAGCTTTGATCGAGTGCGCCCTGATGTGCGGTGCAACCCTTGCGGGTGCAGGTAACATTGTGGTTGACGCTCTTGAGCAGGCGGGCAAGAATATCGGGCTGGCCTTCCAGATCACGGACGATATCCTGGATGTGACCGGCGATGAGCGGATCATCGGAAAGCCGCTTCACTCCGACGAAAAGAACAATAAAACCACCTATGTAACGCTGCATGGTATCGAAGCAGCCAAGAAGGCAGCGGATGATCATTTGAAACTTGCAGAGTCCATCGTTGCGGGCCTTTCCGTGAAGGATGAGGACGCAAGAGCGGATTTGATTGAAATTATAAAGAAACTGGGACAAAGAGACAAATAACATGAGTTTACTTGATCTGATCAGGGAACCGAATGACATAAAGAGTATCGAGAAAGAGGACTATGCGGAACTTGCCGCTGAGATCCGTGCATTTTTGATTGCACACGTATCGGAAAAAGGCGGTCATCTTGCGTCCAATCTCGGGGCGGTAGAGCTTACGATGGCGCTTCATCTTGCGATGGAGTTTCCCGAGGATAAACTGATCTTCGATGTCGGCCATCAGGCCTACACACATAAGCTTCTGACGGGCAGGAAGGAAGAATTCCTTCATCTGCGCGAGATGGACGGTATGAGCGGATTTCCGAAGCGCGCAGAAAGCGATTGCGATGCGTTTGACACCGGACACAGTTCCACATCCATCTCGGCTGCCATGGGATACGCCGTAGCCAGAGATTTAAGGGGAAGCGAAGAGCGGATCGCCTGTGTGATCGGTGACGGTTCCATGACGGGCGGAGAAGCCTACGAGGCGATCAACAGCCTTGCACAGGTAAAATCCGGCTGCGTCATTGTGTTAAACGACAATGAAATGTCCATCAACAAGAATGTGGGCGGACTGTCAAAATACTTAAACAGTTTTCGTGTCAGCTCTGCGTACAATGATCTAAAATCCGGCGTGGAGAATTCGCTTCTTGCCACACGGACGGGCGAGAAGGTGGCGCGTACCATCAAGCGCTCCAAGGACAATATCAAACAGTTTCTGGTGCCTGGCAGTTTCTTTGAGGAATTGGGCATCACTTATGTGGGTCCCATCGACGGACATGATATCCAGCAGATGGTAAGCACATTCAGAAAAGCATTTAAACTGAACAAACCGATCCTGATCCATGTCAAGACCAAGAAGGGCAAGGGCTATCGCCATGCCGAGCGTCATCCGGATTATTTTCACGGTATCGCGCCCTTTGATGTTGATACGGGCAAGATCTTAACAGCGAAAAAACATCACACCTATACGGATATCTTCGGAAAGCATTTGGTGACACTTGCGGAAAAAGATGAGCGGATCGTTGCAATCACTGCGGCTATGGCCATCGGTACGGGACTGAATCGCTTTGAATCGGAATTCCCGGAGAGATTTTTTGATGTCGGAATTGCGGAGCAGCACGCGGTCACTTACGCGGCGGGACTTGCCTGCAGCGGATATGTGCCCGTGGTAGCGGTGTATTCTTCCTTCCTGCAGCGTGCATATGACCAGATCCTTCACGATGTGGCACTTCAGAAGCTTCATGTGATCTTTGCGGTGGACAGATCCGGCATCGTGGGAAGAGACGGAGAGACACACCAGGGCATCTACGACACATCCTATCTGACGCACATCCCCGGCATGACGGTCCTCGCACCGAAGAACCGGTATGAGTTGATGGATATGATGGATTACGCACTTTCCCTTACGGGACCGGTTGCGATCAAGTACCCGAGAGGAGACGCCTACAAGGGTCTGTCGGAGGCTTCGGCACCGATCGAAGCAGGAAAGAGTGAGGTTGTAAAGCACGGATCGGACGTCTGCTTCTTCGTATGCGGACATATGATGGAAGAAGTCATGAAGGTATACGACCGCATGGAGTCCGAGGACAGTGCTCCGACGGTTGTAAATGTGAGATTCTTAAACTCCGTGGATACGGACCTTGCGCGGGAACTTGCCCGCGATCATCATACCTTTGTCACCGTTGAGGAAAACATCCGACGCGGCGGATACGGAGAGTTTTTCACCGCAGAGCTCTACCGTGCCGGTATCTTACGGGACGGGTTGCGCGTGGAAAACATCGCCATCGAGGAACCGATCGTCAAGCAGGGAGAGATCGGAGAACTGCGACGCAAATTGGGACTCGACAGCGAGAGTATATATCAGAGGGTCAGTCATGAAAGATAAAAAACGACTGGACGTTTTGATGGTGGAGCGCGGGCTTGCACCATCGAGGGAGAAGGCGAAAGCCATCCTGATGTCCGGCATCGTCTACGTGGACGGTGAAAAAGAAGATAAAGCGGGAACCAATGTCCCTTCCGATGCCGAAATCGAAGTGAGGGGCAATACCCTTCCCTACGTAAGCAGAGGCGGATTGAAGCTTGAAAAGGCGATGAAGGAGTTTCCCATCACCATGGATGGAAAGATCTGTATGGATATCGGATCTTCGACCGGCGGCTTCACAGACTGCATGCTGCAAAACGGAGCGTTCAAGGTGTATGCCGTGGACGTGGGGCACGGACAGCTGGCGTGGAAACTTCGAAATGACGAACGCGTAGTGGTGATGGAGAAGACCAATATCCGCTATGTGACACCTGAGGATATCGACGATGTCCTGGATTTTTGTTCCGTGGATGTCTCCTTTATCTCGCTGACCAAGGTGCTGCTTCCCGCAAAGCAGCTCTTAAAACCTGAAGGTCAGATTGTCTGCTTGATCAAACCGCAGTTTGAGGCCGGACCGGAGCAGGTGGGCAAGAAGGGCGTTGTGCGGGACCGCAAGGTTCATCAACAGGTAATTCATATGGTTGCGGATTATGCCCGCTCCATAGGATTTTATACAGCAGGTCTTTCCTTTTCTCCCGTGAAGGGACCGGAAGGCAATATCGAATACCTGCTTTGGCTTGTGCAAGAGGAAGGTCTTGCCGTATCGATCGACGTTGAGGCTGTGGTGACCGCGTCGCATGATACGCTTGACAAAGGAACAGAAACATGAACCGATTTTTGATCGTGACAAATGAAGAAAAAGATGAGGGACTTGTTACAAGTCGTGAGATCGCCGCATATCTTTCCGAGCGAGGGGCGTCTGTTTCCGTGATCGGAGATACGGACCGCGCGAAGGACGGAATGCTTACCGATACATCCGCGGTGAAGGATGTACAGGCGGTGATCGTTCTGGGTGGAGACGGTACCATGCTCCGCGCGGTACACGGACTGGGTGTATACGGCATTCCCATGATGGGGATCAATATGGGTACCCTCGGTTTTCTTACGGAGATTGAGAAAGGAAACTATCGGGAAGCCTGTGACAGGCTGCTTGCCGATGATTATAAGATTGAAGAGCGCATGATGATAGAGGGTTCGGCGAAAGGATCCGTTTATCATGCTCTGAATGATGTTGTGGTGACACGCGCGGGATTCTCCCGTATCATTGCGGTGCATATTTATGTCAATGATCAGCTTCTCGAAACCTACGAGGCTGACGGCGTGATCGTGTCAACACCCACAGGGTCCACCGGATATAATCTGTCCGCGGGCGGACCGATCGTTACACCCAAAGGAAAAGCGATCGTGGTAACCCCGATCTCGCCGCATAAGCTGTCGGCCAAGAGCGTGGTGTTTGATGCTTCGGATACCATTCGCCTCGAGATCGTTCGAAGAAGCCGGACACAGGATACGGAAGCGATTGTATCCTTTGACGGTGCGCCCGGTACGGATCTGTCCTGCGGGGATACGATCTTTGTGCGTCGTTCCGACCGTATCGTACGGCTGATCAAAATGTCTGATATCAATTTCTACAGAGTTCTCCGGGATAAGATCGGTAACTAATTCATAAGAAATCGGAGTGATTCTATGCTCACAAACATGCACATCAAAAACATCGTCCTGATCTCCGAAATCGATATTGATTTCGGACCGGGGCTGAATATTTTAACCGGAGAGACCGGTGCCGGAAAGTCCATCGTGATCGGTGCCATCGGTATCTGCCTCGGCGGAAGATTCTCCAAAGAGCTTCTGCGCGATCCGGAACATGACGGCTCCGTGGAACTCCTTTTTTCCGTGGAAGAAGATGCGGTATGGGAGAAGCTTTCAAAGCTCGGGATCGAACGCGATCCCGCCGGAGAGGTCTTGATTCAAAGAAAGCTTACGTCATCCGGACGTTCTACGGGCAGGATCAACGGGGAAACCGTGACGACTGCTATGCTGAAAGAGGCTGCAACGGTGCTTTTAAACCTTCATGCCCAGCACGAACAGCAGACGCTTTTGGTTCCGGCGGAACATATGGCGCTGCTCGATCGTTTCGGAGGAGAAGCGATCGCACGGCAAAAGCAGGAAGTGGCGGAATGCTATGACAGATACAGGAAACTGAGCGAAGAACTTGCGTCGCTTTCGGGAGATGCCGCAGAACGTATGAAACGTCTTGATTTTCTTGCTTATCAGATCGAGGAGATTCAAAACGCCAGACTGATGCCGGGAGAAGATGCAGAATTAGAGAAGTACTACAAAAAGGCGGCGAATGCGCAGGCCATCGAGGAGACTGCGGGCGAGATCCACGCGATCACCGGGTATGGTGACGGAAGGTCCGCAATGGAACAGATCGACCGTGCACTTGCATCCATGCGCCATCTGACGGGGCTTGATCCCGAGACATCGGGTATGTATGAGACCTTGGAGCAGGTATCTTCCCTGCTTTCGGATTTTGACCGCGAACTTACGGATTATGCGGATGCGTCCGCTTATGACAAAGAGGCCCTTGCCGAGACGGAGGCGAGACTCGATCTCGTCAATACACTGAAGGCAAAATACGGAAAGACCATCGAAGAGGTGCTTGATACACTTGCCGACATGGAAGAGGAGCAGGAGAAGCTTTCCTCACATGATGAGAGCGTGGCAAGACTTAAAGAAGAACTTGGCAAGGAGGAGAAAAAACTTCTCTCACTTTGTGAAGTCCTTTCCGAAACAAGAAAGAAGCATGCGAAAAAGCTTACGGATATGATATCGGCTGCGCTGCTTGACTTAAACTTCAACGATGTCAGATTTGATATGGAGTTTGCAAGAACCGAACAGCCGACTGCATCGGGTTATGACAGGGCCTGCTTCATGATCTCCACGAATGTGGGAGAGGAGATGAGACCCCTTTCCGAAGTGGCTTCCGGCGGAGAACTCTCGAGAGTGATGCTCGCCGTAAAATCCACGCTTGCGGATGTCGAGGAGACACCTTCCATGGTATTCGATGAGATCGATGTGGGTATCAGCGGCGTGACCGCACAGAAGGTTGCGGAACGACTCTCTGTGCTGGCGAAGAAGGCACAGGTGATCTGTATTACACATCTGCCTCAGATTGCAGCCATGGCGGATCATCATTTTGTGATCGAGAAGGAAGTAAAGGACGAGCGTACCTATACCGAGATCAGAAAACTCTCGGAGGCGGATGTTATAGGAGAACTTGCAAGGATGCTGGCAGGTGCCGAGATCACGGAAAGCACGCTGGCTCACGCGAAGGAGATGAAAAACCAGGCGACGGAAAGGAAGATGTGAGATGGATCTTAAGGAACTGATAGAGTTTTGCAGAGATAAGAATCTCTATATTCAGACGCATAATTTTCCGGATCCGGATGCCATAGCTTCCGCATTCGGAGTGCAGAAGATCTTCGAACATTTTGGCGTGCCTTCAAAACTGTGCTACGTCGGAAGAATCGACCGTGTGAATACGAAGAAGATGACGGAACTGTGCAAAATTGATATTCTATCCTACGACGAATTGGAGGATTCGATGCAGGAGGATGATGTGATCATCTGTGTAGACTCTCAAAAGGGAGCCGGCAACATCCTGGATTTAAAAGGACGGGAGATCGCCTGCATCGATCATCATCCCTATATCGAGGTGGAAGGCCTGCTGTTTCACGAAGTGCGAAGGGTGGGAGCCTGTGCAACCATCGTTGCGGGATACTTCGAGGAATTCTCGATCGAACCGGACACCATCACAGCGACAGCGCTTTTATACGGCATCAAGAATGATACATTGAATTTTACCAGAGGTGTGCAGGAAGAGGATGTACACACCTTTGCATGGCTGCTTCCTCGTGTGGATCAGCAGATCCTTACGAAACTCGAACATGATTCGATGGAGTATGACGATCTGCGGGCTTACGGTTCCGCGATTCAGAATATCAAAGTCTACGGCAATCTCGGTATTGCCATGATTCCCTTCTCCTGCCCGGATGCGCTGGTTGCGACCATATCCGATTTTATCCTTTCGCTGAATGCGGTGGAAGTGGCAGTGGTATATGCAAAGCGTGAGGACGGCATCAAGTTTTCGGCCCGATCGGAGGTGCCGGACAAGGTGAATGCAGGCGAGCTTCTTGCAAATGTGCTTGCGGGATACGGTGACGGCGGCGGACATGCCTTTATGGCAGGCGGCCTTATCCCTGCGAAAAATGTGGAAAAGCTCGGTAAGGCTCCGGATGAGAAACTGAGAGAACTGATTGTCGCAAAGTTGAAATAAAAAAAGATATGGGTGTCTGACCCCTGCGGGTGTCAGACACCATATCTTTTTTGATGATTATTTTAACTGTGACTTATCGAGCTCGTATACCATATCTGCGAAGATTTCCTGTGTCATGAAATCTCTGTACATAACCTCGATGGGACTGTCGCTGCGAACCTTGTAGTTTACGGTTACAGTAGCGGTCTCGCCATCATCGATATCCTGATAGAGGGGAAGATCCTGCTGGGTCTTACCTTCGTCAGGTGAACCCTTGCCTGAAGAGGTGGTCTTCAAGGTGATACCATCCTGGAATACGAAGTTGGAGTTCATAGCGATCATGAACGGGTCGTCGGTCTTGCCTGTGTGGTTGGTAATCTCATAATCGATTGCAAGAACGGTGTGCTCAACAGTGTTCTTGTCTACATCGAGATCGGAACCGGTGTAGTAACCTGAGATGCCGACGATCTTTACATCGAACTTGCCGTCAGGCTGAGAACCTTCGGGAAGGTTACCGGGGCCGTATGCGGGATCTGCGATCTTAGCGATCTCGAACTTCTCATGACGCATATCAGGCATATCCCATGTCGGGTCTACATCGAAATACTCATACTCGCCGCTTGATGCACCAACACCTACGGTGATGATTGCTGTGCTTCCCTTCTTGGCAGAGAACTCCTGCATGCCGTGGAAGGTAACACCCTTCTGGATGTAAAGCCAGATGTCGTCTGTGTGGTCCATGTTGTCATAATCAGCGCTGGAAGAAGGATCTACCTTTAATTCCTCGCCGTCCTGGGTTGCTGTCCAGTAAGCAGAGTTGACAGTTGCAAATCTGTCACTGAGCATGGTGAAATCATAGTACACATTGAGGAGATCATACTCGTAATCATCTCCGGTGTCGAAGAACTCGTAACCTGTGATGGTGATCTCGAACTTACCGTCAAATGTGAACTTGTCAGGTACATTGTACGCGGGACCTGCAGCAGACTCTGTGGTCGCCTCGGTTGCGCTTGCCACTTCCGTAGCAGCCTGTGTGTCGGCAGCAGTGGTAGCAGCGGTTGTCTCTTCCTCCTTGCTTCCGCAGCCGGTAAGGGATGCTGCAAGCATCAATCCTGCGGCGCAGAGGCTTAAGGACCTCTTAAAACTTTTTTTCATACATTTCTCCTCCGTTTTTTGGGTCGCAGTGGACCGGTTTCGCCTGTATGTTAACACAAATCGTCCGGTCTGAAACCGCCCATACGGGTAGTGTGGGTAGGAGGCAACAAAAAAAGCGCTTACGCGCCTTTTTTGGAATACGCCTAGTCGACAGGAAAGCTGCCGTTTTCGTCATCACCCAGTACGTAGTATACCTGATTCTCCTCGGGCTTTACGTAAAGTGTAAGGTCCTTGATGTCGGAAGCCTTCTTGCCTGCGGCCTTCAGAGTTGCCTCAGCCTTGGCGAGAATGTCGGACTCAAGAATCTGCTTGCCGTAATACTCGATATAAACGGTGGTTTTCATGGAATACCTCCTTCGATTTCCCCAAACAAGTTACATAAGTATTATATTTCAAAAAGTACGTATTTGCAATCCCGTTTTTTTCTTGTATCACGTGCGCTGTTGTGTTAAAATTACTTATAATTATGTGAACTTTTATGTGTCCTATCACACGGAGGAATCATGGACGAGAATAATCTTGACAATATGCTTGCCGAACTCGGCGGAGATTTTGGCGGCGATATAGATGACAATCTGGAAATTGACGGTGGGATCGATATCGATCTTTCCGATCTTCCGGATATTTCCTTATCCGAGATGGACGATTTGGATCATGTGGATCTGTCGGATCTGGATCTTGATGACATCGATTTCGATGACGTGGATATCACGAATCTCTCGACAGATACGGCAGCTTTGAAGGCGGAAGAGCCTGACGAAGAGATCAGCCTGGAATCCATCATTGCGGAAGCGGAGAGTGCCGAAGCGGATGTGCTCGTAGACGAGCATACGGACGAGGTGTTTGAGGAAGCGAAGGCACAGGAGAAGATGGACCTGGATGTGCCTCCCGTGTATGAGGATCCGGATCTCCCTCCGGCACCGCTTACGGATATACCGGACAGAGAACCGAAGTCCGTACCGGCGACGGAACCTGAGGCAGAAGAAGCACCTTCCGAAGCACCCGCTCCCGAACAGCCGGAAGCACCGGCAGATACGGAGGCGGCACCGACGGATGATCTGGATATTGATGATCTGCTTGATTCTTTGGATATCGGAGATGCGGGCGGAGAGAATTATACCAAGGGCGCTGATGATCTGGACGCTATGCTTGCCGCGGGAGCGGAGCAAGGTCTGGCGGATCCCGCATTAGAGGGTATCGAAGATATCGGCGAGAAGACGAAGAAGAAGCGCAAGAAGAAGGACAAGTCTGAGAAGGAAAAGAAGAGCATCAAGGAGATCCTCTTCGGTGCTCCGGATGAAGATGATATCGAGGAGGAAGCCTACCTCGAGGAGCGCAAGGCGAAGAAGGCCGAAGAAAAAGAGGCCAAGAAGGCCGAAAAGGAAGTCAAGAAGCAGGAGAAACAGGAGAAGCTTGAAGCCAAGAAGCGCGAGGGCGAGAAGGCAAAAGCCGAAAAGTCCGAGAAGAAGGCACAGAAGCAGGCCGCGTTAGAGGCCGAACTTGAGGAAGAGAAGGGCCAAAAGCAGGTTCCGACACCGGTTGTTCTGATCGTCTTTCTGATCTTTGCCGCACTGGGCGTGATGGTGGTTCTCGGAACCAAGGCCTTCAACTACTCACAGGTGATCCGCAAGGCGACGGATTACTTTGAACGTCAGAAATACCACATGGCATACGACGAGGTGTCCGGTATTGAAGTGAAAGAAAAGGACGAAGAACTTCGCGACAGAATCTACACTGTAATGTATGTCGAGCGACTCTATGAGTCTTACGAGAACAATATGATGCTCGGACGAAGAGACAAGGCACTTGATGCGCTTCTTCGCGGTATCGAGAAGTATGATGAACACTATGAAGAAGCCGTGGAGCTCGGTATCGAGCAGGATATCGTCGGTGTCCGTGCCAAGATCACGGCAGCGCTTTGGACGGAGTTTGATATCACGGAAGATGAAGCCAGAGTATTGATGGCGCTCGAGGGATTCGAGTACGCAGAGACGTTAAAGCAATACGCGGGCGGCGGAGGTACACCCGAGGAATGACAACATTGATCGATTACGACGCAGGCAATATCAAAAGCGTCGAGAAAGCAATCGCATATTTGGGAGAGGAAGCAGTGCTTACTGCGGATCGTGACACGATCCTGGCGAGCGACAGATGTATTCTGCCGGGCGTCGGCAACTTCGGAGATGCCATGAAGCGTCTTACGGATGCCGGACTCGATGAAACCATCCGGGCATTTGTAGCCACCGGCAAGCCCTTCCTCGGTATCTGTCTGGGACTGCAGCTTCTGTTCACGGACAGTGAGGAAAGCCCCGGCGTGAAGGGACTCGGACTTCTTCCCGGTCATATCGTTAAATTTCCGGAGGCGGAGGGACTCAAGGTTCCCCAGATCGGATGGAACAATTTAAAACTTCGGAAGGATGTTCCGATCTTTCGGGGCCTGCCCGAGGATCCGTATGTGTACTTTGTACACTCCTACTATCTTGCGGCAGACAGAGAAGAAGATGTGGCCGCAACCTGCGAGTATGGCATAAACTTCCATGCGGCGGTTGCATCGGATAACATCTATGCGTGCCAGTTCCATCCGGAGAAGAGTTCTTCGACGGGACTTGCGATACTGAAGAATTTTCTTTCGATTTCTTAAGGGGTTTATATGCATACAAAGCGAATCATTCCCTGCCTGGACGTGTCCGGCGGACGCGTCGTCAAGGGAATCAATTTCATCAATTTAAGAGACGCCGGTGATCCGGTGGAGGTCGGTGCCGCTTATGACAAGGCCGGTGCCGATGAACTCGTTTTTCTGGATATCACAGCATCTTCCGACAGAAGAAACATTGTGAAGGATATGGTCAGACGTGTAGCCGAGACGGTATTTATACCTTTCACGGTAGGCGGGGGTATTCGCACCGTGGAAGATTTCAAGGAGATCCTGCGAGAGGGCGCAGACAAGATTTCCGTGAACTCCGCGGCAATTGACCGGCCGGAACTGATTTCAGAGGCGGCGGACAAGTTCGGCAGCCAGTGTGTGGTCGTGGCGATCGACGCAAGAAGAAGAGAGGATGGCTCGGGCTGGAATATCTACAAGCACGGCGGCCGCATCGATACGGGTATCGATGCACTTGCGTGGGCCGAGAAGGTAGCAAGCCTCGGAGCGGGTGAGATCCTGCTTACGTCGATGGACTGCGACGGTACGAAGGCAGGCTACGACATAGAGCTTACACGCGCTGTATCCGACCTGGTACCGGTTCCCGTGATCGCGTCGGGCGGTGCGGGTACGATGGAACACTTTTACGATGCACTCACGGAAGGAAGAGCGGATGCGGCACTTGCGGCCTCGCTTTTCCATTACAAAGAGATTGAGATCAGAGATTTAAAGGACTATTTATCAGAGAGGGACATCCCGGTAAGACGGGTTTGATTTTGGGATTATGATCAAGATTATAGAAAATGATATTTCAATTGACGCCTATCTTGATTTGCGCAAGACGGTTGGCTGGAAAGAGGTTCCCCGCGAGCAGGCGGAGCGTGCGATTGCGGGAAGTCTTCTTACCTTGCGTGCCGTTGATGAAGAAGGACGGGATCTCGGTATGGGTCGACTCGTGGGAGACGGCGCTTATATTTGCTATATCCAGGACCTTGTGGTACGTCCCGACGCACAGGGACTCGGTGTGGGATCTGCACTGATCCGTCATCTGACCGCATACGCCGAGAGCCTCAAGATTCCCGGTACCACCATGATGCTGTGCTTGATGTGCGCCAAGGGAAGAGAACCCTTTTATTTAAAACATGATTTTATTGCACGTCCCACAGAGCAGCTCGGGCCGGGCATGATACGTTATCTCAAATAAAAAAACCACCGACGGTGGTTTTTTGTGTGTATGGATTATTCTACGAGGTAAGGCGCAAGAGCTGCCATGATGGCCTCTGTATCCGTATCCGTATGAACATTTAAGTCAATCGGCTTGGAGATGTCGAGACTGAAGATACCCATGATAGACTTTGCATCGATGACATAACGGCCGGATACGAGATCAAACTCGGCGTTGAAACCGCTGATATCATTCACAAAGCTTTTAACCTTATCGATCGAATTGAGGGATACCTGAACTGCGATCATGTAATTACCTCCTTAATAACAGTGCATTTTCTGCTACTATAATATAGGCTTGCCGATGAAAAGTCAACCACCCTTCAGGAGAAAATAAAAGATGTTACAGATGTTAAACGGACGAAGAGTCGCTACGATGACTTTAGGATGTAAAGTGAATCAATACGAGACGGACAGCATGCTCGACCTGCTTCAAAAGGAGGGGTGTGTGAATGTCCCATTCACGGAAGAAGCGGATATTTACATTGTCAACACCTGTTCCGTCACCAATATGGCGGAACGCAAATCTAGACAGATGCTCCACCGTGCGAAGAAGCGATCCCCGGAGTCGGTGGTCGTGGCGTGCGGATGCTATGTTCAGTCGGATACCGAGAAGTTAAAAGAAGATATTGCCTGTGATCTTTTGATCGGAAACGACAGGAAGCACGAAGTTGCATGGATCTTGTCGGAGTATCTTGCCAAGAGAGAGAAGGGCGGGGGAAAGGAACACGAAACCTACCTTACGGATGTATCACTTGCCACCGATTACGAGGCGATGCATCTTGACAAACCCAAGGAGCACACAAGGGCCTACTTAAAGGTCCAGGACGGCTGCAACAGTTTCTGCACCTATTGCATCATTCCGTACGCAAGAGGCAGGGAGCGAAGCAGAAAGCTTTCGGACGTCAAGTACGAAGCTGCGAAGCTGGCTATGTCCGGCATCCGAGAAATCATCCTGACCGGTATCAATGTATCGGCTTACCGGGACGGGGAGAACACCCTGATCGACCTGATCGAGACCGTCTGCGGCATCAACGGGATCGAGCGCGTGCGCATGAGCTCCGTAAACCCGAGGGTCGTGACGCCGGAGTTTGTGAAAAGAGTATCGGCCTGTCCGAATTTTAGCCCGCATTTCCACCTTTCGCTCCAGAGTGCCTGTGATGATACGCTGCGGCGCATGAACAGGCGTTATACCGTGGAGGAGTATAAGAAAGCGGTCAGACTTCTTCGTGAGACCTACGACAGACCGGCCATTACCACGGACGTGATCGTCGGATTCCCAGGAGAGACGGAGGAAGAGTTTGAGACAACCGTCAAGAACCTTGAAGAACTCTCGCTGTATGAGATGCATGTGTTCAAGTATTCACCGAGACGAGGAACGGTGGCGGAAAAGCTTCCGGATCAGATCCCGGATGCGGTGAAAGACGAAAGAAGCGACAGACTGCTTGCGATGACAGCGAAGCAAAAGACCGCCTTCGAAGCCGGTTTTTCCGGAGAAACCGCGGATGTTCTGGTGGAAGAAGTGGTTAAGGAAGCAGACGGATGGGTTATGCGCGGACATACCGATCGCTACATCCTGTGTGACATACCTTGTGAATCACGGGAAGCGGGAGAAGCACAGGTAAACCGTATGGTTCCTCACAAATTGGATTAAAACTAAAAAAAATAAAAAGTACTTGACAAATCGCTATAGAAATGTAAAATAGTATGGTTATACATTTTACGGAACACGGCGACGAGCATTTATAGAGGCGGGAGATGCAGC
Source organism: uncultured Lachnospiraceae bacterium (assembly GCA_902780405.1). Classification (GTDB taxonomy): domain Bacteria; phylum Bacillota; class Clostridia; order Lachnospirales; family Lachnospiraceae; genus Coprococcus_C. Next base: position 23,036 of record CACZFI010000001.1, read on the forward strand.
AAGACTGCAACGCCTGTTTTGGGGGAATGTATATCATGAAGAAAAAACTCATCATCCTTATTTCATCACTGGTTGCGGTCGCAGCGATCGCAGTCGCAGTAATCATCCTGGTAATCAACAAGAAAGACGGTTATCGCCTGCTGAAGATTTTCGAAGTCGATGGCAAGGCGATGGTGGAAAGAACTTCCATCGGAGAGATCGAACCGTACAAGAACATGGTGCTCGAATCCGGAGACCGCATCGGACTCGATGAAGGAGAACTTGTCATCGCAGCGGATGAAGACAAGTACATTTATCTCGAAGAGGGTACGGAAATCGTCTTAAATGCGTCCGGCAACAAGAAGGACAGCAAGACGAACATCGAACTCGTGAAGGGCAGCGTCACCAATGACATACAGAATCCCCTGTCCGAGGATTCTTCCTATGAGATCAACACGCCGAACTCTACCATGGCGGTAAGAGGAACGGTGTATCGTGCGTACACCTACAAGGTGGGTGATGTTCTCTACACCAAGGTTTCCGTATTCCACGGCAAGGTGGTTACAAAGCTTGTGTTTAAGGACGGAACGGAATCGGAAGAAGGCGTTGCCATCGAGAAAGGTAAAGAGGTTATCATCTACGAGGATCCCGAGACAACCGACTATCTGACAGACCCGACGGATATCAACTATGACGAGATCCCGCAGTATGTATATGAAATCTTACGTGATGTAGCAAAGGGAGGACGAGAACTTTCCATCAGCAAGGAAGAGATTGACGAGCGTCTTGCGAACGGTCCCTATGTCGTAACCTTCAAGTACGGAGAAACCGTCTTCGGTGTACAGTCCGTAAAGAAGGGTGCATGTGCCGAGATCCCCGCACTCGCGCCTTCAACAAGCGGAAGCTGGAATTTCGACTTTACAACGCCGATCACCAAGGATACCACGATCCAGTGGCAGTAAGAAAGGATTGATGATCCATGAGAAAGAAGTCTTATTCATTGAAACACAGAATAACAGGTTTTTTGCTCGCTGTTGCGGTGGCTGCGACAGGCTCTCTTTCCTTCAATATTCCCGCGAAGGCGGCGGAGAATCTACCTGCGGCAATCACCAGCGGGCAGCTTAACTGGACCGGACATGGGTTTCATTGGGAGTATAACGAGGGTACTACTCATGCGACCAAAGAGTATACGTTCACAAACGGTGCAAACCTGACTATTTCCGATTCTGCACGAATCAATGTTTACTCGAACGCTGAAGGAACTCTGGGGTCGCTTACCATTGGTGATAACTCATATTTCAGTGTTGGCGGTGGCGCTAATGTATGGGTGACAAGTATTGTGAACAACAGTTCAGGAGGGGCAAACGGTGGTGGCGTTATCGTTGAAAGCGGAGGAACCTTGCGCTGCCAATCGATAACAAATAATGCTCGCGTTATATCACTTGGCACAATGGAGATTGCGGGCAATCTATATAATTACAGCGATTTCAATACAAGAGGAACAGCGGTTACAAATTGCGGAGTGGTAAATAATACATCAACTGATAAAGGCCTGAATATTGAGAGTGGAACAACCCTTAACTACACATCTGCGGGGACTCTTTCAGGAAAGGTTACTAATGCAGGTACAATTTCTACGACGTCAAGCAGTTTCACATCGACCGGTACTGTGGTCAATAGTGGTGTTATTTCTGCACATACGATCAACCTTACATCGGCAACTGTTTCCGATCAGGCCGGAGCTGAGTACAGGGTGACACATACGTTTAAAAATGGCGCTAGCAATCTTGTGGGAACAGTGATTCCAAACAACTCCACGCTGGAAGGAAACGAGGCGGTAAACATCTCATCTACCGGAGGCTCGGTTACTGTTAAGTTGGATGGTGTTACGGTGACAAAAAGCGGAACCATAGACGAAACGGCAGGATCTTTCGTGCCACAGGCATCTGTTTCACGCTACACATCGATACCGACATACTACGGTATGGATATCAGCGAGTATTCGGATTTGTTTGTCGCTGAACCGGGCGGAGCTACTAAAACCGTTGAATACGCAAAAGTGGGGACGACAACACGTACAACCACAGTTCCGACAGAAATCGGTACTTACAATGTCTATGTAAACTTGTCAGGAACGGCGGCTCTCGGCTACAGAGCAATACCTGAGTTTACGGAAACACTGGAAAGAAATTATCTACCCTCATTAGGTGTGGAGGGTGGCATTCCTCGGTGTACTGTTGCAACGGACGCTGCAGATGTGATTGAGGTTCCCTATTACAAGGATGAATTGAAACTAAACGCACCTGCCGGTTATAAGATTTATAACAATGACGGTACTACAACAGATTCAATCACAATCAGTGATCATGGATATCATGACGGTGTGTCAGGACGATACAAAGTTGTCAGCAATTCTGTTACGACCGGTGGAGCTTTGCCTTACTCTTTGGCGGGCGCTGTCACGGAATCGGTTTTTTACTACACAAGTAATTTTATAATTGATGCAAAAGCGCCTGAAATGGTGAGCGCCCTTGATCAGGACGGAAATGACGTAAAGTTGGCGTTGCTTGACGGCGAAGTAATTGCAAGATCCCTGGATGTGTCGCTTGAAGACATGTCAGGAGACTGGGGAACCATGAGAAAAGTGACACTGGATGGTTCTGCCGATGGTGTGACAGTGGATCGCCCCAATGCCAAGTATACGGTTCATATCGGGATGAAGCTTCCCGGCAAGGAGACACATACGATTTATGCGGAAGATGTGGTAGGACACACCAAGTCATGGACCATCACCATGTCATATCTGCCGACAGCAACACCGGCAACACCCTTTACCGTAAAGGGAACTGAAGGCAAGAATGGATTCTATACCAGTGATCTTACACTGGTTGCTGCAGATGGATATCAAATCTGCGACAGCCTGAACGGTGAGTTTGCCGATTCCATCGTCTACAAGTCAAGCATGGAGAATGTATGGTTGACAAAGAAGTCAAACGGTGCGTTTACCGAGGCAATCTCACTCGATGATGTGAAGAAGATCAAAGTCGACAAGGCGCAGCCCACATTCTCGAGGTTTGTGACTCTACTAGACGGTCGTGACGAAGTTCTGAAAGATAAAGGTTTGTACACATCCAAGAAGATGTCCTTCTTCGTGACTGATGAGAACCTTGCAAAAGTTACCGTTACGATTAACGATACTACGGATATTCCTTTCCCTGTTGCAGACGGCAGAGCTGATATAGATCTTGCGACGATTGCATCTTCGAAGGATTATAAGATTGTGGCAGAGGACCTTGCGGGTAATACTTCCACAATCAATGTAACCCTTTCGCATAGCAGAATTCAGGGAGAGGCAACCATTGCAATAGCCGATTACTACTACGGTATGACGGTGAATCCGAGAGTTGCAGGCAACTCTGATATGGTTGAGCAGGCAACAGTGTACTACAAGGGCAAGGATGAAGATGTATCAAACTTCAACACAGCACGTCCGATCTCTGTAGGATCTTACATCGCGAAGGTAATCGTTCCGGTATCGGATGATTATACCGAAGCAACGGCTGAGACCGCGTTTGACATTTCCTACTATCCGACACCTGCGAAGCCGTATACCTTAAGCGGTACGGAAGGTAATAACAAATATTTCAAGAGTGATGTAGAAATCGTAGCACCTGAAGGGTTTACCATTGCATCTTCCGTGTCCGAGGAGGGCAGCAGAAGAGTGGCCTATACCGAGGGTATGAACGGCTTCTACTTAAGAAAGGTGGATGACGGCGCAACTACCGCATTCGTTCCTATCACTGAGACCATCAAGATTGACAAGGAAATTCCCGTGCTTGCGGGAACAGCAAGAGACCAGGATGGACAGAGCGTGGGTATTGTCCATGGTACGACCTACATGGCGGATACCATGACATTTACCATCACGGACGATCACCTGAAGTGGCTTACCATCAACGGAGTAAAGACCGAAGTCTTTGGAGGCAAGGCGGTTGTATCCCTTGATGCCAAGAAAGGAATCAAGGAGTTTGTTATCGCTGCTGAGGATGAAGCAGGTAACGTATACAATGTCACTGTCACGCTGATGGCAACCTGGTACAAGGATAAGATCATTCCCATCGGTGCGCCGGTACCCCTTTCAACCGGGGAGATCTATAAACTCGGCGGAGGAATCTGGAGAGTGAACGAAGGACAGACGCTGTATCCGGGCGGTGGTTCCTTCTGCGTGGTAATCCCGGGTGATTACACATTTGTGACAACAGAGTAAAACAAATTTGACGGAGAGTTTAGCTATGGATGCAGAAGTTTTAAGGCAAATCCCTTCTATCCGGGAATTCTTCGGGATCGATGATTCCGGAGAACTCCCGGAAGGTGTGAAATTATTTCTTACAGCCATGCAGGAGGTGGATATCCCTGCGGGCACGGATATCGTGACCTGCGGTGCCAACTGCGATGACGGTATGTACATCATCCTGTCGGGTGTGTGCGATGTTTTCTCGGGGGACGGTGTTTTAATCAACACAGGCCTTTCCACCGGAGACTTTATCGGTGAGTTGGGGCTCATGAATGAACAGCCCCGCGGAGCAACCGTGCGCGCGAAGACGGATGTGGTCTGTGCCAATATCTCCAAACAGCTCTTTGATGAACTCGGACAGGAGAATCGAAAGATTTACGGATCCTTCATGTCCATGCTCTACAATAAGACAACCAAACTCGTGACGGAGCAACAGAGAATCCGTTCCGAGCTTGAGATTGCAACCAGAATCCAGGATGGTATCCTGGAACATGATTTTTCTACATTCAATGAGCTTCCGGACATCAAGATCCAGGCCTGCGCAAGACCTGCGAAGGAGATGGGCGGAGACTTTTACGATGTGTTCTTTGTGGATGAGGACCATCTGTGCTTTCTGATCGCAGATGTATCCGGCAAGGGTGTCCCTGCGGCTATGTTTATGAGCATGGCGAAAATCCATATCAAGAACTATACATCACTGGGGCTTCCGCTGGCGGAGGTTGCGGAACGCACCAATCAGCAGCTTTGTTACAAGAACAAAGAAGGCATGTTCGTGACGGTCTTCCTGTGCGTGCTGGACGTAAAGACCGGGGAACTTTCCTTTATCAATGCAGGTCATGATCTGCCCTATATCTCCGAGCAGGGCGGTGATTTCCATATGGTGAAGGCCAAGGCAAATCTGATCTTCGGCCTGATGGATGGTGTTCCCTACAGAGAGCAGAAGATGACGCTGGCACCGGGAGATGCAATCTATCTCTATACTGACGGTGTGAATGAAGCAATCAATGAAAAAGAAGAACCCTTCGGAAACGAGCGCGTGGCTGAAGCCTTAAATCGCCATCAGGATGTGGCTGATAACGCAGATGCCTTCGTTGAAGAAATGTATAAAGAGATTGATACCTTCGCCGGTGCAGCGGAGCAGGCGGACGATATCACCATGGTCTATGTAACCCGTCGATAGTTTAAAATAATAGTTGACAATTTGATTGAAACCTGTATAATAAATCGGTTAATCAAATTTCGGAACATCATTCACTCGCTCATATCAAGGAGGTCGGGTATCATGAAGAAATCTCGAACCATAAGAAAAAGAATCATAAGTTTTGCACTGACAGCAGCGGTCGTTCTGTCATGCTTTTTGTGTAATGCGGGAACGCTTCGTTCAAAAGCTGAAGAAAACGTATATGGAGCAGCAAATGTTACGCAGGATAATGGTAATAATCTTGTTATGGTTGAGGGAGCCGGTGGGCTGGAGGCTCACTGTAATCTTGTAATGAAAGAGGGAAAACCGACGCTTGTTTATCCTGCTGCCGTAAACGCAGATGTTGATGAAGAATTAGATGTATCCGGTTGCACGTTGATCCTAGAAAGTGCTACGATTCTCAATGTGTACAGTACAGCCTCAATCCTTGAAGTGAATGCAGGCTGTGAGGTGTTGTTCCATGGTGATTGTACCACGACATTGGATCTAGATGCCTCTGCTTCAGCTACAGTAGCTGACGGAATACTCAGAACCGGAAGTCATATAATCACGAATAGCGGAAGTGACTTTACCGTAGCGTCTGATGCATCACTCGTGGGAATAACCTCCGGAGATACATTTGGCGGAATAACAACAAACAACGGAACCATCAACGGGTCTTTTTCGTACAGCGGAACCGGAGAAACTTCGGCGACTTTATTCACCAATAATGGAATAATTAGAGGTAGTTCTTGCACAATCAGCGGTAACTTCGTTGATTCAAGTACGGCTGAGTACCTTGTTACTTCTTCTTTTACAAAAGGAAACATGAATCTGAACGGAACAGTGATTCCGTCAAATGAGAATAAATTTGATAATGAGGATGTTGTGATCAATTCCGCAGGTGGTACTACCAAGGTAGAACTTGAGGGAGTTACGATTACCAAAACCACAGCGTTTAATGGAAAAGCGGGTGACTTTGTTCCCAAAGCAGATATTGGTGTGAGTGCTGATTGGCCGTCGCCGGTTTATTATGGCATCGATTATGATTTTGCTTCTTATATTACTTGCGACTCTACGGGGGAAAGAACGGTTCAGTTTGCGGATGGTACCATAGTTGCTGCCGGAGATAAGTACACTGATAATCCGACAGAAGAGGGATCTCATGTGATGTATGTGGATGTGGCAGCGACAACTACCTGTAGAGCGAACCACTTCGAAAAGGGATTCGATACTGTTTGTATTTCAAGTCCGGGATCTTGCACGATTAATGAAACACCTGTAAAAGCTGATGCTTATCGAAAATACTTCAATCGGCCGATCACGCTCCGTGCGCCTGCTGAGTATAAGGTATCCCCGGCATTGGGTGATGACGAAATCCCTTTTGCGAGCGCTGTAACTGTTTCACAAGATGGACAGTATTACGGTGTGTATGGTCGGTTTCAAAGAGGAGATGGCGCGCAGACGGCGTATGGTGCCGTCTATGATGGAGAGTTCACAATTGACCAGACACCACCTGTAATTCTTCAGAATACTGCGGTTGATCAGGATGGGGTTGTAATTACGAAGACCATCAAGGATGGAACTGAGATTAATGCGAGATCTGCAACTATCACGATTCAGGACAAGATTGCTGGAGATGACTCTAACCTGGAGTCAGTAACGGTCGATGGAGAACCTGTAGTTCCGGATCCTGAAACCGGTGAGGCTCAGGTTGTTCTTAACAGGAAAATCCCCGGAAAGCAGACATTCACCATCAAGGCAACAGATGGTTTGTCGAATACATCGACTTGGAAGATCACACTCAATTACCTTCCGACAGAGACACCGGCTAATCCTTACAAGGTGTCCGGTCCCGAAGGGAATAACGGATTTTATACCGGTGATGTAACACTCACTCCGGCAGACGGATATATGATCACGGATGATATCAACGGATCATTCTACAACAAGCTTACTTACAAGCCCGGCATGGAGAATATCTGGTTGATCAAGATTGCAAACGGAGCTTTCACCGATGCAATCGCCGTAGATCCAATCAAGATCGACAAAGAGGATCCGACATTTGCAAGATTTGCAACGGATATAAACGGAGAACCGATTGCATTAAATGACGGCGGTGTCTACACCAGCAGAAAGCTTGCTTTCACCGTAACGGACGAGAACCTGGAAAGTGTTACCGTGAACGGAAATCCCATGCCGGTGAAGGACGGTAAGGCCGACGTTACGCTTGCGACCATAGCACAGAGAAAAGAGTTTAAGGTTGTGGCTACGGATCTTGCGGGACGCAGCACAACAAGAACCTTTACCATCGATCATAAGAGAAAAGCCGCACAGGCGAAGATTGTCATTGAGAACTATTACTACGGTATGGTGCCCAAGGCTGAGATCTCATCGAATTCGGACATGGTTTCAAGAGCGGAAGTGTATTACAAGAGTGCAGATTCCGGCGATGAGAATTTCAGTACGGCATATCCCTTATCTGTCGGGAATTACGTTGCGAAGGTGATCGTACCGATGTCGGATGACTATAATTCGGCGGAGGACAGAACGGAATTCAACGTCTCTTACCTGCCGACCCCTGCGACACCCTATACCTTAGGAGGTACAGAGGGTAAGAACGGGTACTATAAGAGTGATGTGGAACTGGTGGCGCCGGAAGGTTACAAGATTGCATCCTCCGTATCGGAGGAGGGCAGCAGAAGAGTTCCTTACACCGAGGATATGACCGGCTTCTACTTAAGAAGAACGGACGACGGAGCGACCACTGCGTTTATCCCGATCACCGAGACGATCAAGATCGATAAGGAAATTCCCGTACTTGCTGGAACCGCAAGAGATCAGGACGGACAGAGTGTGGGTATCGTCCACGGCATGACCTATCTGGCGGATACCATGACATTTACCATTACGGACGATCATCTGGTTTCTTTGACCATCAACGGGGTCAAAACCGCCGTAACAGGCGGCAAGGCAGTCGTTTCTCTCGATGCGGAACAGGGCATCAAGGATTTTGTGATCGCGGCCGAGGATGAGGCCGGCAATGTATACAATGTCACCATTACACTGATGGCGACCTGGTACAAGGATAAGATCATTCCCATGGGTGCGCCGGTACCCCTTTCGGCCGGAGAGCTCTATAACCTCGGCGGAGGTATCTGGAGAGTGAACGGCGGACAGACACTGTATCCCGGTGGCGGATCCTTCTGTGTAGTGATCCCGGGCGACTATACATTTGTGACAACGGAGTAAGTATATGAAAAAGTGGCTTATTATCATCGGAGAAAGCATTGTCGTCGGATTTTTGGTATTTGTTCTGACCTTCTTCAATGCACTGTCATCTTTTGACTACATCGCAAAGGATCACTTATACCAGATTCCGCGCGGTATCGACAACAAGATCAAGATCATCGGTATCGACGAAGCGACGCTTGAGGCACTCGGCCCGATTCAGACCTGGTCGAGACAGGTTTATGCGGATCTGATCGGCATTCTGAATCAGAATCCGGACGCCAAGCCGGTTGTGATCGGATTCGATATTCAGTTTTCCGGTCACCTGGACGAATGTGACGAGGCGTTTGCACTGGCTGCGAGCGGAAGCGACAATGTTGTGACCGTATGCCAGCTGATCTACAGCGAGAGAAAGGTGCGTGACGATGCGGGGCATCTGATCCCGCAAGTGGAAAATGTGGCTTATCCTTATGAAGAACTGCGACATGCCTGCAGGATCGGATACAGCAACGTGGCACAGGATTCCGACGGTACGGTTCGAAGGATCCGACCTTCGGAGAAGGTTGACGGAGATACCATGCCGATGTTTTCCGAGCAGATGTATCTGACCTACTGTGAGAAGACCGGCACGACGCCCAACGAGATCGTAACGGATAAGATCGGGCAGAGCCTGATCAATTATTCCGGAAAGCCTGGAGACTATGAGTACATTTCTCTGATCGACGTTCTTGACGGAAAGATCGATCCGAGAGCCTTCACCGGAAGCATCGTGCTTGTCGGCGCATATGCACCCGGCATGCAGGACAACTTCAACGTGCCCAATGGCGGCAGCAGGCAGATGTTCGGTGTCGAGGTGCATGCGAATATCCTGCAGTCCTATATGCAGGGCAGATTCTCCATCAACGGAGATCCCGTGCTTTTCGGTGTGCTTTTCGGACTGCTGGCAGCACTTTTACATATTGCGTTTCGAAAGACAAAGATCTGGAAGGCAGTGGTGCTTCTGATCGTCGGCATCGGCGCCGAAGTGGCGATCTGTGTATGGCTTAACAACAACGGAACCGCGGTAAATGTCATCTACATGCCGCTTTTGTCCGTGATATCTTTTGTCTATTCTCTCGCCTTTGGTTACTTCCTTGAGAAGCGTAAGCGGAGAAAAGTCATCAATGCATTTAAAAAGTATGTGGCACCGCAGGTTGTGGATGAGATCGCGAAGAAGGGCGACTTCACCATCAAGCTGGGCGGAGAGAACCGTGACATCGCAGTGCTCTTTGTGGATATCCGAGGATTCACGACCATGTCGGAGGCACTTTCGCCTGAGGAGGTTGTGCAGATCCTGAACGAGTATCTGGACCTTACAACCAAGTCGATCTTTAAGAACTCCGGAACCCTCGATAAGTTTGTGGGTGATGCGACCATGGCGGTGTTTAACTCACCCTTCGATCTTCCCGATTACGAGTTTAAGGCTGTGGAAGCAGCGCTTGATATCGTAAGAGGCGGCGAGGCACTGGAGAAGGTACTTCTTGAAAAGTACGGCAGAACCGTCGGTTTCGGCGTCGGTGTTCACTGCGGACCTGCGGTCGTCGGAAATGTCGGATGCGAGTTCCGTATGGACTTTACGGCCATCGGAGATACAGTCAATACCGCAGCACGCCTTGAGGCAAACGCCAAGAAGGGGCAGGTGCTGATTTCCGATACGCTGTATGAGAGACTGAAGGACAGGATCACGGTGAACCCTGTGGGAGAGATTCCTTTGAAGGGCAAGAGTCAGGGTGTCTTTGTCTATGAGGTAACGGGACATACGGAGACACAGGTGCTTACATCGGAGGATGCACCGAAGACGGACGTAAATTCGGAAGAAGAAACCAAGGATACGAAGACAGAATAAGGAAGCATAAGAATTGGACAGATTAACGGAACGAGAACTGATCATAGATGCATCGCTTGCGAATCTGGACGCGGTGCTTGATGCCACGGAGGAGGTCGCAAGTTCCTGCGGCGCATCCGCCAAGACGGTGAAGCAGTGCCAGCTTGCCATTGAGGAGCTCTTTGTAAATGTGGCAAGCTATGCATATCCGGAGGGCGAGACGCACAAACCCTGCAGGATCACATTTGCCTCCTGGGAAGCGGATGATGCAGGACATATCCGGATTGAGATCGCGGACAGGGGAGAGATGTTTGACCCGCTTGCGAAGGAAGATCCGGACATCAAGACCCCGATCAAAGACAGGAAAAACGGCGGTATGGGGATCATGATGACGAAAAAACTGATGAACAGTGTGGAGTACAGATTTGTTTCCCCCGAAAACATTGTTACGATTGAAAAACAGTGGGCACTTGATGTATAATAGTATGCAGGTTTACGTTTGGGAAAGGAGTATACTATGGTAATCAAGAAAAATGTTTCAGGGGATTCCTGCGAGGTGTCTTTGGACGGTCGTATGGATACAAATGCAGCAGTTGAATTCGGCAAGGAGATGGAGGAGGTATTGACCCCCGAGATCAAGTCTCTTGTGATTGATATGATGAACTGCAGTTACATGGCCAGCTCAGGTCTTCGAATCATCGTGAATTCCCAAAAGACGATGGATTCCAACCAGGGTACCATGGTTCTTAAAAATGTAAACGGTGATGTCATGGAAGTGTTCGATATGACCGGACTTTCGGATCTGTTGACATTTGAATAAACATCAAGAAGGAGATCTGTATGGAGTTTGTAGAGGAGTTAGTAGCTTTTTCCGACAAGGAAAGCAACGGATGTGTCATCTTAAGAGAGGATAACACCAAGATCTGTTACATCGACGGTTTGCTTGCGACACGCTACGGTACGGAGATTGTCGGAGAATTTGGGGACGAGATCATGCGCTGGCTTGAGGATTGCCCCGAGCTTTCCGAAGACGGCGATCCGGTGATCTGGGAGAAGATCGATTCCGAGGTCGGCAAGTACTACCGGATCGAGTCCGGTATCTTCACCAAGGAAGAGACAAAGTATCGTATCCACAAGGTCAGCGATATCACGCAGTATATGGAACTGAACCGTGATATGACCAAGTATGTCGGATTCTTCAAGAAGCTTTCGAAATTTCAGGCGGCAGTGTTGGATAAATTATCCAATTCCTACTATGATCTGATGCCGATGCTTTCCGATTATTACATCACGAATAAAGTATTCATCATGATCCAGCATGAAGACAGTCTGGATGTGACCACCTATACCAAGGTCGGTGCGCAGTTTGCGAATGACCGCCTGGAGATCTCTCCGAAGACCGTGAAGGTATTCCGTCAGGATACCACCAAGGATCTGACGCTGGATGATTTCGATGAGAGCGTTCGCGAGGTCTTTGTTTCTTCGGGAAGCGGTGATGACGCGAAGTTCAGATGCTTATGCCAGGGTGATGTGAATGACCAGAAGTATGCCGTATATATCGGTATCTGGCCGAACACCGACCAGAAGTCGCTTCGTGAGTCTGTTGTGATCAATGTGATCAAGCTCTATATCGAGAACGGTATCATGCGTGAGAATCTGATCTATGAGAGCGAGCATGATCATTTGACCGGACTGTTCAACAAGGGCAAGTATCTGGATATGGTGGAGAATACCTATCCCGGACTTGACTCCATCGCTTATTACAATTTCGATGTAAACAACTTAAAGAAGCTCAATGACTCTATGGGTCATGAGGCCGGCGACAGACTGCTTATCAAGGCGGCAGACAGTATCCGTAAGGTAACCAACAAGGACGTACACGGTTATCGTATGGGCGGCGACGAGTTCCTGATGGTGGCTTGCAATGTCACAAAGGAAGAGTCTGAGAGACTGACCGCACGCTGGGAGCAGGAACTTGCAAGACTCAACACCTTAAACGACGGCATCGACTGTGTGGTTGCATGCGGTGTGGTTTACGCCGAAAAGCCGTATAACCTCTCCGAGATCAGCAAGCAGGCAGATGAGCTGATGTATGAGGATAAGAAGAGAAAGAAGAAACCAGGGGAAGAGATCCGATAGGAAAGGAGAAATGTCATGACACTTGAAGATTTGGTAGAATACGCGAAGAAGGAAGAGGCTTCCGATATCCATGTTACCGTGGGTACCAACCATGCGATCCGTAAGTTCGGTGAGCTGATCATCTTAGATCCTCTGCCGCCCGAGAACGAGGCGCGCAACATGATCCTCGATTACTTAAGCTATGATCAGAGAGAGAAGGTACTCGCAGGCGAGGATCTTGACTTCGCAATGATCATGCCGGACGGTACGAGACTTCGTGCCAACATTTACCATCAGAGAAACAACCTGGCTGCATCCTACCGTCTGCTTCGCAGCACCATCCCGACCTTTGAGGAACTCGGTATTCCTGAGGTAGTCAGAAAGCTTGTAACCGAGCCGAGAGGACTGATCCTTTTCACAGGCCCTACCGGAAGCGGTAAGACAACCACACTTGCATCCATGATCGACTACGTGAATTCCAATATGGCACGTCACGTGATCACCATCGAGGATCCGATCGAGTACGTCTTCTATCACAAGAAGTCCATGATCCATCAGCGTGAGATCCGTAAGGATGTAGATTCATTTGCTACGGCACTTCATTCCTCTCTCCGTGAGGATCCGGATATCATCCTTGTAGGTGAGATGAGAGACTATGAGACCATCTCCGCAGCGATCACTGCAGCAGAGACCGGACACTTAGTCCTTTCCACATTGCATACATCTACAGCAACGCAGACCATTGAGCGTATCATCGACGCTTATCCGGCACACGGACAGTCACAGGCTCGTACACAGCTTGCTACAAACTTAAAGGGTGTTATCACACAGGTGCTGATTCCCGAGATCGACGGTGTCGGTATGGTGATGGCAACAGAGATCATGCTCAATAACGAGGCAGTTGCGAACCAGATCCGTGAGAACAAGACGCATCAGATCGCGTCCACACTGACCAGTAACTCCGGTATCGGTATGCATACTCTGAATATGGATCTCAAGAGACTTGTAAAAGAAAGAAAGATCTCAGATCAGATGGCTCGTACCTACTCTACCAATGTAAGAGAGTACGACAGCCTCAGATAAAAGGATTTATGAAAAAGAGACCGGCAGGTATCCGGATTCCCGTAAGGGGGGCGGACCTGCCGGTTTCTTTTTTATGAAAGTAAGCCGAGCTTCTTTAGATAATCAAGTGATTTCTTTTGCCGGTCGATACCGTTCACCTCGACTAAGACGGTGCATCCGGAGGGGTTCGGCGCCTGTTTTGTAAAGCAGGTGTGATAATACTTGGCAAATTCCTCCCAGTCAATCTTGCCGTCTCCGAGGGGGAGATGCTGATCCTCTGTGAGATCGTTGTCATTGATGTGAAGATGCTTCACATAGGGCGCAAGGCTTTTGACCCACTCACCGATGGGGATATCCCGCCCAAAGCAGGAGGCATGCGCATAATCAAGACATACGCCGAAGTTTCGAACATCCTTCATCTCGTCCGCGAGGCGGGAGAGAAGATAGGGCTCAGTATCAAACATGTTCTCCATGTAGACGTCGATCTCGGGATAACTTTCGCAGATTTCGGAAAAGAATTCCTTGTTTCGGTTCACAAAGTTGTCGCAGTAGGAAGGGAGTTTTATAAAAGAAGTATGGTTGGTATGAAAAACCACACCCTTCGCTTTAAGACGTCTTGCCACATCCATGCTCTGTCTGACACGCTTCTTTGAAATCTCGCGGATCTCTCTGTCGTCGCTGAAGACAAGTACATCAAAGAAATCTCCGTGCATGGTGCAGAGGGAAGGAAGGTCCGAAGCGAGATAACGATCGATCCTTCGGTCCGTCTCGGCTGTGTCATCGAGCATCGCAGGCGTAAAAAAGTCATTGTACTCGAATCCGACACCATACGCGGATGCAAGAGCGAGGCTTGTATCAAGATCCTTATAATCCGGTATGATCAGGAAGTTTTGCATAGGTTTCCTCCTATAGAATCTATGTCTCAAGAATACACCAAAAACAGGGCGATTTCAAGAAATTGAGAATTAATGAAAAAAGTTCTTGCATTTACCAAACACTTTTGATATACTAAGCAAGTCGCACAGATAAGGTCCGTTGGTCAAGCGGTTAAGACGTCGCCCTCTCACGGCGAAAACAGGGGTTCGATTCCCCTACGGACTGCGCTTAAGGACAGCAAAATTGCTGTCCTTTTTTTCTTGTTGTAAGTCTTTCACTCTTGATATTTGAGGCCCGATTGGGTATAATATAAGCATCTATGTGGTATCTATCACAACGGTGGAAGGAGAGTACGCAGATGAAGACTTGTCACGCTTGTGGAGCGTATGTACCGGATGACGCTTTAAGCTGTCCGGAGTGTGGAGCTACCATTGTCAAAAAAGTATCCGGTTTGTCTTTAAAGCCCGAAGGACCTGCACGTAAGAAACCGTCTCATACGACGGGAAGCGTAGTAAGCACAGGTTCCGGTCTTACCAATATCCTGAGAGAGGGTCAGGAAGAGTATGATGATTACGAAGAGGATGATTACGGCGGAGGCTCCATGCCTTACGCGATGAGTAAGAATCAGCTCAAGGAGTATGAGGAATCCAAGAAACATGCGAAGCACAGAAAGAGCGGCAAGGGTGCGCTCGGCACGCTGTTCAAGATCGTTCTCTTTGCTGCAATCGCCTTCGGTGTTTATTACTTCTTCAACAACGTTCTTCTTAAGAAGGACGGCGCGCAGACTGCGGAAGATGCCATGGACATCTACGTGGAAGCAGTGAACAATAACGATGAGGAGATGCTTTTAAAGATCATTCCTCCCTATATTACAACGAATCACACCGAGGCTCAGAACATCTTAGGCGCACTTTCCAACCCGAACATTGCAAGCTACGATATTCTCGAGTCCAAGGAGTTCACCAAGGATGATGTCACACATCTAAACGACGCCATCCAGATGGAACGCGGAAAGACAGCGAAGATTTCGGCTGCGAGATCCCTTCGTATGAGACTGAAAGGTACGATGACCAACCGCAGCGGTGCGAAGACACAGAAGTTCCCCGAGGTTACATTTGACTTCGTTCAGATCAAGGGTGTCTGGTATCTTTACACCGATACGTATTCCAATAAGGAATTCGGTAACGAATAAATTCGGTTCACACGGGTCTGTCAAGAAAAAATACTTGACAGACCTGTTTTTTTGTACTATGATACGGAAGGCTTGTAAAGCAATTTAACTTTACGAGGTGAACAGATTGGAAAAATTCGTACGACAATCCCTGCTCTTTGATTTTTACGGCGAGTTGCTTACGGAGCATCAAAAGAGCGTATACCGCGACGTGATCGAGAACGACATGTCATATACCGAGGCTGCGGAGTACTACGGCATTTCGCGCCAGGGTGTCTACGATATGATCAAGCGGTGCGATAAGCTGCTTGAGGGATATGAAACCAAGCTTCGACTGATGGAACGTTTTCTCGCCTCCGGCAAATTGGCCGCAGAGGTGAAGAAGGACCTTTTGAAACTTGACGAAACAGAGGATGCGGGACAGCGCAGGAAACTCCTGACGAAGATCATGGATGCTCTTTCCGCAATCGAACAGGGACTGTAAGTCCGGAGGCAGTATGGCATTTGACAGCCTGACCGATAAATTACAAAACGTATTCAAGAAGCTTCGCAGCAAGGGTACCCTGACAGAGGATGACGTCAAGGAGGCCATGAAAGAAGTGAAGCGTGCGCTCCTTGAGGCGGACGTGAATTTCAAAGTCGTGAAGCAGTTCATCAGCTCCGTGAGTGAGCGTGCCGTGGGAGAGGAAGTCCTGAAGGGCTTGAATCCCGGGCAGATGGTCATCAAGGTCGTGAAAGAAGAGATGGACAAGCTGATGGGGTCCGAGACCACAGAGCTTTCTATGCTTCCGTCGAACGAGATCACCGTCATCATGATGTGCGGTCTGCAGGGTGCAGGTAAGACGACTACGGCAGCGAAACTTGCAGCCAAGTTTAAGAACAAGGGCAGAAAGCCACTGTTGGTTGCCTGTGATATCTATCGCCCGGCAGCGATCAAACAGCTCGAGATCAACGGCGAGAAGGTAGGCGTTCCCGTATTCTCCATGGGGACCGACAAAAAGCCGGTAGAGATCGCTACGGCAGCGCTTGCACATGCAAAAGCGAATAACCTGAATCTGGTGTTTATAGATACCGCCGGTCGACTTCATATCGATGAAGATATGATGAACGAGCTGGTGGAGATCCGCGATAATATCGCGGTAACACATACGATCCTTACGGTTGACGCCATGACCGGTCAGGACGCGGTGAATGTGGCAACCACATTCAACGAAAAGATCGGCATCGACGGTGTCATTCTTACCAAACTCGACGGTGATACCCGAGGCGGTGCGGCACTTTCCATCAAGGCGGTGACCGGAAAGCCGATCCTCTATGCCGGTATGGGTGAGAAGCTTGAGGATCTCGAGCAGTTTTACCCCGATCGTATGGCCAGCCGTATCCTCGGTATGGGCGATGTGGAAAGCCTGATCGAGAAAGCACAGGCAGCCATTGACGAGGAGAAGGCGAAGGAGATGGAAGCGAAGTTCAAAAAGGCTTCCTTCGATTTCAACGATTTCCTGGAGCAGATGGAGCAGATGGAAAAGATGGGCGGCATCGGAGATATCCTTTCCATGTTACCCGGCCTCGGCAACAGCAAGAAGATCAAGGATGTGGACATCGATGAGAGCGCGATGAACATGCCGAAGGCCATTATTCTTTCCATGACGCCGAAGGAAAGAAGCAATCCCGACATCATTAATCCCAGCCGCAAGAAGCGAATCGCTTCCGGCGCGGGAGTGGATATAAGCGATGTAAACAAACTTCTCAAGCAATTTGAACAGTCTAAGAAGATGATGAAGCAAATGTCAGGCTTGATGGGTGGAAAAAAACGCGGTGGCTTTAAGCTTCCGTTTGGATTTTGAAAGGAGGTGACAACAACATGGCAGTAAAGATCAGACTTAGAAGAATGGGCTACAAGAAGCATCCTTTTTATAGAGTGATCGTTGCAGATTCCCGTTCCCCGAGAGACGGTCGTTTCATCGAGGAGATCGGAACCTATGATCCGAATCAGGAGCCGGCTGATATCAAGATCGACGCTGAGGCAGCTAAGAAGTGGCTTGGCAGCGGTGCACAGCCTACCGAGACCGTAGCAAAGCTTCTCAAGGTAGCAGGTATCGAGAAGTAATGATGGGGAGGTGCCGACATGAAAGAATTAGTCGAGATCATCGCAAAATCCCTTGTTGATTACCCTGACGAGGTTGTTGTTACGGAAACAACCGCGGATGACACTATCACGATCGACCTGAAGGTAGCTGCTGACGATATGGGTAAAGTGATCGGCAAGAAGGGCCGTATCGCAAAATCCATCCGTACCGTTGTAAGAGCAGCGGCATTAAAGGGTGACAAAAAGGTAGTAGTTGATATCAAATAATTCTTTTCCCCGGGGATCTTCCCGGGGGATTTTTTTAAGGAGATTTATGGAAACAGAATTCAGAATCGGAGTGATCGCCAATACGCACGGTGTTCGCGGTGAGGTGAAGGTTTTCCCGACTACGGATGATCCTGCACGTTTTAAAAAACTTACCGAGTGCTTTGTCCGTACGAAGCAGGGCGATGTAACACTGAAGAAAAAGAGCTGTCGTTTCTTTAAGAATATGGTTATCCTCGGCTTTGAGGGGATTGATACATTAAATGATGTGGAAAAGTACAAAGGGCTTGACCTTTTCGTAACCAGGGATCACGCAGTGCCGCTAAAAAAAGGCGAGTATTACATCGCAGATCTGCTCGGAGCGGACGTCTACGACGAGACGGATGCACACATCGGAACACTTTCCGATGTGATACAGACGGGTGCCAACGATGTCTATGATGTCCTGCTTGATGACGGACGCAAGGTGCTTCTTCCCGTGATTCCCGATTGCATTCTCGAGAGAAATGTCGAGGAAAAGAAGATCAAGGTTCATATCATGAAAGGACTTTTGGACGAGCGATGAGATTTCATATCATGACATTGTTTCCGGATATGGTGACAAACGGACTTTCCGAGAGTATCACGGGCCGCGCCATCGAAAGCGGACTGATCGAAGTATCCGCCACGGACATCCGGGATTTTGCCGACAACAAATATCGTCATGTGGATGATTATACCTACGGCGGCGGTGCGGGCATGCTGATGCAGCCCGGGCCTGTTGTGGACTGCTATGAGTCCATCTGTGACGGGATAAAAGAGCGCGGCGGAAAGGACAAACCACGCGTGCTTTATATGACGCCCGCAGGAACGCCCTTTACACAGTCTATGGCGGAGGAGTTTGCAAAAGAAGAGGATCTTGTCATCCTGTGCGGACATTATGAGGGCATTGACGAACGCGCCCTGGAACTCATCGTCACGGACAATGTATCCATCGGCGACTTTGTTTTAACCGGCGGGGAACTTCCCGCCATGATGATCGTGGATGCGGTATCCCGCCTGATCCCCGGTGTCCTCGGATGTGATGAGAGCGCGGTCTATGAGTCGTTCTATGATGGACTTCTGGAGTATCCGCAGTATACGCGTCCCAAGGAGTATCGCGGTATGGAAGTCCCCGAAGTGCTTCTTTCCGGGCACCACGCCAACATCGAAAAGTGGCGCCATGAGCAGGCGCTTCTCCGTACGCGTGAACGTCGCCCGGACCTCTATGAAGCGTATATGAAAGATCATACAAAACAGTAAGGCAGTTGCCGTGCCAATATCATGCAGACTTGTAACACGCCCCGTTTTGTGATAGTATGAATAGGTTAAATCTAGTATAAAGGAGCAACATGACTATGAAGAAGAAACTCTACATCGCCCTGATGCTTTGCATGACCGTACTTCTTGTGGCAGCTTGCGGCAAGAAGAAGGAAGACCCTGCGAAGGCCTTGAAGGACGAGATTGTAAAATTTGTCGGAACAGATCTTCCCGGTATCGCAGCCGAGCGCGATCAGGCAGTGGCCGCCTTCAATGAAGCCATGTCGTCAGCATCCGACCCTTCCGAGGTATTAAAGAAGGTGAAGGAGACCTGTGTCCCGACGATGGAGTCCTATTTAAACAAGCTGAATGCGCTTACCACTACAGCGCCTGAGGTCGGCGAACTGAAGGAGCTCTACAGACAGAGCGCACAGAAGCAGTATGATGCGATGAAGATGGTCGTATCTGCAATCGAGGGAGAGAATCCCGATTATCTGACACAGGCGAATACTCTTGTTACCGAGGCGAAGACCGCTTTGGCTGATTATGAGACCAAACTGAAGGAGATCTGCGATGCCAACAACATCAAGATCACTACGGGTGCGGCAACATCGACTGCGACAGACGCGAATTAACCGGAATCCAACAGGAGGCAGTTATGTCTCCTGTTGATTTGTTTTAAGGGAGACGGTGACCCTTATGGATGAGAACAAAACCCTGCAAAATGAAGAGACAGACATCAAGATTGTCAGCGGATATCGTTTTTCCAAGCGTGCGGATGCAGCCAGGGCGCGAAAGGAATTTGAGAACGTCGCCAAGATCAGGAGTCGTGTGCATATGGACAATACCGACGAGCTCTTGAAACTATATGAAAGTCTGGTGGGAAAGAAGTACTTTGTGACGCCGGTCGGGCTTTCGTTCTTACAGGAATTAAGGCAGGAATTAGTGGCAAGGAAGGGTTCCGATGCCGTACCGCCCATACCTGTGCCCCGGCTTTCGGAAAAGAAGACGGCACCGGAGGATTCGCCGCAATACGTGATGCTTCGGGAGAAGTATGAAAAGACGGATGAGACAAGAAGTCGCTTGAAGGCGCTTAATACCAAACTGATGATTGTGATCGTGGCTTTGGTTGCCATCATCATCGGCATGTTTGTCATCGTGATCGCAAACCAGAACATGGGGTATATCAATACAGAGAACAAGGTGCTCGACAAGTATTCCGCCTGGGAAGAAGAACTAAACCTAAGAGAGCGGGAGCTGAACGAGCGAGAAGAGCAGCTTTTGAAGTAGTTCACAGAACTGACATAGTTTCGTGGTATTCTCTGATGCAGGAAATTTTTTGGAGGCATTCATATGGATCAGATTAAAATTCTTGTGGTAGATGACGAGAGTCGTATGCGAAAACTGGTGCGGGACTTCCTGACCAAGGCAGGCTATCAGGTGGTGGAAGCGGCTGACGGAGAGGAGGCGTGCGCAACCTTTTTCGAGACCAAGGGCATCGGCCTGGTGATCCTGGATGTCATGATGCCGAAACTGGACGGATACGGCGTGGCGCAGGAGATCCGCAAGGAGTCCAATGTTCCCATCATTATGCTGACGGCCAAAAGTGATGAGCGTGATGAGTTAAAGGGATTTGAACTCGGTGTGGATGAGTACGTGACCAAGCCTTTCTCACCGAGGATCCTTGTGGCAAGAGTTGAAGCAGTTTTAAGACGCAGCAGTGAGAAGGATGAGAAACTGGTGGTCGGCGAGATTGAGTGTGACAGAAATGCGCACGTGGTCAAGGTGCAGGGCAAGAGCATTGAGCTTTCCTACAAGGAGTTCGAACTGCTTACGTATTTTATGCTCAATACCGGGGTTGCGCTGTCACGTGAAAAGATACTAAACAACGTCTGGGATTACGATTATTTCGGAGATGCCAGAACCATAGACACACATGTTAAAAAACTCCGTTCAAAACTCGGAGACTGCGGCGATTACATTAAGACCATCTGGGGGATGGGCTACAAATTTGAGGTATAGTTTCATCGTATGAAGAATTCCATTCGTACCAAAATCACGCTGATGGTAGTAAGCTTTTCCGTGTTTATCATGGCGATCTCCTGGATCATCTGCAACTATGTGATCAGCGTGGTTTTTGTCTATAATATCAAGGCCAATCTCAAAACGACATTTGAATCCTGCAATGAGCTATTCTCGGATGAAGATACCGGGGAAAGCGGAGAGGGACTGATCGGACGTGTGAAGAATCCGCTCGGTGCCGTGATCTTTGTGTTCAGCGAAAAGAACGGAAACATATACACGACCATCCGCGACGAGGGGCAGATGATGCAGAGTATGAATGCGATGCTCGGCTCTCTCGAACGAACGGAAAGCAAGGGTAGCTGCGTGCCCGGCAGCTTCACGGTCGGAAAGCACAAGGATGATATACTGGGTGCGAGCTACTACGACCTGGTCGGAACCCTTGATAACGGTGACCGGATCATCCTGCGTACGCCGGTGGAGCGGCTTGAACTTACCATGCAGGTCGTAACAAGGGTGTTTATCTATGTCGCCGTCGGACTGATCCTGATCGGTTCGGGCTTTATGCTGATTCTGTCCAATCTGATCGCAAATCCGATCAAGCGTCTGTCTCGGGCAGCCAGACGTATGACCAATCTGGAGTTCGACGTCAAGGTTCCCGTGACCACGCAGGACGAGATCGGAGAACTCGGCGGATATATGAACGAGATGTCGAAAAAACTCGAGAAGACCATCAGCGAACTAAAGTCGGCGAATCTGGAACTCGAGAAGGATATTGCAAAAAAAGAGGAACTCGATGATATGCGCCGGGAGTTTCTGTCCCACGTATCTCATGATTTAAAGACGCCGATCGCACTGATTCAGGGATACGCCGAGGGACTGAAGGAGAATATGGATGATGATCCCGAAAACAGAGAGTACTACACGGATGTGATCATCGACGAGGCGGGCAAGATGAACCTGATGGTACAGAAACTGCTCTCCTTAAATGAGATCGAGTTTGGCGCCAACAAGCCCGTGATCGGCAGATTTGAGCTGACCGGCTTCGTGCGTGATATTTTGAATTCCCAGAAGATTCTGATGGAGGAAGCGGGAGCAACAATAGTCTACGAGGAAGAGGATCCCGTGTTCGTATGGGCGGATGAGTTCATGATCGAAGAGGTACTCGGAAACTACTTAACAAATGCAATCCACTACGTAAAGAAGGGTGGCAGGATCCGCGTGTGGTTTGAGAGACGCGAGCAGGACGTGCGCGTCAATGTATATAACGACGGAGATCTGATCAAGGACGAAGATATCGACAATCTTTTTATCAAGTTCTATAAGGCGGATAAAGCCAGAACCAGAGAGTACGGCGGAAACGGAATCGGACTCTCCATCGTGGCAGCGACTATGGAGTCGCACGGCAAGGCTTACGGCGTGTATAATATGGATTCCGGCGTCTGCTTTTACTTTGATCTGGACACAAATGTGCTTGATGAACAGCTTGAATAGTGGTAAAATTATTAATGTATTTGTGACATAACGGAGGCAGTATGAAGAAGAGATTTGCGATCGGATTTCTCGTTCTTGCGATGCTCGCCATGAGCGGATGCGAGAAGGTCATTGAGCTGACGGACGAGGAGAATTATCTTATCGCTGAGTACGCCGCTGAGCGACTCATGAAATACAACAAATTACAGGATCTGAAGTACGATCCCGATGTAGCGTCGCCGACGGATGCTACTACGGTGGCATCAACAGAGGCTACAACCGAAGCATCGACGACCGAGGTTACGACGGAGACATCCACGGAAGCATCCACCACGGAAACGCAGGCAACGACGGAGACACCCTCCGGCGGTAAGACCGGCAAGGAAGGATCCGGAAGCGGTAAGAGCGCAGCGGACCCGAAGGTGGTGACGGGAGATTCAGGCGACGAAGAGAACGTATCACCCGTTGCGGCTACCGAGAGCAAGGGATACGACATTGCGCAGCTGATCGGCGAGGATAAAGTATCTGTCACCTATGCGTATTACATGGTGTTGGACAGCTACCCGTCTTATGACCAGGACGGTATGTTTATCGAGATTCAGGCGCCGACAGGTCACAAGCTTCTTGTCCTGAAATTTGACATCGAGAACAAGACCAACGAGATGCAGGATGTGGATTTCTACAGTCAGGATATGGATTATCATATCATTATCAATGATAACAAGCGCGCGAAAGCGATGTTGACCATCCTGATCGATGACCTATACACTTATCAGAATACCATCGAACCCAGCGATCGCGAGGAGGTTGTGCTTCTCTTCTCGGTTTCGGAATCCGTGGCGAAAGACATCCACGGACTGAAGCTTTCCGTGAAGAACACAAGCGGCAAGGAAGCGATTCTGCAGTTAGAGGAGTAGAGGAGGATACATATGGATTCAAACATCTTACTTGAGAGCGGCACAAATGAGTTGGAAGTCCTGGAGTTTGTAATCAACGGTAACCACTACGGTATCAACGTAGAGAAAGTCCGAGAGATCCTGACGTATCAGGAGATCACGCCGGTTCCGAATTCAGACCCCTGTATCGAAGGTATCTTCATGCCGAGAGGTGATATCATCACCGTCATCGACCTTTTCCGAGCTTTGGGATTCGAGAATGAAGAACGCTCCAAAAACTACCTGATCGTCACGAACTTCAACAACCTGAATATCGCATTCGATGTACAGCAGGTGCTGGGTATCAACCGTGTGTCCTGGAGCGAGGTTGTCAAGCCCGACGCTACCGTAAGCGGCCCCGGCACGGGTGTTGCCACCGGTATCATCAAGAAGTTTGATCACTTGCTGATCATCCTTGATTTCGAGCGTATCGTTGAGGGTATCTGTCCGGAGACGAGTTTAAAGATTTCACAGGTGGAGGGTCTGGATGCAAGAGAGAGAAACAACATCCCTCTCGTGATCGCAGAGGATTCCATGCTTCTGTGCCAGCTGATCTCAGATGCGCTCCATACGGCAGGTTATACCAAACTGATCATCAAGAACAATGGTCAGGAGGCCTGGGATTATCTTGCAGAGCTTCGTAAGAATAACGGCGTTGACTACGGTGTGAAGTGTCTGATCACCGATATCGAGATGCCGCAGATGGACGGACATCATCTGATCAAGAAAGTCCGAGAGACAGAGGGATTAAAACACATCCCCATCATCATCTTCTCCTCGCTGATCAATGATGACATGAAGCGAAAAGGAGAACAGCTCGGTGCGAATGCCCAGATCAGTAAGCCGGAGATCGGTCAGCTTGTGGGCATCTTAGACAGTCTTGTAGCATCGGATCTTTACGGGGAAGACTAGGTTTCCCGCACAGTTTGATAGTTGACACGTATGCCGACGGTTTCGACTGCCGGCATATCGTTTTGAAGAGGTGATATCATGAAAAAAGAAGAACTGAAGAAACTGTACGATACTTACTTTTATGATACGTTTAAGCGGTTTGACTTCGTGGCCGAGACCGGTGACGGCGTTTACGTGATCGACGAGGAAGGTAATAAGTACCTTGACTTTATGGCAGGTATTGCGGTAAATTCCGCGGGACACTGTAACAAACGCGTGGTGGAAGCCATCGTAGAGCAGGCAGGAAAGATGCTTCATGCATCCAACTACTGCTATACGGAGCCTGCCGCAAGAGCTGCGAAGCTCATCCTTGACTCCATCGGTTTCGACAAGATCTACTTCCAGAATTCCGGCGCAGAGGCGAACGAGGCTATGATCAAGCTTGCCAGAAAGTACGGCAAGGATCATTTCGGACCCAATCGCTATCACATCGTGACAGCGAAGAACTCTTTCCACGGAAGAACGCTTGCCACACTAGCCGCAACGGGACAGCCCGGTACACCGATCCAGGCCAATTACGATCCTTTTGTTCCCGGCTTTACCTATGCGGAGTTCAATAACCTGAAGAGCTTCGAGGATGCGGTGACGGAAGACACCATTGCCATTATGGTTGAACCCGTACAGGGAGAGGGTGGTGTCTATCCCGCAGATCCCGAATTCCTGAAGGGACTTCGGAAACTCTGCGATGAAAAGCAGATGCTCCTCCTGTTTGACGAGGTTCAGACCGGATGGGGCAGAACCGGAAGCCTGATGGCTTATATGGGCTACGGTGTGAAGCCGGATGCGGTTTCCATGGCGAAAGCGATGGGCGGCGGACTTCCCATCGGCGCGATGTGTACCACGACAGAGCTTGCCAAGACTTTCGGACCGGGTGCTCACGGAAGCACCTATGCGGGTAATCCGATCGCATGTGCAGCATCCTACGCACAGATCAGTGAGATCATCGACAGAAAGCTCTCCGAGCATGCGGACACCCTCGGACGTGCCTTTATGAAGAAACTCGAGACACTTCCTTTGGTGAAGGAAGTAAGAGGCAGAGGCCTGATGATCGGCATCGAGCTGACACAGGATATCGCAAATGACGTGAAGTATAAGGCTGTTGAACTCGGTCTTATGACTACGGCGGTAAGACCTGCCGTGATCCGTCTGGTACCTCCGCTCATCATCGAGGAGAGCCACTGCGACGAGGCGATCCGGATCCTGACGGAAGCGATCAACGCCTGCAGAAAAGACTGACAACGATAATTGACATAAGGAGACAGCAAAATGATACGAGAGAATGCATGGAAGAGTTATACCAAAAAACAGCTTGGCGAAGTTGATGCATTTGCCGAAGGCTATATCGATTTCATCAGCGAAGGAAAGACCGAGCGCGAGTGCGCAAAGCTCATCGCCGAACTCTGCGAGAAGAACGGATACAAGAATCTGGATACCGTGATCGCAAAGAAGGGCAAGCTTTCCGCAGGTGACAAGGTATACCGCGTATGGATGAACAAGACGGTTGCCATGTTCCACATCGGAAGCGATCCCTTGGAGAACGGCATGAACATCCTCGGCGCGCACATCGATTCCCCGCGCATGGATGTGAAGCAGAATCCGCTCTACGAGAAGGATGATTTTGCATATCTTGACACACACTACTACGGCGGCATCAAGAAGTACCAGTGGGTAGCCATCCCGCTTGCGCTTCACGGCGTCATCGTGAAAAAGGACGGCACAACGGTAGACGTATGTATCGGTGAGGATCCGAAGGATCCCGTGTTCTGTGTCAGTGATCTTTTGATTCACCTTGCCGCAGAGCAGATGGACAAGAAGGCAGCCAAGGTGATCGAGGGCGAGAAACTCGATGTCATCTTCGGAAGTCAGCCGCTCGCCGAGAAGGCAAAGAATGCCACCGAGAAAGAAAAAGAAGCAGTGAAGGCAAATGTCTTAAAGCTTCTTGCGGACACCTACGGTGTGGAAGAAGAAGACTTTATTTCCGCAGAGATCGAGGTGGTCCCCGCCGGACGTGCGCGTTCCTGCGGTATCGACCGGAGCATGGTCATGGCCTACGGTCAGGACGACAAGGTATGTGCTTACACATCACTGATTGCCATGCTTGAAGTAAAGAAGCCGAAGAAGACAGCCTGCACGCTGCTTACGGATAAGGAAGAGATCGGAAGCGTCGGTGCTACGGGTATGCAGTCCAAGTTTTTTGAGAACACCGTGGCTGAGATCCTTGCGGCACTTGGCGAGAAGGGAGAGCTTACACTCCGGAGATGCCTTGCCAATTCCAGCATGCTTTCCTCCGATGTGAATGCGGCTTACGATCCGCTTTACGCGGAAGCATTCTCCAAGGACAATGCATCCTACTTCGGACGCGGTATGGTATTCTGCAAATTCACCGGCGCCAGAGGCAAGTCGGGTTCCAACGATGCAAATGCCGAGTACATTGCAAGAATCCGTAAGATGATGGATGACGGAAAGGTATTCTATCAGACGGCGGAGCTTGGCAAGGTGGATGTCGGCGGCGGCGGTACGATCGCATACATCCTGTCCTTATACGGCATGGAAGTGATCGACTGCGGTGTTGCCGTGCTCAATATGCACGCACCCTGGGAGATTACATCCAAGGCAGATATCTATGAAACCTACAAAGGTTATAAAGTATTCCTGAAAGAGGCTTAAAGATGAACTTTAAAAGACACACCAAAAAGCGGATTGCATGTTTTG
This sequence comes from uncultured Lachnospiraceae bacterium, assembly GCA_902780405.1. Taxonomy (GTDB): domain Bacteria; phylum Bacillota; class Clostridia; order Lachnospirales; family Lachnospiraceae; genus Coprococcus_C. The sequence goes on from CACZFI010000001.1 coordinate 50,532, forward strand.
TTGCGGCAATTCTTTTGGCGTGTCTTTTTTCTGTGTTTGCTCCGGAGGAAACCACCGCAAAAGACGCATTTTCCGCCGGATACATTCAGACGGTATTCAATCAGAAGAACGGTGTCGGAAGCAATGAGGTCAACTGCCTCTACCAGTCCGCATCCGGTTATATCTGGATCGGTACCGACGGCGGATTGTATCGCTCCAACGGATCGGACTTCTCATCCATCAATCTTTGGGACACGGATAAGACGGACGTTTATTCCATCAACAGCATTCTGCAGGACGAGAAGGGCAGAGTGTGGGTCGGCACGGACAACTACGGACTCTTCTGCATCATTGCGGGTGAGCATTATCATTTCCAGCAGGAGTATTACGCCGGCGTGAAGACCATCTACGATGTCTGTGAAGACAGTGACGGACGGATCTACGTCTCCACGGCGAACGGCTTTTACCTTGTAGAGGGAGAGGATGACAATCTGACGCTGAAACTCTATGAGGATGAGTCCCTGGCTGATAAGAGATTCTTAAAACTTGCCGGAAACGAAAGTGAGATCTGGGGGCTTGCCACAAGCGGAGAGATCGTTGTATTTGAAGAAGGCAAGCGTATGTCGACGGTTGATACGGCCTCCATTACCAAGGGTGAAGTAACCGCCATTTCCGTCATCGACGGGCAGATTTATATCGGTACCTCGGATGGAGATATCGTTGTCTTTGATAACCCCGGCAGCTATCGACGTTTCAATGTCGGTCTGATCGGTATCAGTGATATCATGAAGGATCAAAACGGACGCATCTGGGTCGGTGGTGAGAACGGTATCGGATACCTGGTAGGTGACAGCCTGGTTTCCACCGAAGATTTTCTTTTAAACAGCTATATTACGGACATTCTTCAGGACTATGAGGGCAATTACTGGATCGCTACGAGCCGTATGGGTGTGCTCCTCTTATCAAGGTCCAAATTCATTGATTACAATGCCGTAACGGGCTTGCCGGAGTCCATCGTCAACTGCGTGTTTGTGGACGGCAGTCTTACCTATGTCGGAACCGATAACGGACTTAAGATTTATGACAGTGCCGGAAATCCGGTCACCAACAAAACGACGGAGGCCCTTGCGGAGACGGGTATTCGTGATATCAGCAAGGACGCAAACGGTGTGCTTTGGATCGCCGCTTCGCGATATATGGGCGTGATCCGCGTGGATACATCCGGAGAGGTGAAGACCATCACGGGTGTGATGAACATGCCGAGTCGTTCCATCAATACAACCCTGCCTTTAAGGAACGGTGATATCGCCGTAGGTACGGAGAAGGGTATGGCGTTCGTGAGCTCCGAGGGGGAGATCCTCGACTGCTTCGACGCAGACAATCCCATGTTCGGTGAAAGCATTCTCTGCCTCTATGAAGATGAAGAGGGGAATATATATGCCGGTACCGATGGATGGGGACTCTATGTATTCCGGGAGGATGATGCGGAGCATGTGAAGCATTACACTGCGGAGGACGGATTAAACTCCGACGTTATCACTTCGATCGCGGAAGGAGAGAACGGACTCTTTCTCTCCACGGACAGCGGACTCTGCTTCTTCAATGAGACCTTCCGCGCCTTAAGTAACATCGAATATTCAAACAACATTTACGATATCAAGAAGTCGAAAGACCGTCTGTGGATCGTGTCTTCCATGGGTGTGCTTTCCGCAACGGAGCAGGAACTTCTGGGCAGCGAGAAACTTCCGTCACGCTACTTCTCCACCAGCGACGGCTTAAGCAGAAATGTAAACCCTGTCGGCAATTCTTTCATTGATGCCAGGGGCGTGCTCTATGTATGCTGCAATGAGGGCTTGTATACGCTCGATACCGAGAATATCCCTTACAACAAGGTGAGCCCGAAGGTGAAGGTGACCTCTGTCGAGGTGGACGGAGAGGTGTATGAGTTCGCCGAAGTCCAGAACGGTCTTACCGTGAAGAGCGATACCTCCCGTATCACGATCAACTTTGCGGTATTCTCCTTCAGCAACAGAGACAATGTGAACGTATCTTACTCGCTGAGCGGTTTTGACCAGCAGGCCATTAATATACGAGGTGACGAACCACTGCAGGCCGTGTACACAAATCTGAAAGGCGGAGAGTATTTCTTCGAGATCAGTGCCGAAAACGGTGACGGCGTTGCGGGCGAGGAGACGGTATCCTTTGCCATTATCAAAGAAAAGAGTCTCTTCGAGAACAAAAGCGTACAGATTGCGGCTCTGGTTCTGATCATCCTGGTTATTGTGGTGATCATCATCGGTATCACGCATGTCAATCGTGCGCTCCGCACTAAGAACCGTGCGCTGGAGGAGCTTTCCAAAGAACATGCGGAAGTGATCAAGTCAAGTTCCGCCAAGAACGACTACCTGGCGAATATCTCCAACGAGATCAAGACGCCGGTGAACGCCATGATGGCGAAGGCGGATGAGGTCGTCAAGAGTATGGGAGAGGACGCCACCTATACCGAGAGTGTACGGTCAATCTATGAGATCGGCGAGGATATCTTAAGCAAGGTGGATGATATCATCCTGCTCGCCAAGATCGAGGCGGGAAGCGTGGAAGCAAAGGAACAGCCTTATTCCATCGCGTCTCTGATATATGAAGTCTCCGAGAATGCCATCGCAAAGCTTCAGGAAAAGAATGTCAAATTCCTGGTTGAGATCGGCGACTGTGCGGTTGACAGCGTCATCGGCGATTACGAGATTCTGGCAGACATCTTAAGACGACTCTGCGATAATGCGGTCAAATACACCAAGCAGGGTTCCATTACCCTGTCTGTGGACTGTTTCCTGCTTCAGGATGAGGAAAAGAGTGATGTGGTCAATGTCATCTTTTCCGTGACGGATACGGGCATCGGCATCCAGGAGGACCGCCTGCCCGACATCTTTGAGGTCTACAATATCGCAGACAACAAAAAGAAAAACAATCGCGCCGGAAACGGTGCCGATCTTGCAATCGTGAAGGGCTATACCGATATTGTGGGCGGTGACGTGACCGTGGAAAGCGTGTACGGCGCAGGCTCTACATTTACCCTGTCCGTATACCAGAAGATCGCGGACAGCAGCGCCAAGATCACAGCCGGAGAGAAGATTGAGGGGACACTTTCCAAGGAGATTGCTGAGAGCATGTGGCTGCCTGAAGTGGAGGCACTGGTTGTCGAGGCGGACGAGGTTTCCCTCGAGGTATCCAAGAAGGCACTTACTTCCTTTGAGATGAAGGTGGATACGGCAAGCACGGGTCTTGCCGCGATTGATATGGTTTTAAACCATGACTACGACGTGGTATTTATCGATCTGTCCATGCCCGTGATGAGCGGTACGGATACAATGAAGGAGATCCGCGATCTTTCGGATCTCAAATACCAGACGCTTCCCATCATCGCCATCAACAGCGATGCGATTCAGACCGATCAGGATTCCCTGATTGAAGCGGGATTCACGGACAGTATCTTAAAGCCGATGGAGGTTCGCCGTCTGGCGGCCATCTTAAAGGACTGTCTGCCCGAGACGAAGATCTCGGAGAAGACGGGAGATATTGCGGACTACATCGAGAACTCCAGATACGGTGACGGCCTTGTGAAGCTGATGCAGCATTTCTCCGTGGAGGATGCCATCCGCAGGATCGGCGGCAGCATCGAAGTTTACAACAGGCTCATTATGGCCTTCTATCACAACCACAAGGATGCGGTTGCTGACCTTAAGAATCGCTATGAGAAGGATAAGCATGGTTTCAAGATGAAGCTGCATACTCTGCGTATGGCTTCACACGGCATCGGCGCAGATATGCTGTCGGGACTTTCGGCTTCCATGGAGACGGCGCTTTCCATGGGTGACAGAAACTATGTGAGCAAGCATATGGATGCTTATATGGATGAACTTTCCGATGTACTGCTTTTGCTGGAGGACTATGAAAACTTTGCGGGAACCGTGTCCGGCATGACGGACGAGGAGTACGCGAAGAAGGTAGCGGAAGAGCGAAGCGAAACCGAGATCCTTCGTGCGCAGGCGGAAAAGGAAGCGGAAGAAGAAACAAAGAACGTCGAGGAACCTATGCCGGAGGAAGAACCTCCCGAAGAGCCGGTGCGTATCGATATCGAATGCCTGGATGCGCTGGCAGCATCGGCGGCAAGCGGAGATTTCGAAGCGGCAACCGAGCAGCTTTTAAAGCTGTCCGAGGCGGGCTATCAGGGAGAGGACAGAAACTTTGTCCTGGCACTTGCTGATGTGGTGAAGGAGAAAGATGCCGAAAAGATCAGCGAGATGGTGAATACTTACAAAGATCTGATGTTGTAAAAAAAATAACCGACCCGAAAGGGTCGGTTAAAATAAAAAGAGCGCGAGACGGGGATCGAACCCGCGACCCCCTCCTTGGCAAGGAGGTGCTCCACCGCTGAGCCACTCGCGCATGTGTCGTTTGACGACTTGACTAATATATCATAATGATTTAGAATTGTCAACCTAATATTTTATATTTTTTTTAGTGGGGAAAACTCAATGAAAAACAAAGAAAACAAAGAAGAAATAGAAAAGAAAAAAGACGGGAAAGCAGAAGAAGTCGCAGAAAAAGAATTGACGCAGGCTGAAAAGGAGCGCGAAGAAGTAACCGGAGCGACCGAGACGAAAGAAGCATCCGAGACGAAAGAAGCGCCTGAGACGGAAGAAGCATCCGAGACGGAAGAAGTGTCTGAGTCGGAAGAACCCGGCAAGATCAAACGCGCCATCAGATACACGACGCATACCTGGATCTTTCGATGCTTTTTGCTCGGATTGGTTTTAGAGATCGTCCTGGAGATGCTGGGTAGAAGATCCGTCTTTGCGGCGTTTACCTTTATCGCGCATTCACCGATCGTTTATCTTTACAACGCATCCATCATCTTCTTTACGCTGCTTTTTGCACTGTTCTTACGAAAGCGTATCTTCGGCATGGTGTGCATCTCGACGGTATGGCTGGTATGCGGTATCGCCAATTTCGTGGTACTCGGTTATCGTGTGACACCCTTTGCGGCCATCGATTTTCTGATGGTTCGTGACGTGATCTCCATGATCGATGTCTACTTCAAGCCCTGGCAGCTTGTGATGCTTGCAATCTTCTTTGTGGCTTTGATCATCGGACTTGTGATCCTGTTTAAGAAGACACCGAGAGTGGAGGGCAGTAAGCACATCAAACGCTACATCTTTGCCTGTATGTTTGTATGGGTATTACTCTTCGGTTTTACCAAACTGAACGTGAAATACAATGTGATCTCGGATGACTTTGCCAATCTCGGCATGGCATATAAGGATTACGGATTCGCATACTGTTTTACCAACAGTATCATCGATAACGGTATCAGCAGACCGGGAGAGTATGAGAAATCTTCCGTCAAGAAGATCAAGCGAGAACTGATCGAGGTTCCGGATCCCGAGAAGGAACCCCGTGTAAAGCCCAATATCATCGTGATCCAGTTAGAGAGCTTCTTTGACCCGAAGCCCGTCAAGCATTTGACGCTTTCCGCGGATCCGGTTCCGAATTTTACCAAATTCAAGAGTCAGTACCCTTCGGGATATCTGACGGTGCCTGCGCTCGGTGCGGGTACGGCCAATTCCGAATTTGAGGTGCTTACGGGTATCAAATCCTCCTACTTCGGAGCGGGAGAGTACCCTTACAAGACCACAGTGAACAAGGTTCCCTGTGTCGGTATGTGTAGTCTGCTGCATGATCAGGGGTACGGCTGCTATGCCATCCACAATAATACCGCAGCCTTCTATGACAGGCAGCATGTGTATGACGAGATGGGATTCGATGCATTTATCTCTTCCGAGTATATGTACGATGTGGATCATACACCCACGGGATGGATCAAGGACAAGACCCTTGTGGGAGATATTCTGGATTGTATGGACCAGACCGAGGGTGTGGACTTTGTGTTTACCATCAGCGTGCAGGGACACGGCAAGTACCCGGATACGAAATCCGAGACGAAGAATCATGTGGATCTGACTTACGATTATTCCGAGATCCCGCTTGCGTATCACTATAATGTCGAGAATGCATTTCAGTATTATGTTAACCAGATCTATGAGATGGACGAGATGATCGGAGACCTGAAGGAGAAGCTGGATGCGAGAAAAGAACCTTATGTACTTGTTCTCTACGGCGACCATCTTCCTTCGCTCGATATCGGAGAGGACCAGCTTCCTTCAACGCTGTTCCAGACCGAGTATGTCATGGTAAACAACATCGGTCTTACCATCCGTGACAAGGATATCGCAGCAAACGAACTCTCCAACCGGCTGTTCGAGGGACTCGGCTATCCTATGAGTTTTACCCAGAAGGCGCATGTGCTTTATTCCGGAGAAGAGCTCGATGAAAAACTGGAGATGCTTTCCTACGACATGTTGTTCGGAGATGATTACCTTTACAACGGCAACATTCCGGTGGAAGCACCGCACATGAAACTGGGTGTTCATGAGATCAAAATCAACGGTGTCAAAAATGAACCGACGCACATGGTGGTCACCGGAGAAAACTTCAATACATTTTCGGTTGTATACGAAGATGACGATGCATTGGAAACGAGTTATGTCAACCGCACGACGCTGATGGTGGAGGATCATGCGGCCGAACCCGGCAAGGTATATACGGTCCGCCAGGTGACCAAATCTCACCATGAACTGACGTCCTCGGAACCGTATAGCTACTAAATGATACTTTTTCGTAAGAAGTGTTTGAATAGTTCTTCGAATTGTGGTAAACTATCCGTACTGAATATGTAAGATAGGAGAAGATATATGATCCCGGCTATGGACGTAAACAACATAAATCCTTTTTTGCAATCCAGTATTTCCATTGTGGAGAGCGTAACTCAGATGAAACTTGCGGTAGGCAAGCCTGAGAAGACGGATTTTCATATCGCAGACAAGACCTACGCAATACAGGTTGGTGTCGTCGGAGCGATGAAGGGTCAGGTGGTTCTGGCACTGAAGGAACCTTACGCAATGGAAGTTGCATCGAAGATGATGTTCGGTATGCCGGTGACGGCGTTGGACGAGATGGCTTCATCTGCCTTGAATGAGTTATCCAATATGATCATGGGTAACACGGCGACGATCTTCTCGACACTGGGCACTTTGATCGATATCACACCGCCGCTTGCGGTGTATGGCGAGAACCTTCAGCTAAAGACCGACATAGACGGCCTCAAGGTTCCGCTCTTATATGACGGAAAAGATTACATCAATCTATATATCTGCGTATATAAGGAATAACCACAAAGTGAAATCGAATGCTTGCATTCGGTTTCATTTGTTATAATCACATGAAAGCATAAAGAAAGGAAGGTTAGAAGGAACATGGCAGAGATTATCGGAAAAGGCATTACATTTGACGACGTCCTCCTGGTACCGCAGTACTCGGAAATCATCCCGAATGATGTCGATCTATCTACCAAACTGACCAAGAAAATTACACTGAACATTCCGCTGATGAGCGCCGGTATGGATACCGTAACGGAGTATCGCATGGCGATCGCAATGGCAAGACAAGGCGGTATCGGCGTTATTCACAAGAATATGTCGATTGCACAGCAGGCGGAAGAGGTAGATAAAGTAAAGCGTTCGGAGAACGGCGTTATCTCCGATCCTTTCTCTCTGTCACCCGAGCATACCTTAAATGATGCAGATAAACTGATGGCGAAGTTCAGGATTTCCGGCGTACCCATCACCGAGAACGGCAAGTTGGTCGGTATCATTACCAACCGTGACCTGAAGTTCGAGACAGACTACAGCAAGAAGATCAAAGAGTCCATGACCACCGAGAATCTTGTAACCGCAAGAGAGGGCATCACCCTTGAAGAGGCGAAGAAGATCTTAGGTCAGGCCAGAAAAGAGAAGCTTCCCATCGTCGATGAGAACTTCGCATTGAAGGGACTTATCACCATCAAAGATATTGAAAAGCAGATCAAGTATCCGCAGGCTGCGAAGGATTCACAGGGCAGACTTCTCTGTGCGGCAGCAGTCGGCGTAACACCCGATATCACAGACCGTGTGGACGAGCTTGTACGTGCGAAGGTAGATGCCATCGTCATCGATACGGCACACGGACATTCCGCCAATGTCTTAAAGACATTCAAGATGATCCGTGAGAAGTACCCTGACCTGAATGTCATCGCCGGCAACGTAGCAACCAAGCAGGGCACCAAGGCGATGATCGAGATGGGCGTAGATGCCGTGAAGATCGGTATCGGACCCGGATCCATCTGTACGACCAGAGTTGTCGCAGGTATCGGTGTACCTCAGATCACAGCGATCATGGATGCGTATGATGCGGCGAAGGAGGCAGGTATCCCCGTCATTGCGGACGGTGGTATCAAGTACTCCGGAGATGTAACCAAGGCCCTTGCGGCAGGCGGAAATGTCTGCATGATGGGAAGTCTCTTTGCGGGAACCGATGAGTCTCCGGGAGATTTCGAACTCTATCAGGGCAGAAAGTACAAAGTATACCGTGGTATGGGTTCCATCGCAGCCATGGAGAACGGTTCCAAGGATCGTTACTTCCAGGCAAACGCGAAAAAGCTTGTACCCGAGGGCGTCGAGGGACGTGTGGCATACAAGGGTTCCGTTGAGGACACCGTATTCCAGCTGATCGGCGGTCTTCGCGCAGGTATGGGTTACTGTGGAGCCAGAAACATCGAAGAGCTTCACGAGAAGGCAGAATTCATCCAGATTTCGGCTGCTTCTCTGAAGGAAAGTCACCCGCACGATATTCAGATTACAAAAGAAGCACCAAACTACAGTGTGGAGTAGATAAGAGAAACCGCCGGCTGGGCCGGCGGTTTCTCTATGTATAAGGATTCCCTATGAAAAAATGGATCGTTCTTCTTAATCTCATATCCGTAGCGACGATCATCGCAGCGTTGATCCATGTCTGCTTCGTCGGCGATACCTATGTCAAGCTGACCAGAATCTACGAGGAAGACGATGTGAAACTGTCTTCGTATGTGATCGGTCGGGAGGGGGATTCCGTTACCCTTACCGGAAGCAGGATCGACAGCGACGGAGAGCTGATGCTCTCTTTCAAATCGACGGGATACGGAAGCACGACGCTCGACGTTGGATTGAATATGACGCGGTCCGACGGATCCACGAATGTCAGGATTATCCGGGTGCAGTTTTATGTCCTTCGGTCCGGAGTGATCCTTGATGTTTCGGGCGGCGTCACCTTTCATGGCTTTACGGCCGTGATCTACGCATTTTTCCTCTCGATACTGATCGGATGTGTCTCGCTGCTTTTGATCTATGTTGCGAGCTATCGCCGCGGTCAGTTTTCCTATCTGATGATGGGATGCGGAGGATTGCTGATCTACAGTTTTTCAATCCTGGCATATGTGTTTTATCGCTTCCAAAATGATCTCGTAAGGTCGATCAAGGGATTGTTCTTTATGATCACGGACACGGCGTGGGTTTTCCTCACTGTGCTTACACCGCTGATGATGATCTTTGCCGCAGTGCTTTTCTTAAGCAATATTTCGCTTCTGAAGCATGAGGGACGCAGTCCGATCAACATGCTCGGAATTGCATTTGCGATTCTGTGGATGGAAGGAACTGCTGCGACGATCGGTTTGTTTCCGTGGCTCAATCCGCTTGGCAATCTACCGTTCGAGATAAGAACCGTGTTTGCATACATTCAATGTTATCTTGAGTGCATGTTTATTGCGACTGTCCTTACGGCCTGGCTCGCAACAATGTATCGTCCGAAATATGACCGGGATTACATCATCATTCTCGGCTGCGCCATACGGCAGGACGGCAGTCTGACGCCGATTCTGAAAAACCGTGTGGACCGCGCGATCTCATTCGAAAAAGCACAGTATGAGGCGTCCGGAAAACATGCGGTGTTTGTACCCTCCGGCGGGAAGGGCGAGGACGAAGTGATCTCCGAGGGAGAGGCGATGGAACGCTATCTCATCGAGCAGGGGATTCCGAAAGAGCAGATCCTTCGGGAGGATCAAAGCGAGAACACCTACCAGAATATGCTGTACTCGAGGCAAAAGATCGAAGAGCGGTCGGGAGATATCCGCGAAAAAAAGATTGCGTTTTCCACCACCAACTATCATGTGTTCCGCGGGTACACATTAGCGGACAAATGTGACTTCGAAGCGAAAGGACTTTCCGCACCGACGAAGAAGTACTTTTATTTCAACGCATTTATCCGGGAATTCATCGGACTTTTGGTGAATCAAAAGGCAAGACACGTGATCAGTTTTATCACGATCACCGCATTTTTCCTGATTCTCGAACGTTTGTCGTGGTATTAGCGCTTGCAAATAAGCTACGGCTGTGATAGAATACTCACCGTTTGAAAACATGGTGATTTTGCTTATATTAAAGAGGTTTTTAGGTTATGGAGATTACAAGAGAAGACGTCAGAAACATTGCGATCATTGCGCATGTCGATCACGGCAAGACCACACTTGTGGATGAACTCTTAAAGCAGAGCGGTATCTTCCGTGAGAATCAGGAAGTGAAGGAGCGTGTGATGGACTCCAACGATATCGAGCGCGAGCGCGGTATCACCATTCTGTCCAAAAACACGGCTGTTTCCTACAACGGCACCAAGATCAATATCATCGATACCCCGGGCCATGCGGATTTTGGCGGCGAGGTAGAGCGTGTCTTAAAGATGGTGAACGGCGTTATCCTTGTGGTTGATGCCTTTGAGGGCGCCATGCCGCAGACAAAATTCGTTTTAAAGAAGGCTTTGGAGCTGAATCTGAATGTCATCGTCTGCATCAACAAGATCGACCGTCCCGAGGCGCGTCCCGCCGAGGTGGAAGAGGAAGTCTTAGAGCTTCTCTTAGAGCTGGATGCGAACGAAGAGCAGCTTGACTGTCCCTTCGTCTATGCTTCAGCAAAGGCCGGTATTGCTTCTTTGTCCGCCGATGAGCCGGGCACAGATATGAAACCGCTTTTTGAAACCATTCTGAAATATATTCCCGCACCGAAGGGTGATCCCGATGCGGGCACACAGGTCCTTATTTCCACCATTGATTACAACGAGTACGTCGGAAGGATCGGTGTCGGCAAGGTCGATAACGGTTCATTGAAACTCAATCAGGAGTGCGTCATTGTGAACGCGCATGAGCCTGACAAAAAGGTGAAGGTGAAGATCGGAAAGCTCTACGAGTTTGAAGGACTTGAGAAGGTTGACGTGGAGGAAGCGAGGATCGGTTCCATCGTGGCAATCTCCGGTATTGCCGACATCCATATCGGTGATACCATCTGCTCTCCGGAGAATCCGGAAGCAATCCCCTTCCAGAAGATCTCCGAGCCGACCATCTCCATGGACTTCATGGTAAATGATTCGCCTCTTGCGGGTAAGGAAGGCAAATTTGTCACCTCCCGTCATCTGCGTGACAGACTTTTCCGCGAGCTCAATACGGACGTATCCCTTCGTGTTGAGGAGACGGAGAGCACAGAATGCTTCAAGGTATCCGGACGTGGAGAGCTTCATCTGTCCGTCCTGATCGAGAACATGCGTCGTGAAGGCTACGAATTTGCCGTAAGTAAGGCAGAGGTTATCTACAAGACCGATGAGCAGGGCAAGAAGCTTGAGCCCTATGAGGTAGCAGTGATCGATGTGCCGGAGGAGTTTTCCGGTACCGTTATCAATATGTTGAACGAAAGAAAGGGTGAACTGCAGGGTATGGCGCCTCTCGGCACCGGCACGACCCGCCTGGAGTTCTCCATTCCTTCAAGAGGATTGATCGGTTTCCGCGGCAACTTCCTGACTGCCACAAAAGGAAACGGTATCATCAACACCATCTTTGACGGCTATCAGCCCTACAAGGGAGACATGAGCTACAGAAGCAACGGTTCCCTGATCGCCTTCGAGTCGGGTGAGTCCATCACCTACGGACTTTTCAACGCGCAGGAGCGCGGTACCCTCTTTATCGGAGCGGGTGAGAAGGTATATGGTGGTATGGTCGTGGGAGAGTGTCCCCGTGCCGAGGATATTGAAGTGAATGTCTGCAAGAAAAAGCAGCTGACCAACACACGTGCATCGGGTTCGGACGAGGCCTTAAAGCTGACACCACCCAAGGTGCTGTCTTTAGAGCAGGCGCTTGACTTCATCGATACGGACGAGCTTTTAGAGATCACACCGGAGAATCTGCGTATCAGAAAGAAGATTCTGGATCCGACACTTCGTATGCGTGCGAAACGTGCAGCACAGCAAAAATAGTTTACATAAAACAGACGTTGCATTTGCCGAAACAAAGGCGTGTGCAACGTCTTTTTCATTCCATCGAGGATTGAAAAATAGGTCCGATTCGTGTAAAATTGTGGTACGGGGCTTATTGTTTTTTTAACGAATGGGATAATATATGGAAATTGAATCAACTGCGCTTTCAGCGCGTGAAAAAGGCGATATTTACTGGAGAAAACTGAAGTATTACCTTCAGTCCGTGCGTGAAAAAGGAGACCTGTCACAGGAAGCCAGATCTCTGCAGATGCTTGCCGCAGAGATCCTTACCGAGGATACGACGGAGCTTTCACGCAGAGTCAGGGAAGGAAGCCTTGCCATCAACGGCAATGAATTTAAAAGAAGGCCGCCCACGGCCACCGGAGAGGATGTCTATAAGCAAAACATCCTCCTGGTGAAGGTGAGTGCGGCTTATTTTCGTGAACTTGCAGATGCGGCCAAAGGCACGGAGGTGCCGAAGGAAGACCGCGTTCTGGTCGCATGCTTAGAGAATCTGATTCCCGTGATGGAGCAAGCGCTTTCCGTCTGGTTTTCGGCGCATGGCGTCTGTGCAAAGACAGGAGAGAAACTTTCTGCGAAAGATATGGAAGCCGCATCGGGCAGGCTTGCCGAGGAGATCAAAAAGTATGAAACGGAGGTCGGCAGCTTTAAGAGTAAGGTTGCAAAGTCCGTGGTGAAGGAACTCCTGGAATCGTTACAGGAGGCGGATACCGATCCGGAGGATGACCATACCTTTGATGCGCTTGTCGCAGCACATGAGGATGCGTATCAAAAGCACAGGGAGCTGATCGAGCGGGCGACGAAAGAATACAAACTGCTCTCCGCAAAACGCAGGTCCTACCGTATGATCTTTCCTCGGCTGGTTCGACTTGTCAGGGAGAAGGGTGGCTATACCTACGCCAACAAAATCATGATCTACAAGGATGCAGCGCTTTATTACCGCGATTACATTGAGGAGAAGTTTGTAGCATCCCTCTGGGCGGAGAAGGGGTGTGTGAGTCTGATCCGGTCGCTGCTTACGGGGGAACCGGTGGATCCGATGGTTGCTAATTATATCTACGCACACTGGAAAACCGAGGTTCCTACCTTGCCGCTTTATGAAAAAGTAAAAGATCTTCCGGGATTCAAGAGTTTCTCCGAAGACTTAAACATCGACACGGAAAAGATGGAGTTTCCGGATCTTTCCGCGATCAGGGAGGGTATAGCAACGCTCGAGGAGTTTAAAGATACCCATGAGGAACTGTTCCGGGGCCAGACCATTACCAATATTCTTTTCGACTCGGATGAACTTCCGCGGATCGGCGGCATGGCCAAGCAGCTTCGGTCGCGTATCGCGCACGGATCGAAGGAGGGCGAGTTCGACGGGCTGACAAAGCGGGAAAAGATCGATCTGGGTGAGGCGTGGATCCTGGCTGATTCGATGGCCAGAACCGCATATATCCTGATTGAATACAGGATCAGAAGTGAAAAGCGTACGCTTGCGGACCTTGTTGCGACCTTTCGCGATGAGTTCTACGAGATGGGATACTACGCACAGGAAAGGGCATGCAGAGCCTCGCTTGAGGCCTACGGTATCAGAAGGAGACTGACAGATTAATGTACACGGATCTAATTATACATGCTGCCAATTTGATCAATTATGCGAAGTTTATACCGACGAATTACGCCGACCAGATACGGAAGGGTGAACTCTCGGCGGTGGCCACGTATGACGGCACCGTGTCGGAAGACACGATGGTGGGCATTTCTGTTACGGGAAGTCATGCCGGATGGCTTGAGATCGTCTGGATCGCCCCGGGGCCTATGTGCCGCGAGGAGGTCGATGCGTCGGATTTTCTGCGATATGTGATGCGACGGGCTGAAAAGACAGGAAATTATGTCGGCGCATTTTCGGAGATTCATGCGGACGAGCATACCAATGCGCATCGAAATGTACTTCTGCTCGCGGGGATGGAACTTCGGGAGGAGAAGAATAACCTCTATGAGATCACACTGGGCGAGCTTAAGGTAAATGATGCATTTCTTCGCGCAGCGAAACTCTTTACGAACGTCTTCCTTGAGGATGCATCGGATGAACTGCTTACAGCCGCGGAAGATGCCATGCTGGATGACGCAAGGCCCGTGCCGCTTCCGCCTTATACGGATTGGGATGCGTATATCGGCGGACTGTCGGTGATCTGCACCTCGGACGGTCAGATCGAGGGCGTGATGCTGTTTACCGAGGAGAAGGATTATCTGGTTCTGGAACTGGCGTACAGCAAGTCCGTGAAGGCACTTCCGGCGATGATCGCCACGGTGCAAAAGCGGGCGGGGGAGCTATATGATCCCGAGAAGAAAGTACTGCTTCCTATCGTGGGAAGCCACGCGGAACAGCTTGTACGAAAACTGGTTCCCTCGGCAAGGAGGGGAACCATCATAGAGGCGGTTACATGGTTTGAGCCGTATGAAGCACCGAAGTCGTTGCAATTACTGATGTCGCAGATGACAGAGTAGATGAGAGAGGGGAGAAGGTATGAAGATTACTGTGATCGATGCGGACAACATCCGCTTCTTTGAGAATGCCATCGGATCAAGGTATGTCGAGAGAAAGGAAAATGATCTGTTCGTCGGCGTCGTAGATGAGGATGGAGCGGCTGTAGGCGCAGGCGTTTTTTCGGGAACGCCCGAGGGCCTTTTTGTAGAGCAGATTGTGGTTACCGGACAAAAAAGAAGAAAGGGCGTCGGTTCATTTCTTCTTGAGGAGGTAAGCCGACTGGCTTCCGAAGCAGGTATGCCTTCTCTTACTGCTGTCTTTTACGGCGGAGATTGTGATCAGGGTGCGGATATTCTCCGCCACTTTTTTTCAAAAAACGGATTCTCCGTGGAGTCTCCCTCTGCCGCGCGAACGGTGTATGATATGCGGGAGATCCTGTCCGCACCTGCATTTTCCGATGGCAGACTTCGCCGTCCTTACCGGATCAAGACGGCTGCAGAGCTTATGGAGGAAGACAGGGAGAAGGTACGTGCTATCGAGGATCCCATGATCGATCCGGAGGAAGTTGTATCGCTTAAGAATCGGTACGGCGGTATTTTGTTCAATAAGGATGAAGTGTGTGCTTTGCTTTATGCAGAGCCTTTTTGCGGCGGTGTGCGCATCGGATCTTTGTACGGAAACGGTGACGGCATATCGCTTTTTCCGTATCTCTTCGAACATGCAAGGGAGATTGTTCGACGGGAAGGGATCGCCATGGACGAGCTTTACGTGGATACAGCGGGAGAAAAGACCGCACGCTTCGAGGAAATGTACCTGACGAAGCTGGGGATCAGGCCGATGGACAGGTACAGCGGATGTGGTGCGATCAAGACTTTGGCAACCGAGCCCGACGTAGCATAAGGAGGGGATTTGGATGGACGCAAATGAAGTATTACAGAGACAGAACATAACCGAGACCGGCCTTGTGCATGCGGAGGAGGAGCAGCATTATGTGCTGCCTGTCAATATCGAACGGCTGATTTCTTCGACAAACGTATCCGAGCAGTCCGAGGCTGTTTCGGAGGAAGCAGACAAAACTCTGATCGAGAGGAATATGGACGACCTTGTTCGTTCTTTTTCCGACGCATTCGGGAGACTGCCTGTTGAAGCCAAGAAAAAGTATACGCCGATTGCATCGTACGTGAGCAACGTACTCTATGAGAGAGACGCCATGAAGGCACTTGTTCGGGAACTGGAGTCTCGTCCGGCTGCCAGAGACGCGGATCAAAGAAGAGAACAGATCGCTCAGATCGACGAGGTAAAGCGTAAGGTGGAATACGTGGAAAACCAGCGTGCCATTACGCTCGATATGATCACGGATATAATGGAAGGTTATAAGCCTGATCAAACCGTAGGCGGTGATATAAAGGGTGAGCATGTAATCACTGCGGTCACCTCATTGCTTACGGATTTCGGAGATGTAAGTTCCGTGCGCTTTACGGATGCCGATCTTGACGCGGTGGTATTAAGGACGGATGCCGTGAAGGCGATGCTTGTCAAACCGGAAGCACGCCATGAGTTCCAGACCGATAATGCCGTAGAACGTGTGAAACAGTTGAAAAAGCGTCTGGTGGACGACAGTGCACCCAAGCTTAACCAGGAAGATGACAGGGAGAGAGCCGAGCGCGAGGCGCATCTTGCCGAGCGAAGCAGGGTTTTCGATATGATGACTTCGCACGATGAGACGAACGTGTACGCCATGTTTGCAATCCCGAAGATCAAGGACAAAGAGGCGTTTACGCTTGACAGGGAGGAGCGTGCCCTGATGGACGAGGCAAGCATCAGGATGTGGCTCTTTGTATCGGCATGTGATCAGGTGATCGAAAACGAGCACGACACCATATGGGGACAGCTTGCGGGAAACTTTAAAGATACCGTTACATCATTTTCCGGTATTATGTTTAAGTATTCTTATGATGCGCAGGAGACGGCTGAGAAGATCCTGTCGGACAGGAAGCTTTCCGGACAGGAAAAGGAAGACCGTCTTGAAGGAATCAGAAAGCGCATGGTCGCATATTCCGAACGACACGGACTGGTGTGTGCTCGTATGACGGAGACCATAAACAAAATCAGGCTGCTCCGCAGACGCGATATTGCGACGCGTGATGATGAGATCAAACTGCAAGAGGTTGCGGAGCTTGCGAAAAAGTGCGGTACCGCAAATCCGGGAATGGATGCACTTGTTGGCATGGAAGTCGATCTTTCGGCGTCGGACGAGAGGGTAGACAAGGCGCTTACTGTCCTCGATGATCTGCATCGCTTTGCAGGAGGAATCTTTGACGAAAACCTGAACTTAAAAATGTATGACGAGGAAAATGGAAGCGATACCGGGGACGATTTTTTGCTGGACGGAAGACGGATCAGCAAATACCTCGGCAGTGTACTTCATGTGGCGGGTATGCAAAACCGCACCAGAGTAAGAAACATCGCACTGCATGAGTCGGAGATACCTCTTGAAGAAAACAGACAGGAGGAAAAGCCTGTCACCGAGACGGCTGCGACGCTCTCAAACGCCGTTAAGAATAAGTCCGTTGAAAAAATGGGATCGAAAATGTCTCAGCTGGCGGGAAAGCTGGAGAAGCATATTCCCGCAAAAGAGATGGAGAAGCTGGGTGATTTTTACGTGGACGGGACAAAGCACGAGGGCGTCGGAAAGTGCCGCGCATGGTGGATCCGCCGCGGTCATGTGTCGGACGGACAGCTTAAAAAGGCAATCGATACCCATGTGGAGCGCATGCTGCAAAGTGATGACCTGACGGATCAGGATATGGCAGAGGCAGCAGCAAATATCGTAGCAAGCACCGGACTTTCGGATTCGAAGGTGATGGGTAAGAAGAAAACGCTTTTAAACGAGAGACTTACCCTGGTGAAACAGCTTTCGGATGCGAAGGAGGATGCAGAGATTGTAAGACTCTCCTCATCCATCATCAAGATGTTCAGACAGGAGGAGACGGAACTTTCCCTTAAAGATGCTTACTTTACAAAGTATCCGCAGGCGTTAAAGACGGTGCTTCTTTATAAACTGGTTTCCGGTGCGGCACCGGCAGGAACCGACAAGGTAAGCGCAGAGGTCAAGGACCGACTTGAGGCAGCACGCCACGGAATCGGCAGACTCTATCAGACACTTACAGCATCCGAGGATTATCAAAATGCACTGGCAGCACAAAAGTCTCTGGCTCTTTCCGTAAAGACATTCAATGATTCTGATGTGAATGCACTTGTTGCAAAACATCGGGAAGATACGATAGCGGCATATAAGCAGCGTGTTGAGCAGACGACTGAAGCAAAGAATGTTGTAGATGAACAACTTCTTCAGCGCTCAAAAGATAAGACAAAGAACGGTAGGGTAGTAGGCTCTCTGATCAAAGCAAATTATGAGCGTATGCTAAGGCGTGCGGCTGAACTACCTACGGTGGAAGAAAGTATCGGCGATATTGTAAGGAAGCCCGCAGAACTTCCGGCCTATGTTCAAAGAGTCGGTGCGGGAGCAGTGGATGATCTTTTAAAACTCCATTTAAAAGATATGCTTATTTCGAGATTTGCCGCTGAGAAGATGGACGCGCTTTATGAAGCTGATCAGAATATGCTTGTAAAGCAAGTGAAGGTCTATGCCGGAATGTCGGGTGACAAGCTTTCAAGAATGACACTCGAGCAGTTCCTTGAATTCTGTGCACGTGTCTCCGTGCGCTTGGCGGAGTATCCGAAGTTCCTTACATCTCTTTGCGAGCAGATGAAGGATGCAGGGGTGGATGATCCTTCAAAGATGACGACGGATCAGAGAAAGTTTGTCCTTCAGGAACTTCTTTCGGGGAAGGCACTTAAGGCGGAGGATACCGCTGTTGTCCTTCTTATCATGAAGGACAGACATGAGTTTTTGGAGAAGAATCGTGAAGCCCTGCTCTTTGGCGGAAACGAAGTTGTTGTGGGACGGTTCCGTCAGGATCTGACAAAACTGAAACTTAACAGCAGAGGAAAGATCCGTGCAGGCCAGCGACAGCTGCGTATGCAGGAGGTTGATGATGAGGTGAAGAATGTCTGCGCTGCTGCGGCGGTTGAAGCCCCCATGACCTTCTATGCATTTGCTGTGGTAAAAAAACTTGCGGCGAAGGGACAGCTTTCCGAGGAAAGCCTTGTAGATGCTTATAAGGATTATATCAAAAAGGAATGGTATGCGTCGGTCAAGGCGAAGGATACCGCCAAAGGAAAACCTCTCGAGAAGCTAAGTAACGACTTGTTCAAGGAAGCTCATTTTAAGTACTACGGCGTGCTTGCTTACGGTGCGCCCGCACTTGATGCCATCGGTACATTTGAAACAAAGAAGGGCGAGGAGACGACCCTTCATGATGTCTTAAACGACACGGAACGAAGCGATTTCGAGAAATACCTGTCTTCGCGAATGCTCACGAATATCGTGGACAAGGAAGTCGTTGCCAGAAAGTACTGTGAGGAGCATCATGTAGAATTCACTGAGAACTTCGGCAGACAGCTTGCGCGTGTGTATTCGGATAAGAGATTTGAACGCAAGATGAAGAATGCGGTCGAAGGCCTAAAGAAGCGTGATGATGCGGAGATGACTTATCTCTTGGAGCAGAGAGACAGAAGACTGCGTTCGCTTTCTGCGCAGGGATTTGATATGCTGCTTCCCATCCTCATGGAAAGTAAGCACTTTACGGATCATCTGTTTATGGACCTTGATGAGGAATTTGCCGACTTCTCCGAGAAGCATATGGCGCGCGCGGCGGAAGTGATTAAGGAAATCGGGAAACATCCGTACGGCGATCAGTATGTAATCGGGAAGAAGAAGGAAATCCTTAAGTATATCCTTTCCGATGCCAAGAAATCCAAGGATGCGAAGGCATACTTAGACCTTGAAACCTATGACAAACAGATCGAGTCCACGGTCCTTGGTAAGACTTTGTTTGGAAAGCAAATCACCCTTGGTGATAAGATTTCCGAGGCCATCAACAAGCGAACAAAGCAGGATACCGGCGAAGTGGCAAAGCAGGCCATCGGCATGGAAGAAGGCACCCTCTACACCATGGCGCTTCTTTACGACGGCGTTGATGCGGCGCTTTCCGACGAGAAGATGGACAGCTACAGGAAGCGTACGAAAGCCAACACCCTTGCACTTGATAAGGCACTTGAGCAAATTCTTGCAGAGAAGGCTGCATCCGGTAAGGTTTATGACGAGGGAAGACTTACGGCGATCCGTGCATCCTTCCGTCAGCGTGAACGCGAGAAGATGTTTACGACCGACGAGAAGGCTTATGCCGATATTGTCATGACGCGTGCTCGTGAGTGGTTTGCCGAGAATGAAAAGGACGAGGTGGCCGATGAGGTACAAAAGTCTCAGCGCGTCATCATGGAAGAGAATATGGTTGGCTTCTTAAATGCCAAGAAGCGCGGCAGACTTGCTTTCGCTGATATGCATCAAGAGATAGAGAACATGCGGAGAATCAATGGCGACTTGGAAAGAAAGTCAACAGCCGACCAAGAGTATGCTGCAAGAATCGAGAAGATGCCTGAAAAAGCAAAAGAGATTCTTGATACATTTATTGCAACGGAGAAGAAAAATCTTCCGAAGAACTGTGCGTTAAACAGTATCTATAACGAGACACTGGTACGTATGTCATTTCACGTGCTGAGGATGAACAAAGAAGCGCTTGAGTACGAGCTGATGCTGGACTACAATACTTTTGCAAATGTAAAGAACTTCTACTTTATCGCAGAGGAGTATATAAAGAACCATCCCTTGACGAAGAAACTTGATGAAGGTGCCCGTACAGCCATTGGGACCGGTCTGATGGAATACTATGGTGAGATGCTGCTCGATCCGTCTTACTTAGTAACCGGTGATGTGATCCGTCGCGAACTGGATCAGATCTTCGACGAGAAGAAGGTCGGTCGTGAATTGGTGAACCTCCTGCAGCACGAATCGGGTGGTATCTATAGCGTCGGAAGCGACGGATACGATTACTCTTCGTCACCGCTATCTTCTGTTACAAAGGAGAACTTTGAGAAGAAACTTGCCGAAGGCGCGGGAGAGGACAAACTCCTTAAAAAACAACTGGAAGAATACGGCAAGCTGGATGAGGAAACCAAACTTCTTGCTGCACATTTGCTGGTGCGTGAGTCAGAAATAGAGGTACCCGGAGCGGCATTTATTCGAGCTTATCGAGGTGAGGAAAAGATCACCGGAGATCGGTCGAAGTTGATCTTATCTTACTTGAAGGGTGAGAAGCTTCTTGCCGTGGATTACGGACAGGTGCTTCAATCCATGACCGTGGGAGGGGCCTTGTCAGGTGAAAGCCTGCAGGCGGCGATCTCTCTTGCTTCGGATATCCATAAGATGCGGGAAGAGGACGGACTTGCGGTTGACAAGAAGACCTACGCGACTCTTTTGGATGAGACGCACAGCGAAGTGGCCGAGACTGTGAAGAAGGAAGAGGACCTGATTGCTGCGGCAGAAGAAGCGGCGAAGGTTTATGATTCCTTAAAGCCTGATATCCGGAGAAAGAAGGATCGTCCAAACAGCGATAAACTGTGGAATTATTACTGTGCACTGCGCGTTTTTAAGACCGAGATCGTGGAATACGCGGGAGAGTACGATGCATTTATCCGAAGAATCAGCGATGAGAGTATAAAGCTTATTGCAGCTGAGAAGGATCCGGAGAAGAAGGAAGAGATTAAGGAAGCATCCAGAGTAAAAGCCAGGAGGCACTACAGACTCAAGAAAGTCTATGATGATTTCATCCGGCTTGAGGACTACGCTACTTTACTAAGAAACAAGCAGGAAATTCAGAAAGAAGAGCCTTCTTCCGAGAAGGATGAGAAACTTCGCTTGACCAGAGAGAAGATGCAGGCAATCGAGAGACACTTCAAGTCGGATCTCGGTTTGAATGCCCTTACCGCTGAAGCTGCAAGAGAGGAGTTCTCCGACTTCCTGGATAATGCGGCTTACCGTGTGGACGGCTTTAAGACGAAGAGCACGATCAAGCGTTACGACAAGGATGAGGAGGTCTTCCCCGAGGAAGTAAAGAAGGCGGTTTACGCCATCGATCGTTGGGTTGCTGCAAACGGCAACTCTTTCGCAAAAGGAAATTCCGAGTCTACATTTGCTGCGGAGATTCTGGGTCATCCCATGCGGGAGAGACTTTTTGCCTACTATATGGTTGAGAACAAGCGGCTGGAGCATCCCACGGGCACGGATATGTCCATGTGTGTTAACGGCTATGTCCCGAACCTTGAGAAGTTTAAAGATGCGGTGGAAGTGCCCTTCTATAAGCTGCACTGGCACATTGTGGCAGCTATCAAGGATACGGAGACCGTAAGGGATTCCGAGATCTTAAGCGGCGTGCTGGCCAACTACGGAAGTATCAATTTGGATATGATCGAGAGCGCCATCAGGTTGCTCGATGATGACGAACTCGAAGTGTCTAAGCAATTAGCAAACCTGAAGGATGCTTTAAAGACGGATTACAGTGATGTGATCGCGCATCATCCGAAGGATAAGGAATTAAAGCAGTATCTTCTTGCAAAACAGGACCGTCAGGAGAAGTTGAAGTCCCTGATGGCTGAGGTAGAGAAGCTAAGGAGCTTAGCACAGATTGCAGAGGATGCGATCATCAACAAGGCGGGTAAGACAGAAGATGCTCAGCGGCAGGCATTGGTTGTGCAGTCGCATTTTACGATGCTTCTTGCTGCGGATAAGGAACTCCTAAAGCATGAGGAGCGTGCAGCTAAAGATCCGACCTTGGCGGAGAACTTAAGAAATGAGATCGGAAGGAGACTCCCCGTTACGCCGGAGGAAGAAGAGTCGGATGCACAAAAACGTGCGTCACGGGCGGAGACCATCGACAGTATTACCGGTTACTTAAAGACGGCGGACGGACTGCTGTTTAAGTCCGGAATCTTTACGACACCGGCGGGTGTTACGGCACTTTCCAAGGTTGTGATGACCTGCTTCATGGTAAACGATGATGATCCTCAGACTGTAAATGAGAAGATGAATGCGGCGATGACGGTGCTTGACACGCTTTCGGATGCGGCGGAGCCCGTAGCCGAGATGATTCAGACCATTGTCGGAAGCTCCTCGGAAGTATTCGGTACGGTGGCAGGCGCAGTAGCAGGTGCGGCTACCGCAGTGTCCGGCGCCATCGGTGCTACGCAGGCGCAGATGAACAAGAACACCGTCGAAGAAGGAAGCAAGAAGGCAGCCAAGAAAGCGAAGGAAATGCAGAAGGCGGCCGAGAAGGAAGGCAGGGCGAAGGTGATTCGCGCTAGACGCGAGCTGTCCCGTGCAACCCATCATGTGGCGAGAATGCAGACCAACAAGTATGTATCGAGAAGAAATCAGCAGGCCATTTCCGCAACCGGCGGAGCTGTCGCAATGTCGACGGCGTTGATTCCGGGAATCGACGTTTTCGGTGCCATTGCCGGCGGTATCTGTACGGCGGCGGGGCTGATTCACGGGTTCTATGCCTCAGGCGCCAACAAGGAAGACGTCTTCGATACATTCTTGGGAATGAACGAGCTTTATAAGAAGTATCAGAGTTTAAACGGCAAGATGAAATACGAGGCAACCGAAGAGGCAGATGCCAAGAAGCTGATCAGGAGCATGATGCTTCGGAAGTTCCATTTCTCTTCCATGGATCAGTTCTTTGCGGATCTTGCGAAGAAGTATGCGCAGATCCTGTACAACCAGATTTTCTTTAAGGAAGACGGCAGACAGGTGCTAGCATCTGATACGGAAGAAATCGCAGCGCGCGCGGGCTTTGTGGCGCTCTTTCCGGAGAAGCAGTTTACCTGGCCTGCGGATGATAAAACCGCACCCGTCCCCTGTGTGGACGAACTTGCGGATGACTTGATGAAGGTATCGTGATGTATAGATATAAGAATCCCTATTTACGGGATAAACTGAAACAGAGACTGAAGAAGTACATGCGCGGGGCCGCCTTTGCCTTGATTCCGCTCGCACAGATTTTGATCAGCATGTTGATCGTACGTGCGGATACAAGGCGACAGATCGGACTCGGCAGGAATGTGGATTTTTGGGACGTGTTCGAAAATGAGCATTCTTTGTTGTTTGCTTTCGGCTTTATATTCGGGATCACAGGATTGTTTCTTTGCGCTTTGGCATATCTGGGATCGGAACGCGATAAACTCGACACCATTCTCTTCCCGGAGTGTGGAGGAGAACATTACTCCAGGGAAGAGGTCGATGATATGATCGCTGCACCGGAGACGATATTTATTGAAAGTCTGGGCGTGTATATGACACCCGGCATCCTTGTCGGATGGAACGAGGGTGTGAAAGTGATCCGCTATGACGAAGTTCGCACAATCAGGTTTTGCGGTGTGATAGAAAATGTCAGAGGTGAGGATAAGAAGTGGACGCAGGCACCTGTCTGGACGCTTACTTTAGAGGCAAAAGACGGCTGGAACATCCGTATAGCCAAGGTGAGATCGGATGAACTCACCGACGACTTAAGGGGGGCTGTTTCGCTCATTCACCAGCGATGCAAGCAGGTGAACGGTAACATGAAGGACCCGAGTATTGTTCAGAGTTATGCGGGCAAGAAAAAACAGGCCAAGAAGGCAAGGGCAGAAGCCCAAAAACACAGATCAAAGAAGAAATGACGGAAAGGGTAGGAATGTCTATGGATCCGAATATGAATCAGAACATGAACAAACCGAGTGAGGGAAGGACGGATGAACTTGCTACGCCGGGTGTACCTGCGCAGCAGCAGGGAATGCCACAGAATCCCGGTAATGCACAGATGAATCAGATGCCACAGTCGGGTGGGATGCATCCCGGATACGGCGCACCGCAACAAGGCATGATGCCACCCAAGGGTGGTAACACGAAGCTGCTTATGGTGATTGCAGCGTTGCTTGTGGTTGTGATCGTTTTGCTTGTGGTTTTAATCACGAAGAAGGATGACAAATCTGATCAGCAGGCGAAGGATACCACGGAGGCTGTGACGACGGTTGCTGCTACGGAGAAGACAACCGAGGCGACAACAGAGGCAACCACCAAGGCGACCACGGAGAAGACCACCGAGAAGACGACAGAAGCGACAACGGAAGCGCCGAAGAAGACCAGCAAGGGTGATGTGATCGAGACAATCCTTAACGAGATCAAGAACACCGACGGTTATGTAGATGGTGATTACGTCGGTATGGTTGATGACTGGAATGGTGACGGCTATGATGATCTGCTCGTAGTTTACCAGGCTAAGGACAACACGGGCATGTACAAATCGATTTATTGCCTTTATACAATTTATGAAGACGGATGCGAGGCGCTTGATGCCGGTTACCTTTGCAATATGGTAGGTGGTAATAAAGCGCATGTCGGACTCTCTCAAAATAAAAACGGAGAAATCTTCTTGCACATTGACCAGATGGAGTTTCAGGGAGAGAACTTCAATGAGTACAACACCTACTATATCTGGAGAAAGGGAGAGAAGAGCCCGGACAAGACAGACGGATTCTATTATTTCGAGGGAAGCGGTTCCTACGATCTCGGCTACGAGGATCTCCCGGACGGAAGAGCCTATACCCGATGCATCATCGGCGATCAGAAGGTAGACTTTGAGGAGTACTTCCAGGCTACGCAGAATTTCTACAATCTGTCCAATCAGATCGGTCTTTTTGACAAACCGGGCGGAAATGTATTATCCTATGATGAGCTTGTTGAGAAATACAAGAATGAATACTACTAAAATATGTCGTAACTGACACGGGAGCAACACGATGATTTCCTTTTTGATTAACAGTATCGGCCTCGGCGTCGGCCTGGCAATGGACGCCTTCTCGGTATCCCTTGCGAATGGGCTTGCCGAGCCGAAGATGCGCAAAGGTAAGATGGCGAAGATTGCCTTCGTCTATGCATTTTTCCAATTCATGATGCCCATGATCGGCTGGGTCTGCGTGCATACCATCGCAGAACAGTTCGCCGGCTTCCAGAAGGTAATCCCCTGGATCGCTTTGGTCCTGCTTTTATTCATCGGCGGGAAGATGCTCTATGAGGGACTTACCATGCGCGGCCACGAAGAGGAAGAAGAAACCGTCGCGGTACTCACGAAGAAGGCGCTTCTCGTACAGGGCATCGCAACCTCCATCGATGCGCTTTCCGTCGGCTTCACCATCGCAGACTACCGATTACCGAAGGCGTTTGCCGCGGCAATCGTGATCGGTGTCGTTACATTTGCCATATGCTTCGTCGGCCTTATGATTGGCAAGAAGGTCGGCACCAAACTCTCCTGGAAGGCGAACGTCCTCGGCGGTGTGATCCTGATCGCGATTGGAGTGAAGATCTTCGTGGGAGGAATATAAAACAAAATGAGAAAGGGGTATCACATCCGTGACGAACAAGCCGTACTTGAGCAGATAAAACACGGATGAACACGTCGGTGTCTGACTCCTTTTAGGTGTCTGACTCCGGCGTGTTTCGTTCGGTGAAAAAACTGTGAACACGCGTAGAACGCTTGAAGAATAGTACTTGATATGTTACGATTTGCATGTGCCAGATTGCACATCCAGAATTCGTTCCGAACACATGTTCCGAACACATGAATAACTGATTTAAGAAGAAAGGAGGTACTGTATATGGAGGCAGAAGAGTTTAAGATTATTGAAGGTTCAAGTTTGGCACAGGCGCTTGACCGTGGGATAGACGATATTGAGGCAGGTCGTGTACTTCCGCTTGATGAAGCATTTGAGCTTGTGGCAGATTTGGTGGAAAGGAGAAAACTTGCTCAAGTATGAAGTTGTCTTATCGTATGAGGCAATCAACGATATTGTTGATGCTGAGGATTATATAAGATGGCATTTTGGCGAGGTACGCTCGCTTTTATATAGAGCAGACATTCGAAAGGAAATACAAGCACTTTCGACAGATGCAACTATTTATTCAAAATCCGGGTGCATGTACAGGGATTATCCGGTTTATAAGAAACCGTTTCCACCGTCGATACTCTTTTGGGTAATTGAAGGAGGAGAGGTGCTTATATTACGTATTCTTCGTGAGGAGTTTGATTGGAAGACATACTTTCAAGAAAACAGATTCCGTGTGTACACATATCCGGATCGTTGATAAGAAGAATTGATAGAGGAAATGCAGAAGCAGGAGCATTGATTGCTCCTGCTTTTTATTCTATCTTTCCGTTTTCCTTTTCATAATCTCTAATCGCCTGTCGGATCAAATATAACACCTCGCCATTGATGGAACGACCATCGTAATCTGACAGAACCTTCAGTTTTTTGTGGGTGGTTGCATCAATTCTTAATCCCAAATGTTTCTCTTTTTCCATGTACGAAACCTACCTTTGAATGATAAGTACATTTTAAGTTCAAAACGTGGTATAATGAGCAAAATGAACTTATTTTAAGTACACTATATTTTGTAAATAACAAGATGGTTCGTAGACATGGAGGTGCGTTATGAGGACAAGACGGATAGTGGGACTGATTATTATTTCTATGCTGTGTACGTTTATGATAACACCGATGGTAAGCTATGCGACTGTTACGAATGCTTCTAACGGTGAAGATCAGGGGAACACAGGATATGATGAGGACGAAGATTTGTCTGATTATACTGAGATTCGAACGGCGAGAGATTTATACAATATCAGGAACAATATGAGTGGAAAATATAAGCTCATGAATGATATTGATTTAACAACTGCAACTGCTTCAGGAGGTATTTATGACTTTCAGGGATGGGGATGGAACCCGATAGGAAGTAATAATACATATTCGAATTCTGCTTTTACAGGATGTCTTGATGGGCAAGGTCACACGATTAAAGGATTGCGAATTGATGTTGGAACTTCAGCGATTAGTCAAAAATCGTATATTGGTTTGTTTGCTCGAAATGAAGGGGTTATAAGAAATCTGACTATGACAGATGTGGAGATAAGCTACAAGTATATTTCTTACGAATGCTTGTTGGGAATTATCGCAGCTCAAAACAATGGTTTGATTAAAAATTGCAGGATTAATAGGACGAATATTGTTTTTTATGAATCTGCGGGAAAAAGCTCACAGTATAGTAGTGGCTCTGGTCAGGCCGCTGTGGATTACAGTTACATTGGTGGAATTGCCGGAGAAAATGGTGGAACTATTAATGACTGTGCAGCGGAGTTTGAAGTTACAGGACAGGCTAGTGGCAATTTTACTTATAATCCTTCGAGTTATGGATATATTTATGTTTATGTGTCAGGAATCTCGAATGGAATGTCCGGTCAATCATTGATAGGTCGCTGTTACGCTTGTTGCAGATCATCTATAGAGGCGTATACCCCTAAGTCCAATGGAGTTATTGTCAGTACGGCCTTTGTTAAATCGGCAGGAATCAATTGCGGGGAAGGAACTGTAGAAGACAGTTTCAGTACCGCTTCTAATCTAACATTTGGAATATCTATGAGTGGGAGTGTAAAAACGAGCTACTACACAGGAGGAGGAAATCGTAGTGGAACTAATGCAATTAACTGCTACTATAAAACAGGATATGGTGATCCTAGTACAGGATGGACAGCGTTAAATGATCTCCAGATGCAGGAGGAGGACTTCTTTACAGGATTTGATTTTGAAAATGTGTGGTGTTTCTCAGACAAAACGACTTACAAATATCCGCAGCTAAGATCCTCTTTGAAAGAGGTCAACAAAATTGAAATTGTCTCCGAACCGACGAATAACATTGTATATGGATCTGAATTGGTTTATGAAGGAGCAGTTGCCAGAATCACTTATGATAATTCGACAACCGAGGATGTTGAACTGACACCTGAGAATACAGTTGGAGGAAACACGATTTCTGTAGGGGAAAAGACAGTCACATATAGTTACGGTGGAGAATCTGCTTCGTTTGTGATAAATGTTTTGCCTGCATCTATTCAGTCCGGCTCACTGAGTGATGCACAGAAACCGTCAGCATGTCAGAATCTTACATACGACGGGACTGATCACACGTTGATCAATGCACCAACAGGAAGTATTCCTAACGGTTATACGTTAAACTACAGCGTAGATGGAGGAACAAGTTGGACAGCGGAAATCCCGAATAAGAAAAATGCAGGCAATTACACAGTGAAGGTTAAGTATGTTGCTGATGCTAATCACGTAGATTATGTTGGTGATGATATTGAAGTTAACATTGGAAAGCGAGAACTGAGAATTGCTGCGGATGCAAAAACCAAAAAGTATGGGGAGGATGACCCTGAATTAACATACGCTGTTTCAGGTTTACTGAATATAGATTCGATTACCGGTAGTTTGACGCGTAGTGCGGGCGAAAACATTGGACAATATGAGATTAGTCAGGGAACGTTAGCAGCAGGGGATAACTACGAGATTATATATGTGGGCTCAAATCTAACAATCACAAAAGCGCAGACTGATATATCTGAAGCTCCTGTTCCTAATACCAACCTGATCTACAATGGTCAACAACAAAATCTTGTTGATGATGAAAATGTAACAATACATCATGGGACGCTAAAATACGCCTTAGGAAAGAATAATAGGACTGCACCGACGAGTGGATGGTGTGATAGCCCGACGGCATTTGATGCAGGAACGTATTATGTGTGGTATAAGATAGTCCCTACAGATACTGACAGATATGAGGAAAGTGAGCCGCAGTGTCTTTCCGTAATTGTGGCAAAACGAAATCTTACGATTACAGCGAACAGTGCAAAGAAAGTGTATGATGGAAAGCCACTTACGAAAAGTGGATTTAAGAATAGCGAGTTGCTGGATGGTGACAAGATTGAAAAGGTTATAGTTTCAGGTAGCCTGACGAATCCGGGAAGATGCAATAATGTACCGAGTGGTGCTGTAGTAAAAAGAGGAAATGTAGATGTAACAAAGAACTACAACATCTCATATGTGAATGGAACCTTAGAAATCACTGCACCTCAAAGATTAACGACACAGTATTGCGCACATATTCAGAATAAGGGATGGGAAAAAGTCGCCAAGAAAAACGGTGAGCTGTCAGGGACTACCGGAAGTGCTCTTCGACTTGAGGGAATAAGAATCAAGTTGGAAGGCAATCCCAATGTCGGCATTCAGTACACGACTCATGTGCAGGATTACGGATGGATGCCTTGGAGTAGTGATGGTGAGCTAAGCGGAACCGAGGGCGAGGCAAAGAGACTCGAGGCGCTTAAGATTCAGCTGACCGGAAAAGATAAGGATAAGTACGATGTGCATTATCGTGTTCATGCTCAGAACGTCGGTTGGATGAACTGGGCGAAGAACGGAGCGGCAGCAGGAACAGCGGGTTATGGATATCGGTTGGAAGCACTTCAGATCGTTGTTGTAAAGAAGGGTGAATCCATTACATCGGTAGTCGGCAATCCTACCGCTGCTTGTGCGGAGGCATACAGAGATAAGAACCATGGCGGTGAACCCCAGGTTGGAAATGCTACGACAACAAACGTATCTTATCGTACACACGTGCAAAACGTTGGCTGGCAGGCTTGGAAGACGAACGGAGGATTCTCCGGGACCTCCGGAAGAAGTCTCAGACTTGAGGGAATCAATGTTAAGCTTTCCAACAAGGACTACACAGGCGGTATCAGATACAAGACACACATCCAGAATATCGGATGGGAGAAGAACTGGAGAGTTGACGGCGAGATGTCCGGAACTTCCGGAAGAAGTCTTCGTCTTGAGGCAATCGAGATTGAACTCTACGGTGAGATGGCAAAGCACTATGACATTTACTACCGAGTTCATGCGCAGGATGTCGGCTGGATGGGCTGGGCTGCAAACGGAAGCAACGCCGGAACCGCAGGCTACGGACGGCGCCTTGAGGGAATCCAAATCGTGCTTGTTCCCAAGGGAAGCGCCGCACCCGCAGCAAACTACGGAAGCATCGCATCCGTGACGAATAAGCCGTACTTGAGCAGATAAAACATGGATGAACACGTCGGTGTCTGACTCCTTTAGGTGTCTGACTCCGGCGTGTGAGCAGATAAAACACGGACTGTAGAAACATTTACAGCTAATTAGTCCGTACAATATGGAATGAAACACGGACGTGGGAATTGAATTTGGATTCCTCGTCCGTGTTTTTTATTGAGGCATACGGACGAAATTGCTATAGAATCGTTTGTTCGTCCGTGCAGGGAGTTGATTCATACGGACTAAATGAGATGTGAATGTTCGATTCGTCCGTGTGTGGAAAGGAAATGCACGGACGAAATTCAAGAATTTAAGGAAATAGTCTGTGTCGGGATGAGGTTCATACGGACTTGGAGCTGATGATGTTAAGATTCGTCCGTGTTAAGAGCGGAAGTGCACGGACGAGAGTGGGAAAGAAGCATGATTTAGTCCGTATGAAACGCCGGATGACATGTCATAAAGTATAAAGAAGCACAGAAACAGGCTACATTGCCAGGACAACGTGAAGCCGCCGGTACTTGGTGAGGTATTTTCGAACCCAGTACCGCTGCGAGCTGAACCTAGCGCACGCGTGTCCAGTCAACATGGCCTGTTTTTGCGTATCTCCGATTGACAAACGTTTGCTTCGGTGCAATAATAATCGAAGTTTGAGAATAGGAGGTGATGGAACATGCCAAGTGGTGACAGTTACGGGTCAGACGGACGATTGTGCAAGATAAGTCGCGAAGACGGATCGGATGACCCAGGAGCGGGTAAGTTCCATCACTTTTTTGTGCGATTTGGCAGCCGTTGACCTGTATTAGGTGACAGACTGCTTTTAGTTCTTCTGACTCTGCAATTTCGTTAAATACTAATGAAAGGCGGAGGCTGAAATGGAAGACAAGGTATTACAGGGTTCTCTTGCTGCCGAGAATGCGGCGGAAGAGGCCGATATTTCTATGTCCAAGCCCGATTACGAGGCTGAAATTCTTGAAATCATAAGAAGTAACAATTCCCCGAGGGTGATGCTTGAGAAGCTGGAGGATTATCATGCAAATGATATCGCCGGCGCTTTTCGCGTGCTCAGCGTTCAGGAGCGGAAGAAGTTTTACAGGATCTGCCATCCCGAGCTTCTTGCTGAACTCTTTGAGTACATTGAGGAAGATGATGCAGGCATCTATGTAAATGAGATGGACATCAGCAAGGCATCGGCTGTCGTCTCTGAGATGGAGACGGATACAGCGGCAAATGTACTCCATCACATTGAAAAAGAAAAACGTACACTGATCATCGACTCCATTCATCCGGAGATTCAGAAGGAGATTCGATTGCTTGCTTCTTTCGATGAGGACGAGATCGGTAGTCATATGACAACAAACTGTATCCTGATTAGCGAGGAGCTTACCGTAAAGCAGGCCATGAACGAGCTGGTAAGGCAGGCGGAGGAAAACGATAACATTTCAACGCTCTTTGTCGTCGGAGAAAACGATGAGTTCTGCGGAGCCATCGATTTAAAAGATTTGATTGTGGCAAGGAATACGGTTCCGCTCGAAGACTTGATCGTGACATCCTTCCCGTATGTGTACGCAAATGAGTCCATCGATGACTGTATCGAACGATTGAAAGATTATTCGGAGAGCTATATTCCGGTGCTCGATAATTCAAACAAGATCCTCGGTATCATCACGGCGCAAAGCATCATTGAGGTCGTGGATGATGAGATGGGAGAGGACTATGCAAAATTGGCAGGTTTGATTGCGGAGGAAGATTTAAAGGAGCCACTTGGTCAGAGTATGAAAAAACGTCTTCCCTGGCTGATCATTCTCCTTGGTCTCGGTATGGTTGTGTCCGGAGTCGTCAGCATGTTTGATAAGGTGGTGGCGCAACTTACCATGATCATGGCTTTCCAGTCATTGATCCTTGACATGGCAGGTAATGTCGGCACCCAGTCCCTGGCTGTGACAATCCGTGTATTGATGGACGAGAACTTGACGTTCAAGCAGAAGGGACACCTGGTCACGAAGGAAATGCGTGTCGGTCTGTGCAACGGACTGTTGCTTGGAACGATGTCATTTTTGATCATCGGACTGTACATTATGATCTTTAAAGGGAAATCATTCCTGTTTTCCTATGCGGTTTCCGGCTGCATCGGAATTTCGCTGCTTTTGGCGATGGTGATTTCAAGTGCGGTAGGAACATTGATCCCGCTTTTCTTCAAGCGGATTAAGGTCGATCCCGCCGTTGCCTCCGGTCCGCTTATCACAACCGTGAACGACCTTGTCGCAGTGGTGACGTACTACGGCATGAGTTGGATCTTGTTGTTGAATGTGTTACATTTTTCTAATTGAGGTCCTGAAAGATGGATTATGAATTATACACGGACGTGGGAATCGAATTTGGATTCCACGTCCGTGTTTTTTATTGAGGCATACGGACGAAATTGCTATAGAATCGTTTGTTCGTCCGTGCAGGGAGTTGATTCATACGGACTAAATAAGATGTGAATGTTCGATTCGTCCGTACGAAGAGAGGAAATGCACGGACGAAATCCAAGAATTGACGGAATTAGTCCGTGTCGGGATGAGGTTCATACGGACTTGGAGCTGATGATGTTAAGATTCGTCCGTGTTGAGGGCGGAAGTGCACGGACGAGAGTGGGAAAGAAGCATGATTTAGTCCGTATGAAACGCCGGATGACATGTCATAAAGTATAAAGAAGCACAGAAACAGGCAAGGCGGTTTGTTCGTTGACACTTCCCCGCCCACACATTATAATAAGCATGGTTTATTTTATGCTTAAAGAAGGACGGATCAAAGCATATGAGCATGCGTAAATTCGATACCAGAATCCAGTATTTCAGATACAGAGTCTTAAAGGAAACAGCGAAGATGGCGTGGGAGGACAGACTGCTTGAAGGAATCCTCGATATCCCGAACATCATCATCCCCGGCAAGAAGCCGACGATGCGCTGTTGCATCTTCAAAGAGAAAGCAATCGTAGCCGAGCAGGTCAAGATGGCCATGGGCGGCAATCCCGAGAATGAGAACGTCATCGAGGTTATGGAGATCGCCTGCGACGAGTGTCCTGTGGGTGGTTATACCGTGAGCGAAAACTGCAGAGGTTGCCTGGCACACAGGTGCGCCGATGCCTGCAAGTTCGGTGCGATCACGATCGATGAACATCAGAAGGCGCATATCGACAAGAGTAAGTGTAAGGAATGCGGCGCCTGTGCAAGAGTATGTCCCTACACTGCGATCATGCACTTTGCAAGACCGTGCCAGCAGGCATGCAAGGTCGGCGCTATTACGATGAACGAGGATCAGGAGGCGAAGATCGACAACGACAAATGTATCTCCTGCGGCGCCTGCGTCTATCAGTGTCCTTTCGGTGCGATCAATGATAAGAGCTTCATCCTGAACGTGATCGATATGATCAAGGGAAGCGATGAAGGAAAGAATTATAAAGTATATGCCGCTGTGGCACCGTCCATCGCAAGCCAGTTTATCTATGCGAAACTCGGACAGGTGATCACGGCCTTGAAGGAACTTGGGTTTAACGAGATCGCCGAGGTGGCACTCGGTGCGGATATGACCACATGGGAGGAGAGCAGCGAGCTTGTTGAGAAGGGCGTTATGACTTCTTCCTGCTGCCCGGCCTTTGTTTCCTATGTTGCAAAGCAGTTCCCGGATCTGCTTCCCTATGTATCTTCGACACTGTCACCCATGGCTATGATCGGAAAGCATATCAAGGAACAAGATCCTACGGCGAAGGTTGTGTTTATCGGACCGTGTACCGCAAAGAAGGCGGAGATGAAGAAGGAGACGGTGGCGCCTTATATTGACGCGGTGATCACCTTTGAAGAACTCCAGGCACTTTTTGACAGCAGGGAGATCGAGCTTGAGACACTGCCCGAAACCGTGCTTGACGAGGCTTCCTACTTCGGTAGGATCTTTGCACATGCGGGCGGACTTACCTCTGCGGTCAAGCAGGCTCTTGCCGAAAAGGATGTGAAGGATTTCACCGTGACTCCGGTTGCCTGCGACGGTATCGAGAACTGCAAGGTTGCACTGCTAAAACTCAGAAAGAATATGCTCGAAGGGAATTTCCTTGAGGGCATGGCCTGTACCGGCGGATGTGTCGGCGGAAACGGAAATCTCACGCATATGGCCAAGAGCCGTATGGATGTGGAGAATCACGGAAAACAGGCAACCAACAAGACCATCAAAGACGCACTTTCCGGTGCGGATACGGAGGATTGACACTTGCGTTTGATACACACAGCGGACATTCATTTGGAATCAAGAATGTCCTCCAAATTCGATAAGGATACGGCGAAGGAGCGACGGGCGGAGGTGCTTTCGACATTTCTTCGTCTGATTGACTACGCCGTGGAACAGGAGGTTTCGGGCATCATCATTGCCGGAGATCTGTTTGATGTTTCCAAGGTCAGTGCGGGTACGCTAAAGTCCATTCGCACGGCCATCGAGAACAATCCCGGCATCACATTTTTCTATCTGCGAGGAAACCATGACACGGAAGGCTTTACGCTCGGTGGGGAGGAACTCCCGGAGAATCTGAAATTCTTCGACGAGAAGTGGACTTCCTATCCGGTAGATGCGGAGGGGCGTGTGGTGATCACCGGAACCGAGGCGGCCGGCGAGATCATGCGCTACGAGGAACTTGCGCTGCCCGAAAATACCATCAACATCGTTACCCTGCACGGACAGGAGTGCGAGTACATGCAGCAGGGCGTGGAGGATTGTATTCCGCTTTCCATGCTTCGCGACCGGGGAATCGATTACTTGGCACTCGGACACATCCACAGTTACAAACTTGCACCGCTTGATGCGAGAGGCGTGTACTGCTACAGCGGATGCCTGGAGGGCAGAGGATTCGACGAGTGCGGAGAGAAGGGCTTTGTACTGCTTGAAATCGATCCCGAGGAGGGAAAGGTGGATCCCGTCTTCATTCCTTTTGCAAAACGCAAATTATACGAGATTCCGGTTGACATCAGTCATGTTGAGGATTCGGTTGCTGCCTGCGAGAGGATCGAAGAGCGCCTTAAGAATGACAAAGTAAGCAGCCAGGCAATGCTTAAGATCATCTTAAACGGTGAGATTTCCGTAGATGCGGAGATATCCACGGAACTTGTGGCGGAACGCCTGTCCGAGGATTATTATTATGTGAAGGTTAAGGATGAGACAAGCCCGCATGTGAGCTACGAGGACTATCGCTTAGAAAGCTCACTCAAGGGAGAATTTGTGAGAAAGGTCTATGCATCTGCCGACCTTTCGGATGACATGAAGGCGAAAGTCATCCGTTGCGGTATCAAGGCGCTTGCAGGAGAGGAGTTCCTTTCATGAAGATCATATCCTGTCATATCGAAAACTTCGGAAAACTATCCGACAAAACATACGAATTCACGGATGGCGTGAATGTCATCTGCGAGGAAAACGGTGCCGGTAAGAGTACGCTTGCCGCATTTATTTGTGCTGTCTTCTACGGCTTTGCGGGAGAAGGCAAGCGAAGCGAGATCGAGAATGAAAGAAAGAGATACAAGCCCTGGCAGGGCGGTGTTTATGGCGGCGAGATCACATTTTCCGCAGGCGGAAAGTCGTATATTGTCACCAGACTCTTCGGTGCCAAGGAAAAAGAAGATGACTTTTTGCTACGAAGTGCCGCAACGGAACTCCCGGTTACGGATTACAGCTCTGCCATAGGCGAGGAACTGTTCGGGCTGGATCGGGATTCTTTTTTGCGCACGGTCTTTCTTACGCAGAATGATTTCGCGGCTGAGACCACGGGAAGCATCAACGCAAAACTCGGAAATCTGGCGGAGAATACGGGAGACATCGAGACCTATGAAAAGGTGGAGAAGAAACTGGCGGATGCGGTAAACAATCTTTCACCTTCGAGAAAGACCGGACAGATCGCAAGAAAGAAAAACACGGTTGCACATCTGAAAGAAGAAGTGCGTCGGATTCCGATCTTAAAGAAGGCCATCGAAGATCAGAAAGATGTCAGGGATCGTCTCGGAAACGAAAAAAACGAGCTTGCCGAAAAACAACAGACCGTAAAACAAAAGATCTCCGAAGTGGAGAACTACAATGCGTACAAGAAGGATCAGTCGGCTTACGATGCGATTCTTTCGGAGTTTGAAAGCAGAAAGGGTCAGTACGACAGGGAACGTGCATTCTTCCCGGGCAATGTGCCCACAGTGGAAGCGTTCGATGCTGCCGTTTTGGATGCGGCCAGGTCCCAGAATCTTACGGAAAACAGTGCATCGTTTACATCTGACAATGCGCATATAGCTTCTTTCAAAGATGATGAGATGCTGGAGCGTGTCATCGAAGGATGGGAGGAGCGTACCAAGATCTATCACAGTCTGGCGGCCAAGAAGGAAAATGCTGAGATTTTCAGACAGCGTGTCGCAGATACCGAGGCAAAGCTTGCCGAGCGCAAACTTGCGGCGGATCAAAGAAAAGCCAGAATGGAAGAAAAAAAGAAAGAGAAGACAGGCAAGGCGCTCGGCCTTTCACGTGATGCCAGGCGTGACCGGATCCTGGGTATCCTGTCAATCCTCATAGGGCTCTGTGCGTTTTTTGGCGGCTTAGCCATGCTCCGTACAGACCGTCTGGTGGCAATTACCCTGATGATCGCAGGCACCCTGCTCGGTATGCTCGGACTTGCGCTTTCCATCGTTTCTGCGAGCAAAAAGCGTGAGGCCGGACTTTTGGATGAACAGAATGATGAGACACAGGGAATGGACGATGACTTTCGCAGTATCGCCATGGAAAAAAAGAGTCTCGATGAATCAAAGGCACGTCTTGCCGCAATTATCGATGAGATAGAGCACGAGGAAGAAATCCTTGCGACACGCGATGCCGAGACCGGAAGGTTTTGCGAGGCGAACGGCATCCCGTTTAGGGAAGAAGGTATGGTCAATGCATTGGCGGAGTTCAAAAACGCCGTCCGCGTCAGCCGTGAGAATCAGGGAAAACGTTCGGAGATGGAGAAGGCCGAAGCCGAGATCACAAACAGGATCAACGCTTTCTTTTCGGATATGAGTATCGTAAAGCGGGAGGATGCGCAGCAACAGTTGCTTGAACTTAAGGACCGCGCACTCAATGTGTTCAGTGCGGAGGAGGAACTCCGTCAGGTGAAGGAACGAAAGGAGACCTTTGAGGCAGAACACGATATCGAGGAGATTCGAAACGTGCTGTCGGCCCATCCCGAGTACGACGGACTCTCCTTTGACACGCTTTCCGAAGAAATGACGGATATCGGTGACAGGATGTCAGCAGTGACGGATGCGCTTGCGGAAGAAACCGGAAAGCTTACAACGCTCAGGGATGAACTCGATGCGCTGCTTTTGACCGAGGAAGAGTTAAAGAGCGAAGAAGAGGAACTTCGGGTATTGGAAGAACGTCTTACGGTGGTAGAACTTGCCAAGCGTTATCTCGACGAGGCCAAGGTGTCCTTCACCGCACGTTATATGGAACCGGTGAAAACCGGATTCTCCAAGTATTATGATATCCTTGCGGGCATCACGGCAGATGATTATGTGCTCGATGCCAATATGACGCTTCTTGCCAAGGAAGCCGGTCTTCCGAGAAACATCAGGCTCTTGAGCCAGGGCAGACAGGATCTCCTTGATATCTGTATGCGTATGGCCCTGGTGGACGGCATGTATGAGGAAGAGAAGCCCTTCGTGGTGATGGACGATCCGTTTGTAAACCTGGATGACGACAAGGTGAAAAGCGGCTTTTCGCTTTTGGATGAGATCGGCAGAGAGTATCAGGTGATCTATTTCACCTGTCACAGGAGCCGTGCGAGGAGGAGCTTATGATTTCTGAAGAAGTGATTCGCGGACTGATCCTTTCAGCCATGGCAGCAAGGGAATATGCTTATGCACCCTATTCCGGATTTGCGGTCGGAGCAGCACTTCTTGCGACGGACGTTGATGCGGAACTGATGGATGTGGACTTGGGAGGCGTTGTGGTTACGGGATGCAACCTGGAAAATGCATCCTACCCGGCGGGAATCTGCGCAGAGCGGACCGCATTTTCCAAAGCGCTTTCGGAGGGTTACCGGGCCTTCTCGGCCATCGCCGTTATCGGCGGAAAAGAAGATGATACAAAGGCAGTGAGCCCTTGTGGTATCTGCAGACAGTTTATGTCCGAGTTTACAAACCCGGATACATTTTACGTGATCATGGCATCCGACTGTGATCACTATAAGGTACGGCTTCTGTCGGAACTTCTGCCCGACAGTTTCGGACCGAAGGATTTATAAAACGGAGGAACAAAGATACATGTTGGATATGAAAAAACTATCGGCATACGAGCTTCTGGAAGAGCAGGATCTTCCGGAGGTACAGGGAAAAGGATACGTGCTGTCTCACAAGAAGACGAAGGCCCGTGTCCTTTTGGTATTAAATGAAGATAAGAACAAGGTCTTCACCATCGGATTTCGGACACCGCCCGCGGATGATACGGGCGTGCCGCATATTACGGAGCATTCCGTGCTCTGCGGATCCAAGGAATTCCCGGTGAAGGATCCCTTCGTCGAGCTTGCGAAGGGCTCGTTAAATACATTCTTAAATGCAATGACTTATGCGGACAAGACGGTTTATCCCGTGGCGAGCATGAACGATGCGGACTTCCACAACCTCATGCACGTATACCTTGACGCGGTCTTTTATCCGAATATCTACGAGCGCTCAGAGATCCTCATGCAGGAGGGCTGGCATTATGAGCTCGATGACGACGGAGAACTTACGGTCAACGGCGTCGTATACAATGAGATGCGCGGCGTGTATTCATCCGCAGACCAGCAGCTTGCAAGAGAGATTCAGAGTTCCCTGCTTACCGGTGCACCCTACGGCTACGACTCGGGCGGAGATCCGGCGGCGATCACCAAGCTTACCCAGGCGGACTTCGAACAGTTCCACAGGACATACTATCATCCGAGTAACAGCTACATCTATCTCTACGGAGATCTGGACGCGGAGAAAGAACTTGCGTTTATCGACGAAAAGTATCTTTCCGATTTTGACTATCTCAAGGTGGATTCGGAAATCGGTCTGACCGAAGCATTTTCCGCGCCGGTGCATCTTGTGGACACCTACTCCCTTGCGGAAGGGGATGAGGAAAAAGACAACACCTACCTGTCCTACAATGCGGTTGTGGGAGAGAGCAAAAATGTGCTTTTGACCATGGCGTTTTCCATCCTGTCACAGGTGCTGCTCGACGTACCCGGAGCGCCGCTTAAGAAGGCACTGATCGATGCGGGCGTCGGCAAGGATGTATATTCTTCTTTTGACGACGGGATTAGACAGCCGGTCTTTTCCGTGATCGCTCAGAATGCAAACCCGGAGGATGAGGCACGTTTTATCGAGATCATTGAAACCACGATCAGAGAGATCTGTGAGAAGGGCGTCAACAAGCGGTCCCTCGAGGCCGCGATCAATCACTTGGAGTTCAGACACAAGGAGGCCAACTTCGGCAGATTCCCGAAGGGACTGATGTACGGTCTCGACGCATTTAACACCTGGCTCTATGATGACAGCATGGCGCTGACGCTCTTTACCATGAATCCTGTATTTAAGGAGTTAAGACAGAAGGTCGGCACCGGATACTATGAGGATCTTTTAAAGACCTATATCCTCGATAACCCGCATAAGTCCCAGGTGATCCTGATGCCCGAGAAGGGGAAGACGGGACGCGAGGATGAGAAGAAAAAGAAGGAACTTGCGGCCTACAAGGCAACGCTTTCCGAAAAAGAGATCCAGAGCATCGATGAGACAGCAAAGCATCTGAAGGCGTACCAGAGCGAGCCCTCCACACCGGAGGAACTTGCGACCATCCCCCTGCTTGCGATCTCTGATATCGACAGGGAAGCAAAAAAGATCAACAACACCTTCAGTGAGATAGAGATGGTGAAGGTTGTAAGCCACAAGATCTTCACCAACGGGATTTCCTACGTGAACCTGGTGTTCAATATGGATGACCTTCGCTATGACAGATACCCTTATGTATCTTTGCTTACGGACATCCTCAAGTATGTGGATACGGAAAAACACACCATGAACGAGATGGCGGCGGAGATCGACTACCACACCGGCGGTATCGGATTTTCTACCGTGGTTTCAAGCATCGAGCGCGGAGAAAAGCCTTTTACGGTACAATTCTCCACCAATATCAAGTGTCTCGATGAGAAGCTTCCCGTTGCGTTTGAACTGACGGAAGAATTGCTCTTTTCTTCAAAACTTGACGACAGGAAGCGACTTCGCGAGATCATTGCGGAATGTCGCGCAAATCTGAAGAACGACATCACGTCTTCCGGTCACAATATGGCTGCGGCAAGAGCGATGTCTTATATCTCCGATGCGTACTATGCAAAGGAACTTCTGGAAGGTATCAGCTACTATGAGTTCTTGGCAGACCTGGATGATCATTTCGATGAGAAATGTGACGAACTGGTCGAGATGCTCTCCACCGTGATCGGAGAACTGCTTTCAAGAGGCAACCTGATCGTGAATTTCACGTCGGATCTGGATGTGAAAGAAGCACTGGGCAAGCCGCTTACGAAACTTTCCAACATGCTCTCGACGAGGCTTGCCTTCGACAAGGAAGATAAGATCGAAGTGAAGACATTAAACGAGGGATTTATGAGCGCAAGCCAGGTGCAGTACGTGGCGACAGCAGGAGACTTCTCAAAGAAGGGCCTTACATTTACCGGAGCGCTTGATGTACTTTCCACCATCTTTTCCTACGACTACCTGTGGATCAATGTCCGTGTGAAAGGTGGCGCCTACGGATCGATGTGCGGTTTCCAGAGAACCGGAATTTCGTACTTTACTTCCTACAGAGATCCGAACCTCATGAAGACTTACGAGATCTATCAAAAGGCTGCGGACTACGTTGCTCATTTTGACTGTGACGAACGCGACCTGACGAAGTATATCATCGGTGCGATCGCGAAGATGGATATGCCGCTCACGCCT
Source organism: uncultured Lachnospiraceae bacterium (assembly GCA_902780405.1). Classification (GTDB taxonomy): domain Bacteria; phylum Bacillota; class Clostridia; order Lachnospirales; family Lachnospiraceae; genus Coprococcus_C. The sequence goes on from CACZFI010000001.1 coordinate 92,211, forward strand.
TCGGCGGAAGGAAGCTTCTCCTTCGGCATGTATATCAAAGGTCTGACCGACGAAGATCTGCAGAGGGAACGTGATGAGGTGCTTGCAACCGACGTTTGTGCAATCCGGAATCTGGCACCGTATGTGGCCGCCCTGTCCGAAAGCAATATCCTTGTGGCCATCGGTGATGAGAACAAGATCAAAAAAGAACAGGCACATTTTAACGAATTAAAGGAGATCAAGTGATGCAGGAAGGCACATTTAAATCAGGCTTTTGCGCCATCATCGGAAGACCGAACGTGGGAAAGTCCACGCTGATGAATCACCTGATCGGACAGAAGATCGCCATTACAAGCAAGAAGGCTCAGACCACCAGAAACAGGATCCAGACCGTGTTTACGGATGAGGAGGCGCAGATCGTCTTCCTCGACACACCGGGCATCAATCGTGCCAAAAACAAACTCGGGACCTACATGGTAAATGTGGCCGAGAATACCCTGTCCGAGGTGGATGCGGTGCTCTGGGTGGTGGAGGCGACCAACTACGTCGGTGCCGGCGAACAGCATATCCTGGAACTCCTTAAAAAAGTCAAAACACCGGTTATCCTTGTGATCAATAAGATTGATACCGTGGACGAAGCGGGGATCGCAGAGGCGATCACCACCTATAAGGATCTGGCGGAATTTGCGGCGGTGGTCCCGGTATCCGCGTTAAAGGATGACAATACAAATACACTTCTTTCCGTCTTGAAGCAGGAGATGCCCAAGGGACCGATGTACTTCGACCCGGATACACTTACGGATCAGCCGGAGCGTCAGATTGCGGCAGAGATGGTAAGAGAGCAGGCGCTTCGACTGCTCGACGCGGAGATTCCGCACGGGATTGCGGTTGTGATCGATCGCATGAAAGAACGTCCGGACGGCAGACTGGTGGATATCGATGCTACCATTATCTGCGAAAGGGACAGTCACAAGGGCATCATCATCGGCAAGCAGGGCGCCATGTTAAAAAAGATCGGCACGGGTGCGCGAAAGAGCATCGAAGCGCTGCTCGGTCTTAAGGTGAATCTGAAACTATGGGTGAAGGTCAAGAAGAACTGGAGAGACAGCGACACACTTCTTAAGAACTTCGGCTATCATGAGGATGAGTAGTCTATGTATGAAGAGGAGATCGTGACAGGGATCGTCCTGTACGGTTCGGATCTAAAAGAATACGACAGACGACTGGTGATACTCACCAAAGAACGCGGCAAGATCACCGTCTTCGCCAACGGCGCAAGACGGATGAACAGCCGCTTTCTTGCTGCGACGAGATCCTATGCCATGGGAAGCTTCACGGTGCGACCGGGAAGGGATTCCTATACGCTTATGAAGGCGGAGATCACGGAACGTTTTTCCGAGCTTGAGGCTGATATCGAAAAACTCTGTTACGCAGCTTATTTTTGCGAGTTCATGTCCTATTACACAAGGGAGGGAGACTTCTGCGTCAACCATCTAAACCTTCTTTATACGGCGTTAAAGGCGCTGATCGCCGGACATCAGCCGCTGTCACTGATCAGGAATATATACGAACTTCGCCTGATGGCTTTGGAGGGGCAGGGACTCTTTGCGGACCGCTGCGTGTTGTGCGGGGCCGAAAAGGCAACCGTCTATCACGGCACAAAGGGTGGTATGCTCTGCGAGGACTGCGCAAAGAAGACGCCGGGCGGAAGAAGGCTTTCCGAAACGGTACTTTATACGCTTTCCTATATTGCGGTAAGTCCCTTCGAAAAACTCTTTTCTTTCAACCTTAAGGAAGAGGCGGCAGCGGAACTTTCCGCGGTTGTGGAAGACTTTCGGGGAAGATATGTGGAACGGCAGTTTAATTCCCTTGAAATCCTCAAGGGATTATAGTATCATACGTGCTGTCCGCTTCTAAGGTGCGGACCAAATTCGCCACACTCCGGTGGCAGAAGAAAGTGAGGAACATAACATGGAAAAAACAATGGACAAAATCGAAGCTCTTGCAAAGTCCAGAGGCTTCATCTATCCGGGCTCCGAGATCTACGGCGGTCTTGCCAACACCTGGGATTACGGTAATCTCGGCGTTGAGTTCAAGAACAACGTCAAGCGCGCCTGGTGGAAAAAGTTCATCCAGGAGAACCCCTACAACGTGGGCGTTGACTGTGCGATTCTGATGAACCCCCAGACATGGGTGGCATCCGGACACTTGGGCAGCTTTTCGGATCCTTTGATGGATTGCCGCGAGTGTAACGAGCGTTTCCGCGCGGACAACCTGATCGAGGATTTTGCATCCGAGCACGGCATCGCTTTGGAAGGATCCGTGGATGGATGGTCCAATGAAGATATGAAGAAATTCATCGACGAGCATAAGATTCCCTGCCCGTCCTGCGGAAAGCACAACTTTACCGATATCCGTCAGTTCAACCTGATGTTCAAGACCTTCCAGGGCGTAACCGAGGATGCGAAGAATACCGTATACCTTCGCCCCGAGACGGCTCAAGGTATCTTTGTCAACTTTAAAAATGTACAGAGAACTTCAAGAAAGAAAGTACCCTTCGGTATCGGACAGGTCGGCAAGTCCTTCCGTAACGAGATCACACCGGGTAACTTTACCTTCCGTACGAGAGAGTTCGAGCAGATGGAGCTTGAGTTCTTCTGCAAGCCCGGCACGGATCTTGAGTGGTTTGAGTATTGGAGAAACTTCTGTTATCAGTGGCTTTTAGACCTCGGCATCAAGGCTGAGAACTTAAGACTTCGCGATCATGACAAGGAAGAGCTTTCCTTCTACAGCAACGCGACCACCGATATTGAGTATGCATTCCCCTTCACCGACTGGGGTGAGCTCTGGGGTATTGCGGATCGTACCGACTACGATCTTACACAGCACCAGAATACGTCCGGTGAGCCGATGGAATACTTCGACGACGAGTCCAAGGAGAAGTATATCCCTTACGTGATCGAGCCGTCACTCGGCGCTGACCGCGTGGTTCTTGCGTTCCTGTGCGAGGCTTATGACGAGGAGGAACTCCCCGGAGGCGATATGCGTACCGTGCTTCGTTTCCATCCTGCACTTGCACCCGTAAAGATCGGCGTGCTTCCGCTTTCCAAGAAGCTCGACGAGGGTGCGGAGAAGGTTTACGCAGAACTTTCCAAGTACTGGAACTGCGAATTTGACGACAGAGGAAACATCGGTAAGCGATACAGAAGACAGGATGAGATCGGAACACCGTTCTGCGTAACCTATGACTTTGATTCCGAGACGGACGGTGCGGTTACCGTACGTGATCGCGACAGCATGGAGCAGGAGAGAGTGAAGATCGAAGATCTCAAGGAATACTTCGAGAAAAAACTCTATTACTAGGATAAAATTTGCTTTCATAATAATATCCGATGTGTTATAATTTTGGATAGCGCATGTGAGACCCGCCATTTGGTCTCACGCGAAGATAAAAGAAAATCAGGAGGTACAAACAATGGCAAACAAATGGGTGTATATGTTCAGCGAAGGCGACATGACCATGAGAAATCTCTTAGGCGGTAAGGGTGCAAACCTTGCAGAGATGACTTCTATCGGCCTTCCGGTGCCGCAGGGCTTCACCATCACAACTGAGGCATGTACTCAGTATTATGAGGATGGCAGAAAGATCAACGACGAAATCATGGCACAGGCGATGGAAGGTGTTGCCAAGATGGAGGAGATCAACGGTAAGAAGTTCGGCGACTTAAAGAATCCTCTTCTTGTTTCCGTACGTTCAGGTGCGAGAGCATCCATGCCCGGTATGATGGATACCATTTTGAATCTCGGTCTTAACGACGAGGTAGTAGCAGCTATGATCGCAGGTAACCCTGATCCTGCTTTCGAGCGTTTCGTATATGACTCCTACAGACGTTTCATTCAGATGTTCTCTGATGTCGTTATGGAGGTTGGTAAGAAGTACTTCGAGCAGCTCATCGACAAGATGAAAGAGGCTCGTGGCGTGAAGTTCGATGTCGAGCTTACCGCTGCTGACTTAAAGGAACTTGCAGAGCAGTTCAAGGCTGAGTACAAGAATCAGCTCGGCGAGGACTTCCCTTCAGATCCCGTTACCCAGTTGAAGCTGGCTATCGAGGCAGTATTCCGTTCATGGGATAACCCTCGTGCAAATGTATATCGTCGTGACAATGATATCCCTTATTCTTGGGGTACCGCAGTTAACGTTATGCCCATGGTATTCGGTAACCTTAACAACGAGTCCGGTACAGGTGTGGCATTCACACGTGACCCGGCAACCGGCGAGAACAAGCTTATGGGTGAGTTCCTCATCAACGCACAGGGCGAGGACGTAGTAGCAGGTGTTCGTACACCTATGCCGATCGCTCAGATGGAGAAGGAGTTCCCCGAGGCATACGCTGAGTTCATTAAGGTTTGTGATACACTCGAGAATCACTACCATGACATGCAGGATATGGAGTTCACCGTTGAGAACAAGAAGCTCTACATGCTTCAGTGCCGTAACGGTAAGAGAACAGCTCCCGCTGCATTAAAGATCGCTTGTGATCTTGTAGACGAGGGACATAAGACACCCGAAGAGGCTGTCGCTATGATCGATCCTCGTAACCTTGACACACTCCTTCACCCTCAGTTCGATGCAGCAGCTCTTAAGGCTGCAACACCTCTCGGCAAGGGTCTCGGTGCTTCACCGGGTGCTGCTTGCGGTAAGGTTGTATTTACTGCAGATGACGCAGTAGCATGGGCAGACAAGGGCGAGAAGGTTGTACTTGTTCGTCTTGAGACTTCACCTGAGGATATCACAGGTATGAAGGCTGCTCAGGGTATCCTCACAGTACGTGGTGGTATGACCTCTCACGCAGCGGTTGTTGCACGTGGTATGGGTACATGCTGTGTATCCGGTTGCGGCGACATCGTTATGGACGAGGAGAACAAGAAGTTCACACTTGCAGGCACCACATTTACAGAGGGTTCCGAGATCTCCATCGATGGTACCACAGGTAACATCTACGCAGGTCTTATCCCCACAGTTGATGCTCAGATCGCAGGTGAGTTCGGACGTATCATGGCTTGGGCTGATCAGTTCAGAAAGCTTAAGGTTCGTACCAACGCAGATACTCCCGCTGACGCTAAGAAGGCAAGAGAGCTCGGTGCAGAAGGTATCGGTCTCTGCCGTACAGAGCACATGTTCTTCGAGGAAGACAGAATCGCTGCTTTCCGTGAGATGATCTGTGCAGATACAGTTGAAGAAAGAGAAGCAGCACTTGAGAAGATCCTTCCTTATCAGCAGAGCGATTTCAAGGCTCTCTATGAGGCACTCGAGGGTAACCCTGTTACCATCCGTTTCCTGGATCCGCCCCTTCATGAGTTCGTTCCGACCGAGGAAGAGGATATCAAGAAGCTTGCTGATGCTCAGGGCAAGAGCGTAGACGCTATCAAGGCTATCATCCAGGGACTCCACGAGTTCAACCCGATGATGGGTCACAGAGGATGCCGTCTTGCAGTTACATATCCTGAGATCGCAAAGATGCAGACCAAGGCAGTTATCCGTGCTGCAATCGAAGTACAGAAGGCACATCCCGATTGGAATGTTAAGCCTGAGATCATGATCCCGCTTGTATGTGAGATCAAGGAGCTCAAGTTCGTTAAGAAGGTAGTTGTTGAGACTGCTGATGCAGAGATCACTGCAGCAGGCGCTAAGCTCGAGTACGAAGTAGGTACCATGATCGAGATCCCCAGAGCTGCTCTTACAGCTGATGAGATCGCTAAGGAAGCTGACTTCTTCTGCTTCGGTACCAACGACCTTACACAGATGACCTTCGGTTTCTCAAGAGATGATGCAGGTAAGTTCCTTGATGCTTACTATGACACCAAGATCTTCGAGAACGATCCCTTCGCTAAGCTTGATCAGACCGGTGTCGGCAAGCTTATGGAGATGGCTATCAAGCTCGGAAAGCCTGTTAACAACAAGCTTCACGTAGGTATCTGCGGCGAGCACGGCGGTGATCCTTCATCCGTTGAGTTCTGCCACAAGATTGGCCTTGACTATGTATCCTGCTCACCGTTCAGAGTACCGGTAGCAAGACTTGCAGCAGCTCAGGCAGCAATCGCAGATAAGTAATCATAGCTTTTTCAAAGACCCCGCGACATGCCGCGGGGTCTTTTTATATGCGCCTTTGCACTTTCTTTTCACCGTATTGGTTACGAATATTGTATCCGTTATCGATTTATGGTATTTTTGACAAAGTGAGGGGACACACAAGGAGAAATGTTATGGCGAATCCTAAAACAGAATTCGATGCTTATGTACAGGAAGACCTCGGAAAGCAGAAGGGGATCTTCCATCCGGTGAAGGCGGGCATGCTTGAACGCATGATGGTGAAGAATGTTGCAATCACAAGTCTTCATCCCAATGAAGAGGATGAGTTTACGTTCCCGGATGTGGGACCGAGTTACCGGATCATTTCGGAATACGAGCAGCAGTTTCGACGTGCGCTCGATACAAATCAACAGGTGTTTGATGAGCCGCTGATCGTTGAAAAACTACGCCCGCAGGGGTATCTTATATTAAACGGACATCACAGGTGGGCAGCGGCCATGAAGGTTGGGATCAAGAAGATTCCCGTCAGGATCGTGAATCTGGCGCAGGAGTCGGACGTGCAGAAGATGCTCGAGGCATCCGCGCATGACAAGCGTGTGGCGCTTGACCTTGATGAGGTAGTGTTCCGTCCGTCGGACGACCCTTATCTTGAGAGGGAACTCCGATTCCCGCACAACATCAAACACAAGCAGAGGATCCGTCTCGGTATTCCCGCGCTGTTTTACTTCCTTGCGAAGAACGGTTACGATGTCTGGACCTACGCGTCCAACTATTATTCCATTGATGACATCAAACATTTCTTCAAATGTTACGGAGTGGATGTGGTCGGTATCATCACCGGTACGGCGAAGCCGATCAAGAACAAAAGCGAAAACGCCGTGAAGATGGAAACACTGATCAACAACCGTTATGCGGAAACGCTGCATATCGACAATGACATGATCTTAGTCACCCACCGCGGATCCAAGGAGTTTGAGGAGTATTCCCTTGAGGCGACCCCGGAGAAGTGGTCAAAGCATGCGATCAGTGTGATCAAGAAAATCGGAAAGCATGAAAAAGAAAAATGAGAATCCCTGGGAACATATGCGCGTGAGCTTTGACCTGGATGAGGTGCTCTTTGTATCGCCCATCACGCACAAGACAGAGCCCGAGCTTCGGTTTCCGTTAAACAAAATATTCAAAGAGCGGCTTCGGCTCGGAACACCGGAACTGATCCGCGAACTGCAGGGACAGGGGTATGAGGTCTGGGTTTATACTTCGTCCTATCGTTCGGAGAGATACATTCGCGGCTTGTTTCGTTGTTACGGCGTGAGGTTTGACGGCATCGTGAACGCCATGCGCCACCTTGAAGAAAACCAGAAAGGCAGCGCCCAGATCCTTCCACAGAAGGTGCCGAACCGCTATCAGATCGCACTTCATGTGGACGATGAATCCGTGATCTGTTCCTACGGAAGGGAGTACGGATTTGAGGCGTATCAGCTTGATGCACCGGACGACGAATGGAAGGAAAAAGTGATCGCAAAAGCGGCGGAAGTGCGAAAGAAGTGGGAACGCAAAAAAATACACAAATAAAAGGCTGATCCTCGTGTGGAACGGCCTTTTTTCATGTTCACCGCATTGGTAAAAGATGTATCAAAATGTTGTTTGAAGGTCATAGATATGATAAAATAGACGATGTATTATTGTGGTTTTTTGAGGGAGAAGCTTTATGACTTGGGAACTTATATATGCAATCATCGTTACATGTCTTTTTCTCGGTATGGTGATCTATACAATTGTATCCAAAAGCAAGAACAAATCCGAAAAAGAAGATATCGAACGCAAACGTATCGAGATCATGTTCAGCCAGATCAAACCGCATTTTATATACAATGTGCTGAATACGATCTATTATCTGTGCGAAAAGGATCCTGCCCAGGCACAGAAGGCCATCGAGGAATTCTCGGATTACTTAAGAGCGAATCTTGACTCCGTGTCGGCGGATCAGATCATTCCCTTCGAGCAGGAACTCAATCATATCAACAACTACCTCTATCTGGAGAAGCTTCGCTTTGAGGATGAACTCCGGATCGAATATGACATCAAGACAAAGGACTTCATGGTTCCTCCGCTCACGATTCAGCCTTTGGTTGAGAATGCCGTTAAGCACGGACTTCGTGGCAGCGAAGAAGGCGGCACGGTGACCATCTCCACATCACAGGGGGAGGACGGCTACACCATTACGGTTTCGGACAATGGAGTGGGATATGACCCCCACTACAAGTCCAAGGATACAAAGGGGCGCACGCATGTCGGACTTGCCAATGTAAGAGAGCGTCTGGCTCTGATGTGCGGTGGAACGCTTGATATCTACACGGCCGAGGGCAGTGGTACCAAGGTTACGGTGAAGATACCGGCGAAGGAGAAGAAAAAGGGGAGATCCTAATGGAAATCATCGCAGTTGATGACGAAAAGCCGGCGCTCGATCATCTGATCGGCGTACTTGAAAAACTGAATATCGACGCCAAAATCACAGGATTCAGGCGAGCGGCGGAAGCTCTTGAATTCGCATACTCCACCAAGGTGGATGTTGCCTTCCTGGATGTGGAGATGCGAAGCGTAAACGGTGTTGATCTTGCACAAGACTTAAAGAAACTGCGACCCAACATCAATATCATCTTCACCACCGGTTACAGCGAGTATGTGGGCGAGGCAATGGGGATGCACGCCTCGGGCTACATCATGAAACCTGTTACGGCAGACAAGATCAAAAAAGAACTTGAAGATCTTCGTTACAAGGATCAGATCGAGGATAACCGCAAGAAATTCAAGATTGTGACCTTCGGCAACTTCTCTGTCTATGACGGCGAAGAACCCATCAAGTTCAAATACAAAAAGAGCATGGAAGTGCTGGCCTACCTGGTAGACAAGCACGGAACCTTCGTCTCGAACGGAGAGCTTATAGCGGCGCTCTGGGAGGATGAAAGCGACTACGAAGGCAGAATCTCCTATCTGAACAACATCAGGGCGGATATCAAGAATACGCTGCAGGAGCGCGGATATTCGGACGTGATCCTAAGACAGAGGGGATTTTTGGCAATCGATGTAAACGAGGTATCATGTGACTACTTCGATTACTTAAATGGTGACAAGGCGGTAACGCGAAGTTACCACGGAGAATACATGAGTCAGTACAGCTGGTCGGAGATCACGAACGGCAGTCTGATGCAGGATCTGAAGAAAATATAACGGTCATTGTGACTGAAGTGTGACCGAACAAAAGATACAATAAACTTTGGGAAATTGCGGACTTTTATGATGAGTCATCAGGAAAGGAAGAAACTATGAATAACAACAAGCTCTATCCATTCGAAAGAAACCGCTACTATGCGGGCAAGATGCTGACCAGTGCTGATTTCCTGGCCGAGCAGACCTACTTCAACAACAAAAGAAGATTCTTAAACTCCGTGATGTATGGCGCAGGTATCGTATGCGGACTCGGTGTGTTCAGTCTGGATGACCTGTCGATCCTCGTGGAAAGCGGTGTTGCAATCGATGGCATGGGTCGCGAGATTGTCATTGATTCTTCTGTTGTGAAGAAACTTTCCGCCATCGACGGATTCGAGAATTTAAAAACAAGCGATGTGTCCTTATGCCTTGCTTACGAAGAGAAGGAAGTGCACACCGTTTATGCCGTGAATCAGGCAGGAGCAGACAAGGATTACGAATACAATCGTATCTCCGAGGGCTACCGTATCTTCCTGATGGACAGAGAAGATATTCCTTTATCCTTCGAGATGGAGACAGAATTCTTCGCGAAGGAAACCTTATTTTCCGATGACAATTTCCGCATAGATTTCACAATTCCCGCAACCGTAAGCCGCGGCAGGCAGGTCAAGGCCATGCTTCGCGTGACCAAGCTTTCCTCACAGGATGTAAAGCTCACCTATCACGGAACATTGCAGATCCCTGCTTTTGTATCCGCCAAGGGTGACCACGAGATCGTGGTGGATATCGAGAATCTCGGTCTTGCGGCCGGCAGATCCGCTGATTTCGATTACTGGATGATCGCGCAGGATGTTCCGGCGAATGAGACCAACATCATCTTAAAGAGCGGTTCCGCATCCGGTTTCGAGAATGACGAGGCGGTTTCCGTTCCCGAGAATTTCTCCATTCGCGTGATGCTTTCCGACGTCGCTCCCCGCGAGCTTGTCATCAACGAGATCGGACGCATGAATCTGGAGATGAAGAGTGTCGGTAGTCAGGGGGATTTCATTCGACTTGCGGACCTTACTCTGGTTCGTACCGATCAGGCTTACATTATCGAGGATGTGGTAGAGCAGGGCGTAAAGCGCTATGTGACCGCTCCCGCACAGGAAGTTTTGCGTGAAGGCTACATGGATTTCTTCACCAAGCAGGCGGATATTGCCGAAAAGGAAGCTGTCGTGAGCCGCATTCCGGAGGCACAGCCCGTGCGTACGGAGACACCGCAGATGCAGCTTGCAACCGGCGTCCTTGAGATTCCCTTAAATGAGAATCCCAGAAAGGGCGAGATCTACTACTCCGGAGAGATCATGCACGGTCTCGGCAAAGGAAATGTATATGTTGATGTAGGATATGAATTCATCAACGAGGATCAGACGGTATCCTCAAGCACCAAGAATACCATCTTCGGTAACCCCGAGCTTTTCGAAGGCGAGCAGAGCAATGTCGTGAATGCCGAGACTGCAATTCGTGTCTTAAATGACAAGGGCAGCTTCATCGTAGCGGCGAAACTGCTTGAGAACGTTGACTATCTGATGCTTACCTATCGCTGGGTAGCCATAAGATTCCCTGCCGGCAACGACCTGGAGCTTATGGAGGATGCGGGCGGAAAGAGTATCTCCGCCGTGACACCCACGGTTGTGCTCGGTGTGAAGGAGAGCCACTTCTTCGGCGTCGAGTATCACAATATGGATGCTGTTTCCATCGCTTACGAACTCACGGAGCCCGGAAGCGGAGAGATTACGGCAGACGGTGTCTATACCGCACCGAACAAAGAAGGCGTATACGAGATTTGTATCTATTGTACGGATATGCCGCTTGTATGTACTTACGCATATGCCATTGTTAAAAAGAAGGGTAATGAATAATCGATGATTTTTCAATCACGGAAAATGCGGCTCAAAACGATTCGCCTTGTAGCAAAGAGCGAGCAAAATGAGCTTTATGTCTGCAGAAATCTAAATGACAAAGGTGGCGGCCTTTATACAGTGATCTGTGTAAAGGACCATACTGTCGTGCGCCGTTTTTTAACGATATGTGAGGAGACGGAGCGCGATGGAGACTTTTTTGTGGATTGCTTTTCCGACGGGGAGATGCAGATCATCGTCTTTCCGTATGTAAAGGAGCGTCCGCTTTATTCGTTCTACAGACCGGACATTCTCTCACTCTCCGAGTGCGAGGACATCTGCATCAATACCATCATTGCATGTATGAGCTCGGGCCTTCCATGGCCGATCTTATACCTGATCCTTTCACAGGAGCAATTACATCTGTCACGGGACGGTTCGGTTTATCTGGGGTACATGATCGATCTTTCCCAATTAGAGCCCTTCCGCACGGAGCGGGATTGTACCGTAATGTGCGCGTCGATCCTCTTAAACCTTCTTCGACCGAAGGAAGGACGACAGACAAACAGTTTAAAACTGCTTGAAAAAAAGACATCCAAGCAGAGCTACAACAGATTCGTGGAACTATACAAGGATGTCAGGATCACGGCCGTGCCCAAGCAAAAGACGGGGCTTGGCGCAAGGATCAAACAGTGGTTCAGAAGAAACAAGGACAGACTTTTCAGAGTCCTCTTATGGATCAGCATCTTCCTGGCGCTGTTTGTGATCCTGTCATTTATTACACAGCTCTTGTTCGGAGACGTGCCTTGGCTTCGACTCTTTATTAACAGTTTCGATAAGATCGGAACCGAGAGCTTACTACAGTAGGGGTTAACTTCGTATGAAAAAGACAGTCATAATTTTATGTTCGATATGGACATTGCTTATGGGTATACTGCTCGGATTGTATTTCTTCCCTTCCGAGAAGTCTACCGAAGGTCTTACAACCGCACAGGGATACGCGGTTTCGGACGAGCGGGTTTATATCAGTGATAATTGCTATGATCAGGCGGTGATCTACAAACTCTCCTGGACAGGCTCCATCGATCGCACATGGTATGCGGGAAAGAGAGACGTCCTCTCAAATGCAACTGTGCACAAGCTTGCCTATGACGGTGGCGTCTACGCACTGTTTTCCGAAGAGAAGGAGTACGGGGACAAGAGAGTTACGGCATATCGCCTGGTATATTTTGATGATGACCTGATCATGAATTCCCTGACCGATTATCTTGTGATCGGCAAGGATATGGACGTGACAGGACTTACCACCGATGAAAAAAGCGTATATCTTACAGCTGTTCATCCGGGACACGATGAGGTATCCGTCTTTGAGATTTCCAAATCATCCTTTAAGGAACCGGTGCATGAAAAGAAGATCGATATCGGAAAACTGACCGGCAAGAAGTCTGAGAAGCAGGAGAAGGTTTCCGAGGACATTTTCAGGGAACTCACCGCTACCATACACGAGATTTCGGATCCCGGACGCTTTATTGCCGACAGTATCTACTTCCCCGGCAATCTGGCTGTTCGTTATGACAATGAGGCGCCTACAGAGGCATTTATGATCCCTGAGGTTTGCGTCAAAGCGTATGACGGTATGAAGCTTTCCGCAGAGGACTTCCACAGACTGAAGGGCGTTCGCTTCTCGATGATCATCCTGATCTGGGGTATCGGCATACCTTTTATCGTACTTCTCGTGATGATTTTACGAGGAAAGAACCGTATCGTATATGCGGGTCTTGTGATTGAACTGGTATTCTTCATGATCTGTCTCCTCGGAGTCAGAGGTATGGTGAAAACCAAAGAAGACATCAGTGAATCCGAGTATGCGGATTTCTCATATGAAGTACTGAATTCCCTTTTCACAGATACGGACCTTGAAGAAGCAGAGAAGCTGTTAAGCGGAGGGACTACTTCGGACAAAGAAGCAGCGCTTGCCGCATTTTACAGCAGCGATCTGTATCTTGAAATGGCGGATCAGTTAAGAGACGGCATCACGATCACGCAGTCGGGCAGAGGTCTTACGGATCTGCTGCTTGTAGACCGCGAGACGGGTGAGATCCTTGTTTCCGACAAGTACAACAACAGGGTTTCCATCGAGACGGTTTACGGAAAGAAAGTATGGGAGATCGCAAAGACCGTGGCATCCAAGGAGCACAGCGGCACGCTTACGGGTGGCATCTCAGGTGCAAACCGGGTGATCCTTTCCAAGAACCTTGACGGAAGCGGACTTTCCGGATACACGCTCGTAGGTATTTGCAATTACAGGATCAACCTGCGACAGGAACTGTCGCAAAACCGTATCTACATCAGAAGAACGACGATTTTATTCCTGCTGATCAGTGCAGTTTTGGTCTTCTTCCTGATGATGGAAGAAAGAGAACTCAAGGTTCTTGCGGAGAACTTAAAGCGTCTTGCGGAGGGCAGAGGCAAGATCAAGGCGCACCGTGTACACGGCAAGGACATGAATTCCATCAAAAATTCCGTCTTTGAGATCGAGAAGAACATTGCGAGCGTGAATCGCTCCAAGTACAAGATTTTTGAGGCATATTACAGATTCGCACCCAAATCCATCGAGACGATCCTCGGAAGAGACTCCATTACCGAGGTGGGAATCGGTGACAGTGCGAACTTAAAAGGTACTTTGGCTGTTGTCTCCATGAGAGATCAGAGACGCTCCGACAAGGAGAACCTTCTCGGCAAGAATCGCGTGTTCGAGATCTTAGAGAAGCAAAGAGAGGCAAAGGGCGGTATCTATGTAGCCAACAATGAAACGCTGACCAAAGCCAGACTTCTGTTCCCCGATGACAGAAACACATCCATCGAATTCGGCGCGGAAGTTTTAAACAGTTTAAGAGAGTGGAAGAAGAGAGACTATACGGATGTGTTGATCCTCCTTCACTACACGGATTTCTTCTACGGTGTCTGCGGTACGGAGAACCAGAGCATGTCCTTCCTGGTATCCAGAGAGACCGAGAAACTTGCGACATACGCGGACTGGCTCAGAAGCTTAAGGCTTTCTCTTGTTGTGACCGATTCGGTATTAAAACGCGAGACAGACATCGGAGAGACAAGATATATCGGATTTGTGACTGCAGATGCGGGCAAGCGTATCGACCTCTACGAGGTGCTTTCCGCGCAGGCGGGCAGAGTATCGGCTGCAAAGATCCGCACCAAAGCAGCCTTTGAGGAGGCAATCAAACTGTATTATGCGCAGGATTTCTTCCTCGCAAGAAATGCATTCACCGATATCCTCAGGGATTTCCCTGAGGACGAACTCGTAAAGTGGTATCTCTTCGAATGCGAGACACGCCTGAACGGCGGTGAAGATAAATTTACCGGAGAGCTTCATCTGTAAGTACATCTTACGGAAAGGAACTGACCTATGGGTAATCTGATCAAAGTCATGTGGAATGCTATAAAGGCACGGTTTACGCGTCTTGTTACCAAGATTCGTATGTTCACATCGAGTGGATATGTCCGTGCCCGCGTACTTGAAAGAATCCGTGGATTCTTCCGCAACGTCTTCAGTGTTAAGCCGAGAGACAAGGACGACTACTACGGCGTCTTCGGCTGGCTCGTATCGAAGAAACTGGCATTTGCGATCGTGATCATCATCGGTGTCGTGTCACTTCTTTATACATACGCCACCTATCCGTCCCTCTTCCCGAACAGAAAGGGCGGAGATCATGTTAAGACCTACAAATACAATTCCATCATGCTTCGGATAGCGAAAGGAAATGTCCGCATCAAAGGAAAGTCAGGCTACCTTGCTTATGAAGGCAGTGTTTCCAAAGGCAGCTGTAACGGCAACGGTACACTCTACAATCCCGAGGGCAACATCGTATACCAGGGCCATTTTACCAACAGTATGTATGAGGACCTGGGTACCTTCTATTATCCGGACGGCACCATTCACTACATCGGCAACTTCCATGAGAATCTCTTCTCCGGAGACGGAAAGCTTTACCGGGAGAACGGTAGCCTTGAGTATGAAGGCGCATTTACCTTAGGAATGAAAGAGGGCGCCGGTAAATTATTCGACACAGGAAACAACATCGTATTTGACGGAGAATTCTCTCAGGATGAGATCAAGTACAGTGCTTTGATCGGCATGACCAACGAGGAACTCGCAAAGGCTTATTTGGGACAGGTCGTGATGTACGACGACGGATCCGAACGCGTGAGAAGCATGAAAGACATCTCAGCGCTCTCCGTGGAAAGAGGAGATGCGGCTTCCGTAGATGAGTCCTATAAGGCTTCTACAATCTACGTGTTAAAAGACAATTTCCGCTTCGGAGGCAAGGAGTACAAGAAAATCAGCGAGATTACAGGTATTCTTGGCCAGCCCACCTACGAAGGTGTGTCGCGCGCGACGCTGTCGGAGGAACTTGCGATCAGAGAAATGGGCAACCCCGGAGCTTCTTTTGACGCACTGCCCGAGGTTACGACCAAGAGCGAATTCACCGAGTATACGCGTGTGACCGGTTATGATACGGAGTATGAAGTGTATCTTACCAGCTTCATCAAAGACGGTCTGGTCTATAATTTCGTGACCGGCACCGGTGCGGATAAAGACCTGTTTTCCTTCTATTATATCGCGCAGGAAGACAGAAGTGACGTAGAGCAATAAATCGTTTCAATGTGACGGGATTGTGACTATCACCATTGTAAGATGGTCAAAACCTGTACGAGGAGATGACGTATATGCGACGAAAAACTGCCGGAAAACTTCATATCAGAAGAGGGATCGCAGCGGGGCTTGCGGCTTTGATGATGACGGCTTCCCTGATTGTTCCGGCTTTTCCCGCAAGGGCTGCTTCCGATACGACACTGACACTGTCCACGGCAAAGACGCTGGCAGTTGCGCACAGTGAAAAGATCGAAGCCCTTGAACTTTCGATTGAATCCAAACAGGCGGCGAAAACTTCCGCCTTAAAGAGCCTGGATGCCAAGCAGAAAAACATGAGCTCTTTTCGCTGGTCACCGCTTCTTTCTTTCAAGCTTCCGACCAAGCCGAACGAGCAGGAGGCTTTTGAATTCTCCTATAAGCCTGTCCAGCTCCAGAGCGAGATTGATACATTAAATCACAAAATGAATGACCAGAAGCTCGCCGAATACGAAAAGGTGAGCGAACTCTTTGTAGAGATCTGTTCCAATCAGGAGGCTATGACCTTCTATCAGGACAGGGTGGATGCTATTTCCGACGGTATCAGGAGACTTGAGACCGGCGTGAAGCTCGGCACCGCAACGCAGGGAGATGTGGATCGCGCAAAAGCGGAGCTTTCCACCGCGAAGACCAAGCTTTCCGCAGCCACAACCAAGTACGAAAATGCCAAAAAGAAACTAAGCAATGCCATCGGACTTGACGTGACGAGCGGCTACACTTTTGAGAATCCTTTCGTCTCGGCAGAGATGGGAAGAGATGCGATTCCCTTCCTGGAGGATTACGCCGTCGCAAGAGATCAGACGCTGTATGAAGCGATCACGGATGAGAATCTTGCAATGCTTTCGCTTCGCACAAATTTCAGTCTGATGTCGAATTATTACGGCGGTAAGATCAATCTGATCTCCGGACATGTCAATAAGGTGATCAGCGGAGGCGACCTTGACAAGAGAGCTTTCAAGAAAGATTACGACAACTTCTTACAGAGGATCGATGATCCCTGGAGAGGCAAATACAGAATCTGGTTTGTAAAATTCCCCAAGGAGTGGCTGAAGGGAAGTTTAGACGGTATCCGTTATGTGGAAGATGATCCTTATGTCCTCTATCAGAATGCCATCGATTACCAGAGCGCAAGAAAAGAAAAAGAGAACACCAAGCTGGACTTAATTTCAACCGTGGATGACGGATTTGAGAACTATGTTGCCACAAGAACCGCCTACCTTACATCTGTTGATGCGCTTACCAAGGCAAGAGAAGATATGGTGAAGGGCGACGTGCAGTATGTGATGGGACAGATCACGGTGGATGAGTACAAGGAACTTGAAAACTCCGTCAATTCCGCTGTTACGGGAGAGTCCGAAGCTTTAACCGAATACAGCAAAGCAACCTATGAACTGGACAGAACCACCTGCGGAGGCGTTACGGCCTTCTTTGAGTCAAGAAGTCAGAAGATGACGGCGGAGTCAAGAACCGCAGGACTCGGAAGAGCATCCACGGACGGGTCTGCGGATGATATGTTAAAGACTCTGGTTCCCGTATATGAGGATGGCATCACCTATTCCCTCGTCTATCTTGCGGAGCAGACGATGTTCGAATTGCATGTGGACGTTCCTGACGGATTCTCGGTGGACAATGTCAACTATTACGAACTCTGGTGTGACAAGGTAAGGATCGGCGGCAGGATGCCGGTGGGATCCACACTTCGCCACATGTCACTTGCCACAGGCGATATCACCACCTGTGAGATCAGGTTTTACATGGGGCCGGATTACGGCTACATTACAAGCTGCGAATTTGATCCGACGGTACAACACGGAAGTCTTCCTTTTATCAAGGATTACAACACCTTTACATCCGAGGGTATGATCATCGGAGAGTATACCGTAGAGAATTCCTCGGCGACAGGTACGATCGAGATCAATCTGAAACTGAAGGACCACTACGGCGCAACCCAGTACGCGATCCGAAAGGGTTCCGTACATTTAAAGGATACCACGGACAAGAAATTTGCCAAGCTTGATACACCCTATAAGTATCTTGACTCCGTAAGCGGTGATCTGGGAAGTCTGACTATTGATTTTACGGATGATTCGGGAAGCGTACTCTTTGAGGCAAACTTCGATACGAAGACACAGAGCGTGGTAGTTCCCATGTCAAAGCTTGAGTATATCAACCAGTACCAGACGGGAGACTGATGACACATGAAGAAGAACAGACCGGGAAAAACTTCATATAAAGCAGCTTATCTCGGCCTGATTGCCACATGCTTCCTTGCGGGTGCGGCGTCGATGATCATCTTCGGCGGAAAGCGGGGCGTCCTCTCCGACAGAAAAGCGGAGCAAAACGCAGTTGCAGCACCTTTTAACGCATCTCTTGCGGACCGTGCGAAGGGCACGATCAGCAAGGAGGAGTACGAGGCACTTACCGCAGAGGATTACAAAAAATCCGGCGGTATGGTGAAGTTCGGTAATTACAGACAGCGTTTCGAAGTGCGAAAGACCACACTTTTTATCGGAACCTACCTGATTGAATTTGACGCTTTAAACGACACCTATTATCGTCTTGCCAACATTTCCAAGAAGCAGAGAAAGCAGGATATCGAGTTTTACAAGTCCGAGCTGATGGAAGACGGATCCAGCAAGGGCTATGAAGCGGAAGATGTATGGACGACACTGACCGGTGCGGATCTTTCCACACTTTCCGGAGATATCCGAAACAAGGAAGAGGAACTGGACGGCTATTGGATTTCAGCCGTTGTTACCGCAGACGGTGCTTACGACCCGATGACCGGAGAGAAGAAGGACGTGATGGATGACAGCCTCTACGACCTGATGAATCTCCCCGAGCTGATCCCGTTAAAGAATGCCTATGATGAGATCGAAGAGAAGACCGGGCGGACCGAAGACGAAGAAATCCACAATTACTACACCAGAAATCTCATGATCGCAACCGATGATGCTCCGGACGCTGCGGATGCAGACCTCTTTCAAAGCTACGAGGACCGTGGCCGATCCGATCTGACCAACCGCTGCGATATCGAGATCACGGCGTTAAAGGCTTATCAGGAAAAACTTGCGGCGGGAGAGGATGAGATCAGCGCAGAGAAGGCAGCGGCGGTTCTGGATCTCTATGCAAGAGAAGATGCCAGACGCCATGCGGAGATCTATAAATTCTTAGCCATCGGAACCGGCGGAAGGAAACCGGCGCTTACGGCACTCTCCGAAGCCATCGGAGACAGGAAGAATCGTGAGGGTTCCGAAAGTTTTGAGCCGATTGAGACCTATATTTCCGCCATCGATCAAAGCCTTGAAAATTGCAAGAACAGTTATTATATGTACTTAGAGATGGTCCCGACACCCGGAACCACGGTACTTTCCGAATACCGATTCAATGTATCCGTACAGATCATGGATCTGGCTTATGACTCCAAACTTGAAGCGGAGGCGGACGACAAGGTGTCCCGCCTGCTTGCGGCAGAGCATATCGGAGCCGGAGAGGTGAAGGATGCGGAACTTGAGACGGTCGTACTGGAGACGGCGCTCCTTCCCGAGGGTATCAAGCGTTTTGAGGACGCGGTGCTCACAGAGGTGACCAAGGAATACACCGAGGCCGTTCTGGAGGGACGGACGGAGGATGAGAAAAAGTCCATCCTGATGGATCAGTACTCCGGAGCCGAAAAACAGCTTTTTGAACTGGAGTTTCTTGTAAAATCGACGACTGACAGAATCACGGCGGAAGAATCTGCGGATCTGATCGAAGAGCAGGTGTTGCTCGCCTACGTATGGAAGAGCAGAGTTTTCGATGATCCCTACGGACCGCTTGCCGAGTTTTTGATCGATAAGTACATTGACTGGCTGAAACAGCTTTACGAATCGATCACCGGAGAACCTTATACGGGAGATGAATACTTAGACGATCTCTACGGCAAGAAGCTTCGCGCAGAGGAAGAAGACGATCCGGAGCGCTTAAGACAGTTAGAGATCCTTGAATCCGACTACAACAAGCGAAAGATCGGCAAAAATACAAGCTCGGTTGACGAGAGCCTGATCAAACGACGCAATGATTTCTGGGACAGCCTCAAGACCAAAACAACAACAGGCATCATCGATGACTTAAAGAAGCGTGCCGGAGATGACGACGCAAACGGCAACCACGCCATCCGCGATGCGGTAGATCGCGCGTCGAAAGATGACAAGAAGAACCGACGCGAGAATGAGAATTACGCTGAGAAGTTCGGCGGCGACGGTTTAGACGGAAGCGGCGGAGGCCTTTCCGGATTTGAAGGCTTGCTCGGTACGGATACGGGCCTGGGAGAGGGAGATCTTACCGATTCCCAGATCGAAGATCTGATCAATTCCCTTTTCGGATGCAGTTTCGACGACTTGAGCGCCGATGCACAGGCAGCCGTAGTTGTGGCGTTAAATCGTTACGGTGTGATGCACAATGCGGAGAATATCCTAAACTATGCGAGAAAGCTTTTAACCAAGATCATGAACAGCAAGAACCCGCTTGTCTATGCAAAGTACGAGGCTGATAAGACAGAAGAGTACGTGAGCATGGGTGCGGTAGACTTCTCGAGAAGTTTTACGGGCTATCGATACGTCACGGAAGACGGCACGGACACCCTGTCTCAGACAGGAGGTGCGGCGTCCTACTCTTTTAAGGACAATCGCGTGACATCGGCGGACGGCTCCGTGAGTGACCTTACTGCATCCGTCGGTTACCAAAGTGACGGATACATCAAGCAGGGAACCAGATTCGCTTATATCAGCGAGAAGGATGCGGCGTCTACCACAGGTATGAATGCCGAGTATATCAAAGATACGGATTGGGCCGTGCTTGTCACACCCAAGATGGAAGTTGAAGTAACCAGAATTATGGATGCTATCGCAGAGATGGCTGAGGGATCCAAAGAATCGGAGTAAAAGATGAGACATGCAAAGTGCGGCAAATTACATATCTTAAACAGACTCGGGCGACGTCTGTTTAGCGGTGCGCTTGCCGCCTTGCTTACCTTTACCTCTGTGGGGGTTCAGTATCCCAAGGCAGCCGGTATCCCCACACCGATCCACTTCGAGAAGGATACCATCGATGCACTCCCCGGCGCAAAGTTTTCCCAACTTCGAAACGTCCCGAACGGTATGCTTTTAATTGGGTCTTACCTGATCTATGATCAGTACCTGACGGATGCGGTCTACAATCTGGCGGTCGACAGCATGACAACCTACAACCAGCCCGGCATGTACTACAAGTCGGAGATGGCCGGCGGATCCTGGATCAATTTGGGAGATTCCGCTTCTTTAACCGACCTGACTGGACGCACCGGAACACCGGCTTCTGCAAGTGAACTTGCGGATATCAAAATATCGGTGATCCTTGATACGGACGGAAAGATCTATACCGTTTCGGCGGGCGGTCAAAAGACCGAAGCAGGCAGCAAGGTGTTTGATCTTCAGAGTCCCTATAAGATTATGGAACTGCCGGAGATGACACCGGTATCTCTGATGTACGACAGTCTGATCTCCGAGAATGAGATCTCCTGGGTGAACGGTGATATCTCCGCACTCCTCGACGAGAATGACAACGTCAGGATCAATCAGCTGTACGAAAAGATCTGGACAGCCAGACTGACGGGCAACACCATGTCAAAGGATGTCGCAGGTCAGGCTGCCATGAAAACCGTGGGAGACGGAAGAAACGATCTCACAAACCGTATGGATAAGGCGCTTTCCGAACTCTATCGCGTGTATACCTACTACCTCGGCATCGGTGACAGACAGGCAATGGAGACCGTGATGGATGCCATGAACCAGGCAGATTCCGCAAGGCGTGCGGAGATATACTATATGCTTGCGTTTGACGGTGCGGGTTCTGTCTACGGATATATTACCAAAAGAGAGTATGACAAGCTGATCACCAAGGAGCAGTGGGCGGAACAGTTTATGATCGCCAACTGGGGTGAGAACTGGAGATACAACGATCAGTGGGGTGAGGCTATTCGCGTCACCGCAAAGAACAACACCAGAAACCAGTCATGGAGTTCCGTAAACTATACGCAGATGTATAAGGATCTCCGCACCGTGTACAAAAGTCTCGGCTATAAAGTTGATGACAAAAGAGTGAACGGTTTACAGAAAGGTGATTTTGCACAGCAATTCTTCGACGTCCTGTCTACATATAAGTCACCGGGAGTTTCCACCGAAGAGTTGGGGAAAACCCCCGATATCATAAGAACGCTTTATGCTACCGTACGTGAAAACCCTGCTTATGGTGAGCTGAATTCACTTACGAGCTTTACAAACAAAATCTCCGGTGAGAAGTATTATTCGATCCTGGATATCGCTTACGATTACGGCTGGGCCCTGTCACAGGCCGGTGATCGACTTGCGGATGTACGCTATTGGGCGGATCGCGGTGATTATATGAAGGCTTACGCCAATTATATGTCCCTGGTTCAAAGAACCGGAACTACCAGAACGGGCGGCAAGGATTTTACCAGCGACGGTTATGTGGTACCGGGATCCGGAAGACTCAATGCACTTCTTGAACGACTCGAGACAGGAGATGACCTCACCGATGAGTTTAAGAAGGAATATACAACGGATGCCGAGTATACCTCTGCCTTAAAAGAAGCAATTCAGAGCTGCGGAGACAGCTATTACAAGTATGCCAACCGCGTGACACAGCGTGACAACACCGTGATCGGCGGCATGATGTACGATAATATGCAGTACATTCTGAACAATGCCGAAGCAGCGGTCAGGTCCGACGGAATCGTTTACGTGTACTACGACAGATATATTCGCAGGTACTCGAATCTGAAGAACATCAAGAATGACGTGATCGTCAATCGCAGCGAGGAAACGGAGCTTCTGCAGTCCGTCCTGATCAACGAAGTGGAAGCAGTCTATGAAGACGCACTTTACACCGGACCTTCCGCCAACTATTTCGATGCGGTGTCCAAGGAACAGCCCGAGGAAGTGGCCAACAACTTCCTTGACGATCAAAAGTCCGATTTAAACGGACGCCTCGCAGAGTATGAATTTGTGATCGCGGCTTATGTTTCAAGACTTCCCATCGGTGCGCGAGTTTCTTACATCGACAGGATGATCAACCGTGCCGAGGGATTTCGGACTTCCATTCCCGATACGGCATTCGCCGGCAGAGCGAATACCTCTGTGGATGAGCTGATCGACTGGCTGAACGACCTGAAGAAGAAGGCACTCGGAGGAAGTACGGGAAACGCCGAGCTGGACGCCTTAGAGAGTCAGAGAGCAGCCTTTGAGGAAGGTTATCTAAACGCAATTGATAACGGTGATTTTGAAGCGGCCGAGAATTATAAGAATCAGTTGGACGAATTAAATGCCAAAATCAAGAAGATCAAAGACGGCGCTATGGATGACTTCATAAACGGCAGCGGATCCTTTGCATCGGATGCGGCAGGACTTCTCGGAGGAACGCCTACGGCATTGGGCGAGGAGATCCGAAAGAAGGCTGCGGGAGATATCGAAGACGGTGATATGAGCCGGATGGGCGATTATATCAGTGCACTCGGGGATATCGGAGATACCGCTTCTCTGCTGAAACTCGAGAAGATGCTTGAGGAAGCGGGTGCCGGAAAAGATATTTTAAACCGGATCGGAGATGCGAAGAAGAAAGCAGCGGACGGCGGTTTAAACAAGCGGACCGGAAGAGCGTCCGCAGGCACACCGCAAAGCGGTATCAATGTGAACGGATACGGTTCAAGGACCGATCCGGCTTACGATAAGTACAACGATGCACTTTCCAAGATCATGGGCAAAGATTTTGACAGCATGAGTGATCTTGAGAAGATGATGGCTGCCTTAGCGCTTTTAAAATATGCATTGGCGAACGGCGACAGTCTTGCGTTAAAACTTGCACTGCTTCTCTTTGCTGAACTTCTTGAAAGCGGTAATCCTTTCATCTACCAGCAGTATGCCGACGGAAAGGATCTTGAATATGTGAATCTTGCGGCAGTGGATCGCTGCAGAGATTATACGGGCTTCCGCTACGTTCACAAGAACGGAAGCGAGGCCATGAGTCAGACGCAGGGAAGCGCAAGCTATCTGTTCACCGTAGGCGGTGCTTCCGTTGTAAAGTCCGACGGCTCAAGGGATACTTTAAGCGCATTTGCCGCAGAGCAGACCGACAAGACCATCGACGCCACGGAAACAGTGAAGTATCCATACGTTGTAACGACGGACAGCGAGCATTATCTCAAGGTGAGCGGATTCTACATTCCGGATACGGAGTATGCGGTATTGGTTCCCGAGGATATCGGGGCGCTCATTGATTCCATGGTGGAAGATCTTGAAGATACTTTATAAAAATCTTTTCTTAGTGACTGTTTCGTGACTATGTGTGATGTAAGATAACAAAAAAACAAGAAAGGAAACACTTATGGCTGATTATCCTATTATTGCGGATGTAAGTGCATATATCGTAAGGACGCTCCGCCAGAAGATGTGCCCGGAACCGATCCCGTCTCCGAACAATATCGAGATCTCGTCTCCGGCGTCTCAGGACGTAGACTACATCTTGGGCCTGTATCTGTATGATATTCGCGAAGAAAACGATGTCACCAGAAACCCGGTTATGGGGCGTGGCAAACTGCAATTATCAGTGCCGCCAAAACCGTATAGTCTCTACTATATGGTATTTATCAACGGATCCTCCCAGATGGGACTCAAGGCTCCGGATATACAAAAAATCGTCGGGCGCGTGGCGCAGATCATCAACGACAATGCGTCGGTGTACCCGAACGAGCTGCAATCCTGGCTGGAAGCAGAAGAACCTCCGATTGTACTGTCTCAGGCGAAGATAAGTCTGGAGGAAAAAGTAAGGGTGTGGAGTGCGATCAACAAGCCATATCAGATCAGCCTCTTTTACAAGGCGGCACCCGTATTCTTATCCAGCGAGGTAGTGATCAAGACACCGAGAGTTACGGAAGCAACTTTCAGTGTCCATGTACCGAAAGAAGGGGGGGAACAGTAAGTTTTGGAAAACGGCGCTGTGATCCGACGCAGGCTGGATTTGCTGATCCGGCTCATAGACACGACGACGGGACTGGCTGTATCCTCGCAGAGCGTAGTTTTCAAGAAGGACGGAAAAGTACTTCCGGTTCGTCAGAAGGGCGAAGGCAACTATATCTTTATCGATATAGGCAGAGAGAATTCTTTCATGGAGCTTTCGGCTTACGGTTACGATCCGCAGGTGATTACCCTCGACTATGAAACGCTCGATCCAAACCTTCCATCCATTGATGTATTCCTGATACCGTCAGAGAATACACCACAGGTAAGAAGTCTTACCGGAAAGGTACGTGGACTTACATCCGTTGAGGCGGTGCAACTTGGCAAACCGGTTTGCAGCATTAGTGAATTTGAACCAAAGGACAACCGTATGACGCTCTTCCTGCCGAACAAGCGCATGAATATGGAAGACGGACATTACGGGCTCCTGCATGAGGAGAAGGGTTATGAGCACTTTGTTGTCAAAGAGCAAAGAAGCCCCGTATCCGTAATCCTTACGGAACCCCTTGCGGAGGAATTCGCCGTGAACTCGCCCATTGCCCAAGTGGTATTCGGGCATGTGGACGAAAAAGGGAATTACACCCTTCGCGTTCTTGATACGGCGGAACACCCCAAATATCTGGTTCGCTTTACCACAGCGGATGGCGACAGATATAAGGTGTATGATTTCGGCAGCGATCCGCCTGTTGAGGTCAAGAATTAACAGATTATAGGAGGCAATTATGGGACAAGTGGTAACATCCGGCGCAACACTCGCATGCTCCTTCGGCGCAGGCGTCGGCACCTTGAATGTGACCAGCCAGCAGACCGTACTCTGTGACGGAAAGCCGGTCGCAACAATTCAGGACGGACAGGCGATGACCAATATCACCCCCTTCGGAATGTGTTCATCACTTGCGAATCCACAGGTTGCAGCGGCAACCGCAGCGGCTTTGGGCGTCTTAACCCCGCAACCATGCATGCCACAGACGACAGGTACCTGGATTCCAGCACAGACCACCGCCTTATGCGATGGAAAACCCTGCCTCACAAATGACTGCAAGACCGTATGCGCTTATGCAGGCAATATCAGCATAACCGCACCCGGGCAGTTTACAACAAGCATTAGCTAAATATGAAAGGAGACCACAAATGGCTGAGTATTTTTCACCGGGCGTATATGTAGAGGAGTATGACAATACTCCGCGTAGCATAGAGGGCGTCGGCACCAGCGTTGCAGGCTTTATCGGCTTTGCAGAGAAAGGTGCTACCGTAGGCGCACCCGCCCTTGTAACAAACTTTAAGAGCTTCACAAAGCAGTTCGGCGGATTCTTATCCGAGTACACCCACGGAGCATACCGCTTCCTCGCAAACAGCGTAGAGCAGTTCTTCGCAAACGGTGGTACACGCTGCTACGTAAGCCGTGTCATTCCGACCGATGCAACCAAGGCAAAGAAGAAGATGGGTGTACTTACACTCACCGCTGCCAATGAAGGTAAGTGGGGCAACCGTATCCAGGTAAGCCTTTCCACAGTGACCAAGCGTAAGATGCAGCTGATCGCCAAGTCCGGCGACACCGCATTCGTTGCAAAGAGCGTTGACGGCTTCCGTGAGGGAGATGTCGTAACATTCAACGGCGAGTACAATCGTATCGCTTCCATCTACGATCAGACCGTAACCTTTGAGAACAAGTTCAAGGGCGATGTAGTAGATGAGGCAGTGATCCCCAAGAAGCTCGTATTTCTTGTGACCTTCAATGCACAGATCCGTTTCAACGATGATGTAGAGAACTACACAGATCTGTCCTTCAATATCAACTCTCCTTCCTTCATCGGAAGCAAGTTTTCCGCAAGTGATCTTGTAACCGCTGAGGTTGCACAGGTTAAGGAGATCGGAAACCCTGTTGAGGCAATTCTCGGCAAGGGTGTTACAGACGGCATGTTCGCACTTGAGGGTGGTTCCGACGGATCCATCAGCAAGGTCAATGCAGGCACATTCATCGGTGTGGATGACGGCCCCGGCAAGCGTACCGGTATCCAGTCTTTCCTCGAGAATGATGCAGTCAGCATGATCGCAATCCCCGGTGTAACCATCCCCGAGGTAACCGTAGCACTTGTTGCTCATTGCGAGAACTTAAGAAATCGTTTTGCGGTACTTGATATGCCTGCTGACGCAAGCAAGACAGATGACCTGATCGAGTACAGAAGCATCATCGATTCCACCTATGCCGCTATGTATCATCCCTGGATCCAGATCTTCGACAGAAGCGCCGGAAAGCCTGACTTCATCCCGCCTTCAGGTGCAGTGATGGGTGTATACTCCAGAACAGACATCAACCGCGGTGTTCACAAGGCACCTGCAAATGAGGCTGTATTCTGTACAGGCCTTAAGGTGAACTACACCAAGGAAGAGCAGGATATCTTAAATCCCGAGGGCATCAACCTGATCAGAAATATCCCGGGACAGGGCATCCGCATCTGGGGCGCAAGAACAGCAAGCTCCAACACGGCATTCAAGTATGTGAATGTAAGAAGACTCTTCATCTTCGTAGAGGAGAGCATCCGTGCCAATACAAACTGGGTAGTATTCGAGCCCAACGATCCTACACTCTGGCAGAGAGTCAGCATGACGATCCGTTCCTTCCTCGACAATATGTGGAGACAGGGACAGCTTGCAGGTTCCTCACCCGCTGAGGCTTACTTCGTAGAAATCGGACCTTCCACCATGAGCCGTGACGACATCATGAACGGCAGACTGATCTGCAACATCGGTATCGCACCTTCAAGACCGGCAGAGTTCGTCATCTTCCGTGTAACCCAGCACACCTCAGAAGCAGGCGGCGGGGTTGAAGAGACCACAGAGGGCTAAGCGATAGGCGAGTAACCGAATCATAACCAATACATTTGATAAAGGAGAATTGAGCTATGTCAGATAATCCGTACCAGAACAGTAAAGGACTTGCATATCCGCTGACTAAGATGAACTTCCTCGTAACCGTTGCCGGAGTAGAAGGCGTTGCAGCTTTCTCACAGGTAACAGGCATCGAGGCAAGCGTGGATGTGATCGAGTTCCGTCAGGGCAACGCAAACTCACTTGCGCCCGTCAAGATCCCCGGACTTGTAAAGCACGGCAACGTAACCTTACGTTTCGGCTACACCATGGAGAGTGCCTTCAAGACATGGATTCAGGAGTGTGTATCCGAGACACGTGGTGAGATCCCGAGAAACGATGTAACGATCGAGTTGATCGACATCAACGGCGGTGCACCCCAGCAGATCGCTGAGAAGGTTTCGGGACCGAGAACCTGGCTGCTTACCAATGCGTGGGTAACCAAGTATACGGCTCCCGAGCTTGATGCAAAGACAAGCGATGTTGCAATCGAGTCCGTAGAGCTCGCTTACGAAGAGCTCATCATCCCGAACTAGGGAAACTTCATACAACCAACCACCACACCGGTGTCCCGGGCTTTCCGGGGCAGTGGTGTGGTCTGATATATGGTCACAGGGTGATTTTGACCCTATATCAGACCATACCACGAGTATTAAATAAAGGAGATTTCACATGGAAACAGTATATGATTTTACATTACCCAAGGGCTATATCGATGCAAACGGAGACATCCATCGAAACGGAAGGATGCGTCTTGCCACGGCAGGAGACGAGATCTCCGCAACCAGGGATCCGAGAGTATTGTCGAATCCTTCCTACCTGACCATCGTGATCCTTTCTCGCGTGGTTACGGAGCTTGAGGGTGTTCAGGCGATCACCCCCACCACCATCGAGAAGCTTTTTACAGCTGATCTTGCATTCCTTCAGGATATGTATCAGCGTATCAACGACATCGAACCGCCCGCAATTACGGCGGTATGTCCGGACTGCGGAAAGACCTTTGAGGTGCCGCTAAATTTTACCATCGGGGAATAAGCCTGTATCCTGAGGATGAATTATACCGGGAGATGGCATTTATCTCTTACTACTTCCACTGGAGTGAGAAAGAGGTGATGGCAATGGAGCATGAGGAACGAAGGCGCTGGTGCAGCCAGATCTCCTCCATCAACCGCAGCTTAAACCCCGAAGACAGTCGCAAAGAGAAGAGTATTTTAGACATGAAACCGACCGGTTTGAGGTGATACTATGTCAGGATTTGTCTCAAATTTCGCCGACGGAAACGGCGAGTTCAAGTCAATCAACGGAAATTCGGCCCCTACCGTCAACTTCAATTTTATGCTTGTGGTTGATGCGGTTTGGGACGTACCTTTAAAATCCGTCCACGTGATCCGCAAGGAGAATGAGTACGACTACATTCAGGAGGGCGGCTTAAATGATTATGTTCACATGATCCGAAAGCCGATCACGAAACCCTTCACCCTGCAGATCGAGCGCTATGTGGGAGCGGATTTTTACGACCCCCTGTCACTCGGTACGCAGCTTGCACTGCCGATCTCACTTTCCGTGGGACGTTACTTAAAGCCCGGTATGTTTCTGCCGGACAGACAGTACATTTTCACGGGCTGCGAGGTGACCGCCAAGGACTACGGCGAACTCGGCGCGGAAAAGAGCGGACTTCTCACGGAGACCACAACCATCGCCTTTGAGACGATGTATGCGATCGACAGCCCGCTTACAAATATCAAAGAGCCCTGGAAATTCGACGGCAAGAAGGTTGAAGGCAACGGCAACGCATCGAGAAACACAGAGCGTGTCAAGGATGATCCTTCACTTGCCACGATGATCTCCCGTACACAGAGATGGAGTATGGCGAAGGAACACGGTGGATATGAAACCAGAAAAGATGATTCCGTATCCAGCCGACAGAACCTTTTGATCGATGCGGATATCGATCCGTCCAAGCAGGATATGATCGACAACAAGCATTCCTGGAACTTTCCGAAGAAGGGCGAGGCTTACACCGGAACCGGCAAATCATCCAGAAAGCAGGGCCTGACCAATGACCCTTCCAAGAAGGATATGATCGGCAAGGATAAAGCGTGGAATTTCCCGAAGAAGGGCGAGTCTTATGCAGGAACAGGCACCTCATCCAGAATGAAGGGTAAAACCATCGACCCTTCCAAGCAGGAGATGATTGACAAGGATAAAGCGTGGAATTTCCCGAAGAAGGGCGAGTCTTATACAGGAACAGGCGAATCATCCAGAAAACAGGGCCTGACCAATGACCCCTCCAAGCAGGATATGATCGCCAAGGATAAAGCATGGAAGTACCCGCAGAAGGGTGAGTCATATACCGGAACAGGCACCTCATCCAGAAAGCAGGGCCTGACCAACGACCCTTCCAAGCAGGAAATGATTGATAACAAGCGTTTATGGCCGGAAAAGAAAAGCGCGCAGACCATCGCGGATTTTCTTTCGGGCAAGAAATAAAGGTAACTTATGCTAAAGATCAAAGCTCCGATTTCATTGAAATGTAATACAGACATCACAACGGTCGGCGACGCATTTTCCGAGCGCATGAAGGGTAACTACAGCGTCATCGGATCGGGGCTTTCGGGCGAGGAACTGATGCATTTGGTCAGCCGTCCCCCCGAGATCTACGTCGGAGACGGCGGGATCACCAACCTTGTATCCGAGGCGAACATCGAGAATCGTCAGATCAACAAGGTCAACGTGATCAACAATTTTTTGAACCGTATACTTGTGGAACCTCACACGGACCTTACCTATCAGGACAGGGTCTTTGTGACCAACATCCTGCATCAGCTCGGCATCCGTGACGAAAAGCACTTTATGGAGCAGGTGCAAAGGATCAAGAATGAGATCAACAACACGGAAGAACTGGTGAACACATACTGGAACAACCTTTCCACTTTAGAGACTATGGTGAGTGAGATGCGGGAGGGCGATACTTCCATCGTGGAAAAGCAGGAGATTGATGCGAGTTCCGAAGTGCTTACCCTTCACCAGGACATCATCAACCGCTTAAAGACCGGTGCGATCTACCAGATCGTGCAGAACTTCAACCGGAGTGTTTCGGGCGATACCGTGATCACCAATGAAGAGTACGGAATCTCCGAGCAAAACCGTGTCACACAGAACATCCTATTAAACAGCTTAAGAAATATCGTGCGACATGAAGAGATGCCGCTTTATTTCAAACATGAGAATATATACGAGGAGGAGCTTGCAGGCGATACGGTGATCACCGAGGAAACTGTGAATGAAAGTCTTTCCTCAGCGGTTCTCCTCAATATGATCGATAATCTCTACCAGAGCAGGCATGAGACCTTCGCCAGAGGAGGGGACAAGGTATTCCATATGGAATCCGCCTTCTATGAGAGTGCGGACAATACCATCCAGAGGATCACCAATCATGTGGAACAGCGGCTGGTATTTGCCGATACCTACAACTATCCCGAGATCGAGGAAGTGCACCCCGCTGCGGATGTCACCGTGGAGCAGGCGGGTGATACGGTTACCAATATCAACCGGGAGCTTTCTTTGATCAACCAGTTAAACTTGGCAAGAAACGAAGAGTATCAGACCAATATCCAAAGGCTCGAGCAGGCCGAGAGAGAACTTCCAAAGATTGTCGAGAAAAAGCGCGTGATGGAAGACAGCCTGAAAGCCTTAGAGCATCCGACGGAGTACCTGCAGGAGATCCGCAGGGAGGAGGCCGCAAGAAAGACCGACGATACAAGACGTCGGGAGGCGGTAAGAAAGATTCTTCCGGAGCAGGACAGAGAGACCGTCAGAATCTTGCGGGAGTACTTAGAGCATCCGGAGGTTTTCAGAGACAGAAAGCTTGTTTCCGAGAACAATATCACACAGCTGATGAAGGATGTACAGCGTGTTGAGATGGAAAACCGTGTCCGCGAGGAGCGGGAGACCGAAAGAATCATCGAGCGTACCGCAGTGACGGAGCTTGTCGGCGAAACCATCAAAGAGATCAAGAAAAAGCAGCCTGAGATCACGGTGGAAGAGCGGGCAACCGAGCCGCTTCACCTCGTACATAAGTCTCAGGAGAGCACCATCGATGAGGAAGTGATCGAGGAGCTTGTAAGTCAGAATCGTAAGATCGAGCAGCAAAACGAGCGGATCGAAACCATCGTGAACAACAACACGACAGAGACCAAGACCATTATAAATAACACCGAGCATCATAAGGTTTATCAGCAGAACCAGGATGTCGAGGATGCGGTATCAAGAGGCATCCGAGGACAGATGGATGAGATTACCGAGAAGGTATACAACAAACTTTCCAAGCGACTTGCCAACGAAAAAATACGCAGAGGACTATAATATATGGATACATTAAATGCCCTGACGGGAGGCGCACCCAAGGCCATCCTCTTCGTTCAGAAACGTAAAATTACATATTCCGGCGTATCGAAGGAGACAGCGGTGAACACCAACATCGCAGCGCTTCGTCAGGTGACCAAGGCGAAAAACACAAAATCCATTGCCAAGCGTATGACAGAGGCGGCAGGACAGGTGACGGGCGTGGATGCAAATCTGGCAAAGCAGGCCGAGATCAATCAGCTTTCCAATGAGGTGGCAACCGGACTTGCTTCGTCCAGTTTCCTCAAGTTCGAAGTACAGTATAACCCCAACACCCTGTCGATCCGAACCAATGCCGGCAGACACAAGGAGTACCGTGCAATGGGTGATTCCGGTGCGATGCAGTATGCGATCACCGACCGACCTGCTACCACCTATATGGATGTGCAGCTGGTCTTTGAGGACGTGAATACCCAGGACGCATTCGTACGCTCCAACCTCAACCTGAACGTTAACAACGTCAAAGACATGGCTGTAAATGCGGTCAGAAAGCTGAACAATGACCATCCAACGGTCAAGCCGCAGGTAGAGGGACTCTTGTCACTTCTCAATATGGAAAACACCAGAAGAGTTGTCTTTTTCTGGTCCAATATGTTTTTCCACGGCGTTTTGGAGTCCGTGGATGCGACTTACAATATGTTCAACAAGATCGGAGAACCGATCAAGGCGCAGGTCAATCTAACCATCCGACAGGCAGCTGCAGGTGACGAGTACAAGACGGATCAGGAGTACTGGACCAAGGCCTTTGACGATGCATTTACCGAATCCCCCTTTGGTGGTGGTTTGACGGGAGAAATAGGAGATCTCGCAAGCGGATTTTTCGGATAGGAGTAATCTATGGGTTTACTTGAAACCTACAATGACATATCTGATTTTCTGACCGGAAAGATCGAGAAGGCGGTTATTACCATTATCGATAAGCGCACGGACAATCCGCCCAAGAAGGAAGAGGGCGTAAAGACCAAGTCAGGAGAGTCGCCCACAGGACTCGGAGGTATCTCCGGCAAGGTGGCGGAGGGTGCCATCGATAAGGCCAAGGATGCAGCGAAGAACGCTGCCATGGATGAGGTGAAAAAACGCGCAGGCGACTATGCGGCGCTTGCCGACTTAAAGTCCAAAAGCGTGCTCGGGAAAGAGCGGAATTTTGAGGTGCAGTTCAATCCCTCAACCCTTCGTATCTCCGCAAGAAAATACGCTTCGCAGGATTTGCGTAAGGCGGACGGTTCCCAGAATGCCAGGAACATCAACGAAGCCAATCCCTATCCGGATATGGAGCTTTCTGTCACACTCATTTTTGCGAAGGTCGTACCGAGCGAGGCTTTCCTCTATGACTCGGACTTAAGAAACGCCAGCAGTCTGGTCAACTACGGGTTAAGAAAACTTGCCGAGGATTCCGGAGAGACGGATCTTAGCGTACAGCAGATGGTGGAAGGTTTTATCGGCGCCATCCGCGATACGGGCACCAGAGAGATCGTGTTTACATGGAATAAGATGCGCTATGAAGGACTCCTGATCGGTGTCCGAACGAAGTATACCATGTTCAACCTCTACGGACAGCCGATTCGGGGCGAGGTATCCTTAACCATACGTCTTTCCGATTCGGACCTTACGGCTACGGATATGGGTTACTGGGAGGATGCATATGATACGGCCTTCGGTTTCGATCCGAATGCGGATTCCGTATACGGAAAGTTAAAGAGCGGTATGGAGAGCACGGTAAGTACCCTAAAGCAGGTGCAAAACGGTGCCTTGCAGGCGATGAACCTCGGCGCACTGGGCGTCGGAATGTTCGGCAGCAGCGTGAATTCCCTGAGTAATCTCATAACGGATGAGCTTCTTGGCGACGGATCGGATCCACATGCCGTCAAGCGAAAGGATACCGGAGGTGCTGCAAGAAATCATCGAGCGGAGAGAAAATTCGAATCCGGAACGGCAACGGACCGGAAGTTTTCCATGAAGGAAGACAATCGTAAGACGGAGCAGGAAAAGCGCGATGCGATCAAAAAGTCGAAGGAAGACGCGGCAGATCGTGAAGAGATGGCGAAGGAGAAACCGGACGGTTCCGCTGCCGGAGCTTTTGCATCCATCAATGAGAGAATAAAGCAACCCTCGGCCGCAATCCCAATGACAGAAAAGAAGGAAAAGACCGGATCCGACAAGGGCATCCTTCGTTAAGGAGAAATAGATGGCAGAATTTGATTTTGACGATCTGAAAAAGAATTACGATTCATTTCGCCACCCGGTGGTCACCATTGAGATTGCCGGGAATGAATTCGGAGAGAATAAATACGGACTGGCCGTATCCGATATCAGGGTCGAGCTGTCCGCAGGATTCGAAGCTAGCATGGCAACCTTCGTGATCTACAATGTCTACGACAGGATTCAGGCAAGCTTCGTCTTTGACCGCTTCAAGAAATACGTACTGCTTGGTTCGTCCGTTGTGATGCACATGGGCTACGGCAGCACCGTGAAGGAAGTATTCCGCGGCTTTATCGCAAAGGTCAACTTTATTTATGATGAAGATGATATCCCGGGCGTAATGATCACAGCCATGGATATCAAGGGTATCATGATGACCAACAACTCCGCAAAGCAGCTTACGGCCAAGACTTATTCCGGAGCGCTTTCCGCGATCTTGGCTCAGGAGCCCTACGTAACTTTGATGTCAGAGGGAGTCTTTAAGACCACATCCATCAAGGCTACACCGGACGGGCAGCAGGGCGGCGCAGGCGGTATCGGCGGAGCGGCCGGAGGCATGATCCCGGGTGCATCGGATGCACAGGGAGCTATGGCGGGCGCAGGCGGAGCACAGGGTGTCGGTGCAGCGGGCGGAAACCTTAGTTCCGACACGTATACGGTGGAGATGGTCGGCGAGAGCGACTATGAATTCTTTGTCCGCGCGGCCAAGCGTTTTAATTACGACTTCTTTGTCTTAAGCGGAGAATTGATCTTCCGTCCGGCCAAGAGTGATACATCGACTTATATGTCCTTGGGTCCCGATTCGGGACTTCGAAATATCAACGTGGAGTACGACATCACCGGACTCTACGGCAAGGTGGAGGTAAGAAACGTCGATCCCGGAAAGGGAAAGGTGGTATCCTCTTCCAAGAAGTTTTCCAACAAGATCAGTCAGGGCAGCAAGGCCAAAAGCATTGTTTCCAAACTGGAGAAGGTTTATATCGATCCTACGGTGGAGACCAAGAACGATGCGGGCTATCGTGCCAACTATCTGATCGAAGATATGAGTTACAGGTTCGGTACTTTAGAAGCCGATGTGATCGGACTTCCGGAACTGGTTCCGGGCAGGTTTATCTCCATCACGGGGCTCGGCAAGGATGTGGAGAATGTCTTCTATCTTCAGGAGGTCATCCACAGCTTTACGAGTGACGGCGAATATAAGACCAAGCTGATCGGCAAGGCAGCCACCATCACGGATGATCCCGCGGGAGCGATCGGCGGAGGCCTCGGTGGTGTCGGGGATATCGGCGGAAGCATCAGCAACATGGGCGGAGGATTTTTCTAAATGGGTTTATTTGATGTGATCGATGATATTGCCGAGCGCAATATCAATAAAACCGAGACCGGAGACAATCGCATGTTCGGTATTGTTGTGGGAGAGGTCGTAGACAACTACGACGGTGAGCGCGCCGGAAGAGTGTGTGTTTCCATACATACCAGGGATTCGGAGGCCAACATTCTAAAATGGGCCCGCGTAGCTCTTCCTTATATGGGTAAGGAGTGGGGCATGTACTTTTTCCCCGAGAAGGGAGATCAGGTGCTTGTGGCCTTTGAGGGAGGCAATATCGAGCGTCCCTATGTGATCGGCTGTATCCCGAAGGATGCCGACAAGTTTTTAAAGAAGTCCAAACACGAAAAGAACAAATTAAAGCGCATTGTCACAAAGAACGGCAATGCCATAGAGATCACGGACGGTGCAAGTGACGACGATGCCGCGGAAGCACCTTCGGTTCCCTCCCCCACGGAAGGTGCGGGCGGCGTGCCCGGCGGCGGTGCGGACGGCGACAAGATCGTGATCAAGACCAAGGACGCCAAACACAGCATTACGCTCGATGACGGAAAGAATCTCATACAGCTTGTGGATGACGACAAGAACTGCAATATCGAGATGAAGACGATGGACGGCACCATCAATGTCAAAGCTGCGCACAAGATGAACATCACGGTGGGCGACAACATCAAGATCACCATGAACGGAGATTCCGGAAAACTGCTGATCGAAGCAAGAGACGTGGTGGTAGACGCAACCGGCAAGCTTTCCACATCCTCTGCGGCGAAGACGGAGATTTCCGCGGCAAATGTTTCCGTTTCATCCAACAGTACCATGAAGCTTTCGGCGAACACCATGGTAACGATCGAAGGAAAGCCTATCCGTATCGGATAGATCATGTGACCAAAGTGTGAGTATTCACACACTATAATAGGACGAAAGTACCGCCTGTCAGGGGGAGATACGAGATGGAAAAAGAATTTTTAGGAAGCGGCATGAAGTTCCCGCCGCAGATCAATCGGGCAACCGGCAGATTTGTGACGGTCAGCGAGGAAGAGAGCGTGAAGGAATCAATTTACCTGATCCTGATGACGCAAAGAGGAGAGCGGCCTCTCCGCGAGGACTTCGGAAGCAATCTTTTAAATTATACATTTATGGATATGAGTCTTACCAGGATCAATATGCTGATTCGTACATTGAAGGACCAGATCATGAATCAGGAGCCAAGGGTTTCCGATATTACGATCCGTCCTACGGGAGACTCGGCAGCAGGAAGGCTGATCTTTGAGATCGAGTATACCGTTGCCGCCACCAACACACGGGACAACATCGTATTCCCGTTCTATTTGAACCAGGAGACAGAAACAGGAGAGGAAGAGCCGGAGAACTATGAGTCTGAACCAGTCGAAGAAATTGAATATTGATTCGAGAACCGAGCAGGACATCTTTGAGGAGATCACCTCTCTTGCGAAGAGCTATGACACAGGCTGGATTCCCGATCCGGAGGATCCGGATATAGGTTCTGCGCTTGCGAATATCTATGCGCATGAGATGTCCATGAATATCAATCGCATGAATGAGATTATGGACCGCTATCACACCGAGTTTGTGAATATGTTAGACATTTCACTGCTCCCGGCGAGACCCGCATCCTCCATCGTGGTATGCGAGCTCTCCGATGATACGCTTCCCGGTGCGGGCATCCCGAAGGGTACCAAGCTTCTTACGGGAGAAGATGAGCCCATCGTCTTTGAGACGGAGCACGGTCTGTATGTAACGGGATCCAAGCTTGAGGCAGTATTTCAGGCGGATCGTGAGACGGGAGCCGTGGTTCCTCTGCTCGGAAGATTCTCCAATCCCGAGCTGATCCCAGGTGAGCAGCTGATCGAAAAGTACAGGAACCGTGACAAAAAAGTCGAAGCGGGAGAGCCGGAAGAAACAGGCTCCGAGGAATTTTCCGAGGAGAGCACGGCATCCACGATACGTCCCTTCACGCTGTTCGGAGAAGAAGGCGGTATCGACAGAAATATCATCTGCTTCTATCACCCCACGGTGTTTGAATGCGAGAATGACAACCTTTTTGTAAGGATCGAAGGCGGAGACAGACTTGTATCGGCCATCGAGGACGGAAAGGTTCATTTTGCATTTGTTTCGGAGGAGGGGATCAAAGATTTCCCTTACTGCGAAAAGAAGGATGATCATACATTTACCTTAAGAAAATATGAAAAGAATCGAAAGATCGCTTCGGGCAACCGCACATACGGAGTACTCCTTATGATCGCGGACCATGCACCGGAGGAGAGCATCCATGTTGATCGGATCTCATTTTCCGCACAGGGAAGGGCAGTTTCCGCAGAGAATGTCAACAACGGTGCGAACGATCTCGATGCGGACGCATTCCTTCCGTTCACGGATACGCTTTCGGTCTTTGATGACTGCTACATCTGCCACGACAATTACTTCTCCAAGTCCGGCGCAAAGATCACCGTGGCATTTGATCTTGCCATCAGAGAGCACAAAGTAAGTCTCACCGTCGAGCAGGTTGAGGAAAGCCTGAAAGTAATCAAGAGAAAGCCCAGAACGCAGCAGCAGGAGATTCCGGGAGACGCTTATCTTGAGGAGGTTGCATTCGAGTACTTTAACGGTACCGGATGGAAGAAGCTTCCCGTTGAGACCGATATCCGCGGTATGTTTGCGGGAGAGGGACTCGACGGAAGAAGAGAGATCACCTTTATCTGTCCCGATGACTGGGAGCCGCAGGCAACCGGTTCTTATGACGGCAGATGCATCCGTATGCAGATCTTAAAATCCGAGAACTGCTATATGCGTCCCTGCATCCATCACTATCCTGTGATCAAGGATTTGACCGTATCTTACAGCTATGAGAGCCACTATGTGGATGCCGAGCGCGCCGAGACCATCATCGGCAGTGACAGAAGAGAGATCACGGACCAGTTGAGAAACAAGGAGGGATACACCACCTTCCTTTCCGGAAGCTATACGGAAGACGCACTTTACCTGGGATTCTCAAGACCGATGGAATCCGGCCCCGTGAGCATTCTGTTCACGCTTGCGGACAGCATGGAGTACGAGGGATTAAACTGCAGATTCGAATATATGTCACCCGAGGGCTTTAAGCCCATGAAGGTGGTCGACTATACACAGAACTTCACCCGGTCGGGCGTTGTAATGTTCCTGCCTCCCGCAGATATGCGCCGGGCAAGCTATGAAGGCAGGAAGGAGTACTGGATCCGCGTGGTAAGAAGCGTCCTTGCGGACGATCCTTATGCTTACGAGAGTCTGCCGATGATCGAGAATATCATGCTCAATGCCGTACAGGTGTCGAACATCGAGACAAGACCCCGCCAGGATTTCTATGTTGAGGAAGTCACCCGAAATATGCAGTTTGCATTGGGAGTATCCAATATCTTAGACACCGACGTCTGGGTCAATGAACTCGGACGCCATTCCAGAGAGCGTATGCTTGCCATCGCATCCGAAGATCCTGATAATACCGTGATCGAGCAGGATACCATGGGCAATATCACAGCCTTCTTCAAGCGCTGGCATGAGGTCGGAAGGCTTGAAACGGCCGAGGACCCGAGAAGCTACGTGCTGGACAGACTGTTAAACCGTATCATCTTCGGCGACGGTATCAAGACCTGGATCCCGCAGGTGACGGACGATGTGGCCATTCGGTGCACGGTCAGATGCTGTAACGGCCGCGCCGGCAACGTGGATGCAAATGTGATCACCGATACACAGGGATATCTGATGTACATCGGCAGCATCACGAATCCGATCCGTGCATACGGCGGAAGCAATATCGAGGAGACCGACACGGCACTGCTTCGCGGCGCAAGCATCTTAAGCAGCAGAAACCGCCTGGTGACCATGCAGGATTACACACGTGCCATCATGTCTTACTCCGACACCATTTCCCAGGTGAAGGGGATTGTGGGACAGGCCAAGAACAAAAAGAGCAAGTCCGGTGATCTGACCTTCGTCCTTTTGATGAAGGATTATGCGGAAGGATCCTATGCATTCCACAGGATTGTCGGAGGATTATACAACTACCTTCTGGAGCATTCGGAGATCTCCGTTACGGAGAACCATCTCCACATCGTAGAGCCCACCTTTGTGGAACTCTCCGTGGCTGTATGGATCAACGTCTTAAATATGGACGAGAGCTTCGAAATCCAGTCCAAGATGCAGCAGACTTTAGCGGAGTACCTGGATCCCGTTACAAGCAAGGGATTGAAGATCGGTACGCTTCCGCACAAATCACAGCTTCTGATGCGTCTCAATGTACTAAAGAACAAGGCCATCGTGAAGAAGTCCGTCGTGATCGCAAAGTACAGAGACGAGAAGGGCGTACATGAGATGGACTTAGAGGATATCAATGTGACACCGTTTATGATCGCAAGAAACGGTGAGCACAAGGTACACATCCTGAACTGACGATGCGACCGGTGACGTAGTATACGTACGGAAAGGATACAAAGATGCTGGAATTTATCAGTAGTGACAGAAAAACATATGAGGAACGTCTTGAGGACGCCATATCAAAGATCCCGCTTTATACCAAGGACTGGACCAATTTCAATCCTTCGGATCCAGGCATTACGATCTTAGAGGCACTTACCGGTTATGAGACCATCGCCCAGGACAGGATCGACAGGGTTCCCTTTGTGGTTCGCGAGAACCTCTTAAAACTGATGGGCTTTCGCATCAGAAAGGGCAGACCTGCGCGTCTTTTGCTCGGGGCAAGCGGTGTGACGGAGCCTGTGACACTCGCGGCCAATCACAGATTTGTGATCGGAGATTTAGTCTTTGAGACTGTGAAAAAAACAGAACTTACCGATGCGAGGATCATCGGGATCTATTCCAAAACGCAGGAAGGATGGAGCAATCATTCCGTCCTTACCGACCTTGAAACCAGGGTTCCCGCGCATATCTTCGGAAAGAGGCCTGCGGCCGGTGATGCATTTTATATGTACTTCAGCAAGCTTCCCGATCCGGGACAGGAACTGATCTCCTATGTGGAATTGAAGATGTCCGCCGACAGGAATCCCCTGACCGAGAAGATGAAGAATCCCTTCGCCGATGTGCGGTTTGAGGTGCTTACGGAGAGCGGATTTACAGAGTGTAAGGTCAGAGATTTTACCAGCGCCTTTCTTACAAGCGGAGAGCTTCGTATCCGCATGCCGGAAGAGCCGGCCGTTCTTACGGATACACTTCCCGGTGAACAGTCGGAAGATGCTCCCGATATGGAAGGATACGTGATCCGTGCTTACTTAAACGAGGCCAACTATGATGTGGCGCCGAGACTTACGGCCATTCATCCCTGCCTCTTTGAAGTATGGCAGAAGCTGTCTCTCTCCGAATCTTCGACTTACCAGCGCCTGTCCGATATCACGGTAAGGAGCGCTATGGCGGGAGAGTCTTACATCGATGTCTTCTGCAAGGAGGAGAAGGGAAGCTCCTACAGAAAATACGAATATACGCCCGCTTTTGACGAGGAGGGCAGATACTATACGGAAACCCTCGATACGGAAGGCTTCCACCATATCGACTTCGATAAGAGCCGCACGGGATTCGGCCCGGAGCGCGTGAAAAACTGTGTCAAGGTTGTCTGCTATACCGAAGAGGTGATGCGAAAGTACGCCTTGGGACGTGTATACGGATATGATGATCAGGAGATAAAGCTTCCGTTTAACCACCTGGTTGCGGAAGGGTTTTCCATCATCGCAAGAAGAGAGGACGGACAGGGAGGCTATCTCTACGACTTTGTGCGTCCCGATTACATCGGCGACGGTGCGCTTACCTATCATTTGCTCGAGAATGACGGCAGGATCATCATAGCGGATGCCGGTGACTTTATCGGTGCGGATCTCTTCCTGGCGGGCGTTTCCGTCACCAAGGGAAGCGAGGGTAACATCAGGGGCGGCAATGAACTCCATACGGCAAGTGTGCTCCCTTACCCGGGCATCACATTTGTCAATCCCGGTCCCGGTACGGGAGGCGCCAAAAGAGAAAAACTTGACGATGTAAGACGCAGATTCCTTACGGATATGGAACGTCCCTATACGGCCGTTACCGAGAGGGACTACGAACAGCTCGTACTTGAGACACCCGGACTGATCGTAAAGAAGGCGAGCGCCTATATGGATGTGGATAAGAATCTCGTCCGACTGGCAGTGCTTCCCGGCACGGATGAGGATTTTCCGAAGCTTTCGGAGTACTACAAGAAGATCATCATGGAGCACCTGGAGGGTCGAAGACTTTTATCCACCAGGATCGAACTGATGTCACCGGTCTACACCAGGATCAATGTCACGGGTACCGTATATGTGAAGCTGAACTACGAAAACAGTGTAGCCGATATCGAGCGTGTGATCCGCGAGAGAATCGACTATCTGAATACGGAGAAAAGGTTCGGAGAAAGACTTTCCTTTGATGATTGCTTCCATGCAATAGAGCTGCTTGATTGTGTGGAGAATGTCTATGACCTTTCCATACTTCCGCATAATCTGTCTTATGCAAAGATTGATGAGGCGGACATCGTACCGGATGCAAATTGTCTTCTGTATCCGGGAGATATCAAGATTGAGGTCGTTACTTACGAGCGATAGACCGACTTGAGAAGAAGCATAAAATCCATTATAATAGTTGCGGAGGATATCCATGCCGAAGACAGTTTATTCCATCAAATTGAATCGTTTAAAGCGTTCCTACGGCGAGGGCTTTTCCATGGATGAGGATGCCTATCTCTATCCGGATGAGCAGGTGATGACCCATCGGCTGTACATCGGACGGATTGACGGGGCTGATTTGGATGCCGAGTGGGGCAGACTTTTCATGCACGCAAGCCTTGCGGAAGAGCAGGTGCTTTACATTTACGCCTATGCAACCAACGAGCGCAATATCCGGCTCGGGGAAGAGGAAGTGGATATCGACGCATTTCTCACATCGGAGAATGTATCCGACAAATCCAAGAAACTTCTGCTCACGCAGGAGGGCGGACTTCGGTTTGTAGGCAAGCATGACGTGCTCCTCTACGGATTAAAGGGCAGGTATCTGCACCTTTGCATAGAGGTGATCGGTGAGGGCGGAGGATCTGTCGGTGGCATCAGAGTCGAGAGAGGATCGGATCAGTTCATGGAGGCTTTTCCGGAAATCTACCGCTCGGGCAACGAGTTCTTTCACCGCTATATCAGCGTATTCAACAGTCTGTACAATGATTTTGACGGCAATATCGACCGGCTTCCGGAACTGCTTGATCCGGCAGAGTGCCCGGACGTGCTGCTTCCCGTATATGCGGGTTGGCTCGGGATCGATGTGCAGGGCGATTTTATACCGCCGGATGCTTTAAGGGTACTTGTATCCGAAAGCTATGCCTTGAACCGTATGAAGGGAACCAAAGCCTGTCTTGCGAGGATCCTTGACATCGTGCTCGATGAGCCGGCTATCATCTTAGAGGCAAATCAGATGCGCGAATACTCTGAGAATCCTGCATCGGAGGATGACATCTTTGATGTGACGGTTCTTGTGAAAAAGCAGTTATCCGAGAACGAACGCTATCAGCTCCTGTATCTTTTAGAGCAGTTTGTACCTGTTCGTTGTAATTTAAAACTTGAGATCTTCCGCGATTCCGGAATTCTCGACAACCGCGTATATCTCGATATGAACGCACAGGTAGCGGAACTTGACCATGCAAGCTTAGACGAGTTCATCGGACTCGACGCATATACGATTTTGGAAGAATAACAACCGAAAGGAGAAAGTAACATGACGGTAAATGAAATCAAAAGCGAGGATCATATCACTCTCGAGATTGAGGGACGTGTGGACACCACGACGGCACCGGATCTTCAGAAGGCGGTACTTACGGCTTTCCAGAAGACCAAGAATCTGATCCTTCAGTTTGAGAAAGTGGAGTATATCTCCAGTGCGGGACTTCGTTCCCTGTTGATCGGACAGAAGACGGCGATGTCCAAGGGAGGAAAGATGGTAGTTACCGGCGCCAACGAGGCGGTTCTTGATGTCTTCAAGGTGACGGGCTTTATCAATATTCTGACGGTAGAGTAGAGGTAATATATGAAAAAAGCGAAGATCATTCTCTTAAGTTTAACGCTGATCGGCTACCTGGCTGCGACCGGATGTTTTCTGTACGGAGAAGATACGGCATTTTACATAGCAGTGGCCTGCTTCACGGTATGCATGGTAGCTTTCTTCATCGTCGCCATGGTCGAAAAGCACGATACAAAAGCGATAACGGATGATGCGTCGGAAGATGCAATCGGAGAGGAAACAAAAGATTCGCCGGATACGTCCGAGGATGAGACACCATCCGGGTCCTATGAAACGCAAGATCCCTTTTCGGTCGAATCCCCGGCAGAGGCCTTTCATCCGGAGGTTGATGTTGAGGAATTGCAGGCGGAGCTTGCGGAGGCCGAGGCGGAGATCAGAGAGTTAAAGGCGGAACTTGCGGAAGCAAGAGCATCAGCCGAACGTCAGCTTGCCGAGGCTGCCGAGGAACAAAAGAAATCGGCGCAATCGAAAGTGGGCATGCTTCTCCCGGAGGGGCTGAAACCCAGAGACGAGCTTTCCACGATCAACATCGTAGATGTGGCGAAAAGTGTGGCAGACGAACTTCGAGAGCCGGCGCTTCGCGCAGGACTTCGTGTTCAGGTGTCCGCGACCGAGGGAGAGATCATGGTGAGAGCCGATGAAGGACTCCTCAGGGTGCTTTTCAGAAACATCGTGGACAATTCAATCAAATATATGAACCGTCAAGGTAATCTGGTCATCACGCTATCTACGATAGGCGACGACCTTTTTGTGGTTTTAAAGGATAATGGCGAAGGACTGCCCGAGGAGGAAACAGGGCATATCTTCGAACTGAACTATCAGGGATCCAACAGGATCTCCGGCAACGGACTCGGTCTGGCACAGGCCAAGGCGGTTGTAAGCTACTATGGCGGCAATATCTACGCAAAGTCCGTAAAGGGCGGCGGCATGGGAATCTATATCCAGCTGCCCACACTCTAAGGGGGATATTCATGGCACTCTTAAACAGCAATCTGTCCGATCGTTTGATGGACGCCAATAAAAGAGTCAATGCAGAAGCCAAAAAAGCGAACGACATCCAGCAGGATGCGGATGAGGACGAGATGGGCTACGCCTATCAGGATGAGCCTGCATTGGGATTTTTGAACGAGAATCCAGGTGTCTTTGCCAATAAAGACGACGAAAATGCCATCAATACCGCAAAAA
This sequence comes from uncultured Lachnospiraceae bacterium, assembly GCA_902780405.1. Taxonomy (GTDB): domain Bacteria; phylum Bacillota; class Clostridia; order Lachnospirales; family Lachnospiraceae; genus Coprococcus_C. Next base: position 137,188 of record CACZFI010000001.1, read on the forward strand.
GTGTTTTTGACAAGCAGGCGGTATTTCGGGTGAACAGTGATTCATAAGCTGTGTGAGTTATGTGACTTTCCGTATGTCATAATACCGTATAACATATGGTTTTACGGAAAAGTTCAAAGGAGAGATGTGCCATGGATCAATTATTACAGAATCAGCAAATAAACGAAAACTTGCAGCAAAACGTGCAGGAGAACGCATGGGAAGAAGAGGCGAAAGATTGGGCCGAAAAGAATCCCGAAGCCGCTCAGGCACTCATACAGGAAGACAATAAAGCAAAATCTCTTCTGACGGATAAAAGAAAAGGAGTTCTTACGAGTATTGAAAACACTTTTGAACTCGAGGAAATCCAGAAAGTAAGCGAACCCACTACCATGAGCATGAAGTCCGAGTATGTGGAAAGCTTTCAGGAGAAATCTCTGTTCAAATCCAGAGAGAGCAAGATCAAGAACAAAAAATCCAGACTGTATACGAAGAATCAAAATGCCGAGAAGATAGAGGCTACGCTTGAAGCGCAGAAAGAGATGCGTGATCTTAAGGCGGCCGCCAGAAGAAAGATCGGCGGAAAGCAGAGATTGCATCTGACCGTCGAACAGACGAGGGAGATCTCCGATGCGGCCTGGCTGCTTGCCGAACAGGATGCAGCAGAAGAACTCGCAGAACGGAGCAGAAAAGGACTTCTTGATGAATATGATGAGAAGGATTTAAGTGATCTTCGGGAGATCATTCGAGCAAAGGCTTTTGAGGCACGTATGTCCGAACTGTGTCAGACCAAATCCGGTTATAATGAATCGGGCACGGAAGTGACAGAGCATGCTAAGGAGGAAGCTTCGTTCAATCATGCGCTCGATATGACAAAACTGCTCTTAAACGAGAACATTACCGGCATCAATCTCTTCTCGGACGAGGAGCTGTGCGAGCACGCGGAGCAGATGGAAAAGGTTATGAAACTGACCAAGGCCTATCGCTCGGCTATTGACGGCTGCGCGGATTTTGCGAGCAGTATTCAGAAAATGCTGAAAGGAAAGGGTATTCTAATCGGTGACAACACGTTCAAAGAAGCCGATCATATCCTGGAACTTTCAAAAAGCAGACTGGAAATATTAGAGAGTATGTCGGATCTGTATCGTGTGCGAAAGATGATCGTTACGGATCCCTATTACAAGACACACTACAATGACGAGATTTCCATGAATGCTTCGGAAACCGACTCCCATGAAAAGAAACACCTCGCGAAACTGCTTCGCACAAGCTATTATCTCGGAAAAAATCTCCAGAAGCTCGGTTCGGCCGAGGGTGAGGATCTTGCACCGGGACTGGCGGAAACAGATGAATTCATGAAGCGGATGAATCAGGCAGCCAAGGGTGTTTCCTCGGAAGAATCCGATGGTTATGATTCCGAATACAGCAAGAAGCTTTCAGAGGAACATCAAGGAAGAATCAATCTTCTCCGGAAAAAGAAGGAAAGAGATTTTTCAGGCATTGATGCAAAGATCAAGGAAGAGTGTGTGAATTACACTTCGGAAAAACTCCTGCTGTTTGATTATGCCGAGCAGATGAAAAAAGACGGGATGACCGATGAGGAGTTTGAGCAGACCTTCGACCTTAATACGCTTACCATCAAGGCACCCTTGATGAGAGCCGGTTTTCAGAACTATATCAAAGAGGAGTCCAAGAAAATCGACGAGAATGATCCAAGGTTTTACAGCCTGTTCAGAGAGTATATGCGGTCGAAAGGTATGAGTGACGAGGAACTTGCCGAGGTTGTTGACGTCGAGAAAAAGACAATCAATAAGGTTTTCATAGAATCAGGTGACCTTGCGCATTTTAAGGAGCGTGCGATTCTTCAGGTGTATGAAGAGCAGGCTTCTTCGATGCGTCGTGAAGTCGAAGAAAAGTACGATGTGGAAAAGGAAAAACTCAACGAAAAGTATGCGGGCCTTGTGCAGGAAGAAAACCTTGCTTACACCAGATCGCGTATGGATCTGAGGTCCAGAATAGAAAAGACCCTGGAGGAACTTGAATTCGAGCATAAGACGACACCCACGGAAGATCTTGAGATTAATCTTGAAACGGTACACAAAAAGAAGATCACCGGTGAAAACCTGTTTGCCTTTCATCCGGCCTTCAGTGCCAAGTATTCGGAACCCTATCTGGCGAAGCTGAAGATCGACAAGAACTACAGAAAACGCTTTCAAAAGACTAAGGATATTGTCAATGGTTCCGGTAATTTTCAATATATGAAAAAAGGCAAGGTACTCTTTTCGGGCGGAGACAATATGATGCGACAGGTGGATAATTTTGCCGGCTCAATGTACGAAGATCTTACGGATGAGGAGCTCCTCGAGATGGTGGAGTTCATTAAAGCCGGAGAAAAGTCTACAGAGAAGACGACAGATGAAGAGCAAAAAATGCTGGATGATATGTATTTTACCGGTATGCAGGATTACTTTAAGCGGCAGATTGTGGGATTTCATTTGGCTTTAAATGTGATTGGAGATAAGATTGAGTTTATGCATCCGAAGGACATGCTTAAGTATTTTCTCGATAATCCCAAGATAAATGAGCCTCTGAGCTTTTGGACACCCTGTGCTACCAATTTCACACCGCATGCGCCCTACGAATTTATGAAAATTCACTCCGATAAAGACTTTTCTTTTATGGAGGATTATGTTCATTGCACAAATATAGCTTCGATGCTCTTTATGTTCCTGTCAGCATACAGGAACAGAGTTGCAAACAAATATCTCGGCGACGGGAAGGTGACAAGGGAGGCAAGGGAGAAATATCTACAGATCGCTGCCAAGATCCAAGAAAAAGAGGATTTGCTTAAAGATCTCAAGAAGAACGTAGATAAAAACAGTGACCGGATTCGAGAGATTGATGAAGAAATCGACCAGATGAAGGCAGAGCAGGCTTTCTACGATAAACTGAAAGATTCTCCCATGGCCGATATGATCGGTGACTATAAGGAGGGCGATACTGTTGTAGACGAAATGAATGACGAGATCGAACTCGATGAGAACCTGTTTGAGGATTTCAATTTTAACTACTTAGCACTACGTTCCGGTCATGATGCGATGAAAAAATCAGAGCACTGGAAGTTCGGCTCGACTTCGGAAGAAGAAAAAGAGAAGTATGTCAGAAGTGTGAAGAAGAGAGGACTTGATTTTACCTGGCGTGACGGAAGAAACGAACAGGATAAAAAGAGTATCAAAGAAGATAAAAAGAGACACGAAGGAGATATTGCCAAAGCGTTCCGGAAAAACAGAAAACTGATTGTGGAGTATGGCGGAGATCCGCTCGACTTTGATTAAAATATTTCGATTCAGAAGAGAAAAAATCATGATACAGGTGGCATTTGTACAACAAAATGAAAGAGCATTTTACCTTTCCTCCGTTCCGGAGGAGGTAAGGAAATCGGATCCCGTGCTGTTTGGGGCAGTTGACACCGAGGAGAACTTTGTCTGCGGTGTTTTAGCTGCGACGCTCTTTGAAGATGCATGGGAGATTTCCTACATTCAGGTAGCGGATGATTATCAGGGACAAGGAATTGCGGGTAGAATGATCCGGATGCTTAAACTCATGCTTTCGACCATGGGGATCGATACTGTATATGCGGATTATGTGCTTCACGGTGAAAAGGAAGAATCTGTTGCCGCTTTAGATCACATTTTAGATAGGGAAGGATTTCTCATTTCCGGAAAATCATCCATCTACAAGGTGCCGGTCTGCGAGCCACTGTCCAGAATCTCGGATAAGATAGAACCGAATCCGCCGGCGACAATACTGTCGCTTGCACGTGTTTCCGGCAAGGTGTGGAGAGCGTTTCGCGAGCGTCTGATGCTGGTCGGTACCGACTATGACACGGAAGGACAGATCAAACAGTATGAGCGTTCTGTCTATATGGATCCGGGTGACATAGCGGCGTATGACCCAAACACATCCTTGATCTACATGGACGCAAGCGGTCGCCCTTCGGGCTGTCTGCTGTTTTCGCCGAAGGAGGACGAGGGCGTGCGGTTATCCTATCTGTGTATGCTTGAGGATACGATGGCAGCCAAGAAAGCGTTGATGAGTTTGTTTTATACGGGATTTCGCGCTGTTGCGGAAAGCTATGGCGAGGACACGATCCTCACGGTGAATCCCCAGAACCGTGTGTCGGAGCAGATTCTTACGAAGCTCGCCGGCGGACAGGAAGTAAAGTACGGTACAGTTATAGAAAGAATGATGGTGTTTTAATCTATGGATCAATTACTAAAACAGGAACAAATTCAAAAAGAACAACAGCAGAGTTTGCAGGAGCAGCAGTTTCAGGAGGAAGCTCCTTCCTTTTTCGATGAGCTTGAAGCGGAGGCAAAGCGAAAGAGCGCAGAGATCGAGGCCGAGCAAGAATCGATCAGCATGCGCATGCAGGAAACCTTTGAGCAAAGCAGAGAAAGCAGAACCCTGGTTCCGCTTTCCGTGAATCTGACCAACGAATACAAGGAAGACTTCAAGGAAAAATCACTGCTGAAGCCGAGAGAACAGAAGATCAAGAATCCGAAATCGCGTCTTTATGCGAAAAACCAAAACGCCGAAAGTATGAAGAAACTTGAGGACGAAGAGTATCAAAGACGAGATGAACGGGCGAAGATGCGTATGCAGATTCCCGTCGCACAGCGTATGATGATGAATACGCAGCAGGCAAAAGATCTCTCCGAGCTTTCTTATCTGCTTTCCAAGGACGAGAAGAAGGCGGGAGAAAAGATGGCAGAACTTACCACCTTGTTTTCCGGACAAAAGGCGGACGGCGGTGTGCCCGAACCCCCGGAAAAGGTAGCGGCCAACCGCTTTAAGATCATGAGTGATGTCGCCCTGGAGCTGATGAATATGGATGTCACCGGCCTCAATCTGTTTGATGACAAGGCAGTTGCCGATAACGCGGCCTTCCTTGAAAGAAACACCAAGCTTGTCGGTATTTTTCGACGTATGGAGGCTGAAACGCCCGATTTTTACAAAAAAGTCGAAACATCCAAGTCTAAAAAGATCAAAGATCTCTCCGGTAAATTGAAGAAACGGATCGAACAGCTCGAGGCGGTATCCGATGTGTACCGTGTCAGAAAGCTTTTGATCACCAATGAATACTACAAAAAGCATTATAATGACGAACTTTCCATGAACGTCGGAAAGCATGATTCGCCTGAACAGCGGTATGTGGCAAAACTGCTTCGGACCAGCTATTATCTGGCCAAGAAGCTGGACAGTACGATGACGACATCCGACGACTGGGTAGTGGTTGAAGAACCCAATCTTTCGGTCACCAAGCAGGAGACCAAGACTGTCGAGGAAACAGCCAAGAATCTTCTTGAGGCCGATCGTGAACAGGTAGAAACCGAGCTTATCGCGCTTGAGCATGAGCAAAAGTGCATGCCGCCCGCCTACGCGAAACTGGATCTTAAAACTGTATCGGAAAAGAAAATCACCGGAACGGGTATATTCACGTCCAATCCTACAACGGAAGTCGGCTTTGTGACTGCCGCGAGAAACATGAATAAGGATTACCGGCGACGTGCGAAACTGCTCAAGCAGTTCGACAACACGCCCGGCCATAACAGCCATATCAGTGTCAATTCAAAGCGGCTCCATAATTTTGACGGCGGAGATAATTTTGACAGACAGAAGAACAGTTTTGCGGGAGAACTGATGGGTGACCTCACGGATCAGGAGCTTGTGGAGTTTTGCAACGGTCTTTTGTACTCCCACAAGCCGGGACTCAGTGAATCCGAGCAGGCGATGGCTGAGGATATGTTCCTTGATTCTTATGGAGTTTATATGGATCACATGCATGTCGCTTTAAAGAAACTGATGAACGGTGTGGGAAAGAAATGGATGCATCTGCATCCGGAAGATATGCTTCGTATGATGTGCGACCCGAAATTCGCGGATCTGGCCACAACACAGGTCGGCGGGTGCACCAATATGCTCCCGAATGCTCCTTATGAATTCCTTTCAACCTACAGCAAGAAAAAAATGACACACATGAAGGACTTCACAAAGCTCTGTAATTCCGCAGGTATCATGAGTTTCCCTGCAGACAGCATCGTGCAGCAGATGAAGTATTTATACAAGATGCATCCGGTTCAATCTTTTGCCGATCAAAAGAAGGCGGAACTCGAGGCGTACAAGGACGAAATAAAACAGGCGAAGAAAAACGGAGCCGATGAAGATACGATCGAGGATATGGAAACCAAGCTCACGATGTTGAAACGTCTGTCCGAAGGCAATTTTGCCGAGATCACGGAAGTGGATGTGGAAACACTTTTAAAGCGTAAAGACATTCCTGATGACTTCGATCCGGATGGTGGGACGACATCGATTTACGGTATGGCACAGAACGTGATCCTAAACCCGATTCAAAATGTCAAGACAGGGTTCGGTGACATTGATGATTCGGAAGGATACCCGGACGCAGACAGCGCAGAAATTGCCGAATACCAAAAGTCTTTAAAAAGCCGCGGTCTTACGGATCCGCTTACGGTGAATCCCGAAGAAGCCGAAATGTCACTTACATCAGCGAAGGAACAGTTGGAAAGAGATGAGAAATCAAGAATCAAGGCCATGAAGAATTACGGTATTTCACCCGAAAAATTCGGTTACGGAGCATAAAGCATGATTCAGGTTTATGTAGTTCCCAAAGAAATAAGATATATCTACTTAGAACATGTTCCGCGTGAGATTGCTGCGGAGGATCCTATGGTGATCGGCGCCATCGATGACGAGACGATGGAAGCCTGCGGCGTCCTGTGTGCAAAATTAAGCGGAAATGAAGTGGAGCTCCTTTATATCGACGTGGATGAAGACCGTCGTCGAAGCGGTATCGGAGGAAGGATGCTCGGACTGCTCAAGGTGGTTGCAAGCGGTATGAATGCCGACGGTATCGCAGTCAATTATTTAAAGACTTCCCGGGGACCCGCCGACAGGATGGAAGCTTTTGAAGGATTCTTGTCCAAGCACAGCTTCAGCGGAGGCGATGCGGGGAAGCTGCTTCGCGTACCGATGAAGGTGATGGCCGGCAAGCTTTCCGCCAAGATCAAGCCGAAACCTCCGGCCATGATCGTGTCCCTCGCAAAGGCACCCACACGTATGTGGAATGCCCTTCGGGAGAGGATCAGGGAGAAGGGGATCGCCTACGATGATGCAGGCGGGTATGACAAACCGGACGCATCCGTCTTTATGGATCCCGGTTCCATCGATGCATATGATAAGGATATCAGCTTTATCTATGCCGACAAGACCGGAAGACCGGCGGGCTGTATCCTGCTTACGCCACATGGGGACGGCGTTTTACTGTCTTACCTGTGTATGCTTGCGGAGTCAGTAGAATCACAGAAGGCCCTGATGGGACTTTTCACAAATACCTTTGTCGCTTCCATCAAGAAGTACGGCAAGGACGTGGTGCTTTATTCCAATACCCAGAATCATGTTTCCGAAGCCATCTTCGGCAAACTTTCGGGCGGTAACGAAGAGATTGTAGCCACAGTGAAGGAACGGAATATACGTCTCAACTGACGGTAGGAGGAGAAAAGCTTTGGCGGCAAAAAACAAAAAAACAGAGACAATCGAAGAAACGATGATCGATGGCAGAGAGGTCCGCGCTTTTTCCGGATATGACGAGTATATGCGTCATGTCTTTCATTGCGTGAACCTGTGCCTTTCCGCATATCTCGACAACATGAAACTCACTTTCGCCAACGGGCAGGGCGGATTCAAGAACGTTCTCTATCCCGATTTGGAGATCGCTTCCGATTCCTGTAACGAGCAGCTTGTTAAGTATGAACAGACTTACGGGGTTGTGACAGAGGAGAAGGAAGAAGAGGAAGACATCGAACAGGACGATATCGATGCGGAGCTTCTTGAACTTCTCGGAGCCTTTTCCGAGGCACCGGAGGATGATGCGGATGAAGATACGGGTGGAAGTACCGGAGGAACCGGTAAGCGGTCCGTCGGTTTTGATATCTCCGAGCGGCTTCGCTGGATCGAGGCCTGCGGAAGAAAGACCGCGGAAACCGGCGTATCCATGCCTTTCTTCGAACTGACACAGAAACTGGAGATGCGACCTTTCGCACTCTTTACATTTGCCGGCGGCGTTCTTTCTTCAACACAGACTGACTATGCGGGCATCTTCCAGATCGTCAACGAAAACGGAGGACTTTCCTCGCCGACCATCGAGTCCGCGGCGAAGGTATACTTCGGACCGAACTACTCCATCACCGGCGCGTACGGCGAGATGAGTGAGTGCCTGGAGGCCCTGCTTCCGATCCTTGATTTAAAGGTGATTCCCTCGATGCCTTTTTCCACGGTGATCTCACCGGATAAGCGTATCATTGATTACCTGTTCGGCAAGGATCCCATGCGTCTTGACGAGAACTATATCCGGTTCTTCAAGATGCTCACCACCAAGGAGAAACTCGATCCCATTATGGCGAACGAGGGACAGCTTGAGGCAATGAAGATTTCCTACGGTGAGGGTGTCCGGATCTTTTCCTACTTCGGAGACGAGGGAAGCGGACGTAAGTTTTTTATTCGACATTTTTGTGCGGAGAACAGTCTCGGAGCCGTATCCATCAACTGTAAGAAGCTCTTCGTCTACGACTTTAACTTTGTCGAGAAGGCGCTTTGGGCGGTGACAAGAGAGTGTATTTTGACCAATTCCTGCTGCTGTCTCGATGAGCTTACCTTCCGCGAGGATGAAAAAGAAAAATTCTACGGATATATGGATCTGGCTTTTGCAAAGCTGGTACAAAAAGGCATTCTGGTGTTTGCAATCTCGAGAGAAAAACTCGCGATGCGCGATATCACCAAGGAAGAGGTGACGGAGCTTGAGATCCCGACGCCGACGAACGAGGAAAGAGAGAAGTGCTGGATCTACTTCTCCGAGAAGTACGCTTTGGGCGATGATGTGGACAAGCTGGAGATGGCGACGAAGTTCCTCTTCACGCCGGGTAAGATCAAGCAGGCCCTCTACCATGCGAGAAGCCTTGCAACTATGAATAAGGAAATCCTGATCTCCCGTGCCACACTGTTCCAGGGCTGCTACGCACAGATGAGTTCGGAGCTGACCCAGAAGGCGACCAAGATCAAGGCGAACTTCGGTTTCGAAGATATCGTCATGAATAAGGATCAGCGAGAGACATTGGAGCACGCCATCGATCAGATGAACTTCAGAAAGCAGGTTTACGACGGATGGCATTATACCAAGAAGTACCCCTACGGACGAGGACTTTCGATCCTTCTCTTTGGAGCACCCGGTACCGGTAAATCCATGTGTGCCCAGGTTATCGCACATGAGTTGAATCTGGAGCTTTACAGAGTAGACCTTTCAAAGGTTATCGATAAATACGTCGGTGAGACGGAGAAATCCATCTCCATGATCTTCAGAGAAGCGAAGAAATGTAACGTCGTGCTCTTCTTCGACGAGTGCGATACCCTGTTTGCGAAGCGTTCCGATGACGGCGGTTCCAACCAGGCGTCCAACAACAATAAGACAGCGCTTCTCCTGCAGGAGGTCGAGGGTTACGACGGAGTATCCGTGCTTGCAACAAACTACAAGCACAACATCGACCCCGCGTTCTTCCGACGGATGAAGTACATCGTGGAATTCCAGTTCCCCGATGTGGACACAAGAGAGATGCTTTGGCGTACGACGATCCCGAAGGATACGCCGCTTGCTGAGGATGTGGATATCCGCTACCTGGCAGAAAAGTACGAACTCGTAGGTGGTAATATCAAGAACTGCATCTTAAATGCCGCCTTCCTTGCAGCTGCTGATCCCGCAGCGGAAGGGCAGGTACACATGGTGCACTATCTGCAGGCAGTCAAGTACGAGTTCGTCAAGGTCGGCAAGGTATTTACGCGTTCGGACTTCGAGCCCTACGCAGATTTGATCTTCGGCAAACCCCAGAGTTTATAAAGATGAGGACAGGCTATGGATGAAGTAAGACTCACAGCGACAGAAGAACAATTAAAGAAGAAAAGCTATGAGAAGTTCGGCCTTAACGGACGGGATGGCCGTGCTTTAAGGCGCAGGAATTCCATTCAGCCTGCCGGAAACCGGGCAGCCCTAAGAGAACTTTTCCCTGAGGATGATCAGGCATCGGATCTTGCAGTGGCTGATAATGACAATGCTTTCGGGTTTGACGGGGAGCTTCGCGAGAACGAGGAGGTTGATTTAAATCAGCTTCGTTTTGATGGGGAAAATGAAGAGATTCCAGAGGTTGATAACAGGGCAATCGAAGATGAGAACCCCGAGAACGAGAATGAGAACCCGGAAAACGACAACATTGATAACGAAAATGCGAATCTCCTTAATGAGAATCAGGACAATGAGAACCTGGAAGAAGAAAATGCTGTACCCGAAAATGAAAACGAGGTAGAAGCAGGCGGCGAAGAGGAACAGCAGGAAGAGGAGAATAACGAAGAGGAAGGCGCCGGAAACGAAGAAGGGGAAGAGGAAGCCGAGGAAAGTCCCGCAGCTGTAGCCAAGCGTTCTATGGATGCATACGGCAAGGAGCGGCTTGCATTTGCTCAGGATATGTTCACGCGCGTGATGGAGCGCTTCGAAAACGAAAAAGAAGAGGGTGAATTCATCCCTGAGGGAATCAAGACGACCATAGCAGCGATGTTCACCGATACGAGTATGTCTGAGGACGAATACTACGAGATGTTGAAACAATTCTCCGTAAAAAGCGAGGACAGTGTCCGCGAGCTCCTGCTTGCGCTCGTAAACGGCTGTATGGCGGCAGATTACTCCGTGTTTGACGACATCTCCGATGACAATATCATCAACAACTGGCGAGCCACCGCGGCACCTGTATTTCTCTTAAGCGGCGCGTCACAGACCATTATGGCATATACGGGGACGCAGTATGCCTTCTCCGAGGATCGTATCAGTAATTTCAACGCCATCCTTGCGGCGGTTTCAAATACCACGGATTATATCTATGCGCGATTGAAATTCCTTGCGGAAGGCGGCGAGGGTGAGTTTGAGTATGATATGACACCCCTTGAGGGAACATTTGCCGATCGAAGGGATAGAGAAGGCTTTGTAGAAAAAGAAGCTTACGATGATGAAATGCCCGGTTACATACCCCAGGAGACTGTAGCGCCGGAAGAGGTAGAAAACGAGGCGGCCAATCTCGAAGAAAACATAGAAAACGAAGAAAACAGAGAGAACGAAGAGAACGTCGAAAACAGGGAGAATGACGACAATGAAGAGCGGGAAGGCGCGATAGAGCTGCCCGAGGTTGAGAATGCTGGCGGTGAACAGCAGCCCGAACAGGAGCAGAATGCCGAAGGCGTTGAGGTACGTGTTGTAACCGTGCAGGAGGCGTCGCTTCTGTATGAGATCATCGGTGTGATGTACCGGAGGGCCCTCGATCTTAAAGACAGAGACAGAGAGGAAGGCGAAGCCGAAGCCCGTGCGGCAAGAAAAGCAAAGCATGAAAAAGCCTATGCCATCATGCAGGCGGGAAGACACAGACTTGACTCGGACCAAGAGGAATTTAAAGCGCTTTCCTACGAAGAGATTCTGGCGATGGACACATCCGTCCTGGACCGTGTGGATGATGATGACTACGTTTTGGAGCATATCGACGAGATTGCTCAGGTATATAAATTGTCCTACTGGATCGCGCATGCCAAGGATAACAGATTCGATGACAAAAGAAAGGTTGAGCAGATAAAAAAACTCGGAGCTATGCTTGAAGACTGCGAGGACTACGTGGTAAGCAAGGTCAGGCTGATGGCCAATCCTTACTATGAGCTGGTCTATGATGAAAAGCGATTTGGGCAGATCCCGGATGTCAACGAATTCTACAAGAAAAAGACCGAATTCAAACAGCACGCGGACGAGGATGCATCCGACTTTGTGGATCAACTGGAAAAAGTACGTCGCAGCAGGTATATGGCGAGGGTTCAGGGAGGAAGCTTCTCCGACGGATACGAAGCATACGGTTACAATCCGCTGTCCATCGAAGAGCAGGACCGTGATAAAAGGGACAAGCCTATTATCGACGCTGCAATCGAGACATATGGTGATACATTTACCGTTTTGAAATACATTCTGACCGGAGACGAAGTGGAGGTTACGGAGGAGCAGATCCGTGCCTACCTAAAAGGTATATCCGATCGAGAAGTCCGCATGGAAGATGCTAAAAACACCTGGAAGGGTGAGGAAGATGCGTTAAAGCGTGCGCAGGATACCATTCGTCTCGCCGATGCAAAGGTGAAGGCTGATCTTTCGTATCTTAATTTTGACAGAGACGAAAGGCTTGGTTCCCGTGCACTGATCCCCATGCTCACCACAGGAGTTACGGGGGCGGAGAACCGGGAGCAGGAAGCGGTGGTACGTGACCTGAATGCCAACGCCGAGATTCTGATGAACTTCGGATCTCCCGATCAAAAGGTAAGGGCTGCCGCTTACAAGGAACTGGTGGATCGGTATCTGACCATCGATATGTCCCAGTTCGACAATATGAGTGATGATTATATCATCGATAACGCGGCAAGGCTGATCCCGATCTGCTACGGTGCTGCCGAAATCGCATCCAACAACAACTTTGTGTCTGTCTGCATTGACAACGGCTATCTGATGACGCCGCAGAAGTATACCAACTTAAAAGCGATCACAACAACGCTTGCCGAGTACGGAAACTATATGACGACCAGAGTGCAGATGATGATGCAGCCCGAATACAAGCTGCTTTATGTCGAAGGCAACTTCATCATACCCTCGACGCAGGAGGAGATGCAGGCACGCCTTGACGAGATGATGCAGCTCGGCAAGGTGCGCCTTGAAGATGAGTCTTACTTTAAGGCATCCATTGAGGCCAAGAAGCACTATGTGAAGCAGGAGGATCGTCAAAAGACATTTTTGGAGCGTGCCGTTGCACACGGATATGTGGAACTTCCCGGCGGTATATACGGTGAGGATCTCGATGAAGCCGAAGCTTACAGGATTGAACCCGATCAGAAGGAGTCTCTTGCAAGAAGGGAAAAAGAGAGACTTCCGTATGAGACACTGCGCGTGATGACAGGTAAGGCACCGAAGTCCGAGGATCTTGCGCGTTTTGAAAATGGCAAGGAGGATAGAAGAAGACAGGCGACCCTTGCAAAAGCGCTCCCTGTAGCTGTCTTAAACCATCCCATCGAATTAAACGATCTTAATGCAACGAATCCCGAGGAATTCCTGCGCAAGTTCGTCTACATGGATTTAAAGCCACTCGATAAAATCGACGATGAGCATATCATCAACGAGTTTGATACCTATGTACACTATATCGGTTTGGCAGAGGCTGCGGAAGTCGCGCTTGGACTGGTTGACGGTATTATAGAGATTTCGGAAGACAAGAAGGCGTGCATCGAAAACAGGATCAAGATGTTTGCCGACTTAAAAAGCTTCATGCTGAGCAAGATCATGCTGATGCGCGATCCGCATTACGTGACGCTTTATAGTGATTCCCTTATGGAGGAGGGAGCCGACGAAAAGTCGATGGAAGGGCTTGCGGACAGACTTGCATCCGCACAGACGAAGTCACCGGATGAGGTGATGTACATCTCCAACCTTGCCTACTTAAAGACGCACACCTTCCAGCAAAAATACACCGGATCCGGAGAGGCAACCGCAGAGGCATACGGTGCCAAGGCGCCCGGAACCTTCCTTGAGGACCGTCCGAACGCGGCAAGACTGCTCGGACAGGGTGAAGAGATCGTGCACAGAGATGAGGAAGGAAGACAGGAGGGGGATATTCCCGGAGAGGAGATTCCCGACGTTCGTCCCGGTGAGGCACAGCCCGTAAACGGCGCCCAGAAAGAACTCGAAGAAGGACTCCCGTCCGAATCCATGTCCAAACCGTTAAAGATGCTTTCCGAGTTTTCCAAGACCCTCGGCAAGGAAGAGAATCTTGAAAAATTCCAGTCCATAGGTCTCGTCACGGGTGGAATCAGTAAGGTGTTCGATCTTTTGTCGCAGGAAGCACCTGTGAAAAATCAGGAGGATTACGGTCAGGGTTACGGAGAGATCGTCTCTGCCTTCGACGATTTAAGAGACAGCTGCGGAACCTATCTGGCCGAGCATGCGAAAGACAGAAAGACGCAGGGAGACGGTCTTCACAGCAGGATCTGGACGGCGCTTACAGGCGAGAAGAACAAGGCATCCACCGAGGAAGGCGCGGTAATCGCCATGGTGCGCTATATCCGCCTGATCTGTGATTATGCAAAGACACAGACGGAGCTTTCCGCCAAGATGACGCAGATTTACCTGGAACAGTCAGGCAATACGGACATTCGGATGCCCTGGACCAATATCTATTATTATGCCGAGCAGCCCATCGTATGGGAGCAGGGACTGGTTCCCTATCATGAGCTTGTGATACCGGCACCGCCCGGAGAAGCGCCTGTAAGAACCGAGATCAAGGAGTTCGATCAAAGAGTAACCTCCTATGAGAAGATCGAACACTGGATGAAGATCTTCCATGAGAGGAAGCCCGACGGCCTCACGCAGGTGAATCATCAGGTAAGCCTGAAACGTATGAACGTCGTCATGGCCATGGTAAAAGCCGTAAACGATAAAACGGCGGATCTGCTTCCCGAGCGCGCGGAGGATTTCTTAACCAAGGCCGGCAGTATTTACCGCGAGCAGGAAGGCTGTATCACCCAGTTAAAGCGCATCCTGGAAGGCCTTTCGGATACCACGCCGGATGACAAGGATATGCGGAAGATGGTTGAAAATATCATCGAGTGCATGAAGGGTGACAGGGCGCTCTTTGACAGATATCGCTCGGGCCTTATAGATTCCTACGAGCAGCTTCGAAATATGAGGACCACGGACGAGTACGGAATCATGGTCAATCAGATCTGTGATGTGTACCTGGCTTGGAAGTTTAAGGCAATTCAGGAAGACAGTCAGAGACAGGAGCAGGATGATCAGCCCGCACATGTCGAAAATCAGGCTGAGGAGTAATTTATGTACGGATACAAAGACTATTTTGATGCGGAATTAAAAGATGAAGCATATAAAAATGCAGCCGAGGAGCGCGCGGATTACCGTGCACTCCTCGATCTGATGCTGGAGGATCTGGCATTTTTAAAGGGGATCGGCTTTGAGGACGGGCTTTTTTCCAAGGGGCTGGTCGTGACGGAGCAGGAGCTTAAGAATCATTTTATGACGCCGCCTGTCGCAAGGGTCACCGACGGTTTCTATTATGATATGGCGGATGCCGTAGAAGAGGCCTTTGCGCATATTGAAGCAAGAACCAAAAAGACATCGGCGAAGGTCTTTTTGCCGATTCATGAGTTGACGGAGAAGTACGGTCTGACGAAACAGTCGACCGTGCTTCTTGTGCTTTCCATACTTGCGGTCGATTCAAGAAGCTATGAGAGAGTGTTCGGATTTCTGCAGGATGATATCACATGCCCCGATCCCACACTCGGACTTGCGATGACCCTGATTCGCAGGAGTTTCCGGGATACCGAGATCGATGCGGAATCGCTTTTCGGAAGTCTTTTTGCTTCGGACGGCAGAGATGTACATTATCCGCTGCGGTCCGTACTTACGCTCTCGCGTGCGGCAAGATCCTACATCTTCGGGACGAGGGAAACCTACGACGGACTGCTTTTGACGGAAAGGAATGATACTGCACCGAAGGTGTTCGATGTCTATGTGAAGGGTTTTAAGGAGGTTCTTAAAGAGGCGGACGGTGCGGCGCTTTATCTTACCGGGAGCGATCAGAGCGTAGCATCCATGGTGTTCTCGTCTGTTGCCGGAGCGGATGGCGCAGAAATTTCACTGAAGCGGCTTCTTTCGCTTGACGAGGCGGCTGTGCTTACGCTTTCCGATGATCTTGCCTTTTTCAGGCGCGGTAGAAATGCCTCTGTACTCCTTCTGGATGTGACGGAGGAAACCGTAAGAGATGAACGTGCGATAAGACTGATCGAGCGGCTTCTTTCCGTAAGCGGTGAGGGATGCATCCTTCTGTCCGGCGGGGAGAAGGTACCGCACGCGGCAGGAACATTGATTGAGAATATGCTAACACTCAAACTGCCAGTGCCCGATGCCGCCATGAGAAGCAGTCTCTGGTCCTTCTACATGAAGCAGGCGAAGCTTGCGGCAGAGAAGGATTTTGACATCGATAGTATCTCGGACTGCTACGAGATCGGACCTTTTGCGATCGCTGCCGCCGTTCGACAGGCAAAGATTCTGCTTGCGGAAGAAGGCAGGAAGAAACTGGATAAAGAGACAGCCATCCTTGCCTTAAAGGCAGCAGGAACGGCTGATTTTTCCGGACTTGCGAAGGAGGTTCGCACCGTCTATTCCTGGGACGATATCCATATGGGAGACGGAGAGAGAAAAATCCTTCAGACAGCGGCAAGTCGATACAAGATGCGCAACAGGATCGGAGAGGGCTGGGGAATTACCGCCAAGAACGCTTACGGAAACGGTGTATCCGTCCTGCTTTACGGACCTCCCGGAACAGGAAAGACCATGGCAGCGCAGGTTGTGGCACGGGAGGTGGGACTTCCGCTTTATCGTGTGGACACATCACAGCTGTTTTCCAAATACATCGGCGAAACACAGAAGAACCTAAATACGGTCTTTGACAGGGCTGAAAAAACCAACTGCATCCTCTTTTTTGACGAGGCGGATGCGCTCTTTTCCAAGCGTACGGACGTGGAGTCCTCCAATGACCGTCATGCGAATCAGGAAATCGCATTTTTGCTTCAAAGGATAGAGGAGTACAGGGGGATGAGCATCCTTGCAACCAATTTCTATTCCGGATTTGACAAGGCCTTTGTTCGAAGGATCACCTATGCGGTCAGGATGGAACAGCCGGATGCGGCTATGCGTCTTAAGCTTTGGACGTCCGTGCTTCCGCAGACGGTTCCCATGGAAAAGACGATCGATTTTTCCTTCTTTGCGGAGCAGTTCGAATTAACCGGAAGCAATATCAAGGCGATCATGCTCTCGGCCGCTTATATGGCAGGCGCGGAAGGCGGCAAACTTTCCGCGAAGCATATCGTGACTGCCATGAAGTATGAGTTTGACAAACTGGGTATGATGCCGGATTCGGGAAAATTCGGACCCTACGCACAGTTTCTTTATGATTGACAAGTGACGAAGCTGTGACTTTGTTTTTGATATGCTCTGTCAAAATAGGCGAACAGAGTGTCTGCGCATCAAAACGGAGGTAGAATATGGATAGTTTCAAGTATGATGAAAAACCGATCAATGAATTAAAAGTCGAGTACGGGCTTGAAGATAAAAAGGATCCGCAGAATGAGGTACCGAATCCCGTTTTAAACAAAGACCTGAATCAACACTTAAGTAAAGATCAGGAAAAGGAGCAGGCCAAAGAGCAAAACGAGGAGAAAAAGTCTGAGCCGGAGGTCTTTCATACGATCAGACAGAGATCGGATATGACGACTTCACTGACCGGTATTTTCAAGCAAAGAGGCAAGGAGTATGCGTTAGGCTCACAAATCGATATCCGACAGATCTCCGAGAATTCCATTGCGAAGATGAAGACCAAGACGAAGTTCTCCGGTCTTTTAAAGCAGACCTATACAGTTCCCGTCTACGAGTCAGCCAAGAATTACGTAAGTGTTAAGAAACAGAATCTTGAGAAGATTCAAAACGGGATCAATCGGGTGGCTGATACAAAGGCCGAGTACCGTATGAACGTCCGCTATGACTTAAAGACCGCCTGCGGCTATGAGAATGTCAGGACGATGTCGCAGTTCGTTCCCTTTCTTCTGGAGAAAGGATACAAGAACGATCATATCGACAATATGTTAAAGGATTATACAAAGAAGGATGACACAAGCTTCTTTGAAACAATGACCAGGGAGTTTATGAAGATCGATGTATCCGACTACCCCTTAGACAGTGATGAGGTGATCGCCGAAAACGCCGCAAAGTATGAGTCGTTTTCTTCCTTTGTCATTGCATATAAAAAACTGATCGGGAAGTATCCGGAAGATACCGTCAACCGTGTGATCACGGACGGAAATCAGGCAAATACTTCGCGTCTTGAAGTCTTTAAGCGTCAGATGAGACTCCTTACGTCGATGAACGATTATTACCGCGTAAGAAAGATGATCATGGAGGATCCCATCTACGCAAATAAGAGCGGAGAACTGCGGCTTACCTATACGGACAAGGATACATTTGCTACGGAGCGTTTGAAAAAACTGATCCGTATCTCTTTCCATATGGCTGAGAATCTGAACAAGATCGCAGGCAAGAACAGGATTCGTACACCGGAACTTGATGATGGTTCCGACGAGAGATCCCTTAAGATCAACCGCAGATTGAAGAACATTTTCGAGACAAAGTACGTATCGGGTGACAGATTCGACGAGAAGGAAGCCGTGATCGAGACCGAACTTCAAAAATTAGAACACGAGCGTTTTTACGTACCCGAGGAGGGTATGGAGAAGATGCTTTCGGGAAAGGGCAAGAAGTTCTCGATTTTAAAGGCACTCGGATATATGAATTCGGATATGAAGGCAGGCAATCAGCTTGAAGAAACCGTTGCCGAAAAGAAGCGTCCCGAACTGCTTCGGAAGATACAGGAATACCGCAGCATGTTCAAGAAAGGTGTCTTCCCGAGCCGTCCCTTCGGACTTAAGGAAGCCAAGAAATATCCGGAACTTCGCGACCTTGTGGTGGATGACATGCTGGATCGTTCCTACACCAGAATGGTATCGGAGCTTTCCTACAAGAGATCGGATATGGAAGTTTTGGAGATGATATGTGATCTCACGTTAAACCGCACACCGATCTATGAGGAACAGGAAACCTTTACGGAGGAGGAGCGCGCCTACATCGAAGAGAGTTATGCGCACGCCGTTATGGAAAACTTTGCGTCACATGATGCGCAGATTAAGAGAATCGGTAACTCGGTCGGCGGAAAGCTCGTCACCATGCATCCGGTGGATCTGATGCGGTCTCTTACCGATGAGGGTGCCGGCATCATGCTCGGACAGGTTGCCATGACCAATATCTGTGCCGAGTCCAATCAGCCGAAGCTGAAGAGCTTTATCAAGACCTACAATGCCGACGGAACATATGATATCGATGCGGATACATTTGCGGAGGCGGGAGACGCATACGCTTCCATTAACTATATGGATGTCATCAATGTGAACGGCGGTCTTGTTCCGGACAGCGAGGTTATAACAAACTGGTATCAGAAGAACAAGAACAATGCGCAGGTGAAGGAACTCAAGAAAAAGTATAAGGATAATCCGGTCGGGCAAAGGACCATCTATATGGCCTTAAACCAGAATCCGTATTCCGAGGAGAACCTGATCCGAAAGACCGATTGTACGGGTGAAGCGACCGGTATGCTTCGCACGATCAAGGTAACAAAACAAAAAGAACAGGTAAAGAAGCTCGCGGATGCCGGCATGCTGAAACTCCCGAGTGTTGCTGAGCTTGATGCCGAAGAAAGAAACCTTACAAAAAGAGAGATGAATGCTCTGACCACGGATGCGAACGATCTGTATGATCTCTCCTTCTACAAGAATCTGAGCGTTAAGAAGACCGAGAAGAAGACCGAGAAGAAGACTCCGAAAAAGGTTGAAGAAAAGAAGGCAGAGCCGAAGGTCGAAGTAAAGGTTGAGGAAAAGAAGGCAGAGCCGAAGGTCGACAATCTTTACCGGTTCTCGGAGGATGAGAATCTGTTTGAGATGGAGGACAGAAAGTCCGATCTTAAAGCATTCAACTTCAATTCCATCTATGAGGACCCGGTTTTTACCGACGGTTTCGGCTATTCGTTAAGCCCGGAAGAAGAGAGCACACGCATCGATTACGATGTAAAGGATGAATATGCGGCCGGCTACTTAAAGAAGGATCCCAAGAGCCGCCTTTATAACCAGTGGGAGAGCGAGAAGGGTAAGAAAAACTTCTACAGCAGAAAGGTGTTCGAATCGGATGATTCAGCCAAGGAGTACGGTATGGATGAAGGCCATATCACCTTAGTGGAGCAGCTGATGACCGATGCAAAGACCTACGATGCCAAGGGCAATACCATATATCACGAAACACCGGCCATGAAGGTATATCTCTCCAGCGATGTAAACGAGATCAAATCCTTTATGAACGATGAAGAGCATAAACAAGCAAGAGACCTTGCGTATGGAATCTATCCGAAACTGAAGGATTACTTAAAAGACAGAATCGCCTTCCTTACCAAGGCGGAGAAGCAAAAGGGCAAGGAAAAACCCAAGGAATTCGGAAAGGTCATCATGAACGGAAAGACACTTTCCGAAGCTGATCAAAAGAAACTGGCCAATTCCAAAAACCTCTATGACAAGAACAATTGTTATGAGGTATCCGGCGTGAAGAACGGAGGCCTTCAGACCACAAGCGTGGGATGCTGGTCCGTGAGTCTTTCTTCCCAGATGAAGTCGAGAGGCTACGATTTCTCCCAGAAGGAGATCCGACTTTTCAGACCGAAGAATATCGATCCGGAAGGCCTGGCAACCGATCTTGAGTTTGTCGGAAGAGACAATATGGGAAGCCCCTTTGAATTTGCGGAGCTCATGAATCAGGTGCAGAAAAACACTGCAACGCATGTGATTGAAATCCGTATGGAGGCCGAGCACGGCAACGAGCTTCAGGCCGATAAAAAGAAACTCGGCGGCAATGTGTCCAATACGGATGTCATCGAGTCCAATGCAAAGTATCAGAGATATAATGAGCAGTACATCGAGTATATTCGCCGCAGCATCGTGGATGCCATCGTGAAACACAAGTCTCCGGTATCCCTCCTTCGCGGCGGACACTTTATCACGATAGATGCCATCGAGGGAACCAAGGTCCGTTACTATGACAGCAAGAGCAAGCGCAAGGACGGACTCCGCTTCGGCGATCTGAAGGATCTTTACAGTACATTTCAGATGCAGCTGGTTTGGTTTGAGCAGCTTCCCGCGGATGACAAGGAATTAAAGAAAGCACTCTCCGGACAGACATCGGAGGCAAGTTACAAGAACGGTAAGATTCAAAAGAAGGTTCGAGAGGGCAATCAGGAGATCAGACAGTTTAACGCAGCCGCCCAGGGTTATACACTTGATGTGGAAAAGCAAAAGAAGATGGATGATATGAGAAAAGAAGGTTCGAGTATCTATCCGGGGGCTGCAATCCTTGAGGAGAAAGAGGAGATCATGGTACGTGATGTTGTCTTCCTTCCGGATGAAATTCAAAAAGCATAAAGGGCAGGGCGTGTTCTGTGACTTTTTGTATGATAATATTGCGAGGTAAGAGATGGAGATCACATGGATAGGTAATCATGATAAAAAACAGCTGGCCGGCTTTGTGCCGGAACGACTGCTCGGCGATGAAACCGTATGCATATGTGCGCTGGAGGAAGGAAATCTTTGCGGTGTTATGATAGCGGTTCCGGTGGCAGCGACCGTGATGGATCTTTCGTTTCTGTATGTTGCGGAAGATTACAGAAAACACGGTATTGCAAGGGATATGCTGACGCTCCTTACCATGACGGTGCGGATGATCGGCGTCGGAGCGATCGTGATGAGCATGGCAACCGGCATCGGAGACGGTGATGATTCGCTTTACGATTTTGCGATATCCTGCGGGTTTTCCAAAGAGGAGGAAAGCAGCCTGCTTTCGGCACCGCTTCCCGATGTGATCAGACAGATTTCGTCTTATCACAAAATGAAGCCTTTTTCCGGAAAGATCGAGAAGCTTTCGAATCTTTCTTCCAGAAAATGGACGATGCTGGTGCGTGAGATCGCAAAAAGGCGCGATGCGGAGGCTTTATCCGAAGACAAAACCGCAAAGCAGCTTTATATGATCCCGGATGAAATGGGACACTACGACGGAAGACTCAGCCAAGTCGCCATCGGAGAAGGACAGATTCCCGTGGCAGCCTTGCTGATACATACGGATGAGAATGTGATATCCGTTGATTACCTTTGTAACTTTGATCAGGGGGAACCGCAGGTGCTTGTGCACATGATGCGGGAGGCCTGCAGTGAAGCAACCGAAGTCTACGGCTCGGCAGACGCGCAGACGGTTTCCTTTCACGCATACAATCCCATCGCCGAAAAGATGGGAAGGACACTGCTCGGTAAGCATTTAACAAGGTTGGGACAAGGCGTATATCTTGTGAAGTACCTTTAAGCATTAACAAGGAGGAAAGCTTTATGGATCAGATCAGTCAGAGCATGGATGAAAGCAGCAGCGTATTAAATGATTCCCAGTATACAAAGGTGGATAACGATCTTTTTAATCCGCCAATCCAGAACAATATCCGGAAAAATGAACAGGCACAGCCGAATGAGATCGTAAATGAAGAGCCTCAAGTTGAAGTGTTTGAACTTCCGAAGAAGGCGCGTGTAGATCTCTCTCTGTTTTCCGGTTACACCAATAAGAGCATGGAAGAAGCAAATGACGATTTCACGGAGATCAGCGATCAGGATAATATGATCGAAGCACACATGGTTGTGGAACATGCTTTCTCCGAAGCACTTGTTCAGACCTTTGCCACCTCAAAGGATTATTCCATTGATGTGAAGCAGATTCCCAGGGAGTCGATCGCCAAGAACAAGCAGGAAGTGATCAAGAAAGGCTGGATCAAGGACGAGAAGGCTGTCGTGCCCGTACATGAGATCAATGCAAATATTCGCGGTAAAAAGCGTGAAAATGCCAAGAGGATTTCCAACTCCGTATACGGAATCTCCGATAAGAAAGCCATGGCCAGAGTGAATGCATCCGTTCAGGCAAAGGCCGCTGTCAGTGAAGAAGATATGGAGCTTCTTTCCCAGTTTGTTCCGGCACTTGAAGCA
Source organism: uncultured Lachnospiraceae bacterium (assembly GCA_902780405.1). Lineage (GTDB taxonomy): Bacteria > Bacillota > Clostridia > Lachnospirales > Lachnospiraceae > Coprococcus_C. Next base: position 160,036 of record CACZFI010000001.1, read on the forward strand.
TCCGGCAGTGCGACCGATCTTTCGGCACTTGCCGTATCCTACGGCGATGCGAAGGATACCGAGGGAAGGATGGTGGCGTTTGACATCATGACGGAGCAGATCATGAAGATCAACGTTGAGGAGATCGATCTGACATCCGATGACATTATTGCGCAGAACGCGGATAAACTTGAGAATATCGCCTGCATGACCAAGGCATATAAGAAGCTGCTTTCAAACAATCCGTCCTATGTCAACGGTTTAAAGGAGAAGAAAGATGATTCCGGGCTGGCGCTTTACGAGCAGTTAAAGCTGCAGTTGTCCATACTTAACGCAGTCTCGGATTACTACAGAGTTCGCAAGATGATCATTGAGGATCCGCTTTATGTGGAGGGAGAGAAGGATATCTTCCTGATGGAGCGAGACGGTGACACCCCCGCCGAAAAACGTCTCAAGAGGATGCTTCGTATATCCTATCAGCTTGCGGATAATCTGAATATCGTAACCATGAAGCAGATCGAAGCCCCGGATCTTTTACAGGGCATGCGTAAGGAAGGTAAGGCAGAGCAAAAGGATGAAAAACTTGTAAACCTGGACAAGCGTGTTTCCCTTCGTTCGCATAAGAAGGAAGAATACGATGCCGTGGAGGCTGATATCGAGCAGCTGCTCAAGGGATTCGAGGACGAGGCGCTTGAACTGCCGGAGAAAGAAATGATCGGCGTTCTTTCCCTGAAGAGTAAGAAAAACCTGTCTCCGGCCGCATACAGACGCCGCGCAGCCTTTCTTATGGGCGCGGACGAAGTGCTCCCTTCGATCGCAAAGTCGAAGCTTACGGATAGGCAAAAAGAACTTTATGATCTCCTTGTGGCATACCGCGAGCAGTCCATCGTCGACGACATGAAGCAGCGTGTTTTAAGCGATCTTCAGATCCTACAGATCGTAAAGTGTTATTCCAAGGGCAAGACCAATCACGAGATGCTTGAGATCGTCAGAAACCAGAACATTATTTATACATCGGAATACAAGAAGAATACCGAGAAGCTTCACGAGGCTGAAAGACAGATCCGGGAAAAGAAGGAAGATCTTCGTAACAGAAAGAACCAATATGACGTTGCCATTACCTTACCAGGCGGAAACAGCAATCTGGTTCGCAAGAAGGGAATCAGCGACTATCTGGATCATAAGGATCGCATCGAGGAAGAGATCAAACAGCTTGAACACAAGGTCAGAAAATACAAGAAAAACCCGGATGTCAAAGCAGCCGAAGCAGTAGCCGCATCCGGAGAGGCGCGCATGAAGCAGGCAAAACTTCTTCATGAGAAGCGTTTCCTTAATGCTACGGGCAGTCTGATCTTTGTGCTTCATCCCACGGATCTGATGACACAGATGACAGATGATATGCTGTTCGATCTTTCCGCAGCAAATGAGTCGCCGGCCATGAAGAATATGATGGAAAGGGTATCGCTCTTCGGCAACGGTTTAAGAGCCTATTTTAACGGCAATTTCCGCGGCCGGTTCACGCAAAAGCAGATCGAGTTCTTTAACCGTCATTTCGGAAGAATGAATACGATCGAACGACTGCTTGAGTGGTATCAGACGGTGAAGAATCAGCCCGAGGTGAAGACATTTATCAAGGATGCAAAGCTGGGCGACGATAACGGTCTTAATAAGCAGTTTGAGGACAGAGGCGTATTTATCCTGTACTTCTATATGCATCCGGAACTCATCACGACGGAGATGCTCAATGCCCATGGTGATTATTCCAAACTTCACCGGAAGTCATACAAGAAGGAGGATGTGCGTGATCTGATCAGGAAGCTCGCCGTAAAGACGCCTTCGGTCAATGAGATTGGTGAATATAAGAGAAAACTTGCCGAAAAGAACGCAAAGAAGCTTACCGACGAAGAGGCGGATCCCTACGGACTTTCCCTCTTTGAAGAAAACCTTCATGAGGAGGTTCATGAGGAAATTCATGAGGAGCAGGCAGCGCCTTCGGAGCATACGCCGATCATCATAAACAATCAGGCAGATGAGAATGCCAATCTCTTTGATGAGATAAAGAGTGAGGTCGAGCTGCCGAGAGAGGATGAAGACGACAGTCTGATCATCCCCAAGAATAACAGCAACAAAATCCTCGAAGATGATGATAAGGAAGATGAGAAGATTGAGAAAAAATCCGAAGATGTGATCATCAACGAGGACAAGAAAGAAGATAAGAAAGAAGATAAGAAAGAAGACAAAGCGGAAGATAAGAAAGAAGAAAAGAAAGCTCCGAAGAAGACTGAGTTCGAGAAGGAGATTAAAAAGGATTCCGGTGAGGTCGGACAGCTGATGAATCAGATCTTCAACAAGGAGGATCTGATCGAGGAAGAGAAACAGAAGAAGGCCGATGAGAAGAATGCATTGGCGAAAAAACTGCTTCCCGCTGCACTCGGTGTCTTTGGCAAGATCGACAACGGTGTGATCTCCAAACAGTATCAGAAGATGCTTAAGGAGCAAAAGGTGGAAGATGTTGCCATAACCAGGGAAGAAAGAATTGAACTGGTGAAGCCTTCTGCCGTCGAGGAATACAAGGTCGTGAACGGAAAGACCATCGGTGAGAGAGTATACGGAAAGATGCCGGCATTCGCAAACAGCAGTGGAGAGTATTTCTACGATACGGAAGAGACCGCCTGCATGCTGATGACGGATCCGGCCAAGATGAGAAAGAGCGAGGGTACGATCCGTACCATCGATAAGCGCATACCCGGACTTGCAAGCTACATGGCCGATGGTGTTCAGCTTTATGAGAAACTTGACAAGATGGAAAAGGATCCCGCCGTGCAGGTGCCCGGAGAACTGACAGACGGTCAGGGTAAGGTTTTGAGCAGTGAGGAGATTGAGAAGCGTAAGGAAAACGATACACTGTACAATATGGATCAGTGCTACGAACTTACGGGTGTACCCTTCGCGGGAATTGCCTCAACGAACGGCGGTTCCACAGCTGCATCGATGTCCTGCCAGCTTGCTTATCGCGGTATCCATCTGGATCAGAAGGAAATCCGACGCTATGTTCCGGAACAGGCAAGTTATGCAAATCTGCATCACTTCCAGCACATCGGTAATGATACCATGCCGGATATGGAGAAGTACAGCGAACTGATGAACCGTTTCAAAAGCAATATGGTAACACATACCGTCACAGGTCCGGATCTGTCCGATGTCACAGAGGAGAATGAGAAGGATATGAGAATGAAAGCGGCGGTCGAGCTTGCATACTTCAGAAGAACCATTATTGATGCGATTGTAAAACATCGATCCCCCGTAACGATGCATTTTATCAGCAAGGGAGACAGAATGCCCGATGCGATCACCATTTTTGCAATCGAAGGAAACAAGGTGAAGTATTACGCAGGTAAGACAATCCGTAAGGACGGCATCGGTTTCGGAACGCTGACTGATCTGATGAGTGCGAAGATGACAAAGCTTGTGTGGTTTGAAGAACTGAAGCCCACTGCGGAGAATGAAGCAGATCTCATCAAGGACCAGGTGGAAGGACCTCAATACAAGGACGGAAAACTTGAGCAAAACAAAGTGTTTGCACCGACACCCGCATCCAACAAATACGTATACGAGTATTCGTTACCAAAAGCAAATCATGACAAGATAGATCACATTAAAAAAACAGTAAAGAAAGACCTTCCGTTCGTCGGAATCGAAGAGAAGGCCTACTATCCGAAGAACTTAAAGCTCGCGTAAAAAGGAGAGACCGAATATGGATTCACTCTTAAACAAACAGGAACAAAAACAGAATCAAAGCGCCGCTTTCGAAATTCCGGAGGAGATGAAGCATTACCGGTCAACGCGAACGGATGATGAGCTTCGTGAAGCTGTGAAGACGCATGAAGAAACCCAGTTCACGGCTGATTTCAAGAATCAGATGATCGCAAAGTCGGAGATCTTAAAAGCGGAGTCCGAGCTGCTGATGAAGGACGAGAAGTGGTACAACTTCTTTAACAGCGACAGTGCCGAGATGACGAAGGTCAAGGAAAGCCTTGCCTATCTGCAAAACCTTCTTGATACCAAGTTTGAGAACTTTTTCGTCCCCGATCAGAAACTGATCGACATGATAAAAGAGCAGGTGCCGGGTGCATTTGATCTTGCGATCGAAGCATGTGACAAATACATCGAGGCAAAGATGGAAGCGGGACAGGCAAAGTGGGGCACCGGAAAAGATCGAATGAAACGCGTGCGCCGTGTCAAAAGACTTCTTCAGACAGAGAAGGACAGTTTCAACCTCGTGGCGGTCAGTGTCGAAAAAGATAACGGCAGCAGTCTGCGGGGGAATAATCTTCGCGAACTGACACAGAGCGGAGCGATCGAGGTTCTTGAACTCAGTAAAGAGGATGCTTTTTCAAATGAACTGACCGAAGAACATGTGGAAGAACTTTTCGGTACGACAACGACGGAAGATGAAATGGCTGTCGATCGATTGGTTGAGTCGGAAGGCGTGACCTACAAAGTAGAGCGCATGAATACATTGTTAAGCGATGATTTTGAGGCGTTTTTAGACCGCAGGATCTCTGAAATCCGGCAGGATGAGACGACGGCCGTTCCGCTTTCTTTGGAACTCTTTACGACCATGAAAGATACTTTGTCGAATCTTTCCGGTTATAAGAAGGAAGAGAAAATGAAGCGATATATCGCGTTCTTTTCCATGGATTACAAGTCGTATTTTGCAAAGCTGGAACAGACAAATGATCATGCCAAAATTTCGGATCTTCCCCTGGATAAGAAACTGGATCCGGAAATCTACCAGGTGCTTAAGAAGACGAACGAAACAATAAAGGGTGTGAAGGGACTTCTGGCGGAGGGCCTCGGACAGGAAGTGTACGATTACGTCGGGTACATAAAGCAAAACGGTGCAGAGGGCGCGGTCAGTGTCGAGAAAAACCGTTTGGCCTCCTCAGAACTTGCGAAATTCTTTGATGTAGAGGATCTTGTCACAGAATCCGATGTCCGAAAACTGGCAGTGAAATCCGGCAAGGGATATAAAATCTGCAGCGCGGTCTATACCCGGGTGTCCGAGGGAGAGTCCTATTCTTCGTTTAAGAATATGGTCCGGAACGGGAAAACAAAATATGAGGTCAGGATGACGCCGGAAGCACTGCGTGATTATCAGAAGCTCAAGATGCTTCATATGCTGAGCGGAGAAACCGGTCTTTCCGACGAGAATCTGAAGGTTTATTACAAGCTCGATCAGACCTCGCAGCCTCCTGTATGGAGGATCAACGGTTTTGAAACCGAGGAAAGCGGTATGAGTTTCGGCTGCAAAGAATTTTCCTTTTTTGAGAAGGTTAAAAAGACATCACCGGAGTTTCAAAAGCTGAGATACGATAAGCTTACCTCACATGAAGGCAGAAGAGTTTACGTGGCCGGTGACTACATGAATGAAATCACCGAACCGAAGTGCTGTTCAGAGGAGCTTGCAAAGGCGATCGAAGGCGCACCCTCCGTGATGACGGCCGAGAAGATGAAATCCTGGTTCGATGTTGACAATTCCACGATGGCCACGCCTTTGATCGAGGCACTTACGAAAAAGAATCCCGGAAAGTCCGAGCATTGTATGGCATTTATCCGCGTGATGCACAGGCTGATCGAGGCTTTGGTCTATGAGGACAAAAACGGAAATGCAAAGATGGGACTGGGGGATGTGTTAGGAGACAGTGCTTACGAGCAAGAGAAGCTGATGACCGAATACAGAGGTACAAAGTACCGCGGCCTTAACATTGAACGCTTCCATGAGTTGATGCAGTCTGCCTACGATCTCTACAGAGGCCTGGACCTTACCGGTTACGAAGAAGCGGTTGCAAGGCTTGAGGGAAAGAAAAATCCGACTGCGGAAGGTGTCACCGGATACTTTGATTACGGCATTCAGCAATTCTTTTCTACGGTCAGAGAACTGATCAAAAATGATGAAGAGGTTCATAACGGATACGAGGATCATCAGGATACGTATCTGCGTGGCAATATCACAAGCAGTGTAAACTCCCTGTACGGGAGCGAATACGTGATCCAAAGCCAGTTTGAGGATCGCGTGATCGACAAGAAAAAGGGCAAGAAGGATGGCATCGTTGCCGAGGGACGTTATCAGGACTTAAACCGCGATAAAGCCAAAGAATTCATGTTTGATATGCTCGATGACGTGAATGACAGCAAGGTGGAAGCAATCCCCGTACCGAAACTCCTTCACATGGACAAGGAAATGTTCAATAAAGTCGTGAGTGGTCTGGATCAGTTTGAGATCTTAAAGCATCACATGTTGATGGCGGGTCAGAGTATGGCATCCGTCAACGCTTTAAAGAAACGCATGGAAACCTTCAAGCAGGAAGCGATCGAGGCGGAAAAGCAGGTGAATCTTTGGGCGGATATACAGATGCTTCCCAAGGATGCCATTGAGCGTAAATTCTTCCTGGACCCCGAGGATTATCAGAAGCTTGGCGGCGTGTCCGGATTGACACTGATGGGTACGGACGCACTGCTTGGGAACATGAGCATCTAGAATTTAAATTTTAACCAAAATGGAGCGGTTTTTTGCCGCTTCTTTTTGTTATAATGGTAGAATAAAGCACATTTTTATGATAAAATTTACAGCGTAAGTGTGCATATATGGTGACTTTTTGTGTGTTAGAATTTGTGATGTAAAAGGAGCAAGCTATGGGAGTTTCGGACATGGCATTTATGCTTGGAATCGTGGATCCGGAAGATACTTCGATGATATCGGGGCTTTTGCTTCCGGCAGTGGCAAGAAGGATCGAGGCGGGAGAGAAACTTACGATCATCGGGCTTTTGGCAGATAAGCATCCCGCCGGATGTATCGCGCTTGAGACCGGAGATCAAAATGTGGAGATTCTATCCATCTTCGTCAAGGAGTCCTATCGCGGCAGAGAGGGCGGAAGGCTTCTGCTTTCGGCCGCCGAGTATCTTGCGAAGGATCTTGGCATGAATCTTTCGGCCAGCTTCACCGTCGTCGGAGAAGAGGGCAGACTGCTGGAGGAATTCTTCACGGATGAAGGATTTACGCTTCGGAGTGATTCCTACGAAAGAACGTATCTTTTGACACTCGGCACCTGTGAGGAGGCGGAAAGCCTTCGAACGGTCAAAGAAGACAAGTACACGAAGTCACTGGCGCAGCTTACCGACGCCAAGAAAAAAAGCATCAACAGGATCGCGGCCGCGAAAGGCGCGCCCCTTCCGGAGAACGGGCTTTTAAACAAACGTTTTGACAAAGATCTAAGCTTTGTCTATGAAGCCAAGAACGGATCTGTCGGATATATCGCCGTGGAGCGTATTCATTACGAGAACGGCATCAGGCTTTCGGCAGCGTTCAATGACAGTGACAATCCCATGGTGTTCCTGTGGCTGCTAAAAGCGGCATTACACACAGCCATGACAAAATACGGTGAGAACACTCCTTTGCTGATCGATGTGGCAGATGCGGCAGCTGACAAATTTGCCAGATACATCTTTCCGGAGGCAGTGAACATCTCGAGAACTTACGATAAGTCGCTCGGGATGGAGTAGGAGGTACAGGTTATGAACGGAGGACTTTTCAAAGAAGAGCATATGAAAGCATACGATCCGAACGCCGGCATCGATGAAGCCTATGCTTCGGTCTTTCAGACGAAATCCGAGGAAATTCACGTGGGGAACGCACCGGTACAGGAGGTATCCCGGTATGCGGAGCGACTCGCCACCGAGACGGAGGAAGAAGCAGCTATCAGGCGATATCATGAGGCAGCGATGAAGCTTGCCGAGGCGAAGAAGGAGCGTGACGCACGTTACGAACAGGCAAGAGTCGTGTTGCTTCGAAGATATACCAAGATCACGCCCTCGATGATTGACGAGGCGGATGACGGAGACACAAGCGCTCCCGCAGAGATGCCGGAGCCGGTTACCGCAAGAAGAGCATACGCGCTTCGAGGAAGATAACAAAAGAGATTGGGGAAACCATGATCGTATTATACGAACCGGAATCATACAATGATATCAAACTTGCAGAGCATTTGGCTCCGCCGCATGTACTCGAACGGTTTTATCTGCCGAAGTACACGGCAATTCTGGCGGTTGATGATCAGAATGCAGTTACCTGCGGCGCCATGCTTGTAAGTATTTCGAGAAGAGAGCGACTGGACATCCTGTGGCTCTACGTGATGAGGGACAGACGGTGCGAGGGCATCGGTGAACAGCTTTTATCCAAGGCCTTTGAGATGGCAACAAAGCGAAAGATCCGACATGTTGGCGTTATGCCGCTTGATTGTCCCGAGGACCCGGCGGTAAGAGAACGAATCGGAGATTATCTCTACGGATACGGCTTTTCAACGGAACAGCAGGTTTACGGTGACAGAGTAGTGAAAATCTCGGAATACGACCAGACCGATGCAGGAAAGACGCACGTCTCACAGGAACACATCCTTTCCATGAATGATGTGCATGAAGTCGAACTGAAGGGATATCTGAAGCGATATGCGGACAGACTTGCCGGTTCCCCACTCTACGAATACGATTTTGCATTGAAACACTGCAACAGAGATTTGTCCGTGGTTTATCAAAAGGATAAAGAAATCGGCGGTGTTTTCCTTGTTTCATCCGTCGAAAGCAGGATGTATGCCATCGCGCTTACTTCCTCAAGACCGATGGAATCGCTTGCATTGATCGAAGGTGTAAGAACAGCCGCGGAGAAAAACGGATCTGTTTTATCCATCATGGTTCCTTACTCCATGAGAAACGAACGATTGCTGCAGAATCTGTTCTCGGATAAAGGAAAGGCCGTATACCCGCTATGGGATGCATCAACAGATACTTGGAATAAGAGGGCATAAGCATTGTTATTTTGCGAAATCAACAACAAGAATATCGACCAATACAAGGACTTTTTCGACGAGAGTACACTGGAGAATCTGGACAGGGACTGCTGCTACTTTGTGGCACTCCACAGCGGAGAAGGAAAGCCGCCGCAGGGCGTGATCTCCTGGGAGATGTTTCCGACGGATAACGAGGACATCGTCGAGGGTGAACTCCTGTCACTTGCGGCCACCACGCAAAAGGCAGGGAAGGCACTGCTTGCCGAGTACGAGACACAGGCAAGGGAGACCGGAATCGAAAAAACCTACTTCGAGTTCCCGGTAGCGGAGGAGTCGGATGACTTCACCGAAAAGGTTCTTACCGATGCGGGATTTACCGTACGAGAGAGCGAAAGTGTCTATGTCACCGTCAAGGTGGACGAGATCAGGGAACTCTTATTCATGAGTCCCCAGTTCGAGGATTCTCGCGTAAAGAGTCTCGGAGAACTCTCAATACCGGAGTTTCGTATCGGCGTGAGAAACTGCATCTACGGCAACCACAGAGGACTTCTCTATGACCTGTCGAGTCTCCCGTTCGGATACTACGAGATGAATGTATCCTGTGCGGTCGAGTCCGACGGAGATGTCAAGGGACTCTTCCTGGTACACCGGCTTCCGTCCGGAAAGTTTATCGCAAAACTGCTTTATGCAAGCGGAAAGAGATCCCAGGTGGAGCTTTTGCAGATGCTTCACTTTGCGGGACAAAAGATGATAGATACCTACAGTGGCGACACTGAGATCATGATTCATATCAGAGACAACAAACGTCGGGATCTGGTCAAAAAACTGATCCCCAATGCGAGAGGAAATGAAGTAAAAGTAGGAGTTAAGGAGGAATAGGATGTCAACATTCGAAGAAGTACAAAACGAACAAAAGAATAAAGACAATGCGTATCTTCAGAGATTTGAGCAACAGCTTGACGTGGAAGGCAGCGTACAGCAGGAGATGGACAAACTGCAAGACATGACCAATACGAAGGTTGAAGTAGAGCAGTATCATAAGAGCCTCTTCGGATACGGACGTCTTACGACGGAGCAGGAGGCTCATATTGCGCAGGTGCAGCGGGACGCCGACTACTTAAACGCCGCTTTAACGACCGACAAACTTCAGATCTCGGATGAGACACGTGCGAAACTCGAAGCCGTACAGGGAAGACAGATGTCCTTCCTGCTTCTCAACAATTTCCGTTACAAAACGGACAGCAAGGAGATGACTGCGGTCAAGGAAGCAATTGCTGCGGTTGAGGAGCATATGTATAATGAGATCAACATCAAGGTTACGCCTGAGATGATCCGACGAGAGGCGAGCGACTATCGCTACGGAGAGGATAATCATAGAGAGGCCGACAAGGCGTTCTCCATGTGCGAACTCTATGAGAAGGCGATTGTGGCATGTAAGAATTACCTCGATGCAAAATCTCCCTCTTACAAGAAGGGTCAGGAGCGCTGGCTGCAGGTGCGAGACAATATGAAACGTATGATGCAGGAGCAGAGCCGTTTGATCCTTGGATTGCAGCTGGTAAGAAGAGGAAAGATCCAAGAAGCCAAAACACCGATGGATCTGATCGCACAGGCCGGTGTATTCGCCAAGAATCAGGCAGAACTGACTGAGGAAGAAAACCAGAAAGCATCTAAATCAGGACACGTTTATGTGCACGGATCCACGAGATCACTGACAAAGCCGGAAGATTTTTACCATCATTCGATCAAAAACGAGGAAGCGAGAGCAATCACGGAGACGATATTCTCCGTCAAGACGATTCCCGAGCTTTTTAAGATCGGAGAAAAAGGAAAACTCGACAAGGATCAGATTCAAAGACGCAACGACTTAAAAAAACTTTATACAATACTCTCGAGATTCCCGAAGAACAAATTTCATTCCGAGACGCTTGTCGTTGGCGGTACTTCGTTCAATATCTTACAGGTAGAGAACGGCGGTCTTGTTTTCACACACGATAAAAAGATGTATCGCATTCCCAACAAGGCAGAGGTGATCGCGGACAGAATTGCGATCGGAATGATCGGCATGGAGGAAGTGATGGGAGAATCCACCACCAAGGAACTCACTTCCATCCTTAATCAGGAGGTTAACACAAACGATCTTCGCGAATTGCTTCGCGTGGAGCAGTATGCGAATGCGGTTATCACCAAACGCTTGAATATATCCAATATCGCGATTTCCAACATCAAGATCGAGGACAGACGCAGGTTTGCACAGGCATTGCTCCAAGGCACATCCACGCCCGAGCAGATCTCGGAGTTTATCAAGGGTATTGAGAATACCTACAAGCAGGAAAAAGAAACGAGACAGGCGCATGCGATCACGGAGCAGAATGCACTTTCCGTACAGGAGCAGGGAATCGGTAAGCTGAAAAAAGATCTGAAGTCCCTGAAAGATAAAAAACTGGTTCATCAGTCAAAGATTCACGATACGGTGATGAAACGTCTCAATATTTCCAACGAAACTTACAAAAAAACAAAGTCGGATTATGAGGCGGAGATCAAGCGTCGCAAAGAAAAAGGTGCCGAACTTGCAAAGATCAAAGAAGTAAGGGACAACTTTAATGCAGCCATCAAGAAAGCTGCCGAAGATATCGAGAGTGATGATTTAGGCTCTGAAGCTCAATATGAACTTGCACTCGAGAAGGCAGCCGAGACGGTCGGACTCGAGACTACGGTTCCGAATGAGCAGATCCTTGCAGCACTCGATCAGAAAATCAATACATTTGAAAAGGAATCCGATACAAGTCTGTTCGAAAAGGAGCTCACGGTCCGGGATGCCTACTTTGAGAAGAAGGCCGGTGTAGAGGCATCCAAAAAGAAACTTACGGATACCAAAAAGAAAAACAAAGTTGCCGAGAAACGTCGTGATTTTGAAATTGCAAAGCTGAATCTGCAGAAGGAACTTCAGGATTTGCAAAAGAAGTATGATGAGGAACGTGCACCTCTTGTTAAAGCTGTTTCCGAAGCCAAGGCAGAAGCGGAAGCACTCCGTAAGAAACTTCTTACGGACGGTACGTCCGCGGAGTACACGGATTACAAACGTGAGCTTAAGAGTCTTGCGTTCCGCGAAAAGCAGATTAAAAAGGCAATTGCGGAAGGAACGGCCACGCAGGAAGAACTCGACGAGATCGTTCAAAAAAGAGCGGAATTAAAGAACAATCCTTCCAAGATCCCCGAAGCAGCGCTTCGAAAGGTGTACAAGGATTATAATGCAAAACTTAACCGGCTCGCGGCGGAAGAAAAGAAGATGAAAGTCGCAATCGAAAACGGTGATGCTTCCGATGAGGACCTTGAAAAGATTCAGAGACAAAGAAAGAATCTTTCCGAGAATCCGCCTGCAGCGATCGCTAAGATCAGGAATCAGGCTGTCGCTTATGAAGCTGCCAAGAGGCGCGCCGCAGATGCGCAGAAGGAACTCGATAAAACGGACGAGGAATTTAAGAAATCTTCCAAGTATATGAAGGATGCGCTTTATTCCGAGAATGTTGCACCTTTAGAAAAAGTATACAACGAAGCCAAGAAGAGTGTAGACACAGCGGAGAAGGAATTGCGTGCGGCAAGAGATTCTGTTGATGCTATATTTAACTCTGCCAAGGATGTCATGCTTACCGAGGAAGAAAAGAACAAGAATCAGGAAGCGTTAGATCAGATCAACAGCAAGATCAGTCAGACACAAAGCGAGTTGGATACACTCACGGAGGCATACGAGAGCGTCGGCGGAGAGGAAAAAGTCGAGGAACTCAAGGAGGAAATCGAGCAGATCAAGCTTGATAAGGATGAGACCGTTACCGACACAAGGATCAATGATGCATCCACGACGGAAAAACTCCGACTGTACGAAGAAAACAAATACAAATACGACCAAATGATCAAGTTCGATATCGAAGCGGATGAGAAAGACAAGGACTCCCTGCTTGATGAGAACGCCAAGAAAAATGAGCAGACATGGACGGAGCAGGAACAGGCGATCGTGGACATGCTGGCAGACTTTATCTATGACAGCAACACCTGGGCGATGGATAAGACCGTCAATGACCCCGGAGCCCGTGTTTCCGGCGTCCTGGGGCGTCATACCCAGGCAATCGCCATTGTACTCACACATCCCGAGGTACTCTCCAGTGTTATTGACAGACTCCCGATGATGTGGCTTGACGGTGGCGCAGAGCAGAATCAGTTGTTTGATCAGGCGCTGACCGGAGGCTTTGATCCGGAGAATGCCAACGTCACTGTTACATCCAAGAGAGAAGAATTAAAGAAGACGATTCAGTCAACCTTCGAAACACTCAAGACACAGATGCCGGAGGAGATGACCAGCCTTTCCGAGAGTATCCTGAAGGCCGAAAAGGCACCCCAGGAGATCGCCGACAGGATTTATGAGTTAGAGGACCAGATCAAGAAGGCCGAAGCAAATATTGAGAAACTGAAACAGAAGGAAGAAGAACTCCGGAAAAAGGGTGAAGAAATCCCTACCCATGAAGTAAAAAGAACCGGATTTGGTGCAGGACTCTTTTCTTTCTTCGGCGGTTCCGATACCGTGCAAAAAACTGACCTTCAGCTCGCTCAGGAAGAACTGGAGAAGCTGAAAGAAGAGTGCCAGAAGCTCGAAGATGCAGAGGAGGAAACCGAAGATAAAATCCAGGCTGCTTATAACAATGCCGGCTTAAAGATTTCCTTCGGACTTTTACATGCGGATGCAAAGAAGGCAGTTGCCAAGTTTGAAAAATCATTGCGCGGGGCCTTGGACAGCTTCCTGAATGTGGAAGATCTTCAAAAGCAGATGTCCCAGACCATCGATGAAATCTTTCCCGAGGATGAGGTTACAACGGACTACAGCAAGATCAAGAGTCCGAAAGAGAAAAACATCTCCGAAAAAGAGAAGGAAAAGCGCATCGACGAGGGCAATGAAGCTCTGGCAAATATCATCCGTGATTCCATGCAAGGAAGCGAAGGTCAGGGCAAGTTCATCAAGAATGTCATGAAGAACTACATCTTCGGCATTCACAAGATCGATATGAGGTCCATGATGGCGTCCGCACTTCGAAACGCCAAGCCGCTGTCGTCCAATTTTGCGGAGACGAACAAGGAAAAGGATCTCGAGTCCATGGCAAGTATCTTAGGCGGCGCATTTAAGGGCGCGGGCCCTCTGATGCACAAGATCCTTCAGGGTATTCCCGAGCAGATGCTTCCTCCGGGTATGATCGGTGCCATCAAAGATATGAAGAGTAACCTGTCTCCCATCCCCATGGATGTTGTAAAGGCGGAACTTGCCTCCATCATCGAAAGATCAGAGGGAAGAATCTCCAATATCATCGTGAAAAAGAGTCTCGGAGCCGCATCCATCGGACAGGCTTTTCTCTGTGACGTGTTCGTTGAAGGCGTACGCGAGGAGTGCGTAGTCAAGATCTTAAGACCGGATGTCAGAAACAAGATGGAGCGTGAGTCAAGTGTCATGATCAAATCCGCAAAGGAAGCCGGTGAGGGTATGTACTACTCTTACAAGGGTATGCTTGAGATTTACAAGAAAGAACTTGATTTCACCATTGAGGCCAAGAATGCGGCACTCGGACATGTCTATGAGAAGGGCGGAAAAGGCGTAGACAGTATGGAAGTGCTGAACCTTGCACCCGCATCCACCAATTCCCTCGTACTAAAGCGTGCGAGGGGAGAGACCATCGATCATATGCTTGATACGATGAAGCAGGAGTACGAGTACGTATTCAAGCCTTACTATGAGAAGGGAGAAGACGGAAAAGTAAAGACCAACGAAGATGGTGTACCCGCACTCAAGTTGACCAGAACACTGCCGGATCTTCGACGTGTACAAAGACGTATGAACCAGCAGCTTAAGAAATTGCGTCAGGCGCAAGAACGCATGACAACACTTGCCAACCGATGGGTAACCGAAGGTGTTTTCGGAGGCGGATTCTATCACGGCGACCTGCATGCCGGCAATATCATGGTCAGCAATTTCAACCTCACTGTGATCGATTACGGAAATGCCACACAGCTTACCAAGTTCCAGCAGGAAAACATCACCATCATGATGGTGGCGGCTGCTGCGGGAGATATGGAAGGCTTCAGAGAGTGCTTCAGAAAGCTTCTTGAGAACACACCGCCCGAGGTATACAAGCAGAAGGAGGCAGATCTCGGAAAGGCGATCAAGGAAGTATTTGCCTTAGGTGACAGCAGATCGGCAGGACAGCGTATTGCAGCAGCATTGCTTCGTGCGCAGAAGCTTGGTTTCGAAATCCCGACATCCATCTTCAACTTCTCACAGTGCCAGCTTCGACTGCAGAATACAATTGATGACATGAACACACAGATCAAGATGTATCAGGAGGCACTCGGCCAGCTTGAAAAGGTTGAAGATCCCATATCTTTCGACCTGTCTGCGGATGTAGCGTCTGTCAACCACTTCGAGACGCAGACGATCATGAAGTCGGCATTGCTTTCCGATACCGACGAGTCCATCAAAATGGCGATCCGGTTGAAGGACCCCAAGCAGCAGGCGTATTTCAAGGATTACACATACTGTCATATGATGTCTGTTCATGATTATGCTACGAATGATGAGAGAGTCGATCTTTTCATGAGAGGTATGACAAAGGAATATACTTTGACTGTATCACCCGAACGTATTATGGGTAATCTGGATCTGTCATTCTCCGCGGCGCTTAATAAGGAGCAAAGAGCCGAACTGTTCGCATTGGTCAAAGAAGCTACGGACAGTCTGGATCAGCAGTTTCCGGGATATGTAGAACAGATAAAATTAGCCGAAGCCGAAGCAAAAGCTAAAGCAAAAGCCCAAGCCCAAGCGAATGGACAGGCTGATTTTGATGAGGATGAGATTATAATAAAACCCGAAAAAATCACCATGATGAAACCGAATCTTGATAAACTCAAGGCCAAGATTAAAGAATTGGCTGCTTCGGTTGATCATGTTCCTCTGCTTACGGAGTATCAAAAACTCCTGGCCGAGAATAAGGATCCGGATAAGGATCCGAGGATGATAGAGATCGAGAAAAAACTCATTCCGATCATGAAGACTTCCGTCAAGAACTTTAAAGAGAATTTTGAGGACCTTGTCAAATGTCGACCGGATACAGAGATTTCAATGTACGAATCATACAAGAACAAGCTTATGCTTGGTGACGGTGATTTTTCAAAGAAAGAACTTGAATCCAAGATGAAAAAGACAAAGGAAAGCAGAGATAAGACAACCGACGAACTTCTTAAAAAATATAAACCCGGCTGTTTTGAGGAAAAACTGAAAGAGACTTTACGAGACACAGACCCCGAGATTATGCAGCTTGCTAAAAACGACCTTCAAAAATTCTTTGATAATAAGGAATTGGGCGGTGAAAAACTGAAGGATCTGTATGACAGGTTCAGGGCTACGCAGGATTTCAGCAAGAAGATGGCTGAGAGCAAGAACCATAAACCCGAGGAGGCGCAAAAGTACGCGCAGGAAGCAGAAGATCTTTTGAATCAGTTTGTTTCTCTCTATGCAACAGTTGCATCTCTGACGAAAGCCGGTGCAGACGATGTTGCAAAAGGTGATAGTCTGAACTATGATAAGAGCAAGCCGGATGACTTTCTGATCGTTATGGGTGAAGTCATCATGGACAATAAGATGAAAGCCGTGAAGAGACTCGGAAGCAAAGTTGCAAAGTACACCAAGGCTTTAGCATCTGAATAACAAAGGAGATATCAAATGAAAATCGCATTGATGCAGGAAGACTACAGGGACATGTTCCTGGATATGGATCCGCTCGGTTATACGGAGCGGGATCGCTTTCCCGGTAGAATCACGATGGTTGCAACCGTTGAGGACGATTGGCAAAGAGGAGATCAGCCTGCCGGCCTGATCGTTGTCAACCGGAGAGAGGACCGTCTGGTCATCGAATGGCTCTGCGTGCGGGAAAAATTCCGTACGGAGGGCGTCGGTGAAGCCCTGCTCGATGCGGCCCTTCGAGGTGCCACGGCTGAGGGACTTTCCGTGATGAGCGCCTATATCAATGACGAATACGGACGTGATATCGTCTGTCCCCATGAGCGGGAATACCTTTTAGATCACATGTTTGAGGAGGAAGAAGAACTCTCGGGAGAGTGGATCGACGAAGCGCGAATGGTTTTAAAATGTGCCGAAAAAGAATCAATCAACTGCGAAGGTGTATTACCGGTTTCCAAGATGTCCGGTGCCATGAGAGAGCAGATGCTTGCGCAGCTTCATCGTGACGAAGCGCATAACGTCTCGGTCTATCCGGTCGAGGATGCGATGCATCTGATCGATCCTACGCTTAGCGGGATGATCCTTCATAAAGATGACACCTATTCCGTTTTGCTCGCACAAAAGTGCAATGATACCATCTATCCTGTGGTTTTTTCCGCAAAAGACGATGATGCGATGATGAAACTGCTTGTATATACAGCGAAAACCGCAGAGGAAGCATATGGGCCGAAGACTTTGATCCGTATCATTGAAAGTTCGGATCGGTATACGAATGCGATCAGCCGGATGATGCCGGACCATATCCACGCATGGTATCTGACCGGATCCATTGATCTTTATAACAGCCTTTCCGGATTCACGGATCCCTACAAGACTGCAACCTTATTAACGGAAGACGAGTACGACACCATATATGTAGATGACTAAAAACAGTTTTGGGATGTTGAGGGGACTTTAAGGAGGAATTATGCCATGGATCAGTTACAACAGCAAAACCATCAGCAAGAGCAACAAGTACAGATGGCTGCGCAGGCACAGGTCTCTGAGACAGTCTTTGACAAGCGGATTCAGACTTATGAGAGTCTGATGGCCGACGTTCACAGAAAAAGAGGAAACGACAGCGAGGAGATGCTCAGAATCAAGGGGCAGCTTACCCTTGTTACGAGCATATTAAAAACACAGATTGCTTCCGAGGCGCAGGAACTGGAAGGACAGGTCGCCACGTTGCGTCAGGCATACCGTGATCTGCTTTCGGCGTGTGATCACTATCTTGAAGTGAAATGGCAGGCAAAATACTACTTGGGCGGCGAGGCCAAAAGGCGCCGCAAGATGGTAATGTCCATCCGTGAGATGGCAGAGTCCGAGTTAAACTGTATGTCCGGAATCGTGAAGGACAATGTCCTAAACAAAGCTCGTCAGGAAGGAATGCTTTTCGGAAACGCTTTTTCCGATGCAATCCGCGACTATCAGGCGGCGAAGGAAGATGTCACCAAATACCACGGCTTTGAAGAAGAAGGAGACTTTTTCAACAGAAACGTTAAAGACAGCCGGACGGATGTCACGGATGAGATCCTTGTTTACAAAAAGCCGGGAGAGATTCCCGCCGGTGTGCAAAGTGCGGTAGGAGCCGTACGATATGCCAAGTTTCTCGGCATGGAAGATGTGATCCGTCGTTCCAAACTGGTCCTCGGCAAGGGTACCGATGATAAGTACCGTTACGGTATGCGTGTCGAAGGACTTCCCGAAAACCATATGACTGTAAGTGAGATCAAGCAGTCGGTAAATAACGGCGTATGCAAGATCTGTTATTCCGGGGAAGCCATGAAACAGATCGCGAATGCAAAGCTTTTCCATATGCTTCTCGGAGGTAAGAACTGGAATCCCGAGGAAGATCTGATCATGATTTTTTCCAAGAGCGAGACGGATATGCAGCCGGACTTCCATATAACCGGGGTTTACTTAAATACACGCTCGGATGCCTTTTCCACTGCAGACAATACAAAAGAGATCACGAAACTTCTCCAATCCAAGGATTTTGTAATGGATGAGAGGACTGCCGCATCCTTTATGACACTCGATGCCAACGACCTTGATTATGTGATCGGAAAGGGCATATCCAAGGAGCAAAAGGTCGCTCTTTCAAAACGGATCACCGTGCTGAAAAACTGGATCACGGCTACAAGAGAGCGGGAGAGCGCTGAAGGCGTCAAGCAGATCTTAAAGACCTACATGTGGGATGATCCCGAGAACTTAAAGGAGCTTTTCGGAAGAAGCAAGAGAGAGACCAAGGGACTTTATACAGGACTTTTTAGGAATACCGATTTCGAGGTCGAAGGAAACACACCGGATATGACCGGGGAGCGAAAGGCGTATTATGACATATACTTTTCCATGAAGAAAAGTCTGGATGCCGCAAGCTCCGAAGCCAAAAAGGGTATGATCATTTTAACGATGCTTGACACCGTCCCCTACTATCAAAAGAAACTGAACCTGGACGGGGATACAGTAAAGGATATTATCGGCGAGGTATCGTCACGTCTTTTTTCCGAGAATATGAGTGACAAGTTCCTTGCGGCATGCATCGACGAAACCCAAAAACTGAGACGGGAACTTGTCGAGGCTTATGAGGAAGTCAAGTCCAGAAACAAAAAAGATGGCAGTGCGGAGCTAACAACGATCAGTGAAAATCGCACGCTTTACAGAGATATTACAATTCTTGAACGATTTGAAAGTGTGTGTTCCAGCGCGGACTGCTTAAAACGCGATCTGCGTCATAACAAGATGTCTAATCTTCTGCTTGATTATACCTCGAAAAAAAGTACGGATGTCGGCGAAGATAAAGCAAAGCAGATTGTAGAAGACAAAAGGGTTGTGGGCCGGCTATATGAAGCACTTCATAAAGAGAGCGGAAGTGCGCTCAATGATGAATTGAAAGATCAGATTGAGGATTGGGCAGGAAACAAATTCATCTTAAACCCCAACAGAGCGGTTGTTGATGTGATCGAAGAACCGATCCCGAAGCTTTCCGAGGAGATGTACTCCAAGCAGGTATGTCATGCCTACGAACGTCTGATGACGCTAAGATCCTTTGTTCTTCCGCAGCCTCCCGAACACACGGATGACCAGGAGGGAAGAGCTGCCGAACGACTCTACAAAGATGAGATGAGCGGCATGGGTCTTACGATCACCCAGGCTTACAACCAGTTCCTTGAGGAACTCCTTGCTTATTATAAAGAAAAGCCAAGCAAGGAGGCGCAAATCCTCTATAAGAGGACCAAGATCGAGTGTACGGTTTTCTCCAACCTTCTGACTTCATTTATCAGCGGACGGAAGACTTACAGACCGTCCACCACATGGAACCATGTGATCAGAGAAGGCGTCGGATACTCCGGTAATATTACGGGCCTTAAGAATATCGGCGGAGGTACTTCCGAGGTATATAAGATCGAAGGTAAGAACAAAACGACCTATTTTAAACCGGATGACAACATCGGTTCATCCGAGACTGCGATTTTTTCGGGTCTCATCGATCTTGAGGTTCAAAAAGCGAAGAACAACAAAAAACTAAACGAAGATCAGAGGGCTATCATCCTGGCGGTTTTGGAGTCTTTGGAAGACAAGATGAAGAAAGATTACAAAACCCATTCCGAAAAAGATTTGTACGATATTTATACGCAGCCTTGGTCATATACGCCGACCAATGATATGCATGAGAATACAAAACAGTTTTATGAAAAGGCAACCGGCAAGGACAAGAAGACAAACGAGGCGTTTTGGGAGACTTTCAATGCGGTCCCTGCGGCATACGGTGAGAAGATTCCCGAAGTCTATCACATCTTTCCGTACCTGCATAACAATGCGGAGAATCTGCCGGCAGACGTTCTTCTGTACCTGAAGACGATGGTTACAAACATCTTCACGAAATTTACGTTCAAATTGAACGCATATTCCGTCGCTACGACCAATGCCAAGATCGCTCCGGGCAGCAATTTAAGCAAACGTAATGTTGCAACCTCCAGAGTATCATCCCTTCTCGGGATCGATCATATGGTGGCACATTCCGAGACTGCCTATGTGCAAAAAGGCTCACAGCATGTCTTCGGCAATCTTATGGACGAGGCCAAGGGAGAAAAGATCAAGAAGGTTTCCTCATTTAACATCTACTCAAATGCGGCAATACAGGATCTGAATACGATGCTGATCTTTGACTTCCTGATGGGTCAGTGCGACCGCCATGAAGAGAACATAACCTACCTGACGCACATGGAAGGCAAGAAGAAGGTGATTGACGGTATCCAGCTGATTGACAACGATCAGTGCGGCGGATTGCTTACACCCAAGGAGTGTGAAGCAGGCGCCGGAACGATTGAACCTTTTGATCCGGCGGCACTTGAAGCAGTACCGAATGCCGTGCTTCGAAAGATTTTGGAACTCGATGAGAAAGTGCTTGCGGCTACCGTCGGCGATATCCTGAACAAGGAGGAGATCGGTGCCATGGTGAAGCGACTTGATTTCCTTAAAAAGCACATCGTGGATTTCTTCAACAAGGCAAAGACACTCTGTGAAAGCAACAAACCAAAGGATAAAATCGAAGGTCGTCTCCTTATGAACGATAAGTATAAGACCCTTCTCTTTGCCAAGAACAAACATATCAAGTCCAAACTTGCCAAGAAGCTTCCGAAGGAGAAGTTTATCGCAGTCACCACATTTGCGCTTCCGAAACTGAATGACATCGAAAAGGAACTGCAGACGATGCAGGATGATGAACTTGCAAAGCTTCAGAAGCAAGAGGCTTAAGGATATGACATACGTATATGGAGCTTATTAGTCTTAACGAAGACAGTATATTTGAATATGAAGATGTGATCGCTCCCGATGCAGTCGACTGTATCGGGAGACAGTTTCACAGCGGGCTTGCGGTGTCTGACGGAAAGAAGGATCCCGAACTCTTAGCCTATATGGTCTGGGAATACATCCGCAGAAAGGATGCTTCAGACAATGAGGCGGTGATCATCAAGTTCTTTTCGAAGGACGAAAAGGCAGGCAGGATGCTTGTTGCTTCGTTTGATGAGGAACTTTCCAAAGAACGTGTGAAGCGTTGCACCTTTTATTTTGAGAAGGAGGACGCGGATGCAGCTTCTGTTCTGTCCGAAGCCGGCTTTGTGACGGAGACAAGGGAAGGACCTTTTACGATGGTAAGTCTTTCCGATTGTGCATCTCTATCGGTTGCAAATTCAAAGACACCGGATTATGTCGTTCCCATAGAGGATCTTATGATACGACAGTTCCGAAACGGTATCGACATGTGCGTTCGAAACGGAAGAAGAGGGATATTTTCGGATCTTGAGTATCTTCCCATGAGCTGGTTTGATGAGGAAATCTCCGGCTGCGTGTTTCAGGATGATGAGGTAAAAGGCTTCCTGCTTGTAACCTATACCGCGGGAGGAGAACTGGTTCCGGCGCTGCTGTTTGATTTTGAACCGGATGCCACGAAGAATTTACTCCATATGATCGCATTTACCATACGAGCCGCAGCGGAAAAATATCCGCCGGACACCAGGGTTTTACTGGTGAATTACAGTGAGATGTCCGAGGCGTTGATCAAAAAGCTGTTTCCTATGGCAAAACCTTATGAGATCCTATTTGGTGAGCGTGTGCAAAACGAAGGCTGACTTGCGAAAGAGCGCCGAATGAGGTATAGTTAAATTTGGCTTTTAATAATCGAAAGGCGTAAATTAATAGAATGCGTACAGATGAAAAGCAATACTATGATGTTCCCGAACGCTTCTTAAAGGCAATCGAGGAACAAGGCTACAAACCGGTAGCTGTTGAGGATCAGACACTGTTTGATCCCTATTATGATGCCATGGAAGGGCATTGGAGCGCAAACTCAAGCTTCGTCAATCTTTGGGCATGGAAGGAAAGTCTCCCGTGTTACTACAAGATCGTCGGCGAGCTGATCGTGCCTGTGTTTTATCTGCGTACATACGGATACGCCGTGGCAGGCGCCATGATCGGACACTATACCGATGCCGGGATCGGAGAAGTCCTTCGGATTCTGCATGAGGATTTTCGCGCTATGGGAGAGAAGTTCTGTATTATGGACGTGGTTCCCTGGATGCGGCCTTACTTTGAGAGAAACGGAGACTTTACCTACGAAGATCTCCGGGACAATATGGATTACACTTTCACGCCGGAAGAGTTTCAGGCGGGGATGGATGCTTCGGATGATCGCTATCGCTACAGATACTTTCTGCGCAAATACAATTTCGAGACACTGGAGTTTACGCCGGAGCACCTTGATGACTGCAATGCATTTATGGAAAAGTACTGGTGTGACCGGACGGGCTGCGAGGAGTGCCAGAGCGGATGCCTAAAGCAGGTTGTGGCCAATATCATTCCCTACTACGGTAAGTTGCGCTGTTACGGCATCATTGTATATGTGGACGGGGAACCGTCCGGCATCTGTCTTGTCACATCGAGGAATCATCTCGGCATATATCAGTACAAGAACGCAAATAATCGCATTAAGGGATTGAACGAATACCTTCTGCGCGAAACATTTGAACGCTTCATGCAGGATGTGGACTGTATCAATTATACGGAAGATATGGGCGTGGAGAATCTTCGCTATTACAAGGAGCATATGGCGCCTTCTTTCACATTGCTTTCAAAACTAACACTCAGAGAAAAAGGATAGGAACATGAATTTTTCATCTTTACCGCACCGGATGATATCTGAGGTTGCGAACAGGCAACATCATAAAACAAGACTGATCATACGTACGCTCAGCGTTCTGCTGTTCATCGGAGCAGCGGTTTTCCTGTACTACAACAGTCAGTGGATCGGCGTGAGATCCTATAAGGATTATACGCCGGAGAGTATCACTTCGGCCTCGGAGGATACAGACGGTAATCTCTACATCATTACCGATTCCACGCGCAATATCGTGAAAGCTTCTTCAAGTCGGAAACTGGTTTCATCCCTCAATGCGAGCGACGGTGACTACACCTCTGCCAATCGTGTGATCGCGGGAGGAGACGGTGAACTCTATATCTATGATGTCGTGATCGACCGCGGTATCAGGATCGATGAGGAGAGAGTCCTTCGGATGCCGAAGAATCTTAAGTATCCGGAGGAGGTTTATCGCTATGAGGCCGGTGGTTCGGTTCGTCGTTCTTTGATCGGTATCATTCCGTCCGAGGATGGTATCCGCATCATTCAAAAGACGGATGCGGGCTTTACGATCAAGGACGAAAACGGTGGCTTTGTTGAATCCAAGCCTCTTGCAGAGGCGGAGTCCAACGTTCTTTTTGCGACCATTGATCCTTCAACCGATGTGCTTTACTATGTCACATTCAACGGAAAAGTATGGCGCTATGAGGACGGCAAAAATGACACGCTTCTGTATGACAGTGATGTGGCGGAAGGTTCCGTGCCTCAGTCTGTGGCATTGTGGAACGGCGGACTTTATGTGGTTGATATCGGATTGCGCGACCTGATCCGTATCGATCTTTCCAATCTCAAGGTGGAGAGATTCTGTCAGGATTTGGAATTTGCGGATCGCCCCACGGTTGTGGATCTCGTGGCCGGACCGAGCGGACTTATCCTGGCGTCGGAAGAGTATCTGACGGTATTCAACGACGACGGATTCTCCTATCTTGAAGATTACGAACTTTCCGTACAGTTAAAGGTTCGCGTGATCCTTGTATGGGCGGCACTGATTTATATCATTCTTGCGATCATCGGACTTCTGTTTTTGACAGGTTCCTACCTTGCTAAGCGGTCTACCGTATATGCCCGTGTTGCAATCTATATTGTACTCGGCGTTTTGGCGCTTGTGGTTCTCTTTCTGGGCACGCTGTTTCCGGAGTTTAAAAAGCAGCTTACGGACCAAATCTACGAGAATGAGATCTTTGCCGCAAGTGTTACGGCCGACAGTATACCGAAGGATGCATTTCTTTCTTTGAACAAGCCTTCGGACTTTATGAATGAAGATTATATCGCCGTAAGAGATGCGGTTCACGGCGTCTTTTCCGCAGACAGAGAGTCTTCCGAGGGCCTTTACTGCACCTGCTACCGCGTGATCGACGGCGTTGTGACACTTACCTACACAATGGAAGATATCTGCGTGATCTATCCCTACAACTGGGAGTACGAAGGTACGGACATGCAGGAACTGATGGAGACGGGCAAGACCTTTAAGTATCAGACCGAGACGGCTACCGGAAGTTATATTTTCGTACAGTATCCGATCAGGGATGACAACTCCGAGGTGATCGGATTCGTGGAGGTCGGTACGGACATGCTTTCCGTGGAGGCGAAGAATCGCGAGATTCTGATCAACCTCCTGATCAATGTTATCGCCATGACTGTGGTCGTTGTCCTGCTTGTGATCGAGCTGATGCACTATATGAAGGGCAAACAGGTATATTATGAGGCGAAGAAACATGCTTCGGGTCCTGTCAGACTGACACCGGAGATCTTCCGTTTTATCACCTTCTTGGTATTCTTCTTTACAAATGTCACCTGTGTGATCCTGCCGCTTCACACGATGCGGATTTACGACAAACATGCAGTTTCATGGATGACATCTGCGTTTGCGGCGGCGCTTCCCGTGTCGGCCGAGGTTGTTGCGGGTGCGGTTTTTTCGGCGCTGGGAGGCAAGGTCATCAAGAAACTCGGACCGAAAAAAGCCATCCTCGTCAGCGGACTTGCTTACACGATCGGATTTGCGCTTCGTATCATACCGAGTGTTACCATGCTGACCATCGGTTCGCTTGTGCTCGGTGCCGGCTGGGGCGTGCTTCTCATCATGGTGAACTGCCAGATTGCGGAGCTTCCGGAGGAAGAAAAGGACAAGGGATATGCTTATTACAGTATCTCGGCTGTCTCGGGAGCGAACTGCGCCATTGTGTTGGGCGGTTTCCTGGTGCAGTGGGTTTCCTATATCGCACTGTTTGCGATCACAGCTGCGGGCAGTATCATGCTTTACTTTGTATGCAGAAGGTACCTCGCAGACAATATGCCGACGGAAGAAGCACAGGGAGACGAAGAGGAGCAGCCGAAGTCTTCCGCTGTCGCATTTATCTTTAAACCCAGGATCCTCGGATTCTTTTTCCTGATCCTGTCACCGCTTCTTATATGCGGCTACTACTTAAACTACATGTTCCCCATTATGGGTGAAAATTACGGGCTTTCCGAGACCAACACCGGATACATCCTGATGATCGGCGGCGTTTTGGCTGTTGTGCTCGGATCACCGCTTACGGCTCTGTTTACCAAGAGAAACAATCGCCACTTTGGCCTTTTCATATCGGCGATCTTGTATGCGGAGGCCTTTCTCGCCATCGCACTCATGCAGAATATACCTTCCCTGATACTGGCGATTTTCCTAATCGGCGTATCAAACAGTTTCGGCGTACCGCTTTTCACGAGCTATTTCACGGACTTGCACGAAGTGGAGGAGTTTGGTTACGACAGGGGCTTCGGTGTATACAGTCTGATCGAGAACGGTGCGCAGGCACTCGGTTCTCCGATCCTTGCACTTATCTACGGACTCGGAGTCGCAAAGGGCATGATGGTCCTTACCGTTTCCGTGACCGTGTTTGCCGTATTGTTCTTCATTACGGCATCCATCGGCTATCACCGTCATAAGAAGAATCAAACGGAGGCAGAGGAAAGCAATGGGTGAGATTATAAAACACAGAGCAAAGAAAAAACTGGTTAAACGACTGGTTGCCACCATCACCTTGTCCATGACGTCGGTAGGCCTGCTTTTGCTTGCGGTTTCCGGATGGTCGAACTGGGTGAACAACAAGCATTTCTACAACGAAAAGTCGCACGATGTGGCTTCTGCAGTCGCAGACGGTCTTTCGGGTGATACGCTTGAAGATCTTGTAGAGATCGTGAAATCGGATGAGTTCAATGCCATTCCCGGATCAAGGGATGGTACCGCTTCTCGCGAGGAGGTCGCGGAGTGTCTCAAAGCTCAGTATATGGATGAACTCTTTGATCTGGACATCGAGATCCTCTCGATGATCAGAAACGACATGCATGTTGAGTATATCTACGTACAGGTGATCGAGGACGGAACATCCATTACGCTTCTTGATCCTTCCGATTCATACAAGGCGCTCGGATATACGGAGGAACTGAAAGGAAAATTCAAAGACCTCGAGGGCAATGTCGCCGTAAAACCTACGGTTTCAAAGACCGACCTCGGCTGGCTGTCTTCGGCGGGCGTGCCCATCTGTAATTCCGAGGGCAAGCCGATCGCGGTTGCATTCTGCGATATCAATATGACGGAACTACGCAACAAAACGATCCGTTTTATAGCAGTGAACCTCGCCAGCTTCGTAGTGATCGTTTTAGTACTCGGATTGCTGCTCGGAAGACACGCCAAGAAGACCATCGCAAGTCCGATCGAAAAACTGACCGAGGCGACGGACCGTTTCGGACAGGATGAGGCAACCTACAACAAAGAAAACATTGTAAATCTGGATATCCATTCCGGAGATGAGATCGAAGCACTGTATCAGTCGACACGTTTCATGCAGGAGAGTCTGATCGATTACATGGAGAACCTTACTGCGGTTACGGCGGAGAAGGAGCGTATCGGTGCGGAACTAGACGTGGCAACGCGTATTCAGGCAAGCATGCTTCCGAGTATCTTCCCTGCATTTCCCGAGCGTCACGACTTTGACATCTATGCTTCCATGGATCCGGCAAAGGAAGTCGGCGGTGACTTCTATGACTTCTTCCTGATCGATGAGGATCACCTGGGTATGGTGATCGCAGATGTTTCCGGCAAGGGTGTTCCCGCAGCGCTCTTTATGATGATGAGCAAGATCATCATTGCAAACTATGCGCAGATGGGACTTACGCCCGCAGAAGTATTGGAACGCACCAATAACCGTGTCTGTGAAGGCAACAAGGAAGATATGTTTGTAACCGTCTGGTTCGGTATCCTTACTATTTCCACGGGACACGTAGTTGCTGCCAATGCGGGACACGAATATCCCATGCTTCGTGGAGCGACCGGTGAATTTACCGTCTATGAAGATCATCACGATTTTGTGATCGGCGGTATGGAGGGTATGCCCTATACCCAGTATGAATTTGATATTGAGCCCGGCGGTACGCTGTTCTTATATACAGACGGCTGTCCTGAGGCCACAGATAAGAACAATGAACTCTTCGGTACGGAACGGATGCTTGCTGCATTAAACGAACATCCGGACGCCTCACCGAAGGAACTGCTTGCCACAATGACATCCGCGGTTGACAGGTTTGTGGGCGAAGCACCGCAGTTTGATGACCTCACCATGCTTGCTATCAAGTTGAACAAGTAAGCGGAGTAGTTTTGAAGGAGAATTGTTTGGAGGTACTGACATGAACGATGTACTTGAAATCGAGGCAGTCGTAGATAACCTCGACGAAGTTTTACAATTTGTGGAAGCTCGGCTTGATGAAAAAGGATGCCCTCCGAATGTGAAGGTCCAGATCGACATTGCGGTGGAGGAGATTTTCGTCAATATCGCAAGCTATGCATATCATCCCGGAAAAGGACCGGCAACCATCGGTGCTTATGTCAAGGATGATCCGCTTTCCGTGGAACTGGTCTTTATCGATCAGGGAACGCCTTACGATCCGCTTTCCAAGGAGGATCCGGACATCACATTGTCTGCGGATGAGAGAGGCATCGGCGGACTCGGCATCTTTATGGTGAAGAAGTCCATGGATGATGTGGATTACGAGTACAAGGATGGCAAGAACATCCTGACCATCAGAAAAAAGTTTTAGAATTGCAGGTTTAATAATATGAGCAAAGAAACAGAATCAGAGATCAAACGACGCAGAACCTTCGCCATCATTTCCCACCCGGATGCCGGAAAGACGACGCTTACAGAGAAGCTGCTTCTCTTCGGTGGAGCGATCAATTCCGCGGGATCGGTGAAAGGAAAGGCGAATTCCAAATACGCGGTGTCCGACTGGATGGGCATCGAGAAGGAGAGAGGTATTTCGGTTACGTCCTCCGTTTTGCAGTTCGAGTATGACGGCTTTTGCGTCAACATCCTCGATACGCCGGGACACCAGGACTTCTCGGAGGATACCTATCGTACACTGATGGCGGCCGACTCGGCTGTCATGGTCATCGATGCATCCAAAGGTGTTGAGGCGCAGACCATCAAGCTTTTCAAGGTTTGCGTGATGCGCCATATTCCTATTTTCACATTTATCAACAAGATGGATCTTGAAGCGAAGGATCCCTTCGACCTGATGGACGAGATCGAGAACGTTCTTGGTATAAGGACCTGTCCGGTCAACTGGCCCATCGGATCCGGAAAGCGTTTCAAGGGTGTATATGACAGGAACACCAAAGAGGTTTCCATGTTCCGCGCTGTTTCCGTCGGAGGCGCCAAGGGCGCAGCGGAGACGGAGTATGCGGTGGAGGATGAGAAACTGAAAGAGGAGATCGGAGATGAACTCTATGAGCAACTTGTAGAGGAGTGTGAACTTCTTGACGGAGCAGCTGACGAGTACGATCAGGAGAGGGTCGACAGAGGAGAACTCTCGCCCGTGTTCTTCGGATCGGCACTTACCACCTTCGGTGTAAGAACCTTCCTTGAGCATTTCCTTTCTTACAGCAAGCCACCTCTTCCGAGAGAGTCCGATGCGGGGGTGATCGACCCGATGACTGAGGACTTCTCCGGATTTATCTTCAAGATACAGGCAAATATGAACAAGGCGCATCACGACCGTATCGCATTTATGCGAGTGGCTTCAGGCAGGTTTGACGCGTCGAAGGATGTCTTCCATGTACAAAGCGGCAGAAAGTTCAAGCTGTCCCAGCCGCAGCAGATCATGGCGGACGACAGAAAGATCCTGACCGAGGCGTATGCGGGGGATGTGATCGGTGTCTTTGATCCGGGCATCTTTTCCATCGGGGATACGCTTACGGTACCGGGAAAGAAATTTGCCTATGAAGGAATTCCTACCTTCGCACCCGAGCATTTTGCGAGAATGGTTCCGGTGGACACCATGAAGCGAAAGCAGTTCATGAAGGGTGTGACACAGCTCGCACAGGAAGGCGCCATCCAGATCTTCAAGGATTATGTGCTGGATCTTTCCGAGATCATTGTCGGCGTGGTCGGCGTGTTGCAGTTTGATGTCTTAAAGTACCGGCTTGAAAGTGAGTACGGTTGTGAGATCAGGCTTGAACCGCTGCCATACAACTACATCCGATGGGTGAAGGATCCGACGATGGATCTGACGAAGCTTACAAGGATCAGCGATTGCAAGAAGGTGAAGGATATGCGGGATAACCCCTTGCTTCTCTTTGCAAATGAGTGGTCGATCCGTCTGGTGCTTGAGCACAACGAAGGTTTGGAGTTGACAGAGTTCAAGAAAAACTAAGTCGCAGATAATGAGGGAGAATAACAATGATACTGATTGAAACTCAAAAAGAAGAATTCAGTAAGATCAAGGATATTCGAGTATTTGGGAAGGACGACAAGGATGTGCCGTCCTTAAACGGGGATGTATTGTTTGTCGGACTCGGCGGAGCCGGTGCCAGAGTTGTTACTGCATTAAAGGGGATGCTTGCGGATGAACTTACGCCGGAGGATAACATCAATTTTGTGATGATCGATTCCAACATCCCGGAGATGGAGCAGACGATTGAGGACAGCAAGGAGGGCATCGGTTTAAATGCCCTTGAAGTCATATCCATCTATCGCCCGAATTTAGCAACCGTCCTTGAGAACGGTATCAAAGCGAATCCCGTACACGAAAATCTCGCGAAGTGGATGCGTGAAGACTTCCCGAGAATCTCAATCGGAACCGAGGGGGCCGGCGGCAATCGCCAGGTCGGTCGTTTGATGTTCTCCAACGCTTACGAGGATATGAGGATCCTGCTTTTTGAGAAGCTTGACGAGGTATATAAAAGATCCAAGTCGGGCCGCCTGGATGTGATCGTGATAACAAGTACGGCGGGAGGTACCGGAAGCGGTATTCTTGCCGATGTTACGTACAATTTAAAGGCATACGCAAAATCCAAAAAGTGGGAAGGCTTCAGGATCGGAGGCTGTCTGCTCACGCCCGATGTCTTCTTTGCCGAGAAGTGGGCACGCGAGGATGAAGACAAAAAGTCTGTCATGCTTGCGAACGGTTGCGCAACCTTAAAAGAGGTGGATTATCTGATGCGCATTGCCAACCGCGGTGAGGGATTCTCCTTCGAGAGTACGACCCACCGTCTTACCATGCGCGAAAACATTTTCGATACCTGCCTTCTGATCTCCGGCAAGAAGGATGATCAGGGCTACATCCCGTCAGGTAACATCTTTATGGATCTGGCTTATTTCCTGCGCAAACTCTGCGGATACACGTATATCGGCGGCAGTGAGGGCGAAGAGGGAAGAAAGCTGTTACGTGAGTCCATCTTTGATACCGACGGACAGGGTTACTTCAAAGTCGTCAACGAGTCCGATTATCTCGTTCCCATCAAGGAGATTGAGAATATCTGCGAGTACGAGATTTTCGCTGAGGCCTATAAGAGGATCACGGAACTTCCCCCGAAGGATGAGTCCTTTGAGAGAGATATCGAGGAAGCCTTTGGTGAGATCAGAACTTTCCTTCTTGGTAAGCCCGGTGATGAGATCCATCTTGAGATCAACGGCCTGATCAAGATGGGACAGTTTGAGAAGCCCGTCTACAAGCTGATCAAGAAAGGACAGGACGACTTAAGAAACGGACTTCCGAGACAGCTGTCCCGCCTGGAACAGAACATCCCTGTTGTGGTGAAGTCCATCAAGAACAAACTGACGTCTACCGTGGAGGAGCATCTTTGCAAATACATGAAGAAGTACGGCCCCTTCATCACCATGGACATTATCGGTTCCGCCGGTGTCGGACACTGTGAGACCGACAGCGGTATGATCGCAGAAGTGAAAAAACTCGAGGCACTCCAGAAGGAGTATAAGTCGGATAACGAGTACGGACGAATTGTTGAGTCCATCCTTGACATCGTTGCAAAGCGTTTCTTTACATTTCCCGCTGCAAAGCGAGAGACGGAGAACGGATATTATGAGAATCAGTTAAAGGATGCGCTTGCCAAGGAGCGTACCCTGATTATGGACGGCCTGGATTCTCAGGATGTCTTCGGTGATCTGATCCGACTGCTTCGAAACCGTGCGGAGCGTCTTTCCGAGATTTACTCACAGTTTTCCGCAGACCTTCAAAACGCCGTGGAGGAACTTTCCGTTACGGGTAAGAAAACCACGGGATATCTTTTAAAGGGTGCGAGACAGAGCGAGTTCCTTCCGAGCGATTACGTGACGGAAGACAGGATCAATCAGATGCGCGAGGGTATCATCAACCTGATGGTGGACCATGAGGCGGATATCGACAACGGCCGTGTGGTTCCCGTGCGTCAGGAGATGGAGCAAATCTACAGGAATCTCCTCCTTGGTATCGGTGCATATGCGCCCGAGAAACTGATTGCGACCGCATTCGCGGACAAGCGTCCCACGCTTTCCGAGATCAATATGATGTTTGTGGCAGCGCAAAGTGAGATCCGCGACGATCTGATGAACCGTGCGGCAAAGGCCTTCGTCTACGGAGCCAAGGAAAAGACCGAGAAGAAACTTCTGTGCACCCTAAAGGATGGCGCGGAAGGCAAGGTCATCAACAAAAAGTACATCTCTCTGCCTTCGGCAATGCCTTATTTCTCCGAGGCGGCGAGAGAAGTCATGACAAGCAAAAAGTACAACGAAGCGTCAGACAGCATTACATTAAATCCCGGTGAGATGGTAATCTCAATCGATGATATCTTTCTCGGGGTTCCCCTTTCCATGCTTGCCTGCGCTGAGGACATGCAGAAAGCGTACGACGCGATCGATAAAGACAGTTATATGGGACTTCACACGGATGAAGTTTTAAAGGATATGTGGTCTTACCCGAATCTGGTTTCATAACCGGATCACCTTCGCCGTCGTATGACATACGAGGTATAAAATGGAAGATACATACAATGAGAAGAAGCAGTTTGCTGTATTGATCGATTCGGAGAATATCAGCTCCAATTATGTGAGCGCGATCTTCGATGAACTGGAAAATTACGGTTTTGCGTCGGTAAGACGCATCTACGGAAACTGGTCGAAGGGTTCGTCCTGGAAGGAAAGGCTGATGCTTGAGTACTCCCTGACTCCCATTCAGCAGTTTTCTTATACGCAGGGCAAGAACAGCACGGATATGGCGATGGTGATCGATGCCATGGATCTGCTGTATCAAAACAAGGTTGACGGATTCTGCCTGGTCACCAGTGACTCGGATTTTACGAGGCTGGCCAACCGTCTTCGTGAAGAGAACAAATACGTGCTCGGCATGGGAGAGAGTAAGACGCCGCTGGCGCTTGCACGTGCCTGCAATCGATTTGTCCATCTCGATCTGATCGATGAGGAGTCGAAGGAGGCAGAAAAGGGTTCCGCAACGTCCGGTGATGACGGAAGCGTGACTCCCATTGCGGACATTGACCGCTATGTGAGAAGCTTCATCAACAACTCCAGCCGGGGCAGGGTGGATCTCGGCATGCTCGGACAAAGACTGTCCGAACGCTACAATGATTTTGACTGTCGTAATTACGGCTACTCCAAGTTGTCCGTATTTATGACGGAGGGACTTAAGAGCTATGACATCGTCCGCGAAGGAAATCACGCCTTTGTGGTGGTGGACGAAAGAACCAAATCCTTAAAGGCGGAGGATATCCGCAAGGAGGTAAAGGATATCGTCAAACGCTGCGGGGGCACAGTGGGGAATCTTTCGGTGATCAATGATGAACTGAAGGATAAGCATGCGGAATTCGACATCAAGTCCTTCGGCTACAGCCGGATCTCAAGTTTTATCAAGAGTATCGACGGTCTGGTTGTGGAAGGCAATACCGTTCGAACGAAACGATAACGGGAGGAAGGAAATCAATATGGATCCAAACGGTGGAAGAAAAAGAAATGTACAGGGAAGCGCAAAGGTAGAAAAAAGAGGTGAAGGCGTCGGCGGCGGCCCGGTGGGACGCGCTGACGGATACGCAGGCAGGAAGGCCGGCTCCGGAAGAGAAAGCTCCTCCGCGGGCGGTACCCGTTTCGGTGGCAAGGGCATCCTCTATCTGGTCCTTGCGCTTCTTTTAGGTGGAGGCGGCGGTACGGCTGCGCTCTTCGGACTCGGAGGCGGCGGAAGTGACGGCGGTTCCTCTACGGGAACAGGCACCGGTGTACCCGCGATCTACTCGGGCTTTCTCGGAGGCAGTGCGCCTTCGGCAGCCTGGAATGAAGGTATGAACAATACCGGCAAGTTGAATTCCAAGGTGGCGGAGGGTACACCCGAAAAGCGTACCACCATCATCGGCGAAAACCAGGACACCGTGACCATCATGGTCTATATGTGCGGCACCGATCTTGAATCGAGAAGCGGCATGGCATCCAACGACTTAGCCGAGATGATGCGCGCGTCCCTTTCCGAAAACGTCAACATCATCGTTTATACCGGCGGATGCAATATGTGGCGTACCACAGGCATCAGCAACAAGGTGAACCAGATCTACAAGGTGGAAAGCGGAAAGATGACCTGCATCGTGGACGATGACGGCGACAAGAAGATGACGGATCCGAACACCCTGTCCGCTTTTATCAAATTCTGCGACAAGAATTATCCCGCCAATCGCTATGATCTGATCTTCTGGGATCACGGCGGCGGTTCCATCAGCGGCTATGGCTATGACGAGAAGCATAAGGAAGCCGGCTCCATGGATCTTACGGGTATCAACAAGGCGTTAAAGGACGGCGGCGTGGTCTTTGACTTTGTCGGTTTTGACGCCTGCCTGATGGCGACACTTGAGACCGGTCTGATGGTCGGAAACTATGCGGATTACATGATCGCGTCCGAGGAGACCGAGCCCGGGATCGGCTGGTATTATACCGACTGGCTGAACGCGCTTTCCAAGAACACTTCCATGCCCACCATCGAAATCGGCAAGAACATCGTGGACGGTTTTGTGGATGAGTGCAACAGAAAATGTCCCGGCCAGAAGACCACACTTTCCGTGGTGGACCTTGCGGAGCTTCGCTATACGGTACCGAGCAAGCTGAACATGTTCTCACAGGAGACAGGACATAAGATCAAGAGTGATTCCTACAAGGATATCTCCGATGCGAGAGCATCAACCAGAGAATTTGCGGTAAAGAGTGCCATCGATCAGGTGGATCTTGTCGATTTCGCAACCGAGATCGGTTCCGAAACCGGTAAGGATTTATCCGATGCGCTTCTTTCGGCGATCAAAT
This sequence comes from uncultured Lachnospiraceae bacterium, assembly GCA_902780405.1. Taxonomy (GTDB): domain Bacteria; phylum Bacillota; class Clostridia; order Lachnospirales; family Lachnospiraceae; genus Coprococcus_C. The sequence continues at coordinate 194,965 of CACZFI010000001.1, forward strand.
ACAACCGAACATCATCCGCGATCAGCGACGCTTACGGACTTTCCATCTTCTTCCCTTACAAGAAGACGGGTAAGGTGAGTTCGATGGTTGCGTCTTACAATGCGATCGGAATGGATGCGGAATATGGAAAATGTATCCAGTCCTTCGCAGGACTCGAGAGCACGGGTCAGATTGCCGCGGGCGGATCGGCAAGTCCGATCGCTTCGCTGCTTGGATTCGGCGGTGGCGGAAGTACCATGGGTTCCGATGCGATCAACAGCCTGATCGGATCCTTCCTCGGAGGAGGAAAGAGTATTCCCGGCGTTGATAACGCGGAATATATGCAGGATGAAAGCCTCTATGATGCCGAGGATGCATCCGCCTATGTTGCATCCAATCAGTTCGATCCTTCCGCTATGAAGTGGGAGAAGGCGTCGGACGGCACCTATACCATGGCGTTGGCCGATGAGCAGTGGGAACTGATCCAGTCGCTTCAGGTAAACAAATTCTTGGATGACGGCGAGGGCTATATCGATCTCGGACTTGACAATGTCTATGAGTTTTCCGAGGACGGCAAGCTGCTTCCGGAGACAGACGGCGCATGGATGTCCATAGACGGCCATCCCATTGCCTACTATTACGAGACAACGGCTTATGACGGCAAGGATACGGTCATCACCGGACGCTCACCCGTTTTGCTTGACGGTGAGCGCGCAGATCTTGTAATCGTATTTGACGGTGCGCATCCCGAAGGATTCATCGCCGGCGCAAGATATGCTTACGAGGAAGGCGAGACCGAGACAGAGGCAAAGCTTATCACCGAGATCGAGGAAGGAACCAAGATTGATTTCCTCTGTGACTACTATGATTACGACGGAAATTACCAGGCAAATTACTTCCTTGGTGATTCGGTAAGCTACAGCAACAATATGAAGATCTACGACGTGAAGGTTGAAGGTACATGCAAGATCACCTACCTCCTCACGGATATTTACAACCAGGAATACTGGACACCTGCGGTTCCTACCGAGTAGCAAAAGGAGGTAAGAGATGGTAGAAGAGGGAAAGATCTGGGTGGCATCGGACGATGCCGGAAGACACATCGCACTTGATCCCGCGCTTGCAAACCGTCACGGCCTGATCGCCGGAGCGACGGGAACAGGAAAGACCGTAACATTAAAGGTACTTGCGGAAGGTTTTTCTTCCATCGGCACGCCGGTATTTGTGGCAGATGTGAAGGGAGATATCGCAGGCCTTGTGAATCCCGGTACGGAAACCGACGATATGAAGGAACGGATCGATCGCTTCGGACTTTCGGAAAGCGGTTACAGCATGAGCGGATTTCCGGTGACCATATGGGATTGCTTCGGAGAGAAGGGAATCCCGCTTCGTACGACCGTTTCGGAGATGGGACCGGTGCTTCTTTCGAGACTGCTAGGACTGAATGATCTTCAGACGGATATCCTTTCCGTGGCATTTAAGATCGCGGATGAACAGAATCTGTTGCTTGTCGATATCAAGGATTTAAAAGCACTCCTTAATTATATTTCGGAACACAACAAGGAATTTGAGGCGGACTACGGCAAGATGAGCCCCCAGTCCATCGCGGCGATCGTCCGTGCACTGGTAGCGCTTTCCGTAGCGGGCGGTGATACTTTCTTCGGTGAGCCGGCGCTCTCGCTTTCGGACTGGTTTACCCAGTCGGACGGTAAGGGCATGATCCATGTTCTTGACGCTTCAAAACTGATGAATGACGGAAAACTTTACTCCACATTTTTGCTCTGGATGATGTCCGAGCTGTTCGAGACACTTCCGGAGGTGGGAGATCAGGAAAAGCCGAAGCTGGTATTCTTCTTCGATGAGGCGCATCTTCTCTTTGCCGATGCGCCGAAGGCCTTCCTGGACAAGGTCGAGCAGGTGGTGAAACTGATACGCTCCAAGGGCGTGGGAATTTACTTCTGTACACAGAATCCCAAGGATATCCCGAACGGAATCCTCTCACAGCTCGGCAACAAGATCCAGCACGGACTGCGCGCCTATACACCTGCGGATCAAAAGGCGGTGAAGGCGGCAGCGGATTCTTATCGCGCCAATCCCGACTTTGATACCGCGGATACCATTATGAATCTTGGAACCGGAGAAGCGGTGATCTCCTTCCTTGAGGAAGGCGGTGTGCCCATGATGGCGTCCAAGGGATATGTACTTCCACCGCAGTCATCCTTCGGTGCCATCGATGAAGGAAAAAGAAACAGTGTGATCACCGGAAGCATCCTCTACAGCAAGTATGCTAATCCGGTTGATCCGGATTCGGCCTTTGAGTTTCTGGAGCGAAGAGGTTTGGAGGAAGCAGCGGCGGCCGAGGCTGCGGCTGCGGAAGCAGAAGCGGCAAAGCAGGCGGAGAAGGAAGCGAAGGAAGCCGAAAAGGCGGCAGCAAAGGCTGCGGCAGCCGAGGAAAGAAGAAAGAAGCAGGCCATTAACAGTGTCGGAAACTCCGTAGCGGGCACCGTGGGTCGTGAAGCGGGTAAGAATCTCGGAAAGACCTTCGGTAAGTTTGGAAAGACGCTTGGCGGCAATGTGGGTGCAAGCCTCGGACGCGGTCTTTTTGCAACCCTCTTCAGGAGATAAGACATGGCAGCATCAAAAAAGAAATACTACGCCGTGCGGGTCGGACTTCGCCCCGGTGTGTACGAAACCTGGGACGAGGCGAGAAACCTGGTACATGCCTACCCCGGCGCGATCTATAAGAGCTTTCCCACGAGGGAAGAAGCGGTGGCTTTTGTCACCGGTAACACGGCCGGCCACGCTACAGGGGCCGACACCCCGTATGCCTTTGTCGACGGTTCTTTTAATGCGGGTACGGGCGTATACGGCTACGGCGGATTCCTGATGGCGGACGGCAAGCGTTATATCCTTCAGGGAAGCGGAGACGATCCGGAGCTGGCCTCCATGCGCAATGTGGCAGGAGAGATCGAGGGCAGCATGGCCGCAGTCAATAAGGCACTTGAACTCCGTCTCGGCGAGGTGAAGATCTACTACGACTATGCAGGGATCGAGGCCTGGGCGACGGGAGAGTGGAAACGTAATAAAGCGGGAACCATTGCCTACCATGATTTTATGCAGGCCGCAAAAGCAAAGATCAGGATCACCTTTGTGAAGGTAAAGGGACACAGCGGTGTTGAAGGAAATGAAGAGGCCGACAGGCTGGCAAAGGAAGCCGTGAACCTTATATCAACTTGATAAATTTATCACGGTGATGTAAAATAGTGTCCTATGGACTTTAAACTAAACGGATGGAGACATGTGATGAGTTTAAAAGAATTATTCAAGAAAAAAGATGAGACGGAAGCAGAGGCAGTCACTCCCGCTTCCGAAGAAACCGCACCGAAGGATACAACCTCCGAGAAGAAGCCGGAGGAGGACGAGATTACCTGTCCGAAGTGTAAGCAGATCTTTCCGAAGAAGACCGTGAAAGACAACTTATACGTATGTCCCGCATGCGGTTATCATTTTGTGATCTCAGCGGAACGCCGCGTGAGAAAACTGGTAGATGACGGCAATTTCAAGCTCTTGAAGTGCAAGGTTGCATTTGCCAATCCCCTCGAGAATCCGGACTATGAGGATAAGATTCATGCGCTGCAGGAAAAAACCGGTCTTGATGAGGCCGTGCTTACCTGTGTCGGTAAGATCGAAGGCAATGAAGCCGTGATCGCAGTTATGAGTTCCAAGTTCCTTATGGGCAGTATGGGTATCGCTGTTGGCGAGAAGGTGACCAATGCCTTCGAGTATGCCGACAGAAAGAAACTCCCCATCATCATATTTACCGCAAGCGGCGGTGCCAGAATGCAGGAGGGTATCCTGTCCCTGATGCAGATGGCAAAGACCTCCGCGGCCGTTGAGCGTTTCTCCAAACACGGAGGACTGTACATCTCCGTATTGACGCATCCGACGACCGGCGGTGTTACAGCCAGCTTTGCAACACTCGGAGATATTACCCTTGCGGAGCCCGAAGCATTGATCGGCTTTGCGGGACCCCGTGTCATTGAGCAGACCATCGGACAGAAACTTCCCGAAGGCTTCCAGCGCTCCGAATTTATGGAGGAGCACGGCTTCGTGGATCAGGTAGTTCCGAGAGAGAAGATGCGCGAGACACTGGCACAGATCTTAAGGCTTCACGCAAAGAGAGGTAAGTAAGATGGTAAAAGAAATCGACGAGAGAGTACAGGAAATCGACAAGGAAATCGAGCGCTTATTTGCCGAGGATGCGGTGGATGAAGCACAGATCTATGTATTAAAGAGAGAACGCCATGACCTTATCAAGATGTGCAAGAATCTTTCTGCCAATGACAAGGTCTATCTGGCAAGACATAAAAAACGTCCGAAGATCACCGAGTATATCGACAATATATTCGATGACTTCTTTGAGCAAAAGGGTGATGACCTCGGTAAGGAAGATGCCAGCATCTTCGGCGGCATCGCTATGTTCCACGGCAGACCCGTGACCGTGCTCGGACACAGAAAAGGCAATGACCTTTCCGAGAACATGAAGTGTAATTTCGGTATGCCCGGACCCGAGGGATACAGAAAAGCGCTTCGCATCATGAAGCAGGCCGAGAAATTCGGCAGACCCATCATCACATTTATCGACACACCGGGTGCTTATCCGGGACTTGAGGCAGAGATGTACGGACAGGGTACCGCGATTGCGACCAATCTCGCAAAGATGAGTGCCTTAAAGACGCCTGTGATCGCCATCGTAACCGGTGAGGGATCTTCCGGCGGCGCGCTTGCCATCGGTGTTGCAAATACCGTGATGATGCTCGAAAATGCAGTATATTCCATTCTTTCACCGGAGGGATATGCGTCCATTCTCTGGAAGGATTCCTCTCGTGCGGCAGAGGCTTGCGAGCTGATGAAACTTACCGCACAGGATCTGCTTTCCTTTGGCGTGATCGATGATGTGATTCCGGAACCCGTCGGCGGTGCTCATTTAAACCACAAGGCTGTGTTTAAGACCGTTGACAAGTACCTGAAGAGAGAGATCGACAAGTACGCCAAGACCGGCCCCGACGATATCGCCAAGATGCGTTACAAGAAGTTCAGAAACATCGATGAGGCATATCTGAAAGTAACAAGCTGGTAAATTACCCCAAGGAGACCAACAACTGATGTTAAATATAAAAGAAGGACTGCAGATCGTCGGTCTGGGACACTACACGCCGAAGCATGTTGTGACCAATGACGATCTTGCAAAGCTCGTGGACACGAACGATGAGTGGATCACCACGAGAACCGGAATCAAGAGAAGACATTTTATGGAGGAGGGCGAGACGAACCGAAGCCTTGCAAAAAGGGCTGCTGAGATGGCCATCGCCGACGCTGGAATCTCCGTCGATGAGATCGGATGCCTTATCTTAGCTACGGTACATCCCGATACCATGACACCCTCCGTTGCATGTATGCTCCAGAAGGAACTTGGTATTCCGGAGTATACACCCTGTTTCGATATCAATGCAGCCTGCTCAGGCTTTATGTACGGCGTTTCCATCGCAAGAGGCATGCTTCTCCAGAGCGATAAGCCTTATGCACTCGTGATCGGAAGTGAGACACTTTCCAAGGTGATGGATATGACCGACCGCAGCACATGCATTCTCTTCGGAGACGGTGCGGGAGCTGCGATCGTGAAACTGTCCGATGATCACGCATATTACAAGGTGCTCGGATCAAGAGGTAACGATCAGTGTCTTACCATCCCCAACAGCGGTGACAAGAGATATGTTTCCATGAATGGCGGAGACGTCTTCAAATTTGCTGTTTCCACGGTACCCCGTACGGTGGAGGAGCTGATCGAGATGTCCGGTCATGCGGCAGAGGAGATCGACTGGTATGTATGCCATCAGGCGAATAAACGTATCATCGAGAATGTTGCAAAGCGAATCGGCGTAAGCCTCGATCGTTTCTATATGAATCTGGAGGAGTACGGCAACACCTCATCCGCAAGTATTCCCATCGCTCTTTCCGAGATGAATCAGAAGGGTCTTCTCAAAGAAGGCATGAAGATCATCGCAGTCGGTTTCGGCGGCGGACTTACATGGGGCGGCGCTTATTTGGAGTTTTAATTACGGGAGGATAATCCACTATGAGACTGAACGAATACCTTGGAATCAAGTATCCTATCATCCAGGGCGGTATGGCCAATATCGCAACCGGTGAATTTGCAGCGGCAGTTTCCAATGCCGGCGGCCTGGGACTGATTGCATCCGGCGGCTGGGACGCAGCCAGGATCAAAGAAGAGATTGAGAAGTGCAGAGCGCTTACCGATAAGCCCTTCGGTGTGAATCTGATGCTGATGAACCCTGACGTTGACAATATCGCAGCCATGCTGACCGAGGAGAAGGTGCCTGTTATAACAACCGGCGCAGGAAGCCCCGAAAAGTATGTGGCTGACTGGAAGGCAAGCGGTGCGAAGGTGATCCCCGTGGTTGCATCCGTAGCCCTTGCAAAGCGTATGGAGAGAATCGGTGTTGACGCTTTGGTAGCGGAAGGTACCGAAAGCGGCGGACATGTGGGTGAGATGACCACGATGACTTTGGTTCCCATGGTTGTGGATGCCGTGTCTATCCCGGTAATTGCTGCAGGCGGTATCGCTGACGGAAGAGGACTTGTGGCAGCGCTTACCTTAGGTGCCATCGGCGTACAGATCGGAACCGTGCTCCTCGCAAGTGACGAGTGTCCCATCCATCAGAATTACAAGGAAGCGGTCGTTAAGGCAAAGGACAATCAGACAGCCGTAACCGGTCGTACCGGAGGTGCTCCCGTACGTGTCATCAAGAATCAGATGGCCAGAGAGTACATCAAGATGGAGTATGAGAACGTAGAGCGCGATGAACTTGAGAAGCTGACACTCGGATCGCTTCGTCGTGCGGTACTTGACGGAGATACCAAGACAGGATCTCTGATGGCAGGACAGGTCTGCGGTCTGGTTTCCGGTATTCGTCCGGTAGCCGAGATCCTGGATGAAATCTATGAGGACGCGAAAAAGCAGCTTGCCAAGATCACTGCGGAAGCGCTGTAGGAACGGAGGACACAGATGAAGATTGGATTTTTATACGCCGGACAGGGAGCACAGCATGCAGGTATGGGCAAGGATCTCTATGAGGCCTATCCCGAGTTTGCCAAGGTGTTCGATGAGGCGAAGGTGGATTTTGATTTAAAGAAGGTATGCTTTGAGGATCCGGACGGCGTGATCGGACAGACAAAGTATACGCAGCCCTGTATGGTTGCTTTTGCGGTCGGTATGACCGAGATCCTTAAGAATGCGGGCATTACCCCCGACTATGCGGCGGGACTTTCCCTCGGAGAGTATTCCGCACTTTACGGCGCAGGCGTATTTGAGGCAAGTCAGGTGATCGACCTTGTGGCTTTCCGCGGCAAGGCTATGGCAGAGGCAGTGACCGGAAGAGACACGGGCATGATCGCTGTCATGAACTTAGACCGTGAGACGATCAAGGCCTGCTGCAAGAAGGCCGAGGAAGAATTTGCGGATGCAGAGTTTCATGTAGCGGAAGTTGCAAATTACAATACACCCGTGCAGGTGACGGTTTCCGGAGATACGCCGGTTATTACAAGAGCGGGAGAACTGATGACGGAAGCAGGCGCAAAGCGCATTGTCCCCGTAGCGGTATCCGGTCCTTTCCATACATCTTTGATGAAACCTGCCGGTGATAAGCTTGCGGAGCGTTTTAAGAGCGAGACCTTCGGTACCATGTCTTATCCGGTGATCTTTAACGCAACCGGCCGTGAACTTGAAGATGGAAAGACCATCCCCGAGATGCTTGAGGTTCAGGTTCAGAGCAGCGTCTACTTTGAGGATACCATCCGCTACATGATGGAGCAGGGTGTGGATACCTTCATCGAGATCGGACCGGGCAGAACACTTTCAAGCTTTGTAAAGAAGATCGATAAAGCATACACAACATACAATGTCGAAGATGTCGAGGGTGTAAAGGCACTGCTTGAGGCACTTGGCAAGTAGTTTATAATACGAGGTAAAATATGAGCGACGTACAAAAGACAGCCGTTGTAACAGGCGGCGCAAGGGGCATCGGCAGAGCGATCTGTCTTGCACTTGCAGCAAAGGGAATCAATATCGTAACCTGCTATTCCAAGAGCTCCGCAGCAGCTGAGGAAGTGATCGCCGAATGTGAAAAGCTCGGCGTTAAGGGACTCTGTGTCAAGGCAGACGTATCCGTGGCAGAGGATGTCACCGCACTGATCGAGGCTGCAAAGGCTGAATTCGGACGTGTGGATATCCTTGTGAACAATGCAGGTATTACCAGAGATAACCTGATCATGGGTATCTCGGAGGAGGATTTTGACTCCGTGATCGCAACCAACTTAAAGGGTGCGTTTCTTGCGACCAAGGCGGTATCCAGACTGATGATCAAGCAAAGAGGAGGACGTATCATCAACATTTCCTCCGTTGTGGGTGTTTCCGGCAATGCCGGACAGGCCAATTATTCCGCTTCCAAGGCAGGTCTGCTCGGACTTACAAAGTCTGTTGCAAAGGAGCTCGGCGGAAGGGGCGTAACGGTCAATGCGATCGCACCCGGCTTTATTGAGACCGATATGACGGATGCGCTTTCCGATGACGTAAAGAGCGCTATGCTTTCCGGAATCCCCATGAAGCGTCTCGGCAAGCCTGAGGACGTTGCGAATCTGGTTGCATTTCTTGCGAGTGATGAGGCCGCATATATCACGGGTCAGGTGATCTGTGTGGACGGCGGTATGGCTGTATAGTTTATTAGGAGGTTACACAAGATGAAAAGAAGAGTCGTAATTACCGGTATGGGAACAGTGAATCCCATCGGACATAATCTGGCCGAGACCTGGGACAGCGTCAAGAAGGGCGTATGCGGTATCGGTCCCATCACGCAGATTGACGTGACAAATCACGCAGTGAAGCTTGCGGGTGAGATCAAGGATTTCTCCTATGAGGGCGTGATCGACAGAAAAGAGGCACGTCATATGGCACGCTTTACGCAGATTGCCATGGTGGCTGCAGACGAGGCTATGAAGCAGTCCGGACTTGATATGGAGAAGGAAGATCCCTTACGTTGCGGTATCATTTTCTCCAGCGGTATCGGTGGACTTCAGTGTAACGAGGACAACGTGGCTACCGGTGAGCGTCGCGGCTACGACAAGGTTTCCCCGTTCTATATTCCTATGACCATCCCCAATATGGCAGGCGGTCAGATTGCCATCCGTTACGGCTTCAAGGGTATGTGTACCTGTGTGGTTACCGCATGTGCAAGCTCCAACAACGCCATCGGTGACGCATTCCACTATATTCGTGACGGCTATGCAGAGGTGATGCTTGCAGGCGGTTCCGAGTCCGTGATCACACATTTGGGTGTCGGCGGATTCACATCCATGACCGCATTAAATAAGACAGAGGATCCCACACGTGCATCCATTCCTTTCGATGCTGAGCGTGCCGGCTTCGTTATGGGAGAGGGCGCAGGCGCATTGATCCTCGAGGAGTACGAGCATGCCAAGGCAAGAGGCGCCAAGATCTTAGGTGAGATCGCAGGTTATGGTGCAACATGTGACGCACATCATATCACGGCACCCGATCCCGAGGGAGAGGGCGGCGCGGCTGCCATGAAGATGGCAGTAGCCGATGCGGGCATTACCGCTGATCAGGTCGGATATGTCAATGCACACGGAACCTCCACACCGTTAAATGATTCCGGTGAGACCAAGGCGATCAAGAAGGCTTTCGGTGATCACGCATACAAAATGATGGTAAGCTCCACCAAGTCCATGACCGGACATCTCTTAGGCGGTGCCGGTGCGGTCGAGGCAATCATTTCCGCAATGGCCTTAAAGGAGGCTTACATCCCCGCAACCATCAACTACAAGGTTCCCGATCCCGCATGTGATCTCGACATCGTTCCCAATGAGGGAAGAAATGTCCAGGTGGAATACGCCATTTCCAATTCCCTTGGATTCGGCGGACACAACGCATCCGTTCTCTTAAAGCATGTAACGGATTAAAGGAGGACCATATGGAGCTTAATTCAAATCAGATTCGGGAGATCATCCCGCACAGATATCCTTTCCAGCTTGTAGATCGTATTCTTGATTTCGAGCCGGGAAAGTGGGCCAAAGGTATCAAGTGCGTTTCAGTCAATGAAATGCAGTTCCTCGGGCATTTCCCCGAGCAGCATGTGATGCCCGGCGTACTGATCGTTGAGGCACTCGCACAGGTCGGTGCCATCGCCATCCTCTCGGAGGAAGAGAACAAGGGTAAGATCGCATTCTTCGGAGGTATCAAGAATGCGCGCTTCAAGAAGCAGGTCATCCCCGGTGACGTTCTTGAGATGGAATGTGAGATCATATCCCAAAAGGGTCCCATCGGAAGCGGAAAGGCTGTTGCAAAGGTTGACGGAAAAGTCGCTGTGACTGCAGAACTTACCTTCGTGGTACAGCAGTAGAATAAAAAATTCCCTTGATGTGCCGACATGTGTCGGCACATTTTTTGTGCGATTATACTTCCCGGCCGAGCCAGATTTCCGTCTGTGGAATGATATGCTTACGAGATAATTTTGATTGTATATATGGCACGGATATGATAAAATTTAAGATAGTTTAGTGTAGTATTCCATGGGGAGGTACATTCTATGTTCGAGAGTAAGAATAAGGGAAATGATGCATTGCTTCAGCAGATCGCCGATCTGCAGGCACAGCTTGCGGGCACCAGAGCGAGAGCTGAACTTGCCGAGCGTGAGCTTGAGGCTGTGAACAAAAACACACACCTGGGTCTTTGGAAGTCCTTATATGATGAGAATGGTAATCAAACCGGCGCATGGTTCAGTGATGAATTCAGAAGCATGCTCGGCTATAGCCGTGTGGAGCTTCCGGATACCATCGAAGCACTTGGTAAGCTGATCCATCCCGAGGATGTAGACGCTGCATACGGTGCCTTCGGAGCTGCTGCTGCGGACAAGAGCGGGCGCGTGAAGTATGATATTGATTACAGACTCTTGATGAGGAACGGTGATTACCGCTGGTTCCATGCAGCCGGTCAGGCTGTTCGCAAGCCGGACGGTACACCCATTGTCTTCATCGGTACATTTACGGACATACACGATGAGAAGATAAATGCGGAGATCCTTGAAGTCAGCCAGCGCCGTGCGGAAGCGGTTGACAAGATGATGCTTGAGGGATCCTGGAGTATGGATCTGACCAAGTATGCCATCGATGATCCGAATTCCCCTATGGTATTCTCCGATCAGTTCAAGAAGATTCTCGGATATTCGGGATCGGATTTTCCCGATATTATGAATTCATGGATCACCAAGATCCATCCGGATGACCTATCTGCGGCAAGCGGGGCGATGGCAAAGCAGATGGCAGATCCCACGGGACAGACCGTCTTTGATATGGAGTATCGTATCAGACACAAGGACGGACATTGGGTATGGACGAGAGCATCAAGCTATGTGGTATGGTCAAAGGATCGTCGCGAGCCTTTGATGGCAGCCGGTACCATCCTTGACATTACCGAAGAGAAGGAGAACCGTAAGCGTTTTGAGGAGCAGATGGCTCCGAGCATCGAGTCTCTTCGCACAGGTATCAATGAAATCGCATCAAATGTAGACGTTGCAACCAAGCAGATGATCGACATGGCTGATAAGCAGGTCGATGTATCCGAAGCCGCGAAGAGAATCGGCGAGAGCGTTGAGTCTTCCATGAGCATTATCACAAGCATTCAGAGTATTGCGAACCAGACGAACCTCCTTTCACTCAATGCATCCATCGAGGCAGCGCGTGCCGGAGAAGCAGGCAAGGGCTTCGCTGTTGTTGCAAGTGAGGTAAGCAATCTTGCATCCTCCACCAAGGAGACGACAGGCCAGATCGCAAGCATCTTAAATGAGATCAATGCATCCGTTGCGGATATGCTTGAGAAGATCGAAGTGATCTCCGGAGAAGTTACGGAAGAGAGTGCAGAGATGGAAGAGATTGATGCAACCGTATCCTCCCTTCACACCAGCGCAGACGAGATCGCCGAGATGGCAGCGTCCCTCTACAAGTAAATCTAAGACCATATACACCGGCAGGTCAACTGTCGGTGTATTTTTTGTCTTTACGAATCACAGATGTGCCATATGTGACTGCGTTGCCAGGACAACATGAAGCCGCCGGCACTTTGCGAGGTATCTCACGAGCTTAGTGCCGCTGCGAGCTGATTCAGGTCTGCATCTACGATGCAGACAGCCCGTCGCGGCTTTGAGCGACTTCAGAGGAATCCGTTAGGATTCCTACGATGCTAGCGCAAGCGTGTCCAGGCAACACAGTCGGCATATGGCACATCGTCATGTACGACATTTGACATGATTTGTATTAAGTGTTATATTATACAAGATTTTGTATAGAGACGACGAACGCAGGGCAGATGTGGTGTCTGCCGAAAGAAAGAAGGGTTTATATGTTTGAGAACATGATCGAGCAGGTGCATGAAAAGGCACCTCTGATCCACAATATCATCAATTACGTGACTGCCAATGATTGCGCGAATATTGAGCGTGCGTCAGGTGCTCATTACATCATGGCGGATACGCCGGAGGAGGCCGAGGAAGTTGCGGCAGGTTCCGATGTGGTACTTATCAATATCGGTACCATCGATCCTAATTTCGTAAGTTCTGCTTTCCTTGCAGCAAGAAAGGCCAACGAGATCGGTATTCCCGTGGTGCTTGATCCGGACTGGATCGGCAAGTCTTCCTACAGGAAGGAGACTGTGGGTAATCTCTTGAATGAGGTAAAGATCTCGGTCATCCGCGGAAACTATGACGAGATTCGTGATTTGGCGGGCATCTCAAAGAAGACCGCAGACCTTGAGCGTCCCACACTTAATCCGATTTCCGAGGATACGCTTCCCGACTGGGTTACCTATGCGAAGGAACTTTCCAAGCGTACAGGTTCCGTGATCGTGATGTCCGGTGCCATGGACATTATCTGCGATGAAGAGCGCGTATACATTGCGAGAAACGGACATGCCAGCATTCAGAAAGCTGTGGGCACAGGCTCCATGCTTTCGGCACTTACCGCGGGTTATGTGGCAGCAAATCCTGAGGATACATTTACTGCAGCAGCTGCGGCTGCGACCGTGATGGGCGTTGCGGGAGAGCGTGCGGTAGAGACGGCCATTGCCAACTATGCAGGCAATGCAACCTTAAAGATCGACATTATCGATGAGGTCTATAAATTAAACGACGAGCAGCTTACAACATCCGCAAAGGGTGAAATGTACACGGCAGTGGATCAGGCGAAGAATGACCTGCTTGCCGCAGCCGAGGATCTGACCAATGCTGCAGCCGAGCTTTCCGATACGGAAGAGATCAAGAACGCAACAGAGGTACTGATGTCTGCTGTCGATAAACTTCTGGAGGACTAAGGTGAAGAAAGAGAAGAAGTTCGCAGGCAATTGCGATACCTGCGCCTATCTTACCTATGACGAAGAATACGAGTCCTATGTCTGTGACGTCAACATGGACGAGGACGACTACGGCCATCTGATGCAGAACGGCTTTGTCGGATGTCCTTATTACAAGGACGGGGATGAGTACAAGGTAGTTCGTCACCAGATATAATGGTTAACATAAAATATGTTACGAAAAAGTTACAAACATATTACAGATTTGTAGTTTTTTCGGAGATCTTGTGTTATAATATCAATTGTTGCAGCAAATGTGACGATAAATTATCGGATAACTATAAAAGAAACTTATGGATATAAGATTCAAAACGAAGGAGAGATTTGATGAAGATCAAGCGTTTACTTGCAGGACTTATGACTGCGGCGGTTCTGGCAACCGGCCTTTCATATAACGTTCCCGCAAAGGCAGCAAATGAAACAAATGCAACAACGGAAGAAGACGTCCTTGTGAATCAGGATGGTCGAAAAGCCAACAGCTGGAGGTATTCTGATGGTAAACCTAAGGAGAATGTTGGAACTCTTTCCGGAACATTTGCTATGGTGAATGATTTATCCGGCCAACTTGTGAGTGAAACGAAGCAGGTTGGTGTTGGTGCTCTTGTCAGAGGAATTGATGTGTCCTCACATAATGGTCATCCTGCAATCGCAGGTCGTTGTAGTTCAATAAACCCGATAGACTGGAATAAAGTAAAACAATCTGGACTCGTGGATTATGTTATTATTCGTTGTGGTTATGGCGATAATCTTGTGAGCCAGGATGATTATGCATGGGAGTATAATGCATCAGAATGTGAACGTCTTGGTATCCCCTACGGTGTTTATCTTTATTCTTATGCAACGAATACAGCGATGGCAAAGAGTGAAGCAGAACATACTTTAAGACTATTGGCTGGGCATCATCCCTCGCTCCCGATTTATCTTGATATGGAAGATGAGTCTACATTAGATGCCGGAAAAGCTGGTCTTGCAAGTATTGCTCAGGTATACTGTAATACGCTAAGTGCCGCCGGTTATGATGTTGGAATCTATGCATCTCTTTCCTGGTTTGAAAACTATTTAAACACTTCAACGTTTGATAATCCTGAGTGGTCAAAATGGGTTGCTCAGTATTGGACAATGTGTCAGTACAAAAAACCTTATGATATGTGGCAATACTCTTCTAATGGTGATATTCCGGGTATTATCAGAACTAATCCAAAAAGTTGTGTGGATATGAATTATTGGGTGTCCGACAACACGGCAGTTCCGGTATCAAATAAGAATCTGATTTCCTATCAAACATATTTGGATGGTGGATCCAACTGGGAAAAAGCAGTTGCAAACGGAGTGCAGAGTAATAGTGTATGCCTTGCGAAAGGTATGCAATTGCTTAAGATTAATAGCGGATCCATTGACTTGTCATATCGTGCTCATATTCAGGATGTTGGATGGACAAGCTGGGTATCAAAAGGCGGTACCCTTGGGACAAAAGGTAAGAATATCGAAGCTGTCCAGATTAAGCTCAATGGTTCGGCTGCACAGAACTATGATGTATATTATAGAGTAAAGAATATAGGATTTGGTTGGACCGGATGGGGAAAGAACGGTGAATCTGTTGGATGCATTCGCTACGGAAGAAGAGCGCAGGCTATACAGATTGCGGTTATTAAAAACTCAGGAGAATCTGTACCCAAGAGTTCTAAAAAGGTATATCGTGAAGCGGGTCTTGTTTATCAAGGTCATGTGCAAAACATTGGTACAATGTCGGCTGTTTATGAGGGAGAGACTTGTGGCTCAGTAGGTACTGGAAAACGATTAGAAGCTTTTAAAATATCTAAGAGTTCTGAAATAAAGCTTAATGGCGATGTTGAATATCAGGTTTATGCAAACAATGCTTGGCAACCGATGTGTAAAAATGGTCAGCTTGCCGGAGCCGAAGGAAAAAATCTGCAAATTCAAGCTGTGAAGATTAATCTAAAGGGCGATCTTAGTAAAGAATACAATGTATATTATCGAGTGTA
The DNA here is from genome assembly GCA_902780405.1 of uncultured Lachnospiraceae bacterium. Taxonomy (GTDB): domain Bacteria; phylum Bacillota; class Clostridia; order Lachnospirales; family Lachnospiraceae; genus Coprococcus_C. The sequence continues at coordinate 210,442 of CACZFI010000001.1, forward strand.
TAGTTCTTACTTTGATGATTGGCAAGGCTGGACATATAACGGAAATAGAGCGGGAACAATTGGATTAGGAAGTTACATTGAAGGCATTCAGATTGAACTTGTGAAAAAAAACCAGGGCGCACCCGGAAGTACTGATCGTGCATTTGTTTATCCGTATGTATTATACCAGACTCACATTCAAAATATAGGATGGGAGTCTACACCCAAGTTCGATGGCGAATTGAGTGGAACATCCGGAAAATCCTATCGATTGGAAGGAATCAAGATCAATAAGGGACCTCGACTTGTTGGTAGCGGAAATATCGAGTATAGAACCCACATCCAGAACATCGGATGGGAGAAGGAATACAAAAAGAACGGTCAGATGTCCGGTACATCCGGAAGAAGCCTTCGCCTTGAAGCAATCCAAATCAGACTGACCGGGGATCTTGCAAACAAATACGATATTTACTATCGCGTGCATACGCAGGATTATGGATGGCTTGATTGGGCAAAGAACGATGAGGTTGCCGGAACATCGGGGCTTTCAAAGCGACTGGAAGCAATTCAAATTGTTATCGTTGATAAAGGTGCTTCCGCACCCGGATCAACCACCAGAGCCTGTGTAAGCCCGAAGGTGGCTTATACCACCCATGTACAGAATGTCGGATGGCAGGATATGAAGCATGACGGTGAGATCGCCGGAACCACAGGAAGATCGCTTCGTCTTGAGGGAATCAAGATTGTGAATAACACGGGAATTCCCGGAAGCATCAACTATCAGGTTCACGTGCAAAACATCGGATGGCAGTCAGCTCGCTACAACGGACAGTTGGCCGGAACCACAGGAAGATCTTTAAGGTTGGAAGCAATTCGAATCAGCCTTACAGGAGAACTTGCATCCAAGTATGACGTTTACTACAGAGTTCATTGCCAGAACATCGGATGGATGGGATGGGCGAAGAACGGCGATCCCGCCGGCTCCGCAGGATTCTCCTACAGACTTGAAGGTATCCAGATCGTCTATGTACCGAAGGGCGGTGCAGCTCCCGGTTCTACGGCGAGGGCGTTCATCCAAAGATAATCGTAATAATTGGTTGCAAGGGGGCAGACACCATTTTGGTGTCTGACCCTTTTTATGTAGCATTCGGTCTTATTTTGAACAAAACTTCAACGGAGCGCGAGGGATGATCTATAGCGCACAAAATGGTTTGTGCGCGGTGATCGTCCCGGGAGCGACGCCAAGACAGTTATATCGCAAGTGTGTACGGCAAGGCGGTCTGCACCCGAACCGTATAAAGCGATTCATTTTATACTTGAAAAACGCCTGCAATGTCATTATAATATGTAGAGTATGCGCACAGAAACATGCATATAAATAAGAACAAAAAGGATGGTTTAAAGTCATGAGTGCATCAACGCAAACAGGCAAAGGCGCAAAGTGGATCCGCGCCGCAATCCCCGCACTGCTTCTGCATTGCAGTATCGGTACGGTTTACTGCTGGTCGATCTTCTCACAGGAGATCGCAGATTACATCGGTTTCTCCAAAGGAGCTACGGAGTGGGCTTTCTCCTTCGCTATTTTCTTCCTCGGAATGTCAGCTGCATTCCTCGGAAATGTCGTAGAGAAGGATATTCATAAGTCTTCTCTGATTGCCACAATCTGCTTCTCGGTAGGTATGGCACTGACCGGTTACTTTATTTACTACGGTGGATCACACCAGGGCAGCAAGATTGCACTCTTTGGTATTTATATTTCTTACGGTTTCATCATGGGTATCGGTCTCGGTACGGGATATCTTTCCCCTGTCAAGACTCTGATGCTCTGGTTTGCGGATCGTAAGGGTCTCGCAACAGGACTTGCCGTTGCAGGTTTCGGTGCCGCTAAGGCTATTGCAAGCCCTATCATGCAGAAGATGCTTGATTCCATGGGCAAGACTGGTATCTACAAGATGTTCTGGATCCTTGCCGGCGTATACTTCGTTATGATGTTCGTAGGCCACCTGCTCTTAAAGAAGCCCGACGGATGGCATGAGCCTCAGGGCAAGGGTGAGAAGCCTTCCATCATTGCAACCTTAAAGACCAAGCCGATCACAAACTACATCGGTATCTGGCTTATGTTCTACATCAACATCACCTGCGGTCTTGCATTGATCTCTCAGGAGAAGATGATCGTAAAATGTATCGGACTTGCAGCATCCGTTGGTATCATTTCCACCGTTTCCGCCATCTTCAATGCAGGCGGACGTCTCGGATTCTCTGCATGGGCTGACAGCATGAAGGATCGTAACACGATCTACAAGCTGATCTTCATCCTTTCCATTGCATTTACCGCATGTGTAATGGCAACCCAGGGTATCAAGAAGGGAGAGGGCAATACACTTCTTATCGTACTCGTACTGACCCTGATCTTCTTTGTAAATGCAGGATACGGCGGTGGTTTCTCCAACGTTCCGACACTTCTTTCCGATCACTATGGTATGGGAAGCATCAGTGCCATCCACGGTATCACCCTTTCCGCATGGGCATTTGCAGGTCTTACCGGTAACCAGGTGGCAAACTATATCGTGGATCATTCGGGTGAGTGGATCGAGCACGGCACAGATGCTGCAGGCAATGTGGTCCGCGTGAACCCTGTCGGTTATCAGAATGTACTTTACTTTACCATCGCACTTTATACAGTTGCTTTGATTCTCTGCCTGCTTTTGGTTCGTCCCACAGACAAGGCGCTTGAAGCAAAGGCAGCGAAGAAGGCTGCAAAATAGAAGAGGTATCTTATGAAAAAGTATACTGAGATGACAAAGGACGAGTTAAAAGAAGAACTCGCCACATTAGAAGCAGAATACAAGCGTTATCAGGGCATGAACTTAAAACTTGACATGAGCCGTGGTAAGCCCTCTAAGGAGCAGCTGGATCTGTCCATGGGTATTATGGACGCGTTAAATTCAAGCGTGGATCTTACCTGTGAAGACGGAACCGATTGCCGAAACTACGGATGCCTTGACGGAATTCCCGAGGCGAAAGTATTGATCGGTGATATGATGGAGAACAGTCCGGACAATATCATCATCTACGGCAACTCTTCGCTCAATGTGATGTATGACACCGTTGCACGTGCCATGACGCACGGCATTATGGGTGCGACACCCTGGTGTAAGCTTGATAAGGTAAAATTCTTATGCCCTTCACCGGGATATGACAGACACTTTGCCATTACGGAGTATTTCGGGATCGAGATGATCGTGGTTCCCATGACACCCGATGGTCCGGATATGGATATGGTGGAGAAACTTGTGGCAGAAGACGATGCCATCAAGGGAATCTGGTGTGTACCCAAGTATTCCAATCCCCAGGGTTATACCTACTCGGATGAGACGGTCAGGAGATTTGCAAGATTGAAGCCGGCTGCGAAGGATTTCCGTATCTTCTGGGATAATGCATACGGTATTCATCATCTCTATGAGGATAAGCAGGATTATCTGATCGAGATTCTGGATGAGTGCAAGAAAGCCGGTAATCCGGATATGGTATACAAATTTGCATCCACATCGAAGATCACTTTCCCAGGCAGCGGAATCGCAGCACTTGCGACATCGCTTAACAACCTGGAAGATATCAAGAAGCAGTTAAAGAATCAGACCATCGGACATGACAAGGTCAATCAGCTCCGTCACGTCAGATTCTTCAAGGATATCGAGGGTATGCGCGAGCATATGAAGAAGCATGCAGACCTGATCCGTCCGAGATTTGAGGCTGTAGAGCAGATCTTAGATGAGAATCTGGGCGGTCTTGATATCGGAAGCTGGACCAAGCCCATCGGCGGTTACTTCATCGGCTTTGATGCGATGGAGGGCTGCGCGAAGGCCATCGTGGCAAAAGCGAAGAAGGCAGGTGTCACCATGACAGATGCCGGAGCGACCTATCCTTACCACAAGGATCCCCACGATTCCAATATTCGAATCGCACCGACCTTCCCGTCGGTTGAGAATTTAAAACAGGCGGCGCTTCTTTTCACACTCTGTGTAAGAATCGTCTCTCTTGAAAAATTACTTCAGGAATAAAAAACGGGCCCCGTTACATCTTGCGTAACGGGGCCCGATCTTTTGGATCTTATTCGATTGCGATGGTCTTGGCGGCCTGAACTTCTTTTGCATCCTTCTTCGGGATGGAGAGGCGTAAGACACCGTCTTCAAATTTGGCCTTGATATCTTCCTCGGTCAGTGCATCACCGACGTAGAAGCTTCTCTGCATAGAGCCGGAGTAGCGCTCGCGACGGATCATATGACCCTTCTTGTCCTTTTCTTCCTCACGCAGGCCCTTCGCAGCGGATACGGAGAGGTATCCGTGATCCAGTGAGAGGTTGATCTCATCTTTCTTAAAGCCGGGGAGGTCGATATCCAATTCATAGCCTTTGTCATGTTCCTTGACATCGGTTTTCATCAGTTGAGCCGCATGCTTGCCGTAGAGTTTCCTGTCAACATCCGGGAATTCATACATCTTCGGGATGTCCATCCAGTCATCCAGTAAGCAATCTCCAAAAACACTAGGTAGTAACATAAGTCATTCCTCCAATCTCTTAAAACCTTGCGGTTCCAAACGGTTTACTTAGAGCATCGGGACTTGCTGTTCCTTTGTTCTGACTACGTTATACCACTCGCTGTTAGCACTGTCAAGAGGTGAGTGCTAATTTCACAAAATCTTCACATTTTTGCTTCTGCTTGCAAATCAAATGAATATGCTTTACAATAGTGAAAGCAGTAAAACACGTATGTTTTAAGGAGGATATGGGGTATGATGCCAGCAATTATTACAGTCGGTGTGATCGTTTTGCTTCTGATCTTTTGGTGGGTCGGAACCTACAACGGAATTAAGCGACTTGATATCAAGGTCAATGAGGGCCTTTCCGGAATTGATGTTGCGCTTACCAAGCGCTACGACGTGCTTACAAAGATGCTTGATGTAGTGAAGGGATATCAGCAGCACGAGAAGGATATCCTGACACAGATCGTACAGCTTCGAAGCGGTATGAGTATGGCAGAGAGAAACCAGGCAAGTCAGCAGATCGACGCTGCATTCGGTCAGATCAGACTCCTTGCCGAGAACTATCCGGAGCTGAAATCCAGCAACAATTTCATCCAGCTTCAGAACGCAATCTCCGATACGGAGGAGCATCTCCAGGCAGCGAGAAGACTCTACAATTCCAACGTCACAGCCTTTAATCAAAAGATCGTGACCTTCCCGAACAGTATCGTAGCGGGAAGTATGGGAGCTACGAATAAGGAGTTCTTTGTCGCAGAAGAGACCAAGCGTCAGGATGTAAAGATGAGCTTTTAGTTTTCATCATGAAAGCATATGGGATCGAATCGTCAGATTCGGTCCCTTTTTTTAATCTGTTCTTAATCTTAATTTAATATAATATGTATTGACAAATAATATTATACGTCGTATAGTATTGCCGAAGATACACGAAAGGAGTGATTCCATGAGCTATCAACTTACGGCGCCGTTGCTTGACGCCTGCGTGCTGGGTATCGTTTCTGCGGAAGATGCCTACGGCTATACGTTGACACAGAAGGTCCGGCAGGTGGTGGATATATCCGAATCCACGCTTTATCCGGTTTTGCGGCGACTTACCAAGGAAGAGCTTCTTTCCACCTATGATCTGCCGTATCAGGGGAGGAATCGTAGATACTACCAGATCACAGCCTCGGGAAGAAAGCAGCTTACAGCTTACCGTGAGGAATGGAAAGAGTATAAGCATCAGATTGACGAGATGCTGATGTATGGATCACAGGGAGGAGAGAAACAGTATGAACAAGGCTGAATTTTTGGAAGAATTATCGCACAAACTGCGAGGTCTTCCCGAAGATGACCGGCAGGATGCAATCCGTTTTTATCAGGATCTGATCGAGGATGCCGGACTTCGAGAGGATGAGGATGTGACTCCGCTTACCGGATCGCCGGAGGATGCGGGCAGAAAGATCCTCGAGGAGACGATGGACAGGAAGTACACTTCCTTCAAGAAAGAGAAGGGATATAAGAAGTCAAAGTCTGCGGGCAGTATGTTATGGGTGATGATCCTGGGTATCTTTGCGGCGCCGATCGCGCTTCCTCTTGCGATTGCTGCTTTTGCGGTAATCTTCGCATTGGTTGTTTCCTTTGGGGCTGTGTGCTTCGGTCTCTTTGTGGGAGGAATCGCTGCTATCGGAAGTGCATTCCTTGCAATTCCCGCACTGATCATGGCAGGTGGTATCGGAACAAAGATCATCATGATCGGTTCCTTTTTCGTGGCAGTCGGTGTGGGACTTTTGTTGATGGCGATCGCAGGTCTGTTCTGGAAACTGACGGTGGGATTTGTAAGTCTCGTGACGCATCGTTTTGTAGGAAGGAGGGGATAAGATGAAGAAAGCAATTATGGTTATCATAGGAATCAGTTTTATCATCCTCGGAGGAGGACTGATCGCACTCGGTTATTTCTTCGGCGGAAAGTTCCCTGAATTCTTTGGCTTTGAGGACGGTAAAATCAAATTTGGAAGCGGAACAACCGTGGAAGACAGTGTGGAACTGTCCGAGTTTGACAAGTTGGATATCAATATGGATACATCTACGGTCTACGTGATTCACGAAGGTAAGGAATGGAAACTTGAATATGCGCTTTCCAAGGAGCCTGAGATTACGGAAAAGGACGGAAAAGTAACCATCAAGGAGTCCGGTAGGATGATAAGCTTCTGGAATTTCGGTTTTTCCAAGAAACACTACGTAAAGCTGTATATCCCTGCCGATGTGAAACTGATTAAGGAAGCATCGATCAGTACCGATACAGGATCCGTACATGTGGATAAGATTGACTTCGACATCCTCAGGATCAAGAGCGACACGGGATCCGTACATGTCAATGCGGTAGCTGTACCTGATGCGGAAATTAAAACGGATACGGGTTCTTTGCATATCGACGCATTTACCTGTGATAAGTTGTTGACCAAGACATCCACAGGAAGTCAGAACTTTACGAATGCAAAGATCGAAGAACTTAACGCCAAGACGGATACGGGATCTTTCAAGATGGAGGAATCAAGTCTTACCGAGGGCAAGATCGAGACCGACACAGGAAGTATCAAACTCTTCGTGAAGGGAAAGCTTTCCGACTACGAGATTCATGCGAAGACCGATACCGGCAGTGTGAAAGTGAACGGAAACAAGCAGGGTAAGAAGTATGAATCATCGGGCGCTCACGAGTTAAATCTTGAAACTGATACGGGAAGTATCACGATTGAAACAGAAGAGTGATCCATAGAAAAAGCGGGTACCGACGGTACCCGCTTTTATTGTACGGTTTATTTTTTCTTTTTCTTTTGTTTCTCTTTTTCCTTTTCCTTGGTTTCGGGCTTGGGCTGCTTTTCGGCTTTGACTTCCTTTTCGGCTTTCTTCTTATCTGTTTTCGGTTTTTCTGCCTTGGCCTTCTCGGTCTGCTTGTTTTTCTTTTCGGCTTTTTCCGCTTTTTCACCGGACTTCATAGTCTTGTCGGATACAGCTTTCTTGGACTTCTCGGCTTTCTTTAAAGAAGGATCGTCCGAAAGTTCGGAAGATGTTTGGTCAGCCGGGATGGGAATCACGGGATGTGTGATGGGCTCAATGTACTGACCTTCGTAGTACTGGTAGAGTGCTCTGTACTCGATGCTTGTCTGATCGCCGGCATGTCCGTGCATCTCATCGAAGTCGTCCGCACCGCTGACACGTTTGATGACATGGAGTGCGATATTGGAGGCATGAGAAGCGATACGCTCAAAGCAGTTGGTCAGGTCGAAGAGGAAGACGCCGCTTGCAATCGCACAGGTGCCGTCCTGCAGACGCTCTACGTGATGCGCTTTGATCATTTCCTTCATCTTGTCGATGGTCTCGGCCAAAGGCTCGACACGGGTGGAAAGGGAAGCGTCATCGTTTTCGAATGCCATAAAGAGCACGTCTAAGGCGTGGCTCGTAGCGTTGGTGATGGTTTCAATCTCCATCTGACCGACGGGTGAGAAGGAGGAGCCGTTTTCATTCTTCTCTTTTGATATGTAGGCGATATTCATAATGTAATCGCCGATACGCTCGTAGTCGCTGACGGAGTTTAGGATCTCCGACATGACACGGCTGTCATTGACTGAAAGTCGTTTTCGGTTGATGCGGATGATATAGGAGGAAAGGGCAGTCTCACACTTGTCTGCGAAAGATTCGTTCTCAAGCAGTGTGGCGAATCCCTCCTCGCTGTAGTTGTTGATCATACCGGTTGCGATCTTGAAGCTGTCCTTCATACGCTTCTGGAGCTCAAGGATGAGGCGTCTGCACTGGGAAAGTGCAACGGTCGGTGTATGAAGCAGCATATCGTCAAGTGCAGCAAAGAACTTGTCTGTAGTCTCGGACTCCTGATCCTTGATGATCTTACCCGTGAGTTTTGCCATACCCTCGGAGAAGGGAAGCAGTACCATGGCGGTAATAAAGTTGAAGGCAAAGTGGAAGTTCGCGATATCACCGCGGTTTACCACCTTGGAGAAACTGTCGATGCCTACAAAATAATGTACAAGATAGATCACGGATGCAAATGCGATCGCACCGAAGATGTTGAATATCAGGTAGGAAAGTGATACACGCTTTGCCTTCTTGTTCGCACCGATGGAACCTAAGATAATGGTCATGCATTTTCCGAGGTTCTGACCGATGATGATGGGAATCGCAATCGCCCAGGTGACGCTGCCCGTGGCGGAAAGTGCCTGCAGGATACCGACGGATGCACTGGAACTCTGGATAATGGCAGTGATCACAAGACCTGTCAGGATACCGATCAGAGGATTCTCAAAGGATGTGAAAAACCGACGGAATGCCGGTGATTCACGAAGCGGCATAAATACCTCCTCCATGGTGGTCATACCGTAGAAGAGAATACCGAGTCCCGCAAGGATACCCGCAACCTGCTTGGTATTCACTTTCTTGCAGAACATATGCATCACAGATCCGATGGCCACAAGGGCAGGGGCAAAGGATGAAGGTTTTAAAAGCTGAAGCACGATGTTGCCGGATCCCAGGTCGCCGAGACGAAGGATCTGCGCCGTAACCGTACTTCCGACATTGGAACCGAATACAACGGGGATTGCCTGTGCAAGACGCATGATGCCGGCGTTTACGAAACCGATCAGCATGATGGTTGTCGCTGCTGAACTCTGTATGATACCCGTAACACCGAGTCCGAGGCTGAAGCCTTTTACATGACCGGCCGCTTTTGTTTTCGCAGTTGTAAGACGCTCGAGAATACGTTCAAGGCCGGAACCGGCCAGTTTTTCCAGGGATGATCCCATGAGACTCATTCCGAAAAGGAAGAGTCCAACTCCTCCAAAGAGTTGTAAGATTGAGAAAATGTCCATTTCTTTCTCCTTTGTTTTTCATTCTATTCCTATTTTGTCAGCATCATCATAGCATAAAGATTTTTTGTTGACTATACGTAAAATTAAAAATTCTTATAAAAATGAAACATTCACGAATCAAATGGAATGTGATATAATACCCCATGTGTTTCAAATCCCGGGGGGATAAAAAAGAAGAAAAGAGGTAAGAAGATGACGAATTACGGAATGGATACAAAATGTGTACAGGCAGGCTATACACCGGGCAACGGGGAACCGAGACAGATTCCTATTGTCCAGTCCACGACTTTTAAATACAACACCAGCGAGGATATGGGCAAGTTGTTCGATCTCGAGGCATCTGGTTACTTCTATACCAGACTTCAGAATCCGACCAATGATTACGTAGCAGCGAAGATCGCAGCCTTAGAGGGCGGTACGGCGGCAATGCTTACATCCTCGGGACAGGCAGCCAATTTCTTCGCACTCTTTAATATCTGCGAGACGGGCAGTCATATCGTGTCTTCCGCATCCATCTACGGTGGCACATTTAACCTGATCGCCGTTACCATGAAGAAGATGGGCATCGATGTGACCTTCGTATCACCCGATTGTACCGAAGAAGAGTTAAATGCCGCTTTCCGCGAGAATACCCGCGCAGTCTTCGGTGAGACCATTGCCAACCCGGCACTCACCGTTCTTGACATTGAGAAGTTCGCCAAGGCGGCGCATGCACACGGCGTTCCACTGATCGTGGACAACACCTTCCCGACTCCGGTAAACTGTCGTCCTATCGAGTGGGGTGCTGATATCGTTACACATTCCACAACCAAATATATGGACGGACACGGAGCTGCAGTGGGCGGCTGTGTAGTTGACTCCGGAAAGTTTGACTGGATGGCTGAGGCGGAGAAATTCCCCGGCCTTACCACACCCGATGAGTCCTACCACGGCATCGTTTACGCCGAGAAGTTCGGTAAGGAAGGCGCCTTTATCACCAAATGTACCGCTCAGATGATGCGTGATCTCGGATGCATCCAGTCACCGCAGAACGCTTTCTATTTGAATCTCGGACTTGAATCGCTTCATGTGCGCATGCCGAAGCACGTGGAAAACGGTCAGGCAGTTGCCGAGTTTTTGGAGAAGCATCCGAAGGTCGTGAAAGTAAGCTATCCGGGCCTTGCATCCGATCCATATCATGCGCTTGCCGAGAAGTATCTGCCGAAGGGCGGATGCGGTGTCGTATCCTTTGAGATCGAGGGTGGAAGAGCTGCTGCAGAGGCATTTATGGGCAAGCTTAAACTTGCGGCCATTGAGACGCATGTGGCCGATGCAAGAACCTGCTGCCTGAATCCGGCAACATCAACCCACAGACAGCTTACCGACGAGCAGCTTGCAGCTGCGGGCATTCCGGCAGGACTTGTGCGCATGAGCTGTGGCCTTGAGTCCAAGGAAGATCTGATCGCAGATATTGAACAGGCACTCGCTTAAAAATAAATTTGCAAATTATTTGCAATTTTCTATTGACAAGATGATACCCAAAGTGTAAAATGCAAATCGTTCGCAAATTAAGCACTGCTTGTTTGTGAGCGATTTGTAAGTTATACGGAGGGTTTAATCATGAAATCAAAGCTTTTAAAACTTGTCGCTTTTTTCACGCTTGCTGTGATGATGGTAGCAAGCGTAACCGGATGTGCGGAATCGAAGTCCGCAAAGAGTGATAAACTCCAGATCGTATGTACCATTTTCCCGGAGTACGACTGGGTGAAGGAAATCATCGGCGCCGATGCCGATTGGGCGGAGGTGAGCTTCCTGCTTGACTCGGGTGTGGATCTTCACAGCTACCAGCCTACATCTGAGGATATGGCAAAGATATCCGAGTGTGATGTATTCATCTATGTCGGTGGTGAGTCCGACGGATGGGTGGAAGATGCGCTTGCGGATGCAACCAACAAGGATATGGTTGTGATCAATCTGCTTGAGTCTCTCGGTGATTCCGTGAAGGAAGAAGAGATCGTAGAGGGAATGGAAGCAGAGGAAGAAGAGGGCGAAGAAGAGGAAGAAGGTCCCGAGTATGATGAGCATGTATGGCTTTCATTAAAGAATGCCCAGACGCTTGTTTCCGTCATCTCTGACAAGCTTTCCACTGCAGATCCCGACCACAAGGATACCTACAAGAAGAATGCGGATGCATATAATGCAAAGCTTGCGGAACTTGATGCGGCTTACGCAGATGCGGTTTCCGGCGCTGCAGTTAAAACACTGGTATTCGGTGACAGATTTCCCTTCAGATATATGGTTGACGATTACGGTTTGAAGTATTATGCTGCTTTTGTAGGATGCTCCGCAGAGAGTGAAGCAAGTTTTGAAACAGTGATTTTCCTTGCCGGCAAGGTGGATGAGGAAGGTATTTCTTCCGTATGTAAGATTGAGTCCGGAGACGGCAAGCTTGCACAGACAATTATTGACAATACCAAGTCCAAGGATCAAAAGGTCGTAACATTCAACTCTTTGCAGTCTACCATGAAGAGCGATATTGATGCCGGAGTCACCTATCTGTCTGTCATGGAGAAAAATCTTGCGGCTTTAAAGGATGCCCTTGGCACAAAGTAAGAATGACGAAAATCGATCTGGTCACCGGATTCCTGGGATCCGGAAAGACCACAATGATAATCGAATATGTAACTTATCTTACCGGGATAGGCGAGCGTGTTGCAGTCATCTGTAACGATTACGGGGCGATCAATGTTGATCGCCTCTTTCTCGTGGATGCGCTTTCGCAGGATGTGCCGGTTGAGATGGTGATCGGCGGGGATAAGGATTGTGCGAGAAGGCGCCTTAAGACGAAACTGATCTCCATCGGTATGGGACTTCCCGACGAGGAAGGACGGCCGGGACGCAAATTCGATCGCGTCATCATCGAACCCTCCGGGATCTTTGATGCGGAGGATTTTTTCAATCTGATCTATGAAGAGCCGCTGTCCAATTGGTTTACCATGGGCAACGTGATCACCATGGTAGACGGGTCTTTTCCGACGGACTGTTCACGGGCAGTTCGCTATATGCTTGCTACGGAACTGTCCCATGCGGGCATTATCCTTGCCAATCGCATCGAAAGCGAACAGGGACTGGCGAAGCTTGGAAGCTTTTTGAATGCGTGCCTCACCGAATTCGGAGGAGAAACGATCCGCGTTCCCTTCCTGCCTGTATCAAAGCAGGAAGACAAAAGTCTCTACGAGAAGGTGTCCTCCGCAGGTTATCGAAGCATGGATTTAAGTCGTATATCGGATGATGAACTGTCACATTTTCAGTCGCTCTTTTTCTTTCATCCAAAGCTTTCCGTCGAGGATGCGGAGGATAGGATTGAGAAACTGATGAAGGACTCCGCGTGCGGGCGCATCTATCGTTTGAAAGGGTTTATTCCGCGTCACGACGGCACCTATTTGATGATCAACGCTACTCCGAAGTCCTTCCGTGCGGATCTGACACCCATCGGGCAGGAGGTCTTCATTCTGATCGGAGAGGACTTAAGCGAGGATAACATCCGAAGTTACATTCCTATCGCGGATAACTGATCTGTGCGACTGTATTGCAAGGATACGCTGCATACACTTTCTTGGCGTCGCTCTCGGACGATCACCGCGCACAAACCGGATATATTCTTAAAAGACAGGAGAAACCGGAGAGCGATCATCCTGGAAGCAAAGAAATCGGATAAGGAATCCGACCCTTGATAAGGACTGCGACAAGGCGTAAAAGCAGATCGCAGATGAAGGGTATGCAGAGGGGACCCGTGGTTACGAACAGGTACTTGCGTATGGAGTGGCATTCTTCCAAAAGCAGGCAAAGCTGAAGCTTCTGAGGGAATAAATCGATCAGCTTGAACTATTCATATGATGCTAATGGAGATCCGATATGCGGTTGGTTTTGTGAGATTTGACAGGGGCTTTGCCATACGCTGTTTGTTTGGTCTGACATTGTGCAGAGATATGCCCGGCTGGATGAGGGACAGGATCTCCCTTTTTTGCTGCAGGACATACTGTATCCGGTATAAAATGGAGATGATTTGTAACATCGGGTAGATTGTTTAGGTGCAGGCGGGGGTTACGATGAGTACAAAGGTTATCACATATCTTTCATATTTCTATTTTTATTGTATATTTGGATGGGCTTATGAGACACTGGAAGTATCAATTCGAAAAAAGGAGCTTGTGAACAGAGGCTTTATGTTCGGACCATGGCTTCCCATCTACGGCTTTGGTGCAATGATCTATCTGTTGATCTGCATGCCGTTAAAGGCTTCTCCGATTCTTGTTTTTTTGTCCGGTATGATCACATCGACGATCATGGAATATATAGCCGGAGCCTTGCTACTGTACATCTTCAAGGTAAGGTATTGGGATTACAGAAGGTTCAGGGTTCAGCTTCATGGACATATTTGTTTGATCGCTTCCCTGATCTGGGGGCTAGGAGCTCTTCTTTTTGTATATATTCTGCACGAGCCGGTTGTACATTTTATCGGGTGGATAAACCCTGAACTGGTGAGTGTGACAACGCTGATCATTACAGGTATTATGGGCTATGATTTTGCAAATTCATTGAGACAGGCTCTGGATCTTCGGTCAATCCTGCTAAGTATGGAGGACATCCGTGATCAGATCAAGGAAAGAGTTGAGAAAAAACGCATGGAAATAAACGGACGTATGGATGAATACAGAAAAGAAATTGAGAAGCACATAGAAGAGGCATCAAAAAAGATGCTTCACAGAAACCCAACAGCAAGCTTCGAAAAGTATAAAGAATTATCTGATCAGATCAGAAGCAGATTCCGGAAAAAATAAAGTATGGGGTGACACACTTTCATTCCTCCCAAATGCCGGATGTGCTCAAAGGTATTTTGAGTACATGGTGAGCCATGCGCATTTTGTTCCTTTTCTTGATAATTCTCCCGATTTTTAATATAATATACCCATAAATTTGAATCCTCGGATATGAATAAGGAGGTACCGTTTTATGGAGAAGAAAAAACTCGGCTTTGGCCTGATGCGACTGCCGTCGCTTGACCCGAACAATCCCGGAGACATTGATTTCGAAGAAGCAAGTCGCATGGTAGACTCCTTTCTTGAGCAAGGCTTTACCTACTTTGATACTGCGTGGATGTACTGTGCGTTTCAGAGTGAGTCGGCCACCAAGAAGATTCTGGTGGACCGTTATCCGAGAGATGCATTTACGCTTGCGACGAAGCTTCATGCGGGATTCTTGCAGACGAAGGAAGACAGAGATAAGATTTTCAATGCGCAGTTAGAGAAGACCGGCGCCGGATACTTTGATTATTATCTTCTTCATGATATGGGAGAGGATCACTATAAGGTTTATACCAAGTTGGATTGCTTTGAGTGGATCAAGGAGAAGAAAGCACAGGGGCTCGTGAAGCATATCGGATTTTCCTGCCATGATACGGCGGATTTTCTCGATCGTGCTTTGACGGAGCATCCCGAGTTTGAGTTTGTTCAGCTTCAGATCAACTATCTGGATTGGGACAGTCCCGCCATTCAGTCCAGGAAGTGCTATGAGGTGGCTAAGAAGCATGGCAAACCCGTGATCGTTATGGAACCGGTGAAGGGCGGAACCCTTGCCAAGGTCCCGGATGCTGTAGCGGAACTGTTTAAGAACTACAATCCCGAGGCGTCGATTCCCTCATGGGCGGTTCGTTTTGCGGCAAGCTTGGACGGTGTTATGATGGTGCTTTCCGGTATGAGCAATATGGAGCAGATGCTCGATAATACCTCCTACATGAAAGACCTGGTACCCGTATCCGATGAGGAAAAACTGATCATCAAGCAGGCGGTTGCCATGATCAATTCCAACATCGCAATTCCCTGCACAGGCTGTTCCTATTGTGTGGACGGCTGTCCCATGAAGATCGCAATTCCGAAATACTTCTCCTTGTACAACGCGGATCTGCAGGAGGTTAAGGAGAAGGGCTGGACACCGCAGGGTGAATACTATGACAGACTCACCGAGAACTTCGGAAAGGCCAGTGCCTGCGTGGGATGCGGACAGTGTGAGGGTGTATGTCCTCAGCACCTGCCCATTATCAAGGATTTGAAACTGGTAGCCGAGCATTTTGAGTAAAAGAGGGAATTTGGCTTGATCGAATTTGTGTCAAATGACCCAAAACTGACAGAGTTGATAAAAGGCCGGATGGATACTTCCGGCCTTTTGGTGCATAGAATCGTAGATTTTTCCTACGGAGCGACAGGGGAGAACTTAGAAGCTGATACCTGTTATACCGTGAACCGGATCGCTTCGGACAGGGATCTTTATCCCGATCTTTTATATGATTTTCCGTGGAAGGAAGCAATGTCTGCCGAAGAGACGGTAGGAGAAGGCGCAGGTACGCCGGTGATCGTAGAACCCGGTATCGTGCAGCGTTTCAGGTCGTATGCGTCACTATATTCGTATGACAGGATTCATATATTCCGCCATACCTCGGAGCAAGTAAGCAAGGAGGTGCTTTCCGTCTGTGAAAGCATTATTTCCTTTCTGGCACAGGTTCCCGATGAAAGACCTGTATCATCTTCACCGGATGAAGCGTGGATCGAACGTCTTTCGGATGATATGATGCTTACGGTCACCCTGCGGAATCGTCTGAAGCAGATCCTTCTGTATGCGGGACTCACGCAAAGAGAGGAAGCGGAAAGACGGATCAAAGAGCTCTATCATAAGGGAAGTCTTCCTTGCGGGAATAAAATCGAAGGGAGGCGGATGCTTGATGCAATCGAACAGGAACTGCTATAAAAAGCATTTCTCCCGGATCTACGTAGAAAAAGCTGCTTTTGATTATCCGATCGCAAAGGAGATTCTTTCCGGATTCCCGGATGCAATTGTTGTAGAAATCCGCCACTACAAGGATCTTTTCAACCGACCGGGACAGGATGCATCGATGCAAAGGCATTCGCGGAGCCTGATTCTGGCTGTGGAGAGACCTCCGTTTCTCTATCCCGGAGCCAGGGTGTGTCAGGACTTCGGCAATGACGCGTTCTATTATACATCCACGGTGAAAAACTGTCTCTTTTCCTGCGACTACTGCTATATGCAGGGGATGTATCAGACGGCTTATCCCGTGATCTTTGTGAATTTTGATGACTACCTTTCCGAGATCGACCGGATGTCGGTGTCGAAGAAACTTTATATTTGTCTTTCTTATGACACGGATCTGATCGCAATGGATGGGCTTACGGGTTATCTCGGACGGTGGATCGATGCGCTTTCGTTAAGACCGTGCGTGACGGCGGAAGTTAGAACCAAGGGGGCGCCGCAGTTTCTTAGGCCGCTTCCGAACGTGATCTATGCGTATACAAGCTCACCCGAGCGTGTTGCGGCCCTGTATGAGAAGGGAACACCGGCCGTATCGGCTCGCCTTGAATCTGCAGGCAGGGCAATCCTTGACGGAGCAAGAGTGAGGCTTTGCTTTGATCCCATGATCTACATCAGGGACTGGAAGAAGGCGTACGACGATATGCTTACACAGGTGAGCGAGTATCTTTCGTTTGAGAAGCTTGAGGATGTTTCCGTGGGCGGGTTTCGCATGCCGAAGGAGTTTATCAGACATTTAAGAAAACAGCATCCGGATTCTGCCGTCGTACAGTATCCGTTTGAGAATTCGGACGGCATTTGCCATTATCCGAAAGCTTTGGAAGAGGAAATGATCGGTTATTTATCGGATGCACTTGCCGAAAGGATGCCAAAGGAGAAGATCTTCGTGATCAAGCAGGAAGAAGGAGAAGAGGTATGGAACAAAGGAAATGCGCAGTCGTAACGGGGGCTTCTTCGGGGATCGGACGTGAGATTGCAAGGATGCTTTCTCTTGAAGGTTATGATGTGGTCGGCATCGGTAGGGATTTTACCGAATCTGACACGTCCTTTCGCAGGATACCCCTAGATCTTCTGGATGAGAAGGCACTCGGGAATGTCATCAGAGAAATCAAAGCATCCGGTACGGTGACGGGACTTGTGAATGCTGCCGGCGTTGCATACTACGGACTTCATGAGGATGTTCCGGAAGCGCATATTCGTGAGATTGCACGGGTCAATCTTGAGATTCCGATGATCCTTGCTTCGGCCTTTCTTCCGATGATTCGAGAGAATAAAGGATTCATCGTGAATATATCCTCCGTGACGGCAGCAGGGCCGAGTCCTCATGCCGCAGCTTACGGAGCAACAAAGGCAGCGCTTTCACATTTCTCCGATACGCTGTTTGCGGAGGAACGAAAGCACGGTGTTCGGGTGATCAATGTCGAACCGGATCTTACAGAGACCAAACTCTACCGAAGCGCAGATTTTACGACATCTGCGGATGAGGATGCCAGACTTGTGCCGGGAGACGTGGCTGCGGTAGTCAGAGATGCTTTATCTTCCCGTTCGGGTGTTTGCATCCGATCGATCCGCCTCTCGCCGCAAAAGAATAAAATCGAGCGTTTAAAATGATAAATGTGTATGTTATGTGACTTCATAAACGCTATTATTTGACATATCAAGCGGGTAGTTTTGTTTAGATCCAAGGAGAAACAGGTATGGACGATTATTTATTCAAGAAAAATGCAAATCTGATCCAGGTATCCGAAGAGCAGAAGGAAACCAATATAAACAGATTGGTGAATGTTTCCGATGATCTGACTGCGGATGCGGCCAAAAAAAGCGTATGGGCCGCCGATCAGGTTGTGAAGAATATGGAACAGACGGGAGCAACGAAGCTTACGGAAGAAAAACAGGTGCGTCTGCGCGGTCTTTCCGCCAGAAGCAGTTCCGCCAATCTGCTTTATACGCAAAAGGGCTCCGACTCCGTTGAAATGTCCAGGATCAAATATTATGTTGAAGGCGTAGAGCTGCTTCTTACAACCAACAGGGACAAAGAGCTTACCGGAGCGTTCCTGGATGAACTGGATGCAATGATGCATCTTGCCAGCGTTTCCTGCAGGAGTTATATTGACAACCCGAAGAAGAGAGAGAATGACAGAAAGCGTAACGTGCGCATGACGTATCGCGGCCTGCTTTTTGAAATCTCAAGGATCCATATGCTTAGGAAGGACATCGATGCCGGAAAACTCGGACAGAAGAAGGTTTCGGATGTGTTTGTGACCGTCAAGGGCAAGATTCCGGCAGCAAAGTACTATAAGCAGGATCAGGCGGCGAGAACGATCGGCAAAGATGCGAAGAAAGCCGTAGGCTTCTTCAGCTTTTCCTTTGATCCCTATAAGACCCTTCGTAAAGTGAAGGATAAGCCCGAAGAATACAAGAAGGCATGCGAAGGTCTGCTCAATCTTAGAAACACATTGAGAACATTTTCAAAGAATCGCGCCGATTCGGCAGAACTTGTTTTGAACGGAAAGAAGATCATCGTTCTTCAAAAGCCGGACGGCAGTCTTTATATTGTGGACAATCGTGTGGAACAGCCGTTGGATCTTACTGTGGATGCAGTGGTTGACAGAATTGAAAGTGAGATCATCGAGCACGATGAAAACTACGGAAAGGAAGCGGTATGGAACATCTTTCTGGATATCAATCCAAACGCCAAAGATGTAACACCGGCCGATATTCAGCGTATCAACAATCTCTGTGTTTCCCTGATCCGCAAGAAGACGGGCGGAGAGGACAACGATTACGGAAATATTCCTTCGAGACTTCTCTTTAAATGGGCCAGAGGTCTTGCACTCGAGATCCTTACACCGGAAAAAGTTGAAGCAGAATACAAGGCGATAGAGGAAAACCTTCTGTCTCATGTAAACGACCGTGTTACGGCGGAGATGGAGGAAAAACTGAATGCCGAGCAGATCGATGCTACCGTTACGATCAAGAAGGAAGAGGAAGCACCGGTTGAAGATGAAGAAAAACACTGGGACGCTGACGAAAGCAAGCTGATCAATATGATCGCTGATATTTTCTTTGATGCGGATACCATGTCGGCAGACCGCCTCACGGATGCACATACGGATGACGAGGAGAGTATGCGTAAGCGTCTTGCCAAGCACGGCGATGCTTTTAAAATGGTTGTCGAAGATCCGAAAATCATGGATAAGCTGGTAGACAGACTCCCCCTTCCCGATATTAAGATGATGATCGGCGGACGGAGAACAAATATCAAAGATTTCATGAAGGAATGCTTTGTCAGTGTGTTTGAGTCAGATGAGATCAAGCGTATTAAATCCTGGCATATGACCGGCATGGTGGTTGCCGCTTTCGGTGCGCCGGACATAAGCTTTTTGCCGCAGATTGCACTTGAACCGATCAAGGATGTTTTAAGAAGTATTACAAAAGCCATGAAAGACATGGTAAATAAGGTTACGGGCAAGCTTCAGGATGTGGCGAAGGAAATCGCGGATGATACATTTACGGAAAATCAGGATCCGCTTGTTGCCGCACCCGACACCCTCGAGGGTATGCTGGATCAGCTTACCAGAGGCGGAGCTGCCCAGAGCCGCTTTAACAAGAATATCATGTACAATTACTTTAAGGATGCGTCCTTTATGGATAAGCGTTCCATGATGGCATCCATGGTACGAAACGCAAAGCCCGAGGCTTCCTATGTGCCGAGTGATGCGGAACTGATCGACGATCTGAAACAACAACCGGAGAATCGCGGACTCTTTCAATCCGGATATCTCACTTACGGAGAGAGATCAAAACTGCAGATTTACAGACATAAGAAGACACAGTCCAATGTCTGTGTCAGCCTGCTCGGCGGTATGTTAAAAGGCGCAGGCCCGCTGATGCAGAAGATGGTGCAGGGACTTCCGGCATCCATCCTTCCGAAGGAGATGGTGGATGCGATTCAGGATATGAAGTCGAACTTAAATCCGATTCCGGAAAACATAGTGAAGCTTAAGATGGCTTCCATCGTTGCTGCTTCCGGGGACGCCATCAGCAGGATCGAAGTGGAAAAGTCTCTCGGAGCGGCATCCATCGGCCAGGCATTTCTCTGCACGGTTTACGGAAAGAAGTTTCCGGAAGGAAAGAAGGTTGTTATAAAGTTGCTTCGTTCCGATGCGAGAAACCGCATGCAGCGCGAGGCAAAACTTATGAAGAAATATGCCAAGGATGCTGATGCAACGGGCAGCGTATTAAAGAGTTTTAACGGCCAGTTCAAGGGTTTCATGAAGGAACTTGATCTGATCAACGAGGCCAAAAATGTAAAAGACGGCGATGCATTCGACGGAAAACTGCCTTCTGTTACATCGATGAAGACCTCCAATCTTGTAAGCCCCGGCGCAGACTACATTATGCTCGAGGTTGCCGAGGGTGAAACGGTGGATCGTTACCTCAAAAAGTCGGAAGAAAAACTCGATGAGATCAAGAAGCCCTTCTATGTACAGCAGAAGATCGGTGACAAGACGATCGTAAACCGCAGGAAGATGGAAGTCTTTATGAGGAACAGGGATAAGGTCGATGAGAGTATCAACGCACTGAAAAATGAGATTCAGGAGCTTGAAAAAAGAAGAGATCATGTTCTCGGCGTCTGTGAGGTTACCATCAAGGAAGCTGTAGTCGGTACCGGATTCTATCACGGAGACCTGCATGCCGGCAATATCATGGTTACGGATCAAAAGGCAACCGTCATCGATTTCGGTAATGCGGTACGGCTTACAAAGAAGGTCAGCAAACAGATCACACAGCTTTCGGTTGCAGCCATGACAAGCAATACGGCTCTGTTTTTGGAGAGCTTTGAGGCTATCCTTCAGGAGGAAAATCGCAATCTTACACTTTCGCAGCAGCAGAAGGATGCACTTCGCACAGAGTTCCAGAGAATCCTTGTGATGGGAACGGAAGCCAAGATGGGCGAGCGACTGATGGTCTGCATGCTGAAAGCCCAGGATATGGGATATACGATTCCTTCATCGGTATTTAACTTCGCGCAGGGTCAGATGAGACTTATGAATACCGTAAATGAAATAAACGAGAAGATTGAAAAGTACAGAAATACAATCGATGAACTCCAGAAACTTTCCTTCAAAACGGGTGAGATTCCCGGAAATGCGGATAAGGATTACTGCCATGTGATGAAGAACCTTGTAAAAGACAAGACTTTTGTGGCAAAACTTGCAACCACCGTGGGCGTGGGTGCATTAAAGAAACTTGCAAAGTGATACGACTTTGCAAGGTGCCATCGTTATGCTATAATATCTGACTGAGTGTTCCGTATAGCTAAGGAGAACACGGAGGGAGGATATTTAGATATGACCACAGCACAAATCGGTATTATCATTGCGATTACCATCTATCTGATCGGCATGCTGATCGTCGGCTTTGTAAGTTCGAAGAGCACCAATGATGTCGGTGATTTCTACTTGGGAGGTCGTAAGCTCGGCCCGCTTGTCACTGCCATGAGCGCAGAGGCATCCGATATGAGCTCCTACCTGCTGATGGGCGTTCCCGGTCTCGCATACTTTTCCGGTATCGCCGACGCTGGATGGACAGCTTTAGGACTTGCGGTAGGTACTTATTTAAACTGGCTTTTTACAGCCAAGAGGCTTCGAAACTACACGGAGAAGATCGGTGCGATCACCATCCCCGAGTATGTAAAGAAGCGTTTTCGTGATAAGAGCAATATCACACTTTTGATCGGCGCAATCGCCATCATTGTTTTCTTTGTTCCTTATACGGCTTCGGGATTTGCAGCCTGCGGAAAACTGTTTGATTCACTCTTTGGTGTGAATTATCAGCTGGCCATGGTAATATCTGCCATTATCATCGTGGGCTATACCACTACGGGCGGCTTCCTTGCAGCTTCCAAGACAGACTTTATCCAGTCCATCGTTATGACCATCGCCCTTTTCATCGTGCTCGCTTACGGTGTACATCAGGCGGGCGGTTTAGAGGCTGTGATCGATAATGCAAAGCAACTTCCCGGTTATCTCGGACTTTCCACAACACATGATCCGGCAGCCAATGCATCAAGTGCTTATGGTATCTTCAACAAGATCACCATGTTCTGCTGGGGTCTCGGTTACTTCGGAATGCCTCATATCCTGCTCAGATTTATGGCAGTCAGCGACGCAAAGAAACTGAAGCTTTCAAGAAGAGTTGCTACCGTATGGGTATTCATTTCCCTCGGCGTTGCCGTGTTCATCGGTGTAGTCGGTCGTGCCATGACACAGGTGGGCGTGATGGACAATCTCACCGAGAGTACCTCAAAGTCCGAGCGACTGATCGTTGTGATGGCAGATCATATCAGCAAGAACGGAATCGGATTCGCACTGATCGCGGGACTTATCATTGCCGGTATCCTGGCATCCACAATGTCCACCGCAGACTCTCAGCTTATCGCAGCATCATCTGCAGTATCGGAGAATATCATCCAGGATGTATTTAAGGTAAAGATGTCGGAAAGAGCAGCGATGCTTGCGGCAAGACTTACTCTGGTGGTCGTTGCGGTGCTTGCGGTATTTATCGCATGGAATCCCAACAGCTCTATCTTTGAAATTGTAAGTTTTGCATGGGGCGGATTCGGTGCCGTATTCGGACCGGTGATTCTGGTGAGCCTCTTCTGGAAGCGTATGAATGTTTTCGGTGCCATCGCAGGTATGGTGACCGGCGGCGCTACCATCTTTATCTGGAAGTTCCTGGTAAGACCTATGGGCGGTGTGTTTGACCTCTATGAGCTTGCTCCGGCCTTCCTGGTAGCATTGATCTTTATCTTTGTTGTTTCAATTGTCACAAAGAAGCCTTCGGATGAGATTACGGAAGAATTTGCCGCAGTAAAGGAAATGTAATCAATGTCGAAATTATATGGCGTTAGTATGGGCCCCGGTGATCCGGGGCTCGTTACAAATAGAGCACTCAATATTATAAAAGAAGCGGATGTCCTGCTTATTCCCACAGGCAGGAAGGAGGACAGTCGTGCGTATCGGATTGCGGCCGGCTATATTCCTTTGCTTGACGAAAAGGAGTGCCTGGCTTACGAGTTTCCCATGACGCGCGATGAGACGGTGCTTGTCGCGCGAAGAAGAAGCATCTATGAGGATGCTAAGCGGATTGTACAGGCGGGCAGAAGCGTTGCCTGTCTTGTGATCGGAGATGCGTCTCTTTACGCGACGTTCGGATATCTTCTTGAGATGGCGAAAGCAGACGGTATCGATTGTGAGGTTGTGAGCGGCGTGAATTCATTTTCCGAAGCGGCAGCAGCGCTTACACTACCTGTCGCGCTTGATGACGAAGAGGTACACATTATCCCGGGAAGTGCGGATCTTTCGGCATCCCTTTCTTATCCGGGCACGAAGATCTATATGAAACTCGGACGAAAACTGAAAGAGCTTTTGGATCTTTTGCGCAAAGATGCATCATCCGGACGGATATCGGTATCTGCGGTTGAAAATGCAGGCATGCCGGATGAAAAGATTTACCCGACTTATGACGATATTCCGGAATCGGCCGGCTATCTTACTACGGTGATCGTAAAATGACGTACCCTTGTTTCTAAACGTGATTTATGGTACAATACGTACCAAATTCTGAATTGCTCATTACAGTCTTTTATCTCATAGAGGGGGTTCACATGGAAGAACGCGAAGAATCAAAAAAAGAAAAAAGGGACAAATGTTATCGTGTGAATTGGAGTCTGGTTGCGGGCGCCGAGATTTTGATCGTCGTGATCGCTTTCTTCCTCGGATTCGCATTTCGAAGCATGTTGTATCGTCACGCACAGCCGAAGATCACTTCAGCATATTTGGGAAGCAGACTTACGGAGATGAGTGATCTTACATCTGCGGAGCTTGACTATGACGGTCTTTTGATGATCTCGGAGGGCGGAATCCCTCTGATCACGGAGAAGGGATTCTCCATGCGCTACACGGCGAAGATCAAGGCGGGTATCGATGTATCCGAAGTGGAAGTGAATGTGACGGACGAAACCGTCACGGTGGAACTTCCGGAAGCTGAGATTTTAAGCGTGGATGTGGATGAGGATTCCATCGTATTCTATGACAAGCGCTATGCCATCTTCAACTGGCAGAACAGCATGGATATCGTGGATGCCGTGAAGGCGGCGAAGGAAGATGCCGAGGCGATGGCAAATGTCCGTGAATTAAAAGAAAAATCCGAAGAGCAGACGGAGAAGATCGTTCGTGAACTTTTAAAGGATGCAGCAGGAGACAGGGAACTTGTTGTGAAACACAAGGTTCCGAAGAAAGAAGGGGAATAATCGGGAGGTACTATGTTTAAGAGCGGAGAATACATCAAAAAGCAGGAATCGATTTGCAGAAAGAATGACAAAATCCCCGCAGGTTTGTACGAAGAATACAATGTCAACCGCGGATTGCGCGACAAGAACGGACGTGGTGTCCTTACGGGACTGACCAATATCTCAAAGATTACAACCAACAAGGTCGTTGACGGAAAGACCGAGCCCTGTGACGGGGAACTCTGGTATCGCGGTTACCGTGTTGAAACTCTGATCAACGGTTTAAAGAAGGATGAGATGGGCTTTGAGAAGATCGCCTATCTGCTCCTGATGGGAGAGATGCCCTCGGCGGAGGAACTTGCCGAGTTTAAGGAAGCGCTTGCCGCAGCGAGACATTTGCCTACAAATTTTACGCGTGACGTCATCATGAAGGCGCCTTCGGCGGATATTATGAACTCCATGACGCGTTCGATCCTTACACTTGCGTCCTATGATTCTCACGTCAACAGCGCAACCGTATCCACCTCGCTTCGTCAGTGCATGCGACTGATCTCCGTGTTCCCGATGCTTGCCATCTACGGCTACCATGCATACAACCACTATGAGAACAATCAGAGTATGTATATTCACAAGCCGGATCCGGAGCTTTCCACTGCGGAAAATTTCCTGATGATGCTTCGCCCGGACAAGAAGTACACGCCTGTTGAGGCGAAGGTTTTAGACACGGCGCTGATCCTGCATATGGAGCACGGCGGCGGTAACAACTCAACCTTTACCACCCGTGTGATCACATCTGCGGGTTCAGATACCTATTCCACGATCGCGGCTGCCATGTCTTCCCTGAAGGGACCCCGTCACGGCGGAGCGAACATCAAGGTGATGGAGATGATCGAGGACATCAAGGAGCATGTTCCGGATTGGAGCAACAAGGCCGAACTTTCGGATTATCTCTCCAAGATCCTTGACAAAGACGCCTTCGATAAGAAGGGACTCATCTACGGTATGGGACATGCCATCTATTCACTGTCCGATCCGAGAGAGCGTGTATTCAAAAGCTACGTGGAAAAACTTGCGGCGGAGAAGGGCAGAGAGAAGGATCTTTTGCTCTATCAGAATATCGAAACCATTGCGCCTATGCTGATCGCCGAAAAGAGAAAGATCTACAAGGGCGTTTCGGCAAATGTCGACTTCTACAGCGGCTTTGTATATGATATGCTTGGTATCCCGAAGGAACTTTACACAGCGATGTTCGCCATTGCGAGAATCGCAGGATGGAGTGCACACAGAATCGAAGAACTTCTGTGCATGGATAAGATCATCCGTCCGGCCTACATGAGTGTAATGGAAGAGAAAGAAAAGTAATGAAACAAAAAAAGGGACTTGAAAATTTGCTCATTCCTGCCACAGCGATAGCCGCATTGCTAGCTCTGTGGCAGATCGTTTGTATGGCAGGCCTGGTGCCGGGTTACATGCTCCCGTCACCTGCACGTGTGTTTTCCGTGTTTATCAGCGAGTTTCCGACGCTTCTTTCCCACGCGGGCACCACACTTACCGAAGCGGGACTCGGCCTTTTGCTGGGTGTGGCTTTGGGATTTGTATCGGCAGCGTTGATGGACCGGTACGTCATCGTGAAAAAGGCGCTGTATCCGATTCTGGTGTTGACGCAGACCGTGCCGCCGGTTGCCATCGCACCGCTTTTGGTCCTTTGGTTTTCCTACGGGATCGCACCGAAGGTGGTACTTGTGGTACTGGTTTCCTTCTTCCCGATTGCCATCGGGCTTTTGGAGGGTTTCTCATCGGTTGACGCCGATATGATCCGACTGATGGAGAGCATGAAAGCAAAGAAATCTCAGATCTTCTGGCATGTAAAACTGCCGCAGGCTTTGGGACCTTTGTTTGCCGGCCTTAAGATCGCCGTATCCTACGCAGTGGTTGGTGCTGTGATCGCAGAGTGGCTCGGAGGGTTTTCCGGACTCGGCGTCTATATGACACGCGTAAAAAAAGCCTACGCCTACGACAAGATGTTCGCTGTGATCATCCTTGTTTCTTTGATCAGCCTTGTGCTGATGGGACTGGTGTCCCTGCTTCAAAAGAAATGCATGCCGTGGACGAGGCTTGATTCCGAATAAATATTATGAATAGATCTTCTGCAGATTGGAAAGCTTTGCAGACGCGCCTGTCATCATCAGATCTAGAATGGTGATGGCGGTCATGGCCTCAACGACGACCACGGCGCGGGGGCCGATCACCGGATCGTGTCTGCCCTTGATTGAAAGGGATACTTCCTTGCCGTCCTTGGTAACCGTGTTCTGCGGCTGTGCGATGGAAGGTGTCGGCTTAAAATATGCATGAAGGATCAGATCACTTCCGTCACTGATACCGCCTAACGTGCCTCCGGCATGGTTGGCGATTTTTTTGATCTCACCGTTTTCCAATCGGAAGGGATCGTTGTTTAGGGAACCGGAGGAAGATGAGACCGCAATACCGTCACCGACTTCCACAGCTTTTACCGCACCGATGGACATCAGCGCCTGCGCAAGCTTAGCGTCTAATTTATCAAAGACCGGATTGCCGATTCCTGCGGGAAGCCCTGTAACAATACATCCGACGGAGGAACCGACGGAGTTTAGCTCGGTTCTTGCTTTCTCAAGGATCATGTCAGCCTTTTTGGCAGCGAGCGCATCCGGCATATAGTGCGGATTCTTACGGGCTTCTTCCAAATCAAAACGAGCGGGATCGACGGACACCTGTCCGATGGATGCAGTGTAGGCGGATACGGTGATTCCCATGGTGGAAAGAAGCTTTGCTGCGATGGCGCCGGCGGCAACTCTTCCCACGGTCTCACGTCCCGAGGAACGTCCGCCGCCTCGAGGGTCGCGTACGCCGAACTTTTGGTCAAAGGTGTAATCCGCATGTCCGGGACGGTAGGTATATGCAAGCTCACCGTAGTCGGAAGAGTGCTGGTCCGTATTCTCGATCATCATGGAGATGGGAGCACCTGTGGTCACGCCCTCATAGATGCCGGAGAGGATCCGAACGGCATCGGCTTCGTTTCTCTGGGTGGTAAATGCGCTCTGACCCGGACGGCGTCTGTCCAAATAGGGCTGTATATCCTCGGCTGAAAGCGGAAGTCCCGCGGGACATCCGTCCACGACGACACCCAGTGCCGGGCCGTGAGATTCGCCCCATGTGGTGATGGTGAATATGGTTCCAAAGCTTGATCCTGCCATAGATGTAGTTCCTCGTCTTTCCTGTCGCACAATATATGCGTATCTAAATCTTCTTGACAATTATAACTTTTTTCTTTATAAATAAAAAGGTTTTTATTGATTTTTAGATGATATGTGTTATAATGTTACAAAAATGTTACAAAACTATGACAGGAGTGTTTTTGGATGAAGAAGAGAATTACCAGATTCTTACTTGCATGTCTGACCGTCGGACTTATGGGACACGTAGCTCCCGCAGGTACGGTGCACGCTGCGGAGGCATCGCCGGAAACAGCAACACAGAATGGTGAGACAGAGAATGTAAATACAGATGCGACGATTTCCTATCGTACGCATGTACAGAATGTCGGATGGCAGGACTATGTAAAGGAAGGTGCCACCTCAGGTACTTCCGGGAAAAGCCTGCGCCTCGAGGGAATCAACATCAAGCTTGATACCGAACTTGAGGGAAGTATCGAGTATTCGGTACATGTACAGAATATCGGTTGGCAGGATGTAAAGAAGGATAATGAGATGGCCGGAACCTCCGGAAGAAGCCTTCGCCTTGAAGCGATCCGCATCAACTTAACCGGTGAGGTAGCGAAGTATTACAATGTACAGTATCGTGTGCACTGCCAGGATTACGGCTGGATGAACTGGTGCGTGAACGGCCAGATGTCCGGTACATCCGGAGAGTCCAAGCGCCTTGAGGCGATTGAGATCCGTCTTGTAAAGAAGGATACCGTGACCTCGGATGCAACGGTTGCCTATAAGACACATGTACAAAACATCGGCTGGCAGTCGGAGAAGAAAAACGGAGAAGTATCCGGAACCTCCGGCAGAAGCCTTCGTCTCGAGGGAATCAAGATCCACCTGGAATCCATGATCCCCGGCGAGATCCTTTACAAAACGCATATTCAGAATCTCGGATGGGAAAAGTCCTGGACCACGGGCGGTTCCATGTCCGGAACCTCCGGAAGAAGCCTTCGTCTTGAGGCAATTCAGATCAAATTAACCGGAGAGATCGCAGAACAGTATGATGTATATTATCGCGTGCACTCTCAGAATGAGGGATGGCTCGGCTGGGCGAAAAACGGTGAGACGGCAGGTACCGCAAGCATGTCCTACAGACTTGAGGCAATCGAGATCCGTCTTGTGAAAAAGGGTGCAGCAGCTCCCGGTTCGACCGCACGTGCATACGTAGATCCCGATGTGATCAAGGCGGAGAAGGAAGCAGCCGCTGCTGCCGAAAAAGCCAAGCAGGAAGAAGCTGCAAAGAAGTACGAAGAAGAGATGCAAAAAGCGCTTACCCAGCCCATGAAGACCAATGACCCGAAGGTTGATGCGAGGGTTGCGGAGATCATCAAGGCCTGCGGTATCACGGACAATATGACAGCCATGAAGAAGGCAGAACTTCTCTATGACTGGATCATCAGGAATACATCGTATGACTGGAGAGACAGACAGTATTCGCTGTATGGTTATGGAAACACAAACGTTTCCTATAAGTCGGATTATGATTATCAGATCGTGAACGGATCCTATCCTGTATTGTTCGACGGTATCGGTACCTGTATGAACTACTCCTATGCATATATGGTACTTACGCGTGCAGTGGGACTTAATACATACGCTGTATGGGGCGGACTTACCTCTACCGGCGATGATCATACCTGGGTAGCCATGAATGTGGGCGGCACCTATTATTATTTCGATCCTCAGATTGAGGATGATGTCAAGGGTGTCGGCGGAAGAGACTACTTCATGATGACCGAGGCTAGGATCAAAGCAGAGGGTTTCATCTACAATAATCGCGCCGGACGTGACGGCGGTACACTTACAAATGTAGTGAAGAGATTTAATCTTTTTAAGACGAATTAGTTCGTGAGATGACGATGCGAAAGCGTCCCCTGAAACAAATTTGTGCCAGTGTTTGCATACATTAGAGTTCTTAATTTAGGTTAACATAAAAAATGTGACGATTTGTCTCGTGATATTTGAATAATAATCAGATATAATAGTAAAGGGTGCTACCCATAGCGGATAGCGGTTCGCCTTTAGACTGTGCATATCTCATGTGCGGGTTTCCTTGCATCAAAGGAGGGATGCTTATGAGGGAAGATAGTATAAAGGTAAGTATTTTATGGAGATTGTTGCGGTCGTGGTAGGAGTGACGGATATTCTTGTCACTTTGGTGAGCATTGTAATAACAATGATAGCCATCCGACACGATACGAAGAATCAAAAATAAAAGAAGCAACCGCCAAATGTCTGCCCAGACAGGTTGCTTCTTTTAGCAATTATAGTTGAGGCGAACCGTTATTCTGGTAGCGCCTTCCCTTGTAATATAACATATATACCGTCATAATGCAAATTGTATATTTGTGCTTTACATTTACTGACGCGTATGTTATTATTCACTAGGCCTTCACAGGGCTGCGGGATTCTCCAACCCCGGCTCGCGTGATGGGACAATATCAAGATATAAAGGAGGAAACATCATGATCACAGCAGAAATGAAGCAGGAAATCATTTCCAAGTACGCTCGCACCGAGGGAGACACAGGTTCACCGGAGGTACAGGTAGCTCTTCTTACAGCAAGAATCAACGATCTGAATGAGCACTTCAAGATTCATCCGAAGGATCATCATTCCAGAAGAGGTCTTCTTAAGATGGTAGGTCAGAGAAGAAACCTTCTCGCTTACTTAAAGAGCAAAGACATCGAGCGTTACAGAACTCTGATCGAGTCACTTGGTTTAAGAAAGTAATGACGAAAATCGCCCGTGGGTGCTTGCACCCTACGGGCATTTTTTGTACAATAGGAGCCATGAAGAACTTAAGTAATTATGTAAAAAAAGATTATAAGAAATCCTATGGGGATCATGCATCCGACCAACTTCTCGGCATCTTCGGAAACCCCATCGGACACACACTGTCACCGGTGATCCATGATACCGTGAGCGACACATTTTCCTTAGATGAACGTTATATACCCTTTCAGATTCCGGAAGAGGAGCTGAGCAGCGCCGTTGAGAAGGCGTACGAGGAGGGTATCCTCGGCCTTAACATTACGGTTCCGCATAAGCAGGCGGTGATGGATTCCCTTTGTGAGATCGATCCGGATGCGGCTGCGATCGGCGCGGTCAACACCCTGGTTCGTACCGACAAGGGATACAAGGGCTATAATACCGACATGCCCGGTCTCTACGCCGCAATCAGGGCAGACGGACATGATGTGAAGGGCAAGTCGGTTGTTTTGATCGGCGCGGGCGGGGCTGCAAGGGCAGCCTGCTATATGTGTGTCAAATACGGCGCAAAAAAGATCATAATCTTAAACCGTACGCTTGAAAATGCGTCATCCCTTGCGGAAGATATGAAGAAGACCGAGGCCTATGATCCGAAAAAGACGGAGATTCGCTGCTATGCGGCAGGGGATTATCAAAAGATCCCGAAGGGACATTATCTGATGATCCAGTGTACTTCGGTTGGTCTTAAGAAGAAAGACGGACTTCCGCTTGTATCGGACGATGCATTCTACCGGATGGCGGATTACGGTGTGGACTTGATCTATAACCCGGCAGAGACGCCTTTTTTGAAAAAACTGAACGAACTTTCCGTACCGCATATGAACGGGCTTTCCATGCTTTTGTTCCAGGGCGTGCTGGCGAATCAGCTTTGGAACGGAAAAAAGATCGAGAAGGATCTTTCGGATAAGATCTACAGAAAGCTTTGCGATACGCTGTACGGCAAGGATAATATCATCCTGATCGGTTATATGGGATCGGGCAAGAGCACGGTTGCGAAGAAAATTGCTTCTCAGTACGGTTACACGCTTGTGGATACGGACAAATGCATCAAAACCAGGGAAGGGATGGCTATCCCTGACATCTTTTCCGAGTTGGGCGAGGAGTACTTTCGCGATGCGGAAACCGCACTCCTTCGGGAACTCGCCGAGGATCTTCATCATGCGGTCTTATCCACGGGAGGCGGTATGCCGCTTCGCAAGGAGAATATCAAACTGTTAAAGAAGATCGGTAAGATCTTTTATCTTTCCGCAACCCCCGAGCGGATTTATGAGCGCGTAAAGGGTGACAAGGAACGACCGCTTCTTCAGGGGGCTGATCCTTACAGGAAGATCTGTGAGATGATACTTTATCGCCATCCGATCTATGAGTCTGCTGCGGATGTGGAACTTGATACGGGTAACACCAAACCTGCGGAGCTTGCGAAGATCATTGTGAGCGAGATGCAACCCTGACGGCAATTTGTGTATATTTGGAGGAGAAAACATGATCACGGTAAAGGAATACAGAGGACATATCAGAAACTGGAAGGCACTTACAAAGGAGCTTTCTCTTGCGGAAGATCTTACGAGAGAAGAAAGAGAACCCTTGATCCTTGCGGCTGCTTACGCTAAGTGGGGAGAGGATTTGGGCAATCATATCCACGGCATGTTTGCTGCCGCGCTATATGATGACACCAAAGATGTGACATTTCTGGTCCGTGATCCCTTCGGCACAAAACCCATGTATTATTATGTGACGGAAGACGGAAGACTTCTTTTCGGCACCTATATCAAAAGTATTCTTGAAGCGGAAGGCTTTGTCAAGGAACTGAATCTCGATATGCTGCAGATCTATATGAGTCTTACCTATGTGGCGGGAGAAGATACCTTTTTCAAGGGTGTGAAGAAACTGATGCCCGGCCATACGCTTTCTTTTAAAGACGGTACATTTGAGATCAAAAGATACTTTGCGCCGAGCTTTGCACCGGATGAAACAAAGACACTTGAAGATTGGGCCGACGAGATCCACAGCACACTGCAATCGCTGATGCCCGAGGTGGCGGAAACTGACGAACATGTGGAGTCCTTCCTGTCCGGCGGCGTTGATTCTTCCTATGTACTTGCCATGTCAACGGCGACCGATGCGGATTCCTGCGGCTATGACGATGAAAGATTCGATGAATCGGGTCTTGCGGAAGAGACGGCACGTATCCTGAACAAGACATTTCATCGTGCGAAGATCACACCGGAGATGTTCTTTAACGAAGTTCCCTATGTGATGGAGCATATGGAGCAACCCCTCGGTGATGCTTCGGCTATTGTTTTTTCCCTCGGATGTAAGGCAACCGCGGAGAATACAAAACTGGTATATTCCGGTGAGGGATCGGATGAATTCTTCGGCGGATATAACATGTACCGGAACGCCGAGCGTTACGGAGACAACTTAAAGACGTTCTATGTGGGAAATACGAACATCATGAAGGAAGATGAGAAGAAGGAGATCCTTCGTTCCTATAATCCGGATGTGCTCCCGATCAACTTAGTGAAAGATATCTATGCGGAGAATGAGGGCATCGATCCGCTTTCCAAGATGTCGGATGTGGATATCCGAATCTGGCTGGAAGGAGATATTTACCTGAATGTCGATAAAATGTCCACGGCCTGCGGTCTTGAGGTTCGCATGCCTCTTACAGACAGAAGGATCTTTGATATCGCAAGCCGTATGCCTTCCCGCTTCAAGGTGACGGAAGAGCAGAACAAGGTGGCTTTCCGCACGGCGGCAGCGAAGGTGCTTCCGGAAGAGATCGCATTCAGAAAGAAACTCGGTTTCATCGTGCCTATCCGTATCTGGATGGCAGATGACCGCTATAATACGGATGTCCGTGCAAAATTTGCAAGTGACACCGCAGCAAAATTCTTCGACCGCGACAAGATTCAGGCAATCTTTGATGCGTATGTCGGAGGAGATTCCGATCTTTGGAGAAAGGTGTGGACCATCTACACATTCCTCGTATGGTATGACATCTATTTTGCATAGATCGATTACCTATAAAGCAACACATATGTCAGAAGTTCCAGAATAACGTGTAAGCGCCGTTATCTGACAGGAGGTAGTAAAAATGGCAGTCGTAGACCATGTGATAACGGGAGAGATTCAGAAGGATGGAAAGTTTGAGCGTCAGCCGAACCGGTTTGTGACACCGTTCGGAGACGGAGAGGGAGAACTTCCTGTAGAGAAGGGAAGATACAGACTTCTCTGGGCACCGGTGTGTCCCTGGGCAAACCGTTCGATTATCGTAAGGCAGTTGATGGGGCTTGAGGATGCGATCTCTGTTGGCACGCTTGATCCGATCCGCCCTGATGTTCCCTGGTCCGACTGGTCATTTACTTTAGATGAGGACGGGAAGGACCCCGTGCTCGGAATCCATTTGCTGAGTGAGGCGTATAAAAAGGCAGATCCTGACTATGAGGGCAGATATACCGTTCCGGCGGTTGTGGATCTTACAACGGGAGCGGTCGTGAACAACGATTATTTCAAACTGACCACATACTTCGAAACCGTATGGAAAAAGTATCATAAGAAAGATGCACCCGAACTTTACCCCGAGGAATTGCGCGAGGAGATTGACGAACTGAACGCCTATATATTTAAGAATGTCAACAACGGCGTCTATAAGGCGGGATTTGCCACCAGCCAGATTGCCTATAAGCGCGCATACAATCTGGTTTTCGATGCTTTGGATGTGCTTGAGGAGAGACTGTCCGGTCAGAGATTTTTGTTCGGCGATTACATCACGGAGTCCGATGTCAGACTCTATGTGACGCTGGCTCGCTTTGACGTGGCTTACTACAACGGCTTTATGGTAAATAAAAAGATGCTCATTGACTATCCGAATCTCTGGGGATATGCGAGAGATCTCTATGCGGAAAGAGCTTTCGGGGACAACACGCACTTTGATGCTATCAAGAAGCATTACCATCTGTGCTGTCTGAAAAACAACCCGCACAACATCCTTCCGAAGGGACCGGATGTGTCCGCCTGGAAGGAGCCGACAGACCGCGCGCGTCTAAGCAGAGATCCCGAGCATAAATTCAGATTGCTCTTTACGTAAACCACAAAAAATGTTATAATCCTAAAGATTGCATTAAGAATTCCCGAGACAACTGAAAAGCGTATCGAAAAAAATCTTTCGGTGGGTTTTTCAGTCGTTTCGGAGTCTTAATTCAATACAAATAAAAAGGAGACTTTGAACATGTACAAAAAGTTTGAGATGGAACTTGCAGGCAGAACACTTCGCGTGGACATCGGCAGAGTTGCAAAGCAGGCGAACGGTGCAGCATTGATGCACTACGGCGACACCGTGGTACTTTCTACCGCAACCGCTTCCGAGAAGCCCCGTGACGGTATTGATTTCTTCCCTCTTTCCGTAGAGTATGAGGAGAAGCTTTACTCCGTAGGTAAGATCCCCGGAGGATTCAACAAGCGTGAGGGAAAGGCATCCGAGAATGCGATCCTTACTTCCCGTGTCATCGACAGACCGATGCGTCCTTTGTTCCCGAAGGATTACAGAAACGACGTTACATTAAACAACCTTGTTCTTTCCGTAGATCCGGAGTGCTCACCGGAACTTACAGCTATGCTGGGTTCCGCAATCGCTACGGCTATTTCGGATATTCCCTTTGACGGCCCCTGCGCGACAACTCAGGTCGGCATGATCGACGGTCAGTTTATCATCAACCCCAACTCCACACAGAACTTAGACTCTGACTTAAAGCTTACCGTAGCTTCCACCAGAGATAAGGTGATCATGATCGAGGCCGGTGCCAATGAGGTACCCGAGGCGAAGATGATCGAAGCGATCTACACCGCTCACGAGGTGAACCAGAAGGTGATCGCATTCATCGATCAGATCGTAGCAGAGTGCGGCAAGACAAAGCACACCTACACAAGCTGTGCGGTTCCTGAGGAACTTTTCGCAGCCATCAAGGAAATCGTACCTCCCGCAGAGATGGAGAACGCTGTATTTACCGACGAGAAGCAGGTTCGCGAGGAGAACATCCGTCAGATCAAGGACAGACTCGAGACAGCATTTGCAGACAAGGAAGACTGGCTTGCAGTGCTCGATGAGGCTGTATATCAGTATCAGAAGAAGACTGTACGTAAGATGATCTTAAAGGACGGTAAGCGTCCGGATGGCAGACAGATGACACAGATTCGTCCGCTTGCCGCAGAAGTTGATATTATCCCCCGTGTACACGGTTCTTCCATGTTCACCAGAGGACAGACACAGATCTGCGATATCGTAACACTTGCTCCGCTTTCCGAGGCACAGAGACTTGACGGTCTTGATCCCAACGTAACAGGCAAGCGTTATATGCATCATTATAACTTCCCTTCATACTCTGTAGGTGAGACCAAGCCCTCCAGAGGACCGGGAAGAAGAGAGATCGGCCATGGTGCTTTAGCTGAGAGAGCACTCCTTCCGGTACTTCCTTCTGAGGAAGAGTTCCCTTATGCAATCCGTGCCGTATCCGAGACATTTGAAAGTAACGGATCCACATCCATGGCTTCCACCTGTGCATCCTGTATGTCACTGATGGCAGCAGGTGTTCCCATCAAGAAGATGGTAGCAGGTATCTCTTGTGGTCTTGTAACAGGCGAGACCGATGATGATTTCATCCTTCTTACCGATATCCAGGGTCTCGAGGACTTCTTCGGCGACATGGATTTCAAGGTAACAGGTACCACAGAGGGTATTACAGCAATCCAGATGGATATCAAGATCCACGGACTTACACGTCCCATCGTTGAGGGTGCCATCGCACGTTGCCGTGAAGCAAGACTCTTCATCATGGATAACTGCATGAAGCCCGCAATCGCTGCACCGAGACCGACCGTGAACGAGTTCGCTCCGAAGATCATCCAGACTACAGTTGATCCCGAGAAGATCGGTGAAGTGATCGGACAGAGAGGCAAGACCATCAACGGCATCATCGAAGAGACCGGCGTAAAGATCGATATCGACGATGAGGGCAGAATCTCAATCTGCGGCGTTGATCAGGCGATGATGGACAAGGCACTTGCAACCATCCGTTCCATCGTAGATCCTATTGAGGTAGGCAAGATCTATGAGGGTAAGGTTGTACGTATCATGAACTTCGGTGCATTTGTACAGCTTGCTCCCAACAAGGACGGATTGATCCACATCTCCAAGCTCGCTGACCACAGAGTTGCGAAGGTAGAAGATGTAGTCAACATCGGCGACGTAGTGAAGGTGAAGGTTCTTGACGTTGACCGTATGGGCAAGATCAGCCTTTCCTTAAAAGATGCAAATGAAGTAACAGAATAAACGAAGACAATCGACACTGATAGCCTGTCGACCGATCCGGGTTGGCAGGCTTATCTTTAAGAAGGGGGTACAAATTTATGCAGTTTGGACATTTTGACGAGAAGGCCAAAGAATATGTGATCGACAGACCCGACACACCTGCACCCTGGGCAAACTACCTCGGCTCACCCGAGTACGGTGCCATCATCTCGAACAATGCGGGAGGTTACAGCTTTGTTAAATCCGGAGCCAACGGACGTATTATCCGTTACGTATTTAACCAGTTTGACCAGCCCGGACGTTACATTTATCTTCGCGACGAGGAGAGCAAGGATTACTGGTCTGCTTCATGGCAGCCCGTCGGAAAGCCGCTTGACACCTACAAGAGTGAGTGTCGTCACGGTACCGGCTATACTGAGATTTCCGCATCTTATGACGGAATCGATACGGCTGCGCTTTACTATGTGCCGCTCGGCAAGTCCCATGAAGTTTGGAGACTCCGCGTCACAAACAATTCCGGAAGAGCCAGAAAGCTTTCCGCGATCAGCTACTGCGAGTTCACCAATGACAACAACTATGAGCAGGATCAGGTGAACCTTCAGTACACCCTTTTTATCACAAGAACTTATTTCCGCAATAATGCCATCAAGCAGGTGATCAACGAGAATGTCAAGGGGAATGCCGTAAACGGATCCTCCGTGACATCCAGATTCCTCGGACTTGTAGGCGCTGACGCTGCAGACTATTGCGGTGACAAGGAGAAATTCATCGGCAGATACAGAGGTTACGGCAACCCCGTGGCTGTAGAGACCGGTAAGCTCGGCAATGCATTAAACTATAACTCCAATTCCTGCGGATCTCTTAAGGCTGAGATCACACTTGAACCTGGAGAATCCAAGGAAATTGCATTCATCCTTGCGATGAAGACCGATGCCGAGATGGATGAGATCATGGCTTCCTACAGCGACGTGGCTGCGGTTACATCGAAAGAGAAGCAGGAACTCATTGATGAGTGGCACGGAAGACTGATGAATCTTCAGGTAAATACCCCCAGCGAAGCATTCAATACCATGATCAACACATGGAACGCATATCAGTGCTTCCTTACATTTACATGGTCGAGAGCCGCATCCTTCTCTTACTGCGGTCAGAGAAACGGATACGGATACAGAGATACCGTACAGGATATCCAGGGTATCATCCATCTTGCACCCGAGATGGCGAAGGAGAAGATCCGCTTCATGCTTTCCGCCCAGGTAGATAACGGCGGCGGGCTTCCTCTCGTGAAGTTCACACACAATGCAGGTCATGAGGATACACCGGATGACGAGTCCTACGTAAAGGAGACGGGACATCCCGCTTATCGTGCGGACGACGCACTCTGGTTGTTCCCCACCGTATTCAAGTATATGGCTGAGACCGGTGATGCCGACTTCCTGAAGGAGGAGATCC
This sequence comes from uncultured Lachnospiraceae bacterium, assembly GCA_902780405.1. GTDB lineage: Bacteria > Bacillota > Clostridia > Lachnospirales > Lachnospiraceae > Coprococcus_C. Next base: position 248,748 of record CACZFI010000001.1, read on the forward strand.
TTTTCGCAAACGGCGGAAAGGGCACCGTATACGAGCACTTAAAGCGTGCCATCGATTTTTCCATGAATCATCTCGGAAACCACGGCATGCCTGCCGGACTTCATGCAGACTGGAACGACTGCTTAAGACTCGGCAAGCAGGGAGAGTCCACCTTCGTGGCGTTCCAGCTTTACTATGCATTTAGCGTACTTCGCGGATTTGCCGTAAGACTCGGCGATGATGCGTATATTTCCTACATTGACGAAGAGCAGAAGAAGCTTTATGACAAACTGCAGTCCCTGTGCTGGAACGAGGATCGTTTTATCCGCGGATTCAAGGATGACGGACTTGTGATCGGTAAGAAGGGCGATCCCGAGGCTTCCATGTGGCTGAATCCCCAGTCATGGGCGGTTATCTCCGGCCTCGCTACTCCGGAGCAGGCCGAGAAGGCACTTGATTCCGTAAACAGAGAGCTGAATACACCTTACGGTGTGCGTCTGATGGCACCTTCCTACGTTAACCATGCATTTGAAGGCGCATTGATGCTTCTCTTCAACAAATCCACCAAGGAGAACGGCGGTATCTTCTCACAGCCTCAGGGCTGGATCATCTTGGCTGAGTCCCTTCTCGGACACGGCAACAGAGCATTCACTTACTTCGAGGAAAGCTCTCCGGCCAGCATGAATGACAAGGCAGAGATCCGCTGCTTGGAGCCTTATTGCCACGGCCAGTTTACCGAGAGTTCCGACAGCCCCTTCGAGGGCAGAAGCCATGTACACTGGCTTACCGGTACGGCGTCTACCGTTATGGTTGGATGCGTCGAGGGTATCCTCGGTATCCGTCCCGACTTAGACGGTATCAAGCTTGCACCGGCTGTATCTTCCGATTGGAAGGAATTCACGATCGATAAGAACTTCCGCGGTAAGAAACTTCACATCACCGTGAAGAATCCGGATGGCAAGGAGAGCGGATTCACATCCATGACCGTCAACGGAAAATCATACAGCGAGGCGTATATCCCTGCGGCTGACCTTGCCGATACAAACGATATCACGCTTGTACTTTAATCCTTAGAACAGGAGCTGCGACAGTGGCATCAAAACCCGTAAACAAATCATCAGACAATCAAAAAAGCGTAACTGCTGAAATCCTTGAAAAACAGAGACAGAGGAGCAGAGAAAAGTGGGTCTTTGTAAGTCTCGCTGCGAATCTCTACTTCTTCCTGAGCAATTTCATTAATACGGGATTCCTTGGGAAGTACCTCTCGGCCCTGTTTTTCGGGCTCTTCGGCACGGTTACTTTTGTTCTTCCGATTTACTTTTTCTGGTCATCGGCGTCGTTTTTGTCCAACACCAAGGATGCCGAACGAAAGATCGCAACCAAACGCGTGGTTTCCATCGCAATCTTCCTTGTGGCATTTGCTTTTATCATGCAGATGCTTCATGGAGCGAAGGGTGTTAAAATCACTTCCCTTTATATGGACGGCGCCAAGGATAAGAAGGGCGGCGGATTGATTTTAGGTGGCCTTCTGGTGTTGCTTCACAAGATCACCGGCGCTGTCGGCTGTATCATCCTGATACTGCTTTTACTCATCATCGGATTTATCGTTGTGATGGACAGATCCATGATCGAGACGGTCAAGAAACTGTTCAAACCGAAGTATGCGGATGATTTTGAAGAACAGGATCTTTCGGATGAAGACCTTTCGGCCATGAAAGAGCAGCGCGCAAAAAGGCGTGCGAAGAACAAAGGTGTATCTTTCACACATCTGAATGTACTCGAAGACAAAAAGAAACCAAAGAAGAACCGTCCCGTACCCGAGGAGGAGATCCATGAACTCTCACCCGTAAGAAGCAATGACGTGCTTCCTTCCGGCGGCGGTGATTTCTGGGAAACACAGGACGTGCCTGCTCCTTTCGATGAGGATTCGGATATGTTCCCGAACGAGGAAGAGCAAGCAGAGGATGTAACCGTTTTAAAACCCGAGCGCAGAAAGAGAAGAACCAAGGCGGATGCGGAAGCATTGGAAAAAGAAACGGAAGCGGTAGAACAGACGATTCGCGATGCAGGGCATACCACTGCAACTGCGGTATCCGAGACGTCTTTTACAAAACCTTCCGTCTCCGTGATCAGCGGTGCAAGATTTACGGCACCCGCACCTGCAAGCGAATCACCTGCCAAAAAGCAGAATTCTTCCGCTGCATCCGGAAGCACGACCGACAAAACTGCGGGTCCTGCAAAAAAGAAAGACCGCGCATCCTACAAGTTCCCGCCTCTTTCACTTCTTAAGGCGGCCAAGGGCGGAAGAAACGGAAGCGGAGATGCATCCGTCAAAGAAACCGCCATGAAATTAAAGACAACGCTCGAAAACTTCGGCGTTAATGTCACGGTGACCGGCTATAGTCAGGGACCTTCCGTGACGCGCTATGAGATTCAGCCCGAGCAGGGTGTCAAGGTTTCCAAGATCACCGGTCTTTCGGATGATCTGAAACTGGCGCTTGCCGCTGCGGATATCAGAATCGAAGCGCCGATTCCCGGAAAGAGCGCCATCGGAATCGAGGTTCCGAATAAAGAAAGTCAGCCTGTGACATTCAGGTCGCTCCTTGAGTCCGAAGCGTATAAAAACATCAGATCCAAGATCGCATTTGCGGTAGGAAAGGATATCGGCGGACAGGTGATCGTGGCAGATATTGCCAAGATGCCGCACTTACTGATTGCCGGCGCAACCGGTTCCGGTAAGTCCGTATGTATCAATACACTCATCATGAGTATCCTGTACAAGGCGCATCCCGATGACGTCAAGCTCATTATGATCGATCCGAAGCAGGTAGAACTTGCGGTATATAACGGTATCCCTCATATGCTGATCCCCGTGGTCACGGATCCGAAGAAGGCTGCGGGTGCGTTAAACTGGGCGGTTGCCGAGATGACCAGACGTTATCAGCTTTTCTCCCAGTATAATGTCAGAAATTTGGAAGGCTACAATGCCAAAGTCCTTTCCGTAACGGGAAGTGAAGAGGGCAACGAAGAACTGAAGAAAATGCCACAGATCGTCCTGATCGTAGACGAGTTGGCAGACTTGATGATGGTTGCACACGGCGAGGTAGAGGACGCGATCGTGCGGATCTCGCAGCTGGCCCGTGCAGCAGGCATTCATCTCGTGATCGCGACCCAGCGTCCCTCCGTGGATGTCATCACGGGTCTGATCAAGGCCAATGTTCCTTCGCGTATCGCCATGTCCGTATCTTCGGGCGTGGATTCCCGTACCATCCTTGATATGGTGGGTGCGGAGAAGCTTCTTGGCAAGGGCGATATGCTCTTTTATCCGACAGGCTATCCGAAGCCGGTACGTGTGCAGGGCGCATTTCTCTCGGATGATGAGATTGCGGGAGTCTGCGATTTTCTGAAAGAGAAGAACGGTGAGACGGATTACGATGACAGTATCACCACGGAGATCGAAAGCGGCGCTGCAAGCGGACCTTCCGCAGTGGGCGGTTCCGGAAATGACTTAGACGAGTACTTTGCCGAAGCCGGCAAATTTATCATCTCCAAGGAGAAGGCTTCCATCGGTATGTTACAGCGCGTCTATAAGATCGGCTTTAACAGAGCTGCAAGGATTATGGACCAGCTTGCGGATGCCGGTGTGGTGGGACCCGAGGAGGGAACCAAGCCCAGGAAAGTCCTGATGACGGAAGAAGAATTTGAGAATTATATCGAGAACAATTTATAGATTTAAAGGAGAACAACATGCTTAGTGATATTGAGATCGCGCAGTCCGCACAGATGCTTCCCATCAAGGAGGTTGCGGCATCCATCGGAATCACAGAGGATGATTTGGAGCTTTACGGTAAGTATAAGGCAAAGCTTTCAGAGGACTATATCAAGAAGATTTCCAAGAATAAGGACGGTAAGCTGATCCTGGTTACCGCGATCAACCCCACGCCTGCGGGTGAAGGAAAGACGACGGTGACTGTAGGACTCGGCCAGGCTTTTGCCAAGATCGGAAAGAAGGCAGTGATCGCACTTCGCGAGCCTTCACTCGGTCCCTGTTTCGGCATCAAAGGCGGTGCTGCAGGCGGCGGTTATTCTCAGGTAGTACCTATGGACGAATTAAATCTTCACTTTACCGGAGATTTTCATGCCATTACATCCGCCAACAATCTGCTTGCTGCCATGCTTGACAATCATATGCAGCAGGGCAATGCACTTCGCATCGATCCCAAGCGCATCATTCACAAGCGTTGTCTCGACATGAACGATCGTGTTCTTCGAAATATCATCGTCGGTATGGGCAAACGCGCGGATGGCGTAGTAAGAGAAGACGGCTTTGTGATCACCGTGGCAACGGAGATTATGGCGATTCTCTGCCTCGCTGAGGATATCGAGGATTTGAGAAAACGTCTTTCCGAGATCATCGTAGCCTACAATGTAGACAATGAACCCGTGACTGCAGCGGATCTTAACTGTGTCGGTGCCATGACCGCGCTTCTTAAGGATGCGATCAAGCCGAACCTTGTTCAGACACTCGAGCACACACCGGCTATCGTACACGGAGGTCCTTTTGCGAATATCGCTCACGGTTGCAACTCCGTAAGAGCAACCAAGACGGCATTAAAACTTGCGGACTACGCAATCACGGAAGCAGGTTTCGGCGCTGATTTAGGTGCCGAAAAGTTCTTTGATATCAAGTGCAGAAAGGCCGGGATTGCACCCGATGCGGTTGTGATCGTGGCTACGGTGCGTGCACTGAAGTATAACGGCGGTGCGACGAAGGACGAACTTTCCAAGGAAGATCTTCACGCACTTGCCAAGGGTATTCTTAATTTAGAGAAGCATATCGAAAATGTACAGCAGTACGGCGTACCCATTGTGGTAGCCGTGAATCGCTTTGTATCCGATACGGACAAGGAACTTTCCTTCATCGAGAATTTCTGCCACGATATGGGCTGCGAGTTCTCACTTGCCAATGTTTGGGAGAAGGGCGGCGAAGGCGGAATCGCACTTGCGGAAAAACTTGTATCCGTGATCGAGACAAAGCCTTCCAAGTTCAAGCCCTTGTATAAAGATGATCTTCCGCTTGCGGAAAAGATCAAAACAGTTGCGAAGAAGATCTACGGTGCCAAGGATGTTTCCTATACAAAAGAGGCAGAGAAGGCGCTAGCAAAGATTGAGGAACTCGGATATGGCAAGCTTCCCGTCTGCATCGCCAAGAATCAGTATTCGCTTTCGGACGACCCTACGCTTCTCGGACGTCCCACAGGTTTTACCGTGAATGTGAGAGAAGTATACGTAAGCGCAGGCGCAGGATTTGTGGTTGCGATCACCGGAACGATCATGACGATGCCCGGACTTCCGAAGAAGCCTGCGGCAGAGCGTATCGATGTAACCGAGGACGGTGTGATCACCGGACTGTTCTAATCGGGAGGACATTATGGCACTTAGAATTGACGGAAAAAGAATCTCTCAGGAGATCAAAGACGAATTAAAAGAAGAGGTCGCATCTCTTAAGGCTGCAGGCAAGGAAATCTGCCTTGCGGTCATCCAGGTGGGCAACGACCCCGCGTCCACCGTATATGTGGGCAATAAGAAAAAAGCGTGTGAGTATATCGGCATCAAGTCTCTTTCCTATGAGCTCCCCGAGTCAACAAGCGAGGACGAGCTGCTTGATATCATTAAGAAATTAAATGAGGACGACAGTGTTCACGGAATCCTCGTTCAGCTCCCGCTTCCCGCGCATATGAGCGAAGACAAGGTGATCGATGCGATCTCGCCCGCAAAGGATGTGGACGGTTTCCACGTACAGAGCGTGGGAGCACTTTCCATTGGAAAGCCCGGCTTCGTGTCCTGTACACCTGCGGGTGTGATCCAGCTTCTCAAGAGAAGCAATATTGAAATCGAAGGCAAGGAGTGCGTGGTTGTCGGAAGAAGCAATATTGTCGGAAAGCCGATGTCCATCCTGCTTCTTCGCGAGAACGGAACGGTGACGGTATGTCATTCGAGAACCAGGGATTTAAAAGAAGTCTGCAAGCGTGCCGACATCCTGGTGGTTGCCATCGGCAAGCCGAAGATGATTGACGCATCCTATGTCAAAGAGGGTGCGACCGTGATCGATGTGGGTATCCACAGAGATGAGAACGGAAAACTGTGCGGTGACTGTGATTTCGCAAGCATCGAGCCTGTGTCCGGTGCGATCACTCCGGTACCCGGCGGTGTCGGTCCCATGACGATCGCCATGCTGATGTACAATTGTGTGGAAGCCGGTAAGAATGCATGAATATATTAATGGTGTCTCTCGGCTGTGACAAGAATCTCTGTGACAGCGAGACCATGCTCGGCATTCTGGCCGAACGACATATGAATATCGTAAACGATGAACATGAGGCGGATGTTGTGATCGTCAACACCTGCAGCTTCATCAAGGATGCCATGGAGGAAAGCATCAACACTCTGATCGAGATGGGGCAGTTGAAGCAGGAGAATCTCAGATACCTGATCGCCTGCGGATGCCTTGCGGAGCGCTACAAGGACGAACTCCTTGCCGAGATTCCCGAGGTTGATGCGGTGGTCGGAACCACAGCATTTGATAAGATCGCCGATGTGATCGAGTCGCTCATCGCCAAGGATCAAAAGAAAGAATTCTTTGAACCGGTTGACAGACTTGCAACCTCGGATGCGAGAAGGATCATCACCTCCGGTACTTTCATGGGATATTTAAAGATCGCCGAGGGCTGCAGCAAGCGCTGTACCTATTGCATTATTCCCAAACTTCGCGGAAACTACCGGAGTGTTCCCATGGAAAAGCTCCTTGCGGAAGCGGAGAATATGGCAAGTCAGGGAATCAAAGAACTGATCCTGGTTGCGCAGGAGACGACGTGCTACGGACTCGATCTTTACGGGGAAAAGCGCCTTCCGGAACTGATTCGTAAGATTGCCGAAATCGAAGGGATTGAGTGGATACGTCTTCTGTACGCTTATCCGGAAGAGATCACGGACGAGCTGATCGAAACCTTCCGCGATGAAAAGAAACTGCTTCCTTATATTGACATGCCGATTCAGCATTGTTCGGATTCGGTATTAAAACGTATGGGTCGACGAACCAATAAGGCTTCCATCAAAGAAGTGATCGGAAAGCTTAGAAATGCCAGACCCGAGATTGCGATTCGCACAAGTCTGATTGCCGGATTTCCCGGAGAAACGGATGCGGATCACGAGGAGCTTATGGAATTCCTCGATGAGATGGAACTTACCCATGTCGGTACATTTACCTATTCGAGAGAAGAGGGTACACCTGCCTTCGATATGGTGGATCAGGTTCCGGAGGAAGTAGCCGAGCGATATCGAGACGAGATCATGGAACTCTGTATGGAGATCTCCACGGACAGAAATGAAGCGCTGATCGGACAGACACTGTCCGTGATCGTGGAAGGATATTCACCGGATGAGGATGTCTATGTGGGACGTACCTATATGGATGCGCCGGGTGTAGACGGACTTTGCTTTTTTACCTCACCCTACGAGCCGATTTCCGGAAGCATTGTGGATGTTTTGATCGAGAAGGCCGGACCCTATGATCTGGCGGGATCGATCGTTCAATAATATGACAGCGAGGACAAGCATATGAACTTACCCAATAAACTCACCATACTTCGCATGTGTATGATACCGTTCTTCTTGGTGTTTCTTATGGTGCCGGGAATCCCTTACGGCAACTGGATCTCCGTGGCGATCTTTATCCTTGCGAGCCTAACGGATATGTTTGACGGAAAGATCGCAAGAAAGTACAATCTGATCACGGATTTCGGTAAATTTATGGATCCGCTTGCGGACAAATTACTGGTGTGCTCGGCCATGATCGCTCTGATCGAACTGGACAGGATCCCGGCTTGGGTTGTGATCGTAATAATCGCAAGAGAGTTTATCATAAGCGGATTCCGACTTGTTGCCGCAGACAACGGTGTTGTGATTGCCGCCGGATGGTGGGGTAAGGTGAAGACCGTTGTACAGATGGTTATGATCATCATCCTGATCTGCAACTTTGAAGGAGATTTCTTCTTCGTGCTCGGACAGATCGGTATCTACTTATCTCTGGTACTTACTGTGGTATCGCTGATCGATTACCTGGTAAGAAACAAAGAAGTCCTGACAAAGGGGTCAAAGTGATGAAAGAGACAGAACATTCGGTTGAACAGCAGCTAGTAGATCTGCTTCGTGAAAAACACATGACCGTTACGACTGCGGAAAGTCTGACAGGCGGACTTGTCGCAGCGACGATTGTGGACGTACCCGGAGCTTCGGAGGTTTTACGCGAAGCATATATCACTTATGCGGAAAGCTCAAAGATGAGGATTTTGTCCGTGCCCGAGGAGACCATCAGACTCCACGGTGTGGTTTCGGAGCGATGCGCAAGAGATATGGTGAAGGGCGTGGCAGAACTTGCCGGTGCCGACTGCGCCATCTCTGTTACAGGAATTGCGGGACCGGACGGAGGAAGTATCGAAAAGCCGGTAGGCACTGTCTTTGCCGGATTTAAGATCCGCAACAGAAACTGGGTCAGAGAGTTTCATTTTGACGGTGACAGAGAGCAGGTGCGCAGGCAGACTGTACAGGCTGTACTCGAAGAACTTCTGTTTCAGTTAAGGGCTGTCAGGATCGCTTAAGTATCGTTTGATGAAGGAAACATTCGGCGGATACCGTATGGTATCCGCTTTTTCCTTCTTATAAAAAGAATTGCTTGCAAATTAAGACCAAAAGTCATAGAATATATACTCGGAAGAAATTGGGCTTTCGCTCATAATTTATAAAAATACGGAGGATAAGAAATGGGCAACAAACAGACATTGTCAGCAAGCGACAGGATCAACACTTTGCTTGATGACGCAAGCTTCGTTGAGGTTGGTGCTTACGTTACCGCGAGAAGCACAGACTTTAACTTAGGCGACAAAGACACTCCCAAAGACGGTGTCATCACAGGCTACGGTCTGATCGATGAAAAACTGGTGTATGTATACAGTCAGGATGCTTCCGTTTTAGGCGGTGCCATTGGCGAGATGCATGCGAAGAAGATCGCAAATATCTACAATATGGCGATGAAGGTAGGTGCACCGGTCATCGGACTGATCGATTGTGCGGGTCTTCGTCTTCAGGAGGCAACAGATGCGCTTACTGCATTTGGACGTGTATACCAAAAGCAGAGCATGGCTTCCGGTGTGATACCTCAGATTACAGCCATCTTCGGAGGCTGCGGCGGCGGTACCGCATTGATCCCTACCCTGACAGATTTTACATTTATGACAGAGGAGAATTCCAGACTGTTTGTCAACAGCCCCAACGCGCTTAGCGGTAATTACACCGAGAAGCTTGATACGGCTTCGGCATCTTATCTTTCCGAGAATACTTCACTTGTTGATTTTGTATGTGCAGATGATGCTTCCCTTCTTGGTGAGGTTCGCACTCTTGTGGGTATGCTTCCTTCCAACAATGAAGAGGACAGCGACATTACCTGCAATGACGACTTGAATCGCACCATCCCCAACCTTGACGGTTTAAAGGGCGATGCGAGAGAAGTGATCCGTCACATCGCTGATAACAACATCTTTGTTGAGATCAAGAAGAATTATGCCAAGGATATGGTACTCGGTTTCATTCGTCTTGACGGAACAACCGTCGGCGTGGTTGCAAACCAGGTATCTGACGGCGGAGACAAGCTTACCACAAGCGGAGCTTATATTGCGGCAGACTTCGTGAAGTTCTGTGACGCATTTGAGATTCCTGTGCTGACACTTGTATCCGTAACAGGATTTGCGGCTACCGTATCCAACGAGAGAACCATTGCAGATGCTGCCGCAAAGCTTACATTTGCTTTTGCGGATGCTACAGTTCCCAAGGTGACCGTCATCATGGGCGACGCCTTCGGCACGGCTTATTCGGTTATGAATTCCAAGGCCATCGGCGCAGATATGGTATATGCATGGCCGACAGCGAAGATCGGTACGATGGACGCCAAGGCTGCCGTATCCATCATGTATGATGAGGAGATCGAGAAGGCAACCGACAAGAATGCCAAGATCAAAGAACTTGTAGCATCTTATGAGGAACTTCAGTCAAGCGCGCTTGCAGCTGCAAGACGCGGTTATGTAGACGACATCATCGAGCCCGATGCCACAAGAAAGAGAGTCATCGCAGCTTTCGAGATGCTTTACACCAAGAGAGAGGACAGACCATACAAGAAGCATGGCGCAGTATAAAAGGAGAGAAGTGATCATGAAAAAGAACAAAATCCTTTTGATCGTATCGCTCCTTGCCATGATGTTTGCGTTTGCCGGATGTACGGAGGAGAAAAAAGAAACCTTCGACTACGACAAACAGGAGCTTGCCATCAGTACGATGGAGCTCTTTGACACCTATGTCGACGTACCCGTTGACATGGAGAAGTACTTCTTAAACAGTGGTACAGACCTTGAGAAATCCGCAGTTCAGGGTATTTCTCAGGCCAGGAACAACGATCATATCGAAACATTTGAAGATTTTACTCCGTACGTCGACAAGCAGGTCGAGGTGAACCTTGATGACGTATCCTTCGAAGAGGGAGAGAATTACGTCACAGTCACCGTGATCAATCACGCGGAGCGTGATGTTGAAGTTTCCGTCAAGTATGAGGAGAACGACGAGTACTACATCGAGAAAGCCAGACTTCAGGCTGATATGGATCTCGACGCATACATCGAGAATATCATCTTCAGCATGCAGCAGATGGGATCCGAAATTTCGGAAGAAGAAATCTATGCAACACTGGAAGCACAGGGCTTAAACATCCTTGATCTCTATGATGAAGAGATCGAAAACCAGCTTTCCTGGAAGGAATTAAAGCCGTATAAGCCCGTCGAGATGGTAGTGAACGTCGTATACGGCAACAAGGAACTCGTTAAGCAGGCAGGTATGAACACCCTGATCGGTATGGGAACCGTATTCATCGTACTGATCTTCATTTCCTTCATCATTTCCATGATGAAATTCTTGCCGGCACTGCTTGCAAAGAAGCCGAAACTTCCCGAGGAGAAGGCTGTTGCCACGGGTAAGGCACCCGTTCCCGCACCTGCTGCGGCAGCACCTTCGGCACCCGCGGAGCCGATGGCCGATCAGGCCCTTGTAGCTGTGATCACAGCGGCAATCTACGCATCGATGGAGAGCACACCCGGAGCAACTTGCGCAAGCAAGGACAGACTGGTTGTACGTTCCATTAAGAGAGTGAAATAATCATAATATTTGGAGGAAATCATCATGAAGAATTATAGAATTACCGTAAACGGAGTCGCATATGACGTTGCAGTTGAAGAATTAGGCGGCGCAGCACCTGCAGCAGCACCCGCAGCGGCACCTGCGGCAGCACCCGCAGCAGCACCCGCACCCGCTCCCGCAGCAGCACCCGCAGCATCCGGTGCAGCAGGCAGCGTATCTGTTGCAGCACCCATGCCCGGCAAGATCTTAAATGTAAAGGCCAGTGTGGGTCAGACAGTAAAGAGAGGAGAGGTTATCCTCCTTCTTGAGGCTATGAAGATGGAGAACGAGGTGGTTGCACCTGAAGACGGCACCATTGCAAGTATCAACGTATCTGCAGGTGACACCGTTGAGGCAGGCGATACTTTGGCAACCATGAATTAGGAGGTAGTAATCTTAATGAATGGCTTTGGAGAAGTTTTTAAAAACCTTGCTCTTCAGACCGGATTTGCAACCCTGACATGGAAGCATTACGTGATGATCTTGATCGCTTGCGTGTTTATGTATCTCGCGATCGTGAAGGGCTTCGAACCCTTACTCCTGGTACCGATCTCCTTTGGTATGTTCCTTGTGAACATGTTCCCGAGCATCATCCAGGATGGAGGTTTGTTACATTATTTTTATATGTTGGATGAGTGGAGTATCCTGCCGTCCCTGATTTTTATGGGCGTCGGCGCCATGACGGATTTCGGACCGCTGATCGCAAATCCCGCAAGCTTCCTCTTGGGAGCAGCGGCACAGTTCGGTATCTACAGTGCATACTTCCTCGCGTTTATTATGGGCTTCAACGGAAAAGAGGCTGCAGCCATCTCCATCATCGGTGGTGCGGACGGCCCGACATCCATCTTCCTTGCCGGTAAGCTCGGTATGGGTGGTACGCTGATGGGACCGATCGCGGTTGCGGCTTACTCCTATATGTCACTTGTACCGGTTATCCAGCCGCCCATTATGAAGGCACTTACCACGGAGAAGGAAAGAAAGATCAAGATGAAGCAGCTTCGTCCCGTGACCAAACTCGAGAGAGTGCTGTTCCCCATCATCGTTACCCTTGTGGTATGTCTGATCCTTCCCACCACGGCACCCCTCGTAGGTATGCTGATGCTCGGTAATCTCTTCCGTGAGTGCGGTGTTGTAAAACAGCTCACCGAAACAGCATCCAATGCACTGATGTATATAGTAGTTATCCTGCTCGGTACATCGGTAGGTGCATCCACCAGTGCGGAAGCATTCTTAAAGGTTTCCACCTTGAAGATCGTGGCACTCGGTATGATCGCATTTATGTTTGGTACAGCTGCCGGCGTATTGTTCGGAAAGCTGATGTGTCTGATCACCAAAGGCAAGGTGAATCCGTTGATCGGTTCTGCGGGTGTTTCCGCAGTTCCCATGGCGGCACGTGTATCTCAGAAGGTGGGTGCGGAGTATGATCCGACCAACTTCCTTCTCATGAACGCAATGGGCCCCAACGTAGCCGGCGTTATCGGTACGGCTGTTGCGGCCGGAACATTCCTTGCAATCTTTGGCATTCACTAGTAGAAAGAGGAGTATAAATTATGGCTGAGAAAAGACCGGTTAAAATTACCGAAACAATACTTCGTGATGCGCATCAGTCTCTGATCGCAACACGTATGACAACTGAGCAGATGCTTCCCATCGTAGAGAAGATGGACAAGGTCGGCTATCATTCCGTAGAGTGCTGGGGCGGTGCTACATTCGACGCCTGCCTTCGCTTCCTCAAGGAAGATCCCTGGGAGAGACTCAGAAAGCTTCGTGACGGCTTCAAGAACACCAAGCTTCAGATGCTCTTCCGCGGACAGAACATTCTCGGATATCGTCATTATGCCGATGATGTGGTAGAGTACTTCGTACAGAAGTCTATTGCAAACGGTATCGACATCATCAGAATCTTTGACTGCTTAAACGATATCAGAAACCTTGAAACCGCCGTTAAGGCAGCGAACAAGGAAAAAGGACATGCTCAGGTAGCACTTTCCTATACACTCGGTGAGGCTTACACACTGGATTACTGGAAGAATATGGCAACCAAGATCGAAGAGATGGGCGCTGATTCCATCTGTATCAAGGATATGGCAGGTCTTCTTGTACCTTCCGCAGCTACCGAGCTTGTTACCGCATTGAAGGAGGGAACCAAGCTTCCCATTCAGCTTCACACACATTATACCTCCGGTATGGCTGCCATGACATACATGAAGGCCGTTGAGGCAGGATGTGATATCATCGACTGTGCGATGAGCCCGATGTCTATGGGTACATCCCAGCCCGCAACAGAGGTTCTTGCCAAGGCGTTCGAGGGCACACCTTACGATCCTGGTTACGATCAGAAGCTTCTGGCTGAGATCGCAGATTACTTCAGACCGCTTCGCGAGAAGTGGATCGAGGACGGACTCTATTCCACCAAGGTTATGGGCGTTAACGTTAAGACACTTCTTTATCAGGTACCCGGCGGTATGCTTTCGAACCTCGTATCTCAGTTAAAGGAGATGAACGCAGAGGATAAGTTCAATGAGGTTCTTGAAGAAGTTCCCCGTGTGCGTAAGGACTTTGGTGAGCCGCCTCTTGTTACACCTTCATCTCAGATTGTCGGAACACAGGCAGTGATGAACGTGGTAACCGGCGAGCGTTACAAGATGTGCACCAAGGAGTCCAAGGCACTTGTTGCCGGTGAGTACGGACAGACAGCACTTCCGATCTCCGAGGAGATCAGAAAGAAGGTTATCGGTGACAGAGAGCCGATCACCTGCAGACCTGCAGATATGATCGAGAACGAGCTTGATAAGCTCGAGAAGGAGATGGCGCAGTACAAGCGTCAGGACGAGGATGTCCTTTCCTATGCACTTTTCCCTCAGGTTGCAACAGAGTTCTTCAAATATCGTGATGCACAGGATACAGGCGTAGACGCTAGTCTCGCAGATAAGAACAACAAGACATATCCCGTATAGGATAGATAAGAATCAGGCGGCGGAGTTTCCGCCGCCTTGCTTCTTTTTAGGATTATGAAAAAAACAATCGTTATTGTGGGCGGAGGTGCTGCGGGTCTCTTTGCGGCTTACGTCCTTACAAAGAGTGATCACAAGGTGATCCTGATCGAACAAAATGAAAAACTCGGGAAAAAGATCTATATCACCGGCAAGGGCAGATGCAATCTGACCAATGACAGTCCTGCGGAAACCCTGCTTGCCAACACGGTCTCGAATCCAAAGTTCTTATACAGCGCAGTTTCAAGGCTTGATGCGAAAGAGACGATGCGTCATTTTTCCGATATGGGACTTCGGATGAAGACAGAGAGGGGAAACAGAGTATTCCCTGTCTCGGATCATGCCTCGGATGTGACAGCTGCTTTGGAACGCTCTATTCGAAAGGCGGGCGGTGAAATCTGGCTCAATCAAAAGGTTATCCGACTGATTGTAAAAGAGTTCGCCGATGAAAACGACAAGAAAGTTACGGGGCGTGTGTGCGGACTTTTGGTTTCGGACGGAAAGCAGGAAAAGGTTTTGGATTGCGATTGCCTTCTGCTTGCAACAGGAGGAGTTTCTTATCCTACGACGGGTGCCACGGGTGACGGATATCGCTTCGCCGGGGAACTTGGACTTCAAGTGGTAGATCCAAGACCCGCGCTGGTTCCGCTAACCGTAAGAGAGGATTTTTGCAAAGATCTTTCCGGGCTATCCCTGAAAAATGTGCGTCTTTCCGTGACCGCACGGGTTAAGAACAAGGAAAAAAAGATCTGTGAAGATTTTGGAGAAATGCTCTTTACGCATTTCGGACTCTCGGGTCCGCTGGTTCTTTCGGCTTCATCGAGGATCGGAAAGTATCTTCCGGGGGAAGTTGTCTGCCATATTGACTTAAAGCCTGCGCTTACACTGGAACAGCTTGATGCAAGGCTGCTTCGCGATCTGACGGATCGAAGCAATAAGATCGTTACAAATGCTTTGTTCGACCTGCTTCCCAAAAGTCTCCTGCCTTATGTGCTTTCAAGGTCCGGTATCGACAAAGATAAGAGTGCGAACGGTGTAACGAAGGAAGAACGCCTGGAACTTGCAAGGACCTTAAAGGACTTTACCTTTCATGTGACAGGAACAAGAGGATTTCATGAAGCCATCATCACGCAGGGCGGACTGTCCGTGAAAGAAGTGGATCCGTCCACCATGCGTGTCAAAAAATACCGGGGACTTTACGCAGCGGGAGAACTGCTCGATCTCGATGCCATGACCGGAGGGTTTAATCTTCAGATCGCATGGAGCACGGGATATGCGGCCGCATGCGGAATACTTACGGATTTGGAGGAAGAAGGATGAATATAGCTATTGACGGACCTGCGGGAGCGGGCAAAAGCACCATCGCAAAGCGTTCGGCGAAAGAACTTTCGTTTATCTATGTGGATACAGGAGCCATGTATCGTGCCATTGCGCTTTATCTTTTGAGAAATGATGTTTCTCCGGAGGACGAAGCCGCACTTACAAAGGCGCTTTCCGGGATCAATATCCGCATCGCATATGAAGACGGCGCACAACAGGTTTATTTAAACGATGAAAATGTATCGACCGAGATCCGGAAAGAAGAAGTCGGAAATATGGCTTCTCTTGCAGCCACGAAGTCACCGGTCAGAGAAAAACTCCTTGCTCTTCAAAGAGATCTTGCCGCATCCGCGGATGTTTTGATGGACGGAAGAGACATCGGAACCAATGTGCTTCCGAATGCCGAGCTTAAGATCTATCTGACCGCAAGCGTTGATGTGAGAGCCGAAAGACGAAGAAAAGAACTTGAAGAGAAGGGCGAGACGCCGGATATCGAGAAGATACGTGCGGATATTGAAGCCAGGGATTATCAGGATATGCACAGGGATATTGCTCCTTTAAAACAGGCGGACGACGCCGTCTGGATCGATTCATCGGATATGACCATTGAAGAGGTCGTGGCGCGTATCGTATCACTTGCAAAGGAGCGAAGATGAGAGAAGTCATCCTTGCCAAAACCGCCGGCTTTTGCTTCGGTGTAAAAAGGGCAGTCGATCTTACCTACGAACAGGTAAGAAAAGCAAAAGATGAAGGGAAAAAAGTCTATACCCTGGGGCATATCATCCACAATGAGTCCGTTGTTTCCGACCTTGAAAAGCAGGGAGTGACGACTATTGTCGATGACAGTATGATCGACGAGATCTTTTCCGGCATGAGCGACGAAGAACGTGCCGACTGTGTTGTGGTGACAAGGTCGCACGGTATCGGGAAAACCGTTTCGGATCGACTTCATGCCTTTAAACTTGCCGTTGTTGACGCCACCTGCCCCTTCGTAAAAAAGATTCACGACATCGTGGAAGAAGAAAGCGGAGAGGGAAAGACCGTTGTGATCGTCGGAGATGCGACACATCCCGAGGTGAAGGGAATCATAGACTGGTGCAAGGGCCCTTACTTTGTGATATCTTCAGCGGAAGAAGCGCAGTCGCTTCCCATAGACAGGACAAAGGAATTTGCACTTGTTTCACAGACGACGTTCCATACGAAAAAATATCAAGATATAGTTGATTTTTTTCATGCGAATGATTATAATGTGAAGATGTATAAAACTATATGTAATGCTACCGAGGAGAGACAGCGTGAAGCGAGATCACTTGCGTCCGGTGTTGATACCATGATAGTGATTGGAGGTAAGCACAGCTCCAACAGCAGAAAACTCTACGAAATCTGCGCAGAATGTTGTGAGCACACTTGCTTTATTCAGACACTCGTTGACTTGGATTTCACTGTTATTGAATCCGCGAAGAGGGTAGGTATTACAGCTGGGGCATCTACCCCAAATCATATCATTAAGGAGGTTCAAAACAGTATGGCTGAAGAAAGTTTTGAAGAATTGTTAAAGCAATCGGAGGAGAGCGAGAGCAAAATCAAGCCGGGCAGCGTCGTAGAGGGAAAGGTTATTTCCGTAAAGCCCGATGAAATCACAGTCGACATTCAGTACAAGGCAGACGGTATCATTACCAGACAGGAGTACTCCAATACTCCCAACCTCGATCTCACCACAGTAGTGAACGAGGGAGATCCGATCACCGTGAAGGTTATCAAGACCAATGACGGTGAGGGTCAGGTGCTTCTTTCCTACAAGCGTGTTGCTGCAGAGAAGTCTTATGCAGAGCTTGAGGAAGCATTCGAGAATGCAACTGTACTCAAGGCACCGGTTACCAAGGTTGTTGAGGGCGGTCTCACCGTTACCATCAACGAGGTGAATGTATTCATTCCCGCAAGCCTCGTATCCGATACCTACGAGAAGAATTTAGAGAAGTTCATGGATCAGGAAGTAGAGTTCGTGATCACTGAATTCAATCCCAAGAAGAGACGCATCATCGGTAACAGAAAGCAGCTTATTGTTGCTGAGAAGGCCGAGCTTGCGAAGAAGCTTTTCGAGAACATCAAAGTTGGCGATGTTGTAGAAGGCAAGGTTAAGAATGTTACACCTTTCGGTGCATTTATTGATCTTGGCGGCGCTGACGGTCTGCTTCACATCTCCGAGATGTCCTGGGGCAGAATCGACGATCCGAAGAGCGTTGTGAAGGTTGGCGATACAGTCAAGACCTTCATCAAGGAGATCAACGGCGAGAAGATCGCACTCTCCTTAAAGTTCGAGGACAACAACCCCTGGGTAACCGCTGCAGAGAAGTATGCAATCGGTACAGAGGTTACAGGTAAGGTTGCACGTATGACTACATTCGGCGCTTTCGTTGAGCTTGAGCCCGGCGTGGATGCACTCCTTCATGTATCTCAGATCTCCAACGAGCACGTTGAGAAGCCCGAGGATGTATTCACCATCGGTCAGGAGATCACAGCAAAGGTTGTTGACTTAAAACTTGATGAGAAGAAGATCAGCCTTTCAATCAAGGCATTACTTCCGGAAGCAGCTGAGGAAGAGACTGAAGCAGAGGAGTAAGACCTTATGGCTTACGGATATGAGGAATTCAAAGCTGACGTTTACAGGATGACAGACATTAACCTGAACCTTTACAAAGAACGTCAGATGAAGCGTAGAATTGAGACACTTTACGCAAGGAAGGGTTTTAAAGGATTTGAGGATTTTGCCTTAGCTATGCGAAAGGACAAGGAACTTCTCGAGACCTTTGTGGGATACCTGACCATCAATGTATCACAGTTTTACCGGAATCCCGATCAGTGGAGCTTTTTCGAGAAGAAGGTTATTCCGTACCTGAGAGAGAACTTTGGTGACAGATTAAGAATCTGGAGTGCGGCTTGCTCTACGGGAGATGAGCCCTACACCATCGCCATGATCCTCGCAAAGTACATCCCCTTAAGCAAGGTTGAGATCCTTGCAACGGATTTGGATGAGCAGGTAATCGCATTTGCGAAAGAAGGTGTATATTCTTCGAAGAGCCTCGTGGATCTTCCGAAGGATCTTCTGAATGCCCACTTCAAGAAAGTTGATGACACGCATTACCAGATCTCCGATGAGATCAAGCGGCATGTCACATTTAAGAAGCATAACCTTTTAAAAGACGTCTATTCACGAAATATGAATATCATCGTTTGCCGCAACGTGGTGATTTATTTCACTGACGAAGCAAAGGATGAAGTATACCGCAAGTTTAACGAATCACTTGTAAAAGACGGACTTCTCTTTATCGGAAGTACAGAGCAGGTGATCCATGCGAAGGAACTCGGATTCTCATCCATGGAGACGTTTTTCTACAAAAAGGTTTAATTCTGCTTGACAATTCCGCAATGTTTTGATATATTGTGGAAGTTGTGTTCGCACAACATATATTTGGATGGTCCTCTGTATCTGATACGATATAAGAACGTCTGTATTAGGAGGAAATAAAATATGAGCAGCAACGAGATTATTAAGCAGATCGAAGCTTCCCAGATGAAGCAGGAGATCGCAGACTTCAATGTCGGAGATACGGTTATCGTATACGCGAAGATCAAAGAGGGTAATCGCGAGAGAATTCAGGCATTTGAAGGTACCGTACTTAAGAGACAGGGCGGAAGCAACAGAGAGACTTTCACTGTTCGCAAGAACTCCAACGGTGTCGGCGTAGAGAAGACATGGCCCCTTCATTCCCCTTCTATCGAGAAGATCGAAGTAACCAGAAGAGGTAAGGTTCGTCGTGCGAAGCTGAACTACTTGAGAGAGAGAGTCGGCAAGAGAGCTAAAGTTAAAGAAGCTGTTAAGTAATTCAAAACCAAAAGACCGAAAGTTCAACCTTTCGGTCTTTTTTACAGTGTAAATATATGCGAAGAAGACATATCAGAAAACGTAAAACATGGTCGATGGTAGGCAATTGGTTCCTGCTTGTTTTTATTGCGGCCATTCTTGGTTATGCGGTCGTGAGCTTCGGCTTTCAGACGGTGCATATGGTCGGACCCTCCATGGAGCCTACGCTGATGAACGGTGATACGCTTCTTTTGGTAAAGACCGGTTCCGTGAAGCGCTTTGATATCGTTGCCATAAAAAAGATGGACACGGATCAGTATTTCGAGATCAAGCGGGTCATCGGTCTTCCCGGTGAGACCGTGAGGATCAGCAACGGAAGTATCTATATCAACGGAGAAAAACTTGAAACCGATCTGTACAATGACAGGATCAGATCCGGTGGCGTGGCGCAGTCGGATCTCGAACTCGGGGATAACGAATACTTTGTCCTCGGCGACAACGTCAATAACAGTGAGGATTCGAGATTCGGCAATATCGGCAACATCGGTAAGTCGGAGATCGTGGGAAAGGTTCGGTTTATAATCTCACCCGGCAAGAGAAGAGGTAAGGTAAAATGAGTGAAGCAATCCATTGGTATCCCGGTCATATGACCAAAGCCAAACGTGCGATGCAGGAAGATATCAAACTGATCGATATCGTTATAGAACTCCTGGACGCAAGAGCTCCGCTTTCAAGCAGGAATCCCGATATTGACCGGCTCGGACAGGGAAAGGCAAGACTGATCCTTCTCAACAAGTCCGATCTGTCCGATGCATCCGTGAATAAGAGATGGGAAGCGTATTTCAAGGGAAAGGGATACTTTGTCCTGTCCGTGGACGCAAGAAACAACGGCACCATGAAACCGGTGTTAAAGAGAATCGAGGATGCGTGCCGGGAGAAGATAGAAAGAGACAGGAAAAGAGGTATTATCAATCGTCCTATCCGCGCCATGATCGTCGGCATTCCGAATGTCGGAAAGTCTACACTTGTCAATTCCATAGCAAAAAAAGCCTGCACAAAGGTGGGCAATAAGCCCGGCGTTACAAAAGGCAAGCAGTGGATCCGTCTCTCCAAGAATGTAGAGCTTTTGGATACACCCGGTATCCTCTGGCCCAAGTTTGAAGATCAGCAGGTCGGACGTCATCTCGCGATGATCGGATCTATCAATGATCAGATTCTTCCCATGACGGAACTTGCGGCAGAGCTCGTCGACTTTTTCAGAAAAAATGATTGTAATGATGCGTGTGAGCGTTATAATATAAGTACTGAAAAGGATGCGTACGAGGTCCTTTCCGATATAGCGGTTCAAAGAAAAGCACTTAAAAAAGGCGGAGAACCGGATATCGATAAAGCGGCACTGCTTGTGTTTGATGATTTCCGAAGCGGAAGACTCGGAAGGATCAGTTTAGAGCAGCCCTAGTACGAAGGAGTTTATATGAAGAAGAACAAGGAACAAGAGATTGCCGCGCTTGCGGGAATTGATTCCGAGGATAAGGAAACAGATACGAAAGAAGCTGTCGAAGTGAAGGCAGACGATTCGGACAAGGATACAAAGACAGAGGAAGAGGAAGAGGAAGAGGCCTCTTTCGAGGAGGATTCCTCCGCGTCGAAAAAGAGAAGACGCCGCAGGAAAAAGCAGGCGCCCAAGAGAAAACCCGAAGAGGTCAATATCGTAAAGGAACTTCTTTCACTGATCGTTTACATTGGATTTGTTATTTTGATCTGTTACCTGATCATCACCTTTGTCGGATGCAGATCCAAGGTAGACGGAAGTTCCATGAATCCTACCCTTGATGACGGAGACAATCTCTGGGTAAGTAAGATTTCCTATACACTTGGCGATCCCAAGCGTTTTGATGTGATCATTTTCAACTATGATGAGAATACCACATATGTAAAACGTATCATCGGTTTGCCCGGCGAGACGGTCCGGATAGACGAGAAGGGTGATATCTATATCAACGACAAGCCGATCATCGATAACTACGGCAAAGAAAAAATCTACGAGAACAATCGCGGACGAGCATCCCAGCCGGTCAAACTCGGCGAGGATGAGTACTTTGTTTTGGGAGATAACAGAAACGGAAGTACGGATTCAAGATGGGCAAGCGTAGGTAATGTTTCGCGCGAAGACATTGTGGGCAAGGCCATCTTCAGAATTTATCCATTCAGCGGATTTGGTCGCGTAAGGTAGATGATGACCATGTGCCGGCAAGGCACATGGTCTTTTTTGGAGGAAACATGAAAGCCATCGGAGAGATCAAAGAGGAATTTAAAAGCATCAAAGACGGAGATTTGGCAGGCTTTAAAAGCTTCGCCGAAAGCTACGTCACCGACGGACGAAAGGGAGTTGCTGCCCTGTGCAACCGCGCGTTAAAGCAGATACGTCTTTTTCAGGAAGAAGAGAAACGAACCGAGACGATGTATGCTTTCGAGGATAAGTTCACTGCGGAAGGCTATACGGCCATCTGCGGGATCGATGAGGTCGGACGCGGTCCTCTTGCCGGTCCGGTGGTTGCCTGTGCCGTCATCCTTCCGACGGATCACAGGATCTTATACTTAAACGATTCCAAGCAGGTCAAAAAAGAAAAAAGAGAAGAACTCTATGAGATCATTACACGGGAAGCTGTAAGTTACGGCGTGGGAATTGTGTCCGAATCCGTGATAGATGAGATCAATATCCTCCAGGCAACCTATGAGGCTATGCGTCAGGCCATCTCCAAACTAAAGCCGGCACCCGAACTCACATTAAACGATGCCGTGAAAATTCCTCAAGTAAATGCACGTCAGATACCGATAATTAAAGGGGATACTCTTTCCGCATCGATCGCTGCGGCAAGTATCGTTGCGAAGGTGACCAGGGACCGGATGATGGAAGAGTATGATAAGGTATATCCGGGTTACGGATTCGCATCCAATGTGGGCTATGGTTCAGCGGAACATATCAAAGCCATCAAATCACAAGGTCCATCCCCCATTCACAGAATGACATTTATCAAGAAGTTTCTATAATAAGCAGAGGTGCCTATGAATATCTCAGATGCCAGCATCAATCTGTCGTCCGTAAGACCGCCCGTTGAAGGAACGCCTGCGGTCTCGGAAGCGGCGAAGGTACCCGGATCCGCACAGCAAAGTGCGAATGCGGATATTCTTTTGGTGCGTGAAGGTCAGGTTTTTGACGGCAAGATCACGGATGTCAGCGGATCTGATGTCAGCATTCTGCTTGATAACAACAAAACGCTTTCTGCCCGGATGGCGGATGCCATGAATTTCAACATCGGAGACTCCTTAAGTTTCATGGTGAAGGAGAACGACGGAGTAAGTGTGATGATCCGTCCCTTCGGAGATGTTGCCGGACAGATGAAGGACCAGGCTATTTTTTCCATCCTTGAGAAAAACGGCATCTCACCGTCCGACAAGAATTTTCAGATCGTCGATTCACTGATGAAACAGCAGCTACCGCTTGATAAGGGCACGATGCAGAAGATGATGCAGCAGTCTCTGCGCTTCCCGGATACCAAGATGGATACGCTTGCGGCCCTGAATAAACTGAATCTTCCGGTAACAGCCGAGAACATAGGCCAGTATGAGTCCTATCTTTCCAACTCGCATCAGCTTACATCTGATGTGGCAGGACTTGCCAATCGTCTCGGGGATATCTTTTCCACTGATATCACGACGCTTGGCAGTGCGGATGCCATGCTCGGAAAGAGTGAACAGCTGCTTTCCATCCTTGCGGGTGAGGGGGACGGTGTTTCCATCGAGGATGCGATTGATGATCTGATCGATCGTCAGGCAACCGGCGCAGGTGCGACCGTTGAAGGAGAGCGTCTTCCGACCGTGCTTTCGGATACATCAATGAGATTGTCGCTTCCCGAGGAACAGCTTCGCGGGATCGCGGAAGCCCTAAACAAAATGGGTGTCTCCGATGAGACGGTTGCCGTTACGATGAAGTCCTCGGATTCCGCAACACAGCTTCTTCAGAATCTGAACGAGCTTCTGCAAAACGGAGGAACTCTGGTCCCCGAGAAGAATACGGAAATGATCAAATCCCTGCTTTCTTCGGGAGATTTCAAAGCGCTCATTGAATATGCCGTCCGAGAGAAGATGACTTTGGACGGTTCCAAGATGGAAAGTCCCGATGAGGTAAACGATCTGTATAAATCCATTTACGAAAAGGCGGGAAAACTGGCCGAAGCATTTGCCGATTCCGGCTCTTCCGCAGGCAAAGATATGTATGAATCTGCCAAGGGTATGCAGCAGCGTATCGATTTTATGCAGAATCTGAACGAGATGTTTGGGTATGCGCAGCTTCCCGTGCGTATGGAAAACCGTGAGATGAATTCCGATCTCTTTGTCTATATGAACAAGAAATCCATCCGTGAGAAAAAGGAAGACGTAAGCGCCCTGCTTCACTTGGATATGGATCACCTCGGACCGACGGATTGTCACGTATCCTTACGCGGCACGATGGTTCATACCAAATTCTATGTCGAAGACGAGCTTTCCGCAAAAATCATTGATGAGCATCTCTCCATGCTTGAGAAAGCTGTTGCGGAGGTGGGATTTACGCTTCAAAATGAAACCCATTTAAGGGAACCTTCCGTATCCGGGAGCGGCAATATGGTTGTGGATGAGATGCTTGGCACGGATCTTGAACAGAGCGTGAAACGTTATTCGTTTGATGTGAGGACCTGATTATGGATCGATACGGCTTTGAAAAACCCAAAAAAGAAGAGAAGAAAAAAGCGGTTGCCCTTGTGTATGAGCCCGGAAGTCAGGCACCTACCGTGGTTGCTTCGGGTAAGGGTGTGATGGCCGATAAGATCATCGATACCGCAAAGCAAAGCGATGTGCCGCTCTACAAGGACACGAACCTGGCAGATACGCTGTTGAAGCTGGATATCGGAGATTGTATCCCTCCGGAGCTTTACGGCGTTGTGGCGGAGATTCTCGTCTATGTGGACCGGATGGACAAGATAAGGTCGAAACTTGAAAGGCAGCCATGAACAAACGCGAAATCGGTTCCACAAAGGAAAACAAGGCAGCGGATTACCTGTCCCAAAAGGGTTACCGTGTGCTTGCCAAGAATTACCGTGTTCGCCAGGCGGAGATTGACATCGTATGTTCTCATGAGCACACACTTGTTTTCGTCGAAGTAAAGTATCGGAGCGATGCGTCCAAGGGATTTCCCGCGGAGAGCGTCGACATCCGTAAACAAAAAAGGATCTCCAAAGCGGCGTTATTTTATATGAACGCGCATCATATCAACCCGGAAACCACAAGTGTAAGATTTGATGTGATCGCGATCCTACAGGATGAGATCACACACTACGAAAATGCATTTGACTTTTTATGGGGGTAAACCATGCAGCCCAAAATCATGATCAACAGCCGCGAGGCATTTAACGATATGATTGAGAGCAGACTGCTCTACAGAGGAACGAAACGAAACGAGCTTTCCGAAAAGACATCAAGAATCACCTACGGGAAGGTTCCGCTGATCCGTTTTTCGATTTTTGAGGATCATCCGGAGCTTACGGCAGCATTCACCACCAGACTCGGCGGTGTGAGTAAGGACATCTTTACCTCGATGAACCTGAGTTTCCACAGAGGAGACGATCCCGAGGCGGTTAGAGAGAATTATCGAAGACTCGGTGCGGCCTTGCATATCGACGAAAACCGGATGGTTTTCTCGGATCAGGTGCATCAAACTGCGATCCGCGTCGTAACGGAAGAAGACTGCGGAAAGGGTATTACAAGGGATAGTGATATTACCGAGACGGACGGTCTGATTACGGATGTGCCCGGTATCCCGCTTGTCACTTTTTTTGCGGATTGCGTACCCTTATACATCTATGATCCGAAACGGCCGGCTATTGCGCTTTTGCACAGCGGATGGAAGGGCACGGTTTCGGATATCGGCGGTGAGGGCGTTCGAAAACTGCAGGAGATTTACGGAAGTCATCCCGAAGATCTTCTCTGTGCCATCGGACCTTCAATCTGCGTCAACTGTTATGAGGTAAGCGCTGACGTGGCGGAACGTTTTACGGCACGTTATACAAAAGAGGAATTAAAGACGATTCTGTTTGAAAAAGAAGGCGGAAAGTTCCGGCTTGATCTGCACGAGGCGGTGAAAGCCAACTTCCTTCGTGCAGGTGTGCGTCCGGAACATATCCTGATGCCGGATCTGTGTACCTGCTGCAATCCCGAATTTCTATTCTCACATAGGGCAAGCCACGGAAAAAGAGGAAACCTTGCCGCGGTAATGATGTTACATGAAAAAGCATAAGATCACATCAATTGAAGACGGAAGTATCGCTTGGGAGCTCGGACTTGCTCCCGGCGATTTTTTGCTGTCCATCAACGGCAAGGAGATCGAGGACATCTTTGACTATCATTACCTGGTTGAAGATGAGAATCTCGATATCCTTGTGGAAAGAGCCGATGGTGAAGAGTGGCTTCTCGAAGTGGAAAAAGACGAGGAGGAAGATCTGGGGATGCTCTTTGAAGAATCCCTGATGGACAAGTACAGACGCTGTCAGAACAACTGCGTCTTTTGTTTCATCGACCAGAATCCTCCCGGGATGCGAGAGACCATTTATTTTAAGGATGATGATACGCGTCTTTCTTTTTTACAGGGAAACTATGTCACACTCACCAATATGAAAGATGCGGATATCGACCGTATCATTACATACAGGCTTGCGCCCATCAATATATCCGTGCACACAACCAATCCGGAGCTTCGTTGCAGGATGCTCCATAATCGTTTTGCGGGTGACATCTTAAGCAGGATCAAAAAGCTTTATGATGCCGATATACCGATGAATGCACAGATCGTGCTTTGCAAGGGCTATAACGACGGCGATGAGCTTCGGCGGACGCTGTCCGATCTGATTGAATTTGCCCCTGTGATCGAGAGTCTTTCGGTTGTACCTGTGGGGCTTACCAAGTATCGTGAGGGGCTTGCGCCCTTAGAACCTTTTAACAGTGAGGATGCGAAGGAAGTCATCTCCATCATCGAGGAGTATCAGGAGATTGCCAAGGAACGTTTCGGCTATCATTTTGCCCATGCATCGGACGAGTGGTACATCAATGCGGGACTTCCTTTTCCTACCGAAGAGACTTACGACGGCTATATTCAGCTTGAAAACGGTGTTGGTATGACCCGGCTTTTGATCTCGGAGGTGACCGAAGCGGTAGAGGATTACCTTGAAGAACACGGTACTCCGTTTGACGGTAATTACCGGATAAGCACCGTATGCGGAACGCTTGCTTACGAAACCATGCTTGATGTAGCCGGTATCATTCAAAAAGCGGCGCCGGGTGTTGATTTTCAGATCCTTCCCGTAGTCAATCATTTCTTCGGAGAGAAGATCACCGTGACCGGACTTCTTACCGGGCATGATATCGTCAACCAGATCAAGGGAAAGGACCTTGGGAAAGCATTGATCTTACCCGCACAAACCTTGAAAAGTGATGAGGAAATCTTCCTCGATGACATGACTTTAAGCGAACTCCAAAACGCTTTACAAGTTCCTGTTATTATTGTACAATCTAGTGGTTTGGAACTTTTTAGGACCATTCTTGAAGCAGAAGGAGGTTTCGATGAGCAAACCGATTTTGGCCATTGTCGGACGACCCAATGTGGGGAAGTCTACACTGTTCAATACCCTGGCAGGGGATAAAATTTCAATCGTTAAAGATACACCCGGTGTTACCAGGGACAGAATCTATGCGGATGTCACCTGGCTTAATTATCAGTTTACCATCGTGGACACCGGCGGTATCGAACCTAAGTCCGACGACATTCTCTTAAAGAGCATGCGTGAACAGGCGGAGATCGCCATCGAGACCGCGGATGTGATTCTCTTCCTTACGGATGTCAGAGACGGACTTGTGGAGTCCGATCATCAGGTTGCCGATCTGCTCAGGCGTTCCGGCAAGCCTGTTGTTTTGTGTGTCAATAAGGTAGACAGTTTCGAGAAATTCGAGATGGATGTCTACGAATTCTATAATCTCGGCATCGGAGATCCGATTCCCATATCCGCAGCTTCAAGACTCGGACTCGGTGATATGCTTGATGCATGTACGGCATATTTCCCGGAGGGTTCAGGGGAGGAGATCGAGGATGAAAGACCCAGGATTGCCATCATCGGCAAGCCGAATGTCGGTAAGTCCTCCATCATCAATAAGCTTCTCGGCGAGGAGCGTGTGATCGTATCCGATATTGCCGGAACCACCAGAGATGCTGTGGATACCGTGGTAAAAAGAAACGGTGAGGAGTATGTCTTCATCGATACCGCCGGACTTCGTAAGAAGAATAAGATCAAAGAAGAAATTGAGCGTTACAGCATCATTCGTACGGTTGCTGCCGTGGAGCGATGCAATGTCGCATGTCTTGTGATCGATGCGGAAGAAGGTATCACGGAACAGGATACCAAGATTGCCGGAATAGCGCATGAGCGCGGCAAGGGCATGATCATTGTTGTCAACAAGTGGGACAAGATCGAGAAGAACGACAAGACGATGAACGAGTTTACGGAGGATATCAGGCAGAAGCTTTCCTATATGCCTTACGCAGTGCTTTTGTTCGTTTCCGCCAAGACCGGTCAGAGAATGAACAAGCTCTTTGAACTGATCGATATGGTGATCGCCAACCACTCCATGCGTATTGCAACGGGCGTATTAAATGAAATCTTAGCCGAGGCTACGGCTTTAAACCAACCGCCTTCGGACAAGGGTAAGCGACTTAGACTTTACTATATCACCCAGGTTTCAACGAAACCGCCCACCTTCGTCATCTTCGTCAATGACAAGGAACTGATGCATTTTTCGTATACGAGATACATTGAGAACAAGATTCGCGAAGCCTTTGGCTTTACGGGTACACCCCTTCGCTTTATCGCGCGGGAAAGGAAGGAATCATGATCATAAGCAGACTGATCTGCCTGGTTGCAGGATATTGCTTCGGTCTTTTACAGACCGCATATATATACGGAAGAATGAACGGAATCGATATTCGCGAACACGGAAGCGGGAATGCGGGAACCACCAATGCACTTCGCGTTCTCGGTAAGAAGGCCGGGCTGATCGTCTTTTTGGGGGATTTCCTGAAAGCGGTGATCTGCACCATGCTGGCTCGCTTTATTATGCAGCAGATATTCCCGAATGAGATGTATCTCTTCGTGGCCTATGCGGGACTCGGTGTTGTGCTCGGGCATAATTTCCCCTGCTATCTGGGATTTCGCGGTGGCAAGGGTATTGCAGCAACCGGAGGCGTGATTCTCGGATTTTTGGATCCGGTGATGATCGTTTTGTGTATCCTTGCGTTTTTTGTGATCGTTCCGATCACGAGATATGTCTCCGTGGGTTCCATCCTTCTTGTTACGACATTTGCGGCGACTTATACGGTATCAGCCCTGATGGGCCGTTATCCTTTTGATACAGCGGATCCCTTATCCATGGAAGCCATGTATGAGAGTATCGGCATTGTTTGTTTTATGGCGGGTATGGCGATCTATCGTCATAGAGCCAACATCAAGCGACTTTTGGCACACGAAGAGAATAAACTGTTTTGACAGGAGGAAGATGTATGAAGATCGGCGTTATCGGTGCCGGAAGTTGGGGCATCGCACTGGCAAAATTGCTTTACGGAAACGGACATGATGTGACGGTATGGTCCATCGATCCGGAAGAAATCTCCATGCTAACGGAGAAGAGAGAACATGTGACCAAACTCCCAGGTGTATCACTTCCGGAGGATATGAAATTTACAACGGATGAAAAGACAGCTGCTGAAGGAGCCGAACTTTTGGTGATGGTTGTTCCGTCGCCTTTTATCAGAAGCACTGCGAAGAGATTTGCACCTTTTATCAAGGAAGGACAGATCGTTGTCAATGTATCAAAGGGTATCGAAGATTCCACATTGATGCTTTTGGATGCCGTGATCGCTGAGGAAGTTCCGCAGGCTGTTGTGGGCGTGCTTTCGGGGCCTAGCCATGCCGAGGAAGTCGGACGCGGCATGCCGACGACCGTCGTTGCAGGATCCAAAGACTTAAGGATCGCAGAACTCATTCAGGATGTATTTATGTCCGATTTCATGCGCGTTTATACAAGCACTGATGTAACGGGCATCGAACTTGGCGCAGCGCTTAAAAATGTCATTGCGCTTGCGGCCGGTATCGCAGACGGCCTCGGTTGCGGCGATAATGCCAAGGCGGCGCTTATCACCCGCGGTATCGCCGAGATCACCAGACTTGGTGTTAAGATGGGCGGAAAGCCTGAGACATTTGCAGGTCTTTCCGGAATCGGTGATTTGATCGTAACCTGTGAGTCCAAGCACAGCAGAAACAGAAGAGCAGGCTGCCTGATGGGACAGGGTAAGACCTATCAGGAAGCGATGGATGAAGTAAAGATGGTAGTGGAAGGTGTCTATTCGGCGAAGGCTGCGCTTGCACTCGCAAAGCAGTATCAGGTAGAACTTCCCATCGTAGAAGTTGTGAACAAGGTGTTGTTTGACGGTCTTTCCGCCAAGGATGGTCTCACCATCCTGCTTTCAAGGGAAAGAACCTCCGAGGCACATGAGTAAGATCAATGGATGCAGCATTTAGCAGAGCAAACGAAGAATTGAAATTCAAGATCAATGAATTCGAAGGCCCCTTGGACCTTTTGCTTCACTTGATCGATAAGAATAAATACAGTATCTTTGATATTCCCATCGTGGAGATCACGGAGCAGTACTTGGATTATGTAAACCGTATGCAGAACGAGGACTTGGGTGTGATGAGTGAGTTCCTTGTGATGGCCGGTACGCTGCTTTCCATCAAGGCGAAGATGCTCCTTCCCAAGGAAGAGGAGCCTGAGGAGGAAGAAGAGGATCCGAGAAGCGAACTTGTACGCAGACTGCTTGAATACAAGATGTATAAGTATGCGGCCTTAGAGCTTCGTGACATGGAGTTTGATGCCGAGCGTTCCTACTTTAAACAGGCATCCATCCCGGGGGAGGTGCTTTCCTACAAAGAAGAGATCGACCCTGCGACCGTGATCGGTGATGCCACCTTGGCGAAGTTGTCCGAGATCTTCCGACAGGTTATGAAACGTACGGAGGACAGAGTCGATCCGATCCGTGCCAAGTTCGGTACCATCGAAAAAGAAGAGGTCAGGATCGAAGATCGGATGGAAGATATACGTACGCAGGTCAGAGGATTAAAGGGTATCAATTTCAGAACCCTGCTTGCGGCGCAGGCCACCAGGATCAATGTGATCGTTACATTTATGGCCATTCTTGAGCTGATGAAAGTGGGAGATATCGTGATCAGACAGGAAGAACTCTTCGGAGAGATCATTATAGATTCTCTGATGGATTAGGAGTAAGAAGATGGAAGAAAGTGTAAAGAAGATAGAGGCTGCCATCGAAGCCGTGCTTTTTTCGATGGGGGAAGCCGTGGAAGCGAAAGAACTCGCAAAGGTATTGGAGCTCGATGAAAAAACACTCACCAAGATCCTCTCGGATATGGAAATCCGCTATGATGAGGAGGATCGCGGCATCCGACTTGTGAAGCTTGAGGGCGCATATCAGCTTTGTACAAAGAACGAATACTATGATGTTTTGTCCAAGGTGATCAATATGCCCAAGAAGCATTCGCTTACTGACTCTCTGATGGAGACTTTATCCATCGTGGCATATAAGCAGCCGGTCACCCGACAGGAGATTGAAGCTATCCGCGGTGTTTCTTCCATGCATGCCGTAAATAAGCTTGTCGAATATAATCTGATCACGGAAGTCGGAAGACTTGATGCGGTCGGACGCCCGATCTTATTCGGTACAACGGAAGATTTCCTTCGGTGTTTCGGAGTAACATCCATGGATGATCTGCCGGTGATCACGCCGGACAAGATCGAAGACTTTAGAAAAGAAGCAATGGAAGAAGTAAATGTAAAGGTGGAGACGTAAGTCTCCACCTTTTATAATACGCTTTCGATATTCACATCTGTCATCTTGGAGAGATCGAGGAAGTTGTCCTTGGTCTTAACCATGGGCTTGGAGAGGCGGACTTTGTTGATGTAGACAATATCGCCTTCTTCGCCGTTGGAGAGTTTCACCTTGCAGTTCATGTAGGAATTTACCACGTGCTCCAGGAAGGTGAGCAGATATTTGGGGTTGTATTTTTTGAGACCGTCCTCTTCGAACATGTTGATGACCTTGAAGGGGCTGACCGGTCCGCGATAGACGCGCTTGGCTGTCAGAGCCTCGTAGATATCTGCGATCGTGACAATCTGTGCACACCAGTCGATCTTATCGCCTGTGATGCCGAGCGGATAGCCGGAACCGTCCATCTTTTCGTGATGCATCAGGGCCGCATACGGGATATGCGGGTCCATCTTGCGTTCCTTTAAAATCTGATAACCGAGCTTCGGATGGTTCTTTATGATCGCGAACTCTTCATCGGTGAGCTTACCTGGCTTTTTTAATACTTCCTCGGGAATCATCAGTTTTCCGATGTCGTGGAAGAGCCCGCAGAGGGTGAGCAGTTCCACCTTCTTTTCATCAAGACCGAGCCAGGTGGCAAAGATATTGCAGATCAGCGATACGTTCAGTGAGTGATGAAAAGTTGAATCATCGAAGTTTTTCATGGTGGACATCATCGTGAAGACACTGTAGGGAGAGCCTGCAGCGTGGATGATGGTCATGGTGTTATTGAGCATGGCGTCAACCTGAACGGGAGCGTTCTTGGTGACGATTTCATTCAGGTGATGCGTCAGGTCATCAATCTGCTTGTGATAACGGCGGGAGAATTTTTTGTACTCCGGCGTATCGAGCAGTTTGTTGTCAACGATCAGGTCACCTGTCTGAGCTTCGGGCTCATCTATGCTGCCTCCGGCTGTCTCATCGGTGATCTCAACGAAAACAACATCGTTGCTTGCAAGACGATTGATGATACTCTTGGTAAGCACGGTGTCCTTGGGTAAGATCATCTTACCGTCTGCGGAATAGGTATCCGCGGAGGTGATCATACCTTCTTTCAATTCGGTCGCCATCACTGATGCCATAGCCTGTCTCCTGATAAAAATAATAAAAATATAATAATTTATTATACTAAATACAAATTATGAATGCAAGAAATGATTGCAAGCTTAAAAATATGATTGTATATTGTTACTATATCTGAAAGGACGGGAAACCATATGATCACGATTCTTTGGATACTCTGCATTGCTGCTACGGTACTCATACTGATCGGTTTTTTAAGCTGCAGGGTTTTAAAAACGGTTCGATATACGGTCACTTTTGACAATCTGCCGGATGCATGGAACGGCAGACGTATTCTTTTGTTTGCGGATCTGCACGGCGCAAGCTACGGAAAAGACAATCAGAAACTGTTCGACAGGATTAAGAACGAAGACCCGGATATCGTGCTGGTTCCGGGCGATCTGGTGACCTGTTATGAAAAGAACATACGTAAAAAGAAGTCGGCCGCACAATTCATACGCAGGATATCGGAAACCTTTCCGACCTATTTTTCTCCCGGCAATCATGAGAGAAAACTGCTGGAAACATATGGCTCTTTGGGGATTACGTACAGCGAACTGAAAAAACTGATGGGGGAGAAGATCCACATTCTGGAGAATCAAAGCACGGATGTGGACGGCATCAGGATCACAGGGCTTGATCTGCCGCTCACGTACTATGAGCGTTTTCGTGCGCCTGAACTTACTACGGATGCGATTACCGAAAGAATCGGTACAAAGACCGATGCATTTACCGTGCTGCTTGCCCATCATCCCGATTACGCACCTTCTTATGCTGCATGGGGCGCAGAGCTTACCCTGTCCGGACACAACCATGGAGGTATCGTGAGACTGCCTTTTCTCGGAGGCGTGATATCACCGAGACTGAAGCTTTTCCCGAAGTATGATCACGGCCTGTTTTTCGAAAAGGACAGATGTGAAGTTGTAACATCGGGAGCGGGCAGTCATTCTGTTCCGATCCGGCTCGGAAATTTGCCCGAAATTGTAATAATTACATTGAAAAAAGGGCAAATTTAAGATAGAATATTCTCTGATTGATTTAGGGGAGGATGTTAAATCCATGAGTGACAATAATAAGCCCGATACAGAGGCAAAGAACGAGGAGAAGCAGGAGACTGTATCTGACAACCCGAACAACGAGACGACAATAAACGAAGATACAAAAGATACAAAAGATACAAAAGGAAACGCCGATGCAGCGGTTGGTGTGACCGGAGATGTTCCGGTGATCGTAACCGAACTTCCGGACAAGAAAAAGTCAAAGGCTTTAAAGCTTTTTGAAAAGAGACAGAAGGATATCAAGGAGCGTGGCAGGAAAAAAAGCGGTATGCCCGTATGGGCGATTGCTCTTATTTCCGTGGCTGCGCTTGTTTTGGTTGTATATTTAGGCGGTGCGGTATATTTCGCCGGACACTTTACACCGAACACCAAAGTGAACGGTGTCGATGTCGGGATGATGTCTGCAAAGCGTGCGGACGATGCACTTTCGTCTGACCGCGATGCCTATGTGCTCACCATCACGGCCGGCGACATGACGGAAAAACTTGCTGTCGGAGACGGAGGACTGGCGGTTCATTATGAAGAAGAGCTGATCAATGTGATTCACAAGCAGAATCCTTTCTTCTGGGTTTATGATGTATTCTCAAGCGACAGTTACAAGGTGGGTTATGTGACCGGCTACAAGAAGGAAGATCTTGAGAAGTATATCGATACGCTTTCCTTTATGGATCCGGCCAATATGACACCCTCAACCGATGCGTATGTTGAACTTGCGGACGGAGAGGTGAAGGTGGTCGAGGACGTGACCGGTACCGAGATCCTTCCGGATGAGACATACAGTGCCATCGAGACGGCCATCGATCAGATGCAGCCGGCTTTGGATCTCGGCGCTGCAGGCTGTTTCAAACGTGCTGCCGTTACGGCGGACTCTTCCGAGATCAAGGCGGACGTTGAGACATGTGAGAAGTACCTGAATCAGGATATGATCTACGACTTCGGTGATTATCAGTATCACATCCCGAAGGAGGAGATCACCAAGATGGCTTCTTTTAAAGACGGGAAGATCGAGATTGATGAGAATGCAGTAAGAGCTTACGCGAAAAAATTTGCGGAAGAGTTTACTACATTAGACAAACCGCGAGAGTTCATCACGCACGACAAGAAGGATATCATCATCGAGGGCGGTTACTACGGCTGGGAGATTGATGAAGAGGCAGAAGAGGAGCTCCTTGTGGAAGATATGATGAGCAAGAAGTCCTTCGAGCGTGAACCTGAGTGCTATAACTGGGGATACTCCTTCAGTGAGATGAATGATATCGGTGACAGCTATGTTGAGGTGGATCTCACCGATCAGCATGTATACCTTTTCGTGGAGGGCAAGATGGTGTTTGATACGGATTGTGTCACAGGCAACCCGCCTTCGCTTATTACACCGGGCGGCGTATATCCGATCGCATACTGTGCGACCAATGCCACCTTAAAGGGCCCCGGATATGAAACCAAGGTAGCCTATTGGATGCCTTTTAACTACGATATCGGACTGCACGACGCAACATGGAGAAGCAGCTTCGGCGGCGATATCTACACCTATGACGGATCTCACGGATGCGTAAACCTGTCGTACTCGGCAGCTGAAACGATCTTTTCCTACGTTGAGGCGGGATTCCCCGTAGTTTGTTATTGGGAGTGATAGTATGGAAAGTATGAAGATTCTTGAGGAGGCTTATGCTTACGTTTCCTCACGTATGACCCAAAAACCTGATGTGGCTTTGGTACTCGGATCGGGACTCGGAGGATTTACATCGAGACTTTCCGATAGTACTTATATTGATTACAAAGATATTCCCGGATTTCCGGTTTCCACCGTATCCGGTCATAACGGAAGATTTGTATTCGGTTCCATCGGCAACACCTCATTGGTGGTGATGGAAGGACGCGTACATTATTATGAGGGATACTCCATGGAGCAGGTGATCCTGCCGATTCGACTGATGCATCGCATGGGTGCGGACACGCTGATCCTTACCAATGCAGCCGGCGGTATCAATTCTTCGTTTGAACCCGGCGATCTGATGCTGCTTACGGACCAGATCGCTTCCTTCGTGCCTTCACCGTTAAGAGGTCCGAACGCCGAATCCCTCGGTACACGTTTCCCGGATATGAGTCGCATCTACGATGAGCGACTGATTCAGGTGATGGAAGGCGTGGCTCTTAAGTTTAACATTAACTTAAAGCACGGTGTTTATCTGCAGACCCAGGGACCGAATTATGAATCACCCGCCGAGATCAAGATGTTTAAACTCCTCGGTGCGGATGCTGTCGGTATGAGTACGGCAGTGGAAGCTATCGCCGCACGTCATATGGGCATGCGTGTCGCCGGAGTTTCCTGCATTACCAATATGGCATCGGGACTGTCCGACAGACCCTTAAACCACATTGAGGTAAAGGATGCCGCAGACAAGGCTTCAGCGCGTTTTACAACCCTGATTGAGAATTTCTGTTTATCGATTTGACAGGAGTTTACGGCACATACAAGGTATTGACATGAATTGTCGAAAAGATTAAAATAATGAATCAGAGTTGTTTGAAAGGTGGAATTACATATGAATAAGATGGTTTTATCTCTACTGGTTGACAACACCGCCGGTGTTCTTGCAAGAGTATCCGGTCTGTTCAGCCGCAGAGGATACAATATTGACAGCCTTTCCGTGGGAGTGACGGAGAATCCCAAGTTCTCACGTATGACGGTTGCCGTAAGCGGTGACGAGAGAATCTTAAGCCAGATCAAGAAGCAGCTTTTAAAGCTTGAGGATGTCCGCTCGATTACAGAGCTTAAAGACGGAGCGTCCGTATGCAGAGAGCTTCTTTTGGTGAAGGTAAAGGTTGGACCTGAAGAGCGTCAGCAGCTGATCTCTCTTGCGGATGTATTCCGTGCGAAGGTCGTAGACGTATCCACGGATTCTGTGATGATCGAGATCACCGGAAACAACAACAAGATTCATGCATTTATCGCACTTCTTGACGGATTCACCATTGAGGAGATGGTTCGTACCGGACTGACCGGTCTTACCAGAGGCGGCATGGTCTTCGAGGACTAGCTAATTACTTACTTAGCTCAAGTAATTACATATAATTTTAAATGATGCGAGGAGGACGCAAGAATGGACGCTAAGATTTACTATCAGGAAGACTGTAACCTTTCCCTTTTGGATGGCAAGACCATTGCCATTATCGGTTATGGCAGCCAGGGACATGCACACGCTCTTAACTTAAAGGAATCCGGATGCAATGTTATCATCGGACTTTACGAGGGCAGCAAGTCCTGGGCAAAGGCTGAGGCACAGGGATTTACCGTATATACCGCGGCTGAAGCTGCAAAGAAGGCTGATATCATCATGATCCTGATCAATGATGAGCTTCAGGCAGACCTTTACAAGAAGGATATCGAGCCGAACCTTGAGGCAGGCAACATGCTGATGTTCGCTCACGGCTTCAATATTCACTTCAATCAGATCATCCCTCCCAAGGATGTGGATGTTACCATGATCGCACCGAAGGCACCCGGACATACCGTACGTTCCGAGTACCAGGCAGGCAAGGGTACACCTTGTCTCGTAGCTGTATACCAGGATGCAACCGGTAAGGCACTTGACCTTGCACTTGCATACGGACTTGGTATCGGTGGTGCAAGAGCAGGTGTGCTTGAGACAACCTTCCGTACAGAGACCGAGACAGACCTCTTCGGTGAGCAGGCAGTACTTTGCGGTGGTGTATGCGCACTGATGCAGGCAGGATTCGAGACCCTGACAGAGGCTGGTTACGATCCCAGAAATGCATACTTTGAGTGTATCCATGAGATGAAGCTGATCGTAGATCTTATCTATCAGTCAGGCTTTGCAGGCATGAGATACTCCATCTCCAACACAGCTGAGTACGGCGATTACATCACCGGACCGAAGATCATCACAGAGGATACCAAGAAGGCTATGAAGCAGGTATTGAAGGATATCCAGGATGGTTCTTTTGCAAAGAACTTCCTTCTTGATATGTCTCCCGCAGGCGGACAGGCTCATTTCAAGGCTTTAAGAAAGCTTGCAAGCGAGCATCCTTCAGAGAAGATCGGTGAGGAGATCCGTAAGCTTTACAGCTGGAACAACGATGACGAGAAGCTCATCAACAACTAGTATTAAAAGAATTCTGGGAACCCGGACGGCACTTCCGCTTCGGGTTCTCTTTTTGTAAGAGGTAATTTATGACCTGTTTGGAAGCACAGTCCAATATCATGGATTTCATCGAGAAGAAATTGCCCGACGACAAGGCGGGTGATTTTGTGCGCCATATGAGAAGGTGCAAAACCTGCTCGGAGGAACTTGAGATCTACTACACAATGATCGTCGGTATGCACCAGCTCGATAAGGGACGCGAACTGTCTTCCAATTTCAAACAGGACTTAAACGACGAACTTGCCGGCATCGAGCGAAAGATCAAGCGTTCAAAGCGTTTTCGACTTTCCACATTCAGCGTATGTCTTCTTGTGGCACTGTTCGGCATCTTTTTTCTTTACGAGAATACCCTGAAGCGTGTCTATGATGCAGAGCAAAGAGTCATCAAAGAATCCCAGGGTAGTTCCTACTTTTATGACTACTTCGGTGATGTGATCAACATCACCAAGGAAGACGAAGATCTCTTTGTACGCTATGCAAAGAAAGAACATGTGACGGAGCTGACCAACTTTCAGAGAATTCACATCTATCACCTGCAGCACGATAAAGCAAAGGAAGGAGCACCCGAAGATGAATAAGCTATTGCTTGTAGACGGAAACAGTATCTTGAACAGGGCATTCTACGGCCTGCCGGATCTTACAACGGCGGACGGACGCCACACGGGTGCGATCCTCGGCTTCTTAAATATCATGATGCGTGTGATCGAGGAGACAAATGCTACGCACCTTGTGATCGCCTTTGACATGAAGCATCCGACGTTTCGGCACGAAATGTTCGCCGAGTACAAGGGTACGAGACATGCCATGCCGCCGGAACTTGCGGAACAGACACCGAGGATTCGAGAGGTTCTTTCGACCATGGGAGTCACCTTTGTGGAACGTCCCGGATATGAGGCGGATGATATCATCGGAACACTTTCAAGACGCGGAGAAAAAGAAGACTTTGAGGTGGTGATCCTTTCCGGAGACAGAGATCTGCTTCAGCTTGCCACCGACAAAATCATGATCAAACTTCCGAAGACCAAGGCCGGAAACACCGTGGTCATGAACTATTTTGCTGCGGATGTAAAGGCGGAGTACGGCGTTGATCCGATCACATTCATTGACATGAAGGGGCTGATGGGAGACAGTTCGGACAATATACCCGGCGTGCCTAAGATCGGTCAAAAGACTGCCGAGAAGCTGCTTTCGGAGTTCGGTTCCATGGACGGTCTCTATGCAAATATCGACAGCTTAAAGCCGAGCAAAAATAAGGAAAACCTGATCGAGTTTAAAGAGCAGGCATATCTTTCCAAAGAACTTGCCACGATCAAACTGGACGTTCCTTTAGATGATGTATCCATAAGCGATGCAAAGATCGGTGACATGTTCAACGAGGCTTCTTATCGCGTGTTTACGGATCTTGAACTTAAAAGCCTTCTTCGATACTTTGGCGAGAGTGTAAAAAAACCTGCGCTCGAGGCGCATATACAGACGGTTGAAGACTTTGACGCCTACCTTTCTCTGATGGAAAAAGCAAAATCCGCCGAGCGTCTTTCATTCGATCTGTTTGATGATGCGGGTGCAACCTTAACCCTGTCGGACGATTTGACATATCTGATCGCTTGGAACGGTTTTGTAAATGTATCCCTCTTTGTTTCCGATATCGAAAAACTGATTTCCGGCGGAAAGCACGTATCCGTTATGGATGTCAAATCCTTGCTCGGCCGTGTTTCGATTTCGGATGCCGATGACTGCTTTGACTGCGGACTTGCGTCTTACCTGATCAATCCGCTTATGGGTACCTACGACTACGCAAGTGTGGCCGGGGCTTATCTTGATGCATTTCTTCCGGATGAAAAGGAACTTCTAAAGAAAAAGAAACCGGATGCGGATACATTTGCCGATGCGGACGTGCAAAGCTATATGGCTTACCGCTCACTGGTTCCTTTTCTTGCGGATCCGATCCTTGACAAAAAACTTCGGGAAGACGGGATGGAAGAACTCTATCGGAAGATCGAGTACCCCTGCCTGTTTACGCTCTATGAGATGGAGAAGAACGGAATTCGCGTGGACAAGGAAGGACTTACCGCATTCGGAGAGAAGCTTTCTTTGCGGATCAATGAACTTGAAGCATCCATCCACAGCCTTGCCGGCGAGACATTTAATATCAACTCGACCAAGAAACTCGGTGAAATACTGTTTGAAAAACTTGGTCTTCCCAGCGGCAAGAAGACAAAGACCGGTTATTCCACAAGCGTCGAGGTACTCGAAAAAATAGCGGGTGAGCATGAGATCGTGCCCATGATCCTTGAATACAGACAGCTAAACAAACTGTTTACCACCTATGTTGAGGGACTTGTACCTTATATCCGTGAGGATGGCAGGATCCACGGTATCTTTAATCAGACGGTTACCGCGACGGGACGTATATCCTCAAGCGATCCCAATCTGCAGAATATCCCGACAAGACTTCCGCTCGGCAGAGAGATCCGCAAGGTTTTTGTGCCTGAGGAAGGTTATATCTTCCTGGATGCGGACTATTCCCAGATTGAGCTTCGTGTGCTTGCACATTTGTCCGGCGATGAAGCCTTGATCGATGCCTACAAAAAGAATGCGGATATTCACGCCATCACAGCTTCTCAGGTGTTCGGAGTTCCCATCGATTCCGTGGATTCTCTGATGCGTAGACGCGCAAAAGCCGTGAATTTCGGCATTGTATACGGTATCAGTTCTTTCGGACTCGGCCAGGACCTCGATATCTCCAGAAAAGAAGCGGAAGCGTATATCCAAAGATATTTTGAAACTTACGGTGACGTGAAGAAATACATCGATTCCTGCGTAACGGAGGGAAAAGAAAAAGGGTATTCCGTCACTATGTTTGGACGCAGGAGACCTTTGCCGGAATTAAAGAGCAGCAATTTTATGACCAGGAGTTTTGGTGAGCGAGTGGCCATGAATGCACCGATTCAGGGTACGGCCGCCGATATTGTAAAGCTTGCCATGATCAACGTGAATCGTGCGTTAAAGAAGAGAAATCTTTCGTCAAGACTGATCCTTCAGGTTCACGATGAGCTGATGATCGAGACGAAGATCGAGGAGAAGGATGAGGTTTTGAAGATCCTTCAGGATGAGATGATGCATGCCGCAGAGCTTTCCGTGCCGCTCCTTACGGATGTGGGAATCGGAGGATCGTGGTATGACGCCAAATAGGAGGTGCGCTATGATCGTACTTGGGATTACTGGAGGTATCGGTTCCGGAAAGAGCTGTGTCCTGAATGAGCTTGAAACTTCATACGGAGCATATATCCTCGAGACGGACAAACTTGCGCACAGACTGATGGAACCGGGGGAAGTGATCTACAACCGGGTGGTAGATGCGTTCGGAAGCGGTATTCTTCATTCTGAGGAACCGTACGCCATCGACAGAAAAAAACTCGGTCAGATCGTCTTTTCCGATGCCGGGCAGCTTGATCGCTTAAATAAGATCGTTCATCCGGGTGTAAAATCGTACATCAAAGAAGATATCGAGGCAAAGCGTGCCGAAGGAAATTTAAGACTCTATGTGATCGAGGCTGCCTTACTCTTGCAGGACGGTTATGATGCGATCTGCGATGAAATCTGGTATGTCTATGTCGATCGGGAGGAGAGGATCAAACGTCTTATAGCGGGACGCGGTTATACCAGGGAGCATTGCGAAAAAGTGATGGCTTCCCAGGCGGATGAGACTTATTACAAGACCTATGCAGATTTTATAATAAACAATCAATCTGACTTCGAAAATTCATCAAAACAACTAAAAGCAAGGTTGAATATATTGCTTGAAAATGATATAATCTGTTAGATAATACTATTAATTTGGAGGCTCTTATGTCGGCTATCACCAATCATCATGAAGACCTTGTGTTTGGACTGGATATCGGTACCAGAAGTATCGTCGGAACCGTAGGATATCGTGACAAAAACAAATTCAATGTGGTAGCCATGTCTGTAAAGTTTCACGAGTCCAGGTCCATGATCGATGGACAGATCCACGACATTGTACAGGTAAGCAAAACCATATCCGAAGTGAAGGAAGAACTTGAAGCCAAACTCGAAGGCGTGAAGCTTTCAGAGGTTTGCATTGCTGCGGCCGGACGCGTACTCCGTACAGAGGTGGGACGTGGTGAGTTTTCCTTTAACGAGTCTACAAAGATCAACCAGGAACACATCCACAGCATCGATTTGATCGGTATTGAGGATGCACATGACAAACTGAGAAAAGAACTTGAGGACGAAGACGAAACCACCAAGTTTTACTGTGTCGGTTACACGGTCATCAAGTATTACTTAAACGATATCGAGATTTCGAATCTTGAAGGACACAAGGGCAGCCATATCGCAGCGGATGTACTTGCGACCTTTCTTCCCGAAGAAGTGGTTACAAGTCTTTATTCCGCAGTGGAGATGGCCGGTCTCTATGTTGCGAATCTTACATTGGAGCCGATCGCGGCGATCAATGTAGCCATTCCCGAGCGTTACCGTATGCTGAATATCGCCTTGATCGATATCGGTGCCGGTACATCGGATATCTGTATTACGAACGACGGCAGCATCATCGGTTACGGTATGATTCCCTCCGCGGGAGATGAACTGACTGAGATCCTCGTGAAGAAATATCTGATTGACTTTGATACGGCAGAAATGCTGAAAACCGTCGATCCTGCGAAAAAGCAGATATCCTACAAGGATATCATGGGAATCGCACACAAGATCACACCGGCAGAGATCATGCAGAATCTCGAAGAGGCGAAGGCACAGATCGCAGGCAAGATTGCCGAGAAGATCATTGAGTTAAACGGTGGCGAGACGGTTTCCGCAGCCTTTGTGGTAGGCGGAGGCGGTAAGCTTGAAGGTTTTATCAAATTGTTGTCCGAAGGCCTTTCACTTCCGGAGGAGCGTGTTGCGCTTCGCGGTGCCGAAGTGATGAACGATATCAACTTTGAGGTGGAAAATTTCAAGAAGGACGCGCTTTACGTGACGCCCATCGGTATCTGCCTCAGTTATTATGACTCCAAGAACAACTTCATTTTCGCCATAGTGAACGGCGAACGTGTGAAGTTATACAACAATGATAAACTCACGGTCTTTGATGCAGCACTTGCATACGGACTTACCAATGAAGATCTTTTCCCCAAGCGTGGGGCGGATGTCACCTTCAAGATCAACGGTAAGACGCGCATCGTGCGCGGTACGCAGGGCGAGGCGGCCGTGATTCAAAAGAACGGCGAAGACGCCGGTATGAATACGCACATCGAAGCGGATGATGTGATCTCGATCACACCCTCCACAGTCGGAGAGGATGCACATCCCGTGATCTCATCACTTCCCGAGTATGACGGTAAGCTCACATTTACCGTGAACGGTGATCAAGCCGAGTATCCGAAATTTGCGGTTGTCGGAAATCTACCCGTGCTCGAAAGCTATGAGATCAAAGACGGCGACAGGATTGAGATGCAGTCTTTTTATACCGTGCGCCAGCTTCTCACCTATATGGATATCTCGGGAGTTGATTCCGTACAGGTGAATCATCAGGATGCTACGCTTGATACGAAGATTTTCAATAATTTTACCGTAGATTTTACTTATGGTGACCGGATGATCACAACGGATGAGACGGTTCCGGAAGAAACGGAAGATGTCAGGGAAACCGAAGAAACGCCTGCGATTGTAAAGCCGGAGAAAAAGCCCGAGGTTTCTTCGCCTCCTTCACCCGCGGCCGAAGAAAAGAAGGCGGATGACGAGAAGGCGGATACCGCCACGGATCTTACCATCATCTTGAACAAGAAACCTTTGACACTTACCGGAAAGCCGGAATACCGCTTCGTAGACATATTTGACTTCTTTGATTTTGACCTTACCA
Organism: uncultured Lachnospiraceae bacterium; assembly: GCA_902780405.1. Lineage (GTDB taxonomy): Bacteria > Bacillota > Clostridia > Lachnospirales > Lachnospiraceae > Coprococcus_C. The sequence continues at coordinate 292,353 of CACZFI010000001.1, forward strand.
CCGTCCAGGGTAAGCATCTTGTTACGGATGTGGACGGACATAAGGCCGATTATACGGAACTGTTGTCCGAGGGTGCAGTCGTTGATATCTTTTGGGAGAAATAATCCATGCATGATTATACGCGCGACAAATTAAAGAATTATACGATATTCCAGAAGATCATCGATGTGTTTATGGTTGTTTCGGTGATCTGTGTGAAGGCGATGAAGCTTGGTGAGAACTTCCCTACGCCTTCGTTTGTCGTGGTTCTTTCTCTCACCGCAGGCTATGCCGTGTTTGAGAGCATCATGGTTGCACTTCATTTCTTCGGAAAGATGTCACTGTTTAACAAAACCAAGCTGGTTCATTTGATCTGTTTGTGCACTTCACTTGCGATTGTACCTTACGATTCCATGCTCGTGGCACTATTTATGATCGAGATCATGATCGTGTCTCTCGAGTATATATTTGTAGACAGTTCGCTCGACAAATCCACGATCGTTGTACGTGATTTCATCGCGATAATTCCCGTGGTGATCGCAACGGTGTTTTCGTGGAACAATATGCCGGAAAAAGCATACTTTTGCTTCGTACTGATTCTGGTTGTCCTGGCTGTTTCGGTACTGATGATCCAAAAGTGGATCGTGATGGTGACGGACGGATACGAGCATTATGTGTCCGAACTCAAAATGAAGAACGACAAGATCGTGTCCGACAACATCAAGATGGAAGAATACCAGGAGAGAGTCCGTCAGGTAAATGAGCAGATCAACTATCAGAAGATTGAGATCAACAAGGCTTTAAACGACCTTGAACAGGTGAACATCGAAAGTCTTTCCCATATCGACATCATGAAATACATGGGATCCACGTTCGACATCACCAAGTGCATCAGAATCATCTTAGACAAGGTGATGGAGATCAAGCAGCCGAAGCTGTGCGCTGTCTTTGTCGAAAAAGGCGAATATAAGAACAAGTACGACACCATCGATGTAAGAACCGGATATACCACAATGGAGCACAGGGTTCGGCGCGATTTTGAAAGTATCTATAAGAATTTCAAATCAAGATATCATGAGTCCAAGGTATTTACAGGATCCGCACTTGAGATTTTTCCTTTTATCGGAGACGCGGATATCAACTCTGTGGCCCTGGTTCCGATCATGGATGCCGACCGTCAGTACGGACTGATGCTGATCGCATCCAATGACAAGGATTACTTTGAAAGCGGCCTTCAGTATTTTGAGGCTACGATGGTAGAGTTTGATGTATCCGTGAAGAATACCAAACTCTATATCCAGATGGAAGATATGGCAAGACGTGACGGACTTACGGGTATCTACAACCGTCTGTTCTTTAACCAGCTGATTGCCGAGACCATCAGCAATGTAATAGAACATCACATGCCGCTCTCGGTGGCACTTTTCGATATTGATAAATTCAAACATGTAAATGACACTTACGGCCACCTGGCCGGAGATGAAGTGATCAAGATGGTTGCCAAGCTGGCAGAGCAGTATGCAGAGGAACACGGCGGCTTTGCGGCGCGGTACGGCGGCGAGGAGTTTCTTGTGATCCTTCCGGATTACGATGAGACTGCGGCTCTTCCCATTCTTGAGAAGATGCATGAGGAGATCAAGAAAACTGTTGTTAAAACAGACGGACATGAGATCCGCATCAATTGCTGTATCGGACTTACTTCATATCCGAATCTCTGCAGCAATACCTCGCTTCTCGTAAGCAGAGCCGATCGCGCAATGTATTACGGCAAGAAGCATGGACGCGGACGTCTTACGGTGGACAGTCCCGATCTTGATCGTATGTTGGATGAGAAATCTTAAATCAAAGGAGAAGGTTTTGTGAAGTTCATAGACAGAATCAAAGAAAGAGCAAAACAGGATAAAAAGACCATTGTACTCCCCGAAACAGCGGACATGCGTACGCTTGTCGCTGCGGATAAGATTTTATCCGAGGGGATTGCCGACATTATCTTGGTCGGTGACAAGAAGGAAATCAAGAAGCGCGCAGACAAGCTGGATCTTTCCGGCGCAAAGTTTGTGGATCCCTACGACTGCGACAAATTAAACGACTATGTTTCTCTTTTGGTCGAACTCCGAAAGAGCAAGGGCATGACGCCGGAGAAGGCAAAGGAGCTGCTTCTTACCAATGTCCTTTATTTCGGATGCATCATGGTAAAGGCCGGAGATGCCGACGGTATGGTTGCCGGTGCGGTAAATTCCTCCGCCAATGTACTCCGTGCCGCTTTGCAGATCTTAAAAACAGCCCCCGGAACCAAGCTGGTATCCGCATTTTTCCTGGTGGTTGTTCCCGATTGTGATATGGGTGCGGACGGTACCTTTATCTTCTCGGATGCCGGTTTGAATCAGGAGCCGAATTCCGAGGAACTTGCGGCAATTGCTGAAAGTTCTGCGGAGTCCTTCCGCTTACTCGTGGAAAAAGAGCCCATCGTAGCTATGCTTTCACACTCCACCAAGGGAAGTGCAAAGCATCCTGACGTGGACAAGGTTGTTGAGGCGACCAAGCTGATCAATGCCGAGCGTCCGGATATTCTCTGCGACGGAGAATTACAGGCCGATGCAGCCATTGTGCCCGAGGTTGCGGCATCCAAGGCGCCCGGAAGCAAGGTTGCCGGTCACGCCAATGTGCTTGTGTTCCCGGACTTAGACGCCGGAAACAACGGCTACAAGCTTGTACAGCGTCTTGCCAAGGCTGACGCTTACGGACCTGTGACACAGGGTATTGCGAAACCCGTGAACGACCTGTCGAGAGGCTGTTCTGCGGAAGATATCGTCGGCGTGGTTGCGATCACGGCAATCCAGGCACAGGCGAATCAAAGAAACGAATAGGAGAAGATCACGATGAAAATATTGGTTATCAATTGCGGAAGTTCTTCGCTGAAATATCAGCTGATCGATTCCGAGACCGAAGGCGTGCTTGCCAAGGGACTTTGTGAGAGAATCGGTATTGACGGTGCATTGACACATCAGGCAGGAGCACATGAAAAGAAGACTTATCAGCTTTCCATGCCGGATCATGATGCAGCCGTATCCTACGTACTTGAGAAACTCTGTGATAATGAGGTCGGAGCAATCGCATCCTTAGATGAGATTGCCGCTGTCGGACACAGAGTGGTACATGGTGGTGAAAAGTTCTCATCTTCCGTACTGATCGACGATCAGGTGCTTGAAGGCATTCGTTCCGTGAGCGATCTTGCACCGCTTCATAATCCCGCGAATCTGATCGGTATCGAGGCCTGCTCCAAGCTGATGCCCGGTGTACCTCAGGTTGCAGTATTTGATACCGCTTTTCATCAGACGATGCCTGAGTGCGCATACATTTACGGTGTTCCTTACGAGTATTATGAGAAGTACGGTGTACGCCGCTACGGCTTCCACGGTACCAGCCACAGCTTTGTATCCAAACGTATGGCAGAGATTCTTGGACGTCCCATCGAAGATACGAAGATCATTGTATGCCATCTTGGCAACGGTTCTTCCATCTGCGCCGTACAGGGCGGTAAGTCCGTAGATACGACCATGGGATTTACACCGCTTGCCGGACTTTCCATGGGAACCAGAAGCGGAGATATCGATCCTGCCATTATTGAGTATATTGCCGACAAGGAAGGCAAGTCACTTGCAGAAGTGATGAAGGTCTTAAATAAATCATCCGGTATGCTGGGTGTGTCCGGTGTTTCCAGTGATTTCAGAGACTTAGAAGCGGGTATGAAAGACGGTAACGACAGATGCCGCATCGCGATGGAACTCTTTGCTTATCAGACAGCAAAATTCATCGGTGCTTATGCGGCTGCCATGAACGGCGTGGACGCCATCTGCTTTACGGCAGGTGTGGGAGAGAATCAAGCTGCCATCCGTAAGATGTGCATCGATCGCCTGTCCTTCCTCGGAATCACCCTCGATGAGGCTGCGAACGCAAAGCGCGGAGAGGAGATTCGAATCTCCACGGAAGATTCCCGTGTGGATGTATGGATCGTTCCTACCAATGAAGAACTCGCAATTGCAAGGGAAACGCTTGCATTTGTCGGATAAATGTGTTATATTATCTAAGGCTTAAATATGATGACATGAAGAGTGGGTTGTTGCAACCCACTCTTTTTAACTGTATGAGGAAGGTGTGATCAAATGAAAAAAACAGAGATTGAAGCGCACTGCACGGAGCTTGTAACTCCGATCATCGAGGCGGGCGGTTTCGATCTGTGGGACGTGGAGTACGTGAAAGAAGGACAGGATTATTATCTTCGCGTCTACGCAGACAAGGAAGGCGGAATCGAGATCGATGACTGTGTTGCGATAAGCAGGGCTTTGGAGGCGAAGCTCGATGAGGCGGACCGCATGAAGGATCCTTACATCTTGGAGGTGAGTTCACCGGGGCTTACAAGAGCCTTAAAGAAGGACAAAGAGTTTTCCCGCTGCATCGGCAGACCTGTTGATATCAAACTTTACAAACAGGTCGATGGAAGCAAGGAATACACGGGTAATCTTTCGGCTTTTACCGAAGATACCCTTACCATAGATTGCGAGGGTAACCCCCTTACATTTGAACGACAGAATATATCAAGCGTGAGACTTGCGTTTGTATAAAAGATTGGAGGAAAAAAATGTCAGAAATCATTGACGCATTAAACCAGCTCGAAAAAGAGAAGAACATCAGCAAAGAAGTGATCATGGACGCCATCGAGAAGTCCCTTGTGTCCGCATGTGAGAAGGATTTCGGCAAGGATGCCGTGATCGAAGTTTCCATGGACAGAGAGACCGGAGATCTTTCCGTATTCCAGTGCAAGACCGTAGTGGAAGATGATGACGTGATGGATGATTCCACGGAGATTTCACTGACACAGGCGAAGGCGATGGACAAGAATGCACAGCTTGAGGATACCGTGAAGATTGAAGTGCATTCCAAGGAATTCGGCCGTATCGCTGCACAGAAGGCCAGAAGCATCATTGTTCAGGCCATCAAGGAAAGCGAGAGAGACGCCATCTTCAATCGTTTTGTATGCAAGGAAAAGGATATCATCACCGGTGTGGTTCAGCGTTTTATCGGCAACAACATCAGCGTATCCTTAGACGACAGAACCGATACGGTTCTTTCTGAAAATGAGCAGGTCAAAGGCGAGCACTACAGAATCGGCGACAGAATCAAGCTCTATGTGGTTGAAGTTAAGAAGAACACCAAGGGATTCCGTATCCTTGTTTCAAGAACACATCCGGAGCTTATAAGAAAACTTTTCGAGCGTGAGATTGCCGAGATCGCCGAGGGTACAGTTGAGATTATGAGTATCGCCCGTGAGGCAGGTTCCCGTACCAAGATCGCGGTTCGTTCCAACGATCCCAACGTAGATCCGGTAGGTGCATGTGTCGGTCTCGCAGGAAACCGTGTCAATACCATCGTGGACGACTTGAAGGGTGAGAAGATCGATATCATCAATTATGATGATGATCCCGCAGTATATATCAAGAACGCCTTAAGCCCCTCCGACGTACTTTGGGTGAAGGTGGATGAGGATGAGAAGGCAGCGAAGGTTGTCGTTCCAGAAGATCAGTTATCCCTTGCAATCGGTAAGGAAGGTCAGAATGCAAGACTTGCGGTTCGCCTAACCGGATACAAGATCGATATCAAGAGTGAGTCTCAGGCCAAGGCTTTAGATATCGGATACAGTGACTATGACGAAGACTATAACGAAGAGTATGATGAGGACTACGATGATTACGAAGAAGGTGATTATGAAGAGTCCTATGACGAGTATGAGGAAGAAGTATCTGACGAGGAAGCGTCTGAAGAAGCATAATTTGCCTTAAGGAGGCGTAACGTATGGACAAGAAACGTCCGGAACGTACCTGTGTGGGATGCAGGCAGACAGGAACCAAAAAAGAATTGATACGTGTGGTCAAGACACCGGACGGCAATGTTACGGTTGACCGAAACAACAAGACATCGGGCAGAGGCGCATACCTTTGCATGGATCCTGAATGTTTGAAAAAGGCCAGAAAGAATAAGGGCCTGGAACGATCACTGAAATGTCAGATCACTCCCGAACTTTATGACATGCTGGAAGGGGTGTTTCAAAATGCCGGTACCGAATAGGGTGTATTCCATGATGTCACTTGCAGCAAAAGCAGGAAAGATTGCAAGCGGCGGCTTTATGACGGAAAATTCCGTCACCGGAGGCAAGGCATACCTTGTGGTGATCGCTGAGGATGCATCGGAAAATACACAGGAAAAATTCAGGAACAAATGCTCATACTATGAAGTTCCCTGTATCGTGTACGGGGACGGGGCAAGCCTCGGACATGCCATCGGCAAGGAAAGTCGTATGACACTTGCTGTGACAGATCCGGGATTTGCTGATCAGATAACGAAACTTATCAATCGGAGGTGCAATGAATGAGAGTCAGAGAATTGGCAAAAGAGCTTTCTGCCGAGCTTGGCAGAGAAGTGAAAAGCAGTGAACTTTTGGTACATCTCAACAAGAAGAATGAAGCACTGGTTGCTGCAAGTAATGTCAGCGATGAGCTGATCACATATATTAGAGGAATCTTCGGAAAGGGCGGCAATGCTCCCGCATCGGCAAAGCCGGCTGCAAAGCCCGAGCAAAAGCCTGCCGAAAAACCGGCTGCAAAACCGGCAGCAAAGCCTGAAGCAAAGGCGGAAACAAAGCCTGAGCATAAGGCTCCCGAAAAGGCTCCCGTAAAGGCTGAGAATAAGCCCGAGAACAAGCCCGAAAAGAAGGGTGAGATCGTAAGAAGCTTTGACAGAAGAGATAACGGAAGAAGACCTGAGGGTGGTCGCCCCGACGGAAGAAGACCCGAAGGCGGTCGTCCCGATGGAAGAAGACCCGAAGGCGGTCGTCCCGACGGCAGAAGACCTGAAGGCGGTCGTCCCGACGGTAGAAGACCCGAAGGCGGAAGACCTGACGGAAGAAGACCCGAAGGCGGTCGTCCCGACGGCAGAAGACCTGACGGAAGAAGACCCGAGGGCGGTCGTCCCGACGGAAGAAGACCCGAGGGCGGAAGACCTGACGGAAGAAGACCCGAGGGCGGTCGTCCCGACGGAAGAAGACCCGAACCCGCAAGACCTATGGAGCGCCCGAATGACAAAAAGCGTGCCGATCGCCGCGAGGGTGAGAAGAAGGAGCGCGAGAAGGAAGAGAGAAGACAGGGCGAAAAGAAGGGCCGTGTATCCGTATTTGACGGAAGAGACAGAAAGGACTTCAGAAACAACAAGAAGCGCAATCAGGATCATCGTGAGGAACCCAAAAAGCAGGAGCCCAAGGCACCCGCAGAGCCCGTGATCAAGTCCGTTGAGCTTCCGGAAGTGCTTTCCGTAAGTGAGCTTGCATCCAAGATCAAGGTGCCTGTTGCACAGCTGATCAAAAAGCTCTTTATGGCCGGTAAGGTATACAATGTTAATTCCGACCTTTCCTTTGACGAAGCTGCCGAAATCGCACTTGAGTATAACTACATCGCAGAGGAAGAGGAGAAGGTAGACGTTATCGAAGAACTCCTCAAGGAAGAGGAAGAGGACGATTCCAAGATGACACCGAGACCTCCTGTTGTCTGCGTTATGGGTCACGTTGACCACGGTAAAACTTCCCTTCTCGATGCGATCCGTGATTCATCCGTAACAGAGGGTGAGGCCGGCGGTATCACACAGCACATCGGTGCTTCCGTGGTACGTGCCAACGGTCAGAAGATCACCTTCCTTGATACACCGGGACACGAAGCATTTACCGCCATGCGTATGCGTGGTGCGCAGAGTACGGATATTGCGATCCTTGTTGTAGCTGCAGACGACGGTGTTATGCCCCAGACAGTCGAGGCAATCAACCATGCCAAGGCGGCCGGTATCGAGATCATCGTTGCCATCAACAAGATTGATAAGGAAAGCGCGAATATCGAACGTGTGAAGCAGGAGCTGATGGAGTATGAGCTTATCCCCGAGGATTGGGGCGGTTCCACCATCTTCTGTCCTGTATCCGCACATACAAAGCAGGGTATCGACAATCTGCTTGATATGATCCTTCTTACCGCAGAGATCCTTGAGTTAAAGGCCAACAAGAAGCGTAAGGCAAGAGGTATCGTGATCGAGGCACAGCTTGATAAGGGACGTGGTTCCGTTGCGACCATCCTCGTACAGAAGGGTACACTCCATGTCGGAGATTACGTTGCGATCGGCGACACCCACGGAAAGATCCGTGCCATGTTTGACGACAAGCAAAGACGCGTGAAGGAAGCTGGTCCTTCCATGCCGGTTGAGATCCTCGGACTTGACGGTGTTCCCCAGTCCGGTGAGATCTGTATGGCTGTAGACAGCGAGAAGGAAGCGCGTACGATCAGCGATGCATTTATCGCAAGAGGCAAGGAGAAGCTTATCGCAGATACCAAGTCTCATATGTCACTGGATGATCTTTACAACAAGATCCAGGAAGGCAACATCAAAGAATTAAACCTGATCATCAAGGCCGATGTACAGGGCTCCGTAGAAGCAGTAAAGACCAGTCTCTTAAAGCTTTCCAACGACGAGGTTGCTGTAAAATGTATCCACTCGGGCGTTGGTGCCATCAACGAGAGCGATGTTATCCTTGCTTCTGCATCTGATGCGATCATCATCGGATTCAACATCCGTCCCGACAACCAGGCGAAGGATGTGGCTGAGCGTGAGAAGGTAGACATCAGACTTTACAAGGTGATCTACAATGCCATCGAGGATATTGAGTCTGCCATGAAGGGTATGCTCGATCCCATCTTCGAGGAGAAGGTGACCGGTCATGCCGAGGTACGCCAGGTATTTAAAGCATCCGGTATCGGTTCCATTGCAGGTTCTTATGTACTTGACGGCTTTATCAAGCGCGGCTGTAAGGTTCGTATCACCAGAGAAGGTGAGCTGATCTTTGAGGGACCGCTTGCTTCCTTAAAGCGTTTCAAGGATGATGTAAAAGAAGTGAAGTCCGGCTTTGAGTGCGGTCTTGTTATGGAAGACTTCAACGATATCAAGGTTGAGGACCAGATTGAAGCATATGTGATGGAGGAGGTTCCCAGATAATGAGGAAAACCGCTCACAAATATGACAGGGTCGGAAGCGAGATCCGAAAGGAGCTTTCCGAGATCATCAGTTATGAGATCAAAGACCCGCGCATTTCGGGGATGACATCCGTTACGGATGTCGAAGTAACCCCGGATCTTAAGTATTGTAAGGTGTTTATCAGTGTGCTCGGAGATGAAGATGCGGAAAAGTCCACGATTGAGGGACTGAAGAGCGCAGCCGGTTTTATCAGAAAGAAGCTAGCTGCATCCGTCAATCTTCGAAATACACCGGAGTTAAACTTTGTTTCCGACACCTCGATCCGCTACGGTATTGAGATGTCCAAGAGAATCGATGAGATTCTCGGGAAAGAAGAAGAGGCAAAGCGTGAATCAACTGATCAAAAAGATTGAGCAGGCAGAGCGTATCGCACTGGTCGGACATATTCGTCCCGACGGAGACTGCGTAGGCTCCTGCCTGGGGCTCTACAATTACATACTCGATAATTATCCCGAGAAGAAGACGGATGTGTATCTGCAGGAAATCCCGGCGAGTTTTCATTTTCTTCGGGGTGCGGATCTCATTTTGCATGAGACGCAGAACACCGTTTATGATCTTGCGATCTCTTTGGATTGCGGTGACACGGACAGACACGGCGAACTTTCGGCCTGCTATCAAACGGCCGCAGATACCGTCTGTATCGATCATCACAGAAGCAATCAGGGTTTTGGCGATTTTTTCTACTGTGATCCGGATGCATCTTCCACCTGTGAGATTCTGTGCCGTTTTTTAGACCATGAAAAGATCGGAAAATGTGCTGCCGAAGCGTTGTATCTCGGTATCGTGCATGACACGGGTGTATTTAAGTATCCCGCAACCACGGAAGATACCATGCGCATCGCAGGTATGCTGATGTCAAAAGGCTTGGATTCCCAGTTTATCATTGACGAGACGTTCTACAAGGTGACTTACAAGCAAAACCGTCTCACGGGGCAGGCGCTTTTAAATGCAAAGCTTTACTGTGGCGGGAAAGCTATCTCTACCTGCATCACGCGGGAGATGTTTGATGCCTTTGACTGCTCCAAGCAGGAGACGGAGGGCATTGTAGACAAGCTTCGCGTGACGGAGGGCGTTGAACTTGCGGTTTTCATCTACCATGTGAAAGAAGATCGCTATAAGTATTCCCTTCGCTCGGTGAAGGAAATCGACGTAAGCACCATAGCGTGCAATTTCGGTGGAGGCGGACATATCCGTGCAGCCGGTTTTGACTACTGCGGTGACCCCGAGGAGATTCTTTCGAAGGTGCTTTCCTTAGCCGAAGAACAGTGGAAGCAGATGGGTAAGTAAGAAGATATGTACGACGGAATCATCAATGTCTATAAGGAACCCGGATTTACATCCTTTGATGTATGTGCCAAGCTTCGAGGTATTCTTCACCAAAAAAAGATCGGCCATACCGGGACACTTGACCCGATGGCGACGGGGGTTCTTCCCGTATGCCTCGGCAAGGCAACCAAACTTGCCGGGCTTTTGACCGATAAGGACAAGGAATACCGTGCCGTGATTCGCTTCGGTAGTGCAACCGACACGGAAGATATCACGGGAGAGGTGATTTCCTCTGTCAGTGAGGAGGAAGTATATAAACTTTCGGATGAGATGATCAATGAAGCGATTCGATCGTTTATCGGGTCCTATGACCAGCTTCCGCCCATGTATTCCGCCATCAAAAAAGACGGAAAGAAGCTTTATGAGTATGCCAGGGCGGGAATTGCTGTCGAACGTGAAAAACGACCGGTGACCATTCATGCGATCTCGGATGTGAGGATCGATCTTCCGGACGTTTCTTTTGATGTACACTGCTCGAAGGGAACCTATATCAGAAGCCTGGTACGCGATATCGGAGAGAAGATGGGTGTACCTGCGACGCTTGAAGCACTTACCAGAAGCCGTGTGAAGGACTTTCATCTCTCGGAAGCGAAAAAACTGTCTGAGATTGAAGATGCTTTACGAGAGGGATCCATTGATTCGCTGATCCTTCCGACGGACGCTTTGCTTACGGAATATAAAAAGATTACGGTTTTGGAATCCGGTACCAAACTTCTTCAAAACGGAAATAAACTGCCGGAAGATTTAATTAGTTCACAAGAAGGAAATTATGTAAACGAACAGATTTATCGCGTTTATATGAAAGATACATTTACAGCTCTTTATATGTATCATGAAAGTGAAAAATCCTTTCATCCGTATAAAATGTTTTTATAGGTAGCTCATGAAAATCATTCCCTATCAGGAAAAATTAGATTCTACGGCCATCGCTGTTGCGATCGGAAAGTTCGAGACGCTGCATCCCGGACATACGAAGTTGATCGAAGCTGTGGTAGAAGCAGGACAGGCACTTTCAATCACGCCTGCCGTCTTATCCATTGAACACCCGGGTGAACCCGGTGTTCTTTCTTTTGATGAGAGAGAAGGTCTGCTTTCCGAAAGCGGAATCCGCTTGCATCTTACCTGTGCGTTTGATGAGCATTTTATGAATCTTTCCGCAGAGGCTTTCGTCCGTGACGTTCTTCTGTCCAACCTGTCCGTAAAGCATGTGGTGGTCGGACACGATTTTCGTTTTGGTCATCAAAGAACCGGCGATGTAGCGCTTTTGGAGAAATTATCTGACGAGCTTGGCTTCGGCCTTACCGTAATTCCCGAGCAGACCTATGACGGAAAGAAGCTTTCAAGCAGCGGAATTCGCGAGGCTCTTTCTAACGGAGATGTAACTTTGGTTGAGGATATGATGGGACGTCCCTACTGTCTGAGCGGCACCGTGGTAACCGGAAAGCGTCTCGGACGCACACTCGGTTTTCCGACAGCCAATTTAAATACGGACGGAAACAAGATCCTGCCGGCGAGCGGTGTTTATATCACAAAGGTTGCTGTGGACGAAAACACCTACTACGGTCTTACCAATGTGGGCAGCAACCCGACCGTGCACACGGGAAATGACATCTTTGTGGAAACGAACCTGATGGATTTTTCGGGGGATCTTTACGGCAAAAACATTACACTTTCATTTGTTGAAAGAGTGCGCGGAGAGCGCAAATTTGCCTCAACTTATGAATTGAAAAATCAGATGGAATCTGATAGAATGTATCTCGTGACAAAAATCACGCACCAGTAGCTCAGTGGATAGAGCAATGGCCTCCGGAGCCATGTGCGGAGGTTCGATTCCTCTCTGGTGCATTTTCAGATTTTACAGTTTAAGGAGTCCGATATGAGCAAGGAACAACATAAATCCGGCAAGGGTGTTGCGATACTGTTTCTGGTATTTGCCTGGTTGATCTTCATCCTGCTTGCTTTGGTATTTTACTTCTATTATTTTGATAAACTCGATTTCAATGCTATCTTCGGAAAAAAAGAGACGACGGAGACCGTAGATACGGCAAAGCCGTCCTATGAAACCAACGCCGATGTAGCCATCAATTCGCTGGTTGTAGAGTATTACACGGCTCTTGCGATCTGCGATCAGGCGAAGTTAAAGACGCTTGTGACAGATCCGTCACAGTTTGATGATATGAGTCCGTATCAGAGGACAGCGAACAAGATCACCAATTATGCGAATGTCAACTGTTACACGCTTCCCGGTTATACCGAAGACGGAACGGTCTGCTATGTGATCTGTAATCTGACGATCGCCGATGTACAGAGCTCACCTTTAAACATCAGCCGTATGTATATCGTGAAGGATGCGTCCGGTAATTATAAGATTGACAACAGTTCGCCGAGTCAGGAACTTGATGCATTTCTTGATACCCAGGATGCGAATCCGGACATTCAGGATCTGTACAAGAAGGTTCGCGACGATATCGATCGATGCGTTGCAAGTGATGAAAAGTTTGCGGCGTTTTACAACGAGATCAACGCTCAGCCCGGTAATTAGTTCACGAAGGCTTGTCGCTTTTGCGGCAGGCCTTTTTTTCAAAATGGATGAAAGAAAAGATGGAAGACGGAATCAGACTGAATAAATACTTAAGTGAAGCAGGCGTATGCTCAAGAAGACAGGCCGATAAGGATATTGCCTCCGGCTTTGTCAAGGTGGACGGAATTGTTGCCGAGCTCGGTACGAAGGTGTTTGATACCTCCGAGGTGATCTACAAGGGACGTAAGATAAAGAAGCAGCTAAGCACCGTCATCTACGCCATGAACAAACGGATCGGACAGGTCTGCACCTCAAAGGAAGCGGACAAAGACAGTCTCTTTCATGAGACGGAGTTTCCGGAACGCGTGGTCTATGTGGGCCGTCTTGATAAAGACAGTTCCGGGTTGCTCCTGCTTACCAATGACGGCGATCTTGCCAATGCGATCCAAAAAGCAAAGAACCATCACGAAAAAGAATACCATGTCCGCGTGAATAAAGACATTACGGAAGCGTTTCTTACCGGCATGCGGGAAGGCGTCCCCATCCTTGACACGGTCACGAGACCCTGCAAGGTGAAAAAGACCGGGGCAAGAACATTTTCCATCATATTGACGCAGGGCTTAAACCGGCAGATTCGAAGAATGTGCGATCACTTTGATTACAGGGTTGTAAGCCTGAAGCGTGTCAGGGTATTAAATGTACGACTGGGAGATCTGCGCCCGGGAGCGTACAGGAAACTGACAGAGGAAGAGGAACAGGAGTTAAGACGTCTGGTTGATAAAGACTAGACATATGTGGACGGAGGAAGACCATTATGGATGATAAACTCGCGCGCATCCGTGAACTTACGGAGAAGTTAAACGAGGCTGCGAAGGCCTATTATCAATTTGATACGGAGATTATGAGCAACAAGGATTATGATGCGCTCTATGATGAGCTTGTTGCGCTTGAGGAGGAGACCGGCGTTGTTCTTTCGGGAAGTCCGACGCACAAGGTTGGTTACGAGATCTTGAGTGAGCTTCCGAAGGAGGCGCATCCTTCGCCCATGCTTTCTCTTGATAAGACGAAGGATGTGGACGCACTTGTTGCATGGCTTTCTTCTCAGGAGGGCGTGCTTTCCTGGAAATTAGACGGACTTACCGTGGTTCTTACATACGAGGGAGGAGAGCTTGTGAAGGCCGTGACCCGCGGCAACGGAACGATCGGCGAGGTGATCACCAACAATGCCCGTGTATTTGCAAATGTTCCGAAGACGATTCCATATAAGAACGTCCTGACTGTACGTGGCGAGGCGATCATTACATACACCGATTTCAACCGAATCAATGACAAGATTACGGATGTTGAATCAAAGTATAAGAACCCGCGAAACTTATGCTCGGGTTCCGTAAGACAGCTCAACAATCAGATTACTGCCGAGCGAAATGTACATTTCTTTGCATTCTCCATGCTTGATACAGGAGACGCGGCAATCGATGATCGTATTACGACACGCTTTGACTTTCTCTCGCGTATGGGATTTGATGTGGTGGAGTGGAAGAGCGTTGACGCATCAAACCTGAAAGATACCGTGGCATGGTTTTCAGCGAAAATCGAGACGAATGATTTCCCTTCGGACGGACTTGTTCTTTCCTACAACGATTGTGTCTACGGAAAGTCCCTCGGACGTACCGCGAAGTTCCCAAGAGATGCCATTGCATTTAAGTGGGCGGATGAAGAGGCGGAGACAGAACTACTCGATGTGGAGTGGAGTCCTTCAAGAACGGGACTGATTAATCCCGTGGCAATCTTTACACCGGTATGGCTTGAGGGCACCAGTGTATCCCGTGCCAGCATTCACAATGTCAGCATGATTCGTGAGTTAAAGCTTGGCATTGGTGATACCATCAAGGTGTACAAGGCGAATATGATCATACCACAGATTTCCGAGAACCTGACTTGTTCAGACGCTCTTGTGATTCCGGACACCTGTCCCGCCTGTGGCGGAAAGACCGTGGTTCGAAGCGAGAACGAAGCAGAGACGCTCTTTTGCCCGAACCCCGAGTGCCCCGCGAAGGCTTCAAAGCTGTTTGCACATTTCGTATCAAGAAATGCGATGAACATCGACGGACTCTCCGAGGCGACGATTGATAAGTTCATCGATTGCGGCTACCTGACGGAGCTTTACGACCTTTATCGTTTGGATCGATATAAGAATGAGATTGTAACTTTAGACGGCTTTGGAGAAAAGTCCTATGAGAATCTTCAGAAGGCGGTTGATGCATCGAGAGAGACGACGTTAAAGAGACTTCTCTACGGACTCGGTATTCTGAATGTTGGAAGTGCAACGGCGGGCTTAATCTGCAGATTCTTCAAGGATGATCTTGACGCGATCATGAATGCGGATACGGAGAGCCTCTGTGAGGTGGAAGGTATCGGTGAGGTGATCGCGGAAGGCATTGTGGCTTACTTTGCGGATGAGGCAAACCGCGCCGTGATCCGCGAACTTCTTAAGGAGGTAACACTTCGGGTAGAGGTAAACGACGCGCCGCAGGATCTTGCAGGAAAGACATTTGTTATAACGGGTTCACTCAATCATTTTGAAAACCGTGATGCCTTGAAGAAGGTGATCGAAGACCGCGGCGGAAAGGTGGCGGGAAGCGTATCCGCAAAGACACATTTCCTGATCAACAACGATGTGACATCGGGATCTTCCAAAAACCAGAAGGCAAAGTCCCTCGGAATTCCCATTATCTCCGAGGATGATTTCCTGGCCATGAGTTGATTTGACTTCACGGATAAAAGGTTGTATCATACTTAAATAGACTGACGAAAGGTAGGGAGCGTTTCCATGCCGATTAAGATTGACAATGATCTTCCGGTGAAGAAGATCTTAGAGAAAGAGAATATTTTCGTAATGGATGAGAATCGTGCGGTGAGCCAGGATATCAGACCGCTCGATATTCTGATCCTGAATCTGATGCCTCTTAAGGAGGACACGGAACTGCAGCTTTTAAGGAGTCTTTCCAATACGCCGCTTCAGGTCAATATATCCTTCATAAGAACCATGTCCTACGAATCCAAACACACATCAAAGTCTCATCTGGAGCGTTTTTATACGGACTTTTCCAAGGTAAGACACAGAAAGTGGGACGGTCTGATCATCACAGGAGCTCCCGTTGAGTTTATGGATTTTGAAGATGTGGAGTACTGGAGCGAGCTTACCGAGATCATGGACTGGTCCGAGAAGCACGTAACTTCCACCTTCCATATCTGCTGGGGTGCGCAGGCAGGTCTTTATTACCGTTACGGCGTCAATAAGATCCTTCTTCCGAAGAAGCTTTCCGGTATCTACAGACAGATCACCAAGCATAAGAAAACCGAACTGGTAAGAGGGTTCGACGATACCTTTCTGGTACCGATCTCAAGGAATACCGGCTGTGACGAAGCCGCCATCAAAAAGAACAAACGTCTCTCGGTTGTGGCATACTCGGAGGAGACCGGTTCCTGCCTGATCATCGGAGATGAAGGTAAGAATATCTTCGTAACCGCGCATCCTGAGTATGACACGGTCACACTTGACAAAGAGTACCACAGGGATATCGATCGAGGTTTGAATCCCGAACTTCCGGTCAATTATTATCCGGATGACGATCCGAGTAAGAAGCCTGTCAAATCTTGGCGGTGTCATGCCAATACGCTTTATGCGAATTGGCTCAATTACTACGTATATCAGATCACGCCCTACATTCTTGAGGAAGTGGATGACTAAAAAAGTGGAACCTGCGGGTTCCGCTTTTTTTATTATGGAATCTTATGAAAAGTAGGGATACGTTTCTTGAAGGTGCAGTAGCTTGTAAAACCTGCCTCTAGCAGTAAGCTGCGCGCTTTGTCGAAGTATGCGCCGACGCGGGAGGGGATATGTGCATCCGATCCGATCGTGATGATCTCACCGCCCAGCGCGCGATATCGTTTCAGGATATCTATGTGGGGGTGTGCCATCGGAAGTCCCTTGTAAAGCGAGCCCGTGTTTACCTCGATGCCGTGTCCCGACTGTACAATGATCTTAAGGATCTCATCGATCACTTCCATGTGTTCGGAAGGATCATAGGTTGAAAGTTGTCCGGGACCGTAGCGTACCACGTAGTCAAGGTGCCCGTAGACATCAAAATCCGTATAGTCACGGAGGGTATCGAGAATTACTTCAAAATATCTGTGGTAACCTGCAGCATCTGATCTTCCCTCAAAGTAGGAAGGGTAGTAGGGATCCATACCGTCTACGATGTGCGTGCTTGCGATGATAAAGTCCAGGTCTCCGTTTTCTTTTACAAAGTTTCGGGCTTTCTCGGTTGTGGACGGCATGACACCGAGTTCCACACCGATCCGTAAATCAAATTCCGGTGCAAGTTCCTCGCGCAGCTTCTTTAAAGTGAGCTTGTAGGTCGGAAGATCAAGCTGGAAATCAAGTCGTTCCTCGCTTACTTCAACCGGAAAATCAATATCGTGATGATCCGTCAGACAAACAGACGTAAGTCCCTGCTGTCTGGCTGAGTCGATGATGTCAGATAGTTTTGCTTCGCTGTCGGATGAAAACTCCGAGTGAAGATGATAGTCCGGAAAGATCATCTATTCTTTCTCCTTTGTGTTCTTTGAAAGGTCGGCCGTGTCATAGTGAATCGTGAATTCACGCTTATCGTAGGTTCGGAAGAATTCCGTCATGATTCGATTGATAACGCCCTTTACGGATTGATCGTCAAGATTCATGAGCAACATGGCGATCTGCGTGGAGCTGTATCTGGTCGTGACATCAATGTTTCGGATGGAACCGACAATGGACTTATGCATCAGATCCATCACACGCGTCTGTTCCGAGAGATCCGGCTTTTTACCCTCGGCTGCAGCGATCGTGAAGAGAACGATATGTACCTGCATGTTGTTTCGTTCGGCAAGAGAACTGATAAACTCATACATCTTTCCGAATTCGGGGTAGGCTGCGATAAGGCCGCCTTTGTAGTGGTGACGATTCTGGATAATATTTACAAGTGTGTTTAGATCGGCTGCAGGATCCTTCTCGGTATGAACAAAATGATCCACGGTCTGGTGGCTGTAGTAGATGTTGCCGCCTTGCTGCTTGGCCACGTAGAGAGCCTTGTTGGCATTCTCGTAGAGGATCATGGCTTTATCCTTCTCGGTGCATACCTCGGTAATACCAATAGAAACAGAGAAGGGATGCATGTTCTGATCGGTTCCGCTTACCGTATTGGTCTGCTCAAGCAAATCTCTGGCAAGCGCTTCGGCTTCGGAAAGCGTTTTAATCGTGGGAAGGTAGATCACAAATACATCAGCGCCGAAGCGAGAGACGATCATCTCCTTCGCAAGCTTTCTGATCATGCTGACCGTCTTTTTCAGATAGATGTCACCGACGGTAAATCCTTCGCTTTCGTTGATGAAGTGGAAGTTGTCGATATCTACAACCATGATCACGCCGCTGCCGGACTTCTCGATCGCAGACTGAATCATATCGCGTCCCTTGTCGCGTCCGTATGCGCCGGTTAAGCTGTCTAAATCATCGCTGGTTTCATTGCCCTTGTCCTCGGCCATATCAATGACACGTGTCAGAATGGTAGATGCCTGCTGTACGAGCTCCGCATCTTCATCCGCATTGACATGGGGCAGAAGATCGTCGGTGAGAAGTTTGATCATGACGTCGGTACACTGTGCATCCCACTGGGTACCACGGCCCTTGTGCAGTTCATTTAGAATCGCATCCTTCGGAAGGTGCTTTCTGTATACACGGTTGGAACTCATGGCGTCGTATGCATCGGCTACGGCAATGATCCTTGCGATAAACGGTATCTGATCTCCTGACAGTCCGTCGGGATAACCCTTGCCGTCGGGACGCTCGTGGTGATACCGGGCGCCGATATCGAGGTCAGGGATCATGTCGATATCTTTAAGGATCTCGCTTCCTGCGGTTGTGTGTCCCTTCATAACCTGGTATTCCTCGGAGGTGAGCTTGCCCGGTTTATTCAGTACAGCATCGGGAATTCCGATCTTACCGATGTCATGAAGCAGACCGATGATGCGGATGTTGGATACTTCAATGTCAGACATACCGAGTGCGGATGCGATCGTGGCGGAATACTCAGCCACACGTCTCGAGTGACCTCTTGTGTATTCGTCCTTGGCATCGATGGTGTTGGCGATGGTGGTGATGGTCTGCACCGTCATCTTCTCGATATCACGGTTTCTCTCGGTTAGTTCGTTATTGTAGGCCTGGTTTTTCTTGTGGATATCATCGTAAAGCCTGGTTGCCAAAAATGAACCGGAGAAGCATAAGAAAAGCAGTGCAAGCTGAATCTCGATATCCTTGCTGTTCGCCTTGGTGATCTCGCCGTTGGTATATCTTAAGTAGATGGAAACCAAATTGACAGCGAAGGAAGCGAATCCCGTCACTACGATGATGATCGGCTGATGGAAGAGCACAAGCAATGAAAGCATCGGAAGGATGTAGGAGAATACCATCGTCGTACTTCCGGTGATCATAACAAATATGTACATGAGAAAATATCCGCCGACAATCAGGTAACGAAGCGAATAACGATCCGGCTTGGTCAGATAAAAGATCAGAACAATAAGTGCCGGTACGGCAGTAAACGCCATGAAAACAACAAGATATGTGAAGGAACGCTGGCCCTTCATCACTTCAAAAACATAGCTTACAAAGAGGATGATGACGATTGTCATCCATCCGTAAATCAAGCTTCGGTTAATTTTTCTAACGTGTGTATCGCCCAAATCATCACCTCCGGATTCTTGATTTATGAGGTTGCATGTATACATATATTATATCGAAAATCAGGCGAAATTCAACCTAAAGTAGGTGTATGAAACGGCAGATCATTTATGGTATAATGTGGACATCATTTTTTTCGGGAGGTATTCATTATGCCGTTTATTCATTCAAAAGTAAATGTAACTGTTTCCAAGGAACAGGAAACAAAGATCAACGAAGGTCTGATTGACGCAGCTTCATCCTGCCTCGGCAAGCCCGAGACCTGGGTGATGCTCCAGATCGAGGACGGATGCCGTCTGTATTTCAGAAAGGACGGAGAGTCACCCGCAGCATATGTCGAAGTTGCTTTGTTTGGCGGAGAGAATAAGAGTGCGTTTAACGCGTTTACAGGGAAGGCAACCGAGGTATTAAGCAGCGTTCTCGGCATTCCGACAGACAGGATCTATGTCAAGTACAGCCCTACGGGAAGCTGGGGATATGACGGTGGTAACTTCTGATGAAGCGCGGTATGAAAATCTTAGTGGCCGTTCAGGTCACAGTCATCGTATTCCTGCTTGGCATATTCGTCGGCATGTCGATCGAGAAAAAGCGCATGGCGAAGGATACCGCCGCAGATACAGCGAAGGAAACTTCTGCGGATGGGGCTTCATCGTCCGAAACCATATCAACAGAAAGCGCGGATCTTCCCGATGCCGAGCATCCGGACCGGAGCGCGGCGGTTTCGTCCGGGGACATCGTCAATCGTGAGGTTGATTACGGCCCCAAGGAGGTGCCGGAGCCGACAACGGACGACTGGCTTACGGCAAAGGGCAATAAGCTCTATGACAAAGACGGCAAAGAGGTTTGGATCACGGGTGTCAACTGGTTCGGATACAACACGGGAACCAACACCTTTGACGGACTCTGGGCATCCGATTTGAACACATCCATTCAGGAGATCGCAAATCATGGTTTCAACCTGATCCGTGTTCCCTTCTCGGCGGAACTGATCCTTGCATGGTCGCACGGCGAGTATCCGGATGCAAACTTCAACCAGGCCACCAACGACTATCTGGTCGGTATGGACAGTCTTTCGATCTTTGACTACGTGGTCGGACAGTGTCGCGCCAACGGTTTAAAGATCATGATCGATATTCACAGTGCCGAGACCAACGCATCGGGACATATGGTAAATCTCTGGTATACCGAGCGTATATCGAAGGAGGATTATCTTGCCGCGCTTGCCTGGATGGCACGCAGGTACAAGGATGACGATACCATCATCGCATTTGATCTTAAAAATGAACCTCACGGCAAGCCTTATGAAAAAGACGGCGCTGCAAAGTGGGACGGTTCAAAAGATGAGAATAACTGGCGCTATATGGCAGAGGAAGCGGCAGCGGTTGTACTTGCCGAGAATCCAAATGTCCTGATCATGGTTGAGGGAATCGAAATCTATCCGACGGATATCAAAAAGAACGGTGATTTCCATTCGGAGAATGAGGATGATTACTATTTCAACTGGTGGGGAGGTAATCTTCGCGGTGTGGCTGACTATCCCGTCGATCTCGGAAAGTATCAGAACAAACTTGTCTACTCGCCGCATGACTACGGTCCGACGGTATACGAGCAGCCGTGGTTTCAGGGAGATTATGACTTTGACAGTCTGATGAAGGACTGTTGGAAGGATAACTGGTTTTATATTTATGAGAAGGGTACGGCACCGCTTTTGATCGGAGAGTGGGGAGGCTTTATGAAGGAGCCGAACTTAAAGTGGATGACCTGTATGCGGGAGCTTATCAAGAAGAATCACCTGCATCACACCTTCTGGTGCTTTAACGCCAATTCCGGCGACACCGGCGGACTGGTGCTCGATGACTTTACCACCTGGGACGAGGAAAAGTATGCTTTTGTGAAAGAAGTCCTCTGGACCAAGGGTGATTCCTTTGTGGGGCTCGATCATGAGATTCCGCTCGGCACCAATGGTATCAGTCTTTCAGACTACTAGACGGCAGGAAAATTTCTTGCCAAAACCCGAAGCGATCATTATAATAGTAGCGGATATTAAAGGCTTATCTAATAAATATAGAACGAGGAGACAAGTAAAATGAGTAAAAAGCCAGTAGTTTTAATGGTACTTGACGGCTATGGCATCAGCGAGCGTGAGGATGGCAACGCAATTGCCATGGCGAAGACACCGGTGATGGATGCGCTTAAGGCAAAGTACCCTTTTGTAAAAGGCAATGCCTCCGGTATGTTTGTTGGACTTCCCGAAGGACAGATGGGTAACTCCGAGGTCGGTCACATGAACATCGGCGCAGGCCGTGTTATCTACCAGGATCTCACCAAGATCACGAAACTGATCCAGGACGGTGATTTCTTCGAGAACCCCGAGCTGAATGAAGCCATCGACAATTGCGTCAAGAACAATTCCGATCTTCATCTGTGGGGACTTCTTTCCGACGGTGGTGTACACAGCCACAACACGCATCTTTACGCACTGCTTGAGCTGTGCAAGAAGAAGAACTTCGAGAGAGTATATCTGCATCCCTTCTTCGACGGAAGAGATACTCCGCCCGCATCAGGTAAGGATTATCTGATCGAACTTGTGGAGCAGACCAAGAAAATCGGTGTCGGCAAGGTTGCATCTCTTTCCGGACGTTATTATGCGATGGACAGAGACAATCGCTGGGACAGAGTAGAGAAGGCATACAAGTCCCTTGTTACCGGTGATGGTGTTACGGCAACGGATCCCATCGAAGCAATGCAGGCATCCTATGATCAGGATGTAACGGATGAGTTCGTGGTTCCCACCGTGATCGTGGAAGACGGCAAGCCCGTATCCCTCGTAAAGCCCGGAGACTCCGTTATCTTCTTCAACTTCCGCCCGGATCGTGCAAGAGAGATCACAAGAGCTTTCTGTGATGATGATTTTGATGGTTTTGAGCGTCCGAACGGCCGTATGCCTCTTACCTATGTATGCTTTAAGGATTATGATGTAACCATCCCCAACAAACTTGTTGCATTCAAGAAGGAAGAGATCACCAACACCTTCGGCGAGTACCTTGCGGCGAACGGATTAAAGCAGCTTCGTCTTGCTGAAACAGAGAAATATGCGCACGTTACCTTCTTCTTCAACGGCGGTATCGAAGAGCCGAACAAAGACGAAGACCGTATCTTGGTAAAGTCTCCCGCTGTAGCTACCTATGATCTTCAGCCTGAGATGAGCGCACCTGAGGTAAGCGAGAAATTAAATGCGGCAATTACATCCGGCAAATACGATGTGATCATCATCAACTTTGCAAACCCTGATATGGTAGGTCATACAGGTGTGATTCCCGCGGCTGTTGCGGCTGTAGAGAAGGTTGATCAGTGTGTGGGTTCTGCAGTAGAGGCAGTAAAGTCCGTGGACGGCGTACTCTTTATCTGTGCGGATCACGGTAATGCCGAGCAGATGATCGATTACGAGACCGGCAATCCTCATACCGCACATACCACCAACCCCGTTCCTTTCATCCTTGTAAACTATGATGAGGGCGTTACGCTTCGCGAGGGCGGATGTCTTGCGGATATCGTACCTACGTTGCTTGATGTGATGGGCATGGAGCAGCCTGCCGAGATGACAGGAAAGAGCCTGCTTGTACGCTAGAAAAGGAGAATAACTATGAAGAAATTTCTGAAAGAGTTCAAAGAATTTGCCTTAAAAGGAAATGTCATGGATATGGCCATCGGTGTGATCATCGGTGGTGCGTTTGCAGCGATCATCACTGCTTTTACCGAGGATTTCATCAATCCGCTGATTGCAGCGATCGGCGGTGCGGAAGTAGGCGGCAGAACCGAGATCGGTGACACTGGTGCCTATATCGAGTGGGGTGCATTTATCACGTCCGTGATCAATTTCCTCATTGTCGCATTTGTTTTGTTCCTTATGCTCAAGGGTATGAACAAGCTGATGACCATCGGCAAGAAAAAGGAAGAGGAAGCGCCTCTTACCAGAAAGTGCCCTTACTGCTTCGGTGAAATTGATGTGAAGGCTACCAAGTGTATGCACTGTACTTCTGACGTAGAACCCGAATCCAAATAAATTTATGCTTGCACATGCGATTGATTTGTGATATATTCTTCTGAGTGTGTATTAATAAGATAGGAGGAACAGTTGTGCAAACAGCTTTAATCATTGCATTATTAATTATATCGGTAGTACTTGCAATCATCGTCATGATGCAGGAAGGCAAGGGTAACGGTCTTACGGATACGTTGACCGGATCCACGGATTCTTATTGGAGCAAGAACAAAAAGCATTCCAAGCAGTCCCGCCTGAACAAGGCCACTGCGGTTTTAGGAGCGCTTTACATGATCCTTGCGCTTTTGCTTTCTTCAAAGTTTATTAAATAGCATTGAAAGACGAGGTTCGTAAGACCTCGTCTTTTTTATGAAAAGGAGTACGAACATGGAGTATCAAGAGGCGCTTATCGAAGCCAAAGAAAAACTGAATCAGCTCATGAATGACCCGACCTACAAGCCCATGCGTCGTTCCGATTTGAAATTCCTTCTTCAGATCACGGATGAGAAGGAAGAACTTTTTGATGCAGCCTTAAACGGCCTGATTGCAGACGGAAAGATCGAGCTTTCCAAGCGAGGCAAATACATGGCGGCTACATCCGTGATGATCCCCGGTACCTTTATTGCCAACAAAAAAGGCTTCGGTTTCGTAAGTGTCGAAGGAGAGAGTGAAGATTTCTTCATACCGCCCGGAGATACGGCCGATGCATTTCACGGCGACAAGGTTTTGATCACACCTTTAAACCGTCAGAAGACCGGCGGCAGAAGAGAGGCCAAGATCGTAAGGATCGTGGAGAGAACGTACTCGAAGATCGTCGGAACCTACGAAAAACAAAACGGTTTCGGTTTTGTGATCCCCGACAATAAAAAAATTGCCGATGATATCTACGTGGCGGCTTCCGATTCCATGGGCGCCATGACCGGCCACAAGGTTGTGTGTGACCTCACCTCCTACGGCGGTGGCGGAAAGTCACCCGAAGGAAAGATCACGGAAATTCTCGGACATATCAACGACCCGAAGACGGATATTTTATCCGTGGTCCGCGCATATGACATTCCCGTGGAGTATCCCGCAGAGGTTATGAAGGACCTTGACAGGATTCCCGACGAGGTGGATCCTGCGGATATCGAAGGACGCACGGATTTTCGAAGCCTCACCACGGTTACGATCGATGGAGAGGATGCGAAGGACTTAGACGATGCCATAACGCTCTCCAAAGAGGGAGATCTTTATACACTCGGTGTACATATTGCGGATGTATCCCACTATGTAACGGAACATTCCCCGCTTGACAAAGAAGCCTTAAAGCGCGGTACCAGCTGCTATCTGATAGACAGTGTGATCCCTATGATCCCGCACAAGCTTTCCAACGGCATATGTTCTCTGAATCATGATGTGGACAGGTTGACGCTTTCATGCGTTATGACCATCGATGCGAAGGGCAAGGTGGTCGATCATACCATTTCCGAAGGTGTGATCAATGTCAACGAACGCATGAGTTATACGGATGTACAAAAGATTCTGGATCGAAGTGATGAGGCGGTTCTTGCGCGTTACAAGGATCTTGTATCTTTCTTTGATCTGATGAAGGAGCTTTCCGGCGTGATCCGGGCCGCCAGAGTAAAGCGCGGTTCGATCGATTTCGATATGCCGGAGACCAAGATCATCGTAGATGAGCAGGGAAAGCCCATCGAGATCAAGCCCTATCCGAGAAATACAGCCACCAATATCATCGAGGATTTCATGCTTATGGCCAACGAAACCGTGGCCGAGGATTTCTTCTGGCAGGAGATTCCGTTTGAGTACCGCGTGCATGAGCACCCGGATCCGGAGAAAATCGATTCTCTTCGATTTTTCTTAAATAACTTCGGCGTATTTACCAAGCCTTCAAGAGACGAGGTGCATCCGAAGGAATTACAGAAGATTCTGTCTGCCATAGAGGGAGAGTCCTATGAGCCTTTGATCTCAAGGATGCTGCTTCGATCCATGAAGCAGGCGCGTTATTCCACGGAATGCATCGGGCATTTCGGCTTATCGTGCAAGTATTATTGCCATTTCACCTCGCCGATCCGTCGTTATCCGGATCTCCAGATCCATAGGATCATCAAGGAGAATTTGCGCGGTACGCTTGACAGCAAGCGCCTTGCGCACTATAAGCAGATCCTTCCGGGTGTGGCCGATGACAATTCCTTAAAGGAGCGTCGCGCGGAGGAAGCGGAGCGTGAGGTCATCAAATTAAAACAAATCGAGTTTATGTCCGAACACGTCGGAGAGATTTTCCCTGGTGTCGTATCGGGACTCACATCCAATTTCATCTTTGTGGAACTTGAAAATACGGTTGAGGGCGCCATCTCCGTTGCGGATATGACGGATGACATCTATGTGTTCCGTGAAGAGGAGTATGCCATGACCGGTACGAGAACCGGCAGACGTTTCTCCCTCGGAGACCGTGTTACGATTCAGGTTGCAGCTTGCGACAAGCTGCAAAAAAGAATTGATTTTTCACTTGCAGATGATATGATGTAAGGAGAAGAGATCATGTCAAAGACGAAGGGCGTATCATTGATCGCCAACAACAAAAAAGCATATCATGACTATTTCATCGAGGAAACTTTTGAAGCAGGACTTGCTTTAGTCGGCACCGAGGTGAAATCCCTTCGCCAGGGGCAGTGCAGTATCAAAGAATCCTTTGTCCGCGTGGAGGACGGAGAGGTCTTTGTCTATCAGATGCACATTCCGCCTTACGAGAAGGGAAATATCTTCAACAAGGACCCGCTTCGCGTGAGAAAACTGCTTCTTCACAAGCGGGAGATCAACCGACTGATCGGTCAGCAGCAACAAAAGGGTTATACCATAGTTCCGCTCAAGGTCTATTTCAAAGACAGTCGTGTCAAGATCGAGATCGGTCTTGCGCGAGGCAAGAAGCTCTATGATAAGCGTGACGATATCGCCAAGAGAGATACCAAGCGCGAAGCAGAGCGTGAATTCAAGATCAGGAACCTTGGATGACGTACATATCGGGTGGTTTTCCACCCGATCATATAAGGGGTTGTACTGGTTTCGACAGGAGTTTTGAACGTATAGTAGCCATCCGTGGACCCAGGCCACGTAAAAACGGGGAAATTTTAAACATAAACGCAGAAGATAATTACGCGTACGCTGCCTAATTAGGCGGCTGTCAGGATAGGGCGTCCCGCAACCCTAACACCGGCATCGAAAAAGCGGGAAACTCCTTCGCCTAAGCTTTGCGGTGGAGGAAAATTTATGAAGCTACCGAAGTGACTTGCCCGTCTGTAGGCAGGCCGCCTGGGGAATCAATATATGCAGACTGTGATGGAAGAAGCTGTACCGGATGGGCTTTTGGACGGGGGTTCGATTCCCCCCAGCTCCATACGAAAAGGGAGGGACAAATATCCCTTCCTTTTCGTATGCTTGGAAGGAATCGAACGACGAGGTTCGTCTCGTAGAGACGAAAGAACGACCCGGTGGGTCGTTCGTCCGAAGTCCGGCCTGAAAGGCGGCTGAGCCGCCGGCGGGATTCCCCCCAGCTCCCGATCCCTCCTGAAAGGCGGCTATGCATATTGAAATTTGAAAATAGGAGTGGTACAATAGGCGGAGAAAATTTTCAATATGAAAGAGGTCTTAACATGAGTCAGGCAAAAGTTGATAAGTATAAAAAGGAAAAAAAGAACAGACCGAAGGCTGTAAAGCGTGCAAGGCGCCGCAAGACAGCATCGATTTTCATCGCAGCTGCATTGATTGGTGCGATTGTAGGTTATCCGCTCGGCAAGGGCCTTTATAAGCATACGGTTGCCGTAAGACGCGCGAATGCCACCGTAGATGGCGGAAACTATGATGTCTGGTTCGACCAGTATTATACCAAAAATTATTCTTACCTTTTGGCGGCAGCAACCGCAACGGATGCAGCAGGCGAACCCGGGGACAATGTCAAAGTGATCGAAGGTGACAGCATCAATGATTTAAACCTCGAAGATCTTGGCCTTGATGATACCGCAACCGCTACCGACGGCACAAAGTAGAAACCGACATGAATTTAACCGAACAGGTACATTTACTTGTTCGGTTATTCTTTTATTTGACATAATCTTACGGATGTAACATTTCCGTAATGGGGTCAGGCACCTATTTCATGAGTTTCATAACGATAAATCTTGCGTATGCCGTGAGCAGGTTCATATCCTTAAGGAAGGAGTCGACCAGTTCGATGTAAGACTCCTTGTCGCGGGCGTTATGTCTGTAGCCCGGTGTGATCTCTCCGTCAAACTGGCTGATAAAGTAACCCTTTCGTCTTGTATAGCAGTTGTCTTTTTTGGCTTGTTCGCGATGCTCCTTGTCGACAAAGGATGCTATGGATTTGTGGACGGCTCGGTCTTCCCCGGGAAGATAGTAGTAGTCCTTGTAATCATCAAAGAAGAATTTCAATTCATCGAGATAAATCGGCACCTGGATTGATGCTGACGATCCGTTTCCCGTGATCGTAATACCGGAATCATTGCATGTAATGCGTCTCGGAAGTTCATACTCTAAGTCAAGCGAAAAAACCAGGTGATTCTCGCGAAGCTGCATCTTGGACACGGAAAAGCATCCGGCGCGTAACCTTGCATAAGACAGCATCGAACAACAAGCAAGAAAGCCTTCAAGGTCATCGTAGTTGTGCTGGAAAAGGAGTTTTTCTTTGGCTTCATCTCTGTCGGAAAGGTAGTCCTTATACACCTTGATCAAATCACCGCCGCTGTATTTGTCCAGACGATTGATCCCAAGAAACCTCTCGACGGTTTTTTGCTTCAGGTTGTCCAGGTGCAGAAGATTTCGAAACTGTCTGAGCAGCTTATACAGATCAATGCTTTCGATGTCATCGAGTATCCCGGGCATACCGTGATCCTTGAGTTTCTTCTCGACATAGGGAATATCGAACCCATCTCCGTTATAATGAAACAGCTTTCCGTAGGGTACGATCACTTCGGAAAAGGCCGCAAGGAGATCTTCTTCGGACGTTCCGTCATCATTAAAAAGCTGAACAATGGTAAATCCGTCACCGTCGTAATACGCATAACCGATCATATAAAGCTTTGAAGTCTCGGGCGAAAATCCTGTGGTTTCAATATCAAAAACCAGGAGATCGGACGGATCGTAAAGTTTCGTCAGGAGATTTAATTTATTAATTTCCGCTTTGTAAGAAAATGCTTTCATGTACCAATCTTACTACAAAAACACACGTATTTCCACCGAATTTATGCTTGTTTTTTTCTATCAATATGATATAATTTCTCTTACTAGACAACGTTCGGAGGTCCATTATGATTCAACCTATTGACATTCAAACCAAAAAATTCAAAAAAGGTCTCCTTGGTTACAAGCCGGGTGAAGTAGATGAGTTTATTCTTTCTACCTTCCGCGCATATGAGGAGATATTCAACGAGAACAAAAAGCTCAAAGAATCCAATACAAAACTGAATTCCGTTGTTGAAGAGAGCAGACTTAAGATCTTTGATCTCGAGAATCAGCTTCAGAAGTCAGAGAATGCAACCGATTATGACGGCAGCACGGAAGCTGCGAAGCTTAAAGCGGATGAGATCATCCGAAATGCAGAAGCGCAGGCAGCGAAGATCATCAGCAACGCCAAGACACAGAGCGAATCCATCGAAGCAGCCGCTGAGGCACCGAAAGCCGAGCCGAAAGCAGCTCCGAAGGCTGAAGAGCCCAAGCAGACAGCTTCTTCCAGATTCTTCAAGAAGGCAGAAGAGCCTGCAGCTGCTCCCGCAGACGAAGATGATGATGAGATCTTTGTCGGAGAGATCGAAGAGTCCAGAAAGCCTGACCGTATGATGATCGGTGATGGTGATGAGGATTCCGAGGACGATTTCGAATTCTTATAAATAGCAGACACTATGGCTGCCGTACGATGTGCGGCAGCTATTTTTTAGGAGACTTATGTACGAATATATCAAGGGAACGATCGAGAGGATCGGCGTCGGGGATCTGGTGATCGAGTGCGGCGGTATCGGATATCACCTATACGCAAGCACCCATGTCACGGAACGTCTTTCCCTGCATGAAGAAGCGAAACTTTATACACATCTGTCGGTCCGCGAGGATGATATGAGTCTGTTCGGATTTCTTTCGGCGGATGAACTTGCGGCCTTTCGTATGCTGATTTCCGTAAGCGGTATCGGTCCGAAGGGTGCGATTGCAGTCTTATCCGAGCTTACGGTGGACGACCTTAGAATTGCCGTCTTAAGCGATGATCACAAAGCCATCGCCAAGGCACAGGGTATCGGACCGAAAACAGCTCAGAAAGTAGTGCTCGAGCTTCGCGACAAGATGAAACTTGAGGACGTATTTGCAGACAGCGAAGATGCGTCGATGGATGTATCTGCCACAAAAGATACGATTTCCGAAACTGCCATGGCGCTTTCTTCCCTCGGCTACTCCAATGTCGAAGCGCTTCGCGCCATCAAAAAGGTTCAGGCTGCTGACGGTATGACGGTTGAAGAGCTTTTGAAAGCAGCCTTAAAGCATATGTTATAGGAGCGATAGATGGAAAAACGTATGATCAACACGGAGATGATGCCGGAAGATGACCATCTGGAGTCGGGCCTTCGTCCCACATCTCTTTCCGAATACATCGGACAGTCTAAAGTAAAACAAAATCTTCGCGTATTTATCGAAGCTGCCAAAAAGCGAAAAGAGCCGCTGGATCACGTGCTATTGTACGGACCTCCCGGACTCGGAAAGACGACTTTGGCCGGCATCGTGGCCGAGGAGATGGGCGTATCCTTAAAGATCACATCAGGACCCGCCATCGATAAGCCGGGAGATCTGGCTGCGATCCTCAACAATCTATCCGAAAATGATGTTTTATTCATAGACGAGATCCATCGATTGAACAAGCAGGTGGAAGAGGTTTTATACCCCGCCATGGAGGATTTTGCCATCGATATCGTGATCGGCAAGGGAGCCGGAGCAAGATCCGTCAGACTGGATCTTCCGAAATTCACCCTTGTGGGTGCCACGACGAGAGCCGGCATGCTTACCGCACCGCTGCGTGACCGTTTCGGCGTTGTAAACCGACTTGAATTCTACAATGTTGCGGAATTGATGCAGATTATACTTCGCTCCGCAAATGTACTTGCCATCAAAGTAGATGACGAGGGCGCTTTGGAAATTGCCAAGCGTTCGAGAGGAACGCCGCGTCTGGCCAACCGTCTCTTAAAACGTGTGCGTGATTTTGCCGAGGTCGAGGGCAGCGGCATGATCGATTATGACGTTGCCAAAAAGGCACTCGATCGCCTCGAGGTCGATTCCATGGGACTTGATCAGACAGATCGAGGCATCCTTATGACCATCATCGAAAAATTCGGCGGCGGACCGGTGGGTCTTGAGACCTTAGCTGCAGCCGTGGGAGAGGATTCGGGTACATTGGAAGATGTGTACGAGCCCTACCTCATAAAAAATGGCTTTATAAATCGCACGCCCCGTGGTAGAATTGTGACAGAGATCTGTTATAAGCATTTCGGTCTGGAAAGCTTATACGAACAAGTATAAAGGAGTTTGTATCATGGCGAACAAAGTAGATATCCCTGTAGTGATCAACGGAAAGGTCTATACCTTAAGCGGCTATGAAGGTGAGGATTATCTTCAGAACGTGGCCACCTACATCAACAACAAGATTGCGGAGTGTAAGGCTTCGGATCAGTATCGCAGGATGAATACGGAATACCAGGGTGTGCTTCTCGCTTTAAATATCGCTGATGACTACTTCAAGGCGAAGGCGAAGGCAGACAGCATGGTAAGTGAAGACACGAACAAGGAGCAGCAGCTCTATGATCTTCGTCATGACGTGATTGAAGCGCAGATCAAGCAGGAATCTGCTACCAGGATGATCGAGGAGTACAAGGAAGAGATCAATGCACTCCAGAGAAAGATCATTCAGCTTGAAGCGGAGAAGGGCAGAAATGACATCTAAATCCGTTGAAATCCTGGCCCCTTGCGGTTCCTTCGATATTATGAAAGCAGCCATCGCTTCCGGAGCCGATGCCTGTTATTTCGGAGGAAGCAGATTCGGTGCCAGAGCATTTGCAGATAATTTCACAACCGAGGAGATTCTTTCTGCCATTGATTATGCGCATCTCCACGGTTGCAGATCCTATCTCACGGTGAACACGCTGATCAAAGAGTCCGAGTTTGCCGATTTATATGAAGATTTGACCCCTTGTGTAAGAGAGGGGCTTGACGCCGTTATCGTTCAGGATCTCGGCGTTTTTCGGTTTCTTTCCCGGGAGTTTCCCGACCTTCCCATCCATGTATCCACGCAGATGAGCATATCAAGCTGTGAGGGTGCCGGGCTTATGAAGCGACTCGGTGCCACGAGGGTTGTGCCCGCAAGAGAACTGACGCTGCAACAGATCTCCGAGATCAAACAGAAAACCGATATTGAGCTGGAGGTGTTCTGTCACGGCGCCATGTGTTATTCCATGAGCGGAAGATGCTTGATGTCCTCCCTTGCAGGCGGAAGAAGCGGAAACCGCGGAAGATGTGCACAGACCTGCAGAAAATGTTACGACGGATCCTACCTTCTTTCCATGAAGGATATGTGCACCTTGGAGATCCTTCCCGAAATCCTTGCAACCGGTATCGATTCCTTAAAGATCGAGGGGCGGATGAAAAACCGTCTCTATGTCGCTTCGGCCGTGGCCGCATACCGCGATTCCGTGGATGAGATCATCGCCGGTGAATTTGATATCAAAAAACAGCAACAGCGTAAAGATAAACTCGCGGAAGTCTTTCATCGCGGAGGCTTTTGCACGGGATATTACACCGGGATCGGTACCGATCTTACGACAAAAGACCGACCGGGACATGCCGGCGTAATGCTCGGAGAGATCGTTTCACTGGGAAGCGGCAAAGTGAACGTCCTTTTGAAAAGAAATCTGTCTGCAGGCGATGTCCTTGAGATTGCCGTAAAAGGCGGGGAGGCTTTGAGGATCACTTCGGGTGTTTCTGGTTTGGCCGGTGATACGGCAGCCCTTTCTGCGCCTAAAACCAAACTCATGAAACCCGGGATGCCGGTCTTACTGATGCAGTCATCCAAAACAAGCCGAAAGATCAATGACATGATCTTGGCCGGCAAACATGCAAAGATCCCGCTTTCGGTACATTTTTCCGGAAAGATCGGAGAGTTTCCGACGCTTACACTTCGTCCCATGAAGGATTCTTTGTCTGGCTTTCTCGGTACAGCCTCCGGAGAAAACAGGCTCGAGGAAAGCAGGAAGGATACGGATATCGAAAAAACACTTTCGGATAAACTGTTCGCCTTCGGGGGAACCGACTATATTCCGGAAAAGATAAGCGTGGATGCTGACGCAAATGTCTTTCTTCCGGGATCCGTATTAAAGAAGCTGCGCCGGGATGCCGTTGCTTCACTCGAGGAGAGTATTCTGTCGGCAAACAGACGAAAGATCAGTGAGGAAGAACACCCCGTTCATGCAAGCGTTACGGACAGGAATGAACGTCTTCGCGACGGAACAGCCGTAAGAGTGACAACCGCCGAACAGCTTTCGGCCGTACTTGCTTCTGATACGGAACCGATGTATCTTTTGATGGATCAAAAGCTCATTGTATCCTGCGAGACGATGCTGCATGGCTTATCCAAGAATACGGCTTTGGTGATGGTACTTCCTGACGTGACAACCGAAACCTGTGCCGGTCCCGTCGATTTGCCAAATCCGAAGATAAGTGGTATATATATTAACAATCCTGACAACCTGGCACGTGTTGCCCTGTACGGAGCGGCTCCGCAGATCACGGAAGTGATGGTAGGAAGTTTTCTTTATACATACAATACGGAAGCCATGCGTATGGTAAAAGAACTCCTTTCGGCGCATTCCGTACAAGTGATCCTTGAAGCTCCAAGAGAGCTTTCTGTGAAGGAACTTCAGTCCCTTGACCTGTCGCATCATATGCTTTCGGTTTACGGATATGAACCCGTGATGATCACGAGACAGTGTGTCAAAAAATCTTCGGGACGCTGTGATCATACGTCCGGCGTTACGGATATTACCGACGAGAAGGGCAATACCTATCACGTGCTTTCAAACTGTGCATCAGAGTACAGTGTGATTTTAAACGGGCTTCCGCTTGCGGTTACAAGAGAACAAATGCCGCTTCCCGGAATCAGGCTGTTTTCGTTCACCATTGAAAGCGCTGAAGAAACCGCACGGATCCTGTCGGGACATTTTCCTGACAAACGAACCGGCGGACATTATCATAGAGGAGTAGAGTAGATGATCAATATCATCTGTGAAATTTCAAAATACCTGATCATACTGTTTATGATCCTTTATACCGTAAAGTGCTTTTCATCACTGCTTTCCACGACAGAAAAAGAGCGGAAGGTGAAAGCGACCAAGCAGATCATATATGTATTCATGATCCATTTTCTCTGTTATCTTACGATGTTTTTAAGACTCGGCGAAGTAAGGATCATCGTCTTTTACGGTATACAGATCTTTGTAGCCATCCTGTACATGGTGATCTTTCAGTCCATTTACAGAAATGCATCGGCGTTACTTACCAACAACACCGCCTTTATGTTGCTGATCGGTTATATCATGCTGACGAGACTGGATTTCTCGCTTGCCGTAAAGCAATTCCTTTTCGCAACCGTAGGACTGATACTTACATCCTTTGTACCCTATATCATGCAGAACTGGAAGAATCTGCGTGTCTTCGGCAAGCGTTACGGCCTGCTCGGTCTGATCGGACTGATGACGGTCTTTATCCCGGGCCTCGGTTTTGAAAATTACGGATCGAGAAACTGGATCCGCATCGGCGGGTTCTCCCTGCAGCCGATGGAGTTCGTGAAGATCCTCTTTGTCTTCTTTGTAGCGAGCATGCTGTGCAAGGCAAGTACCTTCGGTGAACTTCTGGCCAACGCGATCATTTCTGCAGCTTTTATGGGCGTACTTGTTTTGGAGAAGGATCTCGGTGCCGCCGTGATCTTTTACATCACCTATGTATGTCTTGTCTACCTTGCCACATCAAGGCCGATCTTCCTTGTAGGCGGTATCGGAATCGGCGTGGGAGCGGTTTATGCAGCCTATCTCTTGTTTAAGGACAGTCTGTTTGCGCACGTTATGGTGCGAGTCTCTGCGTGGAGAAATCCCTTTGCGGATATCGACGGGGGAGGATACCAGCTGTCCCAGTCTCTGTTCGCCATCGGAACCGGCGGTTACCTTGGATCCGGTCTGACGCAGGGCTCTGCCGATATCATTCCGGTGTCGGAAAGTGACTTTATCTTCTCGGCCATCTGTGAAGAACTCGGCGTGATCTTCGGACTTGCACTGATCCTTGTGATCGTCAGCATCTTCATATCCTTTGTGAATGTGGCGATGCAGTGCCGTGATCCGTTTTACAAATATGTAGCCTTCGGCTTTTCGGTGATCTTTATCACCCAGAGCCTGCTTAACCTGGGCGGCGTTACAAAGTTCATCCCCTCGACGGGCGTGACCCTGCCGCTCATATCGTACGGTGTATCATCCGTGCTAAGCACTCTGATCATATTCTCCATCATTCAGGGTGTCTATGTAATCAGTACCAATGAGGCGATCAAAAATGAAAAAGACAAAGAACGAGCAAAGGCCATCCTCGAGCGTGCAGCTTACGCCGGAGGAGGACTTCCTGGCCAAAGACAGGGAACGCGCGAAGAACAATAAAAGAAAGAATGTCCCCATCGTGGTGATCACCTATCTGATGACTGCCGTATTTATGGCAATGATCGGTTATGTGATCTACTTCATGCAGTTTGAAGCGGAGCGTACCATCGCAAATTCGAGAAATGTGCGACAGGATTCCTTCGCAGACAAGGTGGAACGCGGCGACATCATCACCTCGGACGGAGAAGTGATCGCCACGAGCACCACGGACGAAAACGGCGTGACAAAACGCAGCTATCCCCACGGCAACATGTTTGCCCATGTAACCGGTTACGACGCACACGGAAAAGCCGGACTTGAACTATCGGGTAACTTCTACATGCTTCGGACACATATCCAGGTATTCGAACGCGTGATGAAGGAGCTTGCGGACGAAAAAAATCGCGGTGACAATATCGTGACCACAGTACGATACGATTTGCAGGCAAGAGCATATAATGCCCTTGGCGACGCAAGAGGCGCAGTCATCGCCATCGAACCTTCCACAGGTAAGATCCTCTGCATGGTTTCAAAACCCGATTTTGATCCGAACGAGATCGATGCGGTATGGGATTACATGCAGACGGAAGAGGGTGCGGAAAGCTCCATTTTATTGAACCGCGCAACCCAAGGGTACTATGCGCCAGGCTCCACATTCAAGGTGGTTACCTTGCTTGAGTATATGCGTGAGCATCCGAATGATTACGAGAATTACAACTATTACTGTGAGTCGGACGGCACATTTAACGATGTCTATATTCACTGTTACGGCGATACGGCACACGGTGAGGAAAGCCTCAAGGATTCCCTTGCCTACTCCTGCAATGCTTCTTTCGCAAATATCGGCGTGGGGCTTAACAAGTCCTCTTACAGAAAAACCGCCGAGGAGCTTTTGTTTAACAAGGAGCTTCCTTTTGACGGCACCTATGTAAAATCGTCCTTTACCATTGACGAAAACAGCGCAGACTACGAGATTCCCCAGACTGCCATCGGTCAGGGAGACACAAAGATGACACCGCTTCACGGTGCCATGATCACATCGGCCATCGCCAACGGCGGTGTCCTGATGAAGCCCTATATGATCGAGCGTGTTGAAAATGACGACGGTGCGAAGATCAAGGAGTTTAAACCGAAGACCTACGGTGCCCTGATGGAAAGCAACGAGGCAAAAGTCCTGACCGAATACATGAAATCCGTTGCCGATTACGGTACTGCCGCATGGTATTTTTCGGATGCAAGCTATGACGTCGCAGCGAAAACCGGTACGGCAGAGTATGACGACGAAGGACACAGTAATTCCTGGTTTATCGGTTTTTCCAATCCGGATCATCCCGATCTGGTCGTATGTGTTCTGACTGAAGATGTCGAACGCACCGGACTTACATCTTCCTCCGTTGCAAGGCAATTGTTTGACGCATATTACGGGTATTGAAATAACACCTCTGATTTGGTATAATTACCTCAATTTAGGCACACATGCAGGAGGAACTTCTATGATTGAAGCAACGAGCTGCGGCGGTGTGGTAATATTCAGAGGAAAGATTTTGCTCCTGTACAAAAACTACAGGAACAAGTACGAGGGTTGGGTGCTTCCGAAAGGAACAGTAGAAGAAGGAGAGGAGCACAACGAAACAGCCCTTCGGGAAGTAAGAGAAGAGACCGGAGTCAAGGCGCAGATCATCAAGTATATCGGAAAGAGCAACT
The DNA here is from genome assembly GCA_902780405.1 of uncultured Lachnospiraceae bacterium. Taxonomy (GTDB): domain Bacteria; phylum Bacillota; class Clostridia; order Lachnospirales; family Lachnospiraceae; genus Coprococcus_C. Next base: position 329,534 of record CACZFI010000001.1, read on the forward strand.
ACACCTTCAACACGTCCTACGATGTGGTGAACAAGGATGTACACTGGTATCTGATGATGGCGGACAGCTATTACAGCAAGCCACAGCGTGAAGAGTATTTTATGGATTCCGGGTATTACAAATTTCATGAGGCTTACCACCTGCTGAAATTCCCAAATGAAAAGCAGATGTTGGATCAGGCTTATGCCGAGTATCAGACACTCAAGCGAAACAATCTTTGGGGAAGCAAAAAGTACTTCTAGTTGATATGAGATGCATAAAAAGCATCTCATATTGCTTTTGAAAGAGGATGAGTATGAGCGAAGAAAAAAACACAAACGAGAATCTTACAGAGGAGAAAGAGGCTGTAACCGAGATCACGGAAACCGCCGCTGTGTCAAAAACCAAGAAAAAGAAGCGCAAGAAAGGCATGAACTTTTTATACTGGTTTTTGATGGCAATCTTTATCGGCATCTTCACTTTTTGCGCACTCTATCTGATCCGTTATTACGGACAGGACAAGAAGAGCAAGGATACCTACGAGGATCTGCGCGAACTTGTGGTGGATGAGGATAACACAGAAGAAGAGGATGTTGTCTATGAAGCTACCGCATCCGATATTCCGGGACAGGAGTTTGTCGTAGTCGACGGCAAGAAGATCTTAAAGCGCTTCCGGAATCTCTACCACAAGAACCATGATTTTTACGGTTGGCTTAAGATTGACGGGACCAAGATCGATTATCCCGTTATGTACACACCGGACAACGAGGAGTTTTATCTCTACCGTGACTTCAACAAGGAGAACAACAATTCCGGTACACCCTTTGTCGATACGGCAAGTGATGTGGAGCTTCCGAGCGACAATATTTTGATCTACGGACACAACATGCAGACCAATACCATGTTCCACGATATCCTTCAGTACGAGAAGGAAGACTTCTACAAGAAACACAAGAAGCTTACCTTTGATACCATCTACGGCGAGGGAGAATACGAAGTGATTGCCGCTTTCTATACACAGATCTACGGAAAGAATGACACCAGTCACTTCAAGTATTATCAGTTCTTCAACGCCGCCAACGAAAACGACTTTGACAACTATGTCACCAACTGCAAGGCACTTACCGCATACGAGATTCCCACAACCGCAAAATACGGCGATCACCTGATCACTCTTTCCACCTGTGCTTATCATGTGGAGGACGGTCGATTTGTCGTTGTTGCGAAAAAGGTCGAGGATGCTGATTGACAAGAGCACATCAGTACAGTATAATGGCATTCGTGTGAAAAATAGATAGCACGGGCCGGTGTGTCGGAATTGGCAGACGAGGCAGACTCAAAATCTGTTGCGGGCAACCGCGTATGGGTTCAAGTCCCATCACCGGCATAAAAAGATAGGGTTCCCCTATCTTTTTTTGTCGGTGCCTTGAACCCATGGGGTTCAAGGTCTCGCCTTCGGCTCGGTCGGCGCAAAACGTGTGCCACAGGCACACTGCGCCCCATCACCGGCATAAAACAGCATTCCTTTGAATCGGTGCAAAACGTGTTCCACAGGCGTACTACAGTCTCGCCTTCGGCTCGGTCGGTGATGGGAAAAGATGCGGATGCATAATGCTGTGTGAATTAGCGTGAGGGAGACTCCTTCTGCTTGCATCCCGTACGGCACAGCAAGCCGAGACATGGATGTCGAGGCAGGCACCGATTTTCCACGGACGGAAAACCGATGCCGGTTGCGTACGGAGAATGCAACTACGCCGGGATGCTTAGCAGAATGTCTCCCGGGAGCTCTCACACAGCATGTGTATCCGCACCCGTTTACGCATTCGCATCCGCTGCCTCTTCGTACTCTTAAACATCCTGTGGCGTGGCATGTCTCATATATGGTATAATGAACCGAAAACGAACATGAAGCAATTCTTAGATGGGGGAGTGTATGAAGAAACTGACCGTGGGGATTCTGGCGCATGTGGACGCCGGCAAGACAACGCTTTCGGAAGCAATTCTATATAAGACAGGTGTTGTGAAGAAACTCGGCCGTGTAGATAACGGCGACTGTCTGCTCGATTCGGATGAGCAGGAGAGACGCCGCGGCATCACGATCTTCTCCAAAGAAGCGCGCGCCGCTTTGGAACGCCACGAACTGATCCTGGTGGATACACCGGGACATGTTGACTTTACCGCAGAGACAGAACGTACACTGATGGTTCTCGACTATGCGATTCTTTTGATTTCAGCCGCAGACGGTGTAACGGGACATACAAAGACCCTGCAGCGTCTGCTTTCCACTTATCATATCCCGACCTTTATATTTGTAAATAAAATGGATCGACCGGACGTTGACCGCGAGAAACTGATGGAAGATCTTCGTGAGAATCTCTCGGAGTGCTGCGTTGATTTTACCGATATCAGCGAGAATGAAGACGGCTTTCTCGAGGGAGAAGTTGCCGAGGAAATCGGTCTTTTATCAGGGGATGAGTCCGTCCTTGCCGAGGTGCTTCGCTATGGCTCCGTGGACGTTGCCGTATTGCGCGACATGATAACCGAACGAAAACTTTTTCCGGTATACTTTGGGTCGGCTCTTCGGCTTACGGGGATTGACGAACTGCTGGATGCCATCGATCAGTTTTCGGCTGATCCCGTCTACCCGGAGGAATTCGGTGCGAAGGTTTATAAGATCACAAGAGATGCGAAGGGCAATCGTCTGACACATATGAAACTGACCGGCGGACAGCTTCGTGTACGCGACAATATCGGAGATGACGGAGAGAAGGTTACCGAGATCCGCCTCTATAACGGTGAGCGATATGAGACAACCGGTGAGGTATCTGCGGGTGATATCTGCGCAATCCTTGGTCCTTCCGAAACCGTAAGCGGTATGGGACTCGGCGCAGACGCAGGCACCGGCAACGCCTTGATCGAACCGGTGATCCGCTACAGGATGCTCCTTCCGACGGATGTCAATCCCAGACAGTTTTATCCGAAGCTTACCGAACTGACCGAGGAACTGCCCGAGCTTTCATGTTCCTGGGACGAGGAACACGGTGAGATCCATGTATATCTGATGGGCCAGGTTCAGCTTGAGATCCTGACCGAACTTTTGATGGTTCGATATGAGGTGCGTCCTTCCTTTGATACCGGAAGGATCACATACAAAGAGACTATATCAAGCTCCGCAATCGGTGTCGGTCACTTTGAACCCCTAAGACACTATGCGGAGGTTCACGTGCGCTTAGAGCCCGGTGAAGCAGGAAGCGGCATATCCGTAAACTCCAAACTTTCCGTGGACGTGCTTTCGGCTAACTGGCAAAAGCAGATCCTGCATCATCTCACGCAAAAGCAGCATCGCGGTGTTCTTACCGGATCATTGCTTACCGATACAAAGATCACTCTGATCAACGGAAAAGCACATCCGAAACATACCGAGGGCGGTGACTTCAGAAAGGCTTCCGTTCGCGCGGTCAGACAGGGACTGATGCAGGCTGAAAGCGTACTGCTTGAACCTTATTATGATTTTGTCCTTACAATCCCTTCCGGAACCGTGGGCAAGGCCATGATGGAATTAGAGTCACGACACGCCGTGTTAAATCCGCCGGAGACATCCGGTGACGAAGCGATCCTTACCGGCTACGGTCCCGTATCGACCCTGATGGACTATCAGATCAATTTAAGATCTTATACTGCGGGACAGGGCACCATGGATGTATTCCTTCGCGGCTACGGACCCTGCCACAATACGGAAGAAGTAGTAGAAACCATCGGCTATGATCCGGATGCGGATCTTGCCAATCCTGCTTCGTCTGTCTTTTGCGCGCACGGCGCAGGCTTTATCGTGCCTTGGAATGAGGTTCCGGAGCATATGCACCTTACCGACGAAATCGGATATGATGCAGCCGGCCCTGTAAAGACCATCCATACAGAGGCCTTCGATTACAGCATTGATCTTGAGGAGATCGACAGTATCCTTAAAAAAACAGCTTCCGCAAATGCTAATCATAAAAAGCAAATGTATACGAAAAAGAAGCCGGCTGTCGTGCCGGAAGCAAAGTCCGTACCCAAGGCAAGGCCTTCTATAAACAAGCCGAAGCTTTTGATGGTTGACGGCTTCAATGTGATCCACGCCTGGGAAGATCTTCGCGATCTGCTCGCCGACCGTATGGATGCGGCCACCGATAAACTGATCGATATACTTTCGAATTATGCCGGTATGTCCGGCGAAGAAGTCTTTGTCGTATTTGACGGGTATCGTGTCAAAGGCAACAAGGGCAGCATCTACGAAAAGGGCGGAATCACCGTGGTGCATACAATGGAAAACCAGACAGCGGATGCCTTTATCGAACGCTTCACGCACGAGAAGAAGGGAAGCTATGATATAACGGTTGCAACCTCAGACGGCATGATCCAGCAGATTGTAAGAGGAGCCGGGGCCAATGTGATCTCTTCAAGAGAATTGGAAGAAAAAATAAAAGTACTTGCAAATAATTTTAGAATGGAATATAATGTAACAGAAATATAGTTGTACACAATCTAATTATACAAAATCAAAAGGAGGAAACATTATGGCAAGTTTAGCAGTTAACAAAGATAATTTCGAGGCAGAAGTATTAAAGTCAGAGGTACCCGTACTTGTGGATTTCTGGGCATCCTGGTGCGGACCCTGCCGTATGCTCGGCCCAATCGTTGAAGAAATCTCCGAGGAGAGATCCGATATCAAGGTATGCAAGGTTGACGTTGATGCCAATCAGGATCTTGCAGCGAAGTACGGTGTAATGAGTATCCCCTTCGTGGCACTGTTTAAGGGCGGTGAGGTTGCAAAGTCTTCCGTCGGAGCAGTACCCAAGAGCGAGCTTCTGGCCCTGCTTGATTAAGAGGTATACCTATGTATGATGTTTTAATTATCGGCGCCGGTACGGCAGGTCTTACCGCAGCAATCTACACCATGCGTGCCGGAAAGACCGCGTGTGTTATAGAATCCAATATGTACGGCGGACAGATCGTAAATTCTCCCGCTGTGGAAAACTATCCCGGATTTGCATCCATATCGGGATACGATTATGCGAACCAGTTGTATGAGCAGGCCAAGGGATGCGGTGCGGATTACGTGACCGACAATATCACTTCCGTTTATCGGGGTGCGTCTTCATTTACAGCCATCGGAGTTTCCGGTAAGTACGAAAGCCGTACGTTGATCCTCGCAATAGGCGCAAAGAGACGAAAGATGGGCGTGGCCGGAGAAGATGCATTTTCCGGAAAGGGCGTATCTTACTGCGCTACCTGTGACGGCATGTTCTTTAGAGGAAAGGATGTCGCTGTATTGGGCGGTGGCAACACCGCATTCGATGACGCATTGTTTTTATCCAATTACTGTAATTCAGTAACCATTCTGCACAGAAGGGACGGTTTCCGCGGTGAGGCGGCAAAACTCGCTTCCTTGAAGGAGCGTGAGAATGTCCGTTTCATCACCGATGTCACTGTGGATGAGATTACCGGAGACGCAAAAGTATCAGCGATCCGATATACGGACAAGAAGTCCGGTGAGAAGAAGGAACTTTCCGTTGACGGCGTCTTTGTTGCCATCGGTCAGGAACCCGATACGGCCTTTCTTGAAGGTGTTGTGGAACTCGACGCTGCGGGGTATATCGTGGCAGGAGAGGATTGCGAGACCAATGTGGAAGGAATCTACGCAGCCGGAGACTGCCGTACCAAAAAGATCCGTCAGCTTACCACAGCTGCTGCAGACGGAACCGTAGCGGCACTTGCTGCAGTTACATATATCGAATAAATTTATCATGAACGGCGGCTGCGCTTTTTCATACAGTGTATGAGGGCACAGCCGTCTTTTTTCTATTATTTCGGCAAATGAATCAGGCACCTTTTTTGTTGTCACTCATGGGTAAATATGGTATAGTATATGCGATTATGCATACCCATAAAAAGGAGAGGTGAACATGGACTTTCAAACATGGTGGAGACGTTTCAAAAAGAGAACCAAGAAGAGATTCAAGAAGATTGTGCGCTTCATCAAGCGCTACATCCGTTTCCTTGTAAGACATACAAAAGCCAAGGATTACAGCGTACTTTTCTACACGATAGTCGGCTTTATCGTATTGATCATCTTCCTCGTTCTTCTCGGCAATTTATTCTCGTCGATCGGAGGAAAGAAGAAAAAGAAGATTGTGATCCCCACAACCGCAACACCTACGGAGGCAACCGAAGACCCTGCCGTGGTGGCACACAGGGAACTCGTGGCACGGGCAGAGAGTATCTATAATGCTAACCCGAACCTTCTGGTCCTTGTGAATAACGACCGCGAGCTTTCACCGACCTATTCATTTACCCCTTACACCTTAAACAGCGGTTATGAAGTCAGTGACGCTGTTGTCAATGACTTAACGCAGTTCCTTGAAGCTTGTAACAACGCAGGCCATGAGTACGATATTATTTCCGCATACCGTTCCAGAGAAGATCAGGATAATGCGCTGACACAGCAGATCCAGGAGTACATTGATTACGACGGCATGAGCGAAGAAGAAGCCCGCACCAAGGCACTTCAGACCATTCAGCAGCCCGGACACTCCGAGCACGAAACCGGTCTTGCGCTTGATATGTGCGGATACGGCTATGAGACTTCCGATGATTTCGATGATACGGAAGAAACCACGCAGTGGATGATACAGAATTGTACGAACTTCGGCTTTATCCTCAGATATCCGAAGGGCAAAGAAGGCATCACAGGCATCAATTACGAGCCCTGGCATTTCCGTTATGTGGGACGCGAAGCGGCCGCTTTCATGAAGGAAAATGATCTGACGCTAGAAGAGTTTTATACTTTGATCGGAAAGTAGGAGTATCTCATGTCGAAATCCGATATCAAAAGAAATCGAAGCAAGAAAAGACTGAACCGAAAAGCAGAGAATCATATCTCCATGATGATCAACATCATCTTTGTGCTTTTACTCGCATCCTTCTGTATCTACGCGGTTTTACACCTCTTTACACACAAGAAGTCTTACCGTGCGGACGGAATTGCGCATTACAAAAACGGAGAGTACGAGGAGGCGCTTGCCGACTTTGACAGCGCTATGGACGAAAAGCAGTGGTTTTCGGGCAAGATCAACGCAGACATCATGATGTATCGGGCAGACTGTCTGATGCGCTTAGACCGTTTTGCGGAAGCATCCAATACCTACGTTACGATTCTAAGAGATTATAACGACTCCCACTATGACAGGGACGAAGTCAGCTATATGTCCGAACTTGCGCTTTCTCTCGAAAACTTCAAGAACGGAGACTATGTTTCGACGGTAGCTGCATTTACCAAGGCCGTAGATGCCGGTCATACGGAGATTGCGATCTTTGCGGCCATCTGTTACGCAAACCAGGGCAAATTCGATATGATGAAGCAGTATGCGGACATATACGTGGCTTCATACGGGATGACATCTTATCTGTACTATGAATTTGCCGTATACTACATCAGGGAAGGTGATTATGACAGTGCGCTCCTGAATGTCAACGCAGGGCTTTCGGCCACGGACGACACTTACAAAAAGGAGCTGTCTTATCTGGAGATCGTATGCTACAAAGAAAAGCAGGATTTTCAGAAAGCATATGACTTGGCACTTTCTTATCAGGCGACATATCCCGGAGATGCGCTTGGGATGGATATCCTGGACTTTCTGGATACCAGGGTGAATATCGATACACACCCCATCAATCCCTTCTTTGAGAGCCGACCTGAGACAAGCAGTGATCCTTCGGACGAATAAACATGATCGATACATCCGAAATTACAGAAAAGGTCATACTATTTGCGGTGGACACCGGGAGTGGAGACGATGTTTCAAAAAGCCTTGAAGAGCTTTCTGAACTGGTCAAAACTGCTGGTGCCATTTGCGTTGGTACACTCATACAGAATCTGGATCATCCTGAAACCGCAACCTATCTCGGCAGCGGCAAATGCGAGGAACTTCGCGCACTGATCGAAGCCTCCGACGCAACCGGATGTGTATGTGACGACGAGCTGACACCCATGCAGCTTGAACATTTGACCGAGATACTCGGCGTCAAGGTTTTGGATCGTACCATGGTCATCCTTGACATCTTTGCCGGAAGAGCAAAAACCCGCGAAGGTAAGGTTCAGGTCGAGATGGCGCAGTTAAAATTCTCCATGAAGCGCCTGGTCGGCATGCGGAATTCTCTTTCCAGGCTCGGCGGAGGTATCGGCACGAGAGGACCCGGCGAGACCAAACTCGAGATCGATCGACGCGTGATCCGAAACCGTGTCAGCCAGCTCGAGCGGGAGCTCGACGATATCAAAAAGCACCGCGAGATCATACGCAAGCAAAGAAGCGAGAGCAAGAAACCTACGGTTGCGATCGTCGGATATACAAACGCAGGCAAATCAACTCTGATCAACCGTCTCACGGACGCAGGCGTTCTGGCGGAAGACAAACTGTTTGCAACCTTGGATCCCACTTCGAGAGCTTATACGCTCGAAAGCGGGCAGGAGATCATATTAACCGATACGGTCGGCTTTATCCGAAAACTGCCGCACCACCTCGTGAATGCGTTTCATTCCACGCTTACCGAGGCGATGTACGCCGATATACTTCTTCACGTCGTGGATATCTCAAATCCCGAGGCGGACCGTCAGATCCTCACGGTCTACGATACGCTTAGGTCACTCGGAATCAAAGACAAGCCCGTGATCACGGTTATGAACAAGATTGACCTGGTAGATGAGATCCCGCCGGTCAAAGATCTGTCGGCAGATCGTGTGATCTACTTATCGGCAGCATCGAGTGTGGGATTCTCCGAACTTGACCAAGCCATCGATGACGTGATCAACGCCGGACGCAGATACGTCGAAACACTGATACCTTATCAGAATGCCGCTGTAATAAGCAAGATCCGCAGTTACGGAACATTGCTTTCCGAGGATTACAGAGACGACGGCATCTTCATTAAGGCTTATGTTGATCACACAATGGAACTGTAACTATGAATTTACCCGAAACATACCAATCGAATATGAAAGCCCTTTTGGGTGATGATTATAACACATATCTTCGCTGCCTCGATCAGCCGATGTTCCACGGACTTCGCATCAATACATCCAAGATTTCCGTGGAAGACTTTCTTAAGATCAATCCGTTTTCCCTGACACCGGTTCCCTGGTGCCCGAACGGATTTTATTACGATGAAAAGGTGGATAAGCCTTCTCGTCATCCCTATTATTATGCGGGGCTTTACTATCTGCAGGAACCTTCGGCCATGACACCGGCCGCAGTATTGCCTGTAGAACCGGGTGACCGCGTGCTTGACGTATGTGCAGCCCCCGGCGGCAAATCCACCGAACTCGGCGCTAAGCTTTCAGGAGAAGGTCTCCTTGTATCAAATGACGTCAGCGCCTCAAGAGCAAAAGCGCTCCTTAAGAATATCGAAGTTTTCGGAATCAGGAATCCGCTTGTTTTAAGCGAGTTACCTTTCCGCTTGCAGGACCGTTTTTCCGGATACTTTAACAAGATTCTGATCGATGCACCCTGTTCCGGTGAGGGCATGTTCCGAAAATCCTACTCCATGGTGACTGCATGGGAGCATAACGGCAACGAGCTTTTTGCGAATCTCCAGAAGGAGATCATCGACGGTGTGCTTCCTCTGCTTGCTCCCGGTGGGATGCTTCTTTATTCCACCTGTACCTTTTCTCCCATGGAGAATGAGCGAAGTATTGAGTATCTGCTGTCAAAAGATGAAAGCATACATGTGATACCCTTTGACAAAGCAGAAGGATTTGCCGACGGAAGACCGGAACTTTCCGCATCCGGTAATCCGGATCTTGCTTATGCGGCAAGACTCTTTCCGCATAAGATCAACGGCGAGGGGCACTTTGTCTGCCTTCTCAAAAAAGACGGTGACAGTACCGGAAGCTTTGCGGAGCCTTTTGTTACAAGTCAGGCCGGGATCAGTTCGGAAGCATCCGAGTTTCTTTCACAGATCAAGCCGGCATTCGATCAAAAAAGGCTGCATGTCTCCGGTGACAAAATCAGTCTGATTCCGAAAGATTTCCCCGCGATTGGCGGACTTCGGGTCATGCGCGCCGGACTTTTCGTCGGGGAGATGAAAAAGAAACGTTTTGAACCGAGTCAGTCACTTGCAATGGCGCTTACAAAGGATGCTTTTTCAAACGTACTCGATCTTGCCGCGGATGATGAGAGAGTGATCCGTTATCTGAAAGGCGAAACGATCGATGACGACAGTGTGAAAGACGGCACCGTACTGATCACGGTATCCGGCTATCCCCTCGGATGGGGCAAGGCCGGCAGGGGTTCGATCAAAAACAAATATCTTCCGGGTTGGAGGATGATGGGATAACAATGCATACACAAAAAGGTGATTTCGGTTATATCGGAGCATACAAGAAAAAACGCGTGCTGCTCGCTGCAATCCTTGGGGTAATGATTGCCTGCGTTGTGGCGGGAACCATATACATGTACGGAGACACGAAGCATGTGATCATCGTATGTGCCATCCTGCTTGTGCTTCCTTTTGCAAAGCAGCTGATCGGTCTGATCACGGTACTTCCGTATTCCTCCATTGAAACAGAGACCTACAATATGCTCAAAGAGCTGATCGATGCCGATCAGCCGGGGCTGATGTTTGATCTGGTCCTTTCAAGATATGAAGGCATGATGTTTTACCCCATTGTCCTCGTTCGAAACGAAAAGGTTTATGCCTACGTCCGCGACAAGGACTTTGAAGAAAAAAAGAAGACTTATCAAAGCTGGATCGAACAGACACTGAAGGATTCATACGACTGTCCTGTCAAGATCCTTGACTCTATGGACGCATTTATCAAGAAGGCAAACCAGCCCGTATCCGGAGATGAAACCGTCAGAAAGAAGGACCGTTATATCAAGGAACGCCTGATGGCCTCCTGTGTATAGTATGAGAGATTTAACGATCGGCAAAGCCGAGGAAAATCAAAAACTGATCAGATATCTGACGCGGTACCTAAGCGAAGCCTCCACGGGGTTTTGCTACAAGATGCTCCGAAAGAAGAATATCCTCCTGAACGATAAAAAAGCGACGGGAGACGAGATCCTTTCTGCCGGCGACATCGTAAGGCTTTATCTTTCCGAGGAAACGCTTGCAAAATTTCATCCGGAGAGAAAAGAAATACCGCAGGATACGGACATTTTGCTTCAGATCCTCTATGAGGACGACGATATCATTGCCGCCGTCAAGCCGGCAGGGATCTTGTCCCAGAAGGCAAAGCCCGAGGATGTAAGCATCAACGAAGTGCTGCTTCACTATGTAAAAAGCAAAGAGGAGACCGGTTCTTTTGTTCCTTCGGTAGCCAACCGGCTCGACAGAAACACCTCCGGGATCATCCTCTTCGGGAAGACACTTACCGGAAGCCGTAAGCTTGCTGATATCATCCGTGAACGTCGTGTGGAAAAGTATTACTACACCATTGTATCCGGTGTGGTCGATGCGCCTTGTTCCTGCGAGTCCTATCTGATCAAGGATGAAAAGAAAAACCTTTCAACCGTGCTTACGGAAGAAGTGTGGAAGAATCATCCGTTAAAAGACTTTGCCAAGAAGATCAAAACCTCCTATGTACCCATTTCCTCAAATGGCAGCTACACGGTTTTGAAGGTGAAGCTCGAAACTGGAAAATCACACCAGATCAGAGCGCAATTAAGCAAACTCGGTCATCCGCTTGTCGGTGATCATAAATACGGCGGATCGACTGCATTGATTCACCATCAGCTCTTACACGCCGGTCTGATCATCTTCCCGGCAGGCAGTTACAAAGAAGAGCGGCTTGTCATCCGGGCACCGCTTCCGGATGAATTCTGCGAGATTGCCGCAAAACTTCATCTTTCCCTAAAGGAGACCCTCTGATGGCAACATGGAATTCAAGAGGACTTCGGGGATCCACCCTGGAGGAACTCGTGAATCTCTCAAATGATATCTATCGCGAGAAAAAGATGGCCCTGGTGCAAAAGATCCCCACGCCCATCACGCCCGTTAAATTTGACAAGTCGAAAGGCAAGATCACCGAAGCCTTTTTTGAAAAGGATTCAACCGTGGACTACATCGGCGTATGTCAGGGCGTACCGATCTGCTTCGACGCAAAAGAATGTGCATCGGATACATTTCCACTGCGCAATATACATGAACACCAGCTGCGATTTATGCGGGAATTCGAAGATGAGGACGGTATCAGTTTTCTTCTGATCATGTTTTCCGCAAGAAATGATTTCTACTACATGCGGCTGTCGGAATTGGAACATTATGTAAACCGAGTAAAAGAAGGACATCCGGCGAATTTTAAATACGAGGAGCTGGATCCCGATTATTTTCTTCATGCAATGGCAGGGGCGCCGGTCCATTACCTCGAAGGACTTGCCCTGGACTTGAAAGGAAGGTAAAACCTATGAAGGATGTCGTTAGACTGGCCTGTGCCGTACCCGATCTTCGGGTGGCGGATACAAAGTACAATACGGAACGTGTTATCGAAAAGATTACCGAAGCGGAGCAGGAGGGTTGCGCAGTGCTTGTGACACCTGAACTTGCCGCTACTGGTTATACCGTAAGTGACCTGCTTTTCTCGGATACCTTAAAGCAGGGTGTGCGAGACAGCATCGGTGCGGTGTGCAAAAAGACCGCCGAATGCAAGGTGTCAGTCTTCTTCGGTGCACCCATCGTGATCGAAAATGAGCTGTTTAACGCTGCGCTTTTCATCAAAGACGGAAGCATTCAGGGCGTATCCGTGAAGACCTTTCTTCCAAACTACAGTGAGTTTTATGAGAAGCGCTGGTTTTCTTCGGCATTCGATCTTCCGGTGGAAGAGGTGGCTGCAAAAGATCTCTATGACGCAACCGAGGACTATATGATCCCCATCGGCAACGATCTGATCTATCGCATCGGTGATATGAAGATTGCAGCCGAAATCTGCGAGGATGCCTGGGCTCCCGTAACGCCTTCGGCGCGATATGCACTTGCGGGTGCGGAAGTGATCGTCAATCTTTCCGCCAGCAATGAACTGATCGGAAAGCGTGATTTCAGAAGAGATTTGATCAGCATGAAATCATCCGAACTTTCCGCCGTCTACCTCTATGTATCATCCGGTGCGGGGGAATCCACGACGGATCTGGTATTCTCCGGACACGGTATGATCGCTCAAAACGGACGTATTCTCAAGGAAAACGATAAAGTCTGTGACAACGATTATCTCCTGGTCGCAGACGTTGATTTAGGCAAGACCAGAGCCGACAGGATCAAGGTGAAAACCTTCAAAGACACGGAACATTTTGCAAACGGTCTCGGAGACTGCAGGGAACTTGTACTTCCCGGCGATCTTCCCGCATCCGACGGATCCTACCTGTTTGTGAAGCGTCATCCCTTCATTCCGCGTGACGAAGTAAAGAGGAGCGAGCGCTGCAAAACCATTTTTGACATGCAGGTTGCCGGTCTCATCAAACGACTTTCCGTCACAGGAACAAAGATGGTCGTCGGCGTATCGGGCGGTATGGATTCCACACTTGCACTTTTGGTTGCAACCTCCGCTTTAAAGAAGCTTTCCGCACCCATGACCGATCTGCACGGCATCACCATGCCGGCCTTCGGCACCACTGGACGCACCAAAAGCAACGCGCTCGAACTGATGCAGGCACTCGGTATCACAATGAAGGAAATCCCGATCGGCAATGCGTGTCTTTCACATTTTGAGGACATCGGGCATGATCCCGAGGTAAGGGATATCACTTATGAAAATGCACAGGCAAGAGAGCGCACTCAGGTTTTGATGGATTACGCCAACCAGATCGGCGCCATTGTTGTAGGTACCGGTGACTTATCCGAATTAGCACTCGGCTGGTGTACTTATAACGGTGATCAAATGAGCATGTACGGCGTCAACGGTTCCATCCCCAAGACACTGATTCGATGGATGATCGAAAGCGTGGCGCGATATGACTATTTTCCCGGTGCCAAGGATACGCTCCTCGATATCGTGGATACACCGATCTCTCCGGAGCTCCTTCCTCCGGACCAAAGCGGAAACATCGCACAAAAGACGGAGGATTCCATCGGCCCCTACGAGCTGCATGATTTCTTCCTGTATTACAGCATGCGTTACGGATTCGGTCCTGCGAAGATCTTTGCGCTTGCAAAGAAGGCCTTTGCCGATGACTACACGGACGAGACCATATACAAATGGCTCCGCATGTTCTTTAAGCGTTTCTTTACACAGCAGTTTAAGAGAAGTGCTATGCCGGACGGCGTAAAGGTCGGAACCGTAAGCCTTTCTCCGAGAGGAGATCTTCGAATGCCATCCGACGCTTCCTCGGCCATCTGGCTCGCCGAACTAGATACAATTCAGATTTGAGGTAATTATGGAACAAGTAAACATCCCGGTTACGGAACCGGATCGTCAATATCATTTTATGAACCTGCTTTCGGAGCATGTCTTTGACATGACATCGAAAAACGGCACATCACCGACGTTCAACGTTACAACTTTCGGATGTCAGATGAATGCCCATGACTCCGAAAAACTAAAGGGTATTCTTACAACGGCGGGATTCACGGAGGTTTCCGAAGAAGAGACTCCGGACCTGGTTATTCTTAACACCTGCACGGTAAGAGAGAACGCCAACCAGAAGCTGTATGGTCATCTGGGTTTGTTAAAATCCCTGAAGCAAAAGAATCCCGGGATGATGATCGGACTCTGCGGCTGCATGATGCAGGAATCCCACGTGATCGAAACGATCAAATCCAAATACCGACATGTGGATCTGGTATTCGGCACACATAACATTTACAAGCTGGCAGAACTTTTATACCGTCTGCTTACGGAAGGCGGTCCCGTGATTGAAATCTTAGACGGTACGGATACCGTGGTGGAGGCACTTCCGCAGAAGAGAAAGTATCCCTTCAAGGGCGGTGTCAACATCATGTACGGCTGCAACAATTTCTGTACCTACTGCATTGTGCCCTATGTGCGCGGCAGAGAAAAGAGCAGACCGAAGGAGGAAATCCTTGCCGAGGTTTCTTCCCTTGCGAAGGACGGTGCGAAGGAGATCATGCTGCTCGGTCAGAATGTCAATTCCTACGCATATGATTTTCCGGGTCTTCTTTCCGAAGTAGCCGCAATCGAAGGTGTCGAGCGTGTCCGGTTTATGACAAGTCATCCGAAGGATTTATCCGACAGGCTGATCGACGTCATTGCCTCCGAAGAAAAAATCGCAAGACATATCCATCTGCCCGTACAGTCCGGTTCCTCGGCCATCCTCAAAAAGATGAACCGTGTCTATACCAAGGAGTCCTATTTGGACCTGGTGAATCGGATTCGCGCTAAACTTCCCGATATCTCGATCACCACGGATATCATCGTCGGATTTCCCGGCGAGACGGAAACGGACTTTGAAGAAACACTCGATGTCTGCAGGAAGGTGCGCTACGACCAGGCATTTACCTTCATCTATTCCAAACGAACCGGAACACCTGCTGCCGTTTTCCCGGATCAGGTACCGCCCGAAGTGATCAAGGACAGATTTGATCGTCTGCTTGCTACGGTCAATCAGATCGCCACGGAGCGTACTGCGAGATTTGCGGGTTCCACCCGATCCGTTTTAGTTGAGGACATAAACAGACAGGATGCCGGCTATTTGACCGGAAGAACCTCGGAGAATTTGACGGTTCATTTTCCGGGCGATCCGTCCCTGATCGGACAGATCGTAGACGTTAAGCTAACGGAGCCCAAGGGCTTTTATTATATGGGAGAACTTTAAAACTATGGCAAAATTGTCTCCGATGATGGAGCATTACTTAGCAACCAAGGAAGCGTATAAGGATTGCATTCTCTTTTACCGACTGGGTGATTTCTATGAGATGTTCTTCGACGATGCCATCACGGTGTCCCGGGAACTTGAATTGACGCTCACGGGTAAGGATTGCGGAATGGAAGAGCGGGCGCCCATGTGCGGTGTCCCTTTCCATGCGGCAGACACCTATATCAATCGACTGATCGAGAAGCACTACAAGGTCGCCATCGCAGAGCAGGTAGAGGATCCGAAGCTTGCAAAAGGTCTTGTAAAGCGTGAGGTGATCCGTGTCGT
The DNA here is from genome assembly GCA_902780405.1 of uncultured Lachnospiraceae bacterium. Lineage (GTDB taxonomy): Bacteria > Bacillota > Clostridia > Lachnospirales > Lachnospiraceae > Coprococcus_C. The sequence goes on from CACZFI010000001.1 coordinate 345,640, forward strand.
GACCCCGGGTACCAATATGTCCGAGGAGGTCCTTCACAACGCCAATCACCAGTATCTGATGTGCATTTCCTACTTCAATTTCAGATACGGCATGGCCATTTCCGACATCACGACCGGAGAATTAAAGGCATGTTCCGTCGCATCTCCGGAGAAGATCTGCGATGAGATCATGCGTTTTTCTCCCGCGGAGATTCTGACGCAGGAAACCTTTGCGGCATCCGGTGCGGACATCGATACGATCGCCGATATGATCCATGCGGTTACAAGCGTTGCTCCGACACATTATTTTTCCGCAGAGCGATGTACGGAGGATATCAAGCGTCAGTTTCATGTTGCCGGTCTTGAAGGACTCGGATTAAAGGATTCACCCGAGATCACACTCGCTGTGGGTGCGATGCTTGCATATCTGTATGACACGCAGAAGAACAGTTTAAACCATATCAATCATATCGATCTTTTCAGCGTGGATTCCTATATGATCATCGACAGTTCCACCAGAAGGAATCTGGAACTGGTGGAAACCATGCGCGACAAGCAAAAGCGAGGATCCCTTCTCTGGGTGCTCGATAAGACCAAGACGGCCATGGGCGCGAGAAGACTTCGCGATTATATCGAGCAGCCGCTTCTTCGCTCAGGGGAAATCAAAAAGCGGCTCGATGCCGTAACCGATCTGATTGAAAACCTCGTAGACAGAGAAGAGCTTCGCGAGTACTTAAACACCATCTATGACCTCGAGCGTCTGATGACGCGTATCTCTCTTCGCACAGCGAACCCGAGGGATCTTTTGGCGTTTAAAACCTCCATCCAGTATCTGCCCGATATACGTCATCTGCTTCGGGGCAAGGCATCCGATCTGCTCACGGATATCTATGAGCATTTTGACATCCTTCAGGACCTCTATGAGCTTCTGGATGCATCCATATCGGAGGAACCGCCCGTTACGGTCCACGAAGGCGGAATCTTTAAAGACGGTTACCGTGCGGATATCGATGAGCTTCGTTCTGCCAAGACGGACTGCAAGGTATGGCTCGCCGATCTTGAGACATCCGAAAGAGAAAAGACCGGTATCAAAAACTTAAAGATCAAATACAACAAGGTCTTTGATTATTACTTCGAAGTAACCAATTCCTTTAAGGATCAGGTACCGGATTACTTCATCCGCAAGCAGACACTTGCCAATGCGGAGCGCTATACAACCGACGAATTAAACAATCTATCCGACAAGATTTTAGGCGCGGAAGACAGGCTTTACGCACTCGAATACGAAACCTTCGTAGGACTTCGCGACAAGCTTGCCGAAGCTTTGACAAGAGTGCAGCATGTGGCCAACGATATCGCAACCATCGATGCGATTGCTTCCCTTGCCTATATTGCGGAAAGAAATCACTATGTGCGTCCTTCGATCAACGAAGACGGCATCATTGATATCAAGAACGGCAGACATCCGGTGATCGAGCAGATGATCCCTGAGGGAAGTTTTGTGGAAAACGACACCTTCTTAGATCAGGACCGTAACAGGATTTCCATCATCACCGGACCGAATATGGCCGGTAAATCCACCTATATGCGACAGACCGCATTGATCTGCCTTATGGCGCAGATCGGTTCCTATGTTCCTGCCGCATCGGCGAACATCTGTCTGTCCGACCGAATCTTTACACGTGTCGGCGCATCCGATGATCTTGCCTCCGGTCAGTCAACCTTTATGATCGAGATGAACGAAGTTGCCAATATTCTTCGAAACGCCACTTCAAAGAGTCTGATCATATTGGACGAGATCGGACGCGGAACTTCCACATTTGACGGACTCTCTATCGCGTGGGCGGTCTGTGAATACATTGCAGATAAAGATCTGCTCGGAGCCAAAACACTGTTTGCAACACACTACCACGAACTGACCGAGCTTGAAGGCAAGCTCCCCTCGGTGAACAACTACTGCATCGCGGTAAAAGAGCAGGGTGATTCCATCGTCTTTTTGCGCAAGATCATCAAAGGCGGTGCCGACAGAAGCTACGGTATTCAGGTGGCACGTTTGGCCGGCGTACCCGAGCGCGTCCTTGCGCGTGCGGGCGAGATCTGTAATCAGCTTGTGGAAAGCGATATCGCGACGAAAGCGAAAGAGATCGAGACCAGAGACTTAAAAGAAACACCTGCAGGGGAGTATGAGCAGTTTTCACTGCTCGGAGATCCGACGGCAAACCGCCTGAAAGAGGAGATCCTTGCTATAGATATCGATCGCATGACACCTATGGACGCGCTTACCTATCTTCAGCGCTTAAAACAGGATTTGAAAGGTTAATGAACCATGATCCGTATACTCGACAAAGAAACCATCGACAAGATCGCAGCGGGAGAAGTGATCGAACGTCCTTCCTCCGTCGTAAAAGAACTGGTGGAAAACTCCATTGATGCGGGTGCTACCACGGTGACCGTCGAATTAAAAGACGGGGGCACTTCCATGATCCGCGTGTCGGATAACGGCATCGGCATCAATAAAGAAGAGGTACGTACCGCATATATGCGACATGCCACCAGCAAGATTGAAACCGCAGAGGACTTAAACGGAATTGCATCCTTAGGATTTCGAGGCGAGGCGCTCTCAACCATCGCCGCAGTATCAGAAACGGAGATGATCACAAAGACTGCCGAGGAATTAGTCGGCACCCGCTACGTGATCCGCGGCGGCGAAGAGCTTGCCTTCTCCGAGGTCGGTGTTCCCGAAGGAACCACCATCATCGTAAGAGACCTCTTTTTTAACACACCTGCAAGAAAGAAATTCCTGAAATCCAATATGACGGAAGGCTCTTATATCACAGACCTTCTGACCAAGATCGCACTTTCACATCCCGAGATTGCCATTCGTCTGATCGCCGGGGGGAAAACGACCATCAACACTTCGGGCAACGGTTCCGCAAAGGACGTGATCTATCAGCTCTACGGAAGAGATGTGACCGAGAATCTGATCGAGATCGCTGCGTCCGAGGGTCCGCTTTCCATGCGGGGCTACATCAGCCGGCCGAATATCAATCGCGGCAATCGCACCCTCGAGACCTATTTTATCAACGAGCGACTGATCAAAAGCAATATCATCAACCGCGCGATTGAAGAGGGATACCGGACTTTTCTGATGCAGCATCAGTTTCCCTTCACCACGCTTTACATCACGCTTCCGAAGGAACAGTGTGATGTCAATGTCCATCCCACCAAGATGGAGTTCAAATACGACAACGAAAAGGAACTCTTTACCTTTGTTTCACGTGCCGTACGCGAGGCGCTTCTCGGCAAGGAGCTGATCCCCGAACAAAAGGAGGCGGAAAGTGCTCCTGCACCCGTGGCCGAGCGGCCGGTCGAGCCCTTTGAAAGCACCCGTATGGGCAGCCCGGTAACCGCCAGCCGCATGAAGCTGTACAACGATTCCTACCACATGCTTGAGCGCATGAAGGAGGAAGAAGAAGCGGAGGGCGAGGGTACTTCCGACGGAATCGATCTTTCCAAACTGCTTGACGAGGGCGGCGTAAGCTACGAACCTTCTTCCGAAACACCCGCAGCAAATGCGTCCGAAAATGAACCGGCAGTTCCTGTCCCGGATGAGATACCGCAAGCGGATCTTCAAAGGCTCCCGGAAGCACCGGTACAAAAGCCGTCAGAAGAACCGATGCCGAAAGTATCGGGCTATGACAGAAGAGGACAGAAGGTTACCTACGAACAGACAGGCATATTCGAAGAACATTTTCTCACAAAGGATGCCAGAAAAGATCACCGCGTGATCGGTCAGGTATTCGGCACCTACTGGCTGATCGAATACGACAATTCGCTTTATATCATGGATCAGCATGCGGCGCACGAAAAGATCAACTACGAAGAACTCATGCGAAACCTCGCAGAGAAAAAAATATTGTCACAGCAGCTGCTTCCGCCCATGATCGTCACGCTTTCCTATACCGAGCGGCAGGCCGTCCTTGATAACTTTGATCTCTTTATCAAAATGGGCTATGATATCGAGGAATTCGGCGGCAACGAATTAAAGATCAATGCTGTGCCGAGCAACCTTTTCGGTATCCACAGCAAAGACATGTTCATGGAATTCATCGGTTCTCTGGTGGACAACTCCGGCTACATGTCCAACGAGGTCTTTATCAGAAAACTGGCTTCCATGGCCTGCAAAGCTGCGATAAAGGGCAATACCAGGATCACCTTCGAAGAGGCCAACGATCTGATCGACAAACTCTTGAAGCTCGAGAATCCGTATACCTGTCCGCACGGAAGACCCACCATCATAACCGTGACCGAGAAAGAACTTGAGAAGAGGTTTAAACGAATTGTCTGATGCGAAGAAAAAACTCATCATTCTGACGGGACCGACCGCTGTCGGCAAAACCGATCTTTCCATACGGCTTGCGAAAGCGGTAAACGGAGAGATCATATCCGCAGATTCCATTCAGGTTTATCGATCGCTCAACATCGGTTCGGCGAAGATCACTCCCGATGAAATGCAGGGAATACCGCACCACCTTGTGGATGTACTGGATCCTGCCGAGGGCTTTCATGTCGCGGGATTTCAGGCGATGGCAAAAGCTGCCGTCGACGATATCACCTCCCGGGGAAAACTGCCGATCATCGTGGGCGGCACAGGCTTTTACATTCAGTCCGTGCTCTATGATATCGACTTCGGCCTGGAGGATTCGGACGGAGAGATTGAAGAAGAGTATCTGCGCATCCTTAAGGAAGCTGGCCCCGAAGCCCTGCACGACATGCTAAGAGAAGTGGATCCCGCATCCGCCGAGATCATACATGCCAACAACGTAAAGCGCGTTTTGCGTGCGCTTACTTTTTACAGACTGCACGAACGAACCATCTCTTCGCACAATGAGAACGAGCGAAAAAAGGAATCCGTGTATAACAGCGCATACTTCGTGCTCACCATGGATCGCAGCCGGCTTTACGAACGCATCGACAAGCGTGTGGACCTTATGATGCAGGCGGGACTTCTTTCAGAAGTCGAAATGACGAAGCAGCAGGGGATACCGCGCGAAACCACCTCCATGCAGGGCATCGGTTACAAGGAACTCCGTTCCTGTTTGGACGGTGAGATATCTCTTGATGATGCGGTGGAGCTGATCAAGAAAAACACCAGACATTTTGCCAAAAGACAGCTTACCTGGTTTCGTAGAGAAAAAGATGTGATCTGGCTGGACAGGGATGTGCTTGGCGATGATGACGCCATTCTTGCACACATGCTCAGTATTCTTCACGATAAAAATATTATGTAAAGTAGAGGATTCAACATTGGACCAGATAAAGTCATATTATCTTTCCTCCGGCATCAGCGAGCAGGTGTACGACCTGTTTGCCGAAGCAGAGGAACAGCTTTCCGAACGTTTTCGAACGATCGATCAAATTGCAGAGATCAATCAGTTAAAGGTACTTCGTGCCATGCAGGAAGCCGGTTTTGCAGAAGCGCACCTTTCCGGTACCACCGGATACGGGTACAATGACGACGGAAGAGATGCTTTGGAAAAGATCTATGCCAAGGTATTTCGTACCGAAGACGCACTGGTACGCCAGCAGATCACCTGCGGTACACATGCGCTTGCGGTCGCACTTGCGGGAAACCTTCGTCCCGGTGACGAGATCTTTTCTCCCGTTGGAAGAGTCTATGATACTTTGGAAGGCGTGATCGGTGTCCGCGAAACCCCCGGTTCCCTCGCGGAATTCGGCATTACATTTTCCAAATGCGACTTAAAGGCTGACGGAAGTTTTGACTACGATGCGATCCGTGCGGGAATCAACGAGCACACGAAGATCATCGAGATCCAGCGTTCCAAGGGATATGACGTAAGACCGTCCCTTTCCGTAGCCGAAATCGGAGAACTCATCGCTTTTTGCCACGGCATCAAAGAGGATCTGATCATCCTCGTCGATAACTGCTACGGTGAGTTCGTGGATGTCATCGAGCCTTCCGAGGTCGGAGCTGACCTCGTGGTCGGATCTCTGATCAAAAACCCCGGCGGTGGACTTGCACCCATCGGCGGATATATCTGCGGTAAGAAAGCTTACGTGGAGCAGGCCGCCTACAGGCTTACAACGCCCGGGCTCGGCAAGGAAGTCGGCGCATCTCTCGGTGTGACCAGACAGCTTGCGCAGGGGCTCTTTTTCGCACCTACGGTAACGGCTGCTGCCGAAAAGGGTGCGATCCTGGCCGCATATGTATATGAAAAACTCGGATTTGTCGCAGTTCCCACAGCTGATGAAGCAAGAAACGACATCATTCAGGCTGTAACCTTCGGAAAACCCGAACTGATCAAAGCCTTTTGCGAGGGTATTCAGGCTGCCGCACCTGTGGACAGCTTTGTAACTCCCGTTCCCTGGGCAATGCCCGGTTACGACAGCGAAGTCATCATGGCAGCCGGTGCATTTGTATCCGGTGCATCCATCGAGCTTTCCGCCGATGCGCCCATGAAAGAGCCTTATGCAGTCTACTTTCAGGGAGGACTCACCTACCCGCATGCCAAATACGGTATTATGATGTCTCTCCAAAAAATGGTAGAAAAAGGACTTGTTATGTGTTAGACTCGTGTAGTATTTCTTTTAGAAGGAGTGCATACCGCCATGCGATATGACAGAAAAAAAGATATTCCTCCCAAATACCTTCTGCTTGTATTTACGGTGATCTGCATCGTCTTTTTGTTTTTGTCCTATGCGGCAAAAGATCACGTTGCGGCCTTAAAGCTTTATACGAGCAAGGCGATCGCACCTTTCCAGAAGGGTGTGAACGAGATCGGTCTCTGGACCGACTCCAAGATGAAGAATATCAAGAAGATAGAAGAATTAAATGAGGAAAACCGGGCACTGCGGGAAGAGAACGAACGTCTTAAAGAGGAAGCAACCATCTATCAGAACCGTATGATCGAGCTTTCCACCCTGCAGGCGCTCTATGATTTGGACGAGGTGTATCCCGATTATGAAAAGACGGTGGCACATGTCTTTGCAAAGGACTCCACCTCATGGTTCTCCGAGTTCTACATCGATAAGGGTACGGATGACGGACTCTTTACCGGTGCAAATGTCATGTACGGCGAGGGACTCTGCGGTCTTGTCATCGAGTGTTTTGATGACTATTCCAAAGTGCGCGCCATCATCGATGACAAATCGGATATCAGTGCCAAGATTCTTCCTTCCAGTGCGCTTTGCACGGTAGAAGGCAATCTGAACCAGTACAAGCACGGCACTCTGGTGCTTCACAATATCGATCGCGATGCGGCCGTATCCGTGGGAGACAAGGTTGTAACCTCCGATATATCGGATCGTTATCACCCCGGTGTTTTGATCGGCTACATCAAAAACATGGAATACGATACCAACAACCTGACCATGACGGCGTATATTACGCCTGCATGCAATTTTGACAATATTACCGACGTGTTGGTGATCACGGACAAAAAGAAATCCATCACCGAAGACTGATATGAGACGAATCATAACACTTGCTATACTGATCATCGTCAATTTCACATTACAGACCACAGCCTTTTCTTTTCACAATATGCGCGGAATCACACCGAATCTTTTGCTCATTCTTACGATGAGCTTCGGTCTGATGCGCGGAAGAAAAGAAGGTCTTTTGGTAGGCTTTTTTTCGGGCTTTCTCTGTGATTGCTATTTTTCAAGCATCCTTGGCGGATATATGTTTCTCTATATGTTCGTCGGATACACCAACGGACTTTTGCACAAAAACTACATGATCGAAGACGTAAGCCTTCCCCTGGTGATGATCACCATCGATGAGCTTTTCTTTAATACTGCCATCTATGTGGTACATTTTCTGCTGCAAAACCATCTGGAGTTCGGAAGCTACCTTGCAGGCATCATCCTGCCGGAGACGCTTTTTACCGCCATACTGACCATCTTTATGTACAAGATCTTCGTCTTTATCAACAAGAAATTAAAGGATAAGGCAGAAGGAAGGGATACTTTGTAATGCTGCTTGAGATACTCTCATCCATCAAAGAGATCATATCCGATTACGTAAGACACAGGTTGTTTCCGGTGACCTGTGTGATTCTTGTGATGTTTTTTACACTGATCCACAGACTTTTTGTCCTTCAGATCGTGGAAGGTGAGTCTCATGAAGATTCATTTACCTATCGTGCCGAAAAGACACTGACCATCGATTCCGTAAGAGGCAATATCCGCGACTGCAACGGACAGCTTCTTGCCTATAATGACCTGTCTTATTCCGTGATCTTTTCCAACACGCCGGAGCTTGCCGAGCTTGCCGAAAAGAAGGGTGTGCCGGAAAATGTATTAAAGAACGAAGTTTTGGCCGATGCGATCAAGATCCTTGAGAAAAACGGGGATAAACTCTATGTGGATTTCCCGATCGAATTAAAGAAGAACGGCACATATTCCTTCCGCGTAAGCGACGCCAAGCGGCGCAGTTTCCTTCGCGACGTCTATACGGTGCTTGATTTCGAGGAGCTGCCGGACGAGAAGAAGAACGCCACGGCGGAGCAGGTGTTTGAGTACCTCTGCGGCGAGGATATGTTTGAGATCTCGGACAGCTACGATCCGAAGGTCCGGCTTATGATCTGCGCCTGCAGATACAAACTGTGGATGAATCGCTATCAACAGTATATGCCGGTCACCATCGCCTATGATATCAGCGACGTATCCAATGCCGCTTTGACCGAACACGAGGATGATCTGCCGGGTGTTACCGTATCGGTAAAATCACTGCGCAGATACAATGACGCAAAATATTTCTCCCATATCATCGGATACATCGGACCGATCTCGGACGAGGAGCTTAAGGAGTACAACGCCAAGCTTCCGGAAGATGAAGCCTACTCCGGTGAAGAGATGGTCGGAAAGACCGGCATCGAGCAGTACTGCGAAGCGGATCTGCGCGGCACGGTCGGAAGCGAGACCATGTATGTCGACAACCTCGGTAAGGTGATCGAGAAAGTCAGTCAGAAGCCGGCGACGGCGGGAGACGATGTCTACCTGACCATCGACGCAGATCTTCAAAAATACTGTTACGACATGCTTGAGCAGGAGATCACATCCATCATCCTTGCGAACCTGTCTCCGGGCAATGTGTCCGCCAACGAAGAGAACGCAAAGATTCCCATCACGGATGTGTATTTCGGACTTTTAAACAACGACATCATCCGTATGGACCGGATGGGAGACGAGGAAGCCACCGGCCATGAAAAGGCCATCTACGCCGCCTTCAACTCGAGAAGACAGACCGTGGTCAATACGATTGACGATATCATGCGCGTGAAACACACGCCGCTTCGCGATCTGGATGAATATAATCAGGATTATATGGAATACATCTGCGAGATCCTGGTGAGAAACAACATCATGGACAACAGCAAGATCGATCAGCAGAGTCCCGAGTTCACGGCCTATGTGAACAACCAGACCTCCCTGTACGATTATCTGATGTACGCCATCAGCGTGGAAGCGATCGATATCTCCGCCTTCTCGGCCAAGAGTGATTACTACGACAATGAAGAGATCTACGGTCTTCTCTGTGATTATGTGGACAATTATCTGCTCACGGACGAAGACTTCGAGAAACTCGTTCTTAAAGTTATGGTTGTCTCAGGCGAGATTTCCGGTGCGGACATCGTCAACCTTTTATATGAACAGGGCGTGCTCGATGCCAAGACGGATCCCGATTATACCGCATATCAAAACGGTGAGTTCGGTCCCTATGAATTCATGCGCACCAAGCTCTCCAAGTTAGAGATCAACCCCGGTATGCTTGCCTTAAAGCCCTGTTCGGGATCCGTCGTGGTTACGGATGTAAGGACAGGTGATGTAAAAGCCATGGTCTCTTATCCGGGCTATGACAATAACCGGCTTACCAATGAGATCGACGACGAGTACTACGATCAGTTGCTTCACGACAAGGCTACGCCGATGTTAAACCGTGCGACCCAGGTTCAGACAGCGCCCGGTTCCACATACAAGATTGTATCGTCCATTGCCGGTATGGAAGAACATATCATCGATGACGAAACCTACTACAGCTGTCTGGGCGAGTTTGACAAGATTGAACCTTCTGCCTACTGCTGGAACACTTACGGTCACGGCGGACTCGATTGCGCATCCGCGATCATGTACTCCTGCAACGTCTTCTTTTACAATGTGGGATATGACATGTCCATCACAAAGGACGGTTACTACAACGACCAGTACGGTCTGGAGCGTCTGGCCAAATACGCCAAGATGTTCGGACTCGGTGATCCTTCCGGGGTAGAGGTCCCCGAGGTATCCCCGAAAATCTCCGACAGCGACGCCGTACGAAGCGCCATCGGTCAGGGTCACAATCTGTATGCGCCCATCCAGCTTTCCAGATACGTAACGACCGTAGCGAACAAGGGAACCTGTTACAACCTTACGCTGATCGACAAGGTTACGGACTACGAAGGCAATCTGGTCCGGGACAATTCCGCCACGGTGCTTGACAAGATGGATACCGTGTCACCGAAATCCTGGAGCGTTGTACACGACGGTATGCGCCGCGTGATCGCAGTCAACACACCCGATTACAATATGTGTAACAGGGTCAATGTCGCCATTGCCGGAAAGACGGGAACCGCGCAGGAGAGTAAGGTGGAACCGAACCACGCAACCTTCATATCCTTTGCACCCTACGAACATCCGGAAGTATCCGTAACCACGGTCATCCAGTATGGTTACAGTTCCGGTAACCCTCAGGAGCTCGCCGGTTTCGTATACGCCTACATGTATGACAAGGATGCATTGATCGGTGCGGAAATGCTCGGTAATACCCAGGTATCCGACTAAGGAGTTTCTACATGTTTACCAAAGCAAGACTCAAAGATTACAATTTCAAACTGCTGTTCAATGTTTTGCTGCTTCTCGGAATCGGCTCGATCTTTGTGTACTCTGCGGATCACTCATATCTTGTGCGTGAGATCACCGGTATCGTACTCGGTCTTATCGTCATGATCTTCCTGTCCTTCGTGGAGTATGATTTTATATGTAAATTCTCCAGGGTGATCTACATCGGAACCATCATTGTCATGCTTTCGGTTCTCGTTCTCGGACAAAACGTGAACGGTGCGACCAGATGGATCTCCATCGGAGGCGCGGGCGGTGTGCAGTTCCAGCCTTCGGAGTTTTCAAAGATCGCGATGATCTTATTTGCGGCGACACATTTGGATAAGCATAAGAGCAGGGGTACCATCAATACAGCTCCCTGCCTTACCTACTTTATCGTGACTGTCGGCATCTACCTACTCACGATCTTTTTGGAGCCGGACCTTTCCACGACCGTCTGTGTCACACTGATCCTGCTTACCATGCTGTATGTATCAGGTCTTTCCTATAAGATCATCGGATTGACACTTTTGATCATGGTTCCCGTGGTCGGAAGTTTCCTCTGGTATATCCAACAGCCATTCCAGCATCTGCTGAAGGAATACCAGGTGGGACGTATCCTGCAGTTTATTTATCCCGAGAAGTATGCCGAGGATTTCTCTCAGCAGAGCAACTCGATCATGGCGATCGGTTCGGGACAGCTTACCGGCAAGGGACTTTCAACATCAACCATCGCAACCGTCAAGGATGCAAACTTTATCTCAGAGCAGCAGACCGACTTTATTTTCTCGGTAATCGGCGAGGAAGTCGGCTTTATCGGAAGCGTAATAATTATTGCAATTATCCTCGTTCTGGTGTTACAATGTATAAGGATCGGACGGCAGGCGAAAGACACAAAAGGCATGCTGATCGCGACAGGTATGGGCTGTTGGATCGGATACCAGTCTTTCATCAATATCGCCGTAGCTTCGGGTATCGGCCCCAACACCGGTATGCCGCTTCCCTTTATCAGTTACGGACAATCCTCCTTGCTGAGTCTGTCCATCGGAATAGGTATTTTGTTGAATGTCAGTATACACAGGACCAGATACTGAGAGTGGGGTGTAGATGTGAATATCGGTTTTATTGCGCATGATACCAAAAAGAAACTCATGCAGAATTTTTGTATTGCATACAGAGGGATTCTTTCCCATCATGATCTTTATGCAACCGGAACATCCGGCAGAATGATCGAGGAGGTTACCAACCTCACCGTCCACAAATTCCTTGCGGGACACACGGGCGGACAGCAGCAGCTCGGTGCCATGATCGAGGACAATTCTCTGGATATGATGATCTTTCTTCGCGATCCGCAGACAAAACTCTTATCCGAAGCGGACGTGGGAAACATCTTTACAATGTGCGATGTTCACAATATACCTTTAGCTACAAATCTTGCCACGGCCGAGCTTATGATCAAGGCTTTGGAGCGCGGCGACTTAGATTGGAGAGAACAGTTTAAACACTGACACCATATGCAAATTCTTAAAAGTATTCTCGCGAAAACCAACATCCTGATCGTTGCGCTGATCTTTTTTATGATCGTGATCATCGTCAACAATTCTTTTTCAGACGCACATACAGAGACCATTTCCATGACAGAGGTCTGTGCAAACGCCCAAAAAGATCAAAAAACCGTACTCTATACCTATACGGGCAATGAAACCGTGGTTCCGAAAAATGCCTCGACCAACGCCGAGCTTTTTCCGGAATGTCTTTTTATGCTTGTAATGAACGAAACAGATCACGAGGTGATCGTTGCCAAAAATCCCCATGTCCGCATCTATCCGGCCTCTATGACGAAGATGATGACAGCGTGTGTTGTCCTTGATGCGATCGAGAGCGGCAAGATTTCTCTGACGGATATGGTGACCATCGAGAATCACTACGATCTGACCTACGATGACGTGGCGCCTTTTGATATGAGTTACGGAAGCGTGATCTCCGTGAAAGATCTGCTCTACGGCCTGATGATCGAGTCCAACAATTACTACGCGCTGATCCTTGCGGATTACGTCGCCGGGAGCGAGGAGGCATTTGTCCGCATGATGAATGATAAAGCGAAAAGCATCGGCGCAACCGGAACACATTTCGAAAACCCCCACGGTCTGGATGAAGAGCAGCATTTTACCAGCCCGTATGACACTTATCTGATCTTAAAAGAACTGGCATCTCACGACATCGCCAAAGAGATCGACAGTTTTGAAACCTACGAATATACCTACACCAACGGTATCGGTGAGACCGTCGATATGGAGAGCATACCGACCAATGCATTCCTGCTCGGTGAAGCAAGCCTCCCTTCGGGTTTCACCATGCTTTCCTGGAAGACGGGAACCACAAGTGCCGCAGGAAACTGTCTTGCGATGATGGTGGAACACCAGGGCAAGCAGTACGTACTGATCGGATCGTCGACGGAATCCAGAAAAGCCCTTTACGAGGCCATGGTCCGCGCAATCTGCATGATTCCATAGGAAGTATAAGATGAGCAATCGTAAGATTTTACAAATGAATCGTCGGAACATCGGTTTTAACGCCGCCACATTTATGGCAGGCGTTATCCTGATCTATGTCCTTGTGGTTGTGATCTCGGCAGCCAGACGTAAGCCTGTCACCATCTACCAGGTAAGCAAGAGCGATGTCAACAACAACATTGTTCTGACCGGACTTGCGATCCGCGAAGAGACGCTGATTTCCTCCACGAAAGCAGGATACTCCTGTTATTACATCCGTGAGGGCGAGAAGGTAAAGAAGAATTCCGTGGTATGCACGGTTGACTCCACCGGCAAGGTTTACAGCGCCATCGAGGATGCCGAGGCCTACGACAATCTTCTCACAAAGGAAGATTATCAGGATATCCGGAATCTGATCTCGCTTTACAAGTCTTCTTATAAGGATGTGGATTTTTATGATGTCTACACCTTTGAAACCAATGTTGATTCCAAGGTATTGGAGCTTACAAGCGAGCTTTTGATGCAGCAGGCAACCGACAGCGGCTTATCGCTTGCATCCGTTACCACGCCGAAGAGCGGTGTAGTGGCTTATTATACGGACGGCTTCGAGACATTTGACCCGACCAAGATTTCCGCCGCGTCTTTTGACAGATCCAAATACAATCGAAAGACGCTAAACTCCGGCGAAATGATTCAGGCAGGTGCCACCATCATCAAGGTGGTTCCAAACGAAACCTGGCATATCTATGCACCGATCACGCAGGACCAGATCAATGAGATCTCCGAAGACGAGTACGTCACCATCCGACTGAACGCCGAGAGCTATACGACCACCATGCCGTATCAGATCATCAACGGTTCGGACGGACAGTATATCGATATCACGATAAGCAAATTTATGAACAACTTCATCTCGGAACGCTATCTTTCGGTAGAGATCCTGCTTGCGGATGACACCGGATTAAAGGTTCCGAATTCCAGCCTCGTCGACAAGGATATCTACAAGATACCGCTTGAGTATTTTAAGGGCGAGGACCACGATTTCCTGATCGTCAACTACCTGGCCGAAGATGACAGTCGAAAGGATAAAGAGGTCTTTCCGACGGTGTATAAGACCGACGACAAGTACGCTTACGTCGATCCCGGAACCTTCGAAGGAACCGATGTGATCAAGAACATCGATACAGGCAATACCATCGCAGTTTCCCTGATCGAGACGGATAAATTAAAAGGTGTCTATTCCGCCAACCGCGGTGCGGCTGAATTCCGTATGATCGAAATTGTAAAGACGATCGACGAATTTACCCTGATCGAGAGCGGAGGAGAGTTAAGTCCCTACGACAATATCGTTTTGGATTCGTCGAAGGTGACGGAAAACCAGGTTTTATACTAAGGAGAAGTACCATGTTAGCTACAAATTATGACCTTGTAAATTCACGTATCAAAGAGGCATGTGCACGTGCCGGCAGAGATCCGAAGGAAGTGACTTTGATCGCAGTAAGCAAGACCAAGCCGCTTTCCGATGTGGAGGAACTGATCGCCCACGGCGTAACCGAGTTCGGAGAGAATAAGGTACAGGAGCTCTGTGATAAATTCGAGCACGTATCCACACCCGTCAACTGGCATCTGATCGGTCATCTCCAGACCAACAAGGTCAAATACATCGTAGATAAGGCGTGTCTCATTCATTCCGTTGACAGCGTGCATCTTGCTGAAGAGATTGAAAAGCAGGCCGCAAAGCGTAATGTGATCGCCAATTGCCTGATCGAAGTCAACATGGCGGAAGAGGAGAGCAAGTTCGGCATATCCGCATCCGAAACGGAAGCGCTTGTAAGATTCATGTCCACCTGTTCCCATATCAAGGTGCGAGGACTGATGACCATCGCTCCCTTTGTGGCAAATCCCGAAGAAAACCGCGTACATTTTCGTAAAATGCACGAATTATTACTTGACATAAAATCAAAAAACATCGATAATATCGATATGAGCATACTTTCCATGGGTATGACCAATGATTACGAGATTGCCGTTGAAGAGGGTGCCACGCATGTTCGTGTGGGAACCGCGATATTTGGTGAGCGTAATTATAATTTATGATAAGGGGAGATATTGATTATGGCAAAGGATGCATCGAAAAAAAGCTTTCTGGATTTCTTTAAGATCAAAAATCTTGACGACGATGAATTCGATGATGATCTGTTTGACGATGATGACGATGACGATGATGATGACGATTATGTGAGACCTTCCAAGTCTGCGAAGACTGTTTCCAAGGCTGCTCCCGCAAGGAGCCAGGCGCCCGCACGAAGCACTTCGGGTTACGGAACATCTTCATACAGCAGCGCATCTTCAGCATCTTCGGGATATACACAGAGCAGACCTGCAGCCACATCAAGCAGCAAGCTTGTAGATATCAATCAGAGACCGCGCAGACAGGGATCGGGCAGTAGTGAGGTTTATGTCATTAAGCCCGAGGACTTAGGTGATGCGCAGACCGTTGCAGACTTCTTAAACAGCGGTATGACCATTGTAATCAATATGGAAGGTATAGAACTGACACTGGCACAGCGTGTGATCGATATCGTTTACGGCGCTTGCTACGCCATGGGAGGCTCCTTGAACCCGATTTCCAACAACATCTTTATCGCCGCACCCGGTTCCATCGAGGTAACAGGTGATTTAAGAGATGAGATCATGAGTTCACCGCAGCTTAGCTAATACAAAGTTCAAGGGGGTTACATATGCTTACACCTATGGATATTCAGCAAAAGAAGTTCCACGTAGGACTTGGATATGACAAGAAGGACGTGGGTACATTCTTTGCGGAAGTAGCGAAAGATTTTGAGCAGTTATTCCGCTCAAACGCAGAACTGACAGAACGGGTTTCCATTCTGTCCGATCAGCTACAGAATTATAAATCAAAGGAAGCCGCGCTCGACAAGTCTTTAATGCTGGCTGAGAAGGATTCCGAAGACAAGAAGGCCAAGGCAAGCCGAGAAGCAAAGAATATCGAGCTTGACGCAAAGAACAAGGCCAAGGCTATCGTAAGCGACGCCGAGAATCGTCTGAATGAGATCAAGGAAGAGATTGAAGTCTTAAAGTCCACCTATGCAGCATACAAATCCAATTTCTCAACACTTTTAAAGAAGCAGTTTGAATTCTTGGGTGAGACGGATTTCGATGTGGATTCTTACATCGACGAGCGTGCATGGAGTGTGATCGCGGGCGGTGGTGCATCTCAGGAAAGCTCCGGTGACGGTTCTTTCGGAACATTTTCCGGTGATCCCCAGATGAGAGATCCTTCACTCGGAGGACTCGGATCCGGTATTTCGTCCTTCCAGTCCGGCGGCGGATTCGATAATCCCACCACCAGTACAAGTGCGGTATATACATCAGCACTTTCTGCGAACGAAAACTTTGTGG
This sequence comes from uncultured Lachnospiraceae bacterium, assembly GCA_902780405.1. GTDB lineage: Bacteria > Bacillota > Clostridia > Lachnospirales > Lachnospiraceae > Coprococcus_C. The sequence goes on from CACZFI010000001.1 coordinate 362,415, forward strand.
ATCCTTTCAATCCGACCAAGGATAACAACAGATACAATCCCTTCAGCAAGGTTACGGACGAGCCCAAGAGCAAAAAGCCGAACAACCAGAGCCCGAAAAACAGCGCTCCGAAGGTGAAGCCCACATCCGACAAGATGACCAAGGCTGAACCGAAGACAGAGGAGAAAGCTGCTCCGGAGAAGAAGGAAGCACCAAAAGAGACACCGAAGCAGGAATCAGCTCCGAAGGCTGAAACCAAAGTCGAGGATATTCCTCCGATCCAGACACCCGTGTCTGATCCGGAACCCGAGACGAAAGCTTCCGATGAAGTCGGCTTGAGCGGAGACGTTGAGGAGGCTGCATCCGGTGTTGCCATGATCAGCGATGAGATTGACAACGGCGAGCCGGAAGATGACGGCTTCGAATTTGTATAAACCATAACGACACACATATAGCATCCTAACGGATGCTATATTGTTTTGGAGAACATATGAAATTCATTAAAAAGTATCTGTTTTGTATCATAATCGCACTTCTTGTCGCCGTAGACCGTCTTACCAAGGAGATCGTTGTAACGCATCTTTCCCTCGGCGAATCAAAGCCCTTGATCAAGGGTGTGTTTTCCTTCACCTACATACGTAACGAAGGCATGGCCTGGGGTATGTTTGCCGGCGGAAGGTACATTTTCCTGATATTTACACTGGTTGCGGTCGCTTTTTTCTTTTATATGTACCGCAACACGGTGGGAGAGAAGAGGTATGCTTTCTTTCGTGCGCTTTTAGTGATGCTTACGGCAGGTGCCATCGGCAATATGATCGATCGGGCCACCCTCGGTTATGTGATCGATTTCCTGGATTTTCGGCTGATCAATTTCCCTGTCTTTAATTTTGCGGACATCTTAGTCACGGTGTCCATGATCTTGTTGTTTATCGTATTGTTGTTTAGGTTCGACGGAGATGATATGGACCGTATCATCGGAAAGAAGCCCGGGAACGACGCATCACACGATGAACAGGAAGAAACTTCGCAAGCATCAAAGGAGGAAGATGCGTGAATACGATCATTTTCTCCATTGATGAATCCTTTGAAGACTATGTAAACTGCAGGATCGACAGATTTCTTGCAGAACAGTTTTCGGAGTTTTCGCGTTCTTATTTACAGAAGATTATTACGGTTAACCAAGTGACCGCGGGCGATCGTCCCGTCAAGGCAAATTACAAGCTGAAGGCCGATGACACCATAAAGATCGAGATTCCCGATCCCGAAGTTTTGTCCGTATTACCCGAGGATATCCCGCTTGATATTTATTATGAGGACGAAGACCTTCTGATCGTGAATAAGCCGAAGGGTATGGTGGTGCATCCGGCACCCGGACACACGGAGCATACACTGGTAAATGCCTTGATGCATCATTGCAAGGACAGCTTGTCAACCATCAATGGGGTGATGCGACCCGGTATCGTACACAGAATCGACAAAGACACGACCGGTTTGCTTGTGGTATGTAAGAGCGACCGCGCACACAGAGCTATGGCCGAAAAATTTGCCGTACACGACATCGAACGCGTCTATACGGCTATTACCTATAATCATTTCAAGGATACGGACGGAACCGTCGATGCGCCCATCGGAAGATCTAAATCCGACCGGAAGAAAATGGCTGTCGTAGCAGGCGGTCGTCACGCAGTTACACATTTTCATGTCGAGGAGAATCTGTCCAAAAACTTCTCATTGATCACAGCCAGGCTTGAAACCGGACGTACACATCAGATCCGTGTTCATATGTCGCATATCGGGCATCCTTTACTTGGCGACACGGTTTACGGACCGTCATCCGGACCTTTTCGTACAGACGGTCAGGTATTGCATGCCGGAACTCTGGGATTCGTTCATCCGGTCACAGGCGAACATCTTTCTTTCACAGCGCCTTTACCCGAGTACTTTGAAGAACTGCTTAAAATACTCCGCGGATAATCCTGCGGAGTGGTAGTATGATTTCATCATTTCTCAATATCAAAGTGTTCGCAAAACTCCAGTTTTAAGAAAAATTATATTGTATAAATACCGGAATAGTGGTATAATTGATCATATCGAGAAATCCTTGTTTTTCAAGGCTTTACGGAGGTTTTTTACTTATGGCCGAATACTCTTATCACGATCAGGTTGAAATGCAAAGTCTAACGTACGTGGATCAGATCACTTCGCAGATGCCACGTTACGTGACGACATTTTTCCGCGGAATTTCCCAGACACACAGTCCCAGAACGCGCCTCATGTATGCGCGCGAAATCCAGCACTTTTTTGATTATATTGTGGAATCCTACACAGATGCTCCCGTAACCGGCTATATGGACATCTCTTTGGATGTTTTATCCTCCATCGATCATGAGTTTATCGAGGATTATCTGTATCATTTGCAGAATTACCGCGATAAATCGGGCGTACAGCGCCGAAACAACGACAAGACGATCAAACGTAAGCTCTGTGCTATAAGCGTCCTTTATAAGTACTTATACAAGCACGAAATGGTCACCGGCAATCCGGTAAGCAAGGTCGATATGCCAAAGATCCACGAGAAAGCCATTGTGCGTATGGATGCGGCCGAAACCGCGAATTTCCTCGATACAGTCGAATTCGGGAACAATCTGTCCGCCAGACAGATGAAATTCCACGAAAAGACCAAGGAACGCGATCTGGCCATTATGACCCTGATGCTTTCCACGGGTATCCGTATTTCCGAGTGTGTCGGCTTGGATCTTACGGATGTAGATATCGAAAACACTTCCTTGCGTGTAATCCGAAAAGGCGGCAAGGAGGCTGTTGTGTACTTTTCCGACGAGGCTGCGGATGCGCTTCGCGTCTATCTTGCCAAGCGCAAGAAAATCGATGCAGAGCCCGGCTCCGAGCACGCCTTGTTCCTCTCCGAGCAAAGAAAAAGGCTCGGCGTCCGGAGTATTCAGAACTTAGTCAAGAAATACGCCCGTATCGCCGTGCCTCTCAAAAAGATCACGCCTCATAAGCTCCGCAGTACCTTCGGTACGGCGCTTTATAACGAAACTTCCGATATCTATTTAGTTGCGGACGTCCTCGGCCACAATGACGTCAATACCACCCGAAAGCACTATGCGGATATGGATGATTACAAGAAACGCCAAAGCCGGAACGTGGTCAAACTGCGTGAGGATTCCAAGTAATTTACATAAAATAGTTATTGTTAATATATGACAGACTACGCATCCTCTGCCGGCGTCTCTGCCTCTGTTACATTTGATGCAGCGGTTTCTTCCTCAGTTTCGGCTTTCTCGGATGCGGCAGCTTCTTCCTCTGCCTTCGCCTTCTCGGCACGGCTTTTTTCAGCTTCGTACTTAAGAATGAAGCTGTTTAAATCATTCATCATATCCTGCTGTTTCAGTTTATTCTTCTCGTTCTTTTTGATTGCTCGGTTGATGGGAAATGTAACAATAACAACCGCTATGATGATCAAAAGTATGTAGGCCACACCGCCCGAGATTGCCAGTATCATGTCTAAAACTCCTTTAATTAATTGATTAATCGATGCGCTTGATGAACTCGCAGAGAACGCTTACCGTGTCATCTACGGGCATCAGACTGCTGTTGACCAGGATATCATAACTGTCCAATGAGCCCCACTTCTTGGAGCAATAATAGTTATAATAAGAGGCTCTTGCCTTGTCTTCCTTGTTGATCTGGGCTCTCGCCTTATCTTCCGAAAGATCAAACCGTTCCATAACTGTCTTGATCCTTGCCTCGATCGGCGCATGTACAAAGACGCGAAGTAAGTTGTCATTGTTTCGAAGGGCGTAATCCGCGCAACGTCCTACGATAACGCAGGGACCTTCATCTGCAATTTTCTTGATGGTGTCGTAGGTGGCCTGAAAGGCCTGCTGATTGAGATTCGCCTGATATCCGGTTCCGGTAAATGTATAACTGTACGGATCCATCACCAGGTTGTATAGAAAGCTTCGATTCGGTTTCTCATCAAGGCTCTTTAAGATGCCTTCCGATAAACCGCTTGCCTTGGCTGCTTCATTCAGGAGTTCCTTGTCATAGAACGAATAACCGAGTTTCTCGGCAAGACGATGACCGATTTCACGACCATTGCTGCCAAACTGACGTCCGATGGTAATAACCGTTTTAGCCATAATACTTACCTCCTCCGTATAAAAACTGACGAAAAAGTAGTCAAATTGATATCATAATTATAGCATTTCACCCATCGTTCGTCAAAGAATTCCTCCTTCGAAAAGCCTAGAAATTCTCGTACTTTGAGGCGATTTCGTTGAACTTGTCAATGTTGTTCGATATGTTTCCCGAAAGGTTCTCGTAGGTCTGATTCACGTGCAACTGCGCCTTGATATCCTGAAGATCACTCTCCGCTAAAGTCAGCTCCATACGGATGTACATGTCGTCCGGCCGAAACTTCGTTTTAATGGATCGAAGTCCGTCCTTATATCCGAGCAACTGACGAAACTCTATTGCGCGCTTGTCAAAATTGAGCGTACCGGTAAGCACCTCACCCAGATCATAGCTCGGATACAGGGTGATAAAGTGTGCATCCGGCCACATGTCGGTATCGAGCTCTTTTCCGTACTTCATACCGATGACGATAAACTGCCGTATTCCGGCATCATATAAAGGCTGTATGGGAGAATTATCCGCAAGGCCGCCGTCTCTGTAGCGGAATCCGTCTATCTCCACGGGTTCATACAGAATGGGGATCGCCGAGGATGCAAGGACGAGTTTATTTATCGTCTCTTCGTCATAATCGTTCAGTCTGCGGTATTCCGCGGTATAATCGGAATTGATGAGCGCATGGCCCACAGTACCGTTTACACGGGCAATCGACGTGTAAATGTCATACCTGCTCTCCTTCAGCTTCTTGAAGTCGATATAATTATGAATAAGCTTGATCATTTCATCCCTTGAGAAGTAGAGTTTTCCGCGGGATAAGGTGTCTGCGTCAAAATCAAATACGGAAAGAAGTTTGATGTCGCTCCAAGCGCGGTACATCAGATCGATATCTTCCATGGCAAAAAGCATGGCATTTACAGCTCCTATGGATGCGCCGGAAACCATGGTCACGTCATCCAGCAATCCGTTCTCGGAAAGGGCCTTGATCACGCCAAGCTGGTATGCGCCTTTTCCTCCTCCACCGTCAAGCACCAGGCCCACGCCCTGTGCCTTCTTCGGGTCGGTATGAATCTCTGGAAGCACGGGCGTCTTCGGCTTTTCCGGCTGCACCGCGGGGGAAGGCTCCGAAGCGGCCGGTTCGGTCGATGAATCTTTAGGTGCACCGACCGGATCCTTCGATGAATCTTCCGGAGTCTCGGGCGCTTTGCCCTCGTTCTTCGGCGTCTTTGCTTCGCTTTCGGGCAGCGTAATCTCTCGCCCGCAGAGAAAGTCTGTCATGGTCTCGAAAAACTCCGGTGACTTCTCCTTGATATCATACGCTTCCAGTATTTTGTTCAGCGTTACTCGATCCTTTTGATTCATACGCGCTCATCCTTCTTTCGAACCTATCTCGGTGCCATCAGTTTCGAAATCCCGTCTTTTAATCCGTCCAAGGTCAGAGGATACATATCATAGATCTCAGCCAGAGCATTCTCCGCTTCCATCCAGGAAAGTGCATTTAACTTGCCGTGGAATCTCGGATTCAGCCAGATGATCTTTTTATACTTGGTTTTAAAGAGCTTATTCCACTCATATCCGCTCTTTCCGTCGTTGGGGCCTCTGTAGTTACCGTTGATGTCATAAAGCTCCTCAGGAGCCATCTGAGCGTCTCCTACGATGATCACCTTATAATCCTTGTCCGTATGACGGAAGAGATAATCAAGGTCCACCCAGTTGCCCAGTTCACACTCCGCATCCTTGTACACCTTGCTGTAAATGCAGTTGTGGAAATAGTATGTCTTTACATCCTTGAAATGATTCGCCTTGTGTACGGCCTGAAACAGATCATTGCACAGCTCCGCAAAAGGCATCATGGTACCGCCGCAGTCAAAGAGCAAAAGAAGCTTTACGGAATTCTTTCTCGGCTTGTCAAATTCAAGCGAAAGCATGCCGCCCTTGTTGCAGGTCTCATCGATGGTCTTATCCAGATCAAGTTCCGTCTTGGCCACATCAAGCTTAGCGGAAAACTGGCGGAGTCTGCGAAATGCCATCTGAAACTGACGGATGTCCAAAGTCTTATCCCGTCGGAAATCCTGATACTTTCTCTCACCGATCACCTGAAAGGCGGACTGCATGCCTGTCTTTCCGGACACACGAAGACCACCCGGGTTTCTTCCGCTGTGTCCGAAGGAAGATCCGCCCGAGGTACCGATCCAATAGTTGCCGCCATTGTGCTCGGTCTTCTGCTCCTGCACGCGCTCGCGGAACATACGCTTGGTCTCCGCCATCTCGCGCTTCACGTCAAACTGATACATTTCACGGTTCAGCTTGGATAAATCCATATTCTCTTTGTCGAGGAATTTCATGATGATCTCGGGGATTTCGTCCTCTCCCGAGTGAATATTCTTGAAATACTCAAGAAATGCCATATCAAACCGGTCATAATCCGACTCGGTTTTCACCAGGATCAGCCTGCCCAGACGATAGAGTCCCTCCAGAGAGGAATTGGCAAGCCCCCTGTCCAAAGCATCCATAAAGGTGATCCACTCCGTCATGGATACGGAAAGGCCTTTATCGCGAAGCGTATATAGAAAATCTGTAAACATGGCGGTCACCTTTCTAATAGATGCGGTTCTTCTTTACGATCTCAATGTCTTCGTCCTTCTTTATAAGCACGCCAAGATAAGGAAGCTTGGTGCGAAGGGTATCCGGGTCACAGCCGCCGTGAATCAGTGCATTCAGCCAGTCGATCAGCTCGGATGTGGAAGGCTTCTTTCTCACTTCCTTGATGGAACGGATCCAGTAAAATGCGTCCATTGCCTGATCCAAAAGATGCTCGTCGATGGAATCGAAATGCACGCGCACGATCTCGTCCATCTCCTCCTTCTCGGGAAAACTGATATAGTGGAAGATGCAACGACGCAGGAAAGCGTCGGGAAGTTCCTTCTCGGCATTTGAAGTAATGATCACGATGGGACGTGTCTTTGCCTTCACGGTTTCATGGGTCTCATGGATATAAAACTCCATCTTGTCAAGCTCCCAGAGAAGATCGTTCGGGAACTCTAAGTCCGCCTTGTCGATCTCATCGATCAGAAGGATGACCTGCTCATCGCTCTTAAACGCTTCGCCGAGCTTACCCAGCTTGATATAACGTGCGATGTCATCCACCCCCTCTGCACCGAACTGACTGTCATACAGACGCTGAATGGTGTCATAGACATAAAGTCCGTCCTGTGCCTTGGTCGTGGACTTGATATTCCAGATATAAAGCGGCATTGAAAAAGCCTGACTGATGGCCTCCGCAAGCATGGTCTTGCCGGTTCCGGGCTCACCCTTAATAAGCAAAGGCTTTTCAAGAACACGTGCAACCTCCACAGCATCCATCAACTCCGGAGATGCTACATACTCCTTGGAACCCGTAAATTTCATATCACTCATATAGTACTCCTTATTCCCTGATCTGGCCGTTGCCGTAGATAATGTATTTGGTCGATGTAAGCGCGAGAAGACCCATCGGTCCTCTTGCGTGAAGCTTCTGGGTGGAGATGCCGATCTCTGCGCCAAAGCCGAACATGAAGCCGTCCGTGAATCTGGTGGAGGCATTCACATAGACGCAGGCAGAATCCACCTCGGCAAGAAAACGCTGTGCATTTTCGTAATTCTCGGTGATGATTGCCTCACTGTGGCCTGTGCTGTACTTATTGATATGATCGATAGCCTCGTCCACATCGTTAACCACCTTGGCGGAAATGATCTTTGCAAGATACTCCGTACCGTAATCCTCCTCCGTTGCGGGTACAATGAAGGATGAATAAGCGGCAGAAGCCTCATCTCCTCTGATCTCGCAGGCATTCTTGTGCAGCATGTCCGCGATCATGGGGATGGCTTTTTCCGCGATATCTTTATGGATGACCAAAGACTCGCAGGCGTTGCATACGCCGAGTCTCTGAAGTTTTGCATTCTCGATGATGGGAAGCGCCTTGGTAAGGTCTGCGGAAGCGTCGATAAAGATATGACAGTTTCCGGTACCGGTTTCGATCACGGGAACGGTTGCATTTTTAACGACTGCATTGATCAGTCCCGCACCGCCTCTCGGAATCAGCACATCGAGGTACTTGTTCATTTGCATCATCTTCGTTGCAGTCTCTCTTGCGGTATCCTCCACAAGCTGCACCGCATCACCGGGTGCGCCGACCTTGGAAAGGCCGTCCTTGATCGCTGCGACAAGCGCGATATTGGAATGGATGCAGTCGGAACCGCCACGCAGGATCACTGCGTTGGATGTCTTAAATGTAAGGGCAAACGCATCGACTGTTACATTGGGTCTTGACTCATAAATAAATCCGATGACACCGATGGGCACGCGCTTCTGTCCGATCAAAAGGCCGTTCGGACGCTCTTTCATGGAAAGGACCTCTCCGATGGGGTCATCTAAGGCAACCACTTCGCGGATACCTTCTGCCATAGCCGTAAGGCGGTCCTCCGTAAGCTTCAGTCTGTCCTGCAATGCCTCGGACATGCCGTTTGCGACAGCCGCCTTCATATCCTCATCGTTTCCTGCAAATATGGATTCCTTGTGTGCAAGCAGCGCATCCGCTACCGCAAGCAAGGCTTCGTTCTTTTGACTTTGGGAAAGCTTCGCCATCTGTCTGGAAGCAGCTTTGGCTTTTGCTCCGATTTCTTCGATTGTCATATATTTCCTCCTAAAACTGTCTGGTCTCGGTAAGTAGAATCATCGGTTTTTGGTCATGTCCGGCCGATGGGATCTCCGGGAGCACCTGAAGATCGTAGGCAACAGCCACAGTTAAAACATCCGGGTGCTTTTTGATGTAGCGGTCATAGTAACCGCCGCCGTATCCGATCCGGTCTCTGCCTTCGGAAAAGCATGCGCCCGGCATCACGATCAACGTATCCGCATCTGCGGAAAGCATGGGCGAATCGCAAGGCTCGAGGATACCGAAACTTCCCGGTGATAATGCGGTATCCGGCTCGTACAGATGAAAATGCATCGAAGAGCCTCCAACCTTCGGAATATAGAGGGTTTTACCGAGACTGCGAAGCCGGTCCGTCATCAGTGACACATCCACCTCGTTGTTGATCGGCATATAGATACAGACCTTGGATGCTTCGGAAAGGATCGGAAGCGCGAGAAAACGATCGCATATCTTGCCGGAACGCTCTTTGATCGCTTCTTCGGTCAGCGCACGGCGTTCGTCCAAAATCTTTCTGCGCAGTTTCTTTTTTTCTTCGTAACGAAGCTCGTTCATCCAAAGTCCCCCTTTATGTTATGATAAATATCCCTTTGAAGTGATAAAGTCCACCGTATCAAAGTCCTCTGCATCATGTGCAAGGAACAGGGTCCCCACATCCTCGCCGTCCAAAAGCGCATGGATGAGATTCAGATCGGCTGCATTTAAAATCGCCATATCCGCGCCGGAATCCGTCGCAATCCTGGCTGCCGCAATCTTGGTCGCCATGCCGCCGGTTCCGTAGGCACTGCCCTCTCCCTTCGCCATATTGCGCACACGCTCGTCAATCTGATCGACAACGGAAAGCTTTTTCGCATCCGGATTCTTTCTCGGATCATCGGTGTAAAGCCCGTCGATATCGGAAAGAAGGATCAAAAGATCCGCCTTGATCAAATGTGCCACGATGGCGGAAAGTGTGTCATTGTCACCGAACTCGATCTCCTCGATCGCTACGGTGTCATTCTCGTTAACAACGGGAATGATATCCTGCTGAAGGAGCTCATTCAAAGTATTCTCGGCATTTCTTCTGCGCTCGGGATGTGTGATCGCATCAAAGGTAAGAAGTACCTGTGCGGCAACATGGTTGTATTCGAGAAACAGCTTTTGGTATATCATCATCAGCTGCGCCTGTCCTACAGCTGCACATGCCTGATTTAAGGAAAGTGTCTTCGGTCTCTGGGTAAGTCCTAAAGTCTGTGCCCCAACTGCAATGGCACCGGACGACACAAGGATCACATCCTTGTTTTGATTCTTCAGATCACAGATGATCCTGACAAGTCGTTCAATCTTTCGAAGATCAGCCTTACCGCTTGATGCATGCATCAGGGAGGAGGATCCGATCTTTATGACAATTCGTTGTTTGCCTTGTAATTTCAGTCGTTCTTGCATGATAATCCCTTCTTAAACCGGATGTTTTAAAAGATGCCTGCACACCGCTTCGGCGACCTTGATGCCGTCCACGGCGGCGCTGGTAATACCCCCCGCATAACCCGCGCCCTCTCCGCACGGAAAGAGTCCTGCGGCATCCGACATCAGATGCTCATTGCGCAGAATCCTTACGGGTGATGATGTTCTGGTCTCGACACCGGAAAGTATCGCATCCGGCGCATCATAGCCGGAAAGCTTGGTTCCGTAATATCTGACGCCCTCAATTATAGCATGATTGACATAGGGTGGCAAACAGTTCTTCAGGTTCGAAAACTTCCAGAGACCCCGTATTTGCGGCGTTACAGAGCCGCATTTTGTACTTGCCTGGCCCTGTTCGAAATCGGCAAATGTGGAAACGGGAATACTTCCCTCTCCGATCTCAAACGCACGGCGTTCCATCGCCTCCTGAAAATACATGCCGGCGAGGATTCCGTGATCGCCGTAGCCTTCCCGGAAAAAGTCCTCCGGCGTAACCCCTACAACCACGGCCGCATTGGAGTTGACGCCGTCTCTGGCGTGATCCGACATTCCGTTTACCACGGCCTGAGATGTCCCGGAAGCCGCAGCCACCACGTAGCCGCCCGGGCACATACAGAAGCTGTAGACACTTCTTCCCTCCGTCGAGCGGTATGTAAACTTGTAATCGGCAGCAGGAAGAAGCCGTGCGCGGTCACCGGTGCCGTACTGCCCGCGATTGATCACATCTGCCCTGTGTTCGATCCGGAGTCCGCACGCAAAGGCCTTCGCCTCCATGGGAATTCTGTTTTTGTGAAGCATGGTAAATGTATCTCTTGCGCTATGACCGATGGCTAAAACAAGCGCATTGGTATGGCCGTTTATCGCCTCACCGTCCTTTGATTCGATCCTGTAAGAAATCCCATCTGCTTCTTCATGAAGCTCCGTAAGACACGACCCGAAGTGGATCTCTCCTCCGAGTCTTAGGATCTCTTCACGCATCTTTTGTAAGGCGCCGAAAAGACAGTCCGTGCCTATATGCGGTTTGGCAAGATACGAAATAGACTCCGGTGCTCCGAAGGAGACAAAATCGCGGATCACGGCCCGGATTCTTCCTTCTTTATCCTTGATACCGGTATTCAGTTTCCCGTCAGAAAATGTACCGGCACCGCCCTCGCCGAAGGAAACATTGGACGAGGGATCGATCACGCCCGTCTTCCAGAAGTTTTCCACATCCTGCTTTCTTACTTCCACCGCATTGCCGCGTTCGTAGACAATGGGATTAAGACCGGCTCTTGCGAGATAAAGCGCTGCAAAATAGCCTGCAGGTCCCGCTCCGATCACCACGGGACGCTCGTTTACCTGATCGGAAGTACCCGAAAAATCGAACGGAAAACAGTAATCCTTTTCGTTAGGTAACATAATATCGTTACGGTTGCTGTTCTTTCGAAGAATGATTTCTTCCCTCGGAGAACTCACATCCACGCTGTAGAGATAAAGCAGATTTCCCTTGTCTCTTGCGTCCACGGATTGTTTGACGATCCGCTCAAGGTTGTATGCGTCCGTATGAAGTTTCTTTGCGATCGCATCATGAAATTCCGCATCGGTATGTCCGACGGGGAGCTTGATCCCGTTTATTCTAATCATATTCCGCCTCCTGCCGCACAACCTGCCGCAATACCGGACAGGAAGGCCGATGTCAGATTGTATCCACCGCAGATTCCGTGTACATCAAGCAGTTCGCCGGTGATAAAAAGTCCCGGGCTTACCAACGATTCCATGGTGGAAGGATTGATCTCGGATAGCAAAACGCCACCCGCCGTAACCTGTGCATGATCAAATCCATCTGCTTTCGTAACTTCAAATGTCAGATGACGTGCAGTTTCAAACAATCCGGCAAGTTCACGGTCCTCTACGTCCGAAACCCCTGTATTTCTCTCGTATCCGCAGTTACGCACAATATATTCCGAAAGTTTGTCATTCATGTATCCGTTTAATAAAGCGATCAATGTACGACCGGAGAATTGCTCCCTTAAGGAAACCATATTCGTAAGCGCCGAAATCCCTTGCAACAGATCAAGCGAAATCCGATCCGGCACCGGATAGGACATATTGAATATGACAATACCGGAAAGCCCCAAGTCCGTAAACTGAACCTCTCCTTCTTCGCTTCGAAGGACATTGCCGTCACGGTCATATGCCGTAGCGAGGGCCCTTGCGCGAACCCCCTTTAAAACCGAAAAGTGATCCGTATCTCTTACGATCAGAGGACAAAGTGCAGGTGAAGGATCATTTACGCTGTGACCGAGTGTGTGCGCAAGACTGTAGCCAATCTTGGAGCCTCCGAGTTTCGGTGCCGCAGCACCTCCACAGGCAAGGATCAGACGGGTTCCGCAATAAATATCTCCCGCTTCGGTCCCGGCTTTATAAACCGCCCGATCGCCCTCATCCTCTCTTCTTACAGACGTAACAGAGCATCCGGTTTTCATCTCAACCGAAAGTCGCCTTGCCTCGTCCAAAAGACTCCATACGACCGTAGAAGCCTGTTTGGAGGCCGGATAGAGATAACCGTTTCGATCGACAAGACTTACACCGATCGTTGCAAGAAAAGCGCGCACCTGCTCATCGGCACGCTTACTTCCAAACAGCTCCCCGAGAAAAGCCGAAGCATCCTTTCCGCACGAATCAAAACAAGACGCAGCATCCATATGTGTGTTGCTTACGTTGGCATTGCCATTGCCCGTGGCATAAAGCTTGGTTCCGGCTTTTTTCAGTTTCTCAAGAACGAGTACCCTTGCGCCGCATCGCGCCGCCGAAATTGCGGCGGAAAGGCCCGAGGCACCCGCTCCCACTACTATGACATCGTAGTTCATATGCTTCCTCTATGTGAAAAATGATTCCTCCGGGATGTCCGAAGAAATCATTCTTCATGGGTTTTATTCGAATGTTACAGCTGACTGATCCGCAGCATCAAGAACAGAGATAAAGGTCTTGCCGGGATTCATCTTAAGCTGGTTTCCGTCTTCCGTAAAGTACTTGATGGTACCGTCCACATAAGAATATGTGATGGGTACGTATGCACCGTCCGTGATATAGTAGCCGTTGCCGCCGTGCTCAAACAGTACGTCAAGCCAGCCTACTTCGGCATCAAGTACCAGGGTGTCTGCATAGATGCAGATGACATTCTTATAGTGAAGCTGCTCATTGGCGCCTGCGTCCATATGAGGCTCACCATACTGGAATCTGTAGTAGGTCTGATCCTTCTCATTGTACTCAAACCAGGGTGTGGTGAAACCGCTCATGCGCGTGGTAACCTTCTTTGCGGGCTTACCGCCTGCAAGCGGAGTATCCGCCGCGTTCCATGCGAAAGGCTTCTCGTAATCGCTTCTGTGATTCAGATCGTAGCCGTCGATCTCGATACCCTCATCGATCAGCTCGGAATTGGTATATACGTCATGCGGTGACGGACGATCGGGATCTCTGAAGTACATCACGCCGCCCAAGTTGGTGAGACCGTTTAAGTTGGGTACACCGAGATTCGGGATCGCGGACTCCGCAAAGGGGCTCCAGCCATAGTGTCCGTAGATTGCATCGAGATAATGTGCCATATATACAAAGTAATGTCTCGCACTTCGGATCGACATCAGCTTGTCGATACCTGACCAGTCGTGGAATACGGCCATCAGACGTGTCACGCCGCCCTCAACCTGAATCTCATAGATGATGTCGGCCTTTGAGATGCCGTACTGGGGAATCGCATCGGGTACGTTGTTGATCATCATAGCGAGGGGACGCTTGTTCTTGAACTTCTCGTCAACCCACTCACCCGTGAGATCACAGAGAACCTCACCGTCGTGATTCTCAAATGACATATCGGGAACGGAATCGATCATGGATGCTTCCGTAACTGCAAGTGTCGTAGCTTCTGCCTCTTCTTTTTTACCGCATCCGCCTGCGAAAGCAGAAAATGCCATCACACCGGCAAGCAGTAATGCAAGTCTAGATTTCTTTCTCATCTTCTCTGGTATATCCTTTCGATAAAAGTATGTGTTCCTGTGTCTCCTCCATCACAAGCCGCTCATCCTCTTCGATGTGGTCGTAACCCGAAAGATGAAGCATGCTGTGAGCCACAAGGAAAGCAAGTTCACGCCTTCTTGTATGTCCGTACTCCTCGGCCTGTGAGACGATCCTGTCCACATTCAGGACAATGTCACCCAAAAGCAGTTCGCCCGTCTCGGGATCGAACTGATCGATGGAACCTTCGGTTACACAGGTAAAATCACCCGGTTTTTCAAAGTCGAGCATCGGGAAGGACAAAACATCCGTCGGTGCGTCAATCCCTCGATTCTCACGATTCATCACCCGAATACCTTCGCTGTCCGTAAACAAAACCTCGACCTCGGCCGGGTAGGGACAGGAAAGATACGCAAGCGAGGCATCGACAATGTCGCAAACCACCTCGCGGTAGGAATCCGGAACCTTGATATGCTCTTCACTATCTATAAAAACACTCAATGAAAACCATCTCCAAATTATACTCTAATTCCGCTGCTTCGGCAACTGTTTATTCGCTCCCTGACGCTTTTCGTAAGCCTCGTATGCATTGACGATCTTCTGTACCAGAGGGTGTCTTACCACATCGTCACTGGTAAATTCGATCATGGCGATCTCATCGATCTTGGAGAGCACTTTTCGCGCGATCTCAAGTCCGGATTTGGTATCCTTCGGAAGGTCCTTCTGCGAAAGATCCCCCGTGATGATAGCCTTGGATCCGAAACCGATACGTGTCAAAAACATCTTCATCTGAGCGGGTGTGGTGTTTTGCGCCTCATCAAGAACAATGTAGGCATTATCCAGGGTACGTCCTCTCATATAGGCAAGGGGTGCAACCTCGATCAATCCGCTTTCCATATTTTTGTTGAAGGCCTCTGCTCCCATGATCTCATAGAGCGCATCATAAAGCGGACGCAGATAGGGATCGACCTTGCTTTGCAGATCTCCGGGAAGAAATCCCAGTTTCTCTCCCGCCTCAATGGCCGGTCTTGTCAGGATGATACGTCCCACTTCATTGTTCTTAAAAGCCGTGATAGCCTTCGCCATAGCCAGGTACGTCTTTCCCGTACCGGCAGGACCGATGCCGAAGACGATCATGTTCTTGTCGATCGCTTCCACATAGCGCTTTTGTCCCAGGGTTTTCGCCTTCACGGGCTTGCCGTGAATGTTATGACAGATGATATTCTTGTCCCTGTCAAGCTCTGAAATTGCCTCTTCCTCGCCTGTCTTGGCAAGCGTTACGGCGTAATTGACATTCTGGTCGGATATTTCGTTACCGTTTTCGGACAGGGATGTGAGCTGCCGGATCACCGATACGGCGCGTTTCACATTGCCCTCTACGCCGACCACGCGCATGCAATCGCCGCGCAGCACACAGGCCACGTGATAGGACTTTTCGATATTCTTGATGTTTCTGTCGTACTGACCGAAGACATTCTGGATGTGACGGTCAGGTATACGGATCTCTTCAAAATAGGAACTCATAAACATCTCCTTACTTATGATAAAAAGGTGTTACCCGAGAAGGTAACACCTTTGAAGTCATCGTAAGTCTTATTTGTACTTGCGCTTTCTGGCAGCCTCGGACTTCTTCTTGCGTCTTACGCTGGGCTTTTCGTAATGCTCTCTTTTACGAATCTCCTGCTGAATGCCTGCTTTAGCACAGTTTCTCTTGAATCTGCGAAGCGCGCTATCCAAAGTCTCGTTCTCTTTCACTATAACGTTAGACATACTCTCTCCTCAACCTCCCTCCGGTTGTGTAGTACATATGCGAAAATCGCACGTGTAATATTATAACATAATATTCGGATTCGTCAAGAAGATATTTTACTTATCTTCCGAAGGCTCTTCACGATTGGTGAAAATATGATCGATCAAGCCGTATTCTTTCGCCTCTGCAGCTGTCATCCAGTTGTTTCTGTCGCAGTCTGCAAGCACCGTCTCATAATCCTTACCGCAGTTATCCGCCATAATGGAGATGAGGTTCTTCTTGATGCGGAGCATATGCTCTACTTCGATCTCCATATCGGTGGCCTGACCCTTGGTACCGCCCAAAGGCTGGTGGATCATGATCTCGGAGTTGGGAAGTGCGATACGCTTGCCCTTGGCACCGCCGGAAAGCAGGAATGCTCCCATGGATGCTGCCATACCCACACAGATGGTGGATACATCACACTTGATGTAGTTCATTGTATCGTAGATACCGAAACCTGCGGAAACAGAACCGCCGGGGCTGTTGATGTAAAGGCTGATATCCTTGGACGGATCCTCGGACTCCAGGAACAAAAGCTGGGCAATTACAAGACTTGCCGTGGTATCGTTCACCTCGTCACCGAGGAAGATGATTCTCTCCTTTAAGAGTCTGGAGTAAATGTCGTATGCACGCTCGCCGCGGCTGGTCTGTTCAACGACGGTAGGTACTAATGCCATAATATATAATCCTCACTTTCTAAATTAAGCCAACATGGCCTTTGCTTCGGCAACACCTGCAGCAAGTGCCGCATCGATTCCGGATGCATCCTTACCGCCGGCCTGCGCCATATTCGGGCGTCCGCCGCCACCGCCGCCGACCATAGGTGCGATCTTCTTGATGATGTTACCTGCATGTGCTCCCTTGGCTACAGCGTCATCCGTTGCGGTTACGATCAGGTTGACCTTGCCCTCTGCCTCGGATGCAAGAATCACAACGGCACTGCCGAGCTTATTCTTGAAATCATCGCCTAAGTTGCGGAGCGCGTTCATATCTACGTCCTTCATGGATACGGGAAGCACCTTGATGCCGCCGACATCCTCTGCCGCTGCAAGAGAATCACCTGCCGCATTCTTGGCAAGTTTATCCTTCAAGGACTTGTTCTCGTTCTGGAGTGCTTTGATCTCGGCAAGCATCGCCTCAATCTTCTCGGTAAGCTTGGCGGGCTCGGACTTCGCTGCAGCTGCCGCTGCTTTTAAGGTTGTCTCAAGCTCGGTGTAGTAAGCCATAGCGCCCGAGGAAGTAAATGCTTCGATACGTCTTACGCCCGCAGCCACCCCCTGCTCGGATATGATCTTGAAGGTGCTGATGGCGCCTGTATTGTCTACATGTGTACCACCGCAGAGTTCCTTGGAGAAATCACCCATGGAAACCACGCGCACGCTGTCACCGTACTTCTCGCCGAAGAGTGCCATCGCGCCGGTTGCCTTTGCTTCATCGAGGCTCATCACAGCGGTTGTTACGGGAATCTCCTCGGAGATCTTTTGATTGACAAGCTCCTCTACCTTGGAAAGCTCTTCCTTCGAGAGTGCCTGGTTGTGTGTAAAGTCAAAACGAAGTCTGTCTGCATCCACATAGGAACCGGCCTGCTCTACATGATCGCCGAGCACGGTCTTTAACGCCTTCTGAAGCAGGTGGGTTGCCGAGTGATTGCGGCAGGTAAGCGCTCTTCTCTCCGTATCAACGGAAAGGCTTACCTCATCTCCCACATTCATCTCGCCGGACTCCATATAACCGATATGTGCGATTTTGTTACCCACGATATGGATGGTGTCTTCTACAACAAATGTACCGTTCGCGGTGGAGATCACACCCTTATCGCCGGACTGACCACCCATCGTGCCATAGAAGGGAGTTTCCATTGTAATAATGGATCCCGTATCGCCGTCGGACAGGAAGTCGCAGACGACGGATGTGTCCTCACTCTCGTTCTTGGTGATGGCATATACTTTGGATGTAAGCTCTGTCTTATCGTAACCGTCAAATACGGTAGAAACGCTTGTGTCAAGCTGCTCGTACACGGTTGCATCCGCACCCATGTAGTTGCTTACCTTACGTGCATTTCTTGCACGTTCCTTCTGCTGCTTCATCTCGGAAGCAAATCCGTCCTCATCTACGGAAATACCAGCCTCCTCGAGGATCTCCTTGGTAAGATCGATCGGGAATCCGTAAGTATCGTACAGCTTGAATGCCTTCTCGCCGGAAAGAACCTTGGTGCCGGACGCCTGAAGTTCTTCCTGGTAGGTTGCGAGGATGGAAAGTCCCTGATCGATGGTCTTGTTGAAGTTCTTCTCCTCCGTATCAAGGGTTGCAAAGATATGTGCCTGCTTTTCGGCAAGTTCAGGATAAGCATCCTTGGATACTTCGATCACAGTGCGGGAAAGCTCTGCAAGGAAGTTTCCCTTGATGCCGAGAAGTCTTCCGTGTCTTGCCGCACGGCGAAGCAGACGGCGAAGCACGTAGCCTCTTCCCTCGTTGGAAGGAAGAATACCGTCGCTGGTCATAAATGTAACGGAACGGATGTGATCTGTGATCAGTCGGATGGATACATCCTTCTTGTCATCGGTCTGATAAGTAACACCCGCAAGTTCACATACCTTATCGCGAAGCGCCTTGATGGTGTCTACATCAAAGATGGAGTCCACATCCTGAACCACAACCGCAAGACGCTCAAGTCCCATACCCGTATCGATGTTCTTTTGAACAAGCTCGGTGTAATTGCCCTTGCCGTCGTTTTCGAACTGTGTGAACACGTTGTTCCAGACTTCCATATAACGATCGCAGTCACAGCCCACCTTACAGTCGGGCTTGCCGCAACCAAATCTCTCGCCTCTGTCATAATATACCTCGGAACAGGGACCGCAGGGACCTGCGCCATGCTCCCAGAAATTGTCTTCCTTGCCGAATTTGAAGATACGGTCTGCATCCACGCCGATCTTCTTGTTCCAGATATCAAAAGCCTGATCGTCATCTAAGTATACGGAAGGATAAAGTCTGTCCTTATCGAGTCCGACCACCTCGGTCAGAAACTCCCAGGTCCAGGTGATGGCTTCCTCCTTGAAATAATCTCCGAAGGAGAAGTTGCCGAGCATCTCGAAGAAGGTACCGTGTCTGGCTGTCTTTCCGACATTCTCGATATCTCCGGTACGGATACACTTCTGGCAGGTGGTCACTCTTCTTCTGGGCGGAACCTCCTGTCCGGTAAAGTAAGGCTTCAAGGGTGCCATACCGGAATTGATCAGCAATAAGCTGTTGTCATTGTGTGGAATCAAAGAGAAACTGTTTAATTTGAGATGTTCCTTACTCTCAAAAAATGAAAGGAACATAGATCTGAGTTCGTTTACACCGTACTTCTTCACGTCAAAATATCCTCCGGTTTATTCGTTGCTTTCCTGTGCTTTTTGATCCTTGTTCGCACGGATTTTTTTCCCTACGATGATGCCGCATGCCGCACAGAGAATCATTGCAAAAAACTTAAACAAATAGGTAAAGAGTTCATACAATACTGCTGTCATAAGAATACCTCCTGATGATCATGCTTACTTTCTGCGCTGTGACAATTCGCCGACAACGTCGTCCCAGGTTACTCCTCTTTCTACCATAAGCACCATGGCATGATAGAGGAAATCCGAAAGCTCATACTTTATCTCTTCGGGATCGGGATTCTTCGCTGCGATCACAAGCTCCGTAGCTTCCTCACCCACCTTCTTTAATATCTTATCGATACCCTTGTCGAAGAGATAGGTGGTGTAGGAGCCTTCCTTCGGATGCTCTTTTCGATCAGCGATAATCTCGTACTCCTCCGTGAATACCTGGAGGGGATTGGTTTTATTGTACTCCTTGCGCACCAGGTCCGTAAAGAAACAGGTCGGGCTGCCGGTATGGCAGGCCGGTCCGATCTGGGAAACCTGTGCAAGGATCGTATCCTTGTCGCAATCGATCGTAAGTGCCTTCACGAACTGGAAGTGTCCGCTGGTCTCACCCTTGGTCCAAAGCGTCTTGCGGCTTCTGCTGTAATATGTCATACGGCCCGTACGAATCGTCTTCTTGAACGCTTCCTCGTTCATATAGGCAACCATCAAAACCTCTTTGGTCTTGTAGTGCTGCGCCACCACGGGAACGAGTCCCTGGTCATCCGTCTTAAACTCGGAAAAAGCAAGGCTGCTCTCAAAGAGATTCACGGGAAGATGCGCTTCCTTGCAGGCCTGCTTGATATCCATGATGTCATGTCTTTGGATCTGCTTTAAGCTCACGGTCTCTGCCTCGGTATTCGCAAGCATATTGGCGATGGCGGCAGGATCCTCCTCCGAGGTCTGACAGATCACCGGAAGTCCGACTTCACGACGAATCCGCTTGGCAAGTTTCTCATAATCATCGACCTTCTTGCTCTGGATCAAAAGAAGTTCTCCCGCTCCGTTCTCTCTGAGGCTCTTGCCGTAGGCTACGGGATCCTCGCAGGTAGAAAGATCGATGGTCACGATGATGCGCTCCGCACCGAAACGATCGGATGCTTCCTTTACGATGCCGATATCGATCAAAGGTGCCGTCTTCATGCAGACCTTGATCGCACCCGCATATAAAAGCTTTTTGATATCCTCAAGGCGTCTGACGCCTCCGCACGCGATTAGAGGCACATCCACCTGTCTGGTGATCTCCTTGATCAGTGCGATGTTTTTGTCAATATCCTCACGTTCGCAGGAACTGTCGAAAAATGCGATCTCATCCGCACCCGCATCGTTGTAGAACAATGCGTCCTCTACGGGATGCTCCATAGATACGCAGGGAATGATCTTTTTGTAATCCATTGTCGCTCCTCCTTACAGGCTGCCCTTGGTTGATAATACCTTGCCATCGTTTCTTTCGTCGATGGAGGTCGCCTCATCAAGAGACTTTGCAAATGCCTTGAATGCCGCCTCGATGATGTGGTGATTGTTGCTGCCGCTCACCTGCTTTAAATGCAGATTCATGCCGGCGCTGTAGGAAACGGCATAGAAGAACTCCTTCACCATCTCCGTGTCAAAATATCCCACCTGGGGAACCGTAAGATTTAAATCATAGGAAAGGTACGGTCTGCCGGACAGATCGATGGCAGCCATCACTAAAGTTTCATCCATCGGAAGAAGAAACGAACCGTAGCGACGTATGCCCGCCTTGTCTCCGAGCGCCTTCTTGATAGCCTCTCCGAGCACAATACCTGTATCCTCAATGGTGTGATGCGAGTCCACATAAAGGTCTCCGGCCACTTTTACATTGAGGTCGAAAAATCCGTGCTTCGCAAAGCTCTGGAGCATGTGATCCAGAAAGCCGATACCCGTGTCAACGGTGGCAACTCCGGTTCCGTCCAGAACAAGTTCAAGCTGGATATCCGTTTCATTGGTCTTGCGGTTCACTGTCGCTGTTCTCTTCTCCAAGGTGATCCCTTCCTTCTATAAAATGTACTTCTCAAATTATATGGTTGCTTCGAAGTTTTGTCAACTTTAAGGGCTTACTCAAAACGCACGTGAATGGAGTTTGCATGTGCCGTGAGTCCCTCTGCTTTGGCAAATGTTTCGATATCATCATGCACCTTAGACAGGGCATCCTTTCCATAGAAGATCACGCTGGACTTTTTGATAAAATCGTCCACAGAAAGCGGTGAGAAAAACTTCGCCGTGCCGTTGGTGGGAAGCACATGGTTCGGTCCGGCAAAATAGTCTCCCAAAGGTTCCGAGCTGTACTCGCCGAGGAAGATGGCACCCGCATTCTTGATCTTTGTCATCGTCTCAAACGGATTCTTTGTAACGATCTCCAAATGCTCGCTTGCGATTTCGTTGACCGTGTCGATTGCCTCATCCATAGAGTCCGCAACCAGAATGAAACCGTAATTGTCAACGGACTTTCTGATGATCTCTTTTCTTTCGAGTACCTCGATAAAGCCCTCGACCTCATCGGATACCTGCTTGGCAAACTCTTCGGAAGTGGTGACCAGGATGGCGGAAGCCATCTCGTCATGCTCTGCCTGAGAAAGCATATCCGCAGCCACATATCTTGGATTGGCGCTTTCATCCGCAAGTACCATGACCTCACTCGGTCCGGCCACGGAATCAATACTTACATGACCGAAGACTGCACGCTTTGCAAGCGCCACGAAGATATTGCCGGGTCCCACGATCTTATCCACTTTCGGGATACTCTCGGTTCCGTATGCCATGGCAGCGATGGCCTGTGCACCGCCGCACTTGTAAATCTCATCAACACCCGCTTCATGTGCCGCAACCAAAGTCTGCGCATATACCTTGCCTTCGGCATTACAGGGTGTGGTCATAATAATGCGGGGAACGCCCGCAACCTTGGCGGGAATCACATTCATAAGAACGGATGAAGGATATGCAGCCTTACCGCCGGGTACGTATACGCCGGCAATCCCGAGGGGTGTCACCTTCTGTCCGAGCATGATACCCGCAGGATCGGTGTCAAACCAGCTTCTGGTCTTCTGTTTCTCGTGATAGGATCTGATATTGGTGATGGCCTTTCGCATTACGGAAAGGAGTTCCTCGGGAACACTCTTATAAGCTTCCTCGATCTCGGTCTCACTCACTCTCACGCTGTCCTTGTCCAGCTTTGCGTGATCGAATTTCTCCGTATAACGAAACAGTGCTTCGTCTTTATTCTGATGAACATCCGCAACGATCTCTTTGACGGTTGCCTCGAAATCACCGTAGTTGTCCGGGCTTCTCTTTAAGAGTGTTCCCAGGATGTCCTTTTTGGTTTCCTCTGTTAATTTGACGATTCTCATGACTTGCCTCCTTCTTCGCTGTCTAAGATCTTCTTCATCTCGTCAAGAAGCTTCACGATTCTGTCATGCTGCATCTTCAGGCTGACGCGATTGACACAGACTCTGGCGGAAAGCGGACAGATCTCCTCAAGTACCGTAAGACCGTTCTCCCGAAGGGTGGATCCCGTCTCTACGATATCCACGATCACCTCGGAAAGATCCACGATCGGTGCAAGTTCCACGGATCCGTTCAGCTTGATGATCTCCACTGTCTGGTTCTTTTTCTCTGTAAAATAGCTTTTGGCGATGTTCGGGTATTTGCTTGCTACGCGGATGATCTCGTTGCGTGAAAGAAGTTCTCTTGCAGACTCCGGACCGCAGACACACATCCTGCACTTGCCGAATCCGAGATCCATCACCTCGTAGAGATCCCTTCCTTCCTCCATAATGGTGTCTTTTCCGACCACACCGCAGTCGGCAGCGCCGTACTCCACATAGGTCGGAACATCGGATGCCTTGGCAAGGAAAAATTTCAGTTTATGCTCTTCGTTCACAAAGATCAGCTTTCTTGTATCCGGGTCTAAAGCCTCGGAGCAGTCGATTCCCATGGAAGAAAAGAGCTTCAGCGTCTTCTTGGCGAGACGTCCCTTAGCAAGCGCAAATGTCAGATATCTCATAGTCTCCGTCCTCCCTGAAAGTGATCATCTTCTTAAACTGCATACGACCGGCGTACGCTTTGTACTCTTCAATACTGTGCTTGTCGGACTTTCTGACAAGCATGGTGGATTCTCCGTCGCCTCTTAATTTCTCGGCGAACTTGATGGCAGATTCCTGATTCGATCTGTCGTAAACCACAAGCGCATCGGTATGCGAAATCTCGATGGCAATCCTGTTCCTAGAAAGGGCATTCATCAGATCATCCACATAGATGGCAAAACCGACCGCCGGCGCATCCTTGCCGAACTGTGTGAGCAGGTGGTTGTAGCGTCCGCCGGTAACCACAGCATCACCGGTACCGTAAGTATAACCGCGGAATACAATACCCGTATAATAGTGGAAACGACTGATCATCGAAAGATCAAAGCTCACATACTCCGTAAGTCCATAGGAAGAAAGTGCCGCATACACGCTTGTGAGTCTGCGAATCGCCTCAAGGGAGGTCTCGTTCTTCACAAGGGATCTTGCATCCTCCAAGATCTCGGCATTGCCGAACAGTCTGTCGAGGGATGAGAATACCTTCTTCGTTGAATCGTCGATGGAAAGCTTCTCGATATAATCCGAAAGTCCGTAGAAATTTTTGTCGGAAATGTATGCGCGGATACGCTTCTCCTCCGCATCTCCGAAGCCCGCTTCCTCAATCAGCCCCTTAAAGAAGGATACGTCTCCGATCTCAATCTGAAACTCGTGAAGTCCCGCAGCAAGAAGACAGTTGATCACACATGCGATGCTGTCTGCATCGGAGGCGGAACTGTCATCGTTGATCATCTCTCCGCCGATCTGCGTAAATTCGGAAAGCTTGCCCTGATGCTGATGCGCATTCACAAAGCACTTTCCTTCATAAGAAAGGCGTACCGGAAGCGCTTCGTCCGCGTAATACTTGGCCACGGATCTTGCGATGCTGGGAGTGATATCGGGTCGAAGAACCAGGGTTTCGTTATTTCTGTCGAAGAACTTGTACATTTCGTTCGACGGCGCCGATCCGATCTCCATATTAAAAATGTCGAAAAATTCAAAAGAAGGCGTCTCAATATCCTGGTAGCCGAAACGGGATAATACATCGTGAATCTTTCCCGTAATCGTCTGTTTCTTCTTCATCTCGTCACCATAGATATCTCTGACACCTTCCGGCGTTTGAAGCAATTTTTCGTTCATGCCATGTCTCCTTCTCAAAAACTCATGCACTCCCTATTTTCTTATACATTTTCAATAATGTCAAGCATACGTTTGCATTTCTCGAACAAATGTGCTATACTGTCACAAAAGAAACAAACATTCGATTTTTATCATAAAGGAGGTCACTTATGCCATCCGCGAAATTATCCGCAAAACAACAGGAGATCCTCTCCTACATGAAGCAGTGTATCCTTGAAAAGGGCTACCCTCCCGCTGTCCGGGAGATCTGTGAAGCCGTTCACTTAAAGTCCACTTCATCCGTACATGCGCATCTTGAAACACTCGAGGAGAAGGGGTATATCCGCAAGGATCCCACTAAGCCGAGAGCCATTGAGATTCTTGACGATACCTTCAATCTCTCCCGTCGCGAACTGGTACAGCTTCCCATCATCGGTACGGTCACCTGTGGCGGTCCCATCCTCGCTCAGGAGAACATTGACGGTTACTTTCCGCTTCCTCCAGAATATCTGCGCACCACTTCCTCGACAACCTTTATGCTGCGCGTGAAGGGTGACAGTATGATCGGCGCGGGTATCTTTGACGGAGACCTTGTGATGGTGGAACAGACCTCTACAGCCAGAAACTCCGAGATCGTGGTTGCATTGATCGATGACGAAGCCACTGTCAAAAGATACTACAAAGAGAACGGCTACTACCGACTTCAGCCCGAGAACGACAGCATGGATCCCATCATCGTGAACGGTGAACTCTCCATCCTCGGTCGCGTTGTCGGACTCTTCCGCGCATTTATCTGACAGACACCAAAAAGGACGAGCAAGCACTCGTCCTTTTTTAGTACTTATCTTTATCGGGGATTCTCTCATGAATCGCTCTGAACTCATCGAAGTGACGGATAAAAAGCCGTACAACCGCAGGATCGAAACTCTTACCGGCCTGCCTTACGATCTCATCATGCGCATCCTCCAAAGACCAGCCCTTCTTATAGGACCTATTGGCCGTCAAAGCATCAAATACATCACACACGGCGATCAGTCTTGCAATGTAAGAGATCTCCTCTCCCTTCATGCCGAGATATCCGGTTCCGTCCCACTTTTCATGATGCTCCTTCGCAAGTACGCAGGCAATGTGCATCAACTGACCGGGACATCGGTTTAACAGTGCCTCACCGTATAATACGTGGGACTTCATGATCTGATACTCTTCATCAGTCAGCTTACCGGTCTTCTCAAGGATATCCTCGCTGATCATCAGCTTGCCGATATCATGTGCCATGGCAGCCGTACTGAGCATCTCAACGTACTCTTCATCAAATCCCGACGCCCGCCCCAACACGCGCATATACTCGGCAACTCGCTTGATATGCTCACCGGTAAATTTTGACTTACTCTCGGAGATCTCCGAAAGCGCATATACAAGTCCGTTCTGGTTGGACTGCATCGTTCGGGATGTATCGATGGCGGAATTTAACGTCATGGAGTTTCTTTGTACGATGAAGTAAGAAACCACGGAAAGTGCGAACACGACTAAGATCTGAGGAACAATGAATTCCATGATCATGACATCAAAGCTGTCCGTCGGGTACGAAATAAACACCGCTCTGTACTTAAATCCGACCAGATTGGATATCACGATACCGCAGGACATGAACAGGGATGCAAACAGTACCAGAGTCTGATTGTAATAAAGGGATGCCATCAGGATCGGGAACAGCATGATGGCGTAGACATGTACGGAAAGAAGTGTCAGCATCAGCGTTGCAGATACGGTAATACACAGGATCACAAAGACGCCGATGCTCTTCTGTGAATCCAGTTTAAAGATATTCACCAGAAGTGAGGGAATCAGAGCGACAAAGATTGCACTTCCAAAGAAGATGCGAAGCAGCGTTGCATCATACTTTGAAAAAAGGAGACAATAAACAAAACCAAGCAAGAGGATCACTGCAACAATGCGCATGCACTTTGCAGAGATCATGTTGGTCTTTTTGATATTGTCGATCATCATCTTCTGCTGATTCATCAAAGATCTCCCGGCTCTATCTGATTCGCATCGCGCCAGATATGCTCAAGGTTGTAAAACTCTCGCATCTCCAGTGTCAACACATGTACAATTATATCATAATAATCAAGTAAAAGCCACCCACCGTTTGAAGTACCTTCCTTGTGCTTCATGCGGGCACCCGCCTTCGTCATCTTTTCTTCCACCAGATCCGCAATGGCATCGAGCTGATTCTTGTTGGATCCGTCACAGATCACAAAATAATCTCCCACGGAAGAGATTCCGCGAATATCCAAAATGCGGATATCATGCGCCTTCTTATCCTCCAAAGCGGCATATAATTCACTCAGTAATGCTTTTCCTTCCATGTGACCTCCTCAATGTGACAGGTAATACGCATAGGTTTTTTCCGTCATCTCATCCATCTCGGCACCGTCTTTTTTCAGATATGCTATGGTGTTCTTCAGGATGTGCAGGACGCAAAAGTGCAGATCCGTAAATGCTTCCTTCCGAATCTCCTCGATCTCGGGAAGCGGTTTTCTGTTCGGTTCGATATAATCCGCCACAAAAATGATTTCTTCAAGCGTATTCATCCCCGGCTTTCCCGTTGTGTGGCAGGCGATTGCCGCAAGAATTTCCTCATCGTCTATATCGTATTTTGCCTTTGCATAATAAGCGCCGAGTTTGGCATGCAAAAGTTCCGGATTGCGTTTTTCATACTTGCTGATCGGGATATTGTGTTTCTTTGCCTTCTCAAGACTATCCTTGCCGGAAAGGCCCTTGGCGCAGTCATGCAGGATGCCTGCAAGTCTGGCTTTTTCAACATCCACATCCCAGACCATGGCAAGCGCAGCCGCCGTATATTCCACTCCCATCGAATGAATATAGCGCTTTTCGCTCAACTTATCCTTCAGTCTTCCGAGTATTTTCTCGTATGTCATCTTATCACCTGTATAATTCGTGTGTTTTGATATAATCGGCCACGGACGCGGGAACCAGTCCGGAAAGGTCTTCACCGCACGCTGCCTTGTTTCGGATCTCGGTCGATGAGATCTCGTATTCCGGTGTATGAAGCAGCGTGATCCTTGCATTCGGGCAGAACGCTTCAAGCTCCGCTTTCTTCTTTAAAAGCACATCAGCACCTGTCTGACGAACCGCCGTCAGGATTTCAACCGACGAAAGAATCTCTCCGGCTTCCCGCCAGGAATCGATGTACATAAGCGAATCTGCCCCGATCATAAATTTGATATCAAGACCCGGATTCACGGATAGAATTTCCCGAAGCGTATCGACCGTATAGGTGTAACCTCCACGTTCCATCTCGAGCAGCGAGACCGAAGCCCACGGAAGTTCCCGTACCGCAAGTTTTAGCATGGCAAGTCGATCCTCGTCGGATACACCGTGTCCGGATTGCTTATAGTAGGTCTTGGCATTCGGCAGGAAGATCACATGGTCAAGATCCGGAAAACTCTCATACACAAACCGGGCAATGCCGATATGCCCGATATGGATCGGGTTGAAGCTTCCGCCGAAGATGGCCACGGATTTCGATGTTGCAAAGAATTCCTCCATAGAAAAACCTCTTACAGTTTGATCTTCGGATGTTTTTTGGAAGGACGAAACAGTACGATCTTCTTACCGATCACCTGAACGACCTCTGCATTTGTGCGCTCTGCAATGGTCTGCGCCATCTCCATCGGATCTGCCACACAGTTTTTCAAAACACCGACCTTGATGAGTTCTCTTTTTTCAAGTGCCTCATCACAGGCAGCAACAACCTCCGGTGTCAGTGTTGCCTTCCCGATATTTAAGATCGTCTCCGTCGTCTGTGCGAGACCCTTTAAATATGCACGCTGTTTACTGGTCATAGAAATTCCTCTTACTTATAATAGTCAAATTCGTGTCCGTAGAGTCTGACGGTGTCTCCGTCTTTGATGCCCAAAGCTTCAAGTTCGGCCAGAATGCCGTTTTCTTTGAGGAAGCGCTGGAAGAAGGCAAATCCCTTCTCATCCTCAAGGTTGGTATAGCCGAGCATTCTCTCGATTCTCGGTCCCTCCACGATATAGACGCCTTCCTCATCCTCCGACTTGGATACTTCGAATGGAAGCTCGGGATCATCCTGCGCATAGATATCAAACTCGGGAGCAAATGTGATGACATCCTCAGGGATCTCCTTCACCATATCATTCACATGCCACAGAAGTTCCTTCACGCCCTTGCCGGATACCGCGGAAATCGGGAACACCTTGATGCCCTGCGGCTCGTAAGTCTCACGGAGCATAGTGATCACGGTCTCATAGTCCGTCTCGGACATCACATCACACTTATTGGCAGCGATCACCTGCGGTCTGTCGGAGAGATCGACTACATAGTTTTTCAGTTCCGCATTGATCGCCTCGATGTCATTTAAGGGATCGCGTCCCTCAGTGGACGCCGCATCCACCATGTGGATCAGCACCTTGGTGCGCTCGATGTGGCGCAAAAACTCGATACCGAGACCCACACCCTCGGATGCACCCTCGATGATACCGGGAATATCAGCGATCACAAATCCCTCATGCTCACCGAGATCCACCACGCCCAGGTTCGGAACCAGGGTTGTAAAGTGATAATCTGCGATCTTTGGTTTTGCGTTGGTGGTTCTCGAAAGGAAGGTGGACTTTCCGACATTCGGGAAGCCGACTAAGCCCACGTCCGCGATACATTTTAATTCAAGGGTCACATTTAACTCGATGCCGGGCTTGCCGGGCTGTGCGTACTTCGGCGCCTGCATGACCGAGGTTACGTACTGGCGGTTACCCTTGCCGCCTCTTCCGCCCTTTAGAAGGACCACAGGTTCCTTCTTGTTGGACATATCAAGGATCACCTTGCCGGAATCCGCATCTTTGATCACGGTTCCGGGAGGTACCTTTAACGTGATATCTTTTCCGTTGGCGCCGTGGCAGTTTCTCTTTCCGCCTTCTTCGCCGTTGCCGGCAACAAATTTTCTGACATGTCTGAAATCCGTCAGGGTATTTAAGCCTTCATCAACCGCAATAATCACATCGCCGCCGTCGCCGCCGTCACCTCCGTCCGGGCCTCCGTCGGGCACGTAAAGCTCACGGCGAAAGGATACATGTCCGTCGCCGCCCTTACCGGATTTTATAAAGATTGTCGCTCTGTCTGCAAATGCCATAATTCATTTCCCTAAAAAAAAGGCTGTCAAAAAATGACAGCCTTTCAAACTTCATTAGTCAGCCTTCGGATAAATCGAAACCTGCTTCTTGTCTCTGCCCTTTCTCTCGAAACGAACCACGCCGTCTACGAGCGCAAAGAGTGTGTCGTCACCGCCGATGCCAACATTCACACCGGGATGGATCTTGGTTCCGCGCTGTCTGTATAAGATATTACCGGCCTTAACAAACTGGCCGTCTGCACGCTTCGCACCAAGACGCTTGGACTCGGAATCTCTACCGTTCTTGGTAGAACCAACTCCCTTCTTGTGAGCGAAGAACTGTAAATCCAGTCTTAACATCTGTTACACCTCCTTGTAGTGTACTCTGAGATACTGTCCGTATTCCGACTGTAAGGTACTGATGCCGATCTCAAGGGCACCAAGCAAGGTCTCTGCCTTGATATCCGCCGGACTCATAAGCTTCAAGCGAATCCGTCCCGAAGGCGACTGCTCGTACTTAATGTCCGTATCGGAAATTGTCTCTAAGGAATTGACGGTGTTGATCACCAAAGTGGATACCGCTGCGCAGACAAGATCCTTGCCCTTCTTTGCGTATTCGGCGTGACCGTTCACGTCAAAACCAATCATTTGTTTGTCGGAATTTTCGTAAAAAATAATCTGTATCATACGATAGGATTATGCTGTGATCGATTCGATCTTAACTTCGGTATAAGGCTGTCTGTGACCCTGCTTCTTGTGATAGCCGGTCTTCGGCTTGAACTTGTAGACAACAACCTTCTTGGTCTTGCCTTCGCCTACTACCTTTGCCTTTACGGAAGACTTCGCAGCTGCTTCACCTACAAGCATATCCTTGTCTGTGCTAACGGCTACTACATCAAAAGATACTTCCTGTCCTTCGGAAGCATCGAGCTTTTCAACTTTAATGATGTCACCTTCAGCTACCTTGTACTGCTTTCCGCCTGTTGCAATGATTGCGTACATGTAAGGTTACCTCCTTCATCATTACTCGCCAACTTTGGTGCTGCCTGATGGGCAGACTTCTACCTCGCTGTGCGGCATACTCGAATAATATAGCACCTGACAATCTTTGTGTCAAGCAGTTTTTTCCTCAGAAAGTATATCCGAAAGCGGCCGGTAGACCTTCTTTCGGGTCAGTTCCATCAGACCGAGTCTGGTCACGTCCACTGCGATGGTTTTGATGTAATCCTTGGCGACAAGTTTTTCCATGTAATGAAACAACTCTTCCGTGTCACCCGGGCGCTTCATGCTGATGAAATCCACCAGAATCATGCCGCCGATATTACGGAAACGAAGCTGCTTTGCGATCTCTTCCGCCGCTTCCTTGTTCACCTTGAGGAAGAAGGCGTCCTTGTCCCTTCCGTGGATGGCCTTTCCGGTATTGACATCGATGGAAAGGAGCGCTTCCGTCGGCTCGATCACCAGGTAGGCCCCGGACTTTAGATGCACCTTTCTCGATGTGGCACGTTCAAGAATTTTGGACAGGTTGCAACGAACCGCAAGTCCCGGCTCTTCCGTGTCGCAGACCACAGACAGTTCGGGAAAATGTGACGCAAGACTGTCGCAGACATTCTTTCTGTCACAGACGATGGAAAGCTCTCCTCTGCTTAAGTATGCCTCGATCTGGCTGACCAAAGCATCCGTCGGCTGGGACAGGCAGGAATAAAGTGTTGCATACTTTGCCTTAGTCTCAATCTCATTTAATTTACATAATAATTTTATGGTTTCTTCTTTTAAATCATCCTCGGAAATCTCGGCCGCCATGGTCCGAAGGATGCCTCCGTAGCAGGGTGCATCCGGATGTTCTTCTTGAAAGTTCTCGCAGATTTCCGTGAACAAGGCTTTCAGACGCTTTCTGGTCTCGGTCTCAAGGATCTTGTTGGAAACACCGATCACATCAGCCTCCCGCACCACGACCGCTTCTCCCGTGAGTGAAAGCCGCGAACTGACCATCGCCTGTTTCTTCTGCAGCGGATCCTTCACCACCTGTACGGGAAACATATCACCGATGACAAGTTTTTTCTCTCCGCGATACTCCTCTAAGGGATAATAGGCTGTAACGCCGGGCAGGATATCCATAAAAGCCGCATTGATATTCGAAACGATATTGGTCACACGGCCCATATAAACACCGCCCACCATCGACGCATCCTCATAGATGCGCAGATCGGAAAGCTCACCCTCCTCATATAAAAGCGAAAGCCGCTTTCTTTTGTAGGTTGTGACAAAGAGTGTTCTCATCAAAAATCCTCTCCGGTTTCATACATGGGACGAAGAGCGTCCTCTTCGCCGAGATATGTTTCGAGTCTGTGGATCCTGCAGGAATAGAGCTCAAGCGTGATACCCGCTGTATCCGCAAGTGCACCGATCACAAGCTCAGGTTTTAAGTTTCTGCTGCTTCCCGATGCAAGTTTCATATAGACGGCTTCCGTGACACCGACCACGTTGGATCCGTGTACGGAAGGATCGTATAACGCAAGTTCGAAGATCATTGGCTTGATATCCACGGTAGCCTCACTACTCTTCGTCTTCTTGGTCACGCAGATCTCCGGCTTTTGCAACAATTCCTTAATGGCGTCAGACACCGCAAAGGGAACGGTTACAATGTAGTCCGTAGCGGTTACTAAAGCCATGGACGGTTTCGCATCATCCGGCAGTTTTACGATAGAGATCACCTGAATCTCCGGCGGCATTACCGCATTCAGACGCATCTTCATATCTTCCGCTGTCGTGAACGAAACAAACTCCGCATCAAAATACTCTCCCTCGGAAGTCATACCGAGCGGCATCGGCGCCGCAAAGGAAATGATCTGATGCGGGGAAAAACCCTTGGTATAGGCGATATCAAGCTTTGCACGGCGGATCGCCTTCTGGAAAAAACGCATCACATCCAGGTGTCCGATGAAACGAAGCGCTCCGGTCTTGGTGTACTTAACTCTTAGCTTCAAAACATACACCTCCTCCGTAGCAGGCTGCGCCGCAGGCGGAACACCTGCTTCTGCAGTTTTCGGTCACAACGCCTTCCTGTGCCTTCTTCCACTCGGAAAGCAGGAATTCCCGGCGCACGCCGACACCGATGTGCTCCCAGGGAAAGACCTCGTCATCGGGACGCTCGCGCTCCGTATAAAACGCCGGATCCACACAACACTCAGCGAAGGCCTCCGTATAGCGTTCCTCTTTGAAAAACTCCGTCCAGGCATCAAAGATCGCGCCCTTTTTGTATGCCGTCATAATGACGGATGAAAGCCTTCTGTCTCCTCTTGCAAGCACACCTTCCAGGTAGGAAATCTCCGCATCATGATAGATGAATTTGAGACTCTTTCGGTTGCGCTGCTGATTGAATGTATCCTTGACTAAATGTGCACGCCTTGTGTACTCCGTCGGATGGATCATGGGCGCCCACTGAAAGGGTGTAAAAGGCTTCGGCACAAAGTAAGACGATGACGATGTGATCATCACTCTTCCGTTTCGTTTCTCCTTCGGCACGGTATCAAAGAACAGCTCGGAAATCTTCTCGGCCAATGCCGGGATTTCAAGCAGATCCTCATCATTCTCCGTGGGAAGCCCCATCATAAAGTAGAGCTTTACCTTATCCCAACCGCCGGAAAATGCCTGCTCGCATCCCTTCATGATCTGCTCTTCCGAGATTCCCTTGTTGATGACGTCACGCAGTCTCTGGGACCCGGCCTCCGAAGCAAATGTAAGACTGGACTTTCTGATATCCTGCACCTTGCTCATCACATCCAAAGAAAATGCATCGACACGCAAAGAAGGAAGCGATACATTGACATGGTCCGTATCGCGAAGCGAGATCAGATACTGCAGGAGCTCGTCTAAAGACTCGTAATCGCTGGAGCTTAGGGACGAAAGGGAAATCTCCTCGTAGCCCGTGTTGTCGATCATCTGTCTGGCGTACGTTTTCAGCATGTCGACATCCTTCTGTCTGGTGGGACGATAGATCATACCTGCCTGACAGAAACGGCATCCGCGGATACAGCCGCGCATGATCTCAAGGACGATACGGTCCTGGGTCGCGCGGATATAAGGGATAACGGGTTTCATGGGGTAAGGAGCCGCAGCAAAATCCGTCACCACCTGTCTTTGGATCGTTGCGGGAACATCGTCATACTTCGGGCGAATGGCCTCAATGGTTCCGTCGCCGTGATACGTGACCTCATACAGGGAAGGCACATAAATCCCGGGTATGCGGGAAGCCTCGCGCAAGAAAGCGCTTCTGGAAAATCCTTTCGCCTTATGTGCCTTGTAAAGTTCGATCAGTCTGTCGTAGGACACCTCTCCCTCACCGATGTAGAAGATGTCAAAGAAATCCGCCACAGGCTCGGGATTCACCGTACAGGGGCCTCCGCCGATCACAATGGTATCCTCATCACCACGGTCCTTCGCATAGAAGGGAATTCCCGAAAGGTCGAGAATCTGAAGGATGTTGGTATAACACATCTCGTACTGGATCGTAATTGCAAGCCAGTCGTGATCTGCCACGGGTGTCTGTGTTTCCAGCGTAAAAAGAGGGATATGCTCATCCCTCATTCTACGGTCCAGATCCGGCCAGGGGCTGTAGACACGCTCACAATAGGTGTCCTCGCGTCTGTTAAAGAGATCATAGAGAATCTGGATGCCAAGATAGGACATACCGATCTCATAGACATCCGGAAAGCACATAGCGATCCTTACATCCACCTTTGACGGATCTTTCGATATGATGTTGACTTCATGTCCGATGTAGCGTGCCGGCTTTTCAATCTCCATCAGCACGCGGTCGGGTAAAGCCTGAATACTCATAAATTGTCTCCGATCTAGTTCTTGAAGCTGTGGATCGGTGCAGGGATTCTGCCCGCTCTTTGGACAAATGCATCGCAGGAGAAAGAATTGACCGGCATGATCGGTGCATAGCCGAGCAAACCTCCGAACTCTGCCTGTTCTCCCACACCCTTTCCGTATACGGGGATCACTCTTACAGCCGTCGTCTTCTGGTTCACCATACCGAGCGCCATCTCGTCCGCAATGATACCGGCAATGGT
The DNA here is from genome assembly GCA_902780405.1 of uncultured Lachnospiraceae bacterium. GTDB lineage: Bacteria > Bacillota > Clostridia > Lachnospirales > Lachnospiraceae > Coprococcus_C. Next base: position 397,297 of record CACZFI010000001.1, read on the forward strand.
GGTGGCCTTCGTATCGCCGGGGATGGCGATCATGTCAAGTCCTACGGAGCATACACAGGTCATGGCCTCAAGCTTTTCGAGGGAAAGCGCACCTGCGGCAACCGCATCGATCATACGCTGATCCTCGCTTACCGGAATAAATGCACCGGAAAGTCCGCCCACATAGGAGGATGCCATCACGCCGCCCTTCTTTACCTGATCGTTTAAAAGTGCAAGTGCCGCAGTAGTTCCGGGTGCACCCGCAAATTCAAGGCCGATCTCCTCAAGGATCTCACCGACACTGTCGCCGACTGCAGGTGTCGGAGCCAGCGAAAGGTCGATAATGCCGAAGGGCACGCCGAGTCTCTCGGATGCTTCCTTGGCTACGAGCTGACCGACACGCGTGATCTTAAACGCAGTCTTTTTGATGGTCTCGCACAGCACCTCAAAGCTCTCGCCTCTTACGGCTTCAAGTGCGGACTTAACAACACCGGGACCCGATACGCCGACATTGATCACGCGATCCGCCTCGGATACGCCGTGAAATGCACCGGCCATAAAGGGATTGTCATCGGGTGCATTGCAGAATACCACAAACTTGGAACAACCGCAGGAGTCATTCTCTCTTGTAAGATAAGCGGTCTCCTTGATCATCTCACCGATCAGACGAACCGCATCCATATTGATACCGGTCTTGGTGGAACCCGCATTCACCGAAGAACATACGCGTCCGGTCACTGAAAGCGCCTTCGGGATGGAACGGATCAAAAGCTCATCCGCCTTTGTCATGGATTTGCTTACGATGGCAGAATAACCGCCGATAAAATTGACCTTGCAGGCAATGGCTGCCTCATCAAGCGTCTGGGCAATCTTTACGAAATCATCCTCACTCTCGCATACGGAACCGCCGACCAAGGCAATGGGCGTCACGGAGATACGCTTATTCACGATGGGGATTCCGTAAGTCTTGGAGATCTCCTCTCCCGTCTCCACGAGATCCTTGGCAGATTCCGTGATCTTTTTGTAAATCTTGTCGCAGGTATCGGAAAGATCCTTACCCACACAGTCAAGCAGGCTGATGCCCATGGTGATCGTCCGCACATCAAGGTTCATATGGCGGATCATTTCGTTGGTTTCAATTACTTCATTGATTCCTATCATTTCAAACTCTCCCGCCTCTTATACTCTGTGCATCATGTTGAAGATGTCTTCCTGCTGTGCCAGGATCTGTACACCAAGTTCCTTGCCGATATCGGAAAGTTCATCCGCGATCATGTCGTGATTCTTGGATGCCCCTGCCGTATCCACAACCATCATCATGTTGAAATAACCGTCAACGATGGTCTGTGCGATATCAAGGATATTGATGTTGTTCTGAGAAAGGTAGACGCAGACCTTTGCGATGATACCTACTCTGTCTTTGCCTACTACAGTGATAATTGTCTTCTTCATGATTTCCTCCTAGACTGTGATCATGTCACCTGCGCGATCGCGCGGTGCAACTTCTAAATGAAAGTCCCTTACGTCATCCGAAAACGGATTGCCCGCAAGTTCCTGTTTGACTGTTTCATACGCCAGTTCCGGCAGATTGTTCTCTCCCGAAAGATGTCCGAGACGGATGGCTTTGATGTGCGAGTTCAAGAGTCGCTTGATCAGCCGTCCTCCCGCTTCGTTGGACAGGTGTCCGCGCTTCCCGAGGATACGCTGCTTTAACTGATAGGGATAAGGCCCCGCTTCAAGCATGCGAACATCGTGATTGCTTTCGATCACCATGGCGTCCGAGTCCATCAGACACGACACCAGATAATCGTCGTAGTCGCCCATATCCGTAGCCACCGAGATCTTCTTGTCACCTGCGCTCACCGTATAACATACGGGATCCACCGCATCGTGCCAGATGGAATGCGCCTTCACCTTGAGATCTCCGATGGAGAAGGTCCGATCCGGTGCGATCGGTGTGAAAAGCGACGTATCAAAGACGCCGAGCTGCTTCATCGATGCGATCTCATGCACGGTATCTTCCGTGGCATACATCCGGATGCCGTAAGCCCGGGCGATCACACCCAAAGCCCGCACATGATCGATATGCTCATGCGTGATCAGTATGCCTGAGATATCCGACATCGCGATGCCTTCTTCCGAAAGGCCTTCGGCAATTCTTTTTTTACTCACGCCGGCGTCCACAAGGATCGCAGTCTTCTCCGATCCGATGTAGGTGCAGTTTCCGCTGCTCCCGCTGGCTATGGTTTTCATATACATGTGCGATCCCCCGTTTTAGAAGATTGCCTTCGGTTTCTTCTCGATGGGACGATAGCCCGTCTCGTTCAAGACCTTTAAGATCTGCTCCTTATGCTCGGTTCCGAAAGCTTCCATGGTGATCACAAGCTCCACGGCCGAGTTTCTGTTGATGGTGACGAACTGGTTGTGCTCAAGCTTGATGATGTTACCCTTCTGCTCGGCGATAACACCCGCTACATTCTGCAACTCACCCGGCTTGTCGGGAAGCAGGACGGAGACGGTGAAGATTCTGTCTCTTGCGATGAGTCCGTGCTGTACAACGGAGGAAAATGTTATGACATCCATATTACCGCCGCTTAAGATCGCTACAACCTTCTCATCCTTGGGCTCTAAGTGCTTTAATGCGGCTACGGTAAGCAGTCCGCTGTTTTCCACAAGCATCTTATGATTCTCGAGCATATCGAGGAAGGCCACGATCAGCTCACTGTCATCTACCGTGATAATATCGTCAAGATTCTCCCGAAGATACGGGAAGATCTTCTCGCCCGGTGTCTTCACGGCTGTACCGTCCGCAATGGTATCCACGCCTTCAAGCGTGGTTACTTCATTGTTTCGGAAGGAAGCCTTTAAGCATGCTGCACCGGAGGGCTCTACACCGATCACCTTGATGTTCGGATTGAGCATCTTGGCAAGGGTGGAAACTCCGGTTGCAAGACCGCCGCCGCCGACAGGAACCAAAATCTTGTCCGCAAAGGGAAGTTCTTTGATGATCTCCATGGCCACGGTGCTCTGTCCGGTTGCCACATCGAGATCGTCGAAGGGGTGAATGAACGTATATCCCTTCTCTGCCGCAAGCTTTAATGCATATGCGCAGGAATCGTCATAGACATCACCGAACAGAATAACTTCGGCGCCGTATGCCTTGGTACGGTTCACCTTGATCAAAGGTGTGGAGGTCGGCATCACGATCACAGCCTTGACTCCGTACTCCTTTGCCGCATAAGCAACGCCCTGTGCATGGTTTCCGGCAGATGCCGTAATAAGACCCTTACTTCTTTCTTCATCGCTTAAAGTACTGATCTTGTAGTAGGCGCCGCGGATCTTATAAGCTCCGGTCACCTGCATATTCTCGGGCTTTAAATAAACCCTGTTCCCGGACTGCTCCGAGAAGAAATCGCTCTCGATCAGGTTGGTCGGATGGACCACCTTGGAAACGATGTCATATGCTTCTTCAAATTTGGTAAGTGTAAGTTCAGACATGGATCATTCTCCTTGCTATTCGATATCGAAGAGATCATCATCCGGCGCGATCTGCTGGATGTCGGAATCCACGATGATCTCAATATCCGACTTCATGTCGAAATCGGAAAACAGTGCCGTTACATATGCGCCCGGATCAAACCGCTGCAAATCTTCAATCTTCTCACCGATACCGATGTATTTGACCGGTACGGAAAGCTCGGACTGAATGGCGATGGCGATACCGCCTTTTGCCGTGCCGTCGAGCTTGGTAATGATAATACCGTTGATATCCGTTACCTGTGAAAACTGTCTGGCCTGCTCTAATGCGTTCTGACCGGTTGTTCCGTCAAGCACGATCAAGGACTCAACCGTAGCTTCCGGATACTCCTTGGAGATGATCCTGCGCATCTTCGCAAGCTCATCCATCAGGTTCTTCTTGTTGTGAAGACGACCTGCCGTATCAACCAAGAGGATGTCCGTACCCTTCGCCTTGGCAGAGGATACCGCGTCATATACAACCGCCGAGGGATCTGCACCCTCACCCTGTGCAATGATATCCACATCCGCGCGCTCGGCCCAGGTTTTTAACTGATCAATGGCTGCCGCTCGAAATGTATCGGCAGCTGCAAGCAGCACCTTCTTGCCTCTGGATTTGTAGATGGCTGCAAGTTTTCCGATGGAAGTCGTCTTTCCGACTCCGTTCACGCCGATCACGAAGACTACGGTTTTCTTGTCCTCGAAGTCGTATGCATTCTCATCCACAGCCATCTGGTCGCGGATGATATTGACCACCAGGTCCTTACATGCGGAGGCTTCCTTCAAATGTTGCTCTTTCACGCGTGCCTTTAAGTCATCGATGATGCGCTCCGTGGTCTCAAAGCCCATATCGCTCATCACCAGTGTCTCTTCAAGTTCCTCGTAGAAATCCTCATCGATCTCATTCGCTTTAAACAGATTGGACCAGGAATCGGAGATGTTGTTTCTGGTCTTGGAAAGCCCCATGGCAAGTCTTTTGAAAAAACCCTGCTTCTCGGGTTTTGCCTCCGGAGCAGCCTCGCTTGAAACATCCTCCGAAACCGCTGCTTCGTCAGCTACGGTTTCGACCGTTGATTCCATTACCTCAGCTGTTGTTTTATCTTCGTTTTTATCTTTTTTTGAAAACCATCCCATATGCTACTCCTCCAACTTATCTTCGATCATGTTGACGGATACCAGAGTGGAAATACCCTTCTCCTGCATGGTGATACCGTACAGAATGTCTGCCTGCTCCATGGTACCCTTTCTGTGCGTGATGACGATAAACTGCGTATCCTTGGTCAGCTTGTCTAAGTACTTGGCAAAACGCTTCACGTTCGAGTCATCCAAAGCAGCCTCGATCTCATCCAACAGACAGAACGGTGAAGGCTTCAAACTCTGGATTGCAAAGAGAAGCGCAATTGCGGTGAGTGACTTTTCACCACCGGAAAGCTGCATCATGTTCTGCAGTTTCTTTCCAGGCGGCTGCGCAATGATACGGATACCGGATTCAAGGATATCCTCCTCATCCACTAAGGTGAGGTCGCATTTGCCGCCTCCGAAGAGTTCCTTGAATACCTCCGAGAACATGAGTCGGATCTCTTTGAACTTCTCCGCAAACTGCTCGCGCATCGCACGGTCAAGTTCTGCAATGATACCTACGAGGTTCTCCTCAGCCTTCACGATATCATCATGCTGGTTCTTTAAGAACTCGTATCGCTCGGATACTTCTTTGTACTCCTCGATCGCATTGACATTGACGTCACCGAGGGATTTGATCTTGGACTTCACTGCGGAAATTTCATGCTTTAACTGACCGACATCCTTAAGTTCTTCATCCTTAAACTCCATGGCGGAGCTAAGCGTCAGCTCGTATTCTTCCCACATGTAGTTGTTCATGGTCTCGCCCTGTTCGGAAAGTTTTTCCAACTGGGCATTCAGTTTGAAGGAAGACTTGTCCAAAGCGTTTAGCTGATTGGACAGCTCCTCTCTGCGGTTGAAGAAATCCCTGTGACTTTCGCTCATGGACTTCTTCTCCTCAGACAGGCTCTCAAGCTTCTTCTCGTAGATGCCGATGATCCGGGCATTCTCCTCGGAAAGGTGGCGGATCTCCGAAAGCTTGGCGCTTAAAGTCTCACCCTCCTTGGATCCGTTCTCGAGACGGAGCTTTTGGTTCTCAAGATTCTCCTTCGCCTGCTTTTCCTCGTTCCTGATACGGGAAATGTTTTGGAGCATGAAGGTGTTTTGCTGCTCGATGGAGTTGAAATCAAGCTTTAAGGTGTTGATCTTCTCCTGCTTTTCGGCAAGACCTGCCTTGTCCTTCTCAAGTTCCTTCTCAAGGGTGGCGATACGCTCCTCGAGTCGTTTGGTCTGCTCCTCCTTGGCGATATTGCCCTGGACGAGTTCTTCTTTATTCTTGTTGATCTCGTCGATCTGTTTCTTTAATTCGTTTTGCTCTCTTCCGATGCCCGCATAAGACTTCTCGACGTCGGCAAGCTGCTCTTTCGCCTGTTCTAAATTAAGGTCCACGGTGTTCTTGTCGATACCGACCTGCTGAAGATCCCCGAGTGCCTTGTCACGGATCACGCGCTGTTCTTCACGGAACGCCTTGCTCTTTTCGATCCGTAAAGCAAGTTCCTCTTTCTTCTTGGTCAGTTCTGAGATTTTTGCATCAATCTCCTCAATCTCACGCTTACGTCCGAGCAGGTTGGAATTGTTCTTGAAGGCACCACCCGTCATGGCTCCGCCGGGATTGATCAGTTCTCCCTCAAGTGTAACGATCCGGAGGGACTGCTTGTACTTTCTTGCAAGTGCGATCGCATGATCGATGTGATCCGTCACTACGATACGTCCGAGCAAATGTCCCATCACGCTTTCGAACTTCTTGTCATACTTTACAAGTTCGGAAGCGATACCGATCACGCCGTCCTCACCGGTCACCTTCGCATCCACGCCGCCTCTTGCGGTAATGGAAGATATCGGAAGGAATGTGGCGCGTCCGAAGCGGTTCTCTTTCAGGTAAGCGATCATACGCTTTGCGGTCCCCTCGTCTTCGGTTACAATATTCTGAATACTGCCGCCTAAGGCTGTCTCGATGGCAGTCTCGTACTTTTTCTCTACTTCGATGATGTCCGCAACGACACCGATGATGCCGGGATGTTTCGACTTTTGCTCCATCACGCGCTTGATACTGTTGCCGTATCCCTCATAGCGCTCGGACATATTGCGAAGCGCTTCCTTCTTGGACGTAAGACCGATGATCTGATTTCCTGTGATGGTGATCTCATTCTTGTCGGCCTGCTCATCCTGACTGCTCTTTTCGATGGCAGCTCTGGCATCCGCAACCGTCTGCTCAAGTCCGGCAAGCTTGTCCGCTAAAGTCTTTTGCTCTGCGGCATAGGTTTCCTCTTCTTCCTTAGCCTTTTGCTCACGGCTCTTTAACTCGAGGAAGCGGGATTTTAACTCCGTCTCACGCAGCTTGATATTCTCAAGCATGGTGTCATAGCGGCCCACCTTTGCTTTTAAGGATCCGCCTTCGTTCAGGTTCTCGATGATCTCACTCTTGCTGTCCTCGATCTCCCGCTCGGAGCGCTCAATCCTATCCTTCACTTCCTGATAGGCATCCTCTGCAGCGGAAAGCACGTCATCCGCCTGATCAAGTTTCTCGTCGATTTCTTCCTTCTTTGCGAAAATCTCGGCAAGTTCCTTCTCGTAGCCGGCGATGGCCTTCTCGAGTCCTTCGATCTGACTCATGATATCCTTCTCGTTTGAGGATAAAGACTCGATCTGCTGGGAGATCAGATTGATCTCGCCCTCATACTTTTGATTCTCGAGTTTCTTCTCGTTGATACCGTTCTTGGTCTCATCGATCTTTTTGTTGTATTCTTCGAGTTCGGACTCGATCCGCTCGTACTCTTCCTTGGCGGTGTCGAGTTCTCCGGCCAGTCGTCCGATGTCATCGGAAACGATCTGTAATTTGTTCTCAAGATCCTGATGCTTTTCCTCGCGATCCTCCGCATCAAGCAGGAAAGCATTGATATCGAGTTTTCGAAGTTCGTCCTTGAAGATCAGGTATCTTCTTGCGGTCTCCGACTGTTCCTTCAAAGGCTCCACGCGTACGGAAAGCTCTTTTAAGATATCATTGACACGGGTTAAGTTCTCGCGCTCCGATGCAAGAGACTTTTCGGTTGCGGCCTTGTTCTTTTTGTACTTTACAATACCGGCCGCCTCATCGAAGAGTTCTCTGTGCTCTTCGGGCTTTCCCGACAGGATCTTGTCGATCTGTCCCTGTCCGATGATGGAATAACCTTCCTTACCGATACCGGTATCAAAGAAGAGACTGTTCACATCCTTCAATCGGCTGACAACGCCGTTGATCAGATACTCACTCTCACCGGAACGATAGACGCGTCTTGCCACGGTCACCTCATTGTAATCAATGGGGAGAACATGGTCACTGTTGTCTAAGGTGATCGCTACATAAGCGGAACCTTGGGGCTTACGAAGCTCCGTTCCGGAGAAGATGACATCCTCCATCCTGGCACCGCGCAACTGCTTGGCGCTCTGCTCGCCGAGAACCCACCTTACCGCATCCGCAACATTACTTTTTCCGGATCCGTTCGGTCCTACGATTCCCGTGATACCGTTGTTGAACTTGAAAATGATTTTATTTGCAAATGATTTAAAACCGTTTACTTCGATACTTTTCAGATACATGTCTGTTTTTCCTATTCATTGATCTTTAACATCTGCATGGATGCGTAAGCCGCTTCCTGTTCCGCAGATTTCTTGGAACTTCCTGCGCCCTTGGCAAGCGCTTTCTCTCCCATAAAGGCCTGTACATGAAAGACCTTGCTGTGTTCGGGGCCTTCTTCAAACAAAAGCTTGTAGGTGATCATCACACCCTGCTTTTGCGCATACTCCTGAAGCGATGTCTTGGCGTCGTAGAATCTGGCCTTGTGCTCGATATCCGTAAGCAAAAAGCGCTGTACATAGGTCTTGGAAGGCTCTAAACCACCGTCCAAATAGATTGCACCGAGAACCGATTCAAAGAGGTCACAGAGGATGGAATCTCTCTTCGGTCCGCCCGTACGTAGTTCTCCCTTACTGAACTTCGCATACTCGCCGAAATGAAGGTTCCTTGCAATCTTAGACAGAGTGAACTCGCATACTAAACTTGCGCGAAGCTTTGTAAGCTTGCCCTCGGGAAGATCCGGATAGGTGTGGTACAGAAACTCGCTCGTGATAAATTCCAGTATGGCATCTCCCAGAAATTCATAACGCTCATAGGATGTGGATCTGCCCGTCACAACCTCATTGGTGAAGGACTTGTGGGTAAGGGCTGTCTCTATATGCGTGCGGTCCCTGAACCTGTAAGATATATCATGTTCCAATTGCAAAAGCTGCTCGTCTGTCATACTAAGCCGTCTCCTCACTGAACGCTTCCAGGATCTTGCCGTTCACGTCATGCATAATAAAACTTCTGCACTGCAGGATGGCACTTTGCACCTCTCTGTCTTTGCTGTTGCCGTGAATTTTGACCACCAGGCCCTTAAGGCCGAGAAGCGGTGCGCCTCCCTTGTCATCAGCCATAAATCTGGAGAATGCCTTTTTTAATGGCTTGTAGATAAGTCCCGCGCCGATCTTGGTCTTCACGGAAGACTTCAGCACGCCCTTCACTTCGGAGAGGAACATCTTTCCGAGTCCCTCATAGAGCTTCAGGATGACATTGCCCACAAAGGCTTCACAGACAAGGACGTCTGCGCCGCCGTTCGGGATCTCTCTTGCCTCGATGCTTCCGATAAAGTTGATATCCTTCATCTCGCGAAGCAAAGGAAGCGTTTCCTTGACAAGTTCGTTGCCCTTCTCATCCTCGGCACCGATATTCACAATGGCAACCTTGGGATTCTTCACGCCAACGATATGCTCCATGTAGATCGCACCCATCTTCGCAAACTGTACGAGATTCTCGGGCTTGGCATCCACATTGGCTCCGCAGTCGATCAGGAGGGAATCCCCGATACTGGTCGGGATCAGCGGTGCAAGCGGCGCACGCTTCACGCCTTTGGCACGTCCCACGATAAATGTACCACCGGCCATCAAGGCTCCGGAATTGCCGGAGGAAATACAAGCCTGTGCGGATCCGTTCTTCACATCGGTAAGTGCAAGCACCATGGAAGATTCCTTCTTCTTGCGAATGGCATCTACCGGCGCATCATGGCATGTGATCTCTTCCGTTGCGGCAACGATTTCTATGCGCTCCCTGTCCACGCCGTACTTGTCGATCAATCCGGCAAGTTCTTTCTCCTTGCCGTATACTTTTATATCAAAATCTGAATACTTATCCATGGCTGCTTTGATACCGACGATCATCGGTTCCGCGCCGTTATCTCCACCCATGGTATCAATTGCAATTGTAGGTCTGTCCATACAGGTCTCTCCTTTTTGCACCAAATTGCATAATAACGCACTTTAACCTACTTATTATAGTCGTCAAGAGGTTACAAGTCAAGGACAAGACAGACGGTTGTCGCAGGGCTGCTGTGTTGCCTGGACCCGCTCTCGCTAATGTTCCGACGCAGCGGTTGCTAAGCTCGAAAAAACCTCGCTAAGCACCGGCGTCTCCACGTTGTCCTGGCAACGCAGCACCCTGTCGCCAACCTATGTACATACTTAACAAAAAAGTCTCGCAGGTTTTTCCTGCGAGACTTTTGAATTCTAGGATGGTATTTCTTAGTAGCAAACAATCTTTCCAAAGTCAGCCTTAAGGGATGCTCCACCTACAAGTCCGCCGTCGATGTCGGGCTGTGCAAAAAGTTCTGCAGCATTGCCTGCATTTACGGAGCCGCCGTACTGAATACGTACAGCCTCTGCGGTTGCAGCATCATACATCTCTGCGATGCACTCACGGATGCCCTTGCAAACTTCCTCAGCCTGCTCGGTTGTAGCAGTCTTGCCGGTACCGATTGCCCAGATCGGCTCGTATGCGATTACGATACCCTTCACCTGATCTGCGGTAACGCCGTCAAGATCGGACTTGATCTGGAAACGGATCCAATCCATGGTAACACCCATCTCACGCTGCTTTAAGCTCTCGCCGCAGCAAAGGATCGGAACGATACCTGCCTCAAGAGCCTTCTTAACCTTCTTGTTAAGGAACTCATCTGTTTCGTTGAAGTACTCACGACGCTCGGAGTGACCGATGATCACATACTTTACGCCTGCATCTACAAGCATGGGTGCGGAGATCTCTCCTGTATAAGCACCCTTATCCTCGATGTAGAAGTTCTCGGCACCGACTGCCACGTTAGAGCCCTTCACTGCTTCTACAACGGGAACGATGTCGATTGCGGGTACGCAATATACCACATCAACATCATCATTCTTTACAAGGTCCTTCAACTCGTCTACGAGCTTTACAGCCTCGGACGGAGTCATGTTCATCTTCCAGTTTCCTGCGATGATCTTTCTTCTAGCCATTACTATTCTCCTTATTTGGATCTTATTTATCGTTTGCTGCTGCAACACCGGGAAGCTCCTTACCCTCAAGGAACTCAAGTGAAGCGCCGCCGCCTGTTGAAATATGGCTCATCTTGTCGCCAAATCCAAGCTGATTGCATGCAGCTGCGGAATCACCGCCACCGATGATGGTGGTAGCATCTGTATCAGCGAGCGCTTGAGCAACTGCGATGGTACCTGCAGCAAGTGTAGGGTTCTCGAATACGCCCATAGGTCCGTTCCATACAACGGTCTTGGCTGTCTTGGCAGCATCTGCGAAAAGCGCTCTGGTCTTCTCACCGATATCAAGACCTTCCATATCTGCGGGGATTGCATCGGAAGGTACGGTCTTTACTTCGATAGGTCCGTCGATGGGATCAGGGAAGCCTGCGCCTACTACGGTATCGATGGGAAGAAGAAGCTTCTTGCCGAGCTTCTCAGCCTTCTCAAGCATCTCCTTGCAGTAATCGATCTTGCTGTCATCTACTAAGGAAAGTCCAACTTCCTTGCCCTGCGCCTTGAGGAAGGTATATGCCATACCACCACCGATAATCAGGGTATCACACTTCTCAAGAAGGTTGGAGATTACGTTTAACTTGTCAGCTACCTTTGCACCGCCGAGGATGGCTACGAAAGGACGAACAGGGTTCTCTACGGCATTGCCGAGGAAATCGATCTCCTTCTGCATCAGATAACCTACAACTGCTGTATCAACAAGGCTTGCTACACCGACATTGGAGCAGTGTGCTCTGTGTGCGGTACCGAAAGCGTCATTAACGAATACATCACAGATGCTTGCGAGATCCTTGGAGAAAGCCTCACCGTTCTTAGTCTCTTCGGGACGGAAACGGGTATTCTCAAGAAGGATCACATCACCGTCAGCCATAGCCTCAACTGCAGCACGTGCATTGGCACCTACAACCTCGGGATCTGCAGCAAATTTAACTTCCTGTCCGAGAAGCTCGGTAAGACGCTTTGCAACAGGTGCAAGTGTCTTGCTTGCCTTATCCTCTTCGGTCTTAACCTTGCCGAGGTGAGAGCAAAGGATGACCTTGCCGCCGTCAGCAACAAGCTTCTTGATGGTGGGAAGTGCAGCCACAAGACGGTTCTCGTCTGTGATCTCACCGTTCTTTAAAGGTACATTGAAATCGCAACGGCAAAGCACTCTCTTGCCTTTTACATTGATGTCATCTACTGTCTTTTTGTTAAGTGACATGTCTTGTTCCTCCTAATTTGGTATTTACAAAATGAGGCCCGGTCCCTAGAGACCGGACCTCACTAAGGTCTGATTTACGCGAGCCGGAAATTATGCAAGCTCTGCGAAGTACTTGATGGTACGAACCATCTGAGATGTATAAGAGTTCTCGTTGTCATACCATGAAACAACCTGAACCTCATAGAGATCGTCAGCGATCTGGCTAACCATGGTCTGGGTTGCATCAAAGAGAGAACCGAATCTCATACCGATAACATCGGAAGATACGATAGGATCCTCGTTGTAACCGAAGGACTCGCTTGCAGCAGCCTTCATAGCAGCGTTGATTGCATCAACAGTAACGCCTGCCTTCTTAACAACTGCTGTAAGGATGGTGGTAGAACCGGTGGGCACGGGTACTCTCTGTGCGGAACCGATGAGCTTACCGTTGAGCTCAGGGATAACAAGGCCGATAGCCTTTGCAGCACCTGTAGAGTTGGGAACGATGTTTGCAGCGCCTGCACGTGCTCTACGAAGGTCACCCTTTCTGTGAGGTCCGTCAAGGATCATCTGATCGCCTGTGTATGCATGGATGGTGCTCATGATACCGCTCTGGATGGGAGCGTAATCATTGAGTGCCTTAGCCATGGGTGCAAGGCAGTTTGTGGTACAAGAAGCTGCAGAGATGATCTTGTCATCTGCTGTAAGAGTCTTCTCATTTACAGAGAAAACGATGGTCTTAAGATCGTTGCCTGCGGGAGCAGAGATAACAACCTTCTTAGCACCTGCATCGATGTGTGCCTGAGACTTGTCCTTGGAGCAGTAGAAACCTGTACACTCAAGAACTACATCTACACCGATCTCGCCCCAAGGGAGCTCAGCTGCGTTAGCCATAGCATAGATCTTAAGGGTCTTGCCGTCTACTGTGATGGTGTTTGCATCGTCATCAGCAGTTACTGTATGAAGATTCTCACCGATCTTTCCTGCGTATCCGCCCTGAGCGGTATCATACTTCAGAAGGTGTGCGAGCATGGAAGGCTTTGTAAGATCGTTGATTGCAACTACCTCATAACCCTCTGCGCCGAACATCTGTCTGAATGCAAGACGACCGATACGACCGAAACCATTGATTGCTACTTTTACTGCCATGTTTAATTCCTCCTAGAATTTTATTAATGCCGGGACAAAGACTTGCCCCTTGATTTAACAATCACGACAATATAATAATTGTTTTGCTCATGAAATTCAAGTACAAAATGCAGAAAATTTACAGAGATAAAAAAGCAACAAAAAATGTGCCCGAAGGCACATCTTTTGATTAGTCGACTGCGACAATCTCTTTCTTATTATAAGAACCGCAAGCCTTGCATACTCTGTGAGGCATCATAAGCTCGCCACACTTGCTGCACTTTACAAGACCGGGAACGTTCATCTTCCAATTCGCTCTTCTCTTGTCACGTCTTGCTTTTGAACTTTTATTCTTCGGACAGATTGACACTTGTCTCCACCTCCTTCAAAAGAATCACACTCGTGATATTATAACCACATGTCAAGCACTTGTCAACACTTTTTTATTTTAACAATGCACGGTATACCGCGATCACGATGCAGGCACCCACAACGGATACCAGAATGCTTCCGATGATGTTGTTGGCGCCGAGTCCGATCAGGCCGAGAACGACGTTACCTACAACACCGCCGACCATACCGAGGATCATATTCTTGATGAATCCGCCCTCGGATCCCATAATGATACCTGCGATCCATCCTGCAAATGCACCGAGGATCAAACCGAATACAAAGTTGATCAATGAAAACATATCTTATGCCTCCTCTGCCACTTCTTCATCCAGCTTTCCTCTGGACTTTAAATACTCGTTGATATTCGCAAGGACCTCATCGGAGCTCATGCCGTGTACCATGCATGCCTCCTCCAAAGACTCTCCTACGGATGAAGGACATCCGACACAATGCATGCCCGCCTCCATCAAAACCAGCGCGATTCCGCCGTCATACTGCAACATCTCACCCATGGTGGTCTGCTTTGTAATTTTCATAATATAACGCTCCTTTATGTGGTGCTTCGTTTTCTGTCGGGATGAAGTATAGCAATGTTTGCAGTGAATTGCAAGTGCAAAATCCGAACGCTCTTCATCCCTTATCTCTTCGGGAGGATGATCAGCGGGATACCCTTTTTCTTTCTTCCGTGGAGGAATAAGAGCACGATACCCATCGCGGTGACGATCATTAAACCGAAGATCATCTTGACCGGAGCCATATCGCCTGTTTTAACCTCGTTGGTATCTGTCGGTGAAGCAGGCTTGGTCTTCTCGTCCTTCATAGAAACGCTGATCACCTTGCCTTCACCGGGTCCTACACCTTCCGAAGGGATGGTGAAGGAAACAGCCTCAGCAATCTCATATCCGTCGGGTGCGGACATCTCAACCAATCGGTAGGTCTCACCGTCGTTGAAGCAATCCGCCACTTCGATCGGCTTATCCGTACTGGTCCAGATCAGATCATCTCCGTTTTGATCCTTCACGATCTGATTTGTGCTGTCATAGACGCATAACTTCGCGCCGGGAAGCGCATGGTCGGACATATCCGTCTTAAGGAAGCTTACAACCACGGAAGGCTCCAGCCATACAAGCTGACCGTTTACAATCTTCACGGTTCCCGCTCCGTCTGTCGGAGATCCGTCCTTAAACTGCACTTTACCGTTCTTATACTCATACGTGAACTCGATCGGATGTTTTGAAATATAGTAGCCGTCCGGCGAAGCAAGTTCTCTTACCAGATACTTTCTTTCAGGAAGCAATCCCTTGAAGGTGATCACACCCTTGTCATCCGTCACCTCGATTGCGATTAAGGTCTCGGTGCCCGTATCGTCCGTCTTGTATAATCCGTAAGTAGAGCCGGAAAGCTTCTTGGCCTCATCTCTCTCACTTACCTTGGTAAATGTAAAGTCGGTTCTCGGCTGGTCGTTCACGAGACGATTGCCGGATACCTTTGATCCGTCGGCGTTTAAGAGTCCCTCGAAGGGATCGTCGTCCACAACCGCATAGTAGATATGCTCGTCTGCAATAAAGCCGCTCAAAGCGCCTGTCTCTTTGATCGCGTAGGTACCCTTCGGTATCATATCAAGGGATACCACGCCGAAGCGGTTGGATACCATGGTAGATACCTGCTGTCCGGGCGCATCGCCCACTGCCGTCGTCTCGTAGATGGAGAATTCCACACCTCTTAAGGCTACAGGCTGATCTCCGCCCTCGGCGCAGCTTTCGTAAGGATATCCATACTTCGTAAAGTTCAGGCTTGTGATCGAATCTCTCACAAGGATCAATACGGTTCCGTCGGGCGCCACGCTGTAATCGGCCGTCGTTGCAGACGCATCGATGCTTCCGTCCGCCTTTAAGGTAAATGTCGTATCCGTGGTGAGCTGATATCCGTTCGGTGCCACGGTTTCTTTTAATGTATAAGTCTTGCCGGGCACAAGCATGCCTGCCGCGGTGTTCGCTAAATCAATGTCAAATTCCTCGGCATGGGTACCTGCGCTACCGCCGGACTTGGAAGTCCATCCGTGTACAAGTGTACCGGTTTCATCATAAAGCTCAAGTCTTGCTCCGGAAACCTCCGTCTCTCCGGTGATATCCGTCTTGCTGATCTTCACCTTGATGGACTTGTGTCGATCCTGCATCTCCACGGTACGATTGCCCGTATCGGAAAGCGCGGCCTCGGTAGCACCCGCAAGCACGATATACTTGCCCTGCGCATCACGTTCCACCGTAAAGAAGATGCTTTCCGCCACCTCAAATCCCGTAGGCGCAGTGATCTCCGTCATCTTATACACCTTCCCCGGTGCGAAGTTATCTGCAGAGATTTCGTGCGGTGTATCGGTAGAAATCCAGCTCATGGCCCTTCCGTTCTTATCGGAGGCTGTCCTTCCCGCGGTGTCCGTGATGGTGATTCTCGCTCCGGGAAGTTCATCTCCGTTTGTCATATCCTTTTTGGAGAATTTCACGATCGCAGGTGCATCCACCATAACGACGCGATCGCGTGCCACAAAGTTGCCGCTTGCATCTTCCACAAGTACACGTCCGTTGTTATCGATCATAAAGCGGATATCTTCGGCCACATCATAACCGTTCGGCGCGGTCGTCTCATGCAGGGTGTAAACCTGTCCCATCACAAAGTCTGCAAGATCCATATTCTTCGGTGCCGAACCGGATGTCCATTTTAAATCCCTGCCGTCCGCCGACTTGTGAACCGTTGCCGTATCTCCGACGCGGATCTCGATCTTTGCGCCGGGAAGCTCGGGACCGCCCGTGACGGCCACCTTACTGATCTGGAATTGTTTCATATCAACCAGCGTAAGGGTATTGACTGCCGTAAGACCTGCAAGTTCGTCCGTGCCCATATTGCTTGTTACATACTGACCGGCTGCGTTTTTCACCTCAACCTTTCCGGTTTCCGTCACGCGGAAGGTTACGGAGATATCGGATACGGAGTATCCGTTCGGTGCTCCGATCTCTCTTAACACATAATCCCTGTTCTTATCAAACTGACTCGAGAGGAATTCCTTCGGTGCCGTACCGTTTGTAACGAAGGCTTCATCCACCACCTTGGTTCCGTCCGCACTCTTGATGGAAAGTGTTGCTCCGGCAAGGAGTGTATTTCTGTCGTCGAGTCCCACCTTTCTTACATAGATCTTGGATGTCTTGTAATCCGTCATGGTGATGGCGATCGCGCCCGTTGCATCGGTCGCATCCGTCTCAAAGGAACCGTTCTTATCGGCATCGATCAGAATGGTATCACCGCTTCTCTTAAATCTGATACTCTCCGCCTTATCATAACCGCCCGGAGCCGAAACCTCGGACAGCATATACTGTCCGCCGTCCGTAAAGTCGACAAGTTCAAATGTCTTGTCCGTTGCGCCGGCGGTATTGAATCTCACATAGGTTTCGTTTCCGATCAGTGAAG
Organism: uncultured Lachnospiraceae bacterium; assembly: GCA_902780405.1. Taxonomy (GTDB): domain Bacteria; phylum Bacillota; class Clostridia; order Lachnospirales; family Lachnospiraceae; genus Coprococcus_C. Next base: position 414,443 of record CACZFI010000001.1, read on the forward strand.
TATTGTTGATACCTTCGATGGAAAGTCTCGCACCCGCAACGCGATTTCCGTCCTCATCCGACTTGATCACGGCCAACTTCTTTGAAGCATCCGTCACCGCAATGGTATCCGGCGTCGTGCCCGTTACACGTGCAAGGTTTGTCGCACTGCTTCCTGTATATAAGAAGTTGTCGCTGTCAAGCTTAAAGAATACGGGTGCCGCAAGGTCATACCCCGTCGGTGCCGCAGTTTCCACAAGCTTATAGACGGTATCTTGTTCGAGTCTTGCCGTGCCGTCGTCCTTCATAACAGGAACAGCGATCACACCGGTAACAGGTACCGTGATATTGCTTAATACCGATGCACCGGAAACAGTCGTAATATCAAACTTTGCGCCGGAAAGCAGGTTGCCGGCCGTATCCGTCTTCTTGATCGCTATGCTCTTTGAGCGATCGATCATAGACAGCGTAAGACCGCTTCTTTCCGTCATGGAAGCCGCATCCGCGCCCGCAAAGAGCTTGTAGGCTCCGTTTGCTCCTTCAATCTTGAAGTACAGCGGAGCTGCTTTTTCGAATCCGTAAGGTGCTTTTACTTCTTCAAAGGTATAGATCTCACCTACGGCAAGATCGGTAAGTTCCGTATCCGCGGATGCCGACGAAGTAAAGCTTCCGTCCGATGCCGCGCCGGACACACGAACAACATTACCGTCTGCGTCAAGCACACGCATGGTTGCTCCGTCGATACCGTTGCCGTATGCGTCTGTTTTGTTTAAGCCGATGCTGATATGGTTTGTAAAGACAAGTCCGCCGGTATAAAGCTCCGGAGCCGTAGTCTCTACGCCGTTCCTGTTTACGATCCAGGTCTGCGGCGTGTTTCCGTCGGAACGCACCTTGATGATGTATGTATTTCCGTCATAGGTAACGCCGTCGACGCCCGTATCCTTCTCATTTATTTTGAAGAAGTAATCGGTGTTATTGGCAAGTGTGGCACTGAATTCTGCCATACCGGTAGCCGGAACGGAGTTTACGGTTACAACGTCACCGATCGTGCCTGTACCGGCAGCACCGTTTACCTGCTGAACATCGAAACTGTAGGTAACCCCGGGTGCATCGTTGCCGGGAATCGTCTTGCTGATATAGATCGGCCATGCAGTGAGGTTCGAAGTCTCAATCGTATTCCTGAAAACGATCTCGCTTGCATTCGTATAGGTCGAACCGTCTGTCGTCTTTTCATAAGTCGGTGTTGCGGTAAGGTCTCCGTTTGTCGCATCCTTTTCCACGCGTACGGTGATCTTATATACAGCCGGATCAAAATGATATCCGTTGTACATCGCACCGGTTTTTACATCCTCCTGCACGTAGTATACATAGTCCCTGTAAGGCGCATCACCCAAGTCGGTGGTGCTGTAATAGTTTGCGGAAAAGGCCACGCTTCCGTTGGAGAGATTCGGAACTGTCTCGATCACGCCCGATACAGCGGTTCCGTCATAAGCCGTACCGATACGGAAGCTGAACATACCGTCACCCATTGCGATCGGATCTCCGCTTGCATGGTCAGCCAATTGCTTCGTGGCAGAAGGCGCAAAGCTTGTATTCTTGATGATCTCATTTGCAAAGGATACAGAGGTTTTTTCCACTCTCTGATCTGCCTGATCGATGGTATAGTAGGAAATGTTTATCGGAACGATCTCACCACTCGAATTGTATCCGAATACGACATCCGCATAGTAAACCGTATTGTCAAAGATATACTTTGTTGTATCGCCGACAGCCTCAGTGATCTCATAGGTGTAAGGCGCACTTGCGGATGCTGTCACATCATCCTTCGTATAATACTTGTCGAAGGCAAATGCAACGGGTGCCGATCCGCCCGTTCCGGTTGCAGCATTCTCCGCTGTCACGCTCTCTCCGTAAGCGGTCGCCCTGCCTGCAGCATCCTTGGATGTCACCCTCCTGGCGGTAAATGTAAACTCTCCGCCGTTAAGCGGTACATCGGAAGCCTTCATGGACTTTTCTGCGCTTAAGGTAAGCGTTCCCACCTTCACTTCGTTGGTGAATTCAAAAGGCTTATTAAAGGAGTAGACTCTCGTGTTTTGATCCATCACACCTGTATAAGAGTCTTTGTTTTCACCTCTGATGCAGTTTAACTGTGTCACGAGGATCTCGCCCGTAGACGCATTTTTGACAAGGTTCATCTTCACGGTATAGGTCGCGTCGGAATATGAAAATCCCGGCTCTGACGAGGAGTTATCAACCTCCGTGATTCTGTAATACTTCAAAAGCGAACTTGCGCCGCCTAAATCAGCTTCCTTAAAGGTCTTTTCAAAGACAGTCGCAATTCCGGTTCCGTTTGTGGTTGTAACTGTTTTCTCCGTACCCGCGATCTCGGAAGCGCCCGCCGAATCACTGTCAACTTCGACAATCCTGAAGGTAAAGTGATTGTTGTCAAGGCTCACACCGGTGTTATGGGTGTCTTTCAGGATCTTCTTAACCTTGATCTCCACCTGCGCATCCTTAAAGTCTCTCTCATTCACAAAACTCATCACGGATGTGGAGTAAGAAGGATTGGCGGAGTCGTAGATCTTGGTTCTGTCCGTACCCTTCACCTTGTAATAAACGGTATGGCAAACAATCGATCCGTCGGTTTCGTTTCTTTCCACCGTTACATCGATTTCATAATAACTCTCGTCATACTTATATCCCTCTTCGGACTGATCCTCACGAAGAGTAAATTTATAGGTGTTTCCGATATCGTTCTCATCAAAGGTGAGCGCATTTTGGAAAAGAACATTTCCGCTTGCGTCATTCTTCACCTTGATTCCGCCCGCAGGAAGCTCATTTGTCGTATCCCGGTTCTCAAGGATAAAGGTGAATTGATTTGCCTCTAAAGCCGCATTGGAAAGCGTCTTCTTTGCGGCAAAGGAAAGCTTCTGCTCGGAGACGGTCTCGTTGTTAAAGATCTTATGATTTGCCAGTGCCAAGCCGGAAACCGGGAAGTAGGTATAGGTGGCATTCACATCGAGTGCGTCGCCGGTAGCCGGACGATCCACCGTTACTTTTACGATTACACAACCTTCATCAAAAGCGATATTGCCGGCGTAATCCGCTTTCGGATCCTCCACGATCTTATAGAAATAAGTCGCAGGAACGGGTCCCGTTGCCGTGCTGTAATCGATCGTATCAAAGGTAACGGTATTGGTGCTTCCCGTACTCTTGGTTTCAATCCACGTAAGATTTGTAGATGTCCTTGCAGCATTCTCCGTAGTCACTGCAGGGTCATCAACGGAATAGATGGAAAAGTCAAAGGAAAGCCCGTTCATATCGGACTTGCCGTCCAATAGTTTTGATACTTCGGGAATGAAGCTTCCTTCTTTTTCCGTCCTGGTATTCTTGAAGGTGATCGCATCCGCAGGTGAGGTACCGCCGGTGTTTTCTCTTTCATACGCAGGTGTAACCACGATGTTTCCGCTCTGGTCCACATCGATGCTTACGGATACATTGTAAGAATCAGCGTAGGAATCGTCGATTTTCACCTCAGGATCGGAGGGACGGTTCTCGGTCACGGTGTAAGTGAATGTCTTTCCGACATCATCGCATGTATAGGTGATAGGTGCAAAATGCGCCTTGCCGCCATCCTCGGGTACCGTGCTTGCATCGGCATATACGCTTGCCTGCGTATCCTCCGCCGTTCCGTGCTTTGTGCTCGCCGTGGTCTCCTGCAGTGAAAAACTGTACTTACCGGCAGGGAAGTTTACATATGCACCTGTTGTCGCATTGTAAAGCGTCTTCGTCACCTCAGGCGACCAGGTCACCGGCTTGGAATGATTATCAAAAACAACTTCCGGCTGCTCAATTGCCGCAGCACCGGATCTGTAAAAGTAAGTGGTTTTCGAAACCGTAAGCTTCTCGGGGTCTGTGCCATCCTCGGCAAGCGTCACCTTCATCAGATAAGTAGTCGGGTCGTCAATGATATTTGCAAATCCCGAAGGTTCCTCCTTGATCACATAATAATGATCACCGAGTGTGAGTGCACCGCCCTCGATATATCTGTAGGTAATGGATGTCTTGTAGGTTTTGGTTGTGTCATCAAATGTAAAATCATCCGTAGCGGATACCGCGGGAATGGAAGCTCCTGCAAGCGCTGCTTCGCCGTCCGCAACAGTTATCTCCCCGATGGAAAAGCGGAACTTGTCCTCAAGTGAAACGGGAACATTATCCGAATATCCGTTAAAGTATTTGGTCACGCTTACATTTACGGATCCGGTTCTCTCGCCTGTTTTTAGGGTGTCCACAAAGAGACCCCCGTCACCGACCCTGGGGTCTTCGGCGTTCATCACGATATTGCCTTCGGCATCGTACGAATAGGTAACTTTGTAATAATTTGCGTCAATATTGTAATCGTCGGAAGGTGCACCGGTCTCCTTCACGAAGAATATCGTCTCACCGGAAGCTGCTACGTTAAGATCCTTGAAGTTCACCTTGCCGTTCGCATCGGAAGTAGCTGTGGCTACAACATTTGCCGTATCCACGGTTCCGTCGGACTTCGCGCCGTAGAGCGTAAACTCGGCTCCGGGAAGTCCCTTGGTCAGATTGTCCGATCCCACCTTGGTAAAGTAGATGCTCGGCTTGTAGTTTCTGACCTTTAAGATATCGTTGTTTAAGAACTGCCAACTGTCTTTTCCGTATACCGGATTGTGTGATGTTACAAGTTCAAAGAAGTAATCCGTATCATCAAGCATATAACCCGCGGGAGCTTTGATCTCGCGCAGACGATAGGTGTGGATGTTACCCTCCTTGGACTCGTAGATTGGGATATACTGCTGCGAAATCCTTGCAAGACCGTCGCCGTCCGAATGTCCGTCAAGGTCGTTATCCTCGCCTGTCGTTACTACAACGGGCGTTCCGGCAAGTCCTGCGCCCGCAGTATCTCTCCAGAGTACGGGCGTATTTCCCTCATACAGTGCGAACTGTGCACCGTTTAAGCCCCTGTTCATGGCTCCGTCGGGATACTTCATAATGGTGATGGATTTGACATCTCCGCTTCCGCCTGCCTCTGCGGATACATCTGCGGTACGAACAACAGCATCCGTAGCGCCGGCCGAGGAAAAGCTGTTGGAGAATACGATCTTCTTATCCGCGCCGGGTGTACCGATGATCCTGGCCTTATAGGTAATGGTGACCGGTGTAGCATCCGGAATGTCGGAGAATGTGATCTTGTTTCCGGACATATCCCAGGTGATACCTGCGTTAGAAGGCGTCACCGAGATCGTGGTATAAATCAGTGAAAGATTGGTAAACTGATCCGTTGCGCTAAAGGGCGCACCGCCGTTGATCGTAAGGCCCGCAGGGTTGATGGTTACCTTGTATTCCGGATAGGTTGAAGGATCATTTCGATCGACCGATGCCGCTCCGCCCTCCGTGTATAATGATGCAGAGTTATTGATTAGTTCCTTGGTGATCGGCTTGGACGTATAAGTAAAGTCCGCAGAGGAAGTACCGAAATCCGGTCCCGTTACGGAGTTTTTGTATGTGACCGTGTTGTCCTTGGCTGTATATGCCGCAGATTCCATGGACGCAAATGCCGCCGCATCTTTAACTACAAGGTAGTAGACAACGGTGTAAAAGTCATAATCGTTCGCACCGTTTTTCGCAAAGTCTCCCGCGGGTATGCTAATGGAACCACCGCTTACGGAACCGGTGATGTCGGTAGGATTATTTAACTGGTTACCCGCCTTATCAGAGGGATAGATGGAAGGTGCCTTATACTCTGCACCGCTTGCGATTTTAAATACACCCGGGAAGGTATCCGTCAGTGTAAAAGGTTTGGTCTCGGGGTTGCTTAAGATCACACGGAACTTATAGACAGGCCAGCCCTGTCCTCTCTTGTCATTAAGATCTCCCTGCCAGCTTTCCTCAGCCACAGCCTCCTTCTTGATGTAAGGAAGGATGGCGATGGCGGAATCGCTGTCACTCTTGGTCTTGGTACCTGCAGTCACCGTTACTCTGTTGGTATGGTCCTTGTAATAATCCGCAAGATCCGTACTTGCAAGTGTGGTTTCATTGATGAGTGTCTTGTAGGTAAATGTGATGTCTCTTGCGGCACCGGTATTGTTTGCGATTCCGTTATCAAACGTGAGCGTGAAGTTAGAGTGGTCTGCCGCTTCGCTTTTGGAGATATGAACAGAAGCATCCGAACAGGTCACATCGCCGACAAGCGCGTCAATCTGCGAATCATTGTTAATCCATTGTTTGGGCACTTCATCCACAATGGTTGTGCCTGCGGGAAGCCCGTTCTCGGGCACGGTAAGAACAACCTCCCAGGTAATCGTCTTCGGATCACTCAAAAGGTCTACATTTGTATGTGTCTTACTTATATTCAAGTCATCGGTGGTCACGCCCGGCTGTGCCGTATGCCATACATTTGCCGGATTATGGCCCTTGTTGTCTGCGATGATGTTGTTGGTATTCTTGGGTGATCCGTCCGTCACATCCACATAAGCGGAATAGGTGATCTCGTACTTATAGGCCGTATCGTCGTTCAGATTGATGGACCAGCTTCCGTTTGAAGCGGATATGGTCTCCTCTACCGTAGAGGCGGGTGTATCGGAGCCGGCGGCATACTTCTTGATGGTGCACTTGTTGTCTCCGCCGATACCATAGATTAAGTCAGCCGAGTACTCACCCATCGTATCCGTCAACGTTGTATTCTTGATGGGGATCTGTGCGGCCGAGTTATAGGTGACCTTGTAATCGATCTTTCGATATGTGGTATCTCCCACTTTGACCAAGTCTCCCGCGAAAGCATTCTTGCTGATATCTCCGTAGGTGATACGTCCCTCTTCGGATGTGGTAGCCGTATCCTCCGTGGGATCATCGTCACTCTTTACGGTTGCCGTATTCTTGGTCTCGGAAACCGAACCGCTTCCGGCGATCTTGGTCATGTCAAGATCCGCAGAGTAAGTGACGGTAACCGATTCGTTGTTCATCTTGGGGATATTTACGGTAAATGCATTGCCGTTTTTGGTGACACTTGCACCGGCAGGGTTCGGTGTCAGCGAGATGTCATTGTTCAGTGTTAAAGCCGTACCTGATACGACATCGTTTAAAACGACATTCTCGTTCAGTCTGGTCGCATCGATCTTGACCGTATAATTGATTTTTCCGTTCGCAAGATCAAGGGAAGAAGTCTTTGATACTTTCACACTGGAGTCATCATCCACGATGATCGGATAGGTCACCTTTGAACTGAAGGGAAGGCTCGTCACGCCGGCTGAGAAAGATGCGTCAAAATCAAAATAGAATCTGACGTTATTAGAACCCTTGATGATATCGTCCGTGGGAAATGTACCGGAGATGACGGTTCGATCGCCGGAAGGAACAGCCGTGAAATCGGACACATTAAAAACATGTAATCCGTTATCGTCCTCAATCTTGATATTTAACTCATGCAGATACTCCACATTAATACCTGCGGGCAGCGCATAGGTAAATCTATGATTATCCGGATCCATGTGAAACTGCATGTTCTCATCGGAAGAATCTTCTTCAAAGAACACGTTCATGCGGTAGGTCTTATCTGCATCCACCTCCCATGTTACATTCATCGGTGTGGAAGAACCGCTCTCGTAAAGATCTACCTTGGAAAGGAAGTCCTGAATATCATTGGCATCGGCAGATACCTTCTTGGTCTCTGCGGAAAGATTGCCGTTTAAAAGTTTCATGGCGGAAGATGTATCCACGCCCGGTGCGGCAGTCGTTTCGGATGAGGTGGCATTCGGCTGCTCCGTCGCTGCCTCCTCTGCTTCTGTATCGTCTGTCTCAGCGACTTCTTCGTCAACAGCTGCATCGTCGGAAGGAAGTTCCGATGCTTCCGTTGTCACTTCATTGCTTTGAATCGCTAAATCGTCAGGAACAACATCCTCCTGCACGTCCTCTGCGGTTTCGGTCGAAAAAAGTTCCTCCACCGTTGCGGTTGTGTCCGCATTTTCCTCTGTCCCTGCGTAAGGGTTGTATGCTACGTTCTCAAGCAGCGTCGTAAGCATCAACGCGCACAAAGCAAGCGCCAGGATGCGTTTTCTCGTTCGCTTTTTGTTTTTTCCTTTCATGATGTCTTCCTCCCGATTGTAATACTCTCTATAGCAACTTTTATCCCATATTAACCCACTATGTCTTAACATAATATCACAATTTTGATATTATTTCAAACCAAAAAGAGCCGAAAAATTTCGAATTTATGCCATTTTTCGGCCCATACACTATCTTGTGTCGGTTTACAATAAAGTATCTATATGTTGTTTTTTATGTTGTGATCAGTGAAAAAAGGTCCTCCGGGTTTTCGGCAAAAACCTTCGCTCCGTGTGAAATCAGGAACTCCCTGTCCCGAAATCCCCAGAGTACGGCAATTGCGTCAAGTCCTGCATTCTCTGCCGTTTTCAGATCCACGTCCGAATCTCCGATGTATACGGCACTGCTTCCGGATATATGAAGATTGCTTAATACTTCATATACGGAATCCGGAGCCGGTTTAAGCGCAATCCCTTCCCGGCCTCCTACAGAGAAATCAAAAAGACCGGGGAAGTACTCTTCCACAAGTGCCTGAACACCGTAATCCGGCTTGTTCGATACACAGGCCGTCCGAACACCGGCTGCGCGAAGTTTCCTGATCACCTCGGGAATCCCTTCGTACGCCTTTGTATGGTCCTTGCTATGTAGTTTATAGAAATGATCAAAGGCCTCGTGTACATTTCTTTTGTCCGTCTCGCTTGCGCCCTCCGGTACGGCACGCTCCACAAGCTTCACGATGCCGTTTCCGACAAAACGTCTGACTTCATCCAGACTGCGCTCCGGAAACCCCTCCACGTGAAGTGCATAGTTGATGGCCAGTTTTAAATCCTCCAGCGTGTCGAGGATGGTTCCGTCCATGTCAAAAATTGCTAATTGATACATATCTTTCTCCTGCAAAAAAGGGAGTAATGCCCAGGCATTACTCCCCTCTCTTATAAACCGAACGAATTAAGCGTTCATCTGAGCAGCAACCTCTGCTGCGAAATCCTCGTTCTTCTTCTCAAGACCTTCGCCTGTCTCATAACGAACAAACTTGGTGATCTTGAACTCGGGATCTACGGTCTTTAAGTAGGCAGCAACTGTCTGCTTGCTGTCCTCAGCCTTAACGTAAGCCTGATCCATAAGGCAGATCTCCTTGAGCTTCTTGCTTACACGACCCTCTACAAGACCGGAGAAGATCTTATCGCTTGCGTAGGAATCCTTGGCAGCGATTGCCTCCTGTGCAAGTGTAGCTGCAGCTTCCTTGGAAAGGAAGTTGAAGAGGAAGTTCATATTGCTCTTCTTCTCTTCGTAGATAGCGATATCCTCATCACTCCAAAGCTTCTCGGAGCAAGCCTTGTCGATCAGCTTCTGAAGGATCGGCTTCGGAAGGGAAGCGGGATCATTTAAGGAGCTGTCTACGGTAACCTCTCTGATGTTCGCGAGCTCGTCTGCAGAGATCTCATCTCTGGAAACGTACTGAGGATTCATAGCAGCGATCTGCATGGCAATGTTCTTCATTGCCTCTTTGATGTCGTCAGTGTTCTTGTCGGAGTTAGACTCTACAAGTACGCCGATCTTACCGCCTGCATGGATGTAAGATACAACGGAGCCTGCTGCATTTACCTTCTCGAAACGACGAATGGTAAGCTTCTCGCCGATCTTTGCAATCATAGCCTTGTGATGCTCGTCTACGGTTACGGAAGGATCGATTATGCTCTTTGCAGCAAGGAAAGCATCCATGTCTGCATAATCGCCGCCGTTGATCTGGTCAGCAAGACCCTTTACATAGGTCTGGAATACATCGTTCTTTGCAACGAAGTCAGTCTCGGAATTCACCTCGATGATGGTTGCGGTCTTGGCATCATCAGATACTGCAGCAACTACGATACCCTCTGCAGCAATTCTGCTTGCCTTCTTCTCTGCGGTTGCAAGTCCCTTCTTCTTGAGGAACTCTACAGCCTTATCAAAATCACCGTCGCACTCGGTAAGAGCCTTCTTACAGTCCATCATACCTGCGCCGGACATCTCTCTTAACTTCTTAACGTCAGCAGCTGTAATAGCCATGCCTAAAATCCTCCTATCAATTAAGCCTCTGTCTCTTCTGCATCTGCTGCAGCAGACTCAGCCTCTTCCTCGGTTCCTGCGTCCTGTCCCTGGTTTGCCTCGATAACAGCGTCTGCCATCTTGCTTACGATAAGCTTAACTGCACGGATTGCATCATCGTTTCCGGGGATTACATAATCGAGCTCTTCGGGATCGCAGTTGGTATCAGCGATACCTACAAGGGGAATACCGAGCTTGTGAGCTTCCATTACGCAGTTTCTCTCCTTGCGGGGATCTACGATAAAGATCATATCGGGAATCTTCTTCATATCCTTGATTCCGCCTAAGTTCTTCTGAAGCTTGTCCATCTCCTTGCGTATCTCGATAACTTCCTTCTTGGGAAGTACATCAAATGTACCGTCTGCTTCCATAGCCTCATACTTGCGAAGCTTCTCGATACGTGTACGGATGGTGGTGAAGTTGGTCAGCATACCGCCGAGCCATCTCTCGTTCACATAGAACATGCCGCAACGCTCTGCCTCGGTACGAATGGAATCCTGAGCCTGCTTCTTGGTACCTACGAAGAGGATCTTACCGCCGTTTGCAACACAGTCCATGATTGCCTTGTAAGCGTCATCAACCATGCCTACGGACTTCTGAAGATCGATGATGTAGATGCCGTTACGCTCTGTGTAGATGTACGGAGCCATCTTAGGGTTCCATCTTCTGGTCTGATGTCCGAAATGAACACCTGCTTCAAGTAACTGTTTCATTGAAATTACGCTCATAACTTACCTCCTGGTTATGCTTCTGGGGGCATCTTCCTTACGGAACCGAATACAAACCGCGAGAGCGCGCGGCACCGCGTATCCATCAGCCCACATGTATAGTTTCTGCTGTGAGACCACAGCGAAGGATATTTTAGCACAAAAAAAGGGCTAATTCAAGCCCCTTTTTTTGTCTATTCACCTTCGGTCGTGAGCTGCTTTGCAATCTCCTCGTAAGTCATGGCATTGTTAAACTCGGAAGTATTGATCTTGATATCTGTTGCGTATCCCTTTTCATTCAGGAATGCATCAAACTTCTCTGCGTCATCCACGATGCCGGCGTCTGCAAGAAGCTCGGCAACCGTAGAGGAATCCATACCGGAGGTTACGGTGATCTTCGCTTTCACAGTTCCCTTCTTCTCGGTGGTTGCTTCCGTGGTACCTGCTTCCGTGGTGCCTGCCTCGGTTGTGCTGTCCGTCGACGCCTGTGTCGTAGACTCCGTGGTCTTTCCGGCCTCGGTGGAAGAAACGGTCTTGGTATCTCCGGTTTCCGTGGAAGCTACGGTCTTGGTATTGGTGGAAACAGGCTCTGCTGTGGTGGGACCATCGTCATCGATCAGGTCCGTGGGTGTTGCGCCGTCGAAATGCATACCGAGTTCTCCCGCACGTTCGATCACCTGCTTGTCTGTCATCTTATAACTGCCGGAGGTAAGATAAGCCACCAGCATGATCACGGCGCCGAGGATCATACCTGCGCCAAGTCCTCTTAAGAAATGCTTTGTATTCATTATTTTGTCTCTCCCTGATATAAGTCTACTACAAGCTTTACTTCACCGACGCCAAGTCCCAGGTGCTTCGCGATCTCTAAGATAGAAAGTCCAGACTTGTGCATCTCAAGGATCACATCCTTGCTGCTGTCAAGTTCTTCCACCTTCTCCTCGGAATTCTCATCAGCTTCTGCCTGCTTCAGGCTTTCATCGATTTCCTTGATCTCTTCCTCGAGCGCGTCGTCTCTTTTTTTTTCCGCTGTATTGGTTTTGGTGTTACTGACATACTCCTCGACGTCTTTTTTGACGTCATCCACCATATTGGCTATGGTCATCAGTTCCTTCTGCTTATCGGAGAGCATATTGTAGAGGAACATTACCTCACTGTGATTCTTCTCGATCTCCTCATTCACCGTAACCGCATAATCGCCGAGGGCCAGGGTCTTTTCGTTGACGATTTCGGCAAATTTGCCTTCGATCTCGGCAAGACGACTGTCGATCTTCTCGTTCATGTAATCGGTGATCAGCTTGTCGATGGCAGCCTTGTCTGCCTCGGAAAGCTCATCCGGAATCTCCGCAAGCTTCTCCTCTCTCATATCCGCCGAGAACTTCTCGCTGACGAAAAAGCTGCAGAAGATGAAGATTAATCCCAGTGCTGTAAGAAATATAACTGTTCCTGACATGTTGTTTCAAACCTCTCTTTGATTAGATTCTAAGATCAAAATTCTGTCTGACTTGCTTGTCAGACTCACCCGACTCTCCGTCAGGCTTTTTCTTTTTTTTCCGAAACATATCGGAATACGTGTTGCTGCCCTGCTCTCTCGCATCCGGCTGATGCTCGTAGAACACGCCGTCTTCCTTGGCAGTCACATCCTCACGAATCTGACGTTCGGTTTCTTTAACCTCCTTGGAGGCATTGTGTGTCTGAAGCACACCGGCGGCGTCGGCATTCTGCTGGATGGATGCGATGGGCGCAGACGTCTGTGCTGCTATGATCGGTGCGATCATGGAACCACTTCCTTTCGATCAATACGACGTAGCCTTGATCTCGCCGTCTACTACCTTGTACAGACAGTGACTGTCCTGATTCTTTAAGGCATAGGTATAACTGGAAATCATGAGTACCACACCCGGATAAGCGCTTGCAAGAATCTTGATGGTGCCTTTTTTATGCATCTCCATCTCCATCTTGATCTCCCGAAGACGATTGTTCAACTTATCCTTGTCCTCGGCGAGTTCATCCAGACGGGCATTGTAGTTGTTGATTTTCTTTTTATCTTCCGGTCCGAGTGTCTTGCCGTTTTTGAGTTTCTCTTTGAAGACATTCAGATAGGAATTGATCTCATCGTATTGGTTGTTGATCTCCGTCACCTTGGGGATCAGCTTCTTTAATTCCTCGTGGAGTTCAGGCTTTACACCGACCTTCACGATGGTATTCGTCTCCATCTTGTTTCCGATGGAGCTGGCTTCCACACATGAATCGCAGGCCACCTCTCCGCCGACAATGAAGCCCTTCTTTCCGCTGGCGATCACACGCTTTCCGGCTTTGATATGGCTGTGCAAAATGGAACCCGACTGTACATCTCCCGCAGCCTCAACTCTGGCACTTTCAAAAAACTGTGCCGTGATATCGCCGCCCGACTTTAAGATGCCCTTGCTCATACCCTGAACGCCGCGCTTGATCACGATATTGCCACCGGCCACAAGTGTGGCTCCTTCAACAACACCGTTGACCTGAATATCACCCTTGGCTTTGACGGTGAATCCCGTCTTCACGGTTCCGTGAACCAGTACGCTTCCGTCGTATTCAATATCACCCGTGGATGCATCCACATCCGCAGCCACCTCGTAGGTGTCCGATACGAAGACCGTATCTCCGACCAAGGTAACATTGCCGTCGATCTCACTGGTGATCGTCGTCTCATCCTCGGACATGGTGATATTCTTGCCGTACTTCAAATGAAGGACCTTCGGCCGATTGGTCGGCACCATCTTGCCGTAGACATTGGTTCCTGCCTTACCCACATCATGGGGAGTGATCGTAGCAAGTTTATCACCTTTGTTCACAGTAGTAAAGAGTTGAAGTTCATGAAAATCCACACTGCCGTCTTCGAGCATCTTGGGCTTCGCAAGCGGTTTGGTGTTGAAGAAGTATTCGATCTTGGTATCCGTCGCACGGATCGGCGCTTCGCCTTTCGCAACTACGATATTTGCACAATACTGCCTGTTACGAAGAAAGTAGTCGATCATCTCTTCCCTGATACCGAATACGACCCGCAGGCGCTGAAATTCTGCCATGATCTCCTTCTTGGTAAGCAAAGAGCCTCCGTTCGAAGGCGGATAAAACCTCATATAAACCGCCATGGCATCCTTGGATATTGTGACTTTCACAGACTCGGCAATCGCGGGAATCTCGCTAGCCATCAGCTTGATCTGTGCAGGTTTTTCGATATCTCTCGACAGGAAATCCCGCAGACTGTCCACGGGGAAATCGATAATGGAATGTTCCTCCAGATAATCAAGAACCTCATCCGCTTCCAGTTTCTTTCCTCCGTCCTTTGGGGGAAAGATGTCCAGAAATGTACCGGATGATTTGGTTTCAACTCTGAAAAATGAATTCTTGTATTTCATGCAATTCCCCCTCTATCCCATAAGAACTGCAAACGAATCTCCCAGGTATGTTTTCATTTTTTTGAGTGCCTTAGAGTGCAGCTGTGATATGCGAGACTCGGACACCTCCATCACGCGGCTGATCTCTTTTAAAGTCAACTCCTCATAATAGTAGAGCAATACCACGTTGCGTTCTTTCTCCGTGAGGTTTTGCATCGCCACGGAAAGTGAGTCGCGGAGTTCATTTTCAACAACAATGGACTCCGGTTCCGCACGCTTATAGGTCGGCGCGTTGCCGTAACCGACATCGTTGCCCTGCTCCATATAATCATCTAAGGAGGATATGTTGGAAATATTTGTCTGGCCCAGCCAGTTTCCATACTCATCCTCGGTAATCCCAAGTTCTTTTGCCATGTCGGAATCCGTATAATTCGGTCCGATCTCCGTCTCTAATTTCTTCGCGGCGGCATCCATAGCCTTCTGCTTCTGACGCACGGATCTCGGGATCCAGTCAAGCTTTCTGATCTGATCCAGGATCGCACCGCGAATGCGAAGACTGGCGTAGGTCTCAAATTTGATCCCCTTGCCGTAATCGAATTTATCGATCGCATCGATCAGTCCGAAGATTCCATAACTTACCAGGTCATCATACTCCACATTGGATCCGAGATAGACATTCAGTCTGCCCGCAACCAATTTCACAAGGGGCACATATTCAATTATGATCTGCTCACGGATCACTGCAGTCTTGTTGTGATTGTATTCGATCCAGAGCCTCTCCTTGTTGTCGAGTATCGCCATGGGGTTCCCTTTCTACGTGCAGAAAATTATGACTGTTCCGCTTCCTTTGCTTCTTCTTCGGAAGATTCTTTTTGATCCGGAGGAAGCAGGATCTGTTTTCCTTTTTCCATGTTGCGTATCTTTTCGATCAACCAGATGCCGATGTTTGCGATCATCAGAAAGATCACGATCACGGCAAGCAGGATGAGCATCGAAACCACAACATCTCTCTTGTAGACGATGTTTAATATCTGCGCAATCAGCGCTGCGGTAAGAACGATCATCGCCCGCAGGTTTTTCAGCTTCTCTTTGTCTTCCATGTTAAGTCCTTATATCACATGAATCTGCTGTCCCGCCGTTCGAACTGTAAGCTCAAAGGTTTCGGGATCGAATATGATGGTTCGACCGCAGTTTTTACCGCAGTCCTCGGATACGATCTTGATGCCGTAGCTGGCGAGTTTCGCCTTGACGCATACCACGTTTTGCACGGCAATGTTACCCGATCCGCTGGTTGACGAAAAATTGAAGATGGTGGCCCCGCCTGCAATTTTGGCGCGCAGGCTGGTAACACGCGACCCCTTCTCTTCCATCAGCTTCACCATATCATCGATACCGGTGTCCGCAAATTTCAGTCGGTTGGTCTGCGATGAGAATCTTGTGCTGTCCGGAAGCATAATGTGCAAAAGTGCGCAGTGCTTGATGTATCTGTCATACAGGCAGATACCGACACAGGATCCGAGGCCGATGGTCGTGATCTTGTTCGGCGGCTCGCAATACTTCATGTCTGCAATTCCGACTTTCAGAGTTTCAGGCATCCAGTGACACCCCCAGGTCAGATAATAATCGGTCGTAAGAATGTGCATCTGAGAATACCATCAGGTATCCTTCCAGTTCTTTTTCGCCATTGTTGAATTTGGAATTAATCAGCAAGGTGTGGTCACTGACCTTGCCGATCTCGATACAGGGGATATCAAGGATCGCTCCCGCCATATCGATACAAATCTCGGGCTGTACATAGCGAAGTTTTTTGTTCAAAAGAGCCTGAAGCGACGCTACATAAGACCCGATCAGAATATTTCCGACTTCCTTGATTGCAGAAAGTCCGATCTCCGTTCTCCAGTCCAGTTCCTTGCCCGCAACGGCCTCAACAATGCTTGCGGCATTCTCGAGATCCGTGACAAACAGGATCATGGCTGAAAGATCCCCCTCAAATGCGCTCAGAATTCCGACGACATTGGTCTCGGCGCCTCCCAGTTTCTCTGCCAGAGAATCAAATGAAAGCAGTTCCACTGTAGGCGGTGATACGGTCAGTCGTGATGAAGTCATGGACGCAAGAGAGGTAGCTGCATTGCCGGCACCGATATTGCCGAGCTCAGACAGCGCGTTGACCACCTGATCGGATAAAGTCTCTTCGTTGAATGACATACAGCTACCCCCTTATACTATTCGTTGTCAATATCAGCAATGACAGCCCCGATGTTCAGAATGGAAATCAACGTGTCGTTGTATTTGCCCACTCCGGAAAGATAAGCCTTGATATCACTGCTTTCTACGGATGTCTTTTCAATGCTCTCCTCGCTTAAGGTTACAACCTCCTTCACCTCGTCTACAAGGATACCGATTTTGGCATTGCCTTCCATCTTGAGGATCAGGATACGGGATGCATTGGTGGTTTCCTTGTCAGGAAGATTGAATTTGGCTCTCATACTCATCACGGGTATGATCTCACCACGAAGGTTAATGATACCCACAAAATAACTCTGGGTATGCGGAACGCGGGTGATTGCCTGGAGTCTTACGATATTATCGATGTACTCGATGTTAATACCGTACTGCTCGCTGTCGAATTTGATGATGATATACTGTTTTGTGTCATCCATCTGAATCATATCGTCCATCTTGTCACCCCCGTTATACTAATACATTGGAATCAATGATAAGCGCAATCTCGCCGTTGCCGAGAATGGTTGCACCACTGATCATCTTCGGTACTCTGATATACTTTCCAAGCGGTTTGATAACGATTTCCTGCTGACCGAGCAGCTTGTCGATCACGAGACCCGCCTGCTTATCGCCCTTCTTGACGATAACCACGATGAGTCCGTTCTCACCGGTCTCAACATCCTCGGTTGCTTCGGAGGGCTCGATGTCGAGCACATCGGAGAGACGTACAAGAGGAATAACGGATCCACGAAGGTTGATCACCTCTTTGGTATGTACGTACTTGATATCCTCATCCTGGATCTCCTCAACCGTAACAATGGAGTTTAACGGAAGTGCATACTTCTCGCCGCCCACATCTACCATCAGGGCCTGGATGATTGCAAGTGTCAGAGGAAGTCTTACGATAAATGTGGTTCCCTCACCGAGCTTGGTGGATACTTCGACGTCACCGCCCAATCCTTCGATCTTGTTCTTTACAACATCAAGTCCGACACCTCGTCCGGATACGTCGGAAATCTTCTCTGCAGTGGAGAATGCCGGTGCAAACAAGAGGTCGATAGCTTCCTTGTCTGTCAGTGCATCTGCCTGCTCCTGCGTCAAATTGCCCTTCTCGACAGCCTTTCGCTTGATCTTTTCTACATCAACACCGCCACCGTCATCGGTTACTTCGATGGTTACGTTGTTGCCGTCCTGGTATGCATCGAGGCGGATGGTTCCGACCTGAGGCTTACCGATCTTTAATCTGTCGATCGTGGACTCAAGTCCGTGATCGGCTGCATTACGAAGCATGTGCATCAGAGGATCACCGATCTCGTCGATTACGGTACGGTCAAGCTCTGTATCCTCACCTGTCATGATCAGTTCCATCTCTTTGTTCAACTTCTTGGAGAGATCTCTGATCATACGAGGGAAACGGTTGACTACACTCTCGATCGGCACCATGCGGACCTTCATAACGGACTCATGAAGGCTTGTGGTGATACGCTCGAGGTACTCGATCTGCTCATTGAAGGACTGATCCTGTGATGCGGAATCACCCGCAACGGATACGAGTCCGTTCTTGGCGATAATAAGCTCGGATACCTGATTCATCAGATCATCCAGTTTCTCGATATCCACACGTACGGAACGGTTGACAACCGGCTTGGATCCCTTGGCGTGTGCTTTCTTGTCGGAAGACTCGGTCTTGGCTTTGCCCTTTGCTTCCGTCTTCTTCTCTTCTTCGCCGGCCGGTGAATCATCTGCGGCTACCGTCTCCTGTACGGCATCGGGAATCTCGTAAGCCTCGATCACAGCTTCTTCAATCTCGGACACCGACTCGATGGCATGCTTGATCTCATCGATCGACTTGTCTGTGATGATGAACATGGAGAAATCAAACTCGAAACGCTCATCCTCAATATCCTGTACGGTAGGCACGGATTTGATGATCTCGCCCTTACCGTCCAAGTTCTTGAATACAAGGAATGCTCTCGCAGCCTTTAAGAGACAGCTCTCCTGAATGTATACGGTTGCACCGTAGACATTCATGCCCTTCTCTTTCGCCTCTGTCATGGCGTTCTTCTCAAAATCAGCTATGGGAATGGAGAGGAACTTGCGCTTGTCTCCGCTTTCCGCGGGTGCTGCCTTTTCCTCAGCCTTCTCTTCCGCTGCGGGTGCTGCCGCAGGTGCCGGCTCGGATGAAACCTGCTCCATGGCCGCCTCAAGCAGTCCGATCAGTTCGTCGTTGTCTTCGGTACCCTCGTCCGAAGTCTCAATAATGCTGTTTAAATATCCTTCAATGGCGTCAAGACATTTGAAGACAATATCTACCATGTCTGCATTGACATTGAGCTTTCCGTTTCTGACCTCGGAGAAAACATTCTCCATATTGTGTGTCAGTTTCTGCATACGCTTGAAGCCCATGGTTCCAGCCATACCCTTTAAAGAGTGTGCGGCACGGAAGATTTCATTGACCGTGTCAATGTTCTCAGGCTCAGCCTCTAAGATCAACACCTGGTCATTGAGGGTCTGCAAGTGTTCTTTTGTCTCATCGATGAATATGTCGAGATATTGGCTAATGTCCATTATAACACCCCTACTTTCTTTGTGATGTGGTCTGCTACTTCATGAATATCACATACGACATCGGTCAGCCCGCTGTCGAAGATTGCTTTTGGCATACCATATACGGTACTTGACGCTTCATCCTGGGCGATCACGTAAATCTTCCTGCCTGCATTCTTGAGTGCCTGAATGCCCTTGGTCCCATCCGACCCCATACCGGTCAGTACGACACATACGATCTCGTCGTAACAGTCAAGATGCACGATGCTTTCGTACATCAAATTCCCGCAGGGTTTTAAGCCGACGATGGGCGGTGAATCATCGAAAGCAAGCGATACGTCCCTGCCGTTTTGATTGAGGACCATATGCATGCCGCCCTTGGCAATGTAGACATTGCCTTTTTCGATCACCTTTCCTTCAACCGCCTCCTGAACCTTCACCTCACTCATGGTATCGAGCCGCTGTGCCAGAGAAGCAGTGAATCCCTTGGGCATATGCTGTACCATGACAACGGGTGCGTTCAGATTCGCCGGAAGCTTCGGGATCACGAACTGAAGTGCCTTCGGCCCTCCCGTAGAACAAACCAGCGCCACCAGGACTTTGCTTCCCGGCTTGGAGGCAACCTTGCTCTTTAGGATCTCGGTATTCCCGCGTACCGCCTTCTTCCCGGAAGCCGCGTCCGGCTCTGTCTCACGCTGTTCCAGGGTCCTTGCAACCCTCGATGCGTAAGCATGCTCGGCCGGATTCGGTGACAGAGCATCCGCGATCGCGGGCAGTGCATGTTTCGCAAGTGCCGTAAGAAGCAGATCCCGAAACTCGGGATCGTCATCCCTGAAAAGTCGCTCGGGCTTTCTTAAGAATTCGGATGCGCCGGCCTTTAAGGCCTCGATTGCCGTGTTGGAATCCTGTCTGGAGGTGATAAAGATGAGCGGGGTTCTGATCCCGTCTCTTCGGATCGCCTTGAGCAGACTGATACCGTCCAGTCCCGGCATATCAATATCGCAAAGAATCGCAGAAATATCCTTATGCATCGTGATGATCTCGTAAGCATTATCTCCGTTGTTTGCGGTATAAGCAACCTTGTATTCATTTGTATGCTTCATTATATCAGATAATGCTCTTCTCATGAGTGCAGAATCATCAATAATCATGATTTTTTTCATGAAAATGACCTCTCGGAACGATTTATCTTCCTGATTCCTTTGCACGCGCCATACGCTCACTCTCAAAGATGAAACGCACAATCTTGTCCCTGTCTTCCTGACGGATCTTCAGGAACTCCATTCGCTGTTCGAACACATCATGTTTTCCTTCCATCAGCAGCGTGCTTGAGATGACTCTGCCGAAGAGATGGAAGGTATCGATCTCATTCAGGATAGGGATGGTAAACTGTACCTTCACCAGCTGATTTCGATCATAATTCTTGCTCTGGATAAGTCGAAGTCCGCCGCCGCTGATATCGAGGATCCTGCCTGTTTCGAACAAGGATTCCTCGGGTACGGACATATCCTCGGGAACTCCGGTCTCATATTCTTTCTCGGTCACTTTTCTGATCTTTAAATCAATCTTGCAGTTATAGCGATAGAATTCTCTTCTCTGAACCTTGGTAGGCTCCGCCAAAAGTTCCACATCCATGTAGAAGAGATTGCCGCTTTTGTATCTGGAAGCGATGGATACATTGGCCTGAAGAAGTCCTCCCGCCGTATAAAAGACCGCGTTGTAACGATCCCCGACTTCGAGCGGAACGATCTTGCCCTCAAAGATGGGCATGGCGATCTGCAGCTTCTTCTTCGGCAGGATGTCATACACCTTGCTGATAAAGACCTTTCGATTCTGATCGTTATTGATCAGCTGATCCAGCCGCACCAATTCGATTTTATTCCCAACACCAACGATTGCCATAGTTGATAACCCCTTTTATGTAAATTAACCGATACGTTTCTTTGACTTGAAAAAGTCGATAAAAACTCTCGCAAGGCCCATATGTTTTCCGGTTTCCACGGTTTCTTCGTTCAGAAGTTTTGCGGCCAAAGCCTTGATACTCTTGGAGGCCGCGGAATCCGGATATGCGGAAACCATGGGCTTTTGCTCGATCACGGACATGGATGCATTCTTGTCCAGAAGCACTGGGCCCAGGTATTCGAGATTCGTCTCCAGAAACTTGGAAGATACGGTATTGATCTTTTCGAAGATATCAAGTCCCTCTTCCACATTTTCTACGCGGTTGGCCACGACACGGATGTTTTTGGTATTCGGTGTGAATCCCTCCTTGCGTCGTAACACCTTGAGCAGGGAGTAAGAGTCCGTTATGGAAGTAGGTTCCGGTGTTACCACCAGCAGTACCTCCGGGCTCATCATCACAAATTCCATCACGGAATCCGTGATACCGGCACCTGTATCTATTATAACAACATCGTACATTTTGTCGAGTTTGGCAAGCTCCGAAATCAGGAGCTTAATGCTCGCATTATCAAGGGATGCGAGCTCCGAAACACCGGATCCACCCGAAATAAAACCGATTCCCGAAGGTCCCTCTGTGATGATCTCCGTCATGGAACGATTGTTGTGGATCAGATCGAGCAGATTGTACGTGGGGCGGATCCCAAGCATTACTTCTACATTTGCAAGGCCGAAGTCCGCATCAAACACTACAACACGGTTGCCGCGAGACGCCATCTCGAGCGCTAAATTCACGGACATGGTCGTCTTGCCGACACCGCCCTTGCCGCTGGTCACTGCGATCACGCGGGCGTTCGGTACGACGGTATCGCGTTCTTCCACCATCTCTCGGAGTTTGGTTGCCTGATCTACCATCGACTACACACCCCCCAACAGTTTCTTCGCAATCACCTGGGGATTGACAAGTCCGATATCCTCGGGAACATTCTGACCCCATGTGACGTAGGACAGGTCTTTTCCTGTATCCAGTTTTAAGTTAAGGAGCGAACCCTCTCCCGTCGTTTCATCCATCTTGGTGAAGATGATCTTGTAATCAAAGAGTTCACCGTATGATGTGGCGATCTTTAAAAGATCTCCGTATTTTACGGTAGCCGAAAGCACAAGGAAGATCTCTTTTTCACTGCCGTCCGCCGAACGGATAATGGCATCGAGATCCTTCTTTTGCTCTTCATTCTTGTGGGAACGGCCTGCCGTATCCACAAGCACGAAATCATAATCGGAAAAGCGCTCAAGCTTGTTCTTCATATCGTCCGGTGTATAGATAACCTCAAAGGGAACCTTCAGGATGGAGGCATAGGTCTTGATCTGATCGATCGCCGCGATACGGTACGTATCCACGGAAAAGATCGCGATCTTCATCTTCTCTTCGATCACCAGCTTGGACGCGAGCTTTGCGATGGTCGTCGTCTTTCCGACGCCTGTGTTGCCCACAAAGAAAAGCACCTTCGGTTTTTCTTCGGCGGGGACGATGGGATCGATCTTACCGAGTTTTAAAACGATCTTCTGGTATACGCTTGCGAGAGTATTGTCGATCGGCTGCTTCTCATCCTTCTCGGAAATCTCATCTAAGATCTCATTGATATGCTGCTCGGATACCTCTGCATCCGTAAGCTGCTTCTTGATCAGGCTGACAACCTTGCCCTCTGTCTTTGTTTCTTCTTTTTTCTCCGGTGCATCAGCTGAAACTTCCGGTGCCTCGGGCTTTTCCTCCTTCTCGTTGGTGGCCATCTGCTGCTCTAAAAGCCTGGCAATGGAGTTGATCTTTTCTTCGATCGCATTCTGCGCTTCCTGCGTAAAATGATCCTCCTTGCCCGCAAAAGCCTGTCCGAAGAGGCTGCCGGGTGTACCGACCTGCGTGTCCGCGGGAGACGCTTCCTTCGGTGTCTCCTTCGGTCCTTCTTTTTTTTCTGTTTCCACCGTATCATCGATGGCTGCCGTAAGTTCGACTCTGGTCTTCTTGAAGAGTCGCATCAGTCCCGAGGGCTTGATGGTCTTGACATTCATGACAATGGCGTCGGGACCCAAATCCTCCTTGGCGAGGAGGATGGCATCTTTTTCACTTGCTGCTTTATACTTCTTGATTATCATCGATTGTAACTACTCCGACTGATTTTAGTTCTATGGTTGAATCGATCTCGTTGTAGGAGATCACGATCAGATCCTTGAAGTAATCCGCCGTCATCTTCTTGTAATACATCCTGACGATCGGGGATGTGATGATGATGGGAGCCAGGCCCTTGTCCGTAAGCTTGGCAAGCTCCGTCTCCGTAGAGGAAAGGATCTGTCTTATCACCGCAGGATCTAAGGAAATGTATGCACCCTGCTCCGTCTGCTTGATGGAACCCATGATCATCTGCTCGATCTTCGGATCAAGCGTGATCACGCTGGTGGATTCCTCATCCGCAAAATACTTGTTGGAAATGGCGCGTTTTAAGCTCTGTCGCACGTACTCCGTCAGGATGTCCGTGTCGCGGCTTGTCGCTGCATAATCTGCCAGGGTCTCGAAAATGGTAACGAGATCTCTGATGGAGATACCCTCCCGCAGAAGGTTCTGCAACACCTTCTGAATATCGCCGACACCGAGAAGCTTGGGAACAAGTTCGTCCACAAGGGTCTTGTTGGAGTCTTTGACATTGTCGATGAGGTTTTGCACATCCTGTCTGGTAAGGAGTTCGTCGAGATGTTCCTTGATGATCTCCGTCAAATGTGTGGCGATGATGGACGGAGGATCCACGACGGTGTAACCGAGACTCTCGGCACGCTCTCTCTGGGATTCCGTGATCCACATTGCCTCTAAGTGAAAGGCCGGCTCAAAGGTCGGAATACCTGTGATCTCGTCCTCCACGTATCCGGGATTCATGGCCATATAGTGGTCGAAGAGAATCTCTCCCTCGCTGACCTGAATACCCTTGATCTTAATAATATACTGATTCGGATTGAGCTGAATGTTATCTCTTAGTCGGATGATGGGAACGACCGCACCGAGTTCAAGCGCAATCTGTCTTCGGATCATTACCACACGGTCGAGCAGGTCACCGCCCTGATTCACGTCAGCCAAGGGGATGATACCGTAACCAAACTCGAGCTCGATCGGATCGACCTGCAGAAGCTGGTTGACATTCTCGTGTCGTCTGACTTCGTCTGCGGCAATCTCCTCTTCCTCGACTTCCTCCTTGATCTCCGCCGCAGCTTCGGCGTTCTTCATCATGAAGCCGAGCACAAGGAAAAGTATACCGTATGCGCCGCAGAAAACGATGGAAAGCGGTGTCATGACACCGAGTCCGATCATGGTTCCTCCGACGATCAAAAGGACCTTTGGAATAGAGAACAGCTGTCCCACTAAGATATCGCCGATACTCTCCTCCTTGGATGCCTTGGTGACAAGGATACCTGTGGAAAGTGAGATCAGCATGGAAGGGATCTGGGATACCAGTCCGTCACCGATGGTAAGGATCGTATACTTGGATACGGAATCTCCGGCTGTCATGCCCTGAAAAACCATACCCATCACTATACCGCCTACGATATTGATGGCGGTAAGGATAAGACCCGCTACCGCATCTCCCTTTACGTACTTCGTGGCACCGTCCATGGCGCCGAAGAAGGCCGACTCTTCCTGAATCTTCTGTCTTCTTGCGATCGCTTCCTGATCCGTGATCGCACCGGAAGAAAGATCCGCATCGATCGCCATCTGCTTTCCGGGCATCGCATCCAGCGTAAATCTTGCCGTTACCTCGGATACACGCTCGGAACCCTTGTTGATCACGACCATCTGCACGATGATCAATACGATGAAGACAATCGCACCGATGACCAGATTTCCGCCACCTACGAACTGTCCGAAGACTTCGACCACCTGACCGGGATTTCCGGTGGAAAGGATCAATCTTGTCGATGATACGTTGAGTGACAGTCGAAATATGGTCGTAAACAGGAGCAGGGTCGGGAAACCCGACATACCGAGGGTTTCCTTCGCAAACAAACAGTTAAATACAATGATCATGCTGACGGAGATGTTGAAGAGGATCAACACGTCCAGCAGCTGTGACGGCATAGGGATGATGAAGAATATGATGGCAGCCAAAAGGTAAAATGCCAAAAGCAGATCATTCTTCTTCATGATAAACTATGCCTCCTTTCTATCAGCCTGTTCTTCTCTCCAGCTGATAAACATATGCAAGAACCTCTGCCACCGCCTGATAGAGTTCGGGCGGAATCTCATTTCCGATTTCAACATTGGCATAAAGCATTCTTGCAAGAGGCTTGTTCTCGACGACAGCCACATTTGCCTCATAAGCGAGGTCACGGATTTTATATGCCAGATAGTCGGCTCCCTTCGCCACAAGGACGGGGGCCTGACTTTGGGTGTTATCGTATTTGAGGGCACAGGCATAATGGGTCGGGTTGGTGATGACCACATCCGCCTCGGGAACAGCCTGCATCATACGCCTTCTCGAGGCCTGCTGCATACGCTGTCTCTGCTGGGATTTGATGTGCGGATCTCCTTCCTGGTTCTTGTACTCGTCCTTCACTTCCTGCTTGGACATCTTAATGTCCTTCTTGTGTTTCATCTTCTGGAAGATAAAGTCTGCGAGTGCCAGGATCAGATAGGCGAAGGAAATCTTGAGCAGGATTTTCAGCACCATATCGTAGAGGATCGCAAGTGCATCGTTGATGGAAAGATCGTAAACCGTCACAAAGACTCCCAGATGATCCTTGATGACGGAATAAGCCACCATACCGAAGACCAGAATCTTCGCAACGGAAAGCAAGAGATCAAACAGCTTCTCTTTGGAAAAGAGATTCTTAAATCCGCTGATGGGATTCAATTTGTTGAACTTCGGTTTCAGGGGCTTCGCAGTGACCATCCACTTAAACTGGAGGCTCTGCGACAAAAGGGACGCCACAAAGGCAACGATCAAAAACGGCGCCATAACCAGCGCAATATGCAAGAGCACCTGCATCAAAAGCTTCCATGCATCCAGATGGGTAAAGCCGTTTCCGGGAACCCTTCCCATATCCCTGTAAAATTTGTTAAATGAATCAATCAGCCTCTCGCCGATGAATTTCATAAAGATGCGAAGACACAGGAAGAGAGAAAACAACTGGACGGCGCTGGTAAGCTCTTTGCTCTTTGCGACCTGTCCTTCTTTTCTGGTATCTTCGATTTTTTTCGCGGTGGGCTCTTCCGTCTTCTCTCCGCCTTCGTCATTGGCGAAGAACTGCAGATCCAGCCGAAGCGGGAGAACCTTCTGATCATCGTACATCAGTTACATGCCTCCCATCAGAGTTTCCACCATCTCTCTCGCGCGTTCCATCAGATAATTGGCAATATTCGGAATAAACATCACGCAGACGGACAAGATGAAGAGTCCCGCAAAGACTTTGATCTGCATACCGACGGCAAACATATTCATCTGCGGCGAACTCTTGGCAAGCACACCTAAAATGCAGTTGACCATGATAGCCGCCAAAAAGACCGGCATGGCGATCCTGAATCCGATGGCAAAATATTGCGTGATAAAACCGATCACTTCGGTATAAAGATAGCTTAAGTTTAGTTTCACCTCTCCGAGCGGTACAAGCAGAAAGGATTCCGCAAGCGCAAGGAGTATGAAATAGTGGAGATTCGTTACCATGATCACCAGGCAGACCACTCTGTCGTAAAGTTCCGCTGTGATGGTTACGGACATGTTGGTGTTGGGATCGAAGGTCTGGGCCATGGTAAAACCGATCTCACGATCGATGAACTCTCCCGCCATCACCAGTACGGACATGGCAAGATTTGAAACAAAGCCAAGCGAAAGACCCACGAGCACTTCCTTCACGATCAGAAAGGTGTACTCGAGCACCGTGGTGTAATTGGGAAGCGGAACCTCCAGGGATGTAAACAACGCGATCGCGATGCATCCGGCAATCAGAAGCCTTAATTTTGTATTGACCGCTTTATGCGAAAAGATCGGCGCAGACGCCATAAAGGCGCCGGATCTTGCGAGAACCAAGAGAAATGATTCAAGCGTAAGCGTCGCTACCCTAAGATCCATATCTCCTCTACCTTACATAATCTCCGAATTTCGAGTATATGTCCTGAATAAATGTCAGAATATTGGACATGATCCAGTCTCCCGTGATGATCAGAACCACAAAGATTGTGATCAGCTTCGGTACAAACGTCAGCGTCTGCTCCTGGATCGATGTGACCGTCTGAAAAATACTAATGATCAATCCGACGACCAAAGAGGCAATCAGCATCGGTGCGCTGCATTTGATGATCAGCCATACCGCTTGTACGGTTATATCAACTACCAAACCTGTACTCATAATCGCTTACCTCAGTTAAAAGTTAAAAGACTTCACCAGTTCTCCGACAACGAGATGCCAGCCGTCTGCCAGAATAAACAGCAGGATTTTGAACGGCATGGAGATCGTGGTGGGCGGTAGCATCATCATGCCCATGGACATCAGTACGGATGCTACAACCATATCAATCACAATAAAAGGAATATAAATCATAAAGCCAATGATAAAAGCGGCACGAAGCTCGCTGATGATAAAGGACGGGATCACAACGGTGATGGGCAGTTCATCTGCCGTCTCTACCGATTCGATCCTTGCGATATCCATAAACAATCTGATATCATCCTGCCTGGTCTGCGCCAGCATAAAGGTCTTCAGCGGCGTAATCGTGGCGGTAATAGCTTCCTGCTCGGTGATCTGCCCCTCCTGTAACGGAGTGATGGCTGCATCTTTGATCTGCAGAAAGACAGGCGCCATAATAAATAGGGTTAAAAACAAGGAGAGCCCAACCAATATATTGTTAGGTGGCGAGGATTGCGTGCCGACAGCCTGCCTTAAAAAATGCAGAACGATCACGATTCTCGTGAAGCTTGTCACCATAACCAATATTGATGGAGCTATCGAAATGATTGTTATAACCAAAAGAATCTGGAGGGTGCCCGATAATCTGGTCTCTTCAGAATTTGAATCCAGGGTCAACCCTACAGATATGCCGCCGTCCGGCGCTACACCGTCATCAACTCCCTGTTCGGGAAGCGTGCCGGGGGTTACTCCCGTCGCATGCGCAACCGTGCCAAAGCACAGCACGATCATTGCAACCGGAAGTAAAAAAGCTATAAAGAATTTACGGAGCTTTTTATACCACATGAGTCTACCTACTCTTCTCCGTCATGTGTGTCGGATTTCTTTTTTGAAAAGCCTGCGAGCACGTCCTTGAAGCTGGCCTTCGACTCGTTCCCGTCGACTTCCTTGATGCTCAGCTGTTCGGGATCAAGCTTGTCGATCAAGGTGATGTTGTCTTTGCCGATACCGAGTGCATAGTAGCCCTCTCCGATCTTGGCAATGGCGATGTACTTGTCGCCAATCAACTTGAAGGACTGAACGATGCGTATGTCCGAACGTCCGCTCAGCATATTGCCCTGGTATTTGGCGATCAGTTTCGCGGTTGCGTAAGCGAGCGCCAAAACCAAAACCAGCATAAGCAGGAGTTTCAGGATGCTCCACACGGAGGAGCCCGCACCGGCTGTGAAGCCGGTCTCTAGAAGCATAAACATTACTCCACTGCTTTCTTAACCGCCTCAATTACACGATCGGGCTGGAAAGGCTTTACGATGAAATCTCTGGCACCGGACTGAATAGACTCGATAACCATCGCCTGCTGACCCATGGCAGAACACATAACAACGCTGGCGTTGGGATCCTGCTCCTTGATCTTCTTTAAAGCCTGGATACCGTCCATCTCGGGCATTGTGATATCCATGAGAACGAGATCCGGCTTGGTCTCTGCGTACTTCTCAACGGCCTTGGCCCCATTCTCGGCCTCTCCGGCGATGTTGTATCCGTTCTTTGTGAGGATGTCTTTGATCATCATTCTCATAAATGCTGCGTCATCACAGATAAGAATACTCTTTGCCATAATTCATACTCCTTTATGATTTATACTTTTTCCTTTATGATTTCAGTGATTCTGATACCAAAGCTTTCTTCGATTACCACAACCTCGCCCTTGGCTACGAGTTTTTGATTCACCATCACGTCGATGGGCTCACCCGCAAGTTTGTCGAGTTCGATAATGGTACCGGGCGCGAATTCCAGGATCTCTTTGATCGACTTCCTGGTTCGTCCTAAAACAACTGCAACTTCCAGAGGCACATCCATGATGAGATCGATATTCTCCTGCTGGAGCACCGGTGATATCATCGGTGAGAATGCCTGGAACTGAACGTTTTGAACGTTCACATCCTGCTGAGGCATATTCATCATCGGCTGTCCCATCATCGGCTGACCCATCATGGGTTGCGCAGCCATCTGAGGTGCTGCCTGCGGTGCCGGCTGAGGCGCCGGCTGAGGTGTCGGAGGCGGTGTTGCCTTTGTTTCTTTTGCTTTCTTTTCTTCTTCCTGGCCGGAGAACTTTCGATAAAGTTCCTTGGCCAACTCGATCGGGTACAGCTGCATGATGGTACTGTCAACCAGTTCTCCGATCGTCATACGGAAGGTGACTCTGACAAAGTCTTTCGAGAGGAAGGCCTGTGCCTTGCTTTGGTCGATCTCTCCTGCCATATCCACCAGTTCCGCCTCCGGCGGGCTGATATCGATCTTGGCTCCGAGCATCGATGAAAGCGAAGTTGCCGATGATCCCATCATCTGGTTCATGGCCTCGCAGATCGCCGAGAAATGCAGCTCGGTAAACTCATCGGAAGGATTCAGTCCGTCGCCGCCCATCATCAGATCCGTGATGATTTTGACGTCATCCTCTTTGAGGATTAGGACGTTGTTACCGTCGATGCCCTCTTTGTAGAGAATGTTTATGAACACGCACGGTCGCGCATATTCCGCTGTAAGTTTGTCCCAGTTTGTGATCTCTACCACAGGTGTGGTGATCACAACTTTTTGATTTACTAAGGAATAAAGGGTAGTGGCCGCTGTACCCATGCAGATATTGGAGATCTCTCCTACTGCGTCTCTTTCTTCTTCGGTGAGGTTTGCTCCCCCGGAGCCGCCATCAGATCCACCGCCGCCACCGCCGAGCAGGGCGTCGATTTCTTCCTGAGACAACATTCCGTCCATACGCTTTATTCCTCCTCTCTTATAATCTCGGTTATCTTCACTGCGTAGTTCTCAGTTGAAGACCCCGGTAACGCTTTGAATTTTACCATATTGCCGACATAGATATCAAGGTCATCCTCAACCTTGCGGTTCAGCTTGATGATGTCACCCTGCTGCAGGTTGATAAAATCCATAACTGTAATGGTACTCTTTCCAAGTTCCGCCGCAATGGGAATCTGTGCTTTTGCGATGACTGCCTCGATGGCGTCCGCATAACTTTCCTCGTCGCGGTCCTGCATGGTGGAGAACCAGTATTTTGTGTTTAGCTTGTCCATCACATCTTCCAGTGTGATATAGGGAAGGCAGACATTGATCAATCCTTCCACGCCGCCGATGTTGATGTTGATGGTCACGATCGCGATCATCTCCGTCGGAGATATGATCTGTGCGAACTGTGAATTGGTCTCTATCCTCTCTAAGTACGGGGTGATCTCGACTACATTTGCCCAGGGTTCCCGAAGCAGGCTGATGATGATGTTGAAGATCTTTTCAAGGATCGACAGCTCGATCTCCGAGAATTCTCTGCTCTTGTCAAGGGGTTCGCCCGCACCTCCGAGCAACCGGTCGATCATCGTAAAGCCCAGGTTGGTGGCCATCTCTAAGACGATGTTTCCGGAAAGCGGAGACATATTGACAATTCCAAGTAGGACAGGATTCAGCAGTGCATTTGAGAACTCCTGGTAGGTAACTGCCTCGGAGTTCATCACCTCTACCTGAACCGTCTTTCTTAAGTAGGCCGGCAGATTGCTTGATAGGAGTCTGCCGAAATGCTCAAATATGATCTCCAGTGTACGAAGGTGTTCTTTGGAGAATTTCGCGGGTCGTGAGAAGTCATATTCTTTGATCTTGACCAGCGGTGTTTCTTCAATGTCCTCCACATCCAGTTCCCCGGAGGAGAGCTGTTTTAAGAGGGCGTCTATTTCATTTTGTGAGAGTACGTCTGCCAACGCAGGCACCTCCTCGGTCGGTCATTATTGCTGTTGTGCCACCCAATTGTAGAAGCTTACGGAGTAGATACCCTCTTCTGTTCCGAAGGTTGTCTTTAATTCAGCGAGCAGCTCATCTTTGATCTTGTTCTGCGTATCCGCATCCGTCACCTGCGCGTAGGTATAACGTCCGATCACGTCACGGCAGATATCGTAGATCATGGATGTCGAAGCCTGGACATTTGCGGAAACATCCGCGTAATCCTCGGCAGTCTTGTTCATGTTGATGGTGAGACCGTACTGAAGCACGCTGACCTTTCCTGTGCCGTCATTTGCAAGGTTGATCGCATTGCCCTGTTCGAGCTGATACTGATCAAGATCGCCGACGCTTACCTGTCCGCCGCCGTCTTTTTCCTTCTGTGCTTCAAGGTCAAGATCCAGGACCTTTGCAATATCCGTGATCAGCTTGTTTGTCTTGCTAGCGGAAGGCATGAAGACGAAGACAAGCAGGATGTTGAATACCAGGTTGATCAGGCATAAGGCTAAAATGATCACAGTGATAAGATTCTTTTTCATAATAATCCCTGCTCCTTATTGGTTGGAATTCTGTTCGTTGTAGATCTTGATGGAGACGCGACGGTTTCTCTGGCGCCCCTCGGGTGTTGCGTTGGATGCGATCGGTCTTGATTCGCCGTAACCGGCGATCTTGATGTTCTCGTCGATAAAATGCTCCTGCTCCACCACGTATTCATATACTTTCCTTGCTCGATCCACGGAAAGCGCGCGGTTGTTCTCATACTTGCCGCCGGAAATGGGAACATTGTCCGTGTGGCCTTCGATTTCGATGATGTTGTACTTGTACTTGGTCAGGATCTTGGCAATCTTCTGAAGGAAGAGCTTGCTGTCTTCTCTCACTTCCGCCGATCCCGAATCAAACAGGATGGATCCGTTCAGATCAAGTTCAACATACTGCTTGGTAAAGTCAATGGCGATCTCGTCCTCGATGTTGTAGCTTTCCGCCATGGAGACAACTTCCTCATACATCTCTTCGGACTGCTCTTCGCCTCTTCGGTCGACTTCCTCCTGTAATTCCTGATCGGAGATCAGGCTGGCATCCGTAATGGTCGCTCCGTCCACAAAGTCGCCCGTCTCTCCTTCGACATTTGCACCTTTGGTCTGAAGCTGTGCTTCAAGATCCGGGATCTGTGTGATACCGCCTGCCATCATCTCACCGTTGATCAGGGAAAGCGATCCGTTGTTGATAATGGAGAAAGACATGTTGTTGAAGGAAGCTGCGATCTTTTGGATTTTGCCCGCGTCCATGGTGGACGATGCGAACAAAAGCACAAAGAAACACAGCAGCAGGTTCATAAGATCGGAGAATGTGGCCATCCAGGCGGGTGATCCCTCCTCGGGCGGCTTCTCTTTCATCTTCGCCACTACTGACCACCACCTTCTTCTCCGAATGCAGATCTCTGCTTCGGTGACAGGAATGCTTTCAGTTTCTCTTCTATGACACGAGGATTCTCGCCTGCCTGAATAGACAGGATACCCTCGATCATAACCTCTTTCATTTTGATCTCGCCGGAGTTCTGTGCGTCAAGCTTGTTCGCCACGGGCGTACAGATCCAGTTTGCGAGCACGGAACCGTAGAATGTGGTGATCAGGGCCACCGCCATGTTCGGTCCGATAGAGTCAGGGTCTGACAGGTCTTTGAGCATGAGCACGAGACCGATCAGGGTACCGATCATACCCCAGGCAGGACCCATGGCACAGAGATTCTTCCAGAATCCGATATTGGTCTGGTGTCTTGCGTCGATATTG
Source organism: uncultured Lachnospiraceae bacterium (assembly GCA_902780405.1). Classification (GTDB taxonomy): domain Bacteria; phylum Bacillota; class Clostridia; order Lachnospirales; family Lachnospiraceae; genus Coprococcus_C. The sequence goes on from CACZFI010000001.1 coordinate 447,256, forward strand.
ATGAGATCCGCCTCAAGAATGCTTCTTACAAGTTCGGGATCCGTACCGTCGACAATGAGCATGACACCCTTCTTCATGAACTCGTCATCCAGGTTGTTCGCTGACTCCTCCAAAGCAAGCAAGCCCTCACGTCTCGCCAGGTTGGACAGGTCTATGATCGATTTGATTGTATCTACTTCGTTGGCGTTTGGCGTCTTGAAGATCAGTAAAAATGATTTCAGACCGCCGATGAAATCCGACATCGGGCTCATCGCAAGTACGGCTCCGAGTGCACCACCGAATGTGATCAGTGCAGACGGCGGGTCAAGGAAGTTCTTGACTGCGGCAAAGGTCTTGCCGAACACCATACCGAATACCATGAGCGCCAGACACATGAAAAGTCCGATTACAGATGCTAAATCCAATTTGCTCCACCTCTAAATCTATACGGGAATCCCCGTATGAATCTTGCGTTTGAATTCGATCACCTTATCGATGATCTCCGCCGCCTTCTCTTCGACGACAAACTTCTTGCCTGAAGTCAGTGTGATCACAGTATCCGGAGTTTCCTCCACTGACTCGATCATCTCACAATTGAGGATCATCTCCGATCCTTTTAAACGGGTGACTTTGATCATATTTCACCTCACAAAAAAGCAGACCTCACGGCATTAAATATCTGTCATATTATATCATACAAACCTTATTATGTCTACAAAAAGTAAAGGATGTGTGAGATGGCTTATAACCTCACACATCCTCTTACTTTTCAGTTATTTTAGCGCTTCAGATTCACGAGTTCCTCAAGCATTGTATCGGAAGTTGTGATGATTCTGGAGTTGGCCTGGAAACCTCTCTGGGTTGTGATCATCTCGGTGAATTCTCTGGAAAGGTCTACATTGGACATCTCCAAAACACCCTGTGACATACTGCCGCCGTCTTCGTCAACCGCATTACCGATACCGTCGAACTGACCGGAGTTTTGGGTTGCGATGTAAAGGCTGTCACCGATCGCTTCCATCGCCATGGGGTTTGCAAAATTTGCAACCGCAATCTGGCCGAGAAGTTTCGTCTCACCGTTTGAATATACGCCGTAGATCATACCGGACTGGGAAATGGACACATCGTTCAACTTACCCATCGCACGACCGCCGCCGGTGGAATCCGCAGATCCTCTTACCATCTTGGCGGTGGACTGTCCCTTGGACTCGAACATGGTCAGGTAGGAGAAATCCATGGTGATTCCGTCTACCTTCTCGCCGTTAACGATCGCTGTTCCGGCTGACGAGAATACATCGCCGCGGTCCGTGGAACCGTTGGGTGTGATCTTCATAAGTACGGTGGAGCTTCCCGCTGCACCTACATACTCGAAGGAACCCCTGTCTGCGTCGAACTTGATCTGCATAGTGTTGACGCCTGCGCCGACCGGATCGCCGTCCGCATTGATTCTCTGCATGGTCACATCGTAACCGCCCTCAATGATATTGGGCGTGGATGCATCATCAGAACCGGTCATCTCAACGTTGTTGGCATCCTTTAAGGATACGATCTCCAGATTATAAAGGGAGTGATCCTCCTGGCCGGGATCCTGGGTCAGTTTGAATTTTGCCGTATAGTTATATCCGAGTGAATCGTAGAGGGACAGGGAAAGCACCTTGCCGTCTACGGATGTAAGATCTGCATCTGTAAGATCGACGTTACCGGTCAGGTAAGACTTGGATGTCATTTCCGGAGAAGACACCTTGTTCTCCTGCGCCTCGGGACGAAGTGCGGAGACGGTATCCTTTCTGATCTTGGTGGGATCGTCGGGATCTACCTGCCAGCCCATTACCTGATATCCGTTGCTGGTAACCAGTGTTCCTGCACCATCGACCTCAAATGCACCTACCTTGGTAAATGCATTGACGCCTCCACGGCTTACGATGAAGAAGGAAGGTCCGTTTAACATCAAGTCGTAGGGATTGTCGGTGGACTGTGCCGCACCGTTATCTGTCATGGACACCTGGATGGAACTCATCTTGGTACCGAGACCGATCTGGGATACGTTTGTACCACCGCTGTTATTGGTAGCTGCGGATGCATTGGCTGTGGTTTGATAAAGAACGTCTCTGAAGAGTACGTCTGAAGATTTGAATCCGATGGTGTTAACGTTTGCAATGTTGTTACCGATTACGTCCATCTTGGTCTGGTGTGTCTTAAGACCTGACACACCGGAAAAAAGTGATCTCATCATAATGGTTGACCTCCAATTCTTAAGTGTGATCCCTTCTGTCGTTCCGGGATCTAAGCCTCCTTATCGGTCCGGCTTATGCGATAACAGCGCCATCGATGTTGGTGAAAACGCTGTTGGCCTCTTGCTGCTCAAGTGCGGTGACTACCGTATTGTTCTTGATGTTTACGATGAATGCCAAGTTGTCTACCATGACAAGCGATTCATTGATACCTTTGTCTCTCGCCCTGCTTACCCCTTCCGTGAGGCGCTCGACCTGTGTGTCTTCGAGGACGATGTTTCTGCTTTCCAGTCTGCTGTTGGCGTGTTTGGAAAAGCGAAGTCCCTGCGCTTCTTCCTGCTTGCCTGCAAGAATCTGCTGAAAGGAATCGGCGCCTTCCGATGTTTCGAAGGAAACACACGGTCTGGCTCCCGGCGTAAAGAAGGTGCCCGTCGCCTGTTCAATGGATAAGAAATCTGTTTTGATCGGGTTCATGATCATCCCTCCAGTTCTTATACCCTGCCTTCCGTGCCTGCCTGCTCGGATCCCTCCTCGGGCTTATCCTGTCCTACGTCGATGTTCATCTCATCGGCATGCTCTCTTAAGTAGAGATAGTAATCGTAATCTACAATGGAATCAAGGTCTGCTGCGGGATAGTACTTGTCATTGATGGATACGAGTACCTCTCCGTCCTTCATCGTTGCGTACTGTACAAGTCCGCTGACCGGAGCCGAGTTGCCTGCGGCATCGGTTGCGTTCATGATCACGTACTGTCCGACTAAGTTTAATGCATTGCCCTTCTCCACTGCCGTGCTGATGTTCATCGTTGCTTCAAGTGATGAATACTGCGCGAGCTGTGACATGTATTCGGTGCTGTCTCCGGGATTCAAAGGATCCTGATACTGCATCTGTGTCACAAGCAGTTTTAAAAATGCATCTTTGTCCAGCTCTCCTTTATTGCCTTCATCCTTCTTCGGAGAGATGTAGGAGTTGGACTGCGCTGTAATTGAGCTGATTACATTGTCTGCCATATAGCGCTCCTTTCTGTTATGCCGTATAACTTACGCTGCTTCCGGATGTCTGCATCAGGATGTCGTCTTCCTCCTCGGGAAGTGCATCTTCTTCCACGCTGTTGCCGGATACGCCTCCGCGGTTTTCTCCGCTTCTGCGTCCCTGCTCGGGAAGATCCGCTTCCGCCTCCTGATTGAAGAACTCGTAGTCAGCGATCATAACCTCAATAGCGTCTACTTTTAGTTCATGTGTCTCGAAGGTTTCCTTCAGTGCTGCAAGTCCCTGCTCGATCGCGTTCTTTGCAGCCTCGGTCTCCGCTACGATCTGTGCCTGCATGATACCGTTTCTGGAGGATACCTGGATGTGAACTCTGCCGAGCTGCTCAGGATTCAAGAGAAGTTCTAAGGTGGTAACCTCGCGGCTCATAGTCGCCTTGATCTCGTCGATCACCTGTGAGATCACATCTGCCTGCGATACCTCGGATACGGAGCTTGTCGCATTGATCGGATCTGCATTAACCGCTTCATTTACGGCCTGATGAAGATTCGCTGCGATGTGGTCCGTGCCGGTCTCGCTCCTTCCGTGATCCTTCGTGCCTGAAAATCCGGACGTTCCTGCTTCCGCGGGAGATGTGGTCTCGGTTCGGATCAGTGTCTCGTCAAGCTGTGCATTCTCGGGCTCGGCATCTGTCTTAAACAGCGCGTCGTCATAAGAATCATCGGCAGCTTCGGGCACAAGTTCCATAGTCTCGTCATTCTGCTTTACTGCAAATGACTCGATCATGGCACTCACATCTTTTATATCGTAATCTTCCGTCAGATTTTGAAGTCCCGAAAGAAGATCTTCGGTAATTCCTGCAAGATTTTCATTGACTAAAAGATCGACCTCCGATACACCGTTGGTCTCTAAGATAAATTGTTTCATGACTGCGGGATCAAGAAGCATCTCGATTGTAAGCCCCGCCTCGGCAAGCAGTTCATCCAACTGATCATCCTCAAGGTCAAGCTTGCCTGTCACAAGCGCACGAAGATCAGAAACAAGCGCATCACGATCCACGTCAGACTCACCATCACTTGATGTGGTGTCAGCTGAAGGATTTGCTTTCTCGCGGAGTTTGGATGCTGCGGGATTCTGGCTTATGCTGCCTGCATTTTCATACTTGGATGCACTGTCACGGTCTGCCGGACCGGACGCGGTCACAAGTTCTTTGGTAGGATCCGTCTTGGATGCAAGATCCGTCACATCATCCGCCTTTACGCCGCCCATATTCATCAGGCTTGCGAAGGCATCAGATACATTTTTGCCCTGATCCTGCTGCTTATTGCCGCCGATCATGGAAAAACCGGGATCCATCGGACCGATTCCTACGTTCTGGATAGTTGCCATGTCTTTCCCTCCTTTTTGAAAAATTCGGGTGGTAACTGCTAGGGAAGCAGTTTTTTCGTCACACTGGCTGCGAATTCGGGATCCATCTCGGCGAGAACCTTGCCCTGCGCATCGTTGCTCATGTTGCTCATAATGAGCGCCACGGTGTCAAGATCATTGCTCATCTTCTCGAGAATGCCCGCCGCCTTCTTCGCATCCATGCTCTCGTAAGACTTGGCGAGTTTTTTGATATCGTCATCCGCCTGTCTGGCTGTGATGATCTCCCGGTACACCTGTTCCGCGTGTTCCGCATCCAACTGATTATACCACTCAACATATGTATCGGCAGATGGAGCGGAATCTCCATAGACTATTTCGTCATAAAATTCTTTTTTCTTTTCTTCAAACTCCGACTGAGCGGCTTCAAAGGCAGAAAGACGCGATACTTCGGCTTCAAGTTCCTTCACTTTATCGTTCAAAGTGGATATCTCGGCATCCTTGCTCTTTAAGGACTCATCCATTACCTTGATGGCATCGAGTGCCTCGGAGAGATTCCTGTAGGGATAATCGCTTTCTTTGGAAGCTTCTTCATCTCCCGCATCAGGCAGGATCTTATTGATCCCGGGAACATCCTTAAACACCGGTCGAAGCAGTGTTCCGAACCCTCCCACATCCAATTTGATGAGCAAAGCCATCGTGGAAAGGAACGTCGTGATCATGAGGATCGCGATCAAAATTGCTGCGCCCTTCCCGCCGCCTTCTTTTTTTTCTTTATCTTTCGCCACGGTATCTTCTCCTATTCGTCTGATTCCTTGTTGTTATATTGATAGCTGACCACCTGGTCAACCTCTTTTAATTCTTCCTGTGACAGTTCTTCTTTGAATTCTTCGAACTGATTCTCCTTGAGTTTCTCGTGCATCTTGCGCTCCTGCATGGCCTCCGCCATCTTCTGTCTCGCAAGTTCAAGTTCGCGGCTTCTTTTTCTTACCTGTTCATTCTGGGCCGATATCATGTCATCCATCAGATCGACGGCGTTCGCCTGCTCCTCGATCTTTAAAAAATCGAGGTTGCCGTACATGGATGCACGCAGCGCCTCGGCATAAGCATCCTGTCTTTCATGCATATGTTCAAGCTTGTCTTCCTCCTCGGAAAGACGAATCCTTGCCTCGGCAAATTCCTGCTTGGCGGAATCCTCCAGCTTGTACTTGATATCCAGGATGTTCTGCATACGGTAGAGAAATTTGGCCATAGTTCCTTACCTTAATCATCAAAAATCGCCGCAAGCTGCGAAAGCTCGTCGTCGAGCAAAAATTTGCTGTTCACGTCCTGCGTCAGGAACGAATTCACCTTGCCGATCTTGGTGATCGCATAGTCGATTTCCTTGTTGGAGCCTGCGCGATACGCTCCGATGTTGATCAAATCCTCTGCATCGTTGTAGGTGGCAAGCACGGATTTCAGCCGTCCGGCCAGTTTTTTGTGTTCGGGGGACGCGATGGAACTCATGCATCTCGAGATACTTGCCAGAACATCGATGGCAGGATAATGGTTCTTATGTCCGAGCGCTCTCGAAAGAACGATATGTCCGTCAAGGATACCGCGGGCCGTATCGGTGATCGGCTCGTTAAAATCATCTCCGTCCACAAGAACGGTATAAAGCCCCGTGATGGAGCCGCTCCGGGTATTGCCGGCTCTCTCTAAAAGTCTGGGAAGCTCCGCATATACGGAGGGCGGATAACCTCTGGTTACCGGCGGCTCGCCCGAAGCAAGTCCGATTTCTCTTTGCGCCATGGAAAAACGCGTCAGGGAGTCCATCATCAAGAGAACATCTCTTCCCTGATCGCGAAAATACTCCGCAATGGCGGTAGCCGTCATGGCCGCCTTCTTTCGGATCAGCGCAGGCCGGTCGGAAGTCGCGATCACGAGCACGGACCGTTTCAAACCGTCTTCCCCAAGGTCACGCTCTATAAACTCGCCGACCTCCCTGCCACGCTCTCCGATCAGAGCGATGACATTGATGTCCGCCTTTGTATTTCTTGCAAACATACCGAGCAATGTACTTTTTCCGACACCGCTTCCGGCAAAGATTCCGATTCTCTGTCCCTTGCCTAAGGTAAGCAGTCCGTCCACAGCCTTTACACCAAGCGGAAGAATCTCCGAGATCAGTTTTCTCTGCAGCGGATCCGGCGACATGGCATCGATGGGATACTCATCCACCCAGTTTACGGGCTTGCCGTCCATAGGGCGACCGAGTCCGTCGAACACATGCCCGAGCAGTTCGTCTCCGACTTTTACGGAGAGCACCTTGCCGGTGTTTTTGACGGTGGATCCGATACCGATGCCGTCCAGAGTATCGTAGGGCATCAAAAGTACCTTGTTGTCGCGGAAGCCCACAACCTCTGCCATAACCGTGGTAAGACCGTTCTTGCTGGTGATCTCACACATGTCGTTTAATTTGCAGGGCGGGCCGACCGACTCAACCGTCAGTCCGACAACCTTTGTCACCATCCCGTAGTGTTCGGTGAAATCCATCGAGAAGATTTTGTTGTATTTGTCGGTATTGATATCTTTCAGCATCTGTCATAATGGTAAAACGTCCCGACGAAATCCCCGGGACATCTTACGTTTCGGAAAGCAAACGCAATGCTTTGATTAAATTCTGTATCTGCACATCCATGGAGAGGTCAACGATGCCGCCCTCCGTCTCGATCATGCACTGTCTTTTATCCAATTTGGCGTCACCGTATACCTCAAGCGTGATGCTGGGGTTGGTGGCACCGACCAATCGGTCGTAATTGTCTTTGATGTAGGGGTAGGTCTCCTCCGCTACTCGTATGATGAAGGATCTGCCCGTATCCTGCTCGGCAAGCGCCTGATTGATCATATGGAACATCACAGGCTTATACTCATCCACGAGCATCCCGGTCATCTTCTCCACCAACTTGCAGAGCATATCTACCATGGTGGTTTCGGCAGCGGCAATTTTTTCTTCTGCCTCTTTGTCGTAGTTCTGCATAAAAGCCGCCTTCTCCTCCTCGATACGCTCAAGGTACTTGTCGGCACGCTTCATGGCTTCCATGTTGCCCTCTTCGAGGCCTTTGTCGTATCCCTCATTGTGCGCATCCTCGCGGATCTTCTCCGCATCGGCTTTGGCACGCTCAAGGATCTGTGCAGCCTGCGTCCTGGAATCCTCCAGAATGCTTTTGGCCTTGTCCATGGCATCGCCCAAGACTTCTTCATTCGCAGGCAGAACTTCTTCCTCCCGTTCTTCCACGGGGCGAACGATCTTTTGCTCCGGAAGACGGTTCTTCACGTCGAGCACGAAGGGTTCGGATGAAACCTGTTTGATATTGTCAAAACCCGATCTGAAAAGATTAGACAATGATCTCATCACCTCCGCCACGGGAGATAATGATCTCGCCGGAATCCTCCAGCTTTCGGATGATATTTACGATCTTCTGCTGTGCGTCCTCTACGTCCTTCAGCTTGACAGGGCCCATGAATTCCATGTCTTCCTTGATCATGGAAGCCAGACGGGATGACAGGTTGTCGAAGATCGCCTTTTGTACATCCTCGTTGGCATTCTTTAAGGCAACGGCAAGCTCGTTATTATCAACCTCACGCAGCACAGTCTGAATGGAACGGTTGTCGAGAAGAAGGATATCCTCGAAAACGAACATTCTTCTTCTGATCTCGTCTGCAAGTGCAGGCTCTTCGATCTCCAATTCCTCCATGATATGCTTTTCTGTGCTTCGGTCTACCGTATTCAGGATGCTTACGATGGACTCCACACCACCCACAATGGTGTAATCCTGATTGACAAGGGATGCCAGTTTCTTCTCCAAAACCTTCTCCACCTCTTTGATCATGTCCGGACTGGTTCGGTCCATAGTAGCGATTCTCTTGGCAACTTCTGCCTGTTTCTCGGGCGCAAGTGCGCTTACAACGGCAGCAGCCTGCTGAGAAGGCAGATATGCAAGGATCAGGGCGATGGTCTGAGGATGCTCGTCCTGAATAAAGTTTAACAGCTGGCTTGCATCTGCTTTACGCACAAACTCGAAAGGACGAACCTGCAGGGAAGCGGTAAGCTTTCCGATAACGGTTCTTGCACGGTCTGCACCGAGCGCCTTGTCGAGGAGTTCCTTCGCGTATGCGATACCACCTTCGGAAATATACTGCTGTGCGAGACAGACTTCGTAGAACTCTTCGAGCACGCCGTCTTTCACATCCGCAGGGATGCTCTTGGTGTTGGCGATCTCAAGGGTCAGAGACTCGATCTCGTCATCCTTTAAGTGCTGAAACACCTTGGCGGAACGCTCGGGTCCCAAAGCGATCAAAAGCACCGCAGCTTTTTGTACACCGGATAAATTTTCTGTAGCCGGATTTGGATTTGCCATAGTTCTTACTCCCAATCATCATTCAGCCAGTTGCGCAGCAAGGCGGCAACCGCTTCGGGATTCTCGTCCACGAATTTCTCGATCATGGACTTGGTTGCGGAATTGTCCGAGAATTCGATATCGTCCAGAGTCTGATTCTCCTTGGTCGTGGCAAGCAGGGCCTCGACGGAAAGCTCGGGCTCGACTTCCACCACTTCCTCGGGTTTCATGCTCTTAAATACTACAAAGAGCAGGAGCAGTCCGATCAGTACGGCAAGTACGATGGACAGGATGCTCTGTACGGGGATCGGCTTTGCTTCCTTCGGGTAGAACATCGGAACATCACGTACGATCACGTGAATGTTCGCTTCCTTCATGCCCGTAGCCTTGGAAAGAAGCGCCACGATATCCGCAGGATTCTCTGTCTCCGTAGCTTCGGAGTTGGCCTGTCTAAACTCGGAGAAGGTCGTACCTTCAAGCTGACCGTTATCTTCCATCTCCTCCTCGTTATAGACCACATATCTGGTAAGGATCATACCCATGGAGGATTGAGTCATATCCACCTCACCCACAGGGGAGATGGTCTTGGTGTCCTTGTAGCTGGTCGCGTAGGTTTCCTTGAGCAGATTCACGGTGGACTCGCCGTTCGCATTGTCGAGCAGGTTGTAATCCGTGATCTCCTCACCGTTGGCATCGGTTCCGACCACACCGCCGGTTCCGTCCACATTGTTCGCGAGGTAATAGTAATAGGTCTCCTTGGGACCCGTGTCGTCTTCGTCGTTGGAATAATACTCGAGATTGTGTACTTCGGTATTGGAAAGCGTCACTTTGAGGTTTGAAGATACGGATACCTCGTCATAGACGCCGGAATTGACCATCAGGTTCCAGAGCTTGCTGTTATAGTACTCTTCTACCTGCTGCTGTACCATCAGCGCACCGCTTACCTGGGATGCGGAATTGGTACCCGAGAACAAGAGATTACCCTGATTATCGATAATGGTGATGTCGTTGGTATCCGCATCACCGACGCAGCTCTTGGCATATTCCGCGATCGTCTGAGCGCTCTCCGCCTTGAAATCGTTGGTGGTGGTGATCATGATGCTCACCGAGGTGCTCTGATCACTGTCAAAGATTGTGTTGGTATTGCTGGGAAGGTTGATGGTGACAGACGCATCCGAAACACCGGCAATCTTTCTGATGTCTCCTTCCATGGTCGACTGGAGATTGATCTTCGCTTTAAGGCGCTTCTCGGAGTCCGTGGTGTTGAAGCTGTTGTCAAAAAGCCAGTCGTATCCCGTCGTGTTCAGGTTCGCATCGATGCCGTTTTCTCCAAGCAAAAGTCTCGCATCCGAAGCCTGCTTTTCATCTACGTCAATGGAAAGCGCGTCGTCGGATACGCGGATCTTGATTTGGTTCTCTTCGAGGAGACTTGCTGCTTTTGCACAGGCCGCCGTATCCTCAAAGGTTGCAAGTCTTGAGTAAGTCGTCCTGTTTAAGATCATAAAGAGTGCGAACAGCGTGATCAAAAGTGCTGCCGCCACCGAGAAAAACAGTGTCTTTTGTCTGCGTGTGTATTTTTTCCAAAACTCAACTATCCTCTGCGGTAGTTGACGAAACCATTCCCTCATCTAGTCTGTTCCCCTATGCTACAGTTGCATATTCATTAATTCTTTGTAGGCGGATACCACTGCATTTGTAACCTTCACGGTGTACTGCAGGGAGATGTTCGCCTTCTGCTGCGCCAAAGCCAGGTCATGAATGCTGTCCGTATAGCCGAGCGCAAAACTCATCTCAGCCGACTCTGCTGCCTTCTGCAGGGAGTCCGCCTCCTTATACATATCAATGGCCGCATTTAAGACAACGTCAAATGCAGAACCTCCCTCGGTCTTCGCTGCGTGATCCGCACGATCTGCCTGCGTCACGGAAGAAAGGGATTCGATATTATTGAGTGTTGTATATCCGTCACTGAATAAACCTACCGGTGTAACAGCCATAATGTATCACTCCCGTACTATGAATTGAAAAGTTCGAGTCCTGTCTGTGCCATGGATTTCGCTGCCTGAAAGGCTGTTGCCGAAGCTTCATACGCACGTGAAGAATCGATCAGGTTCGTCATCTCGGTAACCGTGTCGATGTTCGGATACTCGACGTAACCGTTTTCGTTGGCATCGGGGTTGTCCGGCTCATATACAAGCCTGAAATCCGAAGGATCCTCAACGATCTGTGTCACCTTCACGCCGTTCGGCTCATAATTGGTCAGATAACCGTTCAAAATGTGATCGAAGGATGTGGTATCCTTCTCGTAAAATACCGGGATCTTACGACGATATGCGCCGCCGTTCTCGGTTCTTGTAGTCTGTGAATTTGCGATGTTCTCCGCAATGATATCCATCCTGAGCTGCTGCGCAGTCATGCCGGTTGCGGACACGTTCATAGCCTTAAATACGCCCATACCGTTCTACCTCCTCATATGCTACTTGCCGGATTCGGAAAGAACCTGCTTGTAACGGGAAAACTCCTGACTCATCAGATCCACCAGGGTGCGGTACTTGATCTGATTCTCCGCCAGATAAGCTTCCTCGGTGTTAATGTCTACATTGTTGCCGTCAAGCCTGTAGGACAGGGAAGAATTGTCCGTATAAATCTGCGGATCCAACACTTCAAGTTCCTCATTCGCACGGGAAACAGCCTTGTAAAGACTCTTTTCGCCGGCGAGTTCCGCCTGAAGCACACTCTCGAAATTGATGTCTTTTCTCTTGTAATGCGGGGTATCGACATTCGCAAGATTGTTGGAGATCAGTTCGTTTCTGAGACTGGATGCATCAGCGGCCTTATCAAGAACATTGACATAATTGTATATATCTGTTCTGATCATAACTAAAAGTCCTCCTTCACTGCCGAACATCCATTTTCGAAATATAGGATGAGGTTCCACCTCATATAAGGTATCGGCGTAAGCCGTCATAAGCTTTAATCTGTTAATAAAAATCACCGTGTCGGGACATACCCATACACGGTGATATTTTATCACAACTGAATGTGTTCATCAATCATTTTCTTCTTTTGGCTTTTCGATGCTGGTTCCGCATTTTTCCGCAGAACAAAGCAGTCTGCTGCCCTTCTCAACCATATAAGCACCACAGGTCGGGCACTTGATCTTGGAGGGTTTTGCCCAGGACATAAAGGTACACTCAGGGTTGTTGATGCAGCCGTAATACTTTCTGCCCTTCTTGGTCTTTCGGATCACAACCGTATCTCCGCATACAGGACAGGGTACCGGAAGCTTCTCGTAGTGCGGCTTGGTATTGCGGCACTCGGGGAAACCGGGACACGCAAGGAATTTGCCGTGCGGTCCGTACTTGATCACCATCATGCGGCCACAAAGCTCACACTTCGTATCCGAAACCTCATCTTCAATGGTGACGGACTCCAGTTCCTTCTCCGCTCTTTCCACCGCATCCGCAAGATCCGGGTAGAAGTTTCTGATCACGACCTTCCACTTGATGTCTCCCTCTTCGATCTTATCGAGCAGGGACTCCACATTTGCAGTGAAATTGGTATCGATGATCTCGGGAAAAGCCTTCACCATCATTTGATTCACAGCCTCGCCGAGCTCGGTCACATAAAGGTTCTTGTTCTCCTTTGAGACATAGCGACGAGCGATGATGGTCGTGATGGTGGGCGCATAGGTGGACGGACGTCCGATACCCAACTCCTCCATGGTACGAACCAAAAGCGCCTCGGTATAATGTGCGGGCGGCTGGGTAAAATGCTGTTTTGCCTCAACATCCCCGCTTAAAGTAAGTTCCTTTCCTACAGTGAGATTGCCGAGATGATTCTTCTCGATCTTCTCATCATCCGGTGTATAGACGGACATAAAGCCGTCAAATACAAGCTTGGTGGAATTGGCCTTAAACTTTCTGTCACCGCACAGAGCCGTAACCGTGGAAAGTTCATATTTGGCAGGCGCCATACGGCTTGCCAGAAATCTCTGATAGATCAGCTGATAAAGTCTGAACTGATCCCTCGAAAGCGCATTCTTTAATTTCGCCGGGGTATTGGATATATCCGTGGGACGGATAGCCTCATGGGCATCCTGGATCTTCTTGCCCGTCACGCCTGTCTGGGGTGTGCCGACGTATGAATCTCCGTAAGTATCCCTGATGTATGCCTTTGCTGCCTTATCTGCCTCATCGGAGACACGGATGGAATCCGTACGCAGATAGGTGATGAGACCGATGGTACCCATACCCTTGATATCAACGCCCTCGTAGAGCTGCTGCGCGATACGCATGGTCTTTACGGTGGCAAAGTTTAACTTCTTGCCTGCTTCCTGCTGAAGCGTACTGGTGGTAAAAGGCAGAGGCTGTTTCTTCACCTTCTCGGTCTGCTTGATATCGGACACGGTAAATGTACCGCCCTTGATATTGCCGGTAACCTCCTGCATCTCCTGCTTTGTGAGACGATCTTTGGAATAATGGAAGGGGATCGGCTTCGTGATGCCGGATCCGGTCAAAGAAGCATCCACGCTCCAGTACTCTTCCGGAACAAAAGCCGCGATTTCTTCTTCACGATCACATATCAGTTTCAAGGCAACACTCTGCACACGACCGGCAGAAAGGCCTCTCTTGATCTTCTTCCAGAGAAGCGGGCTGATCGTGTAACCCACCATACGGTCCAGCACACGTCTTGCCTGCTGTGCATCCACAAGATTCATGTCGATCGCACGCGCCTCTTTAATAGAAGCTTTGACTGCATTTTTGGTGATCTCGTTGAATGTGATACGTTTGTAATTCTTATCTTCCAGTTTTAAAGCAACAGACAGATGATAAGAAATTGCTTCTCCCTCACGGTCCGGGTCAGTCGCGAGATAAACTTTGTCCGCCTTCTTGACTGACTTTCTAAGGTCAGCAAGCAGATCACCTTTTCCCCTGATGGTGATATACTTCGGTTCAAAGTCATTCTCGATATCGATGCCCATCTGACTCTTCGGCAGGTCCCTGACGTGTCCGTTGGACGCCTTCACCTCATAGGAGGTGCCCAGGAACTTCTTGATGGTCTTCGCCTTCGCAGGCGACTCCACGATCACAAGATTCTTTGCCATGGTAATTCCCCTTTTAATAACTATTTGATAGCTTCCGCAATATCCGTAATGATGTACCAGCCGCGTCTTACCTGTTTCACAAGCCCCGACTGCTCCAGCCGATACAGGATACTGATGGCCCCGGTCACACCTATTTTGCAAGCCCTGATAATGTCATCCACGGATACCGGGTCCAAACCGACACAACTATACACCTTTTTTTCTAAGGGCGCAAGATTATTTTTCCTGTGCGTATCCGCAGGCACTTCCTCCGTCCGACGTTTTTCCATGGCCGAAACACCGAACAGATCCTCCATAATATCGTCGGGTGTGGTGACAAGAAGTGCTCCCTGTTTAATGAGCCGGTTACATCCGACCGACCTATCGTCACCCGCTCTTCCGGGGAGCGCATACACCTGCCTCCCCTGCTCTAACGCAAGATCTGCCGTAATGAGTGACCCGGATCGCTCTCTTGCCTGAACCACAAAAACGCCATGCGAGATCCCGCTGATGATCCTGTTTCTTCTGGGAAATGTATAGATGCCGCCGGGATAGCCCGGCGGGTATTCGGAAAGCAGAAGTCCCCGTTCCTCAATTTCAAAGTAAAGTCTGAGATTCTCTCTCGGAGAAGGGATGTCGATCCCGGTGCCGAGCACCGCCACGGTATCACCGTCCGCAGCAAGACATCCGGTATGTGCGGCTCCGTCGATTCCTTTCGCAAGTCCGCTCACGATCAAAACATCCCTCCGCGAGAGATTGGATGCAAAGTACGTGGCGATCTCCCGGCCGTAGGTATCCGCCTCTCTGGCGCCTACAATTCCGATGCAGCGTTCATGACGGTTCAAGATGTCAGGATTCCCTTTGTAGTAAAGAAGTTCAGGCGGATCGTGTATGGTAAGCAGTTGCGCAGGGTACGCCGGATGCTCCGGATAAAGGATACCGATCCCCGCCTGCTCATACCGGTCCAGTTTCCCGGACAGGAATCCTACATCGCGCTTCGCGTACAGTTCCATTGCCGTTTCCGGATGAAGGACTTCAACTGTTTTGGTGAGAAACTCATCCTCGCTCATCTCCCACAGTGCATGGATACCGCCGCAGGCACGAAGCAGTTTGCTTTGAAACAGCGCATCCGGTTCGACCTCTCCGAGAAAGAGATGCATGAGATCCGTTTTACTATGATTCACAGGATCACGCTCCCTTCGATGGGGAGGTTGCTGTTTCTGAAAAACAGCGCCTCCGTTAAGTCCTCATCCCCGATCGCATCATGATCCGACAAATCGGCGATGGTTCTGGCAAGACGCATCACACGGTAGACGCCTCTCGCTGAAAGATCCCCCGAAGTTACGCACGCATGAAGCATCTCCTCCTGGGAATCGGAAAGTCTGATATAGGTGCCGAGCATCTTCCCGGAAAGCTGGGAGTTGAATCGAATTTTCTCCCCCGCATAACGTTCCTCCTGTCTTTTTCTGGCAGCCTCCACCCGCATGCGTATGGACTCCGAAGTCTCACCCGATGCTTCCTCAAAAAGTGCATCGCCGCTTACGGCAGTCACCTCCATCCGGATATCGATTCTGTCGAGCAGCGGACCGGAAAGCTTTCCCTGATAGGCAGAGACCATCCGCGGCGTGCATCTGCAGCGCTTCCTGTCCGGATAGTAACCGCAGGGGCAGGGATTCGCCGCGGCAACCAGCATAAAATCTGCCGGATAAGTGTAGGACGCCTGGACCCTGGCGATACGGATCACGCCGTCTTCCATCGGCTGCCTTAAAACCTCCAGCGCACTTTTCTTGAACTCGGGAAGCTCATCCAAAAAAAGCACCCCGTTATGCGCAAGACTGATCTCCCCCGGTCTCGGGATCGCGCCGCCTCCGGTTAACGCATACTCCGATACCGTGTGATGCGGCGCACGAAAGGGCCGATTCTTCATAAGCGTTCCGGTATCGGGAAGCAATCCGCTCACGCTGTAAATCTTAGTCACCTCGATGCTCTCCTGAAAGGTGAGCTTCGGCAGGATACCGGGAAGACACTTGGCAAGCATCGACTTTCCGGCACCGGCCGCACCGAGCATCAGTACGTTGTGGAAGCCCGCGGCAGCTATGGTAAGTCCGCGCTTTAGCATCTCCTGACCACGGATCTCCGAAAAATCCGGAAGATCTGTCGACGTTTCCTCCTCTGATGCCGCTTCATACACCGTCGGTCGAACATTCGCCTTGCCTTCGATAAACTCGAGGACCTCGGAAAGTCTCGAAAAGCCAAAGACACGAGCGCCGTCTACGATCGCCGCTTCTCTTGCATTCGCCGAAGGCACGATAAAGTCCGTGATACCATCTGAGTAGCCGTGATGCACCATGGATAGCACACCGTTTACCGGCTTGATGGATCCGTCCAAACCAAGCTCCCCGAGTATCATCGTCCGGTCGAGCGAAATCTCGGGCACAAGGCCTGCCGCAAGCAGGCACGACAAAGCAATGGCAAGGTCAAAAACCGTGCCATCCTTCCTGATATCCGCGGGGGACAGATTCACCGTGATGCGCTTGGGCGGCAGCATAATACCGGAATTTCTGATGGCAGTTCTGACCCGCTCAGATGCTTCTCTGACTGATGAGGATAAATACCCGACCATGGTGAACATAGGCAAACCGTCCGAGACGTCTGCCTCTACGTAGATCTCCGTGCCTGACACGCCTGCCACGGCACTGCTTAGAACTTTACTGAACATATGAATCTCCTGTTCTTCTCGACAGGAGCGTGACCCGTAATTAAATTAACGCAAATATGCAATCTTGTCAATACAGAACGCTTTGACAGCACAAATTTATTTCGGGGGACGCTCTCGCTTCGATCTCACACGCAGCGGTACTAGACTCGACAATACCTCGTCAAGTACCGGCGTGTTCGGCGACCCCGCTCAACAAACATGCGCTGTCATGCGCTGTTTATTCACAAGGTGCCTGACTCCTTTAGGTGTCTGGCACCTTGTAGTAATAAAAACGGAGCAGTTTCCTGCTCCGTTAAATCACATACGAATCATATGATTACTTTATTATGAGATGAGGACGCCGAGTAGGCGGTTGGATCTTTCACAGAAAGCAGTCATGGAGTCTGCGTCAAGCGGCTTGTTCGCAAGTCTTGCGAGGTCGTAGAGCTGGCAGCAGATATCCGTTGCATACTCGCCCTCCGGATTGTCCATCACGTACTTCACGAGCTTGTTGGCCACGTTAAGCACAAGGGTCTCTCCGCCGGTGCCGAACATATCGGGATTCAGCCCATCCATATTGTACGCGCGCATCATCTCCTGCATACGTCTCTGGTCTTCGGAAAGTGTCAGCATGGAGGCAATGTTCTCATTCTTTAAGACCTCTGCTTTCACAACAAGCTTATCGTTACCGGTTGCCTTCTTGAAAAGGTCGGTAAGCTGTTCCGTATACTTCTTCTCATCTTCCTCGGAGAGCTTGTCGCCCACAAAATTGTCCGAAAGGTCCGCATCGATCCGGAGGAATTTGACATTCTCGTTCTTGGACTCAAGATGCGTGATATACGGGTTGTCAATGTTATGCTCAAGGAAGATCGCATCGATGCCTTCTTCCTTAAACATGTTGATGTACTGGGACTGCGCTTCCTTATCGGAGACGTAGAACACCTTGTTCTCGTACTTCTCCTTGCCGGCCTCTAAGTACTCGGGCAGGGTAATGTACTTGCCTTCGAGGTTCTTGTAGATCATGTAATCCTTCATCTTGTCGTCGAACTTCTCGTCTCTGACGCAGCCGAACTTGATGAAGGGACTGATATCATCCCAATACTTCTCGTAGTTCTCGCGGTCCGTCTTACACATGCCGGTTAATTTGTCCGCAACCTTCTTGGTGATGTAGTCGGAAATCTTCTTCACAAATCCATCATTCTGCAGAGCACTCCTCGATACGTTAAGCGGCAGATCCGGACAGTCGATCACACCCTTCAAAAGAAGGAGGAACTCGGGGATCACCTCTTTGATATTGTCCGCGATGAATACCTGGTTGTTATACAGTTTGATGGTTCCCTCAAGCTGATCATACTGCGTATTGATCTTCGGGAAGTAGAGGATTCCCTTTAAGTTGAAGGGATAATCCATATTCAGATGGATCCAAAAGAGCGGCTTTTTAAAGTCCAGGAAGAGATGCTGATAGAAGTCGATATACTCCTCCTCGGTACACTCGTTGGGTGCCTTCATCCACAGGGGATGGGTATCATTTAAGGGCTTCGGTCCCTCTTCCTTCTTCTCTTCCTTCTCGTCCTTCTGCTCTTCGGCCTTCTTGGGTGCATCACCGATCAAATCGTCTTCCTCGGTGGTGTCGACCTCGATGGTCTTGTCTGCCTTCTTCGCCTCTTTGGCCTCTTCCTCTGCCTTGTCCTCATTGATCAGGTAGATCGGGTAAGGCATAAATGCACAGTACTTCTGAAGTACTTCTCGCACGCGGTATTCATTGGCGAACTCGTAGGCATCCTCATTCAGATACAATGTGATTGCAGTACCGCGTGTCTCATCATCACTCTCCGACATCTCATAGTTCGTACCGCCGTCACACTCCCAGAATACGGGCTTGGTGCGCTTCTTGTAGGAACAGGTATCGATGGTCACCTTGTCCGCAACCATAAAAGCGGAATAGAATCCGAGGCCGAAATGTCCGATGATCTGGTCGGAATTCGCCTTGTCCTTATATTTGTTGATGAAATCCGTAGCACCGGAGAACGCAATCTGGTTGATGTACTTCTCAACCTCCTCACCGGTCATACCGATACCGTTATCTACAAAGGTAAGGGTCTTATCCTTCGCCGAGCAATATACCTCGATCTTGTACTCCTCGCCCTCTTTCTCCTCGTAGTCCCCCATCAGCGCAAGCTTCTTCAACTTGGTGATGGCATCGCACCCGTTACTTACGAGCTCTCTGATAAAGATGTCATGATCCGAATACAGCCACTTTTTGATGATCGGGAAAATGTTTTCGCTATTGATTGACAGACTTCCCTTTTTTTCCATACTATCGTCTTCCTTTCCGGTAAAATGTGACCGACCTGCCGTGCCGATCCCTATAGAACCTATCATAATACGCCGTATTCCCAATGTCAAGGAAAATTTAGCACTCAACAAGATAGAGTGCTAACACTCATGTAAAACATCAGAAAAAATGTACCGGATCCTTTAAGCGACTGACGCCCACTAAAAAGGCAGGTGTCCAAAGACACCTGCCTTTTCATCACTACTTTTTCTTCAAATAGTTCTGTAGTTCCGTGAAAGGAACATTCGCCCCTCTCTTCAGGATATAAAACTGCAGATCGATATCCTCCCCGTTGACATTGAAGGTATTCATACCTGTTCCCTTCCAGGGATAATCTCTCCGCCACTCGTTTCCGTCAAAGAACAGGGGATCCGAATTCTTGTCCGCCCAGTAAACCGCGAAATAACAGGTATACGCCTTGTGAGGATCGCTTCCGATGTACTTCGAATAGTTTCCGGCACCCACAAGAAAAACATAAGGATCATCATCTGCGGTTTCAAGGATGCTCTTTGCAAAATCTGTTCCATCAAGGTAGAGATCTCCGTAGGAATTCGCAGCGGCAACATCTCCGGCAGCCGTTTTGTCCGTCGATTTTCTGACGGCATATCTCTTTGAAAGCTCCGCCTGTGTAGCCGTCAAACAGTTCTTCGCATTCAGTACGTTTTGCTTGGTCTTCGCTTCATCGATGTAGCCAAGCAGAGCCGGCACGAGAATCGCTGCAAGGATTGCAAGGATCACGAGTACTACGATCAACTCTACAAGTGTGAAACCGCGATTCTGATTCTTATTCTTTTTCATGGTACTTCCTTCCTCAATTACGTTTCGGTTTGCAACTAATTTGATTTTTTGATCTGATCACGTATGTATGTCCAGATACTGTTTGTGGTGCCTGCTTTTTTCCCACCGGCATCGGCAAGAATATACAGCTGCATCTTCTTACCGTTGACCTCGTTTCCGCTGGCACCGAGATCTCCGTTATCCTTCGGGTAATAATCAACCCACTCGGAACCGTTAAAGAAAATCGGTGCGGAATCCTTCGTCTGCATATACATTGCAAACAATACGGTATATGGTGCATGCGGATCCGTCGGATAAAGCGAAGTATGCCCCAGTCCCACAACATACAGCCAGGGCCTGGTATCTGCGGTCGTAAAGACCTTATTTGCAAAATCGGATTTTGCCGCCTCTACGTCAAGATTGCCGTTGTTAAAAGCTTTTAAACCGGGTATCACCGTGTTCATACTTCCCGAAGGATGAGGACCCTTTGCATAAAGTTCCGACAACTCCGCCTGCGTCGCCGTCATGCAGTTTTTGGCATTTAAGACATCCTGTTTCTTCTTCGCTGCATCGATATAGCCAAGCAATGCCGGCACAAGGATTGCCGCAAGTATCGCAAGGATCACAAGTACAACGATCAGCTCCACCAATGTGAAGCCTCGGTTTTTCTTTTTGATTCTCTCAAGAAACATAGGCTTCCTCCTTCAATTCAGTTACTTTTCTATTATATCGACAATCCCCCGAATAATCAATAGACAGATTATTTGCGGCACCATTCCATGAGCGCATTGTAACGACGGTCAGGCGCCTTTCTTAACCTTTCTTTTTGACGGAGAATCCAAACTTTCCGAGGTTCTCGCCAAGGGTGAAGTACTCGCCGTGGGAATAGGCAACCAGGTTCGTTGCCGCAAGGTCGAAGCGGCCGCTTTCGTCCATATACTTCCCGTCCACGGTGACGCCGACCACTTCCGCAAGAAACATGTCGTGGGAACCAAGGTGTTCGGTCTTTGTCACCTTGCAGTAAATGTTCACCGGGCTTTCCTTGATGGCGGGCGCTTCCATGTACTCCGATTGATACTCCGTAAGATGCATCTCCCGAAACTTATCTACATCTCTGCCGGACTTCACGCCGCACCAGTCGCAGCTTCTCGCAAGATCCGCTGTCACAAGGTTCACAACGAAACAGCCCGTATCGCTGATAATGCCATGCGAATAACGCGAGGGACGCACCGATATGGAAAGCATGGCGGGATCGGAACAGATCGTCCCCGCCCATGCAACGGTGATGATGTTCGCCTTCTCTCCGGGACGCTTGCAGCTCACCATAACCGGAGGCACGGGATAGAGCATGTTGCCGGGTTTCCAGTTTTCTTTCATGTAGACTCCTTTTTACAACGGAGCCGGACACCCTGCGGGTTGTCAGGCACCGATCATCTAATCAACCATGGAAAGACCGATACGTTTCTTTTCCACGTTCACTTCCATCACGGTGACATCCACGATATCACCGACGGATACCACTTCAAGCGGATGCTTGACGTACTTCTTGGAAAGCTTGGAAATGTGTACAAGACCGTCCTGATGCACGCCGATATCCACAAATGCACCGAAATCGATAACGTTTCGAACGGTTCCGCGAAGCTTCATGCCGGGCTTTAAGTCCGTAAGTTCCATAACGTCACTCTTTAAGATCGGTCCGTCTAAGGACTGTCTCGGATCGCGTCCGGGCTTTTCAAGCTCATCGATGATATCATTTAACGTAGGCTCTCCGACGGAAAGCTCGTTGGCAAGATCCGTGACCTTTCTGCCCTTTAATTTGATCATGGTGCGGAGCTTGATGCCCTGCTCTCCCACGATCTCCTGCTTGGTAAGGCCGAGTGTGGCAAGCAGTCCCTCCGCAGCGGTATAGCTCTCGGGATGCACGCCCGTGTTATCCAAAATCTCCTTACCGTCCCTGATGCGCAGGAATCCCGCACACTGCTCGTAAGCCTTCGGTCCGAGCTTCGGCACATTTAAAAGCTCCGAACGCTTCTTAAATGCGCCGTTTTCCTCACGGTAAGTCACGATGTTTTTCGCAATGGGTTTGCTGATACCGGATACATACTCAAGCAGAGATGCCGATGCTGTATTTAAATCTACGCCGACTGCATTTACGCAATCCTCAACCACACCCTCAAGTGCGGTTCCGAGACGCTTTTGATTCATATCATGCTGATACTGGCCGACACCGATGGATTTCGGATCGATCTTAACAAGCTCAGCAAGCGGATCCTGGATTCTTCTTGCGATGGACGCGGCGCTTCGCTGTCCCACATCGAAGTTCGGGAATTCCTCGGTGGCAAGCTTGGATGCGGAATAGACCGACGCACCCGCCTCATTGACGATCACATACTTTAAGTCCTCAGGGATCTCACCGATCAGCTCCACGATCACCTTCTCGGACTCACGGCTTGCAGTACCGTTTCCGAGGGAAATGAGTGTCACCTTGTACTTTGCGATAAGTGCCTTTAAGACCTTCTTGGCCTCGGAGATCTTGTTCTGCGGCGCTGTCGGATAGATGACAACCGTGTCAAGCACCTTTCCCGTAGCATCCACCACGGCAAGCTTACAACCGGTACGGAATGCGGGATCCCAGCCGAGTACCACCTGTCCGGATACCGGAGGCTGCATCAGAAGCTGGTGCAGGTTCTTTCCGAAGACCTCGATCGCACCTTCTTCCGCCATATCGGTGAGTTCGTTTCGGATCTCTCGCTCGATCGCCGGTGCGATCAGACGATCATAGCTGTCTGTGATCGCCTCGGAGATAACTGCTGCCGTCTCATGGTCGCGGTTCTTGATGATGGTATCCTTCAGATAACTTACGATATCCTCTTCCGGCGCTTCCACCTTCACTGTAAGAATCTTCTCTGCCTCACCGCGGTTGATGGCAAGCACTCTGTATCCGAGCATCTTATGGATGGGTTCTTTAAAATCATAGTACATCTCGTAGACGGATTTTTCTTCTTCGTTCTTCGCCTTCGATACGAGGAATCCCTTCCTGCGGGTCAAGTCTCTGATCACGGTACGATAATCCGCCTCATCCGCATAATGCTCCGCCAGGATATCCTTGGCACCTGCGATCGCTTCCTCTGCTGACTCCACGCCCTTCTCGGGATCCACGTAGGCAAGCGCCTCTTCGGCAACCGGCTTACCTGACATCTGCAGTGCAATGATATTGGCAAGGCCTTCAAGACCTTTTTCCTTCGCAATGGTCGCTCTCGTACGCTTCTTCGGTCGGAAGGGACGGTAAATGTCATCCACAGCCACCATCGTCATAGCCTCGTCGATGGCCTTCCTGATCTCAGGGGTCATCTTCTCCTGCTCGGTGATGCTTGCGATGACCGTCTCCTTCTTCTCCTCCAGGTTGCGAAGATAGGTGAGTCGCTCATCTAAGGCACGCAGCTGCTCATCATTGAGTGATCCCGTTACCTCTTTTCGGTAACGTGCAATAAAGGGAATGGTGTTGTTGTCATCGATCAGCTCGATGGTCTTTTCCACCTGCCACTCCTTTACATTAAGCTCGCTTGCGATTATCTTTGTTATGTTCATGGATTTTGCTCCTTTTTTCTATCTGCAGTAGACTACTTCAATGGTGTCCATAGCCTTCTTATAAAGCTCTTCGATCTTTCCGACAAGTGCCTTTTCCGATGCTTCGATGCGCTCGAGTTTCGGACGTGTCACCGGATGCTTGTCCACAAAGATCGTACAGCAATCCTCATAAGGGAGGATGGATGTCTCATAGGTACCGATCTTCTCGGAGATATCGATGATCTCCTGCTTATCCATACCGATGCAGGGGCGCATCACGGGAAGCTCGCTGATCGCATGATCGATGACGCGCAGACTGTGCGTCGTCTGGCTCGATACCTGTCCGATGCTCTCACCGGTTACAATACACTGGCAGTCCGCAGCCAGTCCAATCTCCTCGGCCATGCGGTACATCAGACGCTTCATGATAATGGTTAATTCATCATGCGGACAGTTCTCATAGATCGCCAGCTGAAGTTCGGTGAAATTCACGATGTGAAGCTTCAAGACACCGGCGTACTGCGCCACCTCGGTTGCAAGGTCGATGACCTTTTTCTTCGCACGCTCACTGGTATAGGGCGGTGCGTTGAAGTATACGGCCTCAAGAGATACACCGCGCTTTGCGATCATATAGGCCGCAACCGGGCTGTCGATACCGCCGGACAGAAGTGTGATGGCCTTGCCGTTCGTACCCACCGGAAGTCCTCCGGGGCCCGGCAGGATCTTGGAATAGATCAGTACCACGTTTCTCACTTCGACGTATACCGTTACATCAGGCTTATGAATATCCACGGAGAGTTCGGAAAAATGGTTCAGTAAATCCGCACCGAGATCCTGATTCAGTTCCATGGAGTTTTTGGCAAATGTCTTGTCGTTTCTTCTGGCGTTCACCTTGAAGGTGAAGTTCTTCTTCTCGTAAGACTGCTCGATATGGCGGATACATCCCTCGGAAATCTGCTCATAGGTCACATCCTCTACCACGTCCACGGGACAGATCCCGCAGATTCCGAAAATCTGAGACAGTCTCTCTATCACGGCATCAAAGTCATACTCGGAGTGTGCGTCCACAAAGATACGTCCGTACTCTCTTCTGACTTCAAAGTCACCGAGCGGCTTTAAGCGCTGACGGATACGCTTACACAGCGTATCCTCAAATACATATCTATTCTTACCTTTGGTTCCGATCTCCGCATATTTGATCAGAAGCATTTTATAATTCATCTTGTCTCTCCAATTTATGTTAATATATTATGTTAATAGTATCTTATTTCGCCGTATATCTTCGAAGGACCGGCAGCAGTTCGCCGATGGCCGCAAGCGCCCCGTCGATTTCTTCCTTCGTCGTCACATCGGAAAGGGAGAAACGAAGGGTTGACTCTAACTGCTCCTTCGGAAGTCCGATGGCATGCAGCACGCCGCTCTCCTTCTTCTTGTTCGAGGAACAGGCAGATCCCGCAGATACGTAAACTCCCTTGTCCTCTAAGGCGTGAAGCATCACTTCCGCCCTGACGCCCACAAAAGAAAGTGAGACAACATGCGGCGCCTCCCCGCTGTGGTCCACTACATCAGGCAATGCCGTCGCACCGTCGATCAGTTTCTTTTTGAGACGCGCTACGCGCTCCATCTTCTCGGCAAGACCGTCATACATCCTCTCGGTCGCAAGTCCCATACCGGCGATGGCTGGTACATTTTCGGTACCCGAGCGCATATCCCTTTGCTGTCCGCCGCCGTATATAATGGGACGGATCAAGGTCTTGTCTTTGATATAGAGTGCACCGGATCCCTTGGGCCCGTGAATCTTATGTCCGCTCATGGAGAGAAGGTCACAACCAAGCGCGGCAACCTTAAACGAAAGCTTTCCGAAGGCCTGCACCGCATCTACATGAAAAAGCGTTCGAGGATTCGCCGCATGGATCAGTTTGGCAATCTCCGGGATCGGCTCGATGGTTCCGATCTCATTGTTCACATACATCAGTGAAACCAGTATCGTATCCTCACGAATGGCATCCGCAAGCTCGCGGACATCGATACGTCCGTGTTCATCCGTACCGATGTAGGTGATCTCATATCCTTCCTTTGCAAGAAAATCCATCGGTGACAAAACGCTTGCATGCTCAATCTTGGATGTGATAATGTGCTTGCCGGCTCTTCTGTGCGCCATGGCACCACCGATGATCGCCAGATTGTTGGACTCGGTACCTCCCGAGGTGAATACGATTTCCTTGGGCTTTGCGCCGATGGCACGTGACACCTCTTCCGATGCTTTTCTGATATATTCTTCTGCGTCAACGCCCTTCATGTGCATGGAGGAAGGATTTCCGAAATCCTGTTCCAATACCTGAAGCATCAAATCTCGTACTGCGGGATCGATGGTTGTTGTCGCCGCATGATCCAAATAGATTTCCATGTTTATATCCTCACTTATCAATTGCAAATCCGATAACGGACAGCGCGCAAAGCCCGGCCGTCTCGGTGCGAAGTATCCTGTTTCCGAGGCTTATGACCGTTGCACCGGCCTCTTCTGCCGCAGCAACTTCCGCATCGGAAAAACCGCCTTCGGGACCGATCATAATTCCCACGGTCTTCACGTCACCCGTTTTTAGATTTCCGATCACTTCCCTGGCAAAATCCATCCC
Source organism: uncultured Lachnospiraceae bacterium (assembly GCA_902780405.1). Taxonomy (GTDB): domain Bacteria; phylum Bacillota; class Clostridia; order Lachnospirales; family Lachnospiraceae; genus Coprococcus_C. The sequence goes on from CACZFI010000001.1 coordinate 473,290, forward strand.
CTTGGCATTCTCGTAGGGAAAGAGAAATGCATCGAGCCTTTTCGCATCTTCGACAGCCTCAGCGAAACTCATATAGGCTCCGACTTCGGGAATGATACCTCTGCCGGACTGCTTTCCCGCTGCTTCGGCGATCGTCTGATATCTGCCACGCTTCTTCTCCATCTTCGAGGCGTCGAGTTTTACCACGGTGCGGGATGTCATCACGGGAACGATCCTTACCGCTCCGAGTTCCACGGCCTTTTGGACGATCAGTTCCATCTTGTCAGACTTGGGAACGCCCTGATACAGAGTAACTTGAACCGGAAGTTCCGATGCATTTCCACAAACATCGACAATCCTTGCGTCCACATGATCATCCGCAATATCCGAAATCTCGCATTCGTAATCTCTGCCTGCGCCATCGGATACGGTGATCCTGTCACCTGTGTGAAGCCGAAGGACACTCACCGCATGCCTGTAGTCCTCCCCCGCGATTCGAACCGTCGTCTCGCCGGACAATGTATTGTTGTCATTCAGATAAAATCTATGCATACTGCCCCACTTTCACAAAAAATCATTTTATCATACGGCGTCAAGAACTGCAAGAAAACGAAAAAACCCCATCTGCAGAAATAACTGCTGATGGGGTCAGTTGGATTTATTTATGTGTGAGCGTTACCTGTGCGGACTTTTCAACATAGGAACTTCCGTCAGGCGTATAGTAGGTGATCGTAACTACCTCTCCCGGCTCGTAGTAAGCAAGTTCGGAGAGCAACTGGTCATTCGCCGTGATATCCTTGCCGTCAAGCTTTGTGATCACGTCACCCTTTTGAAGTCCCGCTGTCTTTGCGGGAGAATCCGTTGAAAAGCTCTCGATCATCACGCCGGCCGGAACGCCGAATTCCTGGATGGTCTGCTCCTGTACGGTGCTTCCCTCGATGCCGAGATATCCGCGATCATCCTGGGACAACTTGGTACGCGTCTTCATCTCCGTCAGATTGTTGATGATATCCTGTACGGCAGAGATCGGAATGGCATATCCCATACCCTCAACGCTGGTGTTGGAGTACTTGGATGAATTGATGCCGACGATCTCACCCTTCATGTTGAGAAGGGCACCGCCACTGTTACCGGGGTTGATGGCCGCATCCGTCTGGATCAGCGGTGTGTCGTTGGTGGAATTCATACGATTTAAGGCACTTACAATACCGGTGGTTACGGACTGGCCGTAGCCCAAAGCGTTACCGATAGCCACCACCTGTTCTCCGACCTTTAATTCATCGGAATTGCCGATTTTGGCGGTCTTGATCGCTGCCTTTGTCTCATCCGTAAGCTGATCCAATGGTACCACGATCACTGCCAGATCGTTGTTCGGATCCGTGCCTTTTACCTTCGCTTCACCGATACCGCCGTCGATAAATGCAACGGACACCGAAGTAGCACCCGCAACCACATGATTATTTGTAACGATTAAGAGTTCATTCTCGTTCTGGCCGATGATGATGCCGGAACCGGAACCCTCTGACTCATACTCCTGATAGAAACCGAAGTAGGTCGGAACCTCCTGGATCGATTTGATGGTGATCGCTACAACGGAGGGCATTGCCGACTCCGCAATATCCGCCACGTCGAACTCCAGCGATGTCTGTACGCCGTCACCGACCACATTGGTCGTGGGGATCGGCGCATTGTACGATACCTGCTGCCCGCTTTCCTTCAGGGAAGCGAGTTTCTTTCCTGCGATCAGGTAGATCATACCGCCGGCGATCGCACCGAACAAAAGTCCGCACAACACCGTGATTGCAAGTTTCTTTCCAAAGCCGCCGGACGAGCTTTTCGCACGGGGTTTCTCGGTTTTCTTCGCCGCCTCACGCTTCTTCGGCATATCCGCGGGCGTCGCTACATACGGTCTGCTGTACGCCATGCTTTCATTGTAGGCCGAAGCACCGCTGTATCCCTGTGCGGTACCTCCGGAAGGACGCACCTGTCCGGTGTATCCCTGCTGCATACCCTGATTTAAGTAACCGGTCTGTCCGTTCATGGGCATACCGTTTCCGTAGTTCATTTGATCGTTCACTTTGTCATCATCCTTTCAAAACTGACTATGACTCTCATCCTATGCTCATATTTTGGCAAATTCATGACGGAATTGTCAAAATTCTGTGAACGTTTAAGTAAAGTATACGACCTCTTCTTCCGCAGGCTTGGCAGGCTCTACCTTCTTCGCCTTGATCACGGGGCCGTCTCCCTCGAATTCAGCGTAGTATTCCTTATCGATCTCACCGGTGACTGTCACCCACTGTCTATCCTTTAAATGCTTTGCCGCATCGAAATAGCACTTGAAGCCGATGAAGGCGATGTCCTCGGCACAGCATGTCATGGCAAATCTGCCCGGCACGAAAGCCTTGTCTCCGTACTCCTTCGGACGATGCACCATTGCGCGGAAATGAATGGTCTTTCCGACATAGCGATCGGGATTGTCACAGGCATCGATATAGAAGATACCGAAGTCGTCATCCTCAAGTTCGATCTTATCCTGATTGATATCATACGGAAGGTCGACGCTGTCGTCCATCTCCGCGATTCCGTCCTTGTTCTCGAAGATGATCTGCGCTCTTCTGTTCACTGCCTTGATGCTTCTTCTGTATTCGCCGCGGCGTGTATTCTCATCGCACCGGTTGAACACGATCATATCTGCCGTGGAAAGCTGCTCGATCATCATCTGACGCATATTCGCGATGTAGACATCAAAGGTCTGCGCATTGACAAATGAGATGACCTGAACCACGGTCCAGCCCTTGGGCACACGAATGGAGAACAGTTTTTCCATCTTCCATGTGCCGTTGTACTCGATCATAACACGGGTCGGCTTGTACTTGTCCTGCAGATCGATCAGATACTGTGTATTCAGATTCTCTTCATCGATGTACTCGACAAAGATGTTATTCTCTTTTAATTCGTCCTCGTCATACTCCTCAATACCTTCCTCACAGGCAAGCAAAAGCGTGGGCTCACCCTCGGTGAAGCCTCTGTCAAGAAGCGTCTCTTTCGCAAAGGTGGTTTTGCCGGACTCAAGGAAGCCGAGGAACATATAGACCGGGATTTCCTGAACTTCGTTCGTAGGTCTCATAGAGTTACCTCATTATTCGTTATTCTCTGTTCGTTGTTGTATGTGACGGACTCGATGCGTGCACGGCGAATCCTCAAACAGGGCCCCATCCCCGTTTGAGATTCATCCCTGCACGTCATCTCGTCCTGAAAAAAAAGTTTGTGAGCACATGGATTCGTGCCATGTTGCAAGGACAATGTGGAGCCGCCGGCGCTTAGCGAGGTTTCTCACGAGCTTAGCGTCCGCTGCGTGCGGAATCAGGTCTGCATCTATGATGCAGACAGCCCGTCGCGGCTTTGAGCGACTTCATAGGAATCCGTCAGGATTCCTACCGCCTTAGTGCGAACGTGTCCGGCAACAGGGCATGAATACGCGTGCGTATCTCAACAGTTTTATACTCCAAAGAGTTCTTTAATCCGGTCTTCGTTAAGCTTGCTTCCGATCACGCAGAGCTTGCCGGTGTAATCGGCAGCGCCGGTACGTACTTCGAAATCTCCGGGCACAAGATCAAAGTGATGCCATACGCCGGCCTCGTCGGGTACCATACCCTTCGCACGAAGGATCATACCATAGGAGATGGTGTCTTCCGCAAGTTCCTCGAGAATCTTCTTTAACTCATCCTCGGAGTACTTCTTCGCAGTCTCAACGCCCCAGCTGGTAAATACGTCATCCGCATGATGATGTCCGTCGTGATCATGATGGTGATGACCGCAGGAACATACACCGTTCTCATCATAATGATGCTCATGCTCTTCGTGATCATGATCATGGTCGTGATGGTGGTGATGCTCGTGCTCATGCTCTTCATGATCGTGGTCATGATCGTGATGATGATGCTCATGCTCCTCATGGTCGTGGTCATGATGGTGATGATGCTCGTGCTCATGCTCCTCATGGTCATGGTCATGATGGTGGTGATGTTCATGATCATGTTCTTCCTGATGACGCTTTGCGATCTCGATAGCCTCTTTTATCAGTGACTCTAAGGTATTCGCATGCTCCATGGTATCAAGGATCACCTTGCCGTCGATCTCATCCCAGGGTGTGGTGATGATTGTAGCCTCATGATTGTGCTCTTTCAGCATGGCAACCACGTCGTCCACCTTTGCGGAGGCAACCTCCTGCGTACGGGACAGCACGATGGTTCCTGCACTTTCAACCTGATTGTTGAAGAACTCACCGAAGTTCTTCATGTACATCTTGCACTTTTTCACATCCACAACGGTTGTTGCGGAATTGATAACGACATCTGCCTCTGCGGAAACATCCGCAACTGCCTTCATAACATCGGACAATTTGCCGACACCGGAGGGCTCGATGATCACGCGGTCGGGATGATAGTCATCGATCACCTTCTTTAAAGCGGTGCCGAAATCTCCCACCAGTGAACAGCAGATGCAGCCCGAGTTCATCTCGGTGATCTCAACACCGGCTTCCTTGAGGAAACCGCCGTCGATACCGATCTCGCCGAATTCGTTCTCGATCAATACAAGCTTCTCACCGGAGAAAGCCTGATCGATCAGTTTCTTGATCAATGTAGTTTTGCCTGCTCCCAGGAAACCTGAGAGGATATCAATTTTGGTCATGATAATGCCTGCCTTTCCAAATATACTATTTATCTTTCATGGTGACTTCCACCTGCTTGAAGGGAATCACGATGCCTTTCGCATCAAACTCGTTCTTCACGGTCTCATTGAATTCCCATGAAGCCTTCCAGAAGTCATCATTTTTCACATTGAAACGTACGCCCATCTCAATGGCGCTGTCGCCGAAGTTTTTGACAAAGATCTCCGGTGTCTCATCCCGGGACACGAAAGAATTCCTGCTCACACAGGAAAGCAAGGTGCTTCGAACGAGAGCAAGATCCGACGCATACGCCACGGGAATCACGGTGTTCACACGTCTTACCCCCTCCGCAGACAGATTCACCAGCGAGCAGTTGGTGATATTGCCGTTGGGGATGATGACGATGCGGTTGTCGATGGTGCGAAGCTTGGTATAAAAGATGTCGATGGAAATGACGGTTCCCTCGCATCCCTTATCGTTCTCGATAATGTAGTCTCCCACCTTGAAGGGCTTCATTGTAAGGATCAGAAATCCTCCGGCAAGGTTCGCCAAACTTCCCTGCAGTCCGAGTCCCACGGCAAGGCCGGCGGTTCCGAGCAGTGTCACAAGGGATGTGACCTGAAAGCCGAGCATGGATGCCGCAGTAATAAGCACTACCGTGTAAAGCGCCCACTTGATGAGTGACTGTAAGAATCCCGAAACACTTTTGTCGATCTTGGAACGCTCAAAGGAACGTCCGAGCACTCTCACAAAATGCTTTGCGAGCTTTAACGCGATGATCACAAAGAGAAGGGTAAAGATCAGATCTCTTCCCCGGTCTGTGGTCCAGTCTGTTAACTTGTCAAGAAACTGGTCGATCATTGATACATTCGCCTCTTAGGTATGATAAAGCTTATTGTTCTGGTACTTCGGCTCACAGGTAAGGTTACAGCCGAGTTTCTTGAAGACACCGGTGTCAACCTCTGAGAGGATCACGGAGCTGTGTACCTCAAGTCCCGCAAGATTCGGAAGCTGGTCATATGCAGCCTTCGCCTCGGGATTCGTAAGTGCTGCGATGGAAAGCGCGATCAGGATCTCATCGATGTGCAAAAGCGGGTTGTGATCGCCTAAGTACTTTACCTTCAGTTCCATGATCGGCTCGATAACCTCGGGTGCAAGAAGCAGCGCGGGATCATCGATTCCGGCAAGATACTTCAACGCATTCAGGATCATCGCAGAGGATGCGCCGAGCAGCGAGGATGTCTTGCCTGTAATAATGGTTCCGTCCGGCATCTGGATGGCCGCCGCGGGATTGCCTGTATCTTCTGCTTTTACATTTGCTGCCGCAACCACAGGACGATCGGTAACGGAAATACCCGCCTTCTCCATCAGAAGCTCGATCTTGGAGATGGCTGCGTCACCGCCGATACCCTTGCGCTTATCGCACATTGCCTGATACAGACGTCGTACGATCTCCTGGTTGGATGCCTGTCTGCAGGCCTCATCGTCGGAGATGCAGTGTCCAGCCATATTCACACCCATATCCGTCGGACTCTGGTAAGGGCTCTTACCGGCAATCTTCTCGAACATGGTCTTTAAGACGGGGAATACCTCCACGTCACGGTTATAATTCACAACTGTCTCACCGTATGCTTCGAGGTGGAAGGGATCGATCATATTCACATCGTTTAAGTCTGCGGTAGCCGCCTCATAGGCAAGGTTTACCGGATGTGACAGGGGAAGGTTCCAGATGGGGAAGGTTTCGAATTTCGCATAACCTGCGGTAACTCCGCGCTTCTGCTCATGATAAAGCTGGGACAGGCAGGTTGCCATCTTTCCGCTTCCGGGTCCGGGGGCCGTCACAACCACAAGCGGTCTTGTGGTCTCGATATAGTCGTTTCTTCCGAAGCCCTCATCGCTTACGATGAAGGGGATGTTGGACGGATAACCCTCGATCTTATAGTGTCTGTATACCTTAAGCCCGAGTGCCTTGAGTTTCTTCTCGTAGGCAAGAACCGGTGCCGTCTCGGAAAACTGTGTCAGCACCACGGATCCTACCATCAGTCCGTTGTTGGTAAATGCATCGATCAGCCGAAGCACATCGATGTCATAAGTGATACCGATATCGCCTCTCACCTTGTTCTTCTCAATATCGCCGGCCTTGATGGCAATGACGATCTCTGTCTTATCTTTAAGCTGCTTCAGCATCGTGATCTTGGAATCCGGATGAAAACCGGGCAATACACGGGATGCGTGATAATCATCAAAGAGCTTACCGCCGAACTCTAAGTACAGCTTGCCGCCGAACTGGCTGATACGCTCCATAATGTGCTCTGACTGCATGGACAGGTATTTTTCATTATCAAAACCTAGTTTCATATTGTGTGTCCTTTCTTTCATTGACAACGGCACCCTCCTTTCGGAAGATGCCGATTTTGCGCGGTGCATGTTTTATTTTCCTGTCTTCTTCTTCCAAACGGAGATGGAAAGCGGCGGTACAGTTACCGAAATGTAATGCTCCTGTCCGTCACATTCCGCTTTTTTCGCTTGTTTTGCTGTTTTGTTGTTACGGCCTTCGCCACCGAACTTGGCATTGTCCGAGGAGAAGATCTCCTGCCATCTTCCGCCTGCAGGAACACCGAGCTTATACGCCTTGTGTTCAACCGGTGTGAAGTTGCAGATGATTGCCAAACTGTCGCCGGGCTTTTCGCCGTGTCGGATAAACGAAAGCAGGCTCTTGTTCGCATTGTTGCAGTTGATCCACTCAAAACCCTCGGGCTGGGAATCAAGCTGATATAACGCAGGCTCGGAAGAATAAAGCTTATTGAGCTCCTTCACATAGCTCTGGATATAGACATGTGCATCAAACTCGAAGAGGGACCAGTCTACCTCGGAGTTTTCGTTGAACTCCTTGAACTGTGCGATCTCCTGTCCCATAAAGAGCAGTTTCTTACCAGGATGTGTCATCATATAACCGAAGGCCACGCGGAGATTGGAGAACTTGTCTTCATATCCGCCGGGCATCTTGGTGATCATGGAACCCTTTTCGTGTACGACCTCGTCGTGTGAAAGCACGAGGACGAACTTCTCACTGTATGCATATACCATACTGAAGGTCAGATCGTTGTGATGATACTTGCGATACAAAGGATCGAGCTGCATATAACGAAGGAAATCATTCATCCAGCCCATATTCCACTTGAAGTCAAATCCGAGTCCACCCTCTTCTACGGGGAAGGTGATCATCGGCCATGCGGTAGACTCCTCGGCAACCATCAGAACACCCGGATACATGTCATGCATCTTCTTGTTCAGCGTCTTGATGAACTCTACGGCGTCAAGATTCTCGTTGCCGCCGTTCTTGTTCGGAAGCCACTCGCCGTCGCCTCTGCCGTAATCGAGATACAGCATGGATGCCACTGCGTCCATACGGATACCGTCGACATGGTACTTATCCGCCCAGTAAAGTGCGTTCGATATCAGGAAGTTCTTAACTTCATTTCGACTGTAATTGTAAATATAGGTGCCCCAGTGCGGGTGCTCGCCGCGCCTCGGGTCCTCATGCTCATACAGGGCCGTGCCGTCAAATCTTCCGAGGCCGTTCTCGTCCTTCGGGAAATGTGCAGGCACCCAATCCATGATGATACCGATGCCCTTGCTGTGCATGTAATCCATGAAATACATGAAGTCGGTGGGGGATCCGTACCTGGATGTCGGTGCATAGTAACCCGTCACCTGATATCCCCATGAGGGATCGTATGGATGCTCCATGATGGGCATCAGTTCGATATAATTATATCCCATAGACAGAACATATTCTGCCAGTTTGGGAGCGATCTCTTTGTAGGTATAGAACTCTCTTCCGTCCTCGGGACGCTTCCAGGAACCTAAGTGTACCTCGTAGATGTTCATGGGAGATTTTGCCGCATCGCGATTCTTTCTCTCCTCCATCCACTTGTCATCCTTCCACTTGTAGGTAAGGTCTGCAACGCGGGATGCATTGGCGGGACGAAGTTCAGACGAAAAGGCATAGGGATCGGACTTCATGAAGACCTTGCCGGACTTGGCTGCGATCTCATACTTGTAAATCTGTCCCACGTACTTGCCGGGAATAAAGAGTTCGAAAACTCCGGAATAATCGATTTTACGCATCGGATGACGCGTGCCGTCCCACTGATTGAAATCTCCGACTACGGAAACTCTCTCGGCATTCGGAGCCCAGACTGCGAAGAATACGCCTTCGACGCCATCCACCTTCATCGGGTGTGCACCCATCTTCTCATAAATCTTGTCGTGCTCGCCCTCATTGAACAGACTGATGTCAATGGGGTCGAATACGGGCTCGAAATTGTAGGGATCGATATAAGTAAGCTCCTTACCGTCGATGAATTTTACGGAGAGCTTGTAGTCAAAACGTTTTTTGTCTTTAATCCTGACGGAGAAAAAACCGGGAACCCGATCAGCGACTAAGGTGTGACGCTTCTTGGTTGCCGTATCGATTGCGGTAACAGCCTTCGCTCTCGGCAGATAGGCATTGATAAATACATCGTCCAGACACTCATGCATACCGAGGATGTGATGCGGATTGTTATGGATTCCGCGCACAAGAGCCTCTACCTCCATCCAGTTGATTGCAAAGATTTCTTTTTTCGGCATATATGTCCCTCTATCTTTCGATCTGATGTATAAAAAGGCCGCTTCGAAGTTTCGGTTCGAACCATGTGGATTTCGGTGGCATCAGAAGTCCTGCATCTGCCACGTCAAAAAGCTCCTCGATTGAAGTCGGGTACATGGAAAAAGCAAGCTTCATATCGGTTGTCGCGCGCTTCTCGAGCTCGGAAAGTCCGCGGATTCCACCCACGAAATCAATCCTGCTGTCCGTTCTGGGATCAGCAATACCGAGAACCGGTGCCAAAAGGTAATCCTGAAGGATGGAAACATCCAATCCCTTCACGGGATCGTCCGATAAGATTTCCTCCTTCGCGGTAAGCTTATACCAACAGTTGTCAAGGAAGAGTCCGAAGGTACCCTTCTTCTCGGGTGCTACGGGAGCATCCGATTTTTCGATCGTGAAATGCTTTCCGACCGCATCAAAAAACGCATCCGGTGTCAGTCCGTTCAGATCGCGAACCACCCTGTTGTAGGGAAGGATCGCAAGCTGCTCGTCCGGAAAAAGAACGGACAGGAAGAAATTGAACTCTTCTTCACCCGTATAACCCGGATGTGCATCTCTTCGTTTTACACCGACTTTCACTGCGGATGCAGCTCTGTGGTGTCCGTCTGCAATATAAATGCTGTCCGTCTTTGCGAACAGATCACGCAGTCTCTCGATATCCTCGGCGCGATCCACGATCCACACACGATGTCCTATACCGTCATCGGATGTGAAATCATTCTCCGGCACACCTGCGCGGATCCGGTCTACAATGGCATCAATCTCACGCTGTGCGCGGTATGCCAGAAAAATCGGTCCGGTCTGTGCGGACAAAGTATCCACATGATTGATACGGTCCTGCTCCTTGTCGGCGCGTGTGTTCTCGTGCTTCTTGATGGTGCCTGACAGATAATCGTCAACGGCGGATACGGCAACGATACCCGACTGGGTCCTACCGTCCATGGTAAGTTCATAAATATAATAACAGGGCTTGTCGTCCGATACGAAGTTGCCGTCCTCGATCATCTTCTCGAAGAGGGTTCTCGCTCTTGCATAAACCTCCGGTGCATAGGTGTCTACCTCGTCCGGAAGTCCCGTCTCCGCCCTGTCAATACACAGAAAGGAAAGGGGCTTTCCGGATACTTCCTCTTTCGCCTCTTTCCTGCTGTATACGTCATATGGAAGTGCAGCAACCGCGGAAGCGATATCCTTCCTCGGTCTTACTGCCGCAAATGGTCTGATGTCAGCCATGACTTCTCTCTCCTAAAAACTAGCCTCTGATTGCCTTTACTGCTTCATCCAGCGATTTCTTGTAATCTTCGTCGGAGGAATTGTTAAAGACAAACAACTCCGGGATATTGTCCGGCTGATTAAACTTCTGGGTACTTACGTACTCATCCCAATGCTCAAGCTTCCAGGTATCTCTGTCCGATGCACGCTTGATCATACGCTGGTGTGCCACCTCGATGTCCGTGTGCACCCATACCACGAAGAGCTCAGCGTCCTTTTCCGCAAGTCGCTTACGCAGCCCGTCAAGGTACTCATTGTCACGGATCTCGTCCGTAAACGGAGCGTTGATCAATACGGTATCGTTGTACTCTAATGCTTCAAAAGCAATGTCTAAGATGGCGTAGTACTCGTAATCACGAATCTCTCTCTGGAAGAAATCCGAAGAACGGTTATACTCCTCTCCCGCGACTTTGAAAATCTGCTTGGAAAGCACGATCAGCGTATCCTTGTCAAGATATACGCAATTCGGCAATGCTTTCGCGAGCTTCTTGGAGATAAATGTCTTGCCGCACGCAGGCGGAGACGTAACGAGTATCAGCTTCTTCATTTGTACTACACCCTCCCGGTCATACTATCACATAATTATAAAAAATATTATCACAAATCAAAAGTTCAAACAAGAGATATTACTATTTTTTTGTAATGTATCCCTTAGCCTTTAAGAGCTCTGCGCAAAGGACCGCACCGCCTGCAGCACCTCTTAAAGTGTTATGGGAAAGGCCTACGAACTTCCAGTCGTAGATGGTATCCTCGCGGAGACGTCCGATGGACACACCCATACCGTTCTCGTAATCCACATCCAGAGTTACCTGAGGACGATTCTCCTCTTCCATGTAACGGATGAACTGCTTCGGAGCCGAAGGAAGTTCAAGCTTCTGAGGCTCACCGGAAAATGAGGTAAGTGCCTCGACAAGCTGCTCCTTGGTTGCCTTCTTCTTAAACTTAACAAAGACTGCCGCAGTGTGGCCGTTTAATACCGGCACGCGGATACACTGGCAGGAAATCTTCGGGCTTGTTGCGGGAACAATCTCACCATTCTCTACCTTACCGAGGATACGAAGAGGCTCCTTCTCGGACTTTTCTTCCTCACCACCGATGAAGGGGATAACATTTTCAACCATCTCCGGCCAATCCTTGAAGGTCTTGCCTGCGCCTGAGATTGCCTGATAAGTAGTTGCGATCACTTCGTAGGGCTCAAACTCCTTCCATGCCGCAAGGCAGGGAGCATAAGACTGAATGGAGCAATTGGGTTTAACGGCTACGAAACCTCTGGTGGTACCGAGACGCTTCTTCTGTGCCTCGATCACTTCAACGTGATCTGCATTGATCTCGGGAACGATCATCGGAACATCCGGAGTCCAGCGATGTGCGCTGTTATTGGATACAACGGGAGTCTCTGTCTTGGCATAAGCCTCCTCGATGGCCTTGATCTCGTCCTTGGACATATCAACTGCGGAGAAGACGAAATCTACGGTAGCAGCTACCTTCTCCACCTCAGTTACATCATATACAATAAGATCCTTCACCGCATCCGGCATCGGAGTGGTCATCTTCCAACGGTCACCGACTGCCTCAGCGTAGGTCTTGCCTGCACTTCTGGGGCTGGCTGCCACGGTCACGACCTCAAACCAGGGATGATCCGCAAGGATCGATATAAATCTCTGTCCAACCATACCGGTTGCACCGAGTACACCTACTTTTAATTTTTCACTCATAACTATCACTCCTAATCCTATAACTACTTGATCACACGTACCTTCACAACACCGTCAATCGCTGTGATATCCGCGATGGACTTCTCGTCCGGTGTCTTGGAAAGATCAAGCAATGTGTATGCCCAATCTCCCTTGGACTTGGATACCATGTCGGATACGTTGATACCGTCTGCGGAAAGCACACCGGTAAACTGTGTGATCATGTTCGGGATGTTTTTGTGGCAGATGCTGATTCTTGAAGCAGTCTGGCACACACCGCCGTCACATGCGGGATAGTTTACGGAATTCTTGATATTTCCGTTCTCGATATAATCCATGATCTGCTTAACTGCCATGATCGCACAGTTATCCTCGGACTCAGCCGTGGATGCACCGAGGTGCGGAAGCGTGATCACGCCGTCAACACCTGCGATCTTGGCATTGGGGAAGTCTGTTACATAACGACCTACCTTGCCGGAAGCAAGCGCCTCGATCATATCGTCGTCGTTCACAAGGATATCTCTTGCGAAGTTTAAGATCTTCACGCCATCCTTCATCATGGCAAATGCATCCTTGTTGAGCATGCCCTTGGTGGAATCAAGCGCAGGTACATGGATGGTGATGTAATCACAATCACGATAGATATCTTCGACATTGGTAATATGCTTTACGTGGCTGGAAAGTCTCCATGCAGCGTCTACGGACACGAAGGGATCGTAACCGTATACGTCCATACCGAGTCTGAAACCGATGTTGGCAACCTTGGCACCGATGGCACCGAGTCCGATCACACCGAGCTTCTTGCCCATAACTTCGTTACCGGCATACTTGCTCTTCTGCTTCTCTACAGCCTTGGCAATGTTCTCATCGGAAGCGTTGGCCTTCACCCAGTTGTAACCGCCCATCAGATCTCTGGATGCGAGAAGAAGTCCCGCAACCACGAGTTCCTTTACGCCGTTGGCATTGGCACCGGGTGTGTTGAATACGACGATACCCTTCTCTGCGCACTTGTCAAGCGGGATGTTGTTCACGCCTGCGCCGGCACGTGCAACTGCAAGCAGATTGTCGGAAAGGTTTAAGTCGTGCATAGCCGCACTTCTTACAAGGACAGCCTCAGCCTCGTCATAGTTATCGGTTGTTTCATAAGAATCCGTAAACAGATCCATACCGCAGGCTGCGATAGGATTCAAGCAATTTACCTTTGTCATGATATGTCTAACTCCTTCGTATTATGAATTTTTCTCTTCAAAGTCTTTCATGAATGCAACAAGCTTCTCTACGCCTTCGATGGGCATAGCATTATAGATGGAAGCACGCATACCGCCAACGGTTCTGTGGCCCTTCAGGTTTACGAAACCTGCTGCGGTAGCCTCCTTGACGAATTTTGCGTCAAGTTCTTCATTGCCTGTTACGAAGGGTACATTCATGAGGGAACGATCCTTCTTCTCAACGGTTCCGGTAAACATCTTAGAGGAATCGAGGAAGTTGTAAAGGATCTGTGCCTTCTTCTCGTTGTGTGCCTTCATAGCGGAAAGTCCGCCCATCTCCTTCACCCACTTGAACACAAGTCCGCAGATGTAGATGCCGTAGCAAGGAGGTGTGTTGTAGAGGGAGTCGTTGTCTGCCTGTGTCTTGTACTTTAACATGGTGGGAACATACGCAGGAAGATCATCTCTGATCAGATCCTCGCGAATGATAACTACAACCACACCTGCAGGTCCGACGTTCTTCTGTACACCGAAGAAAATGAGACCGTAATCGGATACATTGACCGGCTGAGACAGGATGTCGGAAGACATATCTGCAACCAGGATCTTACCCTTGGTGTTCGGGAGCTCCTTGTAGCTGGTTCCGTAGATGGTGTTGTTGTGGCAGATATATACATAGTCTGCATCCTCGGAGATCGGAAGATCCGAGCAATCGGGGATGTAAGAGAAAGTCTTGTCTGCGGAAGAAGCGATGGCATTGGCCTTGCCGTACTTCTGTGCCTCTTCGTAAGCCTTCTTTGCCCACTGACCGGTGATGATGTAGTCTGCAACGCCGTTCTTCATCAGGTTCATGGGTACTGCAGCGAACTGCTGGGAAGCACCGCCCTGTAAGAAGAGCACCTTGTAGTTGTCGGGAATATCCATCAGGTCACGAAGATCCTGCTCTGCTTCCTTGATGATGTTATCATACACCTTGGAACGATGGCTCATCTCCATAACACTCATGCCCGATCCCTTGTAATCAAGCATCTCTTCTGCTGCCTGCTTTAATACAACCTCCGGTAAAACAGAAGGTCCCGCTGAAAAATTAAACACTCTTGACATTTCGTCAATCCTCCTTTTATAAAGCGCTTCCGCAATTATTTGTTCTTTAAATCTTCGTCATCGAAACAGGTTTCAAGCGGCTGTCCGGCTGCTACCATGGGCCATACCTTGTCATCCTTGTCGATGATACAGTCGATCACTGCGGGACGATTGTCCTTGATCGCCTTGGTGATCGCCTTCTCAAACTCATCTAAGGTTCTTACCGTATATCCAGCCGCACCGAGTGCCTCGGATACCTTGGCAAAATCAACATTATCATCGAGTACGGTGTTGGAGTAACGCTTGTCATAGAACAGCGTCTGCCACTGACGTACCATACCGAGCACGTGGTTGTTGATGACTACCTGGATGATGGGAATATTATATCTGGCAGCGGTTGCGATCTCGTTCATATTCATACGGAAGCACCCGTCACCTGCAATATTGATCGTGATATTCTCGGGCTTGCCGACCTTGGCACCGATACATGCACCTACGCCGTAACCCATGGTACCGAGTCCGCCGGAAGACAGGAACTGTCTCGGCTTCGTGTACTTATAATACTGTGCAGCCCACATCTGATGCTGTCCCACGTCCGTGGTGATGGTAGCCTTGCCCTTGGTGATCTCGTAGATCTTGTTGATGATGGCAGGACCGCTCATGGAAGACATGTCCGCATGATCGGGGAACTGCTTTCTTAAATCTTCGATCTCCTTCGCCCACTCAGGCTTCTTTGCGGTCTTGATCCTGGAAGTCAGCATCTTTAAGATCTCACCCGCATCTCCGACTACCGCCGCGTCTACGATGACATTCTTGTCGATCTCGGCTGCATCGATGTCGATCTGAAGGATCTTGGCATGCTCACAGAACTTTGCAGCATTGCCGGTCACTCTGTCGGAGAAACGTGCTCCGATCACAATTACAAGATCCGCCTTGTTGACACCAAAGTTGCTTACCTTGGTACCGTGCATACCGATCATGCCGGTATACTTGGGATCGGTGGCGGGAAATGCACCCTTGCCCATCAGCGTATCGCAGACGGGAGCATCGATCTTGTCGGCAAATTTCTTTAATTCTTTGGAAGCATCGGAAGCGATCACGCCACCGCCGCATACGATGAAGGGACGCTTACACTTCTCGATCAGGCGGATAGCCTTGTCGATATCGTCCGCCTTCACACTGGAGTTATCGTGCGTGATAGGTTCCGGTACCTTCGGCTCGAAGTCGGCCATATTTGCGGTGACATCCTTGGTGACGTCAACCAACACGGGGCCGGGTCTGCCGCTCTGTGCGATCTTGAACGCACGTCGGAGTGTACTTGCGAGCTCATGTACATTCTTAACGATGAAGCTGTGCTTGGTGATGGGCATCACCACGCCACAGATGTCAATCTCCTGAAAACTGTCCTTGCCCAAAGCGGATACATTGACATTTGCCGTGATGGCAACCAAAGGAATGGAATCCATGTATGCCGTCGCAATACCGGTGACCAAGTTGGTCGCACCGGGACCGGAGGTTGCCATACAGACACCTACCTTGCCCGTCGCTCTCGCGTAACCGTCTGCAGCATGTGCAGCGCCCTGCTCGTGAGAGGTCAGGATATGATGAATTTCATCCTGATGCTTGTAAAGCGCATCGTAGACGTTCAAAATGGTTCCGCCGGGATAACCGAAGACCGTATCGACGCCCTGCTCTTTTAAGCATTCGATGATGATTTCTGAACCTGTCAACTGTTTCATAAAACTCTCCCTTTCTTTTATGGTACCCGCAAAATAAAAATATACGTTTTACAGAATACCACAAAACAATTTGATATTCAATTTTATTTTTTAAAGCTCGAGAACCGCGCCGCGATTGCCTGAAGTAACCATCTTGGAATATCTTGCGAGATAACCTGTTGTAACCTTCGGCTCTCTCGGTGTCCACTCAGCCTTACGCTTTGCAAGTTCCTCATCGGATACCTTCAAGTTTAATGTGCATGCATTGATGTCGATACTGATGATATCGCCCTCTTTTACCAGTGCGATCGGACCGCCGACTGCCGCCTCGGGAGATACATGTCCGATGGAAGCGCCGCGACTTGCGCCGGAGAAACGTCCGTCGGTGATCAAAGCAACCGTGGATCCGAGTCCCATGCCTGCGATTGCGGATGTGGGATTCAGCATCTCTCTCATGCCGGGGCCGCCCTTCGGTCCCTCGTAACGGATCACGACCACATCGCCGTCAACGATCTTGCCGCCCTTGATGGCTGCAATGGCATCATCCTCGCAGTCAAATACTCTTGCCGGGCCCTCGTGTGAAAGCATCTCAGGTGCAACTGCGGAACGCTTTACCACGCTTCCGTCCGGAGCCAGATTACCCTTCAGTACGGCAAGTCCGCCGGTCTTTGAATAAGGGTTGTCAAGCGGACGGATGACCTCGGGATTTCTGTTAACAGCATTCTTGACTGCCTCACCGATGGTCTTACCTGTTACGGTCATACAATCCTCATGAATCAGGCCGAGCTCACAGAGCTGCTTGATCACCGCATACACACCGCCTGCCTCATTTAAGTCTTCCATATAAGTGGGGCCTGCAGGTGCTAAGTGGCAGAGGTTCGGTGTCTTGGCAGAGATTTCATTTGCAAATGCGATATCGAAATCAAATCCGATCTCATGTGCGATCGCGGGGATATGAAGCATGGAGTTGGTGGAGCATCCGAGCGCCATATCAACCGTAAGTGCATTTAAGATCGCGTCCTTTGTGATGATATCACGGGGACGGATGTCTTTTTCAAGCATCTCCATCACAGCGTAGCCCGCGCGTTTTGCAAGCTTCAGTCTCTCGCTGTAGACTGCGGGGATGGTTCCGTTGCCGGGAAGTCCCATACCGAGTGCCTCGGTTAAGCAGTTCATGGAGTTGGCTGTGTACATACCGGAGCAGGATCCGCAGGTAGGACATGCATTACACTCGAAGTCATACACATCCTCTTCGGACATCTTACCTGCCGCATAGGCGCCGACCGCCTCGAACATGGAAGAAAGACTGGTCTTTCTGCCCTTCACATGTCCTGCAAGCATAGGTCCGCCGGATACGAATACGGTGGGAACATTTACTCTTGCGGCTGCCATAAGTAATCCGGGTACATTCTTATCACAGTTGGGAATCATGACGAGTGCATCAAACTGATGCGCAATTGCCATACACTCGGTGGAATCGGCGATCAGATCTCTCGTTACAAGAGAATACTTCATGCCGATGTGTCCCATGGCGATACCGTCGCAGACAGCGATGGCCGGGAACATCACGGGTACACCGCCCGCCTCAGCTACGCCCATCTTAACCGCCTGAGCGATCTTATCCAGGTTCATATGACCGGGCACGATCTCATTGTAGGAGCACACGATGCCGACCAAGGGCTTCTTCATCTCCTCATCCGTCATGCCGAGCGCATTGAACAGACTTCTGTGCGGTGCCTGCTGCATTCCTTTTTTTACGTTATCACTCTTCATAATTCCTACTTCCTTTCGCTATATTATCTTTTGTGAAATCCTGTGAATTTTGCTTCCGCCACGTGATGACCCTCGTCATCCATGATATGGATCAGATAACAGCAGGTGCTTCTGCCGTCCTTCACCAGTTCGGATTCGGAAATAAGCGTATCCGACTTAGGGACGCCCAAAAAGGAGATGGACGCATCCAAAGATACGGTTCCCGGTTCCTGCCAGTTCGATGCCACCGCCATGGTGAAATCCGCCATGGTGAAGTATACGCCGCCCATAACTCCGCCGACTGCATTCTTGTGCTTGTCGCTTAAGCGGCAACTGATCTTCGCGTAGTGGTCATCGATTGCTTCTATATAGAAGTCAGACTGTTTTGCGTACAGATCCTTCGCAAAAAAGTTTCTTACCTCTTCAAGTGTTTGATTTGATACTTCCACGTTTCTTTTCCTCTTAATGTTACTCGTTTGATGCATCGGGCTTTTTCTTTCGCTCGATCAACGGACCGCTCATATTCGCTTCCGCGATGGCACGAACCTCATCCTGTGAGGCAAGGAAGATCTCAACCAGTTCCGGATCGAAGTGTTCTCCCGATCCCTCCTTGATGATCTCCATTGCTTTCTCAAAAGAGAAGGGCTCTTTGTAGCATCTCCTTGAGATCAAAGCGTCGAAGACATCCGCAACGGCCATGATCCTGGCCGACATCGGAATCTCGGTCCCCTTCTTGCCTTTGGGGTATCCCTTGCCGTTCCACTTCTCGTGGTGGCAGGCCGCCATATTTTTCGCTTCGGTCAGGTACCCGGATTCGGTCACCGTCTCGATCACATGCTCAATGATCTCTTCGCCCGCCGTGGTGTGCGTTTTCATGATCTCGAACTCTTCGTCGGTTAATTTACCGGGCTTATTCAACACCGTATCCGATATCTTGATCTTACCCACATCATGCAGCGGCGCGGAGTGCACGCAGTTTTCGATGTACTCTTCCGTAAACTGTGCTTTGTGTTCTTCCTTCGCCTGCATCTTCCGACAGATCAGTTCGACGTAGGCCGCTGTCTTCTTGATGTGGTCACCCGTGCTTTCGTCACGGCTCTCCACCATATCCGCCAGAACGAGGATCAGGTTGTTCTGCATGTTGTTGATCATCTCGTTCTTTTTGTTAACTTCGGAAATGTAGCCGACGGTCTCATCGATCGTCTTGGTAAATGCATGATAGAGGTGTTCAATCTCATCGCCCGTGTCGATATCGAGGCGCTTCATGCGATCGACACCGCGCTCTAAGTCTTCCTCGTTGTCATACGCGAATCTGTCAGCAGCCAGTGCCATGGCATTGATAGGTACCAGCAGCTTGTATTCGGAAATCCAAAGTGTAAATGCAAGCACCAGGATGATGAATCCCATAAAGAGGGCAAATTCCTTGGTGATAAAACTTCGCTCATTGATCCGAACCTGATCCATGGATATATCCACGCAGGCGTAGCACACTGTATTTCCGGAGGAATCCTTCACCGGCTCATATACGGTAAGCAGCCAGCCGTAGGAATCATCCGATATGATGGGCTCAATCTCTCCTCCGTTTAAAAGCGTCGGAAGAAGATCGTAAAATGCGTCTTCAAACTCGATCACATCCCCGGGGTTGCTGCCCTCTAATTCATCCGTATCGAGGTCGAAAACCACATGACATCCGTCGGGTCTAATCTGATAGACATATATGTATTGGATATCGGGAGAACTCTCTCTGACTCTGTACAGGAGTTCTTCCTGATGCTGGTATCCAGGAGCGTTCTCGCCCTCTTCGATAAACCTGTCCACACTGTCGCCGTCGATCACTCCTGCAGCAAGCGTCGCAACACCATGTCCGAGCACCTTGTGCTCATCGATCGTAGAACGATCATAAAGCATGAAGCAGATGACACCGGCCACGACTGCGATACACACCATGATGGTTCCTACGAGAAATACCACCTTGGCGCGCAGGGACATCTTTCTCGAGTAGGCCTTCTTGGCTTCTCTTTCTTCTGCCTCCGTCATCACCAGATTCTTGAGATTGTGGAGTTTGAAGCGTGCCTTCCAGCTTGCAGGAAAGACGCTGACCAGAATCAGGCAGATCACCATCGTTATGGCCTTGTCGGCAAGGTCGATCAGGAAGCTCGAGAGCATGTTACCTGCAAAGCACGAAAGACGCCCGTCATTCATCATGCTCTGGATAAACCCAAGCGGCACCTCCGCCGACGGATCAAATCCGTAAAGCATGTAGGTAAGAAATCCTCCGACGCCTCCGCCGATTACGGCAAAGAGGAAGATTCCGAGCAGCACACCCCATATCTTTTTGAAATAGCCTCTGTCAGCCATATAGGACGCGACAACCGCTATAAGAACACTGATAATTCCGTAGTAGGCATTGGTAATATCCGCAAATCCGGTCAGGAGGTTTGAAAAATATCCGACCAGAATGCCGGGTAAATACCCGCCGACGATTGCGGCAAAGAGATAACCGATGGAATCGATATAGAGCACGGTTCCCGTCATCACAGCCACATGTTTGCCTGCAACATCAAGCAGAATACCGAATAAGGACAGGAGAAGGATGGCCAGTGGCTTCCTGCTCCACTCCTTTTCCATCTTTTCCAATTCCTGTTTCAACTTCATGAGTGCCTCCCCTCACACCGAGCGTGCGTCTTGGTGCGTACGTCTCTTATACTCTCTCGGCGATCAGGTTGCCCATCTCGTCGCACAGAACCTTTGTGCAGCCTTCCGACATGATATCTCCGGTTCTGTATCCTTCCACAAGAACCTTTCTGACTGCCGCTTCAATGGCATCCGCCTCGGCGTCAAGATCAAATGTATAACGCAGCATCATGGCTGCGGAAAGAATCGTAGCAATGGGATTCGCGATATTCTGTCCCGCGATATCCGGTGCGGATCCGCCGCTCGGCTCATAGAGTCCGAACTTGGTTTCGTTTAAGGATGCGGAAGACAGCATACCGATGGAGCCCGTGATCATCGATGCCTCATCGGAAAGAATATCACCGAACATATTCTCTGTAAGGACGACGTCGAACTGTGCGGGGTCCTTGACAAGCTGCATTGCCGCATTGTCTACCAGCATGTGCTCATAGGATACCTCGGGATAATCCGCTGCAACCTCTTCCACGACCTTTCTCCAAAGTCTGGAAGAATCGAGCACATTTGCCTTGTCTACACTGGTCACCTTCTTACGACGCTTCATGGCGATGTCGAAAGCCTTGATCGCAATTCTGCGAATCTCGGTCTCTGTATAAGTCAGTGTATCGACGGCTGTCATAACACCGTCCACCTCTTCGGTCTTTCTTTCACCGAAGTAGAGACCGCCGGTCAGTTCTCTCATGATGACCATATCGAAGCCCTTGTCCGCGATTTCCTTCTTTAACGGACACGCATCCTTAAGCTGATCGTAAAGAAGCGCGGGACGAAGATTTGCAAACAGTCCGAGCTCCTTTCTGATCTTTAAAAGACCTGCCTCGGGACGCTTCTTCGGCGGAAGCTTATACCAGGGTGATGTCGAAGTATTTCCTCCGATGGAACCAAGCAGCACCGCGTCGGCCTTCTTCGCTTTGGCAACCGTCTCATCGGTCAGCGGATCACCGTAAGCGTCGATGGAGCATCCGCCCATCAAAAGCTGTTCGTATGCGATGGTGTGGCCGTACTTTGCAGCTACGGCATCTAAGACTTTCATGGCCTCGGATACGACTTCCGGACCGATGCCGTCACCCTTTATGACTGCGATATTCATGTTCATGCTACTATCTCCTTTTATCAAATAATCCAAATCTCACGCGTCCCTGTCAGCTGCTATCAGTTGCCCGGACACGCTCTCGCTAAATGTCGCACGCAGCGGACGCTAAGCTCGTGAGAAACCTCGCTAAGCGCCGGCGGCTCCATGTTGTCCCGGCAACAGATACAGCGCCGCGGGACGCTGTGTATCGTCACTCTTTACTGTTGATATAGTTAATCAGGCCCTCGTGCTTGATGATCTCTTGCATGAACGGCGGGAAGGCCTGGCCCTGGTACTCGGTACCCTTGGTCAGATCGTAGATCTTGCCGCTGTCGAAATCGATCTCGACCTCGTCACCCGCAGCGATTTCCGCTGCCGCCTCCGGACACTCAATGATGGGGAGTCCGATATTGATGGAGTTTCTGTAGAAGATACGCGCGAAGGTCTCGGCGATCACGCACGCGATGCCCGACGCCTTGATGGCGATCGGTGCATGTTCTCTCGAAGAGCCGCATCCGAAGTTCTTGTTGGCAACCATAATATCGCCCGCTTTCACGCGTCCGACGAACTCCGTATCGATATCCTCCATGCAATGCTTCTTTAAGTCCTCGGGATCGGAGGAGTTTAAGTATCTTGCCGGAATGATTACATCCGTATCTACATTGTCACCGTATTTATGTACTGTTCCTTTTGCTTTCATGGAATCCTTCCTTTCTTAAAGATCTCAATCAGAGTGCTGCGGGGCTTACGATCTTACCTGCAACCGCCGATGCAGCGGCAACTGCGGGACTTGCAAGATAGACTTCGGAATCAACGTGTCCCATACGACCCACAAAGTTTCTGTTGGTTGTGGATACCGTACGCTCTCCCGCTGCCATAACGCCCATATGTCCGCCGAGGCAGGGTCCGCAGGTCGGGGTGGATACAACTGCACCTGCAGTGATAAAGATCTCGGTGAGACCTTCCTTGATCATCTGCATATATACATCTTGTGTTCCGGGGATTACGATCACACGTACACCCTTGGCAGCCTTTCTGCCCTTCATGATCTCAGCGGCGATTCTCATATCAGAGATACGTCCGTTGGTACAGGAACCGATCACAACCTGATCGATCTTGATATCGCCCACCTCATCGATGGTCTTGGTGTTCTCGGGAAGGTGCGGGAATGCAACCGTCGGCTTTAAAGTTGAAAGATCGATGGTATACTCCGCATCATAAACAGCATCCGCATCCGCCTCATACTTTGTGTAAGACTTTTCGGAGTGCTCCTTCATGTAAGCTTCTGTAAGTTCATCCACCGGGAAGATACCGTTCTTCGCACCGGCTTCGATGGCCATATTCGCAATGGTGAAACGATCATCCATCGTAAGATTCTTGATGCCGTCACCCACAAATTCCATGGACTTGTAGAGCGCTCCGTCCACACCGATCATACCGATGATGTGAAGGATAACATCCTTGCCGCTTACGTAGGGTGCCTTCTCACCAACAATGTTGAATTTGATGGCGGAGGGAACTTTAAACCAGGCCTTGCCTGTCATCATACCCGCAGCCATATCCGTACTTCCGACACCTGTGGAAAATGCACCCAGTGCTCCGTAAGTACAGGTATGCGAGTCTGCACCGATGCAGGTCTCGCCCGCAACGATGAGTCCTTTCTCCGGAAGGAGCGCATGCTCGATGCCCATTGCACCCACATCAAAGAAGTTGGTGATGGAATTGGCATCCGCATACTCGCGAACACATTTGCAGTGCTCCGCACTCTTGATATCTTTATTCGGTGTAAAGTGGTCCATCACAAGTGCAATCTTGTCCTTGTCAAAGACCTCCTGCTTTTTGAATTTGGATAGTTCTTTGATCGCGACCGGTGAGGTCACATCATTGCCGAGTACAAGGTCGAGATTCGCCTCAATCAACTGACCTGCCACGACTTCGGGAAGGCCCGCATGGTTTGCAAGTATCTTCTGCGTCATTGTCATTCCCATAACATTTTCCTCCTAACATGTCATAATGAAGTATCATAACACATTTTAATAGGAATTAACAGTATATGTTTTTGACAACTTATCACTGATTATGCTATACATTTCATAGCAAAACGAAAGGACACTCCTTATGCGTATTTATTTAGCCCCCATGGAGGGAATCACAACCTACCTGTTTCGAAATGCATTTGATAAATTCTACGGCGGAATCGACTGCTATTACACCCCGTTTATCGCAAACCGTCATATGATCCAAAAAGAACGCTACGAGGCAGACCCGGCACACAACGAAGGACTGCGTGTGGTACCGCAGGTTTTGACCAACGATATCGACGCCTTTGTCTCCCTTTCGGAGCAGTTTGCTGCGCTTGGCTATGATGAGGTGAATCTAAACCTCGGCTGTCCGTCCGGTACCGTAGTTTCAAAACGCAAGGGTTCCGGCATGCTGTATGATCCGGAAAAACTGGACGATTTTCTCACACTTGCATTTAAGCGGATCCCTCTTCCGATCTCCGTTAAAACCAGGATCGGCATTCGCGAGCTTTCCGAGTGGGATGAGATCCTCTCGGTCTACAAGAAACATCCCATCAAGGAGCTGATCATACACCCCCGTCTCCAAAAGCAGTTTTATCGTGAATCACCTGATCTTGCTTCCTACGTAAAAGCGACTAAGGAGTTAGACATTCCCCTTTGTTATAACGGTGATATCTACGACACTGACTCCATGAAACGGATTCTTGAAGCAGCACCGGATACACAGGCTGTGATGCTCGGACGCGGACTTTTAAGAAATCCCGAGCTTCCGATGATCCTTCTCGGAAAGAAAGACGCCGATGCGCCGCGCGATATGGATCGCTTTCTTGCTTTTCACGAAGAGATCGTATCCGAATACAAGAAGATCATGCCCGGCGAAGTCCAGCTTCTGCACCGTATGAAGGAATTGCTCAACTACCTTGTCTACTACATTAGTAACCATCCCGAAGATGACATCAAAAAAATCCGGAAGGCCAAAAGCCTCCCGGAATATATGAGTGCTGTTCGTATTGTGGCAAGGAATCAATAATTCTCTGCATGAACTTCAAAGTATGACTGCGGATGATCGCATACGGGACATACCTCAGGTGCCTCTGTGCCGACTACGATATGTCCGCAGTTTCTGCACTCCCACACCTTCACTTCACTCTTCTTAAACACTTCCTGCATCTCGACGTTCTTTAAGAGTGCGCGATAACGCTCTTCATGCGCTTTCTCGATCTCACCTACCGCACGGAACTTCTTCGCAAGTTCAGGGAATCCCTCTTCCTCGGCAGTCTTTGCAAAGCTCTCGTACATATCCGTCCACTCGTAGTTCTCACCCTCTGCTGCCGCAGTCAGATTCTCGGATGTATTGCCGATACCGGCAAGCTCCTTGAACCACATTTTGGCATGTTCTTTTTCATTGTCGGCTGTCTTTAAGAAAAGTGCCGCAATCTGCTCGTAGCCTTCCTTCTTCGCCTTGGATGCGAAATAGGTGTACTTGTTTCTCGCCATGGATTCGCCGGCGAACGCTGCTTCTAAGTTTTTCTCCGTCTGTGTCCCTGCGTAGGGATTCGTCTTTCCTGCCATAGTATCCTCCTTATGCGTCTTATCTTTCTGTCAATCTGTGAAAAACCCTGCCCTTCGGATCTTTGATGAGCAGTCGTACAAGCCATACGATCAATCCAAGTACAACAACCGAAAGTCCGAGAAATGTGTCATTCAGCATATCAGCTGCCTCGGGCATAAAATAAGCATCGCGAAGTTCAATATACTCAAATACCGCATCTACCGTCCACATCAGGGACGCTCCCCAAAACATCAATGCGAGGAATCCGGTCTGCATCGTATCATCCTTGCGATTGTACCAGATCACCGTAGTTACGATTGCCGCAAGGAGCGAGATCAGTAATGTCATATCTAGTCCTCCTTTGTATCAACCCACTGCGGAGCCGGTTTCATCTTACGCTTTAAGAGTGCATCGGCAGCAAAACACATACCCGCCCAAACGATCGTAACAAGCAAAGCCATGGTTACGCCCACCGTGGCCATCTCTTTAAACATCTCAAGCCGATCCGCCGGATCGCTCATCGCAGTTAAAAACGGGAACCAGGGAACCACCTCACCGTGCCAGATATGTTCAAACAAAAGCAGGATGGTACCACCCCAAAGCATCGTGGAAAGCCAGTGCAGTTTGATCGAAAAAGAAACCTTGGGCTCCGAAGTGATCACGCCTTCCGCTTCCTTCTTCTCCTCTTTCTTTGCAACAGCCTTTTCCACCGCGGTTACAACGACTGCCTCAGCCGCAGATACGATAAAACAAGCCATCCTTGTACCTCCAATCTCAAATCAAAAAACAAAACGGAACACGTCTATTATACCACAATTTCAGAAGATATCATCCTCTTATATGACAAAAATGCATCCGAAAGCAAGAATTCTTCATGACGGGGTTTTGCGGCATCGATTACGATTTCGTTCACCACCGTTGCCGGACTACCGGCAAGGATCAACACCCGATCCGCAAGCAGAATTGCCTCATCCACGTCATGAGTCACCAGGATCGTAGACAGACGGATCTTATCCATCACATCCAGATACCAGCTCTGCATCTTCTTTCTCGTGATCATGTCAAGGGCTCCGAAGGGCTCATCAAGAAGTGCAACAGGTTTTTTGCATAGATAGGTGCGAAGCAACGCTGCGCGCTGGCGCATACCTCCGGAGAGCTGCGCCGGATACTGAAGTTCCGTTCCTGAAAGTCCGAAGGTTTCAAAGTACGGCGCCGCCGCCTCCCTCGCCTCCTTTTTGGAAAGACCTGACAGGCGAAGCGGAAGTGCAACATTATCGATGACCTTCTTGTGATCAAGCAGCAGATCCTTTTGCTGCATATAAGCCATCTGACCGGTTTTACCCGTGATATCATGACCGCCGATCGTAACTGCGCCTTCATCCGGTTCCAAAAGTCCGGATAAAATGTTTAAAAGCGTGGTTTTACCGCAACCGGAAGCGCCGAGGAGGGCTACAAGTTCCCCCTCGGCGAGTGTTACATTTACTCCGGCCAAAACCTTCTTATCTCCGAAGGATTTGTTTATGTTATTGGCACATAGGATGTCTGCCATTTAGTCTCCCAGATAATCGTTGGTAAATCCGGTATTCTCCGGAATCTCTCCGGAAAGTCCGTTCTCATACAGCCACTTATAAAAGCTGTTCCATCTGTCCGCGTCAATATAGCCCCAACGGCTCTCTTCCGCCTTGTACTGATCGGCAAGCCACTGCTGGCTCTCGGTCACAAGTTTCTCATCAAGCTCGGGAACCTCCTCGCAGAGAATCTTTGCCGCATCCTCCGGATGATCGATCGCGTACTGATATCCCTTTTCCGTTGCATCGAGAAATGCCTTTGCAGTGTCGGGATCGTCTGCAAGGAAGTCAGAATTTGCAATGATCACAGGGCTGTAATAGTCAAACTCGGGAACAATATCCTTGAAGTAAAACATATTGGTCTCAAGCCCTGCCTGCTTGCAGGCAATGCCCGCCCAAGCATAGTATACCCAGATCGCATCGATATCGCTCTGAAGTGCTGTGGGCTCGTCCAAAACATTTCCGGGGATCTGATTTACCTTGGAGAAATCTCCGCCGTCCTTCTTCATGATGTAATCCATCATTGCAAGTTCAACGGGAAGTTCCCATGTTGCATAGTTCTTTCCCTCAAGATCCTTCGGTGAATTGATACCGTCTTCCTTCAGAGAAATAATACCGGAAGTGTTATGCTGGATCAGTGCAGCAACAGCTATAACCGGCATCTCTCCCGCCTCAAACACAGGTGCAAGATAATCCTGGAAATCAATACCGAACTGTGCCTTGCCCGATGCTACCATCGCTGCAGCGCCGTCCTCGGGCGGCTGCACGATGTTTAATTTGATGCCCGCTTCCTCGTAGTAGCCCTCATGCTGTGCCACATAAAACCCTGTGTGGTTTGTGTTCGGCGTCCAATCAAGGACCAATGTGATCTCTTTCTGTGCCTTCTTTTCCTGCTTGCCGCAAGCGCAAAGACCTACGGACAGTGCGGCAACCGTCACAACAGCTGCCAGTTTCTTCCATACCTTCATGTTGGAATCTCCTTTCATTTCTTTCGGAGGAGACAATAAAGGCCTTCCAAATCGCACAGCGAATTGAAAAGCCTGTTCTTTCGATACCGTCTTCTCCCTACGCCGGCATTACCCGGATCAGGTTAAGGATTAACAGCAGGTTTATGCTGTCTCTCAGCCCGCTTCCGCGAGCACTCCTGATAGTCGCCCCAAGCGACGACGGTTATTATATAGCACGAATTTCTCCGTGTCAATATCTCTCATGCATATGTTTCAATCGGGCAGCCGACTTGTACATCGTCCTAGTCGGATATACCCTCGAGATTCTCCGTTACCTTATGAAAATCCGAGAAATAGGTGATCGCAACCACTCTTGCGGTGGTTTCATTCTCGGTAAGAGCGATTGCCTCATTGGTTTCGGTATTGTAGTAGTACCATGTCATGGACTTCCCGCTCAATGCGTCATCTAAGACGGATGTGGATTTGTTATAGTCAAACTTCATATCCTTCTCCGCATGCGCCATAGCGTCACCGATGGCGACACCATACATACCGTACTTCTTATTGTTGATATGAAGCCCCACCTGCTTACCGTCAATATAGATCACACCGATATCGCCATTGCCGGACACGGTGACCTTCCCGCGACTGTACTGATGGATCTGATGCACCATGGCATCGTTGTTCTCCAAGGTAATCCCAAGTTCTTTTTCGATTGCCGTCTCGTCGGACTTCACGATATCCGTTACATCCTTCGGCTTCGAAGTCAGCTTGTCGTAGATCAGCTTGCCGCCGATGATCAGGATCAGAAGCGGTATCACCAGTTTCAAAATACCGATCACCTTGTCACTTGATGACTCCTTACGCATATTGCTTTCTATGCTTAAGTCCGGCTTTGAAAGCACGATGGGATCTGCCTTGATATAATCCGGATTCACCGGAGAATTGTAGGTGCTCTCCGCCTTTTTATTATCATTCTCCTGTGATCCCTGACCGGGATCCTTTAATGTCAGTGCCATAAAGCCTCCTGTTGCTGTTATCTCAGCTTTTTCAATTACATTATTGGCAGCAGTCTCTCCTACCTCGCCTTCGCACGGGGATGAGCTTTTTCGTACTCTTCCTTGATGCGGCTCTGGCGGCTTCGAAGGTAGATCTGCGTGGTGGAGATATCGGAGTGTCCGAGCATCTCTTGCACCGCCTTTAAGTCTGCTCCGTTAGACACTAAGTGTGATGCGAAGGAATGACGGATCATATGCGGTGTAATATCTTTATCGATACCGGCCTTTTTCGCATAACTCTTAATCAGCTTCCAGAATCCCTGGCGGGACATGGGCTGGCCCTTCATATTCACAAAGAGGTACTCAGAATCACCACAGATGCCGGCACGTACCGTGTTGATATACACGGAGAGCGCATTCTTCGCTGCGTTCTCGATAGGGATCACTCTCTCCTTGTTCGTATCACGGCACAGGATATAGCCAAGCGGTAAATTTACATCTGACAGTTTCAGAGAGATCAACTCAGACACGCGCATACCTGTTGCATAAAGAAGTTCGAGCATCGCCTTGTCACGTACTTCTTTGGGCGTGCTTCTCTGCGGCTGCTCTAAAAGAAGATTCACCTCGGCTACGGAAAGCGTATCCGGAACCTTCTTCTCAAGCTTGGGCGGCTTTAATTGATCCGTATAATCGTCCGCCACGACGCCCTGACGAAACAGATACATAAAAAAAGACTTCATACTGGAGATGTTTCTCGAGATGGTTGCCTGAGACAGACCCTGCTGTTCCAAGTCCATCACATAGGCAGACAGGTCTGTGGCATTTACATCCGAAAAGGACTTACCCTGGTCAATCCCCAAAAAAGTCGTAAGCTTATTCAGATCTCTGATATAGGATGCAACCGTATTCTGACTTGCGCGTTTTACCGTATTCAAATAGGTTACATAATCTTGAATATATGCGTTCATGCAAGAACCCCTTGTTACCGTTCTTCACAGTTTTTCAACCATTTAGTAACATTATAATAACTAATTTACATAAAATCAAATAGATTTTTTCAAATTTTCTTAACAAAATTGTAAATCTTTCGTAATACTACAATATAGAGATTTGCAATATAAATCCATTCAAGATATAGCGGAAAAGACTTTGAAATTTTTTTACAAAAAAAAGGTCGCCATAAATGATTATGGCAACCTTTTGCGTGATTTTATGTCATTTAAAGTTTCCCGGCCGACTTCATATACAGATATGCGTATATGGAGAGAACCGTCTTACTGTCCACGATCTCTCCCTGCTCGATCAGGGAAAGCGCTTCGGTAATCGGAAGTTTTACACATTCCATGAACTCATTCGGATCCAACTTCTGCGTTCCCTTCGATAGGTTCAGTCCGATAAAGATATCCGTCTGCTCATCATAGGTCCCGATGGATGAGACTATATTGGAGAGATGAATCAACTTCCCGGGGATCATACCCGTTTCCTCTTCCACTTCTCGCATCGCGCAGTCCCTGCCGGACTCGTCGCTTCTGCTATATGCACCTGCCGGGATCTCCAAAGTCACCCTGTCGATGGAGTTTCGATACAGTCTGACCAGATAAACACAGTCGTCCTCATCAACCATAAGAATCCCGGCACCGCCGCCGGTCTTGTGATGAAGATAGTCGTAACATACCTCTCTGCCGTCGGGGGTTTCAAGATAGTCCTTGTACGCTTCCACAAGTGTAGACTCGTATGCTTTCTCCATGCGCTTTCGTTTAAACTTTAAGTCCATCTGATTTACTCCTAAAAAAGGTGTGGGTTTCCCCACACCTTTCGCTTATTTTGCATAGTCGGTAACGCGTGATTCTCTGACAACGCTGACTTTGATCTGTCCGGGGTATTCCAGTTCAGCTTCGATCTGCTTTGAAATATCTCTGGCCAAAAGTACCATGTCTGAGTCGCTTACCTGCTCCGGAACTACCATAACCCGGATCTCTCTACCTGCCTGAATAGCAAAGGTCTTGTCTACACCCTTGAAACTGTTGGCAATATCTTCCAGTGATTTCAGTCGTGTGGTGTATGTCTCTAAGGTCTCTCGTCTTGCACCGGGTCTCGCTGCGGAAATGGTATCTGCAGCCTGAACGATACAAGCTATCAAACTCTGAGGCTCAACATCTCCGTGATGTGACTCAACCGCATTGATAACGATTGCTGACTCCTTGTACTTTCTGCACAAGTCCACACCGATGGATACGTGAGATCCCTCCATCTCATGATCAAGTGATTTGCCGATGTCATGCAGAAGTCCTGCACGCTTGGCTAAACGAACATCTAATCCCAACTCGCCGGCAAGCAAACCGGATAAGAGCGAGACTTCAATTGAATGCTTTAAGCAATTCTGGCCGTAGCTTGTTCTGTACTTCATCTTACCGAGAAGTCGTACAAGCTCGGGATGGATCCCGTGTACACCTACCTCAAGGATCGCGGCCTCTCCCTCTTCACGGATGATCTTCTCAACTTCCTTCTGCGCTTTCTCGACCATCTCTTCGATTCTGGCGGGATGGATACGTCCGTCCAGGATCAGCTTCTCCAGCGCAATCCTTGCCACCTCACGGCGGATCGGATCGAAGCTCGACAGGATCACAGCTTCAGGTGTATCATCGATGATTAAGTCAACACCTGTCATGGTCTCCAAAGCACGAATGTTTCGTCCTTCACGACCGATGATCCTTCCTTTCATTTCATCGTTCGGCAACTGAACAAGTGAGATCGTAGTTTCTGAAACCTGATCTGCCGCACACTTTTGGATGGCGGTTACCACATATTCCTTCGCCTTTTTGTCTGCTTCTTCTTTTGCTCTCGTTTCTAATTCTTTGATCATGACTGCTGTTTCGTGTTTGACTTCGTCTTCAACAGTCCTTAGTAAGTATTCCTTTGCCTGTTCAGAGGTGAGACCGGAAAGTCTTTCCAGTTCCTGCGTCCTTTTCGCTTCAAGGTCCGAAACCTCACGCTTCAGCTTCTCGAGCTCTTGCTCTTTGCGGCTTAAGTTGGCTTCTTTTTTCTCGACAGCTTCCGTCTTCTTGTCCAGATTCTCTTCCCTGGATAAGAGTCGCTTCTCCATACGCTGAACTTCACTACGACGATCCTTGACTTCTTTTTCCATGTCATTCTTCGTCTTCAGCGCATCTTCTTTCGCTTCGAGGAGGACCTCACGCTTCTTGGCTTCTGCATTCTTTAATGCTTCATCTATAATTTCTCTTGCTTTATCCTCTGCCTTGCCGATCTTGGCTTCTGCTACGTTCTTACGGTAAGCAACTGCTGCGAACCATGTAGCAAAAACGGCAACCACGAGGATGACGGCAAAGATCACAATAGACTGAATCTCCAATGCCAGTAACATCGCCCAGGAGCACCTCCTTATTTAGTTTCGTATTTAAAGAAATACAACGTATAAATTTTATACTTATTCGTGAATTATGTCAAGTGATTTCTTCTCGTAGGCAGACATGCCCTGACGAATACTGTCATAAGAAAACCCGCGTCTCATAAGGAATCCGAAGGCTTTTCGTCTAACGGAATCGTCAGAAAGATCCTGTCCTCGATACCGTCTGCTCAAGAGTTCGAAACACGCCTCCGACTCATCGCGGGATAGATCATCGATCGCAGATCCGGACACCTCATCCGATACACCCTTCCTGGATAACTCCATACGGATCAGACGGTCTCCCTTCTGCATCATACGGTTACGGGCATAAACTGCCGCAAAGCGGCAGTCGTTGATATACCCATACTCTATACACTTCGCAAGGGCAGTCCCGATCTCATCTTCATCGTAGCCCTTATCGCGAAGCTTATCGGAAAGTTCCTTCTCTGTGCGATCCTTAAAGCCAAGCAGATAAAGTGCTGTGTCAAAAGCACTTGCCTCCGGCTTCATCTTCTCTTTCATAGAGATTAGTCCTCTTCTTCCGCTGCAGACTCAGCAACCTCAGCATCAGCGCCGATACCGCACTTTGCGCGCACCTGTGCCTCTACGTCCGCCATAAAATCGGGATGCTCGGAGAGATAGATCTTGGTGTTCTCGCGTCCCTGACCGATCTTGTCTCCGTTGTAGGAAAACCAGGCGCCGGCCTTCTGAATGATGTCATGTGCGACAGCAAGGTCTAAGATATCACCCTCTCTGGAGATACCCTTACCGAACATGATATCAAACTCTGCCTCCTTGAAAGGAGGAGCCACCTTATTCTTAACGACCTTCACACGGGTACGGTTACCTACTACCTCACCGGACACCTTCAAGGTCTCGATCCTTCTTACATCAAGTCGTACGGATGCATAGAACTTCAAAGCACGACCACCTGTCGTTGTCTCGGGATTACCGAACATCACACCGACCTTCTCACGAAGCTGGTTGATAAAGATCACGACACAGTTCGACTTGCTGATGATACCTGTCAGCTTACGGAGTGCCTGTGACATCAGTCTCGCATGAAGACCTACATGAGAGTCTCCCATCTCGCCATCGATCTCCGCCTTCGGAACCAATGCCGCAACGGAATCCACGATGATCACATCAACTGCGCCGGAGCGCACCATCGTCTCGGTGATCTCTAAAGCCTGCTCGCCGTTATCCGGCTGGGAGATGTATAAGTTATCGATGTCTACACCGATGTGCTCCGCGTATACGGGATCCAAAGCATGCTCGGCATCGATGAATCCGGCGATACCACCCTGCTTCTGTACTTCTGCTACCACATGAAGTGCAACCGTGGTCTTACCGGATGACTCCGGTCCGTAGATCTCGATCACACGTCCTCTCGGCATACCGCCAAGTCCGAGTGCCAGATCCAGTGAGAGGGATCCGGTCGGAACCACTTCGATATTCATATTCGCAGAACGGTCACCGAGCTTCATCACGGAACCCTTACCGTACTGCTTCTCAATCTGCGCAAGCGCAGCGTCAAGTGCCTTTAATTTCTCTTCATTCGCCATGTGTAATGTCCTCCTACAAAACATATGTTTGCCATATGGATACTATAAACTATCCGGAATTGTTTGTCAATAGAAAAATCGAATTTATGTTCGATTTTATGACATTGAAACCCGAACGGGATGAACATCCTTATTTTACACGCAATATTCTCGCATGTAAAGTGCATTTAACCACAAATAAAGGCTCCGTGCATGTAAACACGGAGTCAAATCAATCTCACTTTTGCCCTGTGAAGAGTTCCGGCTCAGTTTCCTCGAGAACATCAACCAATACCTTATAATCCAGATACTGAACACCGTTTCGTCCCTCATGAATCTTACCGGAGAGTTGACTGTTATAGTATATTTCCATCGCCGATTGATAATCGATGCATCGCTTTTCAGACAGATACTCGATGATCCGCTCTTCGAGCCGTTCCTGATATAGATCTTCCAATACTGCTTCTTCCATAAATCACACCTCGTCTGATGCCTGAAAACTGAGCAACGCATCGATTGCCTTTTGCGAGATAAACGCAATCTGGTCATAATTCGGATATGCTTTAATCTCGGTCAGTGCTCTTTCCTTATCCCAGATTCCCGCACGATACAGATCTACAACCCGAAACACCTTGTCATTGGCAACCTTTCCGATGATGATGTCATACTCCGTGTACGCAGTTTCGCCGTCCCTGCATTTGCATACAAAGTCAATCCACTCCATCAAATCATCTGTGAAGGTTTTAACCTTGAATCCTGCATAATCCTCTGCAAATTCATATGAGTTGATGTACGCAGTTTCTATATGAAGCAAATCAGCCTTTCTTTTTGCCCATCGCTCGGCCTGTTCACGATTGGTGGTCACATAGAACCCTTTACCGAAATCAAGCGGTCGATATGAATGATCTGTATCCGGATGTTCTACCACATCCGTGGAACCATGATAGACAATCATACAGCCTCCTTATTCGCTCCGATAAACTCTTCGATATCAGAAACAACAAATCCGGTTCCCTGCGTATGAAGTATATCATAATGAGGAATCAGATACCCGGAAATGCATCCGTAACGCATAAGTCGTTTATAAACAGCCGAAGGAGACTGTCCCCATTTTCTGGCACAGGCATGTATCATATAAACAACAAATTCCAATATGTCTTTGTTCATACGTTACGACCTCCTTCGTTTTTCATTTATATTCTATCATGAAAGCTCATTCATCTCAAGGGACCTCTGAATTAGTGTGTTAAACTTATCGAATTATTGTTGCGGAATAGTAAGCCAATTATTATTGTTTAGCTTTTTATAAAAGTCTTCGTCATATGGAGCTATACTATATTGCTCGTCCGATGAATCTTTGTATTCTGCATAATCGATACGGTACCACATGCGGAACAGCAACAAAACATGCACAACCACAGTTGCGCGATGGCAGGGGATGTTCTATAATCGAAAATATGAAGACGATTGCAATCATAGCTGAATATAATCCGTATACGAAGGGGCATGCGCATCTGCTTGCCGAGGCGAAGAAGGTGACCGGGGCGGATCGCGTCATCGCGGTGATGAGCGGAAATTTCCTGCAGCGCGGAGTGCCTGCGATGTGGGACAAGTTTTCTCGCGCGAAGATGGCTGCGCAGGCCGGCATCGACATGGTGTTTGAGTTGCCCGTGCCCTACGCGACCGGAAGTGCAAGGGACTTTGCCGAAGGTGCGGTTGCACTCCTTGATTCTCTCGGATGCGTTGACTCTCTCTGCTTTGGCGCAGAGGATCCGAACACAGAACTGCTCGAAAGACTTGCCGATACCGCGGCAAATGAACCGGCAGACTACAGTGCGCTCCTTAAGACCAAGCTTACATCCGGTCTTTCCTACCCCGCAGCCCAGGCTGAAGCACTTGCCGAGTACTTATCGGACAAGAACATCACTGACATCCTTTCAAAGCCGAACAACACTCTGGCGCTTGCCTATATCACTGCAATCAAAAAAAGAGGCTCACACCTCACACCCGTTCCCATTCAAAGAATAGGTGATTATCACGATGAAACTGCAGGCGATACATACGCCTCCGCGACAGCCATCCGAACCATGATCACCGAAGCGAAGAACGTAACAGACGAAATTGCAGGGTATCTTCCCGCAGAAACAATCGACACGCTCTCCCGCCGTCTTCCAAAGAAGACCTTGTTCGACGCGTCGCTTCCCGGCGAAGATCTCTCCTATTTGATCTTCACCGCAAAATGCTACCGCGGCATCCACGGACTTTCCTACGCCATGGCAGACCGGCTCGACAAGACGGACGCACCGATGTCTTACAGAGAATACGTGGACGTACTTCACTCAAAAGATACAACCGAAGCAACCGCAAGACGCGCCCTGCTTCACCTGATGCTTGGATATACCGACGAGGATCGAGAACTCTTCCGCGCAAGGAAAGATGCACTCTTTGCATCCCTGCTTGCCATGCGAAACGAAGCATCGGATCTGATGCGGGAGATCAAAGAGCGTTCGACAATCCCCATCATCGACCGACGGGCACATGACACCAAGCAGCTGACCGAGCTTCCCTACGAACTTCGTCCCGCAGCCGAACGCGCCTGGGAACTTACCATACGTGCGACAGACCTCTACCGTTCCATCTTGTTCCGCCGCACAAAGACGCTCCTTGCCTCCGAATACATGACCAAGATCCCGCACATATAGAAAGCCAAACACAACAAAAAAAGATCCGAGCCAAAAGCTCGGATCTTCTTATATCACACATTTTATTCATCTAAAAATTCATCGAAGTCATCATCTTCCTCGTCGTCATCTGCAAATGCGGAATCGGAACGCTCTCCGTATACATCGATATCATCCTCATCATCATCTGCGAATGCGGAATCAAGAACCTCATCGCGCTCTGATACGGAAACCGGCTGCGGCTGGCTCTTGCTGTAATCGGGCGCATCATCAAATGCGGAATCATTGGCCGCATCCTCCGGTGTGAAGGACATATTGCTCTCGGCGGTGAAGAGATTGATGTTCGTCTCCATCTCGCTCATATTGGTCTCGATGATGTAAGTATCGTTCTCGAGAGACTCGATCAGTGTACGATAGTTCTCCTTCTCGAGATCATGAATTCTGTTGAAGATATCGCGGATGCCCGCAAGCTTGTCCTTGGTATAATACATAGCGCCGAGACGGATCTCACTGGCCTCGTCGGAAGCCTGGTTTACGATCTGCTGTGCCTGATTACGCGCATTCTCAAGGATCTCCTCGGAGCGGATATTTGCAAGTTTGGTGACCTCATGCTGGTCGATCATACGATTCGCCTCATTCACAGACTCTGTGATGATGGCATCGGAACGCGTTCTGGCCTCCTGAAGAATCAGGTCCTTGTTGCGCATGATCTTCTTGCAGCGCTCGATCTCGGTCGGCATCTTGAGCTTTAATTCGTTCAACATGCTGAGGATCTCGTCTTTGTTGACAACAATCTTGGTCTGAGATAAAGGCTGAGTCTTGCAGCTTTCAATATAGATCTCGATCTGATCGATCATATCCTCTATGCCCTTTTTTCCCATCTTACATATCCTCCTATGGCTGGTTCATCTTTTCAATGAGTTTGGAAATAACGCATTCGGGTACAGAATCGGCAAGTCCAACCCCATAGCGCGCATATTCCTTCACAACACTGGAACTTAAATATGCGTACTCAAGACTCGTGGCAAGAAACACGGTATCCACGTCAGGCGCAACCAGTCGATTGCTCTGTGCCATCTGCATCTCGACATCAAAATCAGTGAGTGCTCGAAGTCCTCTGACGATGACATTGGAGCCCTGCTGCTTCACAAAATCCACAAGCAATCCGTCAAAAGATTCCACGGAAACATTATCAACACCTGATAATACATCCTTCAACATATTAACACGTTCATCCAAAGAAAACAATGGTTTTTTTTGGGTGTTCACCAAAACACCGACAACGACACGGTCAAACATCTTGGAGGATCTTTTGATGATATCAACGTGTCCCAGGGTCACGGGATCAAAGCTGCCCGGATATACCGCTATCTTCATGAGTTACTCTCCTTTGCGCAAAAACACATGCTTGTTGGTTTTGTAATACTTCTCTTTGACGAGTGTGAAGCCCAAGGATTCCGCATAGGAAAGATCGGTCTGCTTCTCCGCTTCCACCACGATCAATGTATCATTCTTAAACTTTTTGCCGGACAGTGCCGTAAGCACCTGCTTCTCAATCTCAAGTCCGTAAGGCGGATCCATAAAGATCACACCCGCTTCTACCTTGGAAAGGCTTCCAAGATAGACCAACACATCCTGCCGCACTACGATAGCACGTTCCTGAAACTTTGTAAAGCGAAGGTTTTCATTCACGCAGCCGATCGCATCCTTGTCTCTCTCCACAAACACAGCCTTCTCGGCACCCCTGCTTAAGGCTTCGATGCCGATCTGACCGCTTCCGGAAAAGAGATCCAAAAATGTACATCCGCTCAGATAAGGTGCCAGCATATTAAACAATGTTTCCTTGATCCGATCGGTGGTGGGCCTTGTCTCCTTGCCCGCCGGAGTCTTAAGCGGCATGCTTCTTGCCGTTCCCGCAATCACTCTCATATCATTCACCCCTCATCGTCTTTCGAAGCCAGGTACCGGACTCCGACAAATCATCCGCAGTCCATCCCGAAGTCTTGCTGCAGGAAGACTTTAATATGGAAGATGTCTCGTCCTTGTTGGAGATGTTCCATCCCACGTAGGACAGGTTGTACTTGTCGATCAGGTCAAACCAGAGCGCAGCCTGATCGTAATCGATCGCTCCGTTTCCGGATGCATCGCAGATGGAAAACTCGGATACGAACACGGGAATGCCCTTGCCGATAGCCGTTTCCACCTTGTTTCTGATATTGTCCGTATGTGTCGCTGCGTAAAAATGGATCGTATATACGAGGTTCTCGCCATCAACCGGATCCTCAGCCGCAAGATCCACATCCTGTGACCAGGTCGGCGTACCGATAATAATGATGGCGTCCTTGTCATTCTTTCTGATCACGGGGATCACTTCCTCTGCATAGGATTTGACCTCGGACCAGGACGTACCGCCGTTTGGCTCGTTGCAGATTTCATAGAGCACGTTATCGTAATCCTTATAGGTTGCACTCATCTCTTCAAAAAATGCAATGGATTCCGTCTTATACTTCTGCGGTGTCAGGTCATGCAGGATGTGCCAGTCGATGATCACATACATGCCAAGTTCCGTGGCATAGTCCACGCCCTGCTTCACCAGCTTCTTTAATTCTTCCGGATTGCCGTCGGTGCAATAACCGCCGTTCTCATCGGTGTACATGGCAAGACGGATCACATTTGCCTGCCAGTCATCGCGAAATGTAGAAAAAGCGTCCTTGTTCACATACTCAGGGAACCATGCAAGGCCGTGTGTGGAAAGACCCTTCAGCTGATACTTTTCACCGTTCTTGTCGACGATATCCACGCCTTTGACGGAAAGCTTGCCGTGGTTTTCAAAAGGCGTACCCTTCTCCGCCTTCGGAGCCTTCTTCGCCTCAGTCTTTTTTTCCTCGGTGGTCGCTTCTTCCTTTTTCTCATCCTTACCCGAACCGGCTGCAACCGCCTGTCCGTCTACGAGAACCATCGCCGTATCAGCCATCTTACGAAGATCATCCATGCTCTTTGCGGCAAATATAAAACCGATATCCTTTACCGTGGCACCCGCTGCGATCTCTCCGTTATACTCCGCCGGACGGATCATAAGCGTCGTACCTTCGATCTTATAGTCTCCGTTCCAACCGGAATCCACCTTGGTACCCTCGGGTACAGTAAGTGCAATGGACCAGTTCTTCACGGTGCTTCCGGAATTGTTGGTAACGGTCGCATCAAACTGGCCGTATGTGAATCCTCCGTTCTCCCAGGTATTCCCGAGTTTCACGCTGACGGAGATTCCGTCGGACGATGCCTTTTTTTCCGTAGCAGCCTCCGTGGTTTTTTCAGCCTCCGTGTCACTTGCCGTTGCCTGTTCGGTTGCAACTTCGGTGGTTTCGGTCGTCGCCAACCTATCCTTCCTGCCGCTGTTTATCAGGAGCAACACAAGCACAAGAATGACTACGGTAAGTGCAGCCGATAAAGCGATCCAAAGTTTTTTTGATCCGTCTTTACTGTTCATATGATTATCTCTCCTTTAGCTGTGTCAACAGTTCTGTATATAGTGCATAGAGTGATACTTCATGCTCCGCGCGTCCCTCGGCGCGCTCGGACTCGATCACCCTGATCTTCTTTCCTGCTTTTACGGTAAGCTTATACGCAAGCACCTTCCGCCCGGTCTCCGTCTGCTTGATCCTGTCAAACGTGACCTTTGTGATCTCAGAAAGCGGAAGCGAGAATTCCCGGCGTTTGTCCTTGTAGGAAAATACCCCGTTTTCGATCTTCCCTTCTCCCTCTCCGGAAAACCTGTCATTTCGATCAAATAAAACGATGAGAAAGAATACACCTCCGATCAGAAGAAAAACCACACCGACGGCATTCGCAACCGCGCCCGGACCGATCAGTGAAGTCGCCAGCGTCGACGCCAGCCCGAAAATGATAACCGCAAGGATGAGTGCGAAGAAAACCGCTCTTCTCCACGCGGTAATGAATCCTACTTTGACTTTCATATAATCACCTTTCAACTACTATTATAATACAGTGGTTCCGGTCATGCTGCCGGGATTCTCCGGCGGAACCAGACGCTCACCGTATGCCTGGTACAGTTTCTGCGCCAGAGCAAGCATATCCGCATGATTGTAGAGATCTGCAATCTCAAACAGTGTCTCTCCGCTCTGACGGATACCGAAGAAATCTCCGGGCCCACGCATCCTTAAGTCCTCTCCCGCAATAAAGAAACCGTCGTTGCTTTCCTCAAGCACTTTAAGACGCTCCATACTCTCAGGACTTTCCTTGCCGTTCACAAAGATGGCGTAGGACTGTTTCTTGCCGCGTCCCACACGTCCGCGCAGCTGGTGCAGCTGGGCAAGACCGAAACGTTCGGCATTCTCGACCATCATCACCGTGGCGTTCGGGTTGTTGATACCGACCTCGATGACCGTGGTGGAGACAAGCACCTGAATCTCTCCCGCCAGGAAGCGATCCATGATCGCAGCCTTTTCATCGGCCTTCATCTGTCCGTGGAGCATTTCCACGTGCATATCGGGCGGCAGCACGGATCGCATCCGTTCCGTATACTGCTCCACATTCGTAAGATCTAAAGTGTCACTTTCCGCAACCATCGGGCAGATGATATAGATCTGTCCGCCCGCTTCCGCCTGTTCCCTGATGAAGCGATAAGCCGTTGCCCGGTAGTTTGTACCCACGGCACAGTTTTTGATGGGCTTTCTACCCTTGGGAAGCTCCTTGATCACCGAGATATCCATGTCCGCATACAGGATGATGGCTAAAGTTCTCGGGATCGGCGTCGCACTCATCACAAGCACATGGGGATATGTACCCTTTCCGGAGAGTTTCTCTCTTTGTTTCACACCGAAACGGTGCTGTTCATCGGTCACCACCAGACCCAGGTCGTGGTAAACTACCCGATCTTCGATCAAAGCATGCGTTCCGATGATGATATCAATCTCTCCCTCGGCAAGTGCCGAAAGGATGTGTCTTTTATCCTTCGCCGGTGTGGAACCGACCAGAAGCGCCACGCGAACCCCAAATGGTGACAGGCTTTTGGTAAACTCTTCGTAGTGCTGATTGGCAAGAACTTCCGTGGGAACCATCATGGCACCCTGGTAGCCTGCCGCAACGACCGCGTATAACGCAGCCTCTGCCACTACGGTCTTACCCGATCCCACGTCACCCTGTACAAGGCGGTTCATACATCCGTCGCCGCCCATATCGGCCAGAATATCCTCGATGGCCTGCTGCTGTCCCTTCGTAAGCGCAAAGGGCAGCGAATTTACAAACTCCGAAACCGCCTTTCCCTGCACAACGGGATGGGTATTGGCGGTCCTTGTCGCATCCTCCTTTAACCTTCCCATGTCATACAGAAAAGCGTAAAACTCATCCAATGCAAGTCTTCGGATCGCGCCGCGAAGCAGGGTTTCATTCATCGGAAAATGAATGTTCTCGAACGCCTCGGAACGCTCCATCAGACCGTTCTCGCGTCTGATATCCTCCGGTATATAATCCTCCATGTCCGCGATCACGCTTCTGCAAGCCTTCATAGCCTTCACAAAGGTATTGTTCGTAAGCCCCTTCGTAAGCGGATACACGGGCATCCACTCCTGCATCATGTCGCGATACTTCTCCTGCTTATAGTACTCCGGATGATCGAGACATTTGCTGCCGTTTCGCATCTTTACAACGCCCACAAACACATAGGTATCACCTCTGTGCAGCGTCTTTTTTAAAAAAGGCTGGTTGAACCAGGTCACCTTCATCGTGCCCGATGCGTCCCTGATCCCGATGTTCGTAAGGGAAAGTCCCCGCACCGTACGTGTATCGACATAGGTGCCGATCACGGCAAGCACGGATACGCGCTCACCTTCCTTCGCCTCGGCGATGGATACGGGTTCTTCGTAAGTCAGATAATTCTTGGGATAAGTGGTGAGCAGATCTCTTACATTCTGAATATGAAGTTTGGCAAAGTTTGCGGCAGTCTTGTCGCCGATGCCCTTGATAGACTTTAATTCATCCGTAAGTTTCATACCATTTCCACCATACAGTTATAAAGAAAGCAAATGTTCACACAGTGCTATTTTTTCGTCGGACAGGCTGTTCTCGATCGTGACATGTCCCTCACCGGTTCTGTCGGTGCAAAGTCCTGCCACACGAAGTCTCCTTGCGGTCTCCCGTGCGGTTCCCGGTCCGCCC
Organism: uncultured Lachnospiraceae bacterium; assembly: GCA_902780405.1. Classification (GTDB taxonomy): domain Bacteria; phylum Bacillota; class Clostridia; order Lachnospirales; family Lachnospiraceae; genus Coprococcus_C. The sequence goes on from CACZFI010000001.1 coordinate 515,973, forward strand.
TCAAAGAGCTTCACACGCTCTCCCATCACGGATGTTACCGCATCTGCCACAAAAGGATAATGTGTACACCCAAGCACGATGGCATCCACCGCCTCTTTATCAAAAGGCAAAAGCAGCTTCCTGATAAAGTCCGTAAGCGCCTCACCGGACGTCTCGCCCCGCTCCACAAACTCCATAAGTCCCGGACAGGGAAGGGGTATGATGTGCGCCCGATCCACGTAGCGATCCATCAGATTGTGAAACTTTTCGTTGCGGATGGTCATCGGCGTAGCCATCACCACCACGGTCCCGGGGATACGCTCCTGTTCTCTCACATAGAGTACCGCAGGTTTTAATGCGGGTTCGATCCCCACGATCGTATAATCGGGATACGTCTCTCTTAAAGCACGTACTGCTGCCGAGGTTGCCGTATTGCAGGCTACCACGCAAGCCTTCGCACCGCGTCTGCGAAACTCTTCCACCAGGGAAAAGACGCGTTCCCTTACTTCCTCCGTCGTTTTTGTGCCGTATGGCGCATACGCGGAGTCTCCAAAGTATAGAAAATCCTCCTTCGGCATCTCCTGTCTGAGTGCCCGAAGGACGCTGATCCCGCCGACGCCCGAGTCACAGACGGCGATGGGTGCATTATGATCAAAAACCTGATTTAAGTAAGCCACAGTTCATTTCTCCGTTCATGCAAAGTCCGCATTCTTTCTTACTATATATGCCTGTAAATAAAATGTCAATTTTTTCCGAAAAAAATGCTTGCATATTGAAATGTTTTTTGCTAATATATTCGTGTTGCGTGTTCGGCGGTCAGTGCCGGATAGTCTATACGTCAAGGAGGTGCAAGCCATGGCAAAGTGCAGTATTTGTGGAAAAGGTGCTCATTTCGGAAACAACGTGAGCCATTCTCATAGAAGATCCAACAGGATCTGGAAGTCCAACATCAAGTCTGTTAAGGCTGTTGTTGATGGTTCACCGAAGAAGATTTATGCATGTACATCATGCTTACGTTCCGGTAAGGTTAAGCGTGCCTAGATCTTAAAAAAACTCCCGCAAGGGAGTTTTTTTTATTCCATATAATACCGTTCCAGTGTCTCATCCCACAGCTGCTCCACCGTCTTGTCCATCGTGAACACGGAAAGCGATGTGCCGCTCGTAAGTACTAGCTGTTCTCCTTCCAGCGTTACATTTAAGAAAAGTCCGCTGATCTCATCTGCCCTGACAGGCAGGTTCTTCATCTCCACCAGTCGGTTGATATTCTCTCTCGAAAACATCAGAACCAGTTTCATGGATAAGGGAAGTCTCTCTCCTCGCATCATGAGAAGCACCTTCTTTTTGATGCTGCCCCAGGTCACATAGGTGTAGGCCGGATCTTCCTTCTGTTCGTCCGTAACGGACTCGTCATATGCCATATTCCGCTTGCCGCTGATATAGACATCCACCTCGGTCTTAAAGCGCACCTCGTAAAGGTAGAAGCTGTCATACCGCTCATCGGTAAACAGCAGATTGATATAGGATTTCGGGTCACTCACTGAAAAGCTTTTCATATTGTCTTCCTACTTGTTGAGATAGATTGTAAGCAGCGTATGACTGCCATAAGGTTCGCTCGTGTAACTGATGGAGGATACGCCCTGTATGCCGTAGAGAAAACTCAAGTCGTAACTTGACTCCTCATAGTCCGTCAGAACATACTCCGCAGGTTCACTTACGTTTCGGGAAAAACGTGTGGTGGCATTCTCACGAAACTCGGTATAAGACATCACCAGATGGTTCCTGGTGAAATAGTTTTCGTTCAACACGGTGCATGCGGGAAAATCATCCTTCTCCCAAGCATGCCGATCGTCCATCACATCGTCGGTCACATTGAAATACATATGTCCCGCGAAATTCTCACGATCCGGCTGAGGGTCGTCCCAGGTGGCATCCACCTGATACCAGTACTCTCCCAGCTTCACGAGATTCCATGCATGCAACTCATCATCCGCGTATCCGGTAATGATACGGTTCTCAACGCCGCTGCAGGTAAGCATCATCGCCATTGCTTCCGCATAACCGTTGCACACGGCCTTTCCCTGTACAAGCACACCGTACGCGCGGTATGCATACTCTTTGGAGCTGTCCACGTAACCGTAAGATGTGTGCTTCACGATATAGTCGTGGATGGCAAGTTCCTTGTCGTAGTCACTCATGCCGGGCTTGATGATATCATCGAGCACCTTTTTTAATTCGGTATAGAGTGCCTTCGCATCCAGGCGATCATCCGGGATTTCCTCGTCATAGAGATATTTGTGACATACATAGTAATTGTCCGAGATACTGTACTGAAAGTACACACGCATTCCGCCCCGGGTCTTCTCGTAGATGGAATACTTGTCCACATCGCCGTTCATACTGACGATATGGTCGTTGATGGCGCGAATCTCCTCCTCGGAAATTCCCGATACATAAAATGTACCGGAGCTTTTGCCGGCGTCGATCTCCCTGGTGATCCCCGCCGAAAGCTCCGGTAAACTTTCTGCCACCTGATTCGGATGCATACGCTTCATCAGCTCAAAGCCGAAGAAGTAGTATCCGATGATCAGTGCAAGGACCAGTACGGGAAGAATCCATACTTTAGACTTCTTCATCCTCGTCCTCTTGATCCTTTTTATCTGAATATCTGCTTGTTACAAAGAGAGCCACAATCAAGATGATGGACACGATCATGCAGATCGCGATCAGGAAAGGCTTTCCCGAATCCCCTGTTGCGGATGTAAGCATAGTTAACAATGCCTGCGTGTTCATGATGTCCTCCAAAACTATGCAAGAACGAACTGGTTAACCACCTTCACAAGGTTGTCCGCTGTCTCACGGATCTCCTCACTTCTGTCGTTCACTTCTTTTACGCTCTCGCGTACTTCGTCGGCGATCGCTGCGATCTCCTCGCTGCTTGCCGCATTCTCTTCAGCGGATGCGGACAGGTTGGTCACAAGCTCGTTCACCTGATCGAAGCTACGGATCATCTTGCCGTTCACATCGTTGATGTTGCCGATCTCGGTGTTCACCTTCTCGATGGCATCTACAATATCCATGAATTTGCTCTTGGTAAGATCAACGCTTTCCTTCTGGCGCTCAACGTATCCCTTCACCTTCTCGCTCTGACGATTTGCGCTTGCAATCGCATCATGAAGCTCATCGAGCATTCTGTCGATGGTGCCCGCAGACTCCTGAGACTGATTGGCAAGCTTGCCGATCTCTTCCGCAACGACTGCGAAGCCCTTACCTGCCTCACCGGCACGCGCTGCCTCGATGGAAGCATTTAAGGAAAGCAGATTGGTCTGCTCCGAAATATCGGAGATCAATCTGGATGCGGTGGAAATCTGATTTGCACGATCCGTGATACCTTCGATCAATTCGAAGATCTCATTGAAGGATACCATGGATTCATCTGTGATCTTGGTAAGCTCTTCTACCTCTTCAACACCGGCACCGGTTACGTCATTGATCTCGGTGCTGACTCTTCCGAGTTCATCGGAAGCGTTCTTGCTGTCGTCCATCATGCGATTCAGGTCTTCCATATTCGCAGAGATGTCTGTTACATCGTTCGCCTGCTGTGTTGCGGTATGTGCAAGATCCGTAACGGCATCTGCGATGGAGCTCATCTGTGCGTTGGCGTTGCCTGCGGACTCGGAAATCTCCTTGCCGGATTCCGCAACGATGGTAGAAGAATCCACGATATTGGTGATAACGTCATTCAGGCTGTAGAACAGTTCCTCGGAGGATCTGGACAGCTGACCGAACTCATCGTGTGCGTCCGTAGTGGTCGGTGCGGATGAGAGGTTCTTGTCTGCAAGTGTACGGATCTCTGCATTCAGCTTCTTGATGCTTTCAAGGAAGTACTTGATCATAACAACCGTGATACAGATGCAGATCGCAGCAACAAGAAGTACGATCACAAGCATGGTCACAACGGCAGACTGGATCTTATCTGCAAACTGCTTGTCAATATACTCCTCATAAGCGTCGAGGTTATCTTCCATGTTGTTCAGATTATCTCTGGCGGTATCAAATGCACCGAACTGATTCTCGAAGTCTCCCTCACCGGTCTTCGGGTCATACATAGCAGCCCATGCCTGAACATCCGCATCAAACTGCTCTACGTACTCCTTGTTGGTACGCTCGATCCCGTCAGCCTTGTACTTGGTATAGAGATAATTATCCTTGGAGAAAATCTCCTGCAGCTTCTTAACGCTGTCTAAGCTCTGCTGAAGATTCTCCTCGTATGATGCGATCGCATCGGACTTGTCTCTACCGATCTCATCAAGCATAAATGCTTGTTCTACGGCAAGCTGTGCCTGATAGAGATCTCGATCCGCCGTAAGCAGTGTCGACTCAAGCTCGGCGATCTCATCAAGATATACGTCCTTCGTGTCGTTGAATACCGACCTCTGACGCAATCCGGAAACAATCGTCACAATGAGTACAAGCGCAACGAGCGGTAATGTCATCAAGAGTAATTTTGCTCCTACTTTCATGTTTCTCACCATAGTTTGTCCTCCATACTATAAATAAAACTAACTCCATGCTCAGTATTATATCACAGTTAGGGTTATCCATAAAGAAAAATATAAAACAAACGACAATATTCTGACAGAATTGACATTTCATATATAAAGCCGTGCGGATGTTGACCTTCCACGCGCGAGCATGGTAAAATACATGGGTTAACTTAGTTGAACCAAAAAGGAGTATCAAATATCATGGCACAATTATGGGGCGGTCGTTTCACCAAGGAAACCGACCAATTTGTCTACGACTTCAATGCATCCATTTCATTTGACAAGCGTCTGCTTCCGCAGGACATCCGCGGCAGCATTGCGCACGTCACCATGCTCGCATCCGCAGGCATCCTGACCGACGCAGAAAAAGACGAGATCATCAAGGGTCTTAACGGCATCCTCGCTGATGTACAAATCGGTTCGCTTGCGATTGACGAAACCTGCGAAGACGTGCACAGCTTCGTTGAGTCCAATCTGATCGACAGGATCGGCGACGTGGGGAAGAAACTGCACACAGGAAGATCCCGCAACGATCAGGTGGCACTCGATATGCGCCTCTATGTAAGAGACGAGCTGCACCGCCTTCAGGAGATTCTCCTTACCTATATGAAGACGCTGCATGGTTTGATGAAGGAGCATCTTCACACCTACATGCCCGGCTTTACACATCTTCAGAAAGCCCAGCCGCTTACCTTTGCGCACCACCTGGGCGCATACATGGAGATGGCAAAGCGTGACTACGGAAGGCTGACCGACATACTGAAGCGTATGAATGTCTGCCCGCTCGGCGCAGGCGCACTTGCCGGAACCACCTACCCTCTCGACAGAGAGCTCACCGCTTCTTTGATGGAGTTTGACGGTCCCACTTTAAACAGTATGGATTCCGTCTCCGATCGCGACTATGTGATCGAAGCGCTTTCCGCCGCATCCACACTCATGATGCATCTCTCCCGCTTCTCCGAGGAGATCATCATCTGGAATTCGGACGAATACAAATTCATCGAGCTTGACGACGCATTCTCCACTGGCAGCTCCATCATGCCCCAAAAGAAGAATCCGGACATCGCCGAACTTGTTCGCGGCAAGACCGGCAGAGTCTATGCGGCACTCACCTCCATCCTTGTAACGATGAAGGGCATCCCGCTTGCCTACAACAAAGACATGCAGGAAGACAAGGAGCTTACCTTCGACGCACTTGATACAGTTTCCTCCTGTCTCACCCTGTTTACGGAGATGATCGCTACAATGCGTGTCAACAAGGACCGCATGAAGCAAAGCGCGACCGGCGGCTTCACCAATGCAACGGACGCTGCGGACTACCTTGTAAATCACGGTGTTCCCTTCCGCGATGCGCACGGCATCATCGGCAGACTCGTACTCACCTGTATCGAGCGCGGTATCTCCTTAGACGAGCTTCCGCTTTCCGACTACAAGGAGATTTCTCCCGTCTTCGAAGAGGATATCTACGAAGCCATCTCTCTTTCCACCTGTGTTGAAAAGAGAAACACCATCGGCGCACCCGGACCGGCTGCCATGCAGAAGGTTCTTGACGCGAACGAAGCCTATCTCACATCTATTGCAAACTGACAACGGAGGCCTGACATGAATAAAACCAACAAAGCAAAATACGACGTGGCAGAGCGTATGCTCAAAGGCCGCGTGGACGTTGACGAAGTTGTCCTGATGACGGGACTTACCAAAGAAGAAGTCGAAAAACTGAAAGAAGAAGTCGTACCGAGAAATCCGGATGCCGAGGTCTTAAACAGACTCGACAACGTAGACCTCGATATCGGTCCCCTGCTCTTCGACGACAACCCTGCGGAAGACACCGAGCTTGAGGACTTTGACCCGAGCCGCGTAAATGACAAGGGTGAACTCTTAGACGAATAAAAAATATCCGGTCACATGGATTGTGACCGGATATTTTTTTGACCGATTAGATTTCCTTCGGTTTCTCATTCTTCATATCATCGAAGCAGGTGAAGATCTCATCCACTCTCGCACGGTCGGGCTTCGGTGTCACAAGGCTCACAACAGGAACGATGACAAGGCCCGCGATCATGCAGAATGCACCGCAGGTGATGGGATTTGCAAGTACCTTCGGGAATACCTCGGGCTTCAGCATCTCAACCGTCATAACGATGCAGCTGAACATGAAGTTTACGAATACCGCGATCTTGGTGATACCCTTGAAGAACAGGGACAGCATGTAAGGTGCGAGGAATGCGCCCGCAAGTGCGCCCCATGAGATACCCATCAACTGTGCGATGAAGGTTACCTTACTCTTGTACTGGATCACAGCGATCACTGCGGAGATTGCAATGAAGATTACGATGAAGACTCTCATAAGAAGTACCTGAGTGTTCTCTTTCATCTTTTTTGCTACTGTTCCCTTGATCAAGTCAAGCGTCAGTGTGGAGCTTGATGTAAGTACCAGTGAGGAAAGTGTTGACATGGAAGCTGAAAGCACAAGGATAAGTACGAGTGCGATCAGAACCTCGGGAAGCTTCTCAAGCATAGCGGGTACGACTGCATCATATCCGACTTCCTTTACATTTACATCGGTAAGGCGACCGAAACCGCCTAAGAAGTAGCAACCGCCTGCTACGATAATTGCGAAAATGGTCGAGATGATGGTACCCTTCTCGATTGCCTTGGTATCCTTAATTGCGTAGAACTTCTGCACCATCTGAGGAAGTCCCCATGTACCGAAGGATGTCAGGATCACTACGCAAAGCAGGAAGAAGGGATCCGGTCCGAAGAAGGAGTTAAATACACCCGGTACATTGCTTGCCTCGGTATCAACGATCTCAGCAAGCTTTCCTGTTGCAGCAACGAGTCCACCGTGGGAAGCAAGTACTGCAAGGATGACTGCTACGATACCGAAGAGCATAACGATACCCTGGATAAAGTCGTTCATCGCTGTTGCCATGTAACCGCCGGCGATAACATAGATACCGGTAAGTACGGCCATAACGACGATACAGATCGTGTAATCAATATGGAAGGCCATCCCGAAGACTCTGGAAAGTCCGTTGTAAAGGGATGCCGTATAAGGGATCAGGAAGACGAAGACAATGATGGATGCAATGATCTTCAGGAACTTGGAGTCAAATCTCTGTCCGAAGAACTCCGGCATCGTCTTGGAGTCTAAGTAATGTGTCATGGTTCTGGTCCTTCTACCAAGGATTAACCAGGGAAGCAGGGAACCGATAAATGCATTGCCGAGACCGATCCATGTGGATGCGATACCAAATCTCCAGCCAAACTGTCCCGCGTAACCGATGAAGATAACCGCCGAAAAGTACGAAGTTCCGTAAGCAAATGCGGTAAGCCACGGGCCGACGGATCTTCCTCCGAGTACAAAACCGTTCACGTCTGTGGCGTTCTTTCTGCAGTAGAGACCGACTCCGATCATCACACCGAAGAATACCACCAGCATCAAAATCTTGATTAGCATCTTGTTGTCTCCTCTTCGTTTACTTTATTGCGTAACGCTTTAGTGCGTTAAACTAACGGAGATTATCCCATATCTTACGCATTTTGTCAAGGTAAGACATATCTCGCAACGTTACTATTCACAGTTTTTCTAGCCAAATCCTTCTCTTTTTCGCCTTCACATAACGAGTTTTAGATTTAAAGAAATAAATTCCGAGAGGTTGATGTGGATTTAAAGGAAGCTTTCTACAAGCAAAAAGAAGAACTCAATCAGCTTAAACGTGACTACGCAAAGCTCGAAAAAAAGCATATTAAAGCGATAAAGGAAAACGCAGCTGATGAGCGCGTTCAGGAGCTTCTTAAAAAAATCCAGGGCTTTCTTGATTGGTTTGATAGTATCTAAGATTAGGAAATAAATCATAATTTGTTATTGTATGAATATCAATAACAAAGAGTTAAAGATATAAAAAGAGGCTGTCTAAATTTTTGATTATTGGACAGTCTCTTTTTCTCAAAAAGGAAAATGCATTGTCTCTTATTGAAGTAATAAATAATCATTCACCTTTCGTATAAAGTATTCATGTATCCGTGTGTCGTTTGTCATTTCTGGGTGAAAGGCCAGACCAATTTGATTTTTGTACTCTACACCAACGATATGGCGATCCACCGTTGTCAGTATTTTCGTATCAGATGATATATCAGACGATATCTCTGTAATATAAGGAGCACGGATAAAGACCAGAGGGAAGTTGTTTATCTCCCCAACGTTGGAAGTGACCGAAAAACTGCCAAGTTGTCTGCCATAAGCATTTCTCTGAACTGTAACAGGGAGTGTAGCAAGGTGTTTTACCGAATCATTTTCCAATGTTTGTGCAAGCAGAATGAGTCCTGCACAGGTAGCCAGCGTAGGGAGACCTTGAATGATCAGGCTCTGCAGCTCATCAAATATATCAAGATCTTTAAGAAGTTTTCCCTGGACAGTGCTCTCGCCTCCGGGGAGAATGATCCCGTCAATCTTCTCCAAATCTTTTTTCTGCCGGATTTCTATGCATTCGATCTGTTCTCCAAAATGTTCAGCAACAGCAGCGATTTGTTTTTCATGCTCAATAAATGCTCCCTGAACAGCAAGGATGCCAATTCTCATATCTTACTTTCCTCGCTCTTCCATGATGATTTTGATCTCACTTGGATTGATACCAACCATAGCTTCCCCAAGATCCTCAGAGAGCTTGGCAATCAGTTTTGCATCCTGATAATTGGTTACAGCCTGAACAATAGCAGCTGCTCGTTTTGCAGGATCACCGGATTTAAAGATACCAGAGCCTACGAATACGCCTTCTGCTCCCAACTGCATCATGAGGGCTGCATCTGCCGGGGTTGCAACACCTCCGGCTGCAAAGTTTACAACAGGAAGCTTGCCGTTCTCCTGAACGTACTGAATAAGATCGAATGGAACCTGAAGCTGTTTTGCCTCTTCATACAATTCATCCTTTGACATAGCAGTAATCTTTCTGATTTCGGAATTCATCTTTCTCATATGTCGAACAGCCTGTACAACATCTCCGGTACCTGGTTCTCCTTTGGTACGAATCATAGCTGCACCCTCATTGATTCTTCTAAGTGCTTCACCGAGATCTCTTGCACCACAGACAAAAGGAACCTTGAACTGTCTCTTATCAATATGATAAATATCATCTGCTGGTGAAAGTACTTCGGATTCATCGATATAATCGATTTCAATGGCTTCCAGTATCTGAGCTTCTACGAAATGACCGATACGGCATTTGGCCATGACAGGAATACTGACAGCTTCCTGGATTCCTTTAATCATTTTGGGATCGCTCATTCTTGATACACCACCGGCAGCACGGATATCTGCAGGAATTCTCTCTAGTGCCATAACAGCACATGCACCGGCTGCTTCCGCAATTTTTGCCTGCTCAGGTGTAGTAACATCCATGATCACGCCCCCCTTCAGCATCTGGGCTAATCCTTTGTTTAATTCATATTGTGTCTGACTCATTTTATGATATCCTCCTGTGTAATAATATTTGTGTTTTGATGAAAGTTATCATATAATAAAACTGGTTATAAGAAAATAACCAAAAACAGACTAAAATACATTCCAGATTGGGGCGTAAATATGCTTACATATGATTTTGAAAATATAGATGGGCCAATATACGAATATATTTATAAATGCATAAAAACTGATATATTAGCGGGAAATATTCCTCCTGGAGCAAAACTTCCATCTAAGAGAAACTTTGCTAACAATCATGGGCTTAGTACCATTACAATCCAAAATGCATATGACCAGTTGATTAGTGAGGGATATGTCTATACTCTGCCAAAGAAAGGTTATTACGTAGCGGAGATTCAGGGGATGACAAACCGAGCTGTCCCTTCTGGCCACATTACTTACGATATAGCCATTCCGAAAAAAGAAACATATGAGATCGATTTCTCTGGAAATGGTGTTTCCTCCGATAATTTTCCTTTTTCTGTCTGGACGAAGATATCACGAGAAGTCATGGCAGGTAAAAAGGAAGAACTGATGCGTACGGCTCCAGTATGCGGCGTTTGGGAACTTAGAGAAGCAATTGCAGAGCATCTGAAATCCTTCCGGGGAATGATTGTGGATCCGAATCAGATCGTTATGGGTGCAGGAACAGAGTATCTTTATGGATTGTTAACGGAACTTTTGGGAAATGACAAAGAATACGTCATTGAATCTCCGGGATATAAGAAACTGGTTCAGATCTATAGGCAACGGGGCATAGAATGCCGTTTTGCATCCTTAGACATGGAAGGCGTAACTGTAAATGGATTAGAACAGTCTGGGGCAGACGTGGCACATATCTGCCCAAATCATCATTTTCCAACTGGAATAACTATGCCTGCAAGCAGACGGTATGAGGTACTGGCCTGGGCCAATGAAAAAGATGGAAGATATATTATCGAGGATGATTATGACAGTGAATTCAGAACGGAAGGAAAGCCGATTCCGACACTGTTCTCCATTGATGCCTGTGAAAAAGTAATCTATATGAATACTTTTTCAAAATCCCTATCTCCGACGATTCGCATCAGCTATATGGTCTTACCAGTGCACCTGATCAATCTCTTCTTCCATAAATTTCATTTTTATTCATGTACGATATCCAATTTTGAACAATATACACTTGCTGAATTTATCAGGCAGGGATATTTTGAAAAGCATATCAACCGAATGCGTCTGTATTATATGAGAAAGAGAAGGCAGGTCATGGAGATTATTCAGCGTAGCAGCCTTGTTCCATACTGTGAGATACGGGAAAATGATTCCGGACTCCATTTCCTGCTCAAGCTCAAGACGCTTATTCCAGATCATACGATTGAAGAAAAACTGTTGGAGCATGGAATACGAATCCTTGCGTTGTCAGACTATGATTTATTATATGAGGAGAATAAAGCACACTATTTTATTATCAATTATTCAAATCTTAATGTTGAAAAGATTGAGCACGCTTTTGGCGTAATCGAAACTATTTTAAAAAAGGAAACTGTTAAGCAATAACAAATTTTAGTTTGCTCCATATAAATAACAACATAAAAAACATTAATGGCTACCTCGATCGGGTAGCCATATTTTTAGTCAATTATTCCGTGAATAGTAACCTCGCAACACACTCCACCTACCACATGATTGTAATTCTGTTATGCACCTCACGTATGCTGACTGCCTTGCCGGACACGCTTGCGCTAAGCCGGTAGGAATCCTGACGGATTCCTACAATGCGCACAAAATGGTTTGTGCGCGGTGATCGTCCCGGGAGCGACGCCAGCAAAGTGAATGTAGCGTCCCCTGAGACAATCATATGGCAGGTGGTGCGTGTCTTGTCGAAATGGGATAGTTTCCTTAGTGTGTGTTGCGGGCGATGACGGACACCCACTCGCCCATGGGGATGATTTCCGTCACGGTAAATCCGTTTGCTTCCATGGCAGCGGAAACGTCCGATGCACGTTCTGCGACAATTCCAGATGCAATGAAGTAACCGTCCTCTTTCAGACAGGCCGGTACGACTGCGGAAAGCGGGATGATCACGTCCGCAAGGATATTTGCCACTACTACGTCGTATACCTTGCCGCCGTTTAAAGCTAGTGCCTGCTTCATCACATCGTCTGCCTTCTCAGTTTCGTTTCTCGCCTCAATCTTCTTGCTTTCCAGACTGTAGGAATTATCAAGCAGCGGTGATCCCGCAAGAAGGTTTCCGCAGGTAAAACGAAGCTTCTCCTCGTTCATATTGTTTAGCCGCGCATTGTCCATGGCAGAACGCACCGCTGCCTCATCGATATCCATGCCGTGCACGAATCCTGCGCCAAGCAATACGGCCACCATGGAAAGAATACCGGAGCCGGCGCCCACATCAAACACCGTGTCTCCTTCCTTCATATACTTTTTCAGTGCACCGATACAGAGTTTTGTCGTCTCATGCGTGCCCGTTCCGAAGGCCACGCCGGGATCGATGGTAACCACCTTGGCGCTGCCTGCTTCGGCGGGCAGTTCCTCCCAGGGCGGTTTCACCCAGATATCTTCACTCACGGCAAAAGGATGGAAGAACTCCTTCCAGTTGTTCATCCAGTCCTTATCTTCGGTAATGGAAACCGTGATTTCACCGGTACCGACGGAAAAAAACTCCGAGAGTCTTACCAGTTCTTCTCCCACATCTTTCCTGATCTGATCCACATCAAAACTCTCATCCAGGAAACATGACACCTTGGAGGAACCGTCATCAACGCCGTCCACCAGGGGAATGTCCACATACATGGCACGCTTTTCCTCCTCGGTAAGCGGCACATGGTCCTCGATCATCACGCCCTCGATCCCGAGATCTTCCATAAATGACGCGATCAGATCAACAGCTTCTACCGTGGTATCCACAGTCAGTTTTGTCCACTTCATCTGTATCCTCCTCTCATAAAAACAGGGACGGTCATAAACCGTCCCTGATGGAATTAAAAGCCTTTCTTAAAGCCTTTCTTCTTCTTGTGATCACCGAAGAGGGAACCGTTGCCTCCTGCGGAGTCCGTTGAAGATCTGGCATTCACGCCGGTTGTGCTTGCGTACTGATTGAGGATGGATTTCTGCTCCTCGGTCAGCTTGTCCGGCACCTGAACCACAAGTGTTACATAGTGGTCACCGCGCACATTTTTGTTCTTCAGGGTGGGAACTCCCTTGCCCTTCAGTTTCACCTTCGTATCGGTCTGCGTACCGGGCTTGATCTCAAGATCATAAGGTCCGTCGATCGTATTGATCGTCACCGTACCGCCGAGTGCTGCCTGCGTGAAGGAAATCGGCTCGGATGAGAACAGATCGTAATCCTGTCTCTGGAATACCGGATCTCTGTCGACGAGGATGGATACAAGCAGATCTCCTCTCTCACCGCCGTTGATACCGGGCTCACCCTTGGCCTTGATACGGATGCTTCGTCCGTTATCGATACCTGCAGGAACCGCAATCTGGATACGTTTCTTGCTCTTGACATAACCCGTACCCGCGCAGTTGCTGCACTTGAATTTGATCAGTTTTCCCGAACCGCCGCAATCCGGGCAGGTCTGGATCGTACGTGCCATACCGAAGAGGGACTGCTGGGTAAATACCACCTGGCCCTTGCCTGCACACTTGGAGCAGGTCTCGGGCTGGTGTCCCGGCTGAGAACCCGTACCCTTACATACATGGCACTCGTCCTTTAAGGGAAGCTCGATCTCCTGCTGTGTACCGAAGACTGCCTCCGTAAAGGATACACGAAGTGTCGTCTTGATATCCGCACCGCGGATCGGTCCGTTGGACGCACGCTGACGTCCGCCGCCGCCAAACATATCACCGAAGATATCGCCGAAGATATCTCCCATGTCGGCAAAATCGAATCCGAATCCGCCGGGGCCGCCGCCGCTCTGATCGAAGGCTGCATGACCGAACTGGTCATACTTTGCGCGCTTCTCAGGATCGGACAGAACGGCATATGCCTCTGCAGCTTCCTTAAACTTCTCTTCGGCTTCTTTATCACCCGGATTGGTATCCGGGTGATACTTCTTCGCTACGACACGATATGCCTTTTTCAGCTCAGCTTCGCTGACACCTCTGTCAACGCCCAAGACTTCATAATAATCTCTCTTATCTGTCATCTCGTAATCACCCTTTTTCAGAATCTGCTACAGTCTACGGGATTAAACCTCCTTGTAGTCTGCGTCTACAACATCATCCGAGAAGTCGGGTGTTCCGGTACCTGTGCCTGCGTTTGCACCGGGGCCGTTCTGCTCGTACAGTTTGGAGAAGAGTGCCTGTGCGGAATTCATAAGTGTCTCTCTTCCTGCCTTCAGCTTCTCTACATCGTAATCTGTCATGGCATCCGGATCGGTAGCCTCAACGAGATCCTTCAGTGCCTTTAAGTCTGCCTCTACCTGAGTCTTCTCAGCTCCGGAAAGCTTGTCGCCCACATCGGAGAGAGCTCTCTCTGTCTGGAATACCATAGCGTCCGCATCGTTACGAACCTCAATGCCTTCCTTACGCTTCTTATCGGCTGCCTCGTACTCAGCTGCTTCCTTCACTGCTCTCTCGATATCCTCATCGGAAAGTGTGGTGCCGCTGGTGATGGTGATGTGCTGCTCACGTCCTGTTCCGAGATCCTTTGCGGATACATTTACGATACCGTTGGCATCGATATCAAATGTAACCTCGATCTGAGGAACACCTCTTCTTGCGGGAGCGATACCGTCGAGACGGAATCTTCCGAGGCTCTTGTTGTCTCTTGCGAACTCACGCTCGCCCTGTACGATATTGATATCTACCGCATCCTGATTGTCCTGTGCGGTGGAGAAGATCTGGCTCTTGTTGGTCGGGATGGTTGTGTTTCTCTCGATCAGGTGTGTTGCGATACCGCCCATGGTCTCGATGGAAAGTGTAAGCGGTGTTACATCGAGAAGGAGTACCTCGCCCGCACCGGCATCGCCTGCAAGCTTACCACCCTGGATGGAAGCACCGATCGCTACGCACTCATCGGGGTTGATACCCTTGAAGGGTTCCTTGCCTGTGATCTGCTTAACCATGTTCTGTACTGCAAGGATTCTGGTAGAACCACCTACGAGAAGCACCTTGTCAAGGTCACTTGCGTTAAGGCCTGCATCCTTCAATGCTGTCTCAACGGGAACTCTGGTCTTTTCTACAAGATGTACGGTGAGTTCATCGAACTTCGCACGTGTGAGGTCCATATCGAAGTGCTTCGGTCCATCCTGATTTGCAGTAATGAACGGAAGGTTGATGTTGGTGGTTGTCGAAGAAGAAAGCTCCTTCTTGGCCTTCTCTGCAGCTTCCTTTAATCTCTGCATAGCCATCTTATCGGAAGAAAGGTCGATGCCCTCTGCCTTCTTGAACTCCTCGAGCATGTACTCTGTGATCGCATTATCGAAGTCATCACCACCGAGCTTGTTATCACCGGCAGTTGCAAGAACCTCGATGACACCCTCGCCGATCTCAATGATGGATACATCGAAGGTACCACCACCAAGGTCGTATACCATGATCTTCTGCTCTTCCTCATTGTCAAGTCCGTAGGAAAGTGCAGCTGCTGTCGGCTCGTTGATGATACGCTTTACATCAAGACCTGCGATCTTACCTGCATCCTTGGTTGCCTGTCTCTGAGAGTCGGTGAAGTAGGCGGGAACCGTGATAACAGCCTCTGTAACCTTCTCACCGATATAGCCCTCGGCATCAGCCTTAAGCTTCTGAAGGATCATCGCAGAAATCTCCTGCGGTGAATACTTCTTGTCGTCGATCTCTACTCTGTAATCGGAACCCATATGACGCTTGATGGAAGCGATGGTCTTGTCAGCGTTGGTTACGGCCTGACGCTTTGCGGCATCACCGACAACACGCTCGCCGGTCTTGGTAAATGCAACGACAGACGGTGTGGTTCTTGAACCCTCTGCGTTGGTGATAACTACGGGCTTACCACCCTCCATAACAGCTACACATGAGTTTGTTGTTCCTAAGTCAATTCCAATGATCTTTCCCATTTCTAGTTTCCTCCATTTATGATTGGTTTATTGTTTACATTGTTGATTCCCACTCTGGGATTCCCACTCGCAAGCCCGCCGCTTGGAGTTTCCCACTCGCAAGCTCGCCGCTTCGCGGCTCACTGTCTGCTACGCAGACGGCTTGCTCGTGATCACGCCGCGAAAAGTAAATGCCGCCTTCGGCGTCGCTTCCTTTTCGCTTGCTGCGTTTCTCAGTTTGCGACTTTAACCATACTGTGACGTAATACCTGATCCTTGTACATGTATCCCTTCTGCATCTCTTCCGCTACGGTATTCTCGCCGAAGTTTTCGTCTTCCACGTGGATCACCGCGTTGTGAAGTTCGGGATCGAAGGGCTGGCCGGTTGCATTCATCGGGGCTACGCCGACACTTGCAAGCGAATCCATCATCTGCTTGTAGATCTTGTCGATACCCTGCTCAAAGGCTCTGTCCTTGTCCTCCTCGGGGATACTGTCAAGCGCTCTCTCGAAGTTGTCCACTACGGGAAGCAGCTTCTCGAGCACTTCCTTCGCACCGATATCGTAGTGCTTCATGGACTCTTTTTCGTGTCGCTGACGCGCATTCTCGAACTCTGCGAGCAGACGCTTGTACTTTTCCTCATTGCCTTCGGCAAGTTCCTTGTACTTATCAAGCTCAGCCTGCATCGCCTTGCTGCCTCGTCTTGAACCCTTGGGAACGGGCTTCGGCTTGGCAGCCTCACACGCATCCTTATCGTCCGCAGGAACCTCTTCCGTCTCACTGACTTTGACGTCCGTGCCTTCCTCAACAACGGGCTCCGCGGTTGCCTTCACTTCTTCCACGCTCTCGTCCGGACTTCTTTTTGCCTGCGTCTTTTTACTCATCGTTTGTCACCTCTCTGCCTTTTTTGAATATATCATCCAATTCGATCGTCAGATTCTTTAACGTATTAACCACCTTCTTATAATCCATACGCTTCGGTCCGATGATACCGATCTTACCTTTGGCACCCTCCGGCATCTGGTACGTCGCAGTGACAAGCGAACAGTCTTTCATGTTCTGGACCGGTGTCTCCTCACCGATGAATACCTGAATGCCGCTGTCATCCTCACCGATCGTACCTTCGATCAATTGTGTGAGTTCCTCTTTGTCTTCGAACTTCTCGAGAAGCTCGCTGGTCTTTTGGATGTCTCCGAGTTCCGGATACTTCAGGATGTTGGTCGCGCCGCTGGTGTAGATGTCGATCTCCTGTGCCTCATGGATGGCCTCCGTGATGCCCTGGAATATATGATCGAGAATATCCGCATATTCGCCGGACTGCTTTTTCATCTCCTGAATCATCTCGAGATTGATGTCTTCAAGGGATGCGCCCTGCAGGAAGGTGTTCAGCAGAATGTTGAACTTTAAGACATCTTCCGTATCAAGCAGTACATTCAGTCGGATCATCTGGTTCTTGATGATATTGCCGTCCACCACGATGACAGCCAGCAGGTTGGATGAATCCACCAGAGACAACTGTATGAACTTGACTGTCTTCTTATAGTTCGGTGCAGTGACCAAAGTCGCATAGTTGGTGTTGTAGGCAAGAACCTTCGCAACCTGCTTCAGTAGAAGCTCCATACGGTCTACACGCTCAAGCAATGTGCCCTTGACTTCCTCGACCTCTTCCTTCTCCTCCATCAGACGGTCTACGTAGAAGCGATAGCCCGCATCCGTCGGGACACGACCCGCGGAAGTATGCGGCTGGACAATGTATCCCATCTCTTCCAGGTCCGCCATCTCATTTCGGATTGTGGCCGATGAGAGGTTTAGATCCGAGTACTTGGATATCGTACGGGATCCGACCGGTTCACCGGTTTCGAGGTAGTTCATCACGATTGCTTTCAGGATTTTTACTTTTCTTTCGTCAAGCTCCATGCAATCATCCTTTCTCTTATTAGCACTCATTCTTTCTGAGTGCTAATCTCTACATGCTAATCTACCACTAACGTCGCATAATGTCAAGGAATTTTCGACCTTTTTTTCTATGATTAACCATACGGAATCGGACAGGCAAGGAGTGCGCCAGACCCGCTCTCGCTAAGCGCGGGCACCCCTAACCTCACTAAGCTCTCGGGCATTATATGCCCGAATCGCTAAGTGAAGAGACCCGCGATTGACCTTGCGCCCTCCTTACCTGCCCGATTCCTGTGCATGATAACACCAATGAAGAACAAAAAAAACCGGTGCCCGGCTTCTTTAGGTGCCTGGCACCGGCTGTTCCTGTGCTTTCGTATTTGGTTAGCTTACTTTTTACATATACGTTGATATAACATGCAGAAGGATCACGATTCCTGCGATTGCAAAGACTGCAATCGCCACGCCGTAAGCAGACCGCTTCTTCTGATTGGACATCATGCCTGGCATATCTTCGGGCACCTTGGTAAGAAGGAAGCCGAAGATAGCTGCGATAATGAAGCATCCGAAGATGGAAAGCTTTAAGATCGCTACCTTTGAGGTAAGCGCATCGATATACAGATAGTCACCATTATCCGTAGTGGCCATATCGATACCGGATCCCACCAGATAATTGATATCACCGGAGAGTTCCTTCTTGATCTTATAATCCATTTCACGGACACGTCCCTTAATCTTCACATCACCGGATGCAAGTCCCGTGTTCGCATCAAAGTTCTCGCCCCAGTGCTTATCCGCACGAACGAAGGTAAGCTGTGTCATATCGTCGTTGAATACGATGTAGTAGTATTCCGTACCTACGGGAATGAAGTTGATGGTATGCTTCATCGTACCTGCCTCGCCTCCGATATGGAAGGTGGCATCCAGATACTCACCCTTCACGGGCGGTGTTGTATAATCAGACGGCAGCGTCTTGGTACTGCCAAGTTTCACAAGATCTACCACTGCAGAGATGATCAGAAACAATGCGATTCCGATCAGAAGAACCGATCCGAAAAAGACAGCAACCTTGCTCTCCTTCTTCTCCTTCTTCGGTTGGCCCTGCGGCTGCACCGGCTGCTGTACGATCTGCTGTGCAAAGGACTGCTGCATCACCGGCTGCTCCTGTGTCTGGTTGTTTGTGTTGTTCAAATTCGGATCCATTTCATACTCCCTTCAAATCATTTAAGTTTTATATCATAGCTCGATCGCTCTACGTGAAGCTCGTAGGTATACGACTCTCCCGTCGGAGCGGTAATCGTGATTTCCGTATCTCCCGTTCTTTTGAATACGGTGTGAACCATGTAACTCTCGATTGCGTCCTCATACCTGATTTCAGCGGTTCCGTAACTTGCATCCGCCAGAGAAACCGTATAGGTGTCGTCAAATTCGATACCGGCTGCGGAATCGCCTCCGCTGATCAGCACATCTGTCTCATACGCATGGGAACGCTGATCGATCACGCCGTAGGTCGTAGCCGCAAGCAGGATCAACAGACTGATCGCAAGTCCCGCAAGTCTGATCTTTTTATCCTTAAAGATGAACAGCGGATAGATGATCATCGTTGCTGCACAGAAAACGGCGCTCAACAGATGCTGCGGGAAGAAGGTTTTGGCCTCTCCGAAGTAGTTTAAGTAGTGATATCCCACAAACGCAAGCATCGGAGCGAGGATCGCAAGCCCCCACCACTTATCCTTCTTCATAAAGTATCCGACAAAGGCCATCGGGAATGTGAGAAGCGTCCAGATGAACCAGTACTTATAATACCGGAAAAGACCGAAGCCCGCATCGTTAAAAGGCACCTGGACCAAATAAACCAGCGGTTGGCTGATCAGGAAAAACACGAAGGTTTTCAGTGCCGAATCAAGCGGTGACTTTGCATTTACAATAAGAATAATCCCGAACAGCACCCAGCAGTCAAAGTGGATCGAGATATCCCGAAACGAAGTATCAAGCGTTGCAGGAATCAGTGTCATCGCACCGGTGTATAAGCCTGCCAAAATCGCAAATATAACCAATTTGAGCCATGTGATGTTCAGTCCACCGAATAGTTTTTTCATATCTGCCCTCCTATATAGTCTTCATAATCTATGCTACCGTAAAACAAACAACGCATTTTTCTTCCCCGTTCTCATGTCCCACGATCTTTACATAGTACTTATCCTCCACATGGGACACGAGGCAGTCGACCGTCTCATGGTACTTTGTCTGCGCCTTGTACTCGGCGTGAATTCTCGTTACGGTAAGGTCACCCGGGATGTATTCGTAGGCGAGCTCCACGTAGTTCGCGTTGCTCATATGCATGTTGTAATCGATATCGGAGCGTCTCACACGCACGGTCTCGGCAAGCTCAAACTCCCCTTCCGCCTTCACATGGCGTCCGAGGTAAGTCATGCCCTCATACTTCGGAAATGTTTCGTATCCGATCAGGTCATCCTCCATAATCCGAAGCGGTGTCCCCGTATGGATATCCGCCAGCGTCCAGATAGAGTCGCCGCAGATGATGACCTCACCGGCATCATCCGTCATGGTGACATTTCTCATGCCGAGAGACCGCTTGGTCTCGTAGCCCCAGGTGGAAAGCGTCACATGCTCATACTTTTCCGGAAGGCGGTGAATCTCCACGTTCCACGCGATCAGGTACCAGGTACGGCCCGTCTCCACCATGTAATCGATTCCTCTGCCGATTGCTTGTGAATGAGCGTTGATCGTGTCCTGAAATGCCGTCACCACCCTGCCTGTCGCAAGCTTGCCATGCTCGTCGAAGTCATCATAAAGTATCGTCTTATCTAATTTAAACTTCATAGTATCCTCGCTTCTTAACTGCATTTACACACAGATGTCATTTTACACAAGAGCGCCTCTTTTGTAAATATAAAAAAGCCTGCACACGCATCACAAACGCTCCCGGGATCATCACCGCACGCAAACCATTTTGCGTGCTATAGATCATCCCTCGCGCATTTGTAAAGCGTGTGCAGGCATCCTATACTGTACTTCTATATAGCTGTTTATAATGGCAAATGATGAGTTTACATCATGCCGCCCATACCGCCCATACCGCCGGCAGGCATTGCAGGAGCATCCTCCTTGATGTCTGCTACGACTGACTCTGTGGTGAGCAGTGTGGATGCGATGGATGTAGCATTCTGAAGTGCTGTTCTTGTAACCTTCACGGGATCGATGATTCCGTTAGCGATCATATCTACGTACTCTTCCTTGTATGCGTCAAATCCGATTGCATCCTTGGACTCTTTTACCTTATTTACGATGACAGCGCCCTCAAGGCCTGCATTTCTAACGATCTGGGAAAGAGGTGCCTCGAGTGCTTTGCATACGATCGCTGCACCGGTCTTCTCGTCACCGGAAAGTTCGGAAGCAAGATTCTCAACCTTCTTGATGGCATGTGCGTAAGCAGATCCGCCACCAGAGATGATACCCTCTTCTACGGCTGCTCTTGTGGAGTTTAATGCGTCCTCGATACGAAGCTTTGCTTCCTTCATCTCGGTCTCTGTTGCAGCACCTACACGGATAACAGCTACGCCGCCGGCAAGCTTTGCAAGTCTCTCCTGAAGCTTCTCCTTATCGAATTCGGAAGTGGTCTCTGCAAGCTGTGTCTTGATGAGTTCAACTCTGTTCTTGATGTCTGCCTTCTTGCCAAGACCGTCAACGATGGTTGTGTTGTCCTTGGTAACCTTGATGGACTTACACTTACCGAGCTGATCGATGGTTACATCCTTAAGCTCATATCCGAGATCGGAAGAGATCACGGTACCGCCTGTAAGAATTGCGATATCCTGAAGCATCTCTTTTCTTCTGTCGCCGTAGCCGGGAGCCTTTACACCGACTACCTGGAAGGTACCGCGGAGCTTGTTGACGATCAGGGTTGTCAATGCCTCGCCTTCGATATCCTCAGCGATGATGAGCAGCTTCTGTCCGCCCTGTACGATCTGCTCAAGAAGAGGAAGGATATCCTGGATGTTGGAGATCTTCTTATCTGTAATGAGGATGTAGGGATCTGAAAGCTCAGCTACCATCTTCTCCATATCGGTTGCCATGTATGCGGATACATAACCGCGATCGAACTGCATACCTTCTACAAGGTCAAGCTCTGTCTCCATGGTCTTGGACTCCTCGATGGTGATAACACCGTCCTTGGAAACCTTCTCCATAGCGTCTGCAACAAGCTGGCCGACTTCCTCGTCACCTGCGGAAATAGCAGCTACCTTTGCGATCTGATCCTTTCCGCTTACCTTCTTGCTCATCTTGGTAATGGCGTCGATGGCTGCATCGGTTGCCTTCTTCATACCCTTTCTAAGCACGATGGGATTTGCGCCTGCAGCGAGGTTCTTCATACCCTCGTTGATCATAGCCTGTGCAAGTACGGTTGCGGTTGTGGTACCGTCACCTGCTACATCGTTGGTCTTGGTTGCTACTTCCTTCACAACCTGTGCGCCCATGTTCTCGAAGGGATCTTCCAAAGTGATCTCCTTGGCGATGGTCACACCGTCGTTGGTGATCAGGGGTGCGCCGTAGGACTTATCCAATACCACGTTGCGTCCCTTAGGTCCGAGTGTCACGCTGACTGTATCTGCTAACTGATTCACTCCGGCTTCAAGAGCCTTTCTTGCCTCTGCGCCGTACTTAATTTCCTTTGCCATGTTATATAGCCTCCTTATAAATTCGTCTGTCTGGTTTTATTACTTTACGATTGCGAGGATGTCGCCCTGCTTTACGATAATGTACTCATCATCGCCAAGCTTCACTTCATTACCTGCGTATCTGGAGTAGATAACCTTGTCACCCTTCTTTACTTCCATGGGGATCTTCTTGCCGTTCTCATCGGTCACTCCGGGGCCAACCTCTACAACCTCAGCGTACTGGGGCTTTTCCTTCGCCTGTGTGGGAAGCACGATACCGGACTTGGTTGTCTCTTCCGCATCACTCTGCTTTAATACAACTCTGTCTCCTAAAGGTGATAACTTCATAATTGATTCCTCCTGTATGTCTGTTTTTTTAGCACTCATCACTATTGAGTGCTAACATAGTTCCTATTGTAACCCATTTTCCGAAAAAATCAAGACCCTTTTTTAAAAAATGTTAATAATAATATGCCTGCCGACGATACACGAACACTCCCAGTACAATCACCGCACGCGAACCATTTCGCGTGCTATAGAACAAGGTGCCGGACTCCATTTTTTAATGGTGTCCGGCACCTTAGATTAGGTTATCGCGTATGTAGCGTGGTCAGGCACCTAAGATTTCGATCGTTCTCTGGTTGATGCCGCGCTCTTCAATATACTTACCGGTTGCCGCATCCTTCGGATAATGCTCCTCAAGATACTTTCGGTACTGGTTTAATTTGCCTTCATAGACAACCTCCGGTTCATCCCAGATGCGGAAATCCTCCGGTCTTACCAGTCCCGCCTTCTTTCCGAAAAGCGGTACGCCGGCCTGATCGAGAACCGTGTAAACGAACTGTGAGCAGAAGTAATTGTAACGTCGCTCCACCGCCCTGTTAAAGACTACGCCGAAGATCCCGATGTAGTTGTAGCCGTAGAGATTGTGTTCCTTCCAGAATTTTTCCAGAATCCTTACGATTCTTTTGTGCTCGTTCGGTGTAACCCACAGGCGCTTGATCACGCACTCCGTATCCACATCACGACCGAAGACACCTGTAGTGATATCCTCTTTGATCAATCCGCAGTAAAAGGGATTGTGCAGATACTTCCTGGCAAAGGAATACATCTCGTTCAGCTCGATATCCATCGCCAGAGACGTATGCGCATACGGCTCCTTGGTCCACATTTTGATCACCTTCGAGGGAAATGTGGATGTCTTGGACAGGCAAATGTAGACACATTTGCTGCGCTCTGTATTCTTCCTTTGGTTTTTCTTTTTGATGTTTCTTTTGTTTTGTTTTGCCATAGAACTTTCTAGCTCGGTTTATAGGAACTCTTTAATGATACTATACGATTGAATACCAGGTGATCCGCTGTCGTGTCCTTGCTGTCCACACAGTAGAATCCCTTACGCAGGAACTGGAAGTGATCGCCCGCCTTCGCATCGGCAAATGCAGCCTCAAGCTTACAGTCCGTAAGGACAGTCAGTGAGTTCGGATTATAGTTCAGTGTACCGTCCTCATTTAATTTGCCCTTCTCCTCGTCCACAATATTCTCATAGAGTCGAACCTCAGCATCGATGGCGCTTTCCGCGGATACCCAATGAATGGTACCCTTCACCTTGCGTCCCTCGAAACCTGAGCCGGATCTGGTCTCGGGATCATAGGTACAGTGAATCTCGGTCACCCTGCCGTCCGCATCCTTCTTATAATCAACGCACTTGACAAAGTATGCGTTCTTAAGTCGTACCTCATTGCCGGGGAAGAGACGGAAATACTTCTTGGGCGGTTCCTCCATAAAGTCATCTCTGTCAATGTACAGAACCTTGGAGAATGCAACCTTTCTCGTACCCGCCTCAGGGTTCTCCTGGTTGTTCTCGACATCCATATACTCAACCTGATCGTCCGGATAATTGTCGATCACCAGCTTGATGGGATCAAGCACAGCCATCCAACGGTTGGCCTTCATACGGAGATCCTCGCGGAGGCAGTACTCAAGCATCGCATAGTCGGACTCACTGTTCGCCTTGGAGATACCCGAAAGTTCCATAAACATACGGATAGACTCCGGTGTGTAGCCTCTTCTGCGAAGCGCTGCGATAGATACCAGTCTGGGATCGTCCCATCCGTCTACCACACCGTCTTCCACCAGCTTCTTGATGTAGCGCTTTCCCGTAACCACATTCTTTAGGTAGAGTTTCGCAAACTCGATCTGTCTGGGGGGATGATCGTATTCAAGCTCGGTAACCACCCAGTCATAGAGGGGTCTGTGGTCCTCAAACTCCAGCGTACAGATGGAGTGGGTGATCCCCTCAACCGCATCCTCGATTGGATGCGCAAAGTCATACATCGGGTAGATGCACCACTGATCACCTGTATTGTGATGTGTCATCCTTGCGATACGATAGATGACGGGATCTCTCATATTGATATTCGGGCTTACCATATCGATCTTGGCGCGAAGCACCTTGGATCCGTCGGGAAACTCCCCGTTCTTCATCGCCTCGAAGAGGGAAAGATTCTCCTCCACAGAACGGTCACGGTAGGGGCTGTTCTTGCCGGGCTCTGTCAAAGTACCGCGGTACGCTCTGATCTCCTCTGCGGAAAGATCGTCCACATAAGCCTTGCCCTTCTTGATCAGTTTCACTGCGCCCTCATACATCTGCGGAAAGTAGTTGGATGCGAACAGCACCTCATCGCCGAAGTCGGCGCCGAGCCACTTGATATCCTCGATGATGGAGTCTACAAACTCGGTCTTCTCCTTCGTGGGATTGGTGTCATCAAAGCGAAAATGAAAGGTTCCGCCGTACTCCTTCGCAAGTCCGTAATTTAAAAGGATGGACTTTGCATGACCGATGTGAAGATAACCGTTCGGTTCCGGGGGAAATCTGGTCACCACGTGGTCGTATCTTCCCTCTGCCAAATCCTTGTCAATCTCGTTTTCTATAAAATTTCTGGATACTTTTTCGTCCATAACCGGCCTCCAACTCATAATTATCGCCATTTTACATGATTTTGTTTTATACGTCAACATGACGGTGCCTGACCACGCAACGTGGACAGGCACCTGTCAGTTCTTATTCGTCATCTGAAAAAGCTGAATCCTTATCGGGATCGTACTCCTTCGGGACGTCCTTGGTTACTTCCGCAACCAGTGCATCCACATCGGGAAGTTCGATCTGATTGATACGGTCGATTTCGGACTTCGGTTGTTTCTTTTCCTTCGGTTTTTCCTTTGAATCTGATTTGGAAGGCTTCTTCGCAGTGATTTCGTGGATCTCCTCGGAATCCTCCTCCGGCTCCACCGGTTCCTTCGGCTTCTTCGGTTCCTTGGGCTCCTTCGGCTTCTTTTCCTTCTTGACCTCGTGAATATCCTCGAGATCGATCAGTTCTTCGCGGTTGATACCCTTTCTTCCCTTGGCAAGCTGTGCAACCATATCCTCTGCCTGCACAAGCTCATCCTTGACACGGCGCTTGGAGATTACGGCCATGATCATAAAGAGAAGGAAGATTACGGCAAGTCCCGACACACCGATCAGCATCCAGAAGAGCATCTTTTTATTAAAGAAGCTTGTATCCTTCATGGGAACTTCCTTGATCACCACCTCGGGTGCGGGCGGTTCCGCAGGCGTTGCCACCTCGGGTTCCTTCGGTACATTGACCGGAATCGCATAGCGAAGGAATGCCTTTTCGTTCATATCATAATAGTAAAATCCCTCTTCGCCGGAAATGTTCATGGCGTATACGAGGTAGATCATCTTATCGTCAATGTACTGAGAGATGTAAGCCACAACCGTATTGTCGCCGATATGTGCTTCCGTCTGGGTAAAGCCCTCGGGAACGGTAACGCCCTCGGGTACAGGAAGCACCACATAGCGATTGAACTGTGCAGAAAGTTCAAAGTAGGGATAGAACGCATCCTTCTTGGAGTCATAGACGAACCAGGACTGCTCTTCCTTGTCATTCTCCAAAAGGCAGATGGTAAGCTTTTTGTTCGGTGACTGGAAGCCTGTTACCTCCCACTCCTTGAACTTGAATTTGGTCTCGGTGAATCCCTCGGGAATCTCAAGTCCCTCGGAAATCTTTGCAAAATGATACAGCTTGCCATCGATGGTAGCCTTGGCATCGCCGTTGTCCTCACCGGCCACGACATTTAAGGTGTAGACTTTCACCGCGCCGTTCTCTGCGGTAACGGTAATGGTGACCGTATTGTCACCCGGCTCGATCAAACCTGCGCCGGCCACGTCTGTTGTTGCCTTGCTGTTCGCGGGGCTTGCGCTTACCACCATGCTGGTGACATCCTTCTCCACCTTTACATAATAGGAAGTGGTCGCAGGATCAAAGGCCGGAGTGAGTTCACCCGGAGAGATCTGTAAGGATGCGAGATCACAGTCATCGGACTTGCCGTCGTTCGTCTGGCTACTTGTCTTTTTATTGCCGGAGGTGCTTCCGCTGCTGCCGGAAGTTGCGACATTGACCGTCACACCCGCATGGGAAATATCGATCATATTGAGGTCGATATCATAACACTCGGAGCCGCTGGTGGAAATATATGCGGAACCGTTGGCAATTGCCGTAAATGAAATGGATATGCTGCTCGATCCCGTACCTGTCATGGTCACGGTACCGCCGCCTCCGTTACTGGTTGCGCTTCCGCTTGACGAATTGTACTCAAGAATACTCGAATCATAGGACACATAAATCGTATACGCCGAGATATCCGATCCGTCCACGCTAACGGTAGCTGTAACCGAATCACCGATGCTGACATTGGATGATGAAAGACCGATGCTGACGCTGGCGCCTGCCTTCGGATACATCACGCCCATGTGGAACAGCAAGATAAATCCGAGCACAAATGCCAGACAATGCTTTAGTTGAAGTCTCTTCATTGCTTTTCTTCCTCCTGTTATTGTATCGATTCAATTCCAACGATATGACGCTGGATCTTCACAATATCCACTGTATTGACCTTGCCGTCTCCGTTGATATCCGCTGCGGAATTGGAACCGTCAAGTCCGACAATGATACGCTGTACCTTCACGATGTCGACGGTATTGATTCTTCCGTCGCCGTTAAGATCTCCCTTACCGCCCGGCGTACTGCCGCTTCCACCGTCACCGCCAATGATGTTGGTACCTGCGGATGCATTGCCTCGTACGACAGTCAGATGATAGGTACGGGTGTTGCCGCTCTGTGCGGTCACCACGATGTTGATGATATTGGTTCCCTTGGCAAGGTTTATGGTGCCCGTACCGGCTACTCTCGCATTGCCGTTCACCGGTGCCGCGTTCACAGTGATACTTGCCGTACTCTCCGGAAGGATCAGCGAGTAGTCCGTCGTCATGCTCACGGAGAAGGACGGCGTCAGACCGTAACCGTTCACCGAAAGGCTCTTCAGCCAGTTGTTGGGATTACCGGAATCGGCAGGCTTGGCCACTGCGGAGTTCGGCATATTGGTGTATACGGGAATCTTAAAGACCATGGTGGACTTTAAGAGGTTGTTCGCCGCATAGGCTTCATAATTGCCGAGGCACTCTCTCGAAGGTGCCTGCACATTGGTCATATACTGATGCCAGAAAAGATTTCCGGTATTGGTGACATTGAACTTCTGTGTGTAGAGCGTATCCTGTCCCACATTGATGTAGGATGCGCCGAGCCACTGGGAACCGCCGATGATGGCTTTCTCCGGTGTGTTCCAGGGTCTGCCGTAGGATGAACCGCTCTTCGCCCAGGCAAGTCCGTTCTCGATGGCACCGCCGCCCGGTGAATCGTAAGCACCGATATTGAAGAAGTTGTAATAGCCGGGATAGGTGCTGTTTCGTCCGGTGCAGGCCGAGCTGCCGGATGATCCCATCTCCTGACGGATACGGGATGCGATATGATAAGGACTCACGCCGCTTTGCGCCGCGGCGGTCATGATGATCTGTGCATAAGTCTGGCTTGAGCCCGAAGGCTTGGCGTAAGACATAAAGCTTCCTGCGAGGATTGCCTCAACGCCCTGCTCGTTCTGTAAGCCCTGCTGATAGGAAAGACTCTCGAAGAGGAAAATGTAATCCTCGTAGAGATAGGTCCTCGGGTCAAGGTAGTAGGCCACGATGCCGTCGGATGCGGCGTACCAGTCGTAACCGTCGTAAGGACTCCATCGGTCATTCTTGTAATCGTAACCCACCGAAGTGGATCTCCAGTTGTAATGATAATTGGATCCGTAACACTGGATCAGGTTCTTCACCTGGCCCTGCTTGTTGATCTCATTGTCCACAAGTGTGTTCCAGTTGATACCCGTCTGTACGGACTTAAATACCCAGTTGGGATACTTTGCGTGAAGTTCGCGAAGATAAGGCTTGTAGCTTTCCGGGAATCCCTGATTCGAAAGGGACGCCTCAAAGTCGCCGTCCGAAGAAGGCGTCGATGCCGGTGCTGTTGCCGGAGCCGAATTGGTTTCTGTGATGAACTGAGAGGAAACATAGCCGGTGTAGTTGGCTCCCCTGTAAGAGAAGGAAACCTTGTACCATGCCGAGTTGGATTTGTCGATGATGGTAAGAGCCTGTCCGCCGTTTAAGTAGATGGTGGAACCGGATGTGTCTTTCATAATGTCACCGCCGGGTGTTGCACGGCAACGCACATCGGTAACACCTGCGGAGATCTGTCCCTGGCTTTCCGCATGGACACGCTTCGCCGGAACCAGCGAAAACACCGATATGATAAGCATCGTAATGATCAAAAGAACTGCTTGTCTTCTTTTGGATAACATGGCTACCTCTCACCTTATATATAGAAGAATCTCCTACAACCAATAGTTATACGGATATATGATACTACAATATATTGATTTGTGCAAGGGTTTTCACGTTATTTACGTTTGTCTGCAGGCCGTGTTGCTGGACACGCTTGCGCTAAATTCAGCTCGCAGCGGTGCTAAGCTCGTGAAATACCTCACTAAGCACCGGCGGCTTCATGTTGTCCTTGCAACGCAGCCCGCATCCAAACTCACTGTATCGATCTATTGAATAACACTATATATGGTAGTATAATCGTACTTATATTTTCTCAAAGGGGAGGTGCCAAAATGGAACCTGTATTACAGATGAAACACATCACAAAGGAATTCAAGGTACTTAACCGGCGTGAGGGTGTGAAGGGAACTTTGAAAGATCTCTTCTCGAGAGATTACAAGATTCTCCGTGCGGTAGATGATATCTCCATGGATATCTCCCGCGGTGAGATTGTCGGTTACCTCGGCCCGAACGGTGCAGGCAAGTCCACCACCATCAAGATGATGACGGGTGTCCTTGAACCCACCTCCGGAGAAATCCTTGTCGGCGGCAACGTACCCTACAAGCACCGCACGAAGAACGCGCAGGAAATCGGCGTAGTCTTCGGTCAGAGAAGCCAGCTCTGGTGGTCTCTTCCACTGATCGAGTCCTTTAAGATTTTGAAGGACATTTACCAGATCGAGACCAAGGACTACAACGACATGCTTGAGCTCTACGCATCTTTGGTGAACATGGACGAGATCATCAAAAAGCCGGTCCGTCAGATGTCCCTCGGTCAGCGTACCTTAAGCGACATTCTCGCGGCCTTCCTGCACAATCCGAAGATGGTCTTCCTTGACGAACCCACCATCGGACTTGATGTATCCATGAAGGCACGCATCCGTACACTGATCCATGCGCTGAACAAAGAAAAGCAAACCACCGTGATCCTTACCACCCATGATATGGGCGATGTGGATGCTCTGTGTCGCCGCATCGTGATCATCGACCACGGCAAAATGCTGTACGACAATGACATCGAACACTTAAAGCAGTTCTTTGGTGCATACCGTACCCTGAAGCTTCGTCCTTTCGGCGACAGAAGCGATGCAGAAGAAAAGATCAAAGCAACGGTTACGGACGCTTCCGTATCCTCCGACGATGACTGGATCTCCGTCCTGGTAGACGAGAGCAAGACCGGTGTTATGAAGGTCCTTGGCCAGATTCAGGAAATCGTAAAGATCAAAGATATGCAACTTGAAGAAATCTCAACCGAAGAAGTGATCAAGAAGATATATGAAGGCGGTCCGATTACGCAGTAATCGTGCCATTACCCGGTGAAAAGGAGCTGCACATGAATCTTAAGAAATATGTTGCGCTTACCAAAGCAGGAATCATGGAGAATCTGACCTATCGTCTCTCCACCTTCATCATGATCGTGGGCAACATGCTCTACCTCCTCGTAGCCTACTTCCTGTGGAAAGCCATCTACGCTTCCTCGGGCACAGACTATGTGAACGGCATGAGCTTCTACGATACATTGATCTACCTGACTTTGGCTACGGCGCTCTTCACATTTATGGAAATGTATATCGTCTGGGAAATCGGCCGAAACATCCAAAGCGGTCAGATTGTCCGTGACTTACTTATCCCCATGGACTACCGCCGCTATCTCTTCTGGAGCTACTCCGGCAGTCTGGTAACACACTTTGTCTTCACCTTTATCCCGACGTTCATCGTCATTTGTATTGTGACACACGGCGCGATTCCATTCGGATGGAACCTGCCGCTTTTCATGCTCTCCGTCGTGATGGCCGTGAGCATCAACAACAGCATCGATTTCTTTGTGGGCGGCATCTGCCTGTACACGGAATCGATCTGGGGCATCAACATCATGAAGCAGGTATTGGTAGCACTTTTCTCCGGAGCCACGATTCCGATCGCATTCTTCCCGGAGCCGCTTAAAACCATTACGCTTCACCTGCCCTTCCAGGCCATATACAATACGCCCTTAAATATCCTGCTCGGAAAAAGCGGTGATATGGCGGAGACATTTACTGGGCTTGGTTTTCAGCTTCTGTGGTGCGTCGTGATGACGCTTATTTCCCGCGGTTTTTGGAACTTCTCCATCCGCCGGGTAACAGTGAACGGAGGTTGATCTTATGAAAAAAAAGAATTTCAGATTCTATCTTAGATTATACGGCAAGATCCTGGCGCAGGACTTAAAGAGCAAAATGAGCTACCGCGCGGACTTTATCATTTCCACCATCGGAATGATCGCGACCAACATCGCGGGCTTCGTGAGCTTTTGGATCCTGTTTCGCAACTTCCCCACGGTGAACGGATGGGGATATTACGAGATGCTGTTTCTCTACGGCTTCTCTCTGGTTGCCTTGACTCCCGTGCAGTGCTTCTTTGACAACAACTGGAGCCTCAGAATGTACGTCCGGGACGGAAGCTTTATCAAGTACTGCTTCCGCCCCGTCAACCTCTTCTTTTACTTCCAGTCCGAAGTCTTTGACATCAAGGGACTGGGCCAGCTGGCCTTCGGTATCGGCACACTGGTCTACTCATGGACGAAGCTGGCCATTGCGGTGACACCGCTTGCGATCCTAAAGACCATACTCTTTCTGATCACGGCATCCCTTGTTATGGTTGCGTTGCAAAACGCGGCGGCCGCCACATGCTTCTGGATTACCAACTCCTTCTACGTGCTGGATCTGGTGCTTCGATTCAAGGATTATGCGAAATACCCGATCACGATCTTCACACCGGTGTTCCGCTTCGTGTTCACCTTCGTGATCCCCATCGCATTTATTGCGTACTACCCGAGCCTTATCATCCTGCGTCCCGACGACGTCGGCGTACTCACATGGATTTCACCGCTCGTCGGCGGTCTGCTCTTTTACGCAAGCTATCGCTTCTGGATGTACGGTGCGATGAAGTACAGCGGAACCGGCTTCTGATCAATGAAGATCCGACCGCTTATAAACAAGATAGCCTATCACAAGATAGATTCCTGCCACGGCACTTGCAACCACTCCGGTTGTGAGTGCCGTTTTTGTGTAGATTGGGAAACGGTTGAATAAGTCAATTGCCTCATAAAATGCGCTGGCATGGTCCGTAATGTCCCGAAGTGCCACTTCACAAACCGTAAGAAATGACAACATCAAAAATCCGATTGCGTAGATGATGTACGGATTTCTGAATATGAATGTCATCAGCACAAGGAAGGCCGAGTATCGAAGGTACGGGAAGGTGAGTAAGCAGGTCTGTGCAAGCATCTGTTTAAAACTGACGAATGTCCCCCAATCAAACGCGGTCTTTGCGAAAACCACCGTCACAATTCCGGCGAGTAACATCAATAATGTATTGGCGAAGACAGAAAACAGCGCGCGCGACAGGAAGGACACAAGTCGCCCCTTTCCGGAAAGCAGCTCGTAGTAGGCACATTTGTCCTTAAAATCCTCGCCGCAGAGCGTTCCGATAAAGACTCCCGCAAACATAAACGGCATCGTGAAGATCAGTCCGCAATCACCGGCAAGAACGCCTCCCGATCCCAGAACCTTTAAATATTTCTCATCCATATATCCCATGTTCGTACAAACAAACAGCATCTGTGCAAATAGCAGAAGGATATAGATTCGGATCAGCATTTTGTTTCTGATATTCTGATATAGAAGTGCTTTTACGATACTCATATTAATCCCGATCCTTTCTTACAAATGCGACACATCCGATCACAAGGTAGACGGTGATGCAAACAAGCGAGCTTACTACCGTGCAAACCACAATCGTGCCGGACAGGGATGCATCAAAGATCTTCTCTCCCACCTCTTTAAAGT
This sequence comes from uncultured Lachnospiraceae bacterium, assembly GCA_902780405.1. Classification (GTDB taxonomy): domain Bacteria; phylum Bacillota; class Clostridia; order Lachnospirales; family Lachnospiraceae; genus Coprococcus_C. The sequence goes on from CACZFI010000001.1 coordinate 549,127, forward strand.
TCGCAAGTTCCAAGACCTTGGCAAGTCCGGACAGATAGTTTGCCCAGTTTCCTTCTTCAAATGAGTCTTCGGAAAACATAGAAAACATGCTCACGACCATGATCATAATGTAGCCGAGCGCGATGCTCTTTCCGGGACTTCTGAGGATGGTAGCGATCATCATGATAAAGGCCGCGATGCGAAATGTAACGAGTCCGATCAGGCTAAGGCGAAGCACCATGTCGGAAATCGCAACACTGTTTCCAAGACCATTTGCCAGTGTCATATAGCCGATCGGAAGCATGTAGCATACGGATACGATGAGTACCGACCACACAAATCCCACAATGATCCTCGACCAGTAGACGGAAGCACGCCTGTGTCCCGACATCAGTTCATAGTTGATGGTTTTATCCGCCGCGTCCGCAGCACAGCACTTCGATGCAAGAATCAGTATCGCAATCAGGAACACGATATAGATGTCTTCCATGGTGGCAAAGTACAGACTGCCGGTCATTTCGTGCACACTGTAATCATTCCCTGCAAAGAGCACGATGACAGGAAGTGTGATCATGGCAAAAATCGTAACCAAGACGAGGATGTCGCGGCGCAATGTGTAATTGACCGATCTGATGATATTATACATCCTGCTCCTCCTCTCCCACATGCTGTACCTTCTGCATGTAGTAGTCCTCGAGATTCACTTCGTTTCTGGAAAGCGTCGTCGGGATCACGCCACCCTCGTAGAGTGCCTTGGAAATTTCCCTGATTCGATCAAGGCCTTCGTAGATGCGAAGCGAACCGTCCTCAAGCGCTTCAATCTTTCCGATGTTTAATGTATTCGTCAAAATCACGCTTGCCTTTTCGTTGTCGTCAGTATCGATGTGATAATACTCGCTGGCCTCTGCCGCAAGTTCCTCCGCCGAAAGTGTATCGATGATCCTTCCGTGGTTGATGAAGATGTAGTCCGTACAAAGAAGCGAAAGCTCGCTTAAGATGTGTGACGAGATTACTATGGTCGTCTTTTGCTCCTTGTTGAGCTTCTTAAGCATCTCACGAACTTCCACGATACCTTCCGGATCAAGACCGTTGATCGGCTCGTCCAAGACCATCAGCTCCGGTTTGCTAAGCAGTGCATTCGCAATACCGAGTCTTTGCTTCATGCCGAGTGAAAACTTCCTGACCGCTTTCTTTCCAGCGTCGGAAAGTCCTACAAAGTCAAGCATCTCAGTAACACGTGCTTTTTCCGGGATACCCATCTGAATTCTCTGCTTCTCCAAGTTCTCCTTCGCCGACAGATTTGCCTTGGCATAGGGTGTCTCAATCATGAAACTCGAACGGGTTCTGGCAAGATTAAAACCCTTCGTATCCGACGCACCGAACATGGAAAGCGATCCGTCATTCGGAAAGACCAGCCCACCCATAATCTTCATAATGGTTGTCTTGCCAGCGCCGTTCGGTCCGATCAATCCTACGATGCTCCCCTCCTTCACGGAGAAGGATACATCATCAAGCGCCTTCTGCTTGCCGTATTGCTTTGTCATATTTTTAATTTCAACAATGGAATTGCTCATAATAGGCCTCCTTTTTAGCTTACACTTAGGAGTCTAAAATGAAAGTTTAAAGAAAATCTTAAGAAACTTAAATTAGTTAAAAAAAGTCACGGGAAGCATCCCGTGACATCACTTTGCAAATGTAATGGTAAAGAATAAGTTGTCTTCTTCAATGGCTGCAGTGATCGCGCCGCCCATCTTCTCCATTAAGAGTTTCACGATGGCAAGACCGAGTCCCGCGCTTCCGTCGCTTCTTGCTTTGTCCGCCCGATAGGTGCGGTCAAAGATATGATCCACATCGGGTGTTTCACCGTCCGCGATGCGATTGGTAAGTAAAACTTCGCTTGGTGTTTCCGCGGTTGCTTCTTTAATTGAAAGTGTGAAGGTGTCCTTCGCATACTTGGTGATATTTGTGAGCAGATTGGAAAAGACGCGTCCGAGCATCTCCCTGTTGGCTTTTACCAATACATTTTTCTCGGGGAGGTTAAAGGTCGGCTCCAAGCCCTTCTCCCTGATCATCACCTCGTGACTTAATACGAAGTCGGTAAGAAACGCTGTGAGGTCGAAGGTCTCCGTGGTGACAGCCTTATCGTCGCTTTCAAGAAGCGAGAGTTCGAAAAACTCATCCACCATGGTCTTTAAGGTCTCCGCGCGCTGCTCTCCCGCCGCAAGATACTCGCGTCCCTTCTCGGAGAGGTTCTCTCCTTCAAGCATCTGGAGGTTGCCCTTCACCACGGTAAGCGGTGTCCGAAGATCATGCGCGATATCCGCGATTGACTGTTCCAACTGTCTGCCCTTTTGCTCATAGGACAATTTCAGTTGCTTCTGGTAGGAGAGGTTTTCGTTCATCTCCGTTGCGAGGTTTACGAGGCCTCGGTCGCAAAGATCGATCCGAAGTTCACGGTTGTAGTCCGCCTCCCTAGTCTGTGCAAGGTCCTTCGTCATCTTTTTGATATTACATTTTAAGAGGATCAGATAAGCGGTCGTGAAAACAGCTATACAGGCAAGGACCGCAATGATGATCACGTTAGCATTCATAGCAGCTTGTACCCTATACCCCAGACGGTCTCGATCACATCGTGGCCGCAGGCTTTTTTTAATTTATTACGCAGGTTGCTCATATGCACATTGATGGTGTTATCCTCGTAGCAGTAATCCTCTTCCCAGACGGACTCGTAGAGATTCGCCTTGGAAAATGTCTTGCCCGGATTCGTAAGAAAGAGCCTGACCAGCGCCTGTTCCTTGGCGGTAAGACGTACCTCCTCCCCACAGACGGTAACCGTCTTCCTGTCTTCATCATATGCAAGATCTCTGTGGGTGATCACATGTCCCCCGGTCTCGTCCGCATCCGTATAGGCGCCATGCCCGCTCCGACGAAGTACCACCTCGATCCGAACCAGGACCTCATCCAAGTTAAAGGGCTTGATGATATAATCATCCGCCCCCATCTTTAATACTTCGATCCTTGTGTCCATGCCGGACTTTGCGGAAAGCACGATCACCGGCGTCCTGGAAATATCCGGATCATCCGTCCTGCTTCTTAATTCCGCAATCAGTGTGTCACCGGACTTGTACGGCATCATCATGTCCACAAGCACCACGTCGTAGCGTTCCGTCGCCAGTTTCTCGCTACCCTCTCTTCCGTCGGCAGCGTTCGCTGTATCAAATCCGTGTTCGCAAAGATAATCGGAAAGCAGTTTCCGAATCTCCCGATCATCCTCTATGATCAATACGCTTTTTTTGTCATGCTTCTCTTTACACATCGCTTCGACCGCACGCAGATGCGTACGTATCCTTTCTGTCTCAGATAAGATCCGTGGGCGTAATCTCCGCTACTTTGATCAGATCCTGCGGTGCAATTTCCACCTGGAGTCCGACCTTCCCCGCACTCACAAATACCTTGTCGTAATCCGGGGCTGTCTCATGTATGAATGTCTGAAAATGCTTCTTCATGCCGATGGGCGAACAGCCTCCGTGCACGTATCCGGTAAGAGGAAGCAATTCCTTCTGTTTGATCATGGCCACCGACTTTTCGCCTGCCGCTTTCGCTGCCTTCTTCAAATCGAGTTCTGCCTCAACCGGAACCACAAATACATAATAAGCACCGGACTTTCCCTGAGTCACAAGCGTCTTAAACACTTTCTCCGCAGGCTCTCCGAGGATACCCGCAATCTCACTTCCGGAGAGCGTCGGGTCCGCCTCATACGCATGACGCTCGTAGGTGATCTTCTTTCCGTCAAGCACACGCATGACATTGGTTTTTTCTTCTTTCTTCATATCAAAGCACCATATCAGGATCATTCACTGTGTCGACGATCTTTTTTCCCGCTGTAAAACTTTCTCTTTTCATTATACATACGGTTATCCGCTTCTTTAAAATGCGCGCCGTAGTCATGATCTCCGCCCTCCGCATAGGAGATACCGACGGACACCTGCAGCTTTCTTTCCGAGAAGAGATCTCTTAAGTTCTCAACTTTGTTTAAGAATGCCTCTCGGTCGTCCTCATATACATATACGGCAAATTCGTCTCCGCCGAGGCGGTACACATTCCTTCGGCCGAAGGTTCTTGAGATGCATTTCGATACATTCTTAATAAGCTCATCTCCGGCATCATGTCCTTCCGTGTCATTCACGATCTTCAGTCCGTTGATATCGCACATCACGATGCCATAGCTTTTCGATGTATCAAGCAGGTTTTTCTCAAACTCTTTCATGGCGCGGCGGTTACCCACACCCGTCAGGCCATCGTGATAACTGTAATCGATCAGGCGCTTTCTCTGATCGCGTTCATAGAGCATCGCCGAAATAAAATACATCAGCAGACGGATGATCTCCGATATCTCCTCCATGCTTTCCTCTGGAGGATTATCCACGCCGAAAAAACCGATGATCTTTCCCTCAAGCACAAGCGGGCCGGTAACCAGCGTACGAATGCCCTGGGGTTTTAAAACGTTATACATATTCTCGCTGATCTCCCGATACTTCTCGATATCATTGATCAGAACATGTTCTCCCTGCTCATACGCATGATACCATCCGTCAACCACACCATCATAAGGAATCCCCTTGAGATTCTCGATTTCCGGTGTCACGCCTTTCCTGCAAAACTCATACGTATTGTCAAAGGTTCCGTCAAGCATATCTTCGAAGATATACGCACGATCGGCATGAAGCTCGGAGCACAGATACTCAAGTACCTTGTTGATCTTCGTATCGGGATCATCCGCACCCGTCGCGTATTGAAGCAATCGGTTAATAAATCTGTCTCTCTCGAGGGAAGTCTTCTCTTTGGACCACCAGGAGAATACCTGAATCGCCATAAACACAAAGAACATCACGATGCCGAAGCGGAACCAGCTTCCGTGTCCTGCGGAGCTGCGCTTGTTCAGCATATAGCGTATCATATCTACGGCAGACATGGTCACAAACAAGGCTGCGCCGATATAGAAGAAATGCAGTTTGGAAGATATATGCTTCTTGCGACAGTAGATTTCATTGTCAACAAGCGTAAGGATCATCAACACAAGCTGTGTCGCATAGGACAGATAGATCGCAGCGACCATATTGTGCATGTCCACGCCGAATACATACCGGGCGATCAGTATCCCGCTAAAACTCAAGAGGGACGTCAGGAAGGAAAGATACACAAACAGGCGCCTTCTGACCTGACTGATAAAGCTCACAAAGAATATGATGGGGAAGCCCGCCAGGTGCAAAAGCACATAGACGATATCCCTGCTTGCATAGGTAATTCCCGTGGAAAGCTGCGGGATACCGGTATCGCACAGATTCCAAATGCCGAGCAGGATTGCTGCCATTCCAAGTGCCCACGCCGAACGGATGATAGGATTTTTTTTGGCCATACCGAAAAAGAATATGATCAACACAACGCCAGAGATGATCATCAGCGCAGACATCACAATGCCAAACGCATTACGGTTGATCGTATAATAGCGGAACTGTTCTTCCGATCCGAAATGGATCTGATTGATATGTCCACCGCGCCCGTCAGAGAATACGGTTTCACATTCAAGCACGACGGTGTGGTTCTGATCCTTGGTTCCGAGTCCGATCATATGATAGGAAATACCATCCCCACGTCCCGTCATGGTTTCCACGGTGTCATAGGAATAGATGATATCGTCGTCCACATATACTTTAAATTTGAGATTGCTGGTTGAAAAATAGAGTGCGTCCGTCTCTTCCATATGATCCGGAAGCCGTTTGGATATGCGGAAATGACCGCCGAAGTCTCCGGCACCGATGTCTCGGACATCTACCTCTTCACCCGAGTCAATCCTCCAGCCGTCAGCATAATTATGCTGCTCGCCCGCTCTTCCGACACGCACAAAATTCTTCACATCCGTGAAGAACAGAATGTGACAGACAAAAAGCGCCAAAAGAATAAAATAGAATATGACGCATACTTTGATCAGTTTAGGCATCTTCTGATTCATAATACTCCCCCCACGAGAGTCTCCCCAGTTAAATCAGATTATACCACAAGTGTATGAAACATTCCAAGAAATAACCTTCATTTATCTCACACAAGCCAAAAAAATACACCGGCGAAGCATACCCTTCACCGGTGTATAGGCATGAAAAAAAGCTGCTGACGGGAATCGAACCCGTGACCTCCGCACTACCAATGCGACGCTCTACCGACTGAGCCACAGCAGCTTGTGTTTTAAAGCACAAACACGATAATACTTGATTTGTGCCTTCGTGTCAAGCATAAGTTGCAACAAATTAAAAATGATGTTTAAAAGTATTCCACGCTCCACTGGCCATACACTTCTCTCATGGGACGCTTTCGCTTCGATCTCACGCGCAAAGGTTCAATTCCGTAATGGGATCAGACACCATCTTCGCCAATGATCGACCGAATCTTCTCAACTGTCAAACCCAGCATCTCGGCGATCTCATCCGTACTCTTGCCTTTCGCATGCATGCGTTTTGCAATCTCTTGTACTTCCTCTTTCCTGCCTTTTTTTATGCCTTTCTGCATGCCTTCTTCTATACCCTCCTGCCTTCCGGCTTCCTTACCCTCATTATAGCCTTCATAGTGTTCATCCATCAATTTTGCCGAAAAGAACATGTAATCACCTCGTATTATATAGTCATACCCATTCTTTACCTTCTCTATAGGTTTGGGTATGCTGTTAAAGATGCTGTGGAT
>CACZFI010000002.1 GCA_902780405.1 uncultured Lachnospiraceae bacterium
TTCTTGACTTCTAATAGTTAGTCTCTTGCGTTATCTCCGGACTTGACCTTGCGCACTTCATCGCTTAACTGCCGGGTATACTCATCTCCGGTTTGTCCTGCACGAACAAAATCCAAGAAATGCTTAAGTCCCTCGGACAATCCGTCTCTTGTACCCTTCGCATTTAAGAACACTTTCAGGGTTTCATCGTTGAGCGGATACTCCGGATCCTCCACACAGCGGTTCTCAAAGGTGTAGATTGCACGCCCCTTTTGGAATGGATCATCCGAGCAGATGAATATGACGACATTCTTCTGCAGCTCCCGGTAGGTCGCGCCGCGTAGCAGCGCATCCACGTCCATCACGGACTGATAATACCTGCTTCTCTTCGGCAGTTCCTTGTAGGCCCGGTTCTGCATTTCCACGTTGTACGACACATTATCGCCCTTTAAGTAAACATCCAGGCGGATGCCCTTGGAGTTGTAAATAGGACGAATGGTCTGCTCGCATTCCGCCTTTTCGATGTGATCGATCTCAATCCCGAGGATCATCTCGATGCATCGCTTGCAAAGTTTCTCATTTTGCATGACACGATTAAAAATGTAATCGTCGCAAAAAGTCAAGTCTTCCAGTTGTTTAACCATACACGTTACCTCCTTATGATAAAACAAAAAAAACGGTATTTCAAGATGATCGAACCATCTCATATAAAAGTAAAATAGGGAAATGCACAACGGAACCGCTGCGCTTTCGATACGGATAGAATAACACCGTTTCATAAGGGTGTAAAGTGAACATTCTGTGAAATCTACACTTTTCCACTCAAAAACTCCAACACCGGATAATCCTCGGTGTTGGAGTTTCTTCTGGATAGTCTTTAAACCGCGGCAATAATGTCATATCATTGAGCATAATACGGTTTCTTGTACACTGTACTACCCTGAATACCATTATAATTAGTCACAGGTGCAGATCCGCCCTTTTCAACTATCACAATCTGAATGCCTTCGAGACGATAACTTTTTCCGGCGGTTCCGGCAGCTTCACCATTCTTAGCCCATCCAAGCCATCCGTAATTCTGTGCATGTACACGATAGTAGATATCGTAATGTTTTGCCACCTCTCCCGTCAGTTCAACGTTGATTGCCTCAAGGCGAAGAGATCTTCCGCTTGTTCCGGCAACTGCTCCGTTTTCCACATATCCCTGACTCCAGCCTATGTTCTGAATATGTGTACGATAACGAACAGTTCCTGTATACGGAGAATTGGTTAACTTGATCTGAATTCCTTCCAATCGATATGACTTTCCGCTTGTTCCGGCAAATCCTCCGTTTGTCTTCCATGACTGCCACCCGACATTTTGAACATGCGTCCGATACGTCACATTCGGAATCGAATCATTTACAACCTTCGGTTCGCCCCGATTATTCTTATCCCTGTAGGCATCCGATGTAACGCTTGTTGCACCGCCAAAACTCTTCGCAACCGTAGTTCCCTTCTTTACTACAACAATCTGAATTGCCTCCAACCGGTAACCATAACCGGCCGTTCCTGCTGCCGCACCATTCTTGGCCCAGTTCATCCATCCGATATTCTGCGCATGCACACGATAAAATACGTCATACCGATCTCTATCTTTACCTGTTAACTGAATCTTTATTGCCTCAAGGCGCTTCGATTCACCTTCAGTTCCGGAAAGCTCGTCATTCCTACTCCAGCCCATCCATCCGTAGTCTTGAACGTGTGTGGTATACTGAATCCCGAGATTAGAGTTACCAGCTATTCTAATCTTAATTGCTTCAAGCCGGTATGATTTCCCACTCGTTCCAGAAATCATTCCACCTCTTACATACCCTTGATTCCAACCGATATTCTGAATGTGAGATAGATATGAAACAGTAACTGTCGGATCCACCATCGGTGAAGGCGCAGGCTTATTTTGGGTCGGGAACTCATACACCGTCTGCTTCAATCCTGTCGTCGCACTGTCACCACCGTTTTTGTAAGTTTCTCTCTCTTTATACACCACGCCGCCAATAGTGATTTTCCCTGAACAGGATCCGTTTCTTCCTGAGCCGATACTATCATAACTTTGGGTTCCCTTTGTCGAAACAAGTCTAGTAACACCACTGGTAATAGTAATATTGTAACATCTTGTATCCTGGCCACCGCCTATTCCCGCGGCTCCTTCGCCACCTGTTGCACTGATCATTCCCCCGTTAATATTTACATTGCATCTTAATCCCGAAGCTGCAATACCTGGATATTTTTTTCCGCCGAGTGCTGTTACTATTCCACCTGAAATCTCTGTACTTCCTTCTTTTCCACATTCTATACCAGAACCATATTCACCTCCTTTAGCGTAAACAATCCCGCCTTTAATCCGTATATCAGCATATTGCCCACTTTCTATGCCAGCTGCACCATAACCTCCAATGGCCTGTATATCTCCACCCGTTATGTATATATTTCCTCCATTGCCAGTATTCGTACCGATTCCAGGTGCATAATCCCCTCCTTTTGCAAGTATTGTTCCACTCTTTATCCTGATAGTTCCACAAGCAAAGCCATTTCCACCACCGATTCCACTGCATCTGGATGAACCCGTTACTTCAAGGCTACCATTATTCGCGCTTTCTATGGTAATTTCCTTATTCTCATCTACGCTGATTCCCCCTCCGATAACCTTATTTTGACCGGAAAGAACAATTGTTGCATTGCCTCGACACCTTACCCCTGAACTAACATCACCATTCTCATGCGTATATCCGGCAACATTTACTCCGTCCAGGTAAATCGTAGCACCATCCGGAACTACCAGACGTTTATTAATTGTCCCGGAAAGATGTTCACTTGAATGACAAACGTATTCCCAAGCCACTTCCGCCTTCGCTGGTTTTGCAGGAACTAAACTCATGCTCATAGCCAGCGCCAGGAATCCTGCAATCAGTTTCTGAACGAATTTCTTTTTTTTACCCATATCCTTTCCTCCCTCATAATACTAATATGGTTGTAAACTCTATGAACAAAAATAGTTCACAGGAATCTACCTGTGAACTATTTTACAATATCGGAATTCTTATTTGGTGGGCTCTAAGCCCACCATACCAGTTTTCAGTTGTCCCATTGCGCCAGAACGTTGTCGTAATCGTCAACAATCTTTACAGTTGAAACCATATCGTACATATCAAAAACATCTGCGCTCGAATACCACCAATGCATGTCTCCGTATGATACCTTGGAATCCGACGAGCCGTTTTTGAAATAAATAAACATTCTGTAGTGAAGTTGTTCTCCCTGCGGACCACCGGACACATCCACCTTTACATCGACCTGATAATTCTTTTCCGAATACACATCCAAATCTACATGCCACTCCTCTATTTTTTCTTTTAGCTCAACTGCCCCGGGATAATTTACATTGACAAGCATACCAAGATATTTGTACACGTTATTGTTCGGTTTATCCTGGTTTTCTAAACAGTATTTGTATCTTGCCTCATTTATGCGCTCATTAGCATTCTTAAAACCATCCGATTTTTTATAATACCCTATGGATTTCTGATAGAATCCTCCTTCCATACATGCCTCCGCGCATCGGTAATAGAACTCGAGCTTCTTATTCTGATAAATATCCGGATCATCGGAGTTTTTTTCTACAGCAGTCAAAAACTGTATTCCTGTATCATACTCTGCGTTATCCAGATAATCCTGAAGCACATCATCTACAAGTTCATCTGCACGTTCCGTCGCATTCTCGTAATCCTTCAGATTTTGGAATTCATCGTACGCATCTCTGAAAAAACCATACTTTTGAAGCAATTCCGCATAATCATAGCAAATCTCATTTCCGATTCTTCGTATTCTGTCGCTGCTCGTCATGGATGATCTGATTAGCGCCATAATCTGTTTAAACTGACTGTTATTTCCATTTTTCATGTAGTATTCTACAACATCATGCACACAAGTTTTTATTTGATGGAATTCATTATCTTCCACATGATAAGAATCCAGCTCTTTTACAACCGCCACGAGAGTTTTCTCATCATGTACGGATTTGGAATCGGCAAACTTATTCAATGCACTTTGATAGTTTTCAAGACATACTTCTCTCTTTTCTCGTTCCTTTTCTTTTTCTTCTTCCAGAACACACTCATCCGTTAGTTCCTTGACATTCTTATATTCCAACCCACATTTTTTGAAACATTCCCTTGCCTTTGCATACTCTCCACTGTCCATATACTTCACTCCGCGAGAATATGACGGTCTTCTTACAAAGTATTCCGGATAGATTTTTTCACGAAATACACCGGCTCCGGCCAGAAACAAGGCCAAAAGAATCACAGCAACCGCGCTGCGCTTTACAGATTTCTTTCGTACAAACATCTTTAAAACCTGTACGTTATGCCTCGCCCTTCCCATGCTCGGGTCCCAAAGTTTTTCGACAGCATTTTTCATTTTTTTCACAGACTGATATCGATCATCCGGCTGCATCTGTGTGGCCTTCTTTACTATTTCCATCGCCTGTGCTGATTCCGGTATCAACCGTTCCATCAGTTTTCCGAGCGCATAAATATCCGTTCTCTCGTCCGACTGTCCGAATCCGTACTGCTCGGGCGCAGCAACACCCTGTGTTCCAATCAATACCGTATCATGCTGTTTGTCCGGTACATATCGTTTTGCCGCATCATAATCAATGATCATGACGCTCCCCGCATCAGTAATCATAATATTCGTCGCTTTGATGTCTCTGTGAATAATTGGAGGATTTGCGTCGTGCAAAAAATCCAATCCATCACAGATTTCTAGAATTATTCTTTTCTTTTCCTCAAACGAAAGACTCTCCTGGCCTATGATTTCCTCCAAAGTTTTGCCTTGAATCATATCTTCGATTACAACAAGGTGACCGTTTTCTTTCCAAAAGCATCTGATACAAGGAATACACCTGTTGCTGTGTTCCTTCAAATACTCGTAAACAGAAACGCTGTAAACAGAAAGCGTTTTTTTAAAATACATGCGTTCCGTTTTCGGATCCATGATCAAATACTTTCCGTCCTTGTACTTCTTCACCTCTGTGAAGAGCGAATATTTAACTATACTTTCCAAATCAGCCAAGGGCAACCTCCATCTTGCGTATATGTCTAGTCTTGGTGTATCATACAGCCAAAGCATAATTGTAGTCGCATTTCAACAGCAGAAAGGAATCATCATGGCAGATAATACAACCACAAGAAACCTTGCAGATATTCTATCTAATATAGATTCTCCAAAGGAAATGGAGAAATTCTTTAAGCATCCAAAAGTCACTGATGCCCATAAGGATTTTATATCCTATTACCGTTCTCTCCCCTCCGTAACTGAACTCACGGACACCGAAATCATCGAAAAAAGCGGAATTGAAAAATCGTATTACTATCAGATATTCAAAGGCACCAGACATCCGAGCCGTGATAAGATTCTTCGTCTATGCATTGCTGCAGGACTCTCCGTCCGCGAAACCACCCGTGCATTGGAGCTTTCCGAATGTGCAACGCTGTACCCAAAAAACAGAAGAGATATCATCATCACAGTCGGACTCAATCAGAAAGCACACGTAATGGATATCAATCTGCTTTTGGATAGGTACGGAGAAGAAGCGTTGAGTTAAACCCAAATGTGTATCGATATGCCATATTTCCATAATTATATCACAGTGAACACAAATACTGCAGATTCGCATTAAAAAAAGAACCGACACGGTTCTTTTTTATTCTTATAAAGCTTGTTCACTTATTACCTCATAAGTTTCGCCCGCACACGCTGCAATGCATTGTCCACAGACTTTTTGTTCTTGGACAGTCGGTCCGCGATCTCGTCATGGGAGAGGCCTTCTAAGTAGAGTTCGATCACACGACGTTCGTAGGGGGTGGTCACCTCGTTGATCCGTGCAAGAAGCGCATCCTGCTGTTCGCGACGGATGATCATCTCTTCGGGATTAAACTTCGCACCGTCAGACGGCAGGTCGTCCGCAAGGGTACTTCCGTTCTTGTCGTCCGCATAGAGGGAAATGTACTCATTTAATGCCTGATGCTTCAAGCGATTCTGCGTGGAAAGTGCCGTCTTTAACTGCCTCCGGATGCAGAGGGTCGCAAAGGTGGAAAACACGGCGCCCTTGTCAGTCTTATAATCCCTGATGGCTTTGAAAAGACCGATCATCCCCTCCTGGTATATGTCATCTGCATCTCCGCCGATCAAAAACAGTGTACGTGTCTCCTGACGAACCAATGCACCGTACTTTCTGACCAGGAAATCCATGGCATCACTGTCGGACGTCCGAATTCTCTCTATGATCGCATTGTCATCCATCTGCTCGTAATTCACGGATTATCTCCTCTGTCTTAAAGCCTCATAAGCGAGCACGCCGCATGCAACCGACGCATTCAACGAATCGATATCTCCGTACATCGGGATCTTCACCGTGAAATCGCACTGTTCCTTCACAAGTCTTGAGACACCCTTGCCCTCATTGCCAATGACAAGGCCCAAGGCGCCTGTCATATTGCAGGCATACATCTCTTCTCCGTCCATATCCGCGCAGGCAAACCAGAGTCCCTTCTCTTTCAACTCCTTGATGGTCTGGGACAGGTTGGTCACCCTGGCAACCGGCGTGAAATTCACCGCACCGGCGGAAGCCTTTACCACGGTGGCCGTGATTCCGACCGCTCTTCGCTTCGGAATGATGACGCCGTGTGCGCCGACCAAATTTGCCGTACGGATCATCGCGCCCAAGTTGTGCGGATCCTCAATCTCGTCAAGCAGAAAGACAAAGGGCGCTTCCCCCTTTTCCTCGGCGCGTGCAAGGATATCCTCCACCGTGGCGTAAGCCACCGGTGATGAGATCGCCACTACACCCTGGTGCTTATCGCTTCCCGCAACCTGAGCGAGTTTTTCCTTCGTCGTAAACTCTATGATCACATCATGCTTTTTCGCCTCACGTAAAATAGACGCCACACCGCTGTCTCTTACTCCGTCAAGGAGATAGAGTCGCTCGATGGTACGCCCTGCACGAAATGCTTCAAGCACCGCATGCTTACCGAAGAGCATGCGCTCGTCTGTTGTTTCTTCTCTCTCCTGTTCTTTCATCCTAATCCTCTTTCACAAGATACTGTGCGATCATCGCATCCGCAAGCTCGTTGAAACGTTCCTTTTCACCGGCAAGATAGAGATAGCCAAACAGCGCCTCAAGTCCGGTGGCGCGCCGGTACTCCGACCGGGTTGCATTCTTTGCCTTGGAGTGCGGCTGTGCATTGCGTCCGCGCTTAAAGATGTCCGTCTCCCGCTCCGAAAGACTGTCCATGATCGTGTCCGCGAATGCCGCCTGATTCACGGCTTTCACGATAGCGGTTACTTCCTTATGATACTTCTCCGTCTGCGTCTCATAGCGACGGACAAAATAATCCTTCACGTAAAGATCCAGCGCGCTGTCGCCGATATAGGCAAGCGCAAGCCCGGAGTACTGATAGGGATCCTTGCTTATGCCCGCTTCCATCTGACACCCTCTCTCGTATCCTCAAGGATAATTCCTTTTCCGATCAGCTCGTCGCGGATCTCGTCCGCACGAGCAAAATTCTTCGCCTTTCTCGCAGCCTGGCGTTCCTCGATCAAAGCCTCGATCTCCGAATCAAGCATCTCCTTCTTCGGGAGTGCCGCAACGCCCAGGATCTCCATCAGACCGGTTATGGTATCAAGGATCTTCTGCGCATCTGCCGCTCCAAGTTCATCCTTCAATGTATTGGCGTATTTTACAAGCTCGAACACCACAGAGATGGCATCCGCCGTATTAAGATCATCATCCATTGCCGCATCATAGCGTGCAACAAACTCCGCAAGCGCCGCATCGAGTCCGTCGACTGCCGCCTTATCTTCGCCCTTATCAATGATCTCGGTAAGAAGGGATGCAGATGTCCGGATCCTCTCGAGACTGCTTTTCGCCGATGCCACAAGGTCCTCCGCAAAATTGAGCGGACTTCTGTAATGTGCGGAAAGCATAAAGAATCGGATCACGGCCAGATCGTACTTCTCGCTGATCTCTCTTACAGTGAAGAAGTTGCCGAGTGACTTGCTCATCTTGGTACCGTCGATGTTTAAGTATCCGTTGTGCATCCAGTAACGCGCAAACTCCGTACCGTTTGCCGCCTCACTCTGTGCGATCTCATTCTCATGGTGCGGGAAGATCAGGTCCTGTCCGCCGGCGTGGATATCGATCACGTCGCCGATATACTTCTTGGACATGCAGGAGCACTCAAGATGCCAGCCGGGACGGCCCTCACTCCAGGGAGACTTCCAGAAGGGCTCTCCCTCCTTCTTCGGCTTCCAGAGCACGAAATCCAGTGGATCTTCCTTCTCATCCTCTCCGGATACCTTCAAGGCGTGTGCCTCGGCTCTGTGGCCGGACTCCAGGTCGTCGATGTTCTTATGGGAAAGTTTTCCGTAGTCGGGAAAGCTTCTGGTTCTGAAATAGACCGTGCCGTTCACCTCGTAGGCATGTCCCTTGTCGATCAGTGTCTTCACAAGCTCGATCATATCGGGGATTTCCTTGGTTGCCTGGGGATGCACCGTAGCGGGACGCACGGAAAGTCCTTCCATATCCTTCTTACACTCGGCGATATAACGCTCGGAGATCTCCTCGGCGGGTACACCCTCCTCGTTCGCTCTCTTGATGATCTTGTCGTCCACATCCGTGAAATTGGAGACAAAATTCACCTCGTAGCCCTTGTGCTCCAGATATCTTCTCAGAGTGTCAAACACGATCATCGGGCGTGCGTTTCCGATGTGAATAAAGTCATAAACCGTAGGGCCGCACACGTAAATTCCTACCTTGCCCTCGTTGATCGGATGAAACTCCTCTTTCCTTCTTGTAAGCGTATTGTAAATCTTCATATCAAACAAACCTCTTTATCGTAGTTTTTCGGTTCTTTTCAACACTCAAGTATATTAGCATAATATAGGAAATTTGTCATCAGAATAAAAATTTTACTTCCATCGAGAGTAAGATGTGTTATAATGCAAAACAGTATGGTTATTTTTAAATACATTAAGGAGGATTGTCTATGTCACAGAGAACAGACATCAAAAAAATTCTTATCATCGGTTCCGGCCCAATCATCATCGGACAGGCTTGTGAGTTCGATTATTCAGGTACTCAGGCCTGCAAGGCGCTCCGCAAATTAGGCTACGAGATCGTCCTTGTGAACTCCAATCCCGCGACCATCATGACCGATCCTGAGATGGCAGATGTAACCTACATCGAGCCCTTAAATGTACATCGTCTCGAGGAGATCATCGCCAAGGAAAGACCGGATGCGCTGCTCCCCAACTTAGGTGGTCAGAGCGGATTAAATCTCTGTGCTGAGTTATCTCAGGCAGGCATCCTCGACAAATATAATGTAAAGGTTATCGGCGTGCAGGTGGATGCCATAGAGCGCGGCGAGGACCGTATTGAATTCAAGAACGCCATGAACAAACTCGGCATCGAGATGGCAAGAAGTGAAGTTGCCTACACTGTTGACGAGGCTCTCGCCATTGCCGACAAATTAGGCTACCCTGTTGTACTTCGTCCCGCTTACACCATGGGTGGTGCCGGCGGCGGTCTCGTATACAACAAGGACGAGCTTTCCACCGTATGCGCAAGAGGTCTTCAGGCTTCTCTCGTAGGCCAGGTTTTGGTTGAGGAGTCCGTAACAGGTTGGGAAGAGCTCGAGCTCGAGGTTGTCCGTGACAAGGAAGGCAACATGATCACCGTATGCTTCATCGAGAATGTCGATCCGATGGGTGTACACACCGGTGATTCCTACTGTACCGCTCCCATGCTCACCATCTCCGAGGAGGTTCAGAAGCGTCTTCAGGAGCAGGCTTATAAGATCGTTGAGTCCATCGAAGTGATCGGTGGTACCAACGTTCAGTTCGCACATGATCCCGTATCCGATCGTATCGTCGTGATCGAGATCAACCCCCGTACATCAAGATCCTCCGCACTCGCATCCAAGGCAACCGGTTTCCCCATTGCCCTTGTATCCGCAATGCTAGCTTCCGGTCTCACACTTTCCGAGATTCCCTGCGGCAAGTACGGCACGCTTGATAAGTACGTACCCGACGGCGATTATGTCGTGATCAAATTCGCAAGATGGGCCTTTGAGAAGTTCAAGGGCGTTGAAGATAAGCTCGGTACCCAGATGCGCGCAGTCGGCGAGGTTATGAGTATCGGTAAGAATTATAAGGAAGCTTTTCAGAAGGCTATCCGCTCTCTCGAGAAGGGCAGATACGGTCTCGGCTATGTAAAGAATTTCAACGAGATGTCCAAGGAAGATCTCTTAAAGGCGTTGATCACACCGTCAAGCGAGCGCCACTTCATGATGTATGAGGCGATCAGAAAGGGTGCAACCGTAGACGAGCTCCACGAGATCACCAAGGTGAAGAAGTACTTCATAGAGCAGATGAAGGAACTCGTAGACGAGGAAGAGGCACTTGCAGCACACAAGGGAAGCCTTCCCTCCGATGAGGCGCTGACACAGGCGAAGAAGGACGGTTTCTCCGATAAGTACTTAAGCCAGATACTTGAGATCTCCGAGGATGAGATCAGAAACCGCAGAGAGGCCATCGGCGTGGTTGAGACCTGGGATCAGGTACATGTTTCCGGAACCGAAAACTCCTCTTACTTCTACTCTACCTACAATGCACCGGACAACAATCCCGTGAACCCTGACACCAAGAAGATCATGATCCTTGGCGGCGGCCCGAACCGTATCGGACAGGGTATCGAATTTGATTACTGCTGTGTACATGCTGCACAGTCCTTAAAGAAGCTCGGCTTCGAGACCATCATTGTAAACTGTAACCCCGAGACGGTATCCACCGACTACGATACATCCGACAAGCTCTACTTCGAGCCTCTGACACTTGAGGATGTACTCTCCATCTACAAGAAGGAGAAGCCCGTCGGTGTCATCGCACAGTTCGGTGGTCAGACACCTCTGAATCTGGCTGCTGACCTTGAGAAGAACGGCGTTAAGATCCTCGGTACCGCTCCCTCCGTCATCGATCTCGCAGAGGATCGTGACCTCTTCAGAGCTATGATGGATAAGCTCGAGATTCCCATGCCCGAGTCAGGTATGGCTACCACGGTAGACGAAGCCATCAGCATCGCAACCAAGATCGGTTACCCCGTTATGGTCCGTCCTTCCTACGTACTCGGCGGACGCGGTATGGAAGTTGTCTACGATGACGACCAGATGACAGAATACATGAATGCGGCAGTCGGCGTAACACCCGATCGTCCCATCCTGATCGACCGTTTCCTGCACCACGCAACAGAGTGTGAGGCAGATGCGATTGCAGACGGAACGCACGCTTACGTTCCCTCTGTTATGGAGCACATCGAGCTTGCCGGTATCCACTCCGGTGACTCCGCATGTATCCTTCCTTCCAAGCACATTTCCGAGGAGAACCTTGCAACGATCAAGGAGTACACCAGAAAGATCGCTGAGGAAATGCATGTTGTCGGCCTTATGAATATGCAGTATGCAATTGAAGATGGCAAGGTATTCGTACTTGAAGCCAATCCCCGTGCATCCCGTACGGTACCTCTCGTATCCAAGGTCTGCGGTATCCGCATGGTACCCCTTGCGATCGAGGTAATCACAGGCGAGCTTACCGGCAAGCCTTCACCCGTACCTACATTAAAAGAGAGACAGATTCCTTACTACGGTGTCAAGGAAGCAGTCTTCCCCTTCAATATGTTCCCGGAGGTAGACCCGATCTTAGGACCCGAGATGCGTTCTACAGGTGAGGTGCTTGGACTCTCCCGTTCTGCCGGCGGTGCTTACTACAAGGCAGCCGAGGCTACCAAGTCCACCATCCCTCTCGAGGGCACAGTTCTTATCTCCGTCAACCGTCAGGATAAGCCCGAGGTTGCAGAAGTTGCCAAGATCCTTTACGAGAACGGCTTCAAGATCATGGCTACGGGTACCACATGTGATCTGATCAACGAGGCAGGCATCCCCGCAGAGAAGGTAAAGAAACTCTACGAAGGACGTCCGAACATCCTAGATCATATCAGCAACGGTGAGATCCAGCTGATCATCAACACCCCCATCGGCAAGGACAGTGCAAACGACGACAGCTACTTAAGAAAGGCTGCCATCAAGAACAAGATTCCTTACATCACCACGATGGCTGCAGGAAAGGCCGCTGCCGAGGGTATCGATCATATGAGAAAGCGTCACACCGGCGAGATTCATTCTCTTCAGGAGTGGCATAAAGAAATTAAAGAAATCTAAGAAACATGCTCGAAAAAATGGACCGCGGAAACGCGGTCCATTTTTCGACCCTCGAGAACCTTCGGTTCTGCCCTATATTGATCTGCGTTGCTCGTTATTCGAGCATGTTTCGTATCTCTTGCATCTTATAATCCACGGACGTGATGGTGTCCGCACATTTCTTGAGCTCCTTGGCGATGAGCTCGGGATGCTTTAAGTTGTCCTTCTTGTACTTTAACTTGTGATCAAGACTTGCCCAGAAGTCCATCGCGATGGTTCTAAACTGAACCTCGACCTTCATGTACTTCTTTCCCGTTGTGAGGAAGATCGGGATCTCCACGATCAGATGAAGGCTTCTGTATCCGTTGCTCTTCGGCTTGCGGATATAATCCTTCACCTCGATCACCGTGATATCATCCTGCTTTGCAAGCAGGTCCGATACCGCATAGATATCCTCCGGAAAGGAACAGATCACGCGGATGCCCGCAATATCTGTCAGGTTCTCTTCGATATTCTCGATGGTAAAATCGAGTCCTTTTTTTCGAAGCTTGCCGATGATGCTGATCGGTTTCTTGAGTCTGCTCTTGATCGACTCGAACGGATTTCGATTATGCTGCAATGCGAACTCCGAGTTTAAGACCTTGAGCTTGGTTTCGATCTCCATCAAGGCACATTCGTAGTTCATCATCATATCCAGGAAGGGCTGCATATTGTCGAGCATCTCTTCCGGGTTCTCCGACTGCATCAGCAGCTCCATGCTTACGTCTGAAACTGCACTCATAGTTATTCACCCCATATATTCATATTTTGTATAACTGTCAGATCGTGGTCTCGCTCTCGGAAAACTCCTCGATCTTTTCTTCCACCGCTTCTTCCTCCGGCGTCTTCACCTTGCCGCGGATGCTGCCGACCTTGTCCACAACCTCCGGTACCATATCTAAAATCTTGGAAATGGTATCCTGCCCCTTCACGGAAACCATCTTCGCTCTGCCGTTCTGGATCACAAGCACCGCCGAAGGGCTCATCTTTCCCCCCATACCTCCAGTGGCTGAATTCTTGCTGCCGTTTCTTGCAGAACATCCTGCCGCGATTCCGAAATTGACATCCACAAGCGGCACAATGATGGTATCTCCGACGTAGGCCGGTTCTCCCACAACTGTCTTGGTGCTCATCAGGGAATCCATCCCCTTAAACAGTGAACCGATTGTATCGTTGATGTTATTTGCCATGATGTTCCTCCTCATATAATATGTAATGGCACGATGAATCCCTTTATGCATCGCCCTTCAGCTTTCGAGCTGCGAGCAGTGTCTTCCACAATTGTATATTCAAAACGATCCTGAATATGTATCCCAGAACGATATGCCCCCGAAGATGCAGGTCCATATCCATCACTCTCTCGTGAAACTCGGGTTCGAGATACATCTTGCTTCCATGCATACACGGGAGCAGGGATAAGTATCCCGTCACGGTACCCGTAGTATAAGCATCCTCAAATCCGTAGTGAAGATGCCCCTTTGCCTTTCTCGGTGCGATATGCCGCACCACACTCTTTAGGTACCTCGGCAGATACGCCTTGGTCTTTTCCGTGCAGGCCAGATTCCAGAAGATACCGAATCTGGTGATCAGCCTATCGAACCTGGCGTACTTGTCTTCCGCCTTATCCGCAAGCTCCTCCGCGGTTTCAAACAGCTTCTCGAAGAAGCTTAGGATCTTCTCGCCGATCTTTTCAAATTTGTCTATCAGTTTCGACACGATGCCGGCGATCCATGTCACCTGCTGTTCATGTCTTTCGTCATGATCGATATCGTAGACGGAATCAAGCAATTCCGTTGAATCTTCATCCACAGTCGCTTCCGGTACGTCACCGTAGGAAATCTCCGGTGTCGGGAGTACACTTTCGTCTGCTGTTTCGGAGATCGTCTCCGCCATCTGACCGAGCGTATCCGCAAAGCCCGCTTCTCCCGAAGCCTCCGGCGTCACACTCTCTTCAACCTGTGCTTCCGCAGATTCCTCATCCGCTTCCGCGGCCGTTTCCGTACCCGTTTCATAATCATCCGGAAGTGTATACGTCATGGGATCAGGCACCTTCGCGCGGCGTCTGCCGACGGGGATGCCCAGGATGCGAAGCCTGTTGTTCATATCACCGCTTAGTTGATCGTAGGTGACCGTCACAGACACGATCAGGTAGCGGATCTTCGCTCTGACCTTCGCCTTCCCGTCATAAGACACATCTGCCTTGTAATGGATCGGTGCGAGAAGCACGATGGCAAGCAGAAGCAATGCAAGTCCGAGAAGCCCCAGAATGATCCACAATATGATTTTAAGAACGAGGAGTATGATGTGAAGCATCTTTCTTCTTTCCTCCGTCCGCAAAGAACTCTTTCACTGAGAGTTTATCCCCCGTGGCATCATAGACATCCTGGATCATCTCCTCCACCAGCAAGAAGGCGCTCTCCTCATCCGGTGCAAGTCCGACCACAGTGATATCCTCCCTGTACCCGTCGTAAAACTTATGCAGAAGCTTGCCGTACTCGTAGATCTCGAGCAGTCCGTGCTCAAGGATCGGCAGGGTGACCACATAAAGCTTCTTCACAGGCTGATCTTCGGATATATTCGGGATCATCTTCGCAAGCTTTCGCTTGCTGATCCCGTAAGTATAATAAGCATCTGATATCTTCATCTATGCCGTTTCGTCCTCTATGATCTCTTCAATCAGTTTCGCCGTGGCGGAGAGCTCCGCACGGTCCGAGCATGAGCCAAGAACATAGTCAAAGTAGTCCTTGATCTCCTGCGTTGTATTAAGGAATATGGGCATGGCGGAAAGAATCTTCGCCATCACGCTTCGATTGACCTGCTTTGCATGTGCGGCAAAAAGAGCACCGAACTCATCAACCAGTTTCTTTCTTACCGCCTCGATATAATCATGATCACAGGGGATCGACTTTGCATCCGACGTGTCGTCAAGTGCCACAAAGAGGCTGGTGGAAAGCAGCTTGGTGATCTTGGAAAGTGACTGCATATTGGCAAGCAATCCGAGCTGCTCGATCACATCCCTGTGACCGGTGTACATCTCATCAAAGACGGATTCGAGGATCATGATCTCCTCATAAATCTCCTCCTGTACACCCTCGATGGTCATAAACTGATCCATCAAGTCTTCGGATACCGCATCCATATCATCCGCTGCGATCGTCTTTCGAAGGATCTCTATAGCAGCGGCATATCCCGCACCGGACTTTGCTGCCTCTGCTGCCACATCCTTGGTAAGAAGGATGACATAAACATCATTGATGATCTCCTGCAGGAGCATAAACCTTGATACTTCTTCCTTGATCAAAAGACCCGCATCCGTCATACGCGTGGCAAGGTCGTCAAAACCGTGTTCGGAGATTTCCTTGTAATCTGCCTGTTCAAGGTCCTCATACAAGGTGTAAAGATCCGGATAGTAATCCTTAAATCCCTCGGGCTTGGTGATCAGAACCGTCATCCTCAGCATATCGGCAAATGCATCTACGGACGAAGTCTCTCCGCCCTGATAGATGTTTAATGTATTCCCGAGGATATCGTAGAATTTATTCTTGGTCATCCTGACGGGGAGCTGCCCCATCAGAAGCTGAAGCTTGCTGTTTATCACAACCGTATCCTTCTCGGAGAATACGTAACGGTACATCCTCGCGGAAAGCGCCTCCGTATCCACGTCAGCGGCACCGCCCTTGATATCTTCCTCGATACGATTCAAAACGTACTCGTACATCTGAAGCGCATCCGTGTATGCGGTAAGAACCTGCATGCGCTTCTCCGAAGATGTCCGCAGACGATCGATTACGGAAAGTGCGTCCTCCGTCACGGAAGATCCTTCAAGCAGGTATACGGAAAGAAGTTCGGTGATCGTCTTTAAGGCTTCATCCGCGGTCTCGTGTCCGCTTTCGCTTTCGGCTGCGATCTCCTTCGCCGTGTAGTAGTTCATGGATGCCCGAACCGTTGCGTAGGTATGATACAGTTCGGACAGGGTGTTGCTGTAAACTGGAAGCTTGATATCAAGGTCCTCTCCTCTTAAGAGGTCGGAAACCAGAATCTTGCTTTTCTTTTTCATCTGTCAATTCCTCCGGGTCTTACTTTACATGCTCATGCGTATAGAGGTGATCCATACAGTATTCATAATTGCCGTTGCACTTGGAGCAGAATCTGAACTCAAGCATGGGATTGTCCTTCTCGCTTCTGCCGCAGATCGCACATTTGTGCTTGGTAATGGTGGTCGGGAAGGGAATCGGTTCCCCTGCTCCTTTCGGTGTGTTCCGTCTCGCCGCAGTCTTTCGTTTGATCTGATCGGTCTTATGTTTCATGTAGATGCGCACATGTCCGGGCTTGTACTTTTTCATGACAAATACCAGGATCAGCCATACGCCCACAACTGCAAGGATGGTCACACGTCCGTGGATCGGGCATCTGTAGAACTCGTACGCCAGCCAGATCAGATCGATGTAGGCAATGTACTTCGCCTTCATGGGGATCACGAAGAATACGAGCATCATGGACTCGCTGTAAATAAGCGCAAATCCAAGGAAGATGGTGTACATCAGGAAGTACGTCATCAGAATGGTACCGCGCATATAATCATACATCACGAAAAAGTCCATATCTTCCGGGGCAAGTCCCGCCACATTCTGTGCATAGAAGATCGCACCCGTGATCAGATTCACGATGAAGATCGCAAACATCGTACCGAGAATATACATATTGTACATGAAGGTACCGATGGCGCGCTCGATGGACCTGCCGAGCATGGCGTAGATCACAAGCATCAAGAGCGTGAAGTAATCAAAATCGCCCGGCGGCGTGAAAATCCATGTGATAAGTCTCCAGAATTCGTGTCTTCCGAAGATGGCCGTCGGAGAAAACATCATCATTTCGCTTACATTCGGAGCTGCAAAAGAGACCAGATAACTGAAGCCGAAAATGGCTATGGTAATGATCGGTAGATTGGGAATGGCAAATTTGCCGAATTTTTCTTCAAGCTTGTATAATAGTTTCAAATCGTTTCACCTGTAGTCATAAATTCTACCCCGTAACGGGGCGCAGTAATACACGTATATTATACTCTATCCGCCTAATAATTACAAGTTTTCTGCCTTTCTTATTGAAATGCGAAATCATTTCTTATATAATGTGCAACGAGTGTACATATTCATGAGCATATTTATCAGGAGGACGGCGAAGGCCGGTTTTTTATGAAACGATTAGGTATTGATATCGGATCCACAACTGTGAAGGTTGCTGTGATCGATGAAGAACACAAGATTCTGTTTTCCGAGTACAAGCGTCACTTTGCGAACATCAAAGAGACCTTAAAAGAACTTCTTACACACGCAGAAAGCGAGATTACGGACGTCACGGTGGCTCCCACCATCACGGGTTCCGGCGGTCTTGCGCTTGCCGAGGTTATCGGCGTACCCTTCGAGCAGGAAGTGGTCTGCGTATCGGATGCCTTAAAGGACTACGCACCCCAGACCAACGTAGCCATCGAGCTCGGCGGTGAGGATGCGAAGATCATCTACTTTTCCAACGTCATTGAACAACGTATGAATTCGGTCTGTGCCGGCGGTACGGGCTCCTTTATCGACCAGATGGCAAGCCTTCTCAAAACGGATGCCGCAGGTCTTAACGAGTACGCCAAAACCTATGACACCATCTACCCGATTGCCGCACGCTGCGGCGTATTTGCCAAGACGGATATCCAGCCTCTGATCAACGAGGGTGCGACCAAGGAGAACCTTGCCGCATCCATCTTTCAGGCTGTTGTAAATCAGACCATCAGCGGTCTCGCCTGCGGTAAGCCCATCCGCGGCAATGTCGCATTCTTGGGCGGACCCTTACATTTCCTCGATCAGCTCCGTGAGTCCTTTATCAGAACCTTGGAGCTTAAGGACGATGCCATCATCGCACCCGCACACTCTCATCTCTTTGCGGCTGTCGGTGCGGCGCTTGCCGCCAAGCCGGAGATCACATTTACCTTAAGTGAACTCTCTGCCAAGCTCACACCCGAGCTTCAGGTGGCTCACGCAGTCGACAGACTCGATCCCCTCTTTGCCGATCAGGCCGCATACGATGCATTTCTTGAGAAGCAGGCGAAGTATAAGATCACACGCCGTGACCTTTCTACCTACACAGGCAAATGTTTCCTCGGTGTGGACGCAGGTTCCACCACCACCAAGGTCGCTCTTGTGGGTGAGGACGGTTCCCTTTTATATGACTTTTATTCAAGCAACAACGGAAGTCCTTTAAAGACCACCCTTCGCGCCATGAAGGACATCTTCTCAAAGCTTCCCGCGGGCGCTACCATTGCCTCCGGCTGTTCCACCGGCTACGGCGAGGCTTTGATCAAGTCTGCCCTGATGCTTGACTATGGCGAGGTTGAAACCATCGCGCACTACACTGCCGCTGCCTTCTTTGAGCCCGATGTGGACTGTATTCTCGATATCGGCGGACAGGACATGAAGTGCATCAAGATCCGCAACAAGGTCGTTGATAATGTCATGCTGAACGAAGCATGCTCGTCCGGCTGCGGTTCCTTCATCGAAACATTTGCAAAATCTTTAAATTACGAGATCGCGGACTTTGCGAAGATCGCACTCTTTGCCAAGCAGCCCATCGACCTCGGCTCCCGCTGTACCGTATTCATGAATTCCAAAGTAAAGCAGGCGCAGAAGGAAGGTGCCGATGTATCGGACATCTCCGCAGGTCTTGCTTACTCCGTGATCAAGAACGCGCTGATCAAGGTGATCAAATTGACCGACCCGAAGCAGCTCGGCAAGAAGATTGTGGTACAGGGCGGTACATTTTACAATGACGCAGTCCTGCGTGCCTTCGAGCTTGTCTCCGGACGCGAGGCCGTAAGACCCGATATCGCAGGTATCATGGGTGCCTTCGGCGCAGCGCTGATCGCACGTGAGAATTTTGAGGAGGGCTACACCTCCACCATGCTCTCCAAGGAGGATATGGAATCTCTCACCTACGAGACCACCATGGCAAGATGTCACGGCTGTACCAACGCCTGCCTTCTCACCATCAACAAGTTCTCCGGCGGCAGACGCTTTATCTCCGGAAACCGCTGTGAGAAGGGCCTCGGTCTTACCAAGAACAAAGACAATATCCCGAATCTTTTCGAGTACAAATTAAAGAAGATTTTTGATTATGAGCCCCTTTCCAAGGAGGCTGCGCTCCGCGGAGAGATCGGTGTACCCCGCGTACTCAATATGTACGAAAATTATCCATTCTGGTTTACATTCCTGACCAGACTCGGTTATCGTGTACTCCTCTCCCCCGCTTCCACCAGGGAGATCTACCAGCTCGGCATCGAATCCATCCCGAGCGATACGGAGTGCTACCCCGCCAAGATCAGCCACGGACACGTGATGTGGCTCTTAAAGCAGGGCATCAAGAACATCTTCTACCCCTGCATTCCCTACGAGGTCAATGAGACACCGGACGCGAACAACCACTACAACTGTCCCATCGTCACCTCTTACGCCGAGAACATCAAGAACAATATGGAGGAAGTATCTGCGGATGACGTAACCTACATCCGTCCCTTCCTGGCCCTCGACAACAAGGAGGCCTTAAAAGATCGTCTTCTCCGCGAGTTCAAACACTATACGGACGTCACGCCGGACGAGATCGATCAGGCTGTGGAAGCCGCTTATGCGGAAGCCGAGCGCGTGCGCGACGACATCCGTAAGAAGGGTGAAGAAGTCATCAAGTATTGCGAAGACAACGACAAGCTCGGTATCGTCCTTGCAGGTCGTCCTTACCATTTGGATCCCGAGATCAACCACGGTCTGCCGGAACTCATCAACTCCTTCGGCATTGCCGTATTAACCGAGGATTCCGTAGCGCATCTTGCCGATGTGGAGCGTCCTCTGATCGTATCGGACCAGTGGATGTATCACTCCAGACTCTACAAGGCGGCGAACTATGTAAAGACCAGCAACTGCCTCGAGCTGATCCAGTTAAACTCCTTCGGCTGCGGTCTCGATGCCGTAACCACCGACTGTGTGAACGATATTCTGACAGGCTCGGGTAAGATCTACACCGTACTTAAAATCGATGAGGTAAGCAATCTCGGAGCAGCACGTATCCGTATCCGTTCGCTGATCTCCGCAGTCAAGGTAAGACGCAAGGCCTGCGTAAAACCGACGCCCGTATCCAGTGCCATCAACAGAGTGGAATTCACCACGGATATGAAGGACTACACTCTGCTCTGTCCGCAGATGTCACCGATCCACTTCAACATCCTGCAGCCGGCCCTTTCGCACATGGGCTTGAAGATCGTGATGCTGCCCGATGCGAACAAGGAAGTTGTGGATACCGGTGTGAAGTACGTGAACAACGACGCCTGCTATCCGTCCATGATCGTCGTCGGCCAGATGATGCATGCCATCAAGTCCGGCAACTACGATGTGAACAAGCTTGCGGTCGTTATGACACAGACCGGCGGCGGCTGTCGTGCCACCAACTATGTCGGCTTCATCCGACGCGCCCTTGCGAAGGCAGGCTATCCTCAGATTCCCGTGATCGCACTCTCCGTGCAGGGATTCGAGGCCAACTCCGGCTTCAAGCCGAACATAAAGACCATCAAGTGCGCAATGCAGGCACTCGCTTTGGGTGACCTCTTCATGCGCGTGGTATATAAAACACGTCCCTACGAGAAGGTTCCCGGTTCCGTGAACAAGCTCCACAAGAAGTGGGAGCACGCTGCCATCCGCTGTATGGAGGCAGGCGGCCGCGGATTCTCCCATCTCGTCAACCGGATCGTTGAAGACTTCGACAACATTCCTCTCCGCGAGGACGTTGTGAAGCCGAAGGTCGGCATCGTAGGCGAGATCCTAGTCAAGTTCCTTCCCTCCGCCAACAACCACTTAGTGGATCTGCTGGAATCGGAAGGCGCAGAGGCAGTGATGCCGGATCTGCTTGACTTCTTCATGTACAGCTTCTACAACAATACCTACAAGGCCGAGTTCCTCGGACGTCCGAAAAAGACAGCCAGAAATGCGAATCTTGCGATTGAAGCACTTGAACTGCTTCGTCGTCCCGTAACCAGGGCCTTAAAGAAGAGCAAGCGCTTCACTCCCCCCGTGCATATCAAGCACATTGCGGAGTACGCAAAGCCCATCGTATCCATCGGCAACCAGACCGGTGAGGGCTGGTTCTTAACGGGTGAGATGGTTGAGCTTATCAAGAGCGGCGCAGGCAATATCGTCTGCTGTCAGCCCTTCGCCTGTCTGCCGAATCACATCGTCGGCAAGGGTGTCATCAAGAGCCTCAGGAACGCCTATCCCGATGCGAACATCGTTCCCATCGACTACGATCCTTCCGCTTCCGAGGTCAATCAGGTGAACCGTATCAAGCTGATGCTCGCGACGGCGAAGAAAAACCTTGAGAGCTAGGATGTCCCTTGACTATTTGGGGATATCTGCTACAATTATCCTTTGGTAATATCGTGATTTCATATTATAAAGAAAGGTCATGAGAAAATGAACAATCAATCCTTTGAGCAGTACGAATCAGCGGTTCGCTCCTATTGCCGCAAATTTCCCACGGTTTTTAAGAAAGCGAAGGGTGCGATCTTAACCGACGAGGAAGGTCAGGAATACATTGACTTCTTCTGCGGCGCCGGTGCCTTAAATTACGGACACAATCCGGACTATATCAAGCAGAAGCTGATCGACTACATCGAAGGCGACGGTGTGATGCATGCGTTAGACATGTACACCTCCGCCAAGCGTGATTTAATTGATACACTCGAGAACAAGATCCTTGCTCCCCGCGGACTTGATTACAAGATCATGTTCCCCGGCCCCACCGGTACCAACGCTGTCGAGGCAGCTTTAAAGCTGGCGCGCAAGGTGAAAAAGAGAAACAACATCGTTGCACTCATGGGTGCATTTCACGGTATGACACTCGGTGCTCTTGCACTTACCTGCGACACAGCTTCAAGAGCCGGCGCAGGCGTTGCTTTGACCGATGTCATCCACATCCCCGCTCCCTATATGTTCCCGGAGCTTGATACCATCGAGTATCTCGAGACATTGCTCACCGATGACCACTCGGGCGTTGAACTTCCCGCTGCTGTCATCCTTGAGACCACTCAGGCAGAAGGCGGTATCTACGTCTTCTCAGAGGATTACTTAAAGCGTATGCGTGCCCTCTGCGACAAGTACGACATGCTTCTGATCATCGACGACATCCAGATCGGATGCGGACGTACCGGCACCTTCTTCTCCTTTGAGAGAGCCGGCATCGAGCCCGACATCTTTGTCGTATCAAAGTCCATCGGTGGATACGGTATGCCGCTTGCACTGACGCTCTTCAAACCCGAGCTTGATATCTGGAGCCCCGGCGAGCACAACGGCACCTTCCGCGGCAACCAGCTGTCCTTCGTCGCAGCCACCGCTGCACTCGACATGATGACGGAACAGCAGCTTGCGGAAAAAGCCAAGAACGAGGGCGAGATCATCCGTGAGTTCCTCACAAACGAAATCGCTTCCATGCATCCCGACATCGAAGTAAGAGGTATCGGCTTCATCTGGGGTATCGATCTCTCCAAGCTGCCCGGCGACCCGACTTCCGCGCTGATCACCGAGTGCTTCAAGCGAGGACTTATCGCAGAGTCTGCCGGAAGAAAGAACGCAGTCTTAAAGATCATGCCGCCGCTTACCATCGACAAAGACACCCTTATGAAGGGACTTCATATCATCAAGGAGGCTTTGGGCGCAGTTCTTACAGCCTAATACACTATGAGAAAGATCAAACATTTTTTTAAACTCATCTTCGGTTCCAGCTTCAAACGCATGGGCGGATGTATCAACCAGGTTCACGAAAAGTGCGGCAAGAACAAGATAGCCACCTTCTTTGATATGCTTGTATGCTTCGTCTGCTACGGCGCAGGCTTTCACGACTATGTGATCTTCGCCTTCTACGATATGAACCGCAAGCAGCGAAACACCTACATGACACGTCTTCGCAACAAGCGTCTGATCGAGATGATGAACGACCCGAACTACTCTCACATCATCGACAGAAAAGACGAATTCAATACGCGTTTTGCCAAGTACCTCGGACGTAAATTCATGGTCGTTGCGGATATGACCGAAGAGAAATTCGAGAACTTCATGCAGGACAAGGAGATCATCTTCGCCAAGCCGAGCATCGGTGAAAGCGGCAAGGGTATCGAGCGACTGAAGAAAGAAGATTTTGCGGATCTTAAGGCAATGTACGACTACATCAAGGATCCCGCACACAATTTCGGCGTGATCGAGCAGCTCTTGATACAGCATCACGACCTGAACGTCCTCTACCCGCTTGCGATCAACTCCTACCGTATCGTAACCATCGTGACGGACGGTGTTGCACACTGCGTCTATGCGGTATCAAAAGCCGGTAACGAAGGCAAATTCGTCGACAACATGGAGAACAGCGGTATCTGCTGTCCCATCGATCAAAAGACTTCAACCATTGCAGGTTGTGCACACACTTCTGCTTTGATCAACTATGATGTTCATCCCTACACCGGCGTAAAGCTGGTAGGATTCAAGCTTCCCTACGTGAAGGAAGCCATCGAACTTGTCAAGAAGGCTGCACTTGAGATCCCCGAGATCAAGTATCTCGGCTGGGATGTGGCTATCACGGAGGACGGTCCCGCCATCATCGAGGCGAATGACTACCCCGGATATGATTTCTGGCAGCTGCCGGAGCATACACCCGACAAGATCGGACTGTATCCGTACTACAAGAAGATGGTGAAGGGTTACAAATAGAACGAAAAAAAGAATCGGTGCCTGACTCCTTTAGGTGTCTGGCTCCGATTCTTTTTGTTTACCGTCACACGGACGCTCCCGGGATAATCACCGCACGCGAACCATTTCGCGTGCTATAGATTTCCCTCGCGCGTCCGTTATTCACTTTAACGAATATAGATTCCGGCAAGTTTACCATTCGAATCGTACGTCAATCGATACGTTACATTTACGTTCTCATATGTAACCACGACTTCACCGACCTTATAGGTGTTTCCGGATTCAGTGGCGGTTCCGATGTTGAAGGTTCCGTACGAGGTTCGTTTGCCCCACTCCTTGCCGAACTGTTCTTTGGCGGGGGCGAGGTTATCGTGATTTAAGAACGGGATCAGGTCTTCGGTTGCGCTCTTTTTTAACCCTTCGTAGTCGTCCTTCTCGAAAAGTTCGATGGTTTCCTTCATCCACTCCTCTTCTGTCGCCTGCGCAGTTTGCTCGGCCTGTGCTTCCTTCTCCAATTTATCGATCTTCGGAAGAAGCAGGAAGACGATAACAAGGACAAGCGCAACCAGGATAACTGCTGAAGCTGCGAAGAAGATAATCTGCTTCTTCAGTTTCCGCATGTAATCATCTTTGTCGATTCGGTTAGTCACTTTATCCCCAAGTTTCATAGTATTACCTCTTATGATGAACAAACAGCCGACTGCGACTTGCAGCCGGCTGCTTTACATTTGATTGATTACATTGCTGTGTATCCGCCGTCTACCGGAAGGATCACACCTGTTACATAGGTGGAAGCCGGTGAAGCGAGGAACAGTGTGGTTGTATCAAGTTCGCCCTCATTACCGTATCTCTCAAGCGGGATGAATGCCTTGGCATTGGCCTGGAAGAAATCGGAATCCAGAGTTTCCTTTGTGAGCGGTGTGTAGAAATAACCGGGGCAGATGGAATTTACCGTGATGCCGTACTTGCCCCACTCACTTGCAAGACCTCTGGTCAGATTCACAAGTCCGCCCTTGGCTGCGTGGTAAGGAGAACAAGGTGCTACCTTATTGCCGACAAGACCGTACATGGATGAGATGTTGATGATACGTCCGTACTTTGCGGGGATCATGGCAACCTTCGCGATCTTTCTTGCCATACGGAAGGAACCGAACAGATCGATCTGGAACTCATTCTCAAACTGCTCATCCGTGATATCCTCAGCCGGTGCAACAGCGCCCGTACCTGCGTTGTTCACGAGGATATCGATTCTGCCGAACTTCTCCATGATCTGATCTACGGCAGC
This sequence comes from uncultured Lachnospiraceae bacterium, assembly GCA_902780405.1. Lineage (GTDB taxonomy): Bacteria > Bacillota > Clostridia > Lachnospirales > Lachnospiraceae > Coprococcus_C. Next base: position 25,353 of record CACZFI010000002.1, read on the forward strand.
GTCAACATTCGCAGTATCTGTAATATCGCAACGGATACCGACAGCGTCGACACCGAATTCCTTGGTGATCTCCGCTGCTACCTCGTCGATCAGATTCTGACGACGTGCCACACAGACAATCTTCGCACCCTGGCTGGCTAAAGCCTTCGCCATCTGAACACCGAGTCCGGTGGAAGCACCCGTAACAACCGCAACCTGTCCTGTCAAATCAAAGTAATTCTTCATGCAAATATATACTCCCTTCGTGTAAGTGAAATTTGTTGTAGATGGTCGTATTATAACAGATAGCGCTTTGGAATACCATAGACGAAATTGCTCTCTTGTAGCAACTTCTTGGCTTTTTGGCTTTCTTGAGAAATCTTCTCACTCGCGCCTTGACGGCAGCTTGTCGGTGCATCTAAGTACAACCATATGGATAAGAGATGAATTACAAGTTCTTGACAGAAGTGTTCATCGTGCTATACTTGAAAAGGTGCGTGAATCGCGCAATTTTACTTTACAAAAGGAGAACCAACATGAGCATGAGAATCGGTATTTTAGGATATGGAAATCTTGGCCGCGGCGTTGAGGCTGCCATCAAGGTGAACCCTGACATGGAGCTTGTGGGCGTATTTACCAGAAGAGATCCCGCAACCGTAACCATCAACACACCCGGCGCCAAAACTTATCATACAGATGCACTTGCAGATATGACCGGCGACATCGACGTCCTGATCATCTGCGGCGGAAGTGCTACGGATCTTCCCGAGATGACACCGAAGTATGCAGCTTTATACAATGTCATTGACAGTTTCGATACACACGCAAAAATTCCCGAGCATTTTGAGAATGTAGACAAGGCTGCAAAGGCAGCGAAGAAAACCGCTATCATCTCCTGCGGTTGGGATCCCGGTATGTTTTCTTTAAACCGTGTACTCTCCCAGTCCATCCTTCCGAACGGACAGTCCTACACCTTCTGGGGCAAGGGCGTGAGCCAGGGTCATTCCGATGCGATCCGTCGTATCGAAGGTGTTCTGGATGCAAGACAGTACACCGTACCCGTTCCCGCAGCACTTGAAGCTGTAAGAAGCGGCAAGAATCCCGAGCTTTCCACCAGAGAGAAACACACACGTCTGTGCTATGTAGTTGCTGCTGAAGGCGCTGATCTTGCGAAGATTGAGAACGAGATCAAGACCATGCCGAACTACTTCTCAGATTATGACACCACCGTTAACTTCATCTCCCAGGAGGAGCTTAATCGTGACCACGCAGGTCTTCCTCACGGAGGAAAGGTCATCACCACCGGCGAGACTTCCGACGGTGTAAAGCACGTGGTTGAATACAGCTTAGACCTCGATTCCAATCCGGAATTCACAGGCGCAGTGCTTGCCGCATACGCAAGAGCATGCTTCCGCATGAACCAGGAAGAGAACTTCGGTTGCAAGACCGTACTCGATGTTGCACCCACCTACATCTCATCCTTAAGCGATGCAGAGCTTCGCGCACACTGCCTGTAAACATCTACATCTTTACAGCCACAAACAGGGCAGACCTTACGGTCTGCCCTGTTTTATTTCATATGTCTGATTTCATCAGTGACAAAGCTTGCAAGGCTCATAGCCACGCTTTTGAGCGTCCTCAAGCGAGATTGCAATCTTGCTGTCACGAAGGGATGTACAGCCGTCGTTATGGTACTTCGTTCCTGTAGCTGTAACATAAACCGTAGATGTGGAGCCCGGCTGTGCAGGTACAACCGTCTGTGACCGTCCGGGTGTTGCTGCCGCTGAACCCGTCACAAGATACGGATTCGGTGTTACGGAATTAATACCTCCGAGATTCGTTGCGGGGGCTGCTGCACCCTTCTTTACAAGTACGATCTGGATACCTTCCAGACGGCGTCCGTATCCGGCCGTACCGGCGTCTGCGCCATTCTTTGCCCAGCCCATCCAGCCGACATTCTGTGCATGTACACGATAGTAAACATCGTAATAGTTCGCCATCTCTCCGTAGAGTTCAATCTCGATCGCCTCAAGACGAAGTGCTCTTCCGGAAGTTCCGGACATAGCTCCGTCTACTCTCCATTCCTTCTCCCATCCGATGTTCTGGATGTGGGTCTTATATCGGATACCACCGGTGTGGTCCTTATTTGTAAGCTTGATATTGATACCTTCAAGACGAAGACTTCTTCCGGATGTACCGGAGAATCCGCCGTTCGTTCTCCATGCCTGCCAACCTACATTCTGTACATGAGTTCTGTAGGACAGGTTGGGGATACCGGCATTGTCAACCTTGGGTGCTGCACCCTTGTTCTTATCATCGAAAGCCTTTGTAGAATCTGTCTTTACATTTCCTACATTGGTCGGCTTCGCGCCCTTCTTAACTACCTGAATCTGAATTGCTTCGAGGCGGTATGCATAACCTGCAGTACCTGCTGCCTCACCGTTCTTCGCCCAGTTCATCCAGCCTACGTTCTGCGCATGCACTCTGTAGTAGACATCATACTTATCCTTGTCGGCACCGGTTAAGTTGATCATGATGGCCTCGAGACGCTTAGCCTCACCCTCGGTACCGTTCATCTCACCATTGTTTGACCACGCAAGCCAGCCGTAATCCTGGCAATGTGTTGTATACTGGATGCCCAGGTTCTCGTTGCCTGTTACCTTGATCTTGATACCTTCAAGACGAAGGGAACTCCCTGTCGTACCGGAAGACTCTCCGTTCTTCTTCGCAACCGTCTCCCATCCCTTGTTCTGGATGTGAGTTATATAGTTTACGGTTACGGGCTTAAACGTCTTTGCCTCGACACTTCCTTTCTTAATCACAGTCTTGCAATCCTGACAGTAAGTATCACCGGAGTAACCTTCCTTATCGGGTTTGGGCGCAACCTTGTTGATGATCGTCGTCTTCGGATGCTTGCACGTACTTCTTGTCAGTGTTACATTCTTGCTCTGTGCTGCAACCGTGTAGTTATTCTTATCTGTTGCAGTATAAACTGCACTTGCTTCTACAGGCACACCTACCGACAATTCTATTTGTGCATCCGAATCACTCCATGTCCACCCCGTCGGAAGACCCACATCCCCAACTTTCTTTTTGGTGTAAGAAACAGACATACTATCCGAAGGTGCATTTTGAATTGCGTCGGCTCGATCAATACTGTAAGAAAAATTCGGATTCGCCGGGAGTTTATAGTTGGATGCCGCTTCTCCTGTGAGTCCGGTTGCATGTCCCAAATAGTTTCCAATATTGGTATGCTCTTCCTGGTCTGCTACTACGGTAACACCAACCTCATCCGTACCCACCAGTCCGGTTGCGCTGACATTGGGAAGCATGGGCTGTCCGGTATATTTAACGTTTTCAACGTTCAGACCTACCGTCTTCGGAGTAATTGTAACAGTTGACCATCCCTTCTTCGGGAAGTATCCCGGTGCTGATACCTCATAATAAACCGTACTCGGGGTATCATTCACATTTGTAAACGTAGGTGACTGTGTTAATGTACAGTTATCCGCACTTGTTCCGTATTTTATGGTAGCACCGCTTGTGGATGAAGTCACATTGATACCGTGACCGGTGCCGGTATACACGCCATTATAATACGTTGACGTAGCCTGTGCTGTAGGTAGTATTTCAACAGGCGTACTTGCATAATCCGTGAGTTTACCTTCATTTACATCCTCAGCCACAATATATACATGGTAATCCTGTCCCAAGGTTTTGTTTTGATATGCGGAAGGGATTGTAAATGTACCTGTTCCCGTAGTTCCGATTGTGCTTGTTTCCAAGCGGATGTAGCTATAGTTGTTTGTATTTGTTATTGTTGTTCCGAGTGCATACGGATTCCTTGTAACAATGACGGACAATCGATTGACATTTCCCTTATCGGATCCGCTCAATTTATATGGAACCGACATAACAGTTCCGTTTGTAGTATGAGAACCACCTTGCTCAACGGTGATATTAGAATCAAGAACCGTAAACTTATACTCATTGGTTGTACCAGCAATCTGTGACGTAAACAGAATCGATTTTCTGCTGATATTAAATGCCGGACTCACGCCATTATAAGTATCATCGCCCATTCCATTGATACTGCCTGTTTGTTGAGCAACCACGTTATGTGAACGTAAAAACGCATCAGTATAGCCAAGTCCATAATTAAAATCGCGTCTCGGTCCCTCTTTTTTATGTATAGAATCTTGGCCACCATCAGAATAACCATATGATGCTCTGCAAAACTCAGCAACATCCAAAATAAAAACCTTATCTCCGTTGATTGGGTCAAAGGACCCGCCCGCATCACCTTGTGCCTTTGCTGTTTTTGTACTCTCTGCTATAACCGCTTTTTCCTGTCTTGTGAGATAGTTGGTATTATTTAAGAAAGCACTTCCGTTTAACTTTTGACGCAAACCGCTCTCATTCCAAGAATTTCCTTCATAATCTGCGAGATATAAAGAATACTGGCAGTCGAGAAGCACACTGTTACCCTCCACACCAAACACCGAAGTATTCTTATCCAGAACTCTATATGGTGTAGAACCACTGGTAGTTCCATGGGACCCTTGAAACGAATGACGTCCATAATAAACAATACTACCAGCCCATGCTGAATTTGCTTCTGTGGGTACTGTAGGATTCCCAATCGAACCAGTGCATAGACCTGTAATTGTCTTGGCCGCAGCATAATCAACATCCGCCTTCGCTGTGATCGGTGTACCGATTCCCGGGAAAAGTCCCAAAGTCATGGTGAGTGTCATCATCCCCGCCACTGCACCACGAAGCAGCTTTTTCTTAAAACTCTCAAATCCTCTTCGCTTCATTTCTTCCTCCTTCATTTTCGCTGCCGTCATACATCCCGGCAGCTCACGATATATCCATGATAACCGCTGCGGAGAGGCTTGTCAAACCTCATTTTTTCATGGAGGAGCCAGACACCTCACGGAGTCAGGCACCTGCTTCGTACGCAAAAAAAGTACCGCATCTTTCGATGCAGTACCTTATGCTTATATTTCGATGTCCCTACCGGCCGGTGGCGTTCTCCATCTTCTGCTGCGCCTGCAGAACCATGATCAGATCGCGGATCACCTGCGTATCCCGCATAGCCTGCTGCCGCTCTGCCTGGTAATCGATCGGTCGACGGATGTCGCCGTCAAAGGCGTTCATGTTGGAATTGATCGCAACAAAGAGGTAATCACCGCAAAAATGCAATGCGATGTTGCCATAATAATTGCACAGTCCCGTGATCTTCTCCATCATCTGGGGCGTCAGGACATAAAATGCATCGTGCGGCTGTACAGCCTTCACGTCGAATGCTTTGTTGAACGCCTCGCTCTCCAAATCAACCTTCTGCAGTTTGAAACCACCCGGATTGTTCTGACGGTATCTGAAATTTGATGAGAAGATCTGTACCGAAAACACCTTCTTCACCGGGAATGGAAGAATGAACATCCGTCCTTCAAAGTAGGTTGTGGTATGGCTGCTCTTGCCCGACTGCGTGTGGTACTGAATCTTTACATCCGCCTGTTCAAAGGGCACGCCCATGAAAGTGCCGCGCAGATAGTCCTCCGTATAAAAACGGTTGCCGAGCTGATTCAATCCGAAGCTTCGTACCTGCTCCTGCGTAAATCCCATATCATAGCGATAGTCCACATTCTGGAAGATCTCGGACAGCACGCCCCTTACAAATGTTTCCTTGTAAAGTGCCTTGTACTGCTTGGTCAGACGGGAATTGACCGAAGTTGCAAAGATCAGACCGACGATCATACCAATCGTCACCAGCTGCGGCATAGCGGCGCCCAAACCTCCATCCCCCGCAACAGGTGCAAAAAGCATCGGAATGATCATCATCCCCACAAAGAATACGATCGGGATGGCCATGCATGCCCTTCTCTTCTTTCGCAGGCTCTCCAATTGCTGAATGATTTGATAGATCCCCATCTTCCATCTCCTTCTTGAACCTATGAGAAGTAAGCGACTCCGGACTCAAAGATCTTCTGATCCTGGTCTCCGTAAATATTCACCGCAACTGCGGTATCGCGACGCTCGGAGTGCGCCATCTTACCGAGAACTCTTCCGTCGGGGCTTGTGATACCCTCGATCGCGTAGTAGGAACCGTTCACATTGTAGGTGGAATCCATGGTAGGATTGCCCTCTGCATCCACATACTGTGTCGCAACCTGTCCGTTCTCGAAAAGTTTCTTGATCCATGCATCGCTTGCCACGAAGCGTCCCTCACCGTGAGAGATGGGTACGGTATAGATGCCACCCGTCACAGCGCCTGCAAGCCAGGGGCTCTTGTTGGTAACCACCTTGGTGTATACCATCTTGGACTGGTGACGTCCGATGTTGTTGATGGTAAGTGTCGGTGAATCTGCCTCCTGCGGACGGATCTCGCCGTAAGGCACAAGGCCCAGCTTGATCAAAGCCTGGAAGCCGTTGCAGATACCGAGTGCAAGACCGTCTCTTTCGTGAAGAAGCTTCATAACCTCTTCCGCGATCTTTTCATTTCTGAATGCGGTTGCGATAAATTTACCGGAACCGTCAGGCTCATCACCGGCAGAGAAACCACCGGGGAACATGATGATCTGGCTCTCGCGGATGCCCTTTACAAAAGCATCTACGGAATCTCTGATATCAGCCGCATCCTGATTCTTGAATACGAATACGGAAGCCTCCGCACCCGCACGCTCAAATGCCTTTGCGGAATCGTATTCACAGTTGGTACCCGGGAATACGGGAATGAATACCTTCGGCTTGGCAATCTTGTTCTTGGCGATCAAGACATTGCCGCCTGTATATACGGGTGTCTTCACGATACCCTTCTCAATCTTGATCTCATCGGAAATCTTCGCATCACAAACCGCATCGGCAACTGTCGGGAAGACCTTCTCAAGTCTGCCGGTCCAAGCGTCAATTGCTTCATCCATGCTGATGGTGACACCGCCGCAGGTAAATGCAGCCGTATCCGTAACATGTCCGATCACGGTAACGGGAAGTCCCAGAGCAGAGAGATTCTCCTCTGCCACCTCAAGAATGATGCTGCCGTAATCCTTTGCAACAAGGTCTTCCTTGCTGCATGTGCAGTCGATGGAGACACCGAGACGGTTACCGAAGGCCATCTTTGATACGGCCTCGATGATACCGCCGAATCCTACTGCGTAGGCGGACTCTACGTAGCCCTTCTCCACAGCCTTGTGAAGCGCGTCATACTTGGCAAGCGCATCCTCATAATCCGGCATATCGAAATCGTCTCTCTTGATATCAAATTTAGCGAGAACATGACCCGCCTTCTTTAACTCGGGCGTTACGACATCTTCATAGGAAGATACATCTACCGCAAAGGATACCAGTGTGGGCGGAACATCGATGTCATTGAATGTACCGCTCATGGAGTCCTTACCGCCGATGGAAGCAAGGGAAAGTCCCATCTGCGCGTCGTAGGCTCCGAGCAGTGCGGCAAGCGGCTTACCCCATCTGTAGGGATCCGTGCCGAGTCTCTCAAAGTACTCCTGGAAGGTAAGACGGATCTTGCTTACGTCACCGCCTGATGCAGCGATCTTCGCAACGGAAGTAAGCACCGCATATGCCGAACCGTGGTAGGGGCTCCAGGAGGACAGGTAGGGATCGAAACCGTAGCTCATCATGGTAACGGTATCGGTCTTGCCCTTAAGTACCGGGAGTTTTGCGATCATGGTCTGCGTCGGAGACAGCTGATACTTACCGCCGTAAGGCATGGTCACCGATCCTGCACCGATGGAGGAATCAAACATCTCCACCAGTCCCTTCTGGGAGCAGACATTCAAATCGGAAAGTGTATCGAGCCAGAGCTTCTTCACATCGGAAGCATCCTTCTTCTCGTTGAAGTAATTGGTCTTCTCGTCGGGAAGTGCCACGGACACCTTGGTCTCCTGATGTGCACCGTTGGTATCGAGGAAGGCTCTCTTTAAGTTGACGATCTCCTTGCCTCTCCATGTAAGCACGAGTCTCGGTTCCTCGGTAACCGTCGCTACGGGAACAGCCTCTAAGTTCTCTTCCTTGGCGTATGCAAGCATCTGATCCACATCCTTCGGATCTACGACAACCGCCATACGCTCCTGAGACTCGGAGATGGCAAGTTCGGTACCGTCAAGACCTGCGTACTTCTTCGGTACCAGATCCAGATTCACGGAAAGACCGTCTGCAAGCTCACCGATGGCTACGGACACACCGCCCGCACCGAAGTCATTACACTTCTTGATCAGGGAAGCAACTTCCTCCCTGCGGAACAGTCTCTGTAACTTACGCTCTGTGGGCGGATTACCCTTCTGTACCTCGGCACCGCATGTCTCAATGGAACTTACGTTGTGTGCCTTGGAAGAACCTGTTGCACCGCCGCAGCCGTCACGGCCCGTACGACCACCCATCAGGATGATGATGTCTCCGGGATCGGAATTCATACGCTTTACGGCACGTCTCGGAGCTGCACCCATCACGGCACCGATTTCCATACGCTTCGCAACATAATCCGGATGATATACTTCATTGACAAGTCCCGTGGCAAGGCCGATCTGGTTGCCGTATGAGCTGTATCCGTGTGCGGCAACGGTAACGATCTTTCTCTGGGGAAGCTTGCCCTTTAATGTCTCGCTTAAGGGAACCGTGGGATCGGCAGCACCGGTCACACGCATCGCCTGATATACATAGCTTCTGCCCGACAGGGGATCACGGATCGCACCGCCCAGGCAGGTTGCGGCACCACCGAAGGGCTCAATCTCGGTCGGATGGTTGTGTGTCTCGTTCTTGAAACTTACAAGCCACTCCTCTTCTACGCCGTCGATCTTAACCGGTACCACGATGGAACAAGCGTTGATCTCGTCGGACTCTTCCATGTCTGCAAGCTTGCCTGCCTTCTTTAATTCTTTCATGGCCATCAGGGCGATGTCCATCAGGCAGACAAATTTGTCGTCTCTTCCCTCGTACATCTTCTGCATGGAGGAAAGGTATCTGTTGTATGTGCCCTCAAGAAGGGGCTTGTAGTAACCGTCATCGAAGGCCACATCCGTGAGTTCTGTTGAGAATGTGGTGTGACGGCAGTGGTCGGACCAGTAGGTGTCAAGCACTCGAATCTCCGTCATGGAAGGATCGCGGTGTTCGTCATCCCTGAAGTAATTGCGGATGTGAAGGAAATCACGAAATGTCATGGCCAGACCGAGAGAATCGTAAAGTGCCTGTAAATCCTCCTCGGACATGGTGGTGAAACCGTCAAAGATTGCTACATCCGCAGGCTCGTCGTAAACCGTCTGCAGTGTATCGGGCTTGGCCTCGTCCGTCACTCTGGAGTCAACGGGGTTCACCACGTACTCCTTGATACGCTCGATGTCAGCGTCAGAGATGTCTCCGCCGATCACGTAGGTGGTTGCGGATTTGATCACCGGCTGCTCTTCCTCGGAAAGAAGCTTCACACACTGCTCCGCGGAATCCGCTCTCTGGTCGAACTGACCGGGCAGAAACTCCATGGAGAACACCTTCTCTCCCTCCGAAAGCGGAAGCTGCTCTTCATAAATCTCATCTATGGGAGGCTCCGAAAATACCGTAACCTTGGCTTTCTCATAGGTGGAATCAGACACACCCTCAATGTCATAGCGCATAAGAATACGGACAGACTTCGGCTTGATACCGAGATAGTCCCGCATCTCACCGGCAAGTTCCGCCGCTTTGACTGCGTAATCCTTTTTCTTCTCCACATAGATTCTTCTAACGCTGCTCATAATAGTCCTCCTGACAATATATTAAGGCACCCGCCCGGAGTGCCTTATGTCTCATGTTTATAAACCGATCGCTCTCTTGATTGTCTCCACATCGAACGGTTTTGCGATGAATTCGGTTGCGCCCTCTTTGATGGCTTCCATCATCGTATGCTTCTGGCTGGCTGCCGTAACCATCACGACTTTGGCATCGGGAAACTCAGCCTTGATCTTTCGTAATGATTCCACGCCGTCCATCACCGGCATGGTGATATCCATCGTAACGATATCCGGTTTTAATTCTTTATACTTCTCGTACCCTTCCAGCCCGTTCCTGGCTTCACCGACAAGCTCGCATCCGAGCTCGACAAGCACTCCGCCCAGAATCCTTCTGGATGTACGTGAATCGTCTACTACCAAGACTCTTTTCCCTGACATATAACCACCTCCGATGTCAACTGATCTCCCACTCTTTGTCGGCACATATGACGATATCCGTCCGCGTCTCCCTGATATAGCAGGGGAGCACATACAGCTTTCCGTCTGTACGGATCGTCTTGATGTCTGTATCCATCTCCGGCGGAAGCATATCCGTCCGTATGCCATCCTCGGATAACTTCGAAGCGAACAATCCGTTGGTGACATTGATAAATTCACAGCAGGCATCGAGACAGTCTTCATCAATCTCGGGGAACTCTTCCCTGCCGAATTTCTCGGCAATCACCTTCGTTCCCTCACCGCAGATCGCGATGCAGTAGTTTTCTTCACCCGCGAGTCTCTGCGACGCGATGAAATGTCCCGTGTAAGAAGGAACCTCCTCCAAACGCATCACCAGCACGCGATTATCGACAAAACGGTTGATATTCCGCATCATCAGCAATAGGTAATCATGCATATGTTCCGGCGTCTTACACGATCGAAGAAAGATCGGTATGATACGGTCGATGTCGGACTTTTTCATGGCGTCGATATCAAGGGCAGAAAGCTTCTCGGCTCTCTTAAAGCGATTCAGCTCATCCTGAATCTCCTCAAGCCCCATCAGTCCGCTCTCGATGATCGCCTGAACAAACATCAGGTACGAATCCTCCTGAGATGCGGCCAGTTCATCGACCTGACCCTGCGTCAGATAACCTCTCTCTATGGCGATATCGCCGAACTTGGCATCCCGGATCTGCTGAATCGCGTTGATCTCATCTGCCTGCTTCTGCGTGAGCAAACCCTCCTCAACAGCAAGAAGTCCGAGTTTGGTACGAAGACGTCTCGACAGGTCGACAATCGTGTCGTACTGTTCCGTCGTCAGTCTTCCGATATCCTGAAGGTATTTGCCGAAATATACTCCAAACATCAGCATTTCTCCCTAAAAAAAGTAAACTACGGTAATTATACACAAGCGGCTGTTAAAAATCAACTTTAAGACATTTTTTAATTGAATAATTTGTGTCAGTTTTATATAATATTTTTCGTAGGAATTTCATCAAACCGAATCGAGGAATGTGGCTATGTCAATCAAAAAATCACTTCGTATTTCCATCTTGCTCGCAGCAACGGTTCCGCTCGTATTGCTGACGATTCTTGCATATACGATTTCCTATTTCAAATACGTCGAACTAGCGAAGAATACAGCGACCAATCTGGCGTCCGATTACGCAGACGGGTTTGAAACACAGCTGAACGGACAGATTGCCGAGATCGAAGGTCTCTCTCACGCGAGCAGCATCCAGAATCTCGCCTTGGAGAGTTACAACGGCGTTGCGTCCGGCATCGGCTCCGCTTACTACGGACCCGCCATGCAGCTTCTTTCCGATACAAGCGGCTATACCAACAACAACATATCCTACTACGTCTACGATATCAACGGCTACTTTATCGCAAGTTCAAGCGATGATGCTCCCGCCGACTGGGAAGAATATATGGACACACCTGTATCCGGCATCATCAAGACCAGGATCCTGAAGTCCTCCAATATCAACCAGAACCACGGAAGTATCGATGTCGTAACACCCATCATCGTAAAAGACAAGATCATCGGTCTCGTACGTGCCAACATCTCCTCCGCCTACTTCGGTGATTTCATCCCGACAGACGGCGCAGGCTTTGTGATGACGGAGGACGACACCTACCTATTCTCTTCCGCCGGTTTTTCAAACGATCCCGATTTGGAGAGTCAGGCAAAGCAGATCCTTGAATCCGACAAGACTTCCGGATACCTTGAGAAAAAGCATAATTCGGTCAAGGATATCTATGGATATTCAAAGATCGATCAGTTTGGCTGGCTCTACCTCTACCTGCAGGACGGCACGCGCTACGAGAAGATCCTCGCAACGCTTCCCCGTACACTGATCGTTACGCTGATCGTGATCACGGTCCTTGCATTTATCATCAGCAACCTGCTTGCGAAACGATTCACCGAGCCCATCATCACCTTGAAGGACACCATGACGGAGTCCTCACGCGGCAACCTGGATCTTCGTTCCGATATCCGCACCAACAACGAGCTCGGAGAACTGTCCGACATGTTCAACAACATGATGGACATCATTTCCAACAACTACAAAGAACTGTCCTCTTCCAAGCTTGCCATCGAAGAAAAGCAGAAGGAACTGGAAGAAAACTATATCAAGATCGAACAGCTTGCATATCACGATGGTCTGACGGGACTCTACAACCGTGTCGCCTTCATGAAGTACTCCTACGAGCGCTTCCACGACAATGACACCATTTTCCTGAATCACGCCATCCTCTTTATCGATCTCGATAACTTCAAGACCGTCAACGATACCTTAGGACATGATTACGGAGACCTTCTCCTTCAGAACGTCTCCAATCAGTTAACCGCAAGTATCAACGAGACTGACATTCTCTCACGAACCGGCGGTGACGAGTTCCTCATTATGACCAGTGACTTCGAGTCCAAGGAAGAGCTTGCAACCTTCGCCGAGTCTTTAGTTGAGATCGTAAGACAGCCCTTCGACTTAAAGGGTGAGACCGCTTCGGTATCCATGTCCGTCGGTATCGCCATCTTCCCTCAGGACGGTCTGACGATCACCGAGTTGATCAAGAACGCCGACATCGCCATGTACAACGCCAAGAACTCCGGTAAGAACTCTTACCGTTTCTTCGACAGTTCCATGGAGGAGGATGTTACCAGAAAGAGCGAAATCGCCGAGGTACTCTCCCATGTCATCGAGAACAATGAAATCTATCTTGAGTATCAGCCTCAGGTGAATGTCCGCACCGGACAGATCACGGGCTACGAGGCACTGATGCGTGTGAAGTCCGACAGCTACGGCCCCATCTCTCCCGGAGAGTTCATCCCCATCGCAGAGGATACGGGTATCATCAGCCAGCTCGGCGAGTGGGCGTTGATCGAGGCCTGCCACTTCAACCGCGAGCTTGTGACCGGCGGCTACGGCCGGCTCAATGTATCCGTCAACATCTCCGCAACGCAGTTTAAGAACGGCAAGTTCCTGCAGCAACTTTCGGAACTTCCGGATATCACCGGCATTGACCTCTCTCTCCTGGAGATTGAGATCAACGCCAATACACTTGACGAGAACTTCGAAGCAAATGTAGCGCTGCTCGAAGAGATCAAACGCCTCGGCTGCAAGATCGCTTTGGACGACTTCGGTACAGGCTACGCTTCCTTCAACTACCTGACCAAGGTTCCGATGGATACACTAAAGATCGACAAGTCCTTCATCGACGGCATCAACAAGTCCGAGAAGAACAAGTACATCGCTGATTCCATCATCACACTTGCACACAAGATGAACATCAACGTAGTCGCCGAGGGTGTGGAGGATACCACACAGCTTCAGGTCCTTCAGACCCAGCTGTGCGATACCCTGCAGGGATATATCTTCTCCGAGCCCCTCGACTCCAAGCGCTTCATCGAGCTTTTAAGTAAAAATAAACACTTATGATCACGATCGCCGTTGCGGCAAGCAGCGCGATCATCACAATCAGTTTTAGGTGAAAAGCATCTCCGGTAGCAACCGCAGGTGCTTTTTCTTTTTCTCCTCTCGCACCCAGCACCACGCCTGCTTTTGCATTCTTCACCTCAAGGTGATAGACGGCGCTCTCTCCCGGAGAAAGCGGTACATCAAAACGTTCGGCCGTGAGTCTGTATCCCTGTGGTGCGGTAAGTTCCCTGACTTCATAAGCACCGGGAAGCAGATACAGACTTACACTCCCAAGTCCTCCTTCCCCGCTTACAAACTTCTCGATCAGGCTGTCCTTCGGAATCACCAGAACGCCTTCCCTGTTACGTATATCCTCCTTTGCAAAGAGTCCGAAGACAGCGCCCGAAAGAACCGTCTTACCGCTTTGATCGGTCTTCTTTACAACAACATCCTCCCGCACTCTCTCATTTGTAACATCCGCGCCCGCGATCACAACCGACGTGTACTGATCGATATAGGGAAGCGCGATCTCCTTCTCGTATCCGCCCGCAAGATGCTCTCCGTCCGACGAGATTTCTCTTAAGACATAGATCCCGAGCGGAAGACCGTCAAAGCAGGCAATTCCTCCGTCATCCGTAAGTTCCCTGGCGACTTCCTCGCCTTTTCGATATCTCGGGACTCGTCCGCCGTCATAGAGATCTTCTCCCGCGTACAGGGCAAAGGTAACATCGGCAAGCGACTGTTCTTCATAACGAAGATCCATTCCCTCGCTTCTTCCCGACGCATATCTCGTCCTTGCTTCGGCGAGCACCTCTCCCTTCTTGTTCACGGTGATTCTTCCTACAGGGACGTCATCGCGCATAATGATCTTATAAGCACCGGTTGCATCTTTCCCAAGACCGGAAAGTTTGAACTCCTTCTTCTTTGTGATCAGATAACCGTATGGTGCATGCGTCTCGGTCAGCGTATATGTCACACCGCTGCACAGACCTCTCACCTCATGCGGACCTGTCTCCGAAGTCCATCTGTCTATCTCGCGCCCGAAGCTGTCCGTAAGTATCATCTCTGCCCCTTCGATGGGAAGATTGTTTCTGGCATCCACCTTATACACGGAAAGTCTGGTTCTTTGATTGCTCAGATTCACCCGGCAGACCGGCCGTGCCTCTTTATGATCGCCCGCAGTTATCTCCACGGTCACAGGTTCTTCCATCCGCTCGTATCCGGGCTTTGTTTTTGTCTCATACAGGGTGTACCTTCCGATGGGAAGCATCTCGAATTTCAAAGTTCCGCCCTTTGACAGCTTTCCGCTGCCCACCTTTTCGCCTTCGGCATAAAGCCTCGTCCCGTTTTGAATGATGTCACAAGCGGCACGAAGTTCAAACTCCGCAAAGCTGTCTGTCGCCGCATCCGTGGGTGAAGCGACACTTGCATCAAGGGGTGTGGCCATCGTTGCATCTGTAGGCGTTGCATATACGGCTCCGGCTTCAAATGTCTTGGTCAGTTCGATACTTCCGTAGATCCTGTCATTCGGAAAACGCACCTCTGCGTACGCATGCCCGTCATGCTCCGGAAGCACCGTCTGCGATGTGACAGAAAATCGGATGCGATCTTTTGCTATGGCATACTCCGAATCCTCCGGAACTGCGACCTCCTCGATTTCGTATATGCCGGCGGGAAGCTCCTCCGGAAGCGTGAGCACACCTTCTCCGTCCGTGTAAAACACTTCCACCGTCTCCCGCTTCGGATAGACCACCTGCTGCTTCACATACGCCTTTTGCTGCACATCGAAGATCCTGTATCCGTAACCGGGCTCCAAAACCCGCTCCCCGCTCTCACTGTCCGTCTTATAAAGCCGAAGTCTCGCTCTTACCTCCTTATCGGAGAGCATGCGGAGTTTCTGGGGCGTACGGCTGTCTGCATCAACAGTCACTGTAAAATCAAGTACGGGAAGCATACCCTGCGGCACGGTTGTCTCACGCACCAGATAGGTTCCGTAAGGAAGTTCTCTTGAAAGCGCATACCCGTTTGCATCCGTAAAAAGTTCCGTACCACCTGCCGCAGTAAGCGCTACGGGACAGGCGCCTTCCGTCAGGTAGTTTCCGTCCGCATCTTCTGTAAGGTCCGATACAAGCCACGCTGTAAACCCTGCACCCGCAAGTGGCTTTTGTTCCTCGCCCTCTCTGCCCTTAAACTTATAAAGCGCAAAGGGTGCCTTCACAGGTTTCTCGGTCAGCCGAATCGCCCGCTTTACTTCGCTTACGGCAGCGGAAGTGACACTGCAGTCAACAATGTGTTTTTCCGTATCTGCCAGATACCCCTTCGGTGCCTTCGTCTCTTTCAGGTAATATCTGCCCGGATAAAGACCTGCAGCGGTTGCCGTGCCGTCATCACCAATGGTCAGGCTTTTCACCAATGCATCCTTTTTAAACAACAGGCTCCCTTTCGCATCCGGCGACTTGATATCCTCATCCGCATAAAGCCCGTAGACAGCTCCCGCAAGTTCCGCATCTCCCTGTGGAACCGCCTTTCCCGTCTCGGCATCCACCTTGGTAACGGAGACCGTAACCGGAACCCTTCGGTTCGCCGCCGTAAAGCCGGATGACGTTCCGGGTCTTACCTCAAGACGGTGTACCGCAGCATCCGTAATATATCCGGCCTTTGCGGATATCTCCTTCACGTAGTATACACCCGGCACGAGATTTCCAAGTGACGCATGTCCGCTTGTATCCGTCGTCATCTCTCCCGCCTTATCCGTACAGGACGTGTTTCGATAAACTCCGAAGACGGTTCCGTCGATCGGATTCTTTGATTCCGCATCCTGCTTATAAACCCCGGCGCTTCCTTTTGCAAAGCTTCCTTCTGCACGCACTTCCATCTGTTCCTCTCTCGCCGAGGACATCATGTCCTGATAGTAGGTGTGGCCGAGAATCCGCGCCGAACCAAATACGGTGACATCCGCTGTCGCAGAAAGCGCAACAGACAATTTGTAATTGGCCTCCGTCATCGGGATATCGATCGCCACATAGCGTTCAAATGCAGATGTATAAACCGTATCTTTGATGCTTGCACCGCTTACGTAACCGCTTCCCGTAAGGAGGCGCACGGAGTGAACCGCACAGTTAAACGACGTGATCCTTGCATACGCCCGCATGATCCCGTCTCTTTCGTAAGACGGAACAATCCCGGAGGTCTCCTCATATCCGCTCTCGGTCTTCTTCACCCAGGCGATATCGATCCGGTTTTCACATGCGGTTCCGTCCTTCAGCCTCATCGCTACGGAAAGGAGATCCTTTCCGCTCGCATTCGATACATTTTCCATCTCGTAGACATTGCCCTCCGTACCCGGCACATCCGCGACCGCAAGTTCGCGCATCCTGCTGTGAATCGCAAAGGAGGTCGCAGCCTGTGCCTCTGCCTGTGTCATCGGCAGGAAGGAATCTCTGATGATGAGGCCGGATGCATACTGCGGACTCGCAGCAGTACCTCCGACGATCACCGTCTTGTACTGGTTGGGATATCCCTTGTCGGCAATGCCTCGAAGGATCCGTACCACATCGGGATTGGCACTCGCTCTCGCCGTATTCTCCGTGTATCCGGTCACCGTACCGTCCCCCGGTCCGGGTGCCGAGCACTGAATACAGTAGATGGCCCTGCCCTCCGTGTCTTTGTAAAACTCATGGGTTGCTTCAAAATAAGAACCGCTTCCCGTAAAGAAGCTTTTGATCTCTCCCTGCGTCTTTGTTACGCCGTACTCCGCCGCCGCAACATGCCCGGTAAAAAGCATCGCAAGGAAAGCAAAAAGAACAAGCGGGATTGCCGCTCGCAAGATATGTGATTTTGGCATAGTCTCCTCCATGGCTGCACTATGCCGAAGCTATTGTCTGTGGGAATGTGGTGCTTTGAAAATGTTGATTAGAGTGAGATAAAGATAGCACGGGGACGCCGGCGTGTCAAGATGCAATTGTTTTTCGAAACGCATCTCAGGGCATACGCTTGCCTCAGGGGACGCTCTCGCTTCGATCTCACACGCAGCGGCTCTAAACTCGTACTTCGTACTCGTTAAGTGCCGGCGTGTTCGGCGACCCCCTTCAACAAGCATATGCCCTGAGATGCTGTGTACACAAAAAAGACCGATACATTTTTTCAGTAGATCAGCAAATACATAGGACCCGTACCACCATGCAAACCAAACATAAAGCTCTGACGTTATATGCTTGCCGAACGGGGTCGCTTATCACGCCGGCGCTTAGCGAGGTTCTTTCGAGCTTAGCGTCCGCTGCGTGATAACCGAAGCGCGAGCATCCCCTGAGGCAAGTGTATAACGGTCAGAGCTGTATATTACGACTATGTATTCCATAATATTCTGTATAAAACTGCATCTCAGACAGTAGCAGAGGCGTCCTCAGTGGTATCTGCAGGTTCTTCTTTGAGGCGCAGCGGCGTGCGTTCTTCCTCGGGTGCGCCCTTCAGTCGGAGTTTGGTAACGGTCTTCGGTGCTTCCTTCGATGGATCTAATGCGTGAAAGATCTCCAAATACTGCTCCTCCACACGGCGGATCGTATCATCATAAAACAGAGGCGTCGTAGCCACGTAAGGAAACTCCTCGATCAGGCGGATGCCGGAGAATTCGTAGAATTCATAGTAGAGCATCGCGTCATCGATCACCTTGACGGTCTGCGCTTCATACTCAGTCAGATCCGAACCGAGAAACCTGGTGTAGATCATGGACAGAAGCCGATTCTCGATCACATCGATTCCGTCAAGATCCATCTTCACCGGACGGGGGATGTCTGAGATATAGGCTTCGGCTGCATCATGCAAAAGGCACGCCAATCTGACGCGCACAGATTCCGATCTTGCGCACGCCTCCTCGTAGCAGTTGATGCAATGGGCCGCCACACTGTAAAAACCGTCGTAGTGTCCGTTGGCACGGCAAAGCCTTGCAAGGGAATGTGCGACGTCCTCGATCAAGATACCCTCCGGATCGGGATCCAGAGGGTAAAAATTGATGCCTGAAAATGTAGTGATGTATTCTGCCATCAGAAAATAATCTCTCTCTTACCGCCAAGGGTTCTTGCGCCGTTGATGATCATCACGACGCCTACGCCGATTCCGAAGATCACGGTCATGATACCCAGTACCAAAGAGCTGATTCCTACACTGTTAAGCTTCTGATATAACTTCTCCATCCCGAACTTCCTCCTTTGAGATCATGATGTTTAATGTACGCCGTACTGCTCGTAGTAGGCGTCAATGGCTGCCTTTAATGTATCGTCGATGATGACCTTGCCCTTATAGGGACGATTGTAGAGGTGCTCGATCACCTCAGCCATCGTAACGATCGCCGTCGTCTTAAGACCGTAGGTCTCTTCAATCTCCGCAAGCGCACTCTTTGTTCCCTGTCCGCGCTCCATGCGGTCTACGGATACAACAAGGCCGAGGACATTCACATCTCCCTGTGCCTTGATGATGGGAAGCGTCTCCTGAATAGAGGTTCCGGCTGTGGTAACATCCTCGATGATCACAACCTTGTCTCCGTCCGTGATCGGGCTTCCGAGCAGGATGCCGGTGTCACCGTGATCCTTCACTTCCTTACGGTTGGAACAATACTTGATATCTGCGTCGTACTCCTTTGCCATAGCGATGGTTGCAGCTACGGAAAGCGGAATACCCTTGTACGCAGGTCCGAACAGCACATCAAAATCCGTACCGAAGGTTGCGGATATCGCCTTCGCATAGTACTCTCCCAATTTGGTAAGCTGCTTTCCGGTACGATAGAATCCGGTATTGACGAAAAACGGGGTCTTACGACCGCTCTTCGTGGTGAAATCTCCGAACTTTAAGACATTGCAATCGATCATGAATTCTATGAATTCTGCTTTATACTGATCCATGTGATCCTCCTTTATAACTAATCTTCTCTCATTTTATCTCAAATCATATGCTTCGTCAATTTGTAATAGGTGTCTGACGCACTTTGCACTTATTGACATTCCCCCGTAAAACCGATAGAATGATTCTATGTCTGCATTCGCACACAATACCTTCATTTCGAACAAAGGAGACTTGCATGAGATTTTCGATTTCTGCCAAAACGATCCTTATGATCATTCTGATATCTACACTGTTGTCCGCATCTGCCATCGGACTGAGTTTTTACGTTCTTCGAACCATCATTGATGATGATTACAAAGATGACGCCGAATGCCTTGCCGCAACGACCGCTGTCAGCCTGAATATCGATGACGTGAAAGCACTTGCCAATCAGGCATCTGCCATCTACGAAACAGCCGGTGATCCCATTACCAGCGAAAACTGGGGAACGCCCGAATTTGAGGAGTATGTCGGCAAGTTCTCCGGCATCGAGCAGATGGAAGAATTTGATCGCGTTCACCGTGCGCTTACCCTGATTCAGGATCAAAACTCCTGTGACTGCATTTATATCACTCTTCCCCTTCCCGGGAACTCGGGTTATATGTATCTCGTGGACGCCGACAAGAATGATCCCTGTCAGCCCGGCACCATCGATCACTACGTGACCTACGAGATGTCCAGCGAAATGAATCCGAATCATGACATTCCCGCATATATTACCAATACGGACGAGTATGGATGGCTTGTAACCGCCGGAAAAGGTATCGCCGATGATGACGGCAATATCATTGCCATCGTCGGATGTGATTACTCCATGGAAGAGATTCGTGCCAACGAGCGTCAGCACAGGATTCGTATGGCCATCATGCTTGGCATCATCACCTTCATTGCCTGCGTGATCGGCATCTTCATCGTTCGACTGATCTTTGTCAAGCCAATCAAAAAGCTCTCTGCCGCAGCTGCAGATTACTACACTGCCGACAAAGAGCCTCCTTATGACACATTTGAAAAAATCGAGATCCATACGCACGACGAAGTCGAAACACTCGCCGATTCCATGAAAAAGATGGAGCGCGATATCAACGACTACCTCTCCGAGCTGCTCATCACTTCCGATGTGCTTGCGGCTACGGAGGACTGGGCCGAAGAATTAAAAGCCAAGGTTGATGATAACCCCGAGAATTCCTAAGCTTATGCCCTGTTTAACTCGCTGAGTGCTGTAAGCAGTTTCACGGCCACTTCCTCCTTGGACAGGATCGGAAGTTCCGTCATGCTATCCTTTGTGATCATTGTCACGATATTTGTATCGGTGCCGAATCCGGCGCCGATTTCTTTTATGCTGTTCGCCACGATCATATCGGCGTTCTTCTTCTCAAGCTTCGCACGCGAATTTTCGATCAGGTTCTCTGTTTCCATGGAGAATCCGCACAAAACCTGACCAGCCTTCTTATGCGCACCGAGATATCCGAGAATATCATCGGTTCTTGAAAGCGCAATGCTTGCATCCGCGTCCGATTTCTTGATCTTCTCATCTGCCACGGACTTCGGACGGTAATCCGCTACCGCTGCCGCCTTCACAATGATATCAAAGTCGTTCGCACGCGCAGTCACGGCATCATACATATCCTTTGCGCTAACCACATCCACCACATCCACAAAGAGAGGTTTCTTCAATGCTGTCCGGCCGGATACGAGTGTCACATCCGCGCCCATCAGCATCGCCATACGCGCCACCGCATAGCCCATCTTTCCCGTGGAGTGATTGGTGATGTAACGAACCGGATCGATGGCTTCCTGCGTCGCACCTGCGGTGACAAGCACCTTCTTACCCGCAAGTGTCTTCTCCGTTGCACACGCGCGAAGGATGTATTCCACGAGGTCCTCTTCCTTCGGAAGCTTTCCCCTTCCTTCGGTACGGCATGCCAGGAATCCGCTGTCCGCCTCGATCACCTCGTAGCCGTAATCGCGCAGGATCTGCATATTGTTCTGCACGATCTTGTTCTCGTACATATTCACGTTCATGGACGGTGAGATCAGTACGGGACAGGTTGCAGGCAGTACCGTGGTGGTAAGCATGTCATCCGCGATGCCGTGTGCGATCTTGCCGAGTACATCTGCCGTAGCCGGCGCGATCAGGATGCAGTCTGCGGTGGTACCTAAGTTAACATGCGGCACGTGCAGATCTCCGGACTCGTCAAAGACATCCGTATATACATGGTTGGCCGTAAGCGTCTCAAAAGTCTCCGGTGTGATGAAGCGCGTGGCATTCTTTGTCATCACCACGCGGACATCCGCATGCAGTTTTACAAGCATGCTGGCTACATTTGCCATCTTATATGCGGCGATCCCTCCCGAGATCCCCAAAACGATTCTCTTGCCCTGTAACATCGGCAATCCCCCTTTAATTTAAACGATCCATATTCTCAAGCAAACCGTGTTTCTCATAGGTCGTTGTCCGCGTGATCTTATTCGCGTCGTCCACGAATACCACCTTCGGATCAAAGTCCGCATACTCTTCCGGTGTCATCTGCGCGTAGCACATGATGATCACCTTGTCACCGAGAGATACCTGCTTGGCCGCAGCACCGTTTAAGCAGATCATACCGGATCCGGCCTCACCGGCGATCACATAGGTATCGAAACGGTTGCCGTTATCGATATCTGCGATCACCACACGCTCATACTCCAGAATACCGGATGCAGCCATCAAGTCCCTGTCAATGGTGATGGAACCGACATAGTCAAGCTCCGCCTGGGTTACGGTTGCACGATGGATTTTTCCTTTAAGAATGTTTAACAGCATGGCCTTCTCCTTTATACCGTCATCATAAAGTTGTCGATCAGTCTCGCCTCATCACCGATCTTTACGGCGATGGCACAGAGGATTTCACCTTCAATCTTCTCGATTGACTTCATGGTGTTAACGTCTACGAGCTCCACGTAATCAATCTCGGCCATCGGCTGGGTGTTGATCAGTTCTCTCATGGCCGTCGTTACCTTCGCCGCGGAACGCTCACCGTCCTCGATCATCTTCTTCCCGAGGAAGATGGACTTGGAAAGGATGACCGCTTCCTTTCTGCCCTCCTCGGACAGATAGGTATTTCTTGAACTCTTGGCAAGACCGTCCGCCTCGCGGATGATGGGACATCCGACGATCGTAAGCGGCATGTTGAGATCCTTCACCATACGCTTTACCACAGCGAGCTGCTGCGCATCCTTCTCACCGAAGTAGGCACGATCCGGTCCCACAATGTTAAACAGCTTTGATACGACGGTACATACGCCGCGGAAATGTACGGGTCTCGAAAGTCCGCAGAGTGCCTGCGTCAGTCCCGTCATGTCCACGAAGGAGCAAAATCCGTCCGTATACATCTCTTCGGGTTCCGGATGAAAGATCACCGATGCGCCTGCTGCCTCGCAGAGACGTGCGTCCGCATCCAAATCTCTCGGATAGCTTGCAAGGTCTTCCGTCGGTCCGAACTGCATCGGGTTTACGAATACAGATACCACCACGCGATCATTTTCTGCCACCGCACGGTCGATCAGGCTCTTGTGTCCCTCGTGCAGATAGCCCATCGTGGGGACAAGGCCCACAGATAATCCCTCGGCTCTCCAGCTCTTCACGGTTTCTCTTACATCGGAAATGGTTGTTAAGATTTTCATGTTTTTCCCCTCTCTAATAAAGCTTGTCGATCACTTCGTCATCGATCTTGTATGTATGTTCAACAGTGGGATATGTTCCCGCCTTTACTTCATCGATATAGGCCTTGGTTGCCTCCTTCATGGCGTCTCCGATGTTGCCGAATCGCTTCACAAACTTCGGTGTAAAGTCGGAGAACATGCCAAGAGCATCCGCATAGACAAGGATCTGTCCGTCACATCCCGCTCCCGCTCCGATTCCGATGGTCGGGATGGCTAATTTGCCGGACACCAGGGTTGCAAGCTTTTCGGGTACACATTCAAAGGTCACGGCAAATGCACCTGCTGCCTGAACAGCCTCCGCATCCTCCACGAATTTCTTTGCCTGTGCCTCGCTCTTGCCCTGCACCTTGAATCCGCCGAAGGCATTGATACTCTGCGGTGTGAGGCCGATATGAGCCATTACGGGGATGCCGCAATCGGTGATCGCCTTGATGCGATCCGCCATCTCCACACCGCCCTCAAGCTTCACAGCCTGTGCGCGTCCTTCCTTCATCAGACGGCCTGCATTTCTCACGGCGTCTTCCACGGAAGTCTGGTATGACATAAAGGGCATATCGCACACCACAAGTGTCTCCTTGGCGCCTCTTGCCACAGCTGCACAGTGATGGATCATGTCTTCCATGGTGACCGAAATGGTATCGTCATAGCCAAGCATCACATTTCCCAGGGAATCGCCGACCAGAAGTCCGTCAATTCCTGCCTCATCCAAAAGTTTGGCCGTAGAATAATCATATGCGGTGAGCATGGTAAGTTTCTCACCCTCTGCTTTTGCCTTTGCAAATGTAGTAACCGTCTTTTTCATCGCGATTCCTCCTTTATATACGAATCCCTCATCTCAATCAGTGACGCAGTCAGCGCATCATACGCTTCCTTGGAGATTCCGGAAAGCACCTTTCTGTGTCCTTCTATGGTGGCCACATCGCCTCTTGCCACCGGGCCCGTCAACGCCTTCTGCATACCTGCGGAAAGCAGGTTTTCGGCATTGTTTTGAAAGAGCGGGCGAAGGGCTTCCTCAGCTTCCGCACGGCTCATACCGCATGCGGAAAGATTCTCCACAGCCAGACGATACAGACCGATCACAAGGTTGCTTGCCATAACGCAGGACGCATGGTACAAAACCTTGACATCGGACGCGATCACCTTGACATTGTGTCCGAGCGCTTCAAACATACGAACCAGTTTCTCTTCGTAGGTTTTGTCTCCTTCTATTGTGATGTAACATTTGTGGAATTCTTTATACGAACCATACTTGTCGCTGGTCGCATATATGGGATGGATCGAGTAACCGTAGACGTGGTTGCTCATACCGGAGAAAAGATGTGAGGAGCAAGCTCCGCTGGTGTGACATAAGATCTTATCCGTGACCAGATCCGGGTAGGTATCAAGCGTTCTTATCACACTTTCAATCTGACCGTCGGGTACGGTAAGAAATATGGTATCGCATGCCTCCAATAAATCTTCAAGTTTCTCGTAAGCGAGAGTTTCGGTAAATGCCGCCGCTTCCTGCGCACTTGTGTAGTGTCTGCTATAGTAGCCCGCCACTTCAAGTCCGCCATCAACAAAGTGCTTCCCAAGGGTAAAGCCCATGCGCCCGGCGCCAATCATGCCTATCCTGATACGATCACCCTCTTTCCTTTAGAATCATGCCATGCATGTATACGTAGTCTCTTTGTTCCAAAAGAAGAGTGTCATGCGATATATTTTTCCGGTACAGCTTCTTTCGAATGCCATCCAAGGCGAACTATATCATACCGAATGCGCTTTGTAAATGCTTTTGTCTGTATAAAAAAAAGAACACGGCAGAGGGTTATCTCTCTGCCGTAATTGTTCGATATTATTCTTTGTCCAGGATAAAGTCCGCCAGGATGATGTTGGAGACATCGATTCCGCGATCGGTCAGTATGATCCGGTCTCCGATCTCCGCCATATATCCCTGCTCGATATGTCTGTTTAACACGGGTCCGTAGACCTCATAGATATCCTTCTTGAACCGCTCCATAAATTCTTCCCTGGATACACCGCACATCATGCGAAGACCGAGGAACATAAACTCTTCCATCCTGCTGTAGAGATAGACCGGGGTCACATTCTCACGCAGTTCTTTCATCGTGTCATTGTAGAGCATCTCAAGATTGGATGCGTCGGAAAATGCATCGGAGATCTGTTCCATCTTGCCGATATAGGCGAGAATGTCCCTGATATTCGAAAAACGCTTGCCCTGAAAGTAGGAAGCGGCGCCGATACCGAAACCGATATACTCTCCTCCGGTCCAGTAGACCATATTGTGTCTGCACTCGTAGCCGGATTTCGCATAATTCGAGATCTCATAGCGATCATAGCCCTTTGCACCGAGCAGCTGTTTGGTGATCTCATACATCCGTCGATCGATCATATCGGGCGGAATCTCGGAAAGAAGCTGTTCATCACGTGAAAGCGGTGTACCCTCTTCCACCTGCAGTGCGTAAGCCGAAATGTGTTCCGGTTCGAAATCAAGCACACGGGAAAGTGTCTCCACATAAGAGTGGATCGTCTGCCCGGGCAGTCCCGACATCACGTCGATATTGATATTGGTGAATCCCGCGCGACGGGCCGCATTCATGCTGGCCACGAACTGATCATAGTTGTGGATCCTGCCGAGTTTTTTTAAGATCTCATCATCCGCAGACTGAAGTCCGATGGAAAGACGGTTCACGCCTGCCTGTCTGTAACCGAGCAGTTTCTGGTGTCCCAAGGTTCCGGGGTTCGCCTCGATGGTGATCTCGGCATCCTTTTCTACCCGAAACGATCTTTTGATAAACGCAAGGATGTTCTTCACAAGAGACTCGTCCAAAAGAGAAGGCGTACCGCCTCCGATGAAGATGCTTCTTACCACATACTCGTCAGCCACAGGCTCATACAGTCTGATCTCACGGCACAGGGCATCCACGTAGCGTAGCATGGTGCCGTAGCTCTCTCCGTCAAAGGACAGGAAATCGCAGTACTTGCACTTCACGACACAAAACGGGATATGAACATATAAGCTTACATATCTGGTCATCTTTTATTCCTCGTCCAGTTTCAGGACGCTCATAAACGCTTTCTGAGGGATCTCCACGTTGCCGATCTGACGCATACGTTTCTTACCCTCTTTTTGCTTCTCAAGAAGCTTTCTCTTACGCGTGATATCACCGCCGTAGCACTTCGCAAGGACATCCTTTCTGACGGCCTTCACGGTCTCTCTCGCGATCACCTTGCTGCCGATGGCTGCCTGGATCGGTATCTCGAATAGATGACGGGGGATCTCACCCTTTAATTTTTCGCACATCTTTCTCCCGCGTTCGTACGCCGTATCCTTGTGCAGGATGAAGGAAAGCGCATCCACTTCCTCACGGTTGATCAGCATATCCAGTTTCACCAGATCACTTCTCACATAGCCGGAAAGCTCGTAATCAAAGGATGCATAACCTCTGGATCTGGACTTTAAGGCATCGAAGAAATCGTAAATAATCTCGTTAAGCGGAAGGTCATACTTTAAGAGTGCACGTGTCGTCTCGATGTACTCCATGCTCTTGTAGACACCTCTTCGCTCCTGGCACAGCTGCATAATAGCGCCCACATAATCCGTGGTAACCATGATCTCCGCAGCCACAAAGGGCTCCTCCATGTAGTCAATCTCCGAAGGATCCGGCAGATTGGAGGGATTGGTTAATTCGATCATGGTGCCGTCGGTCTTGTGTACGCGATATACAACGCCCGGCGCTGTCGTCACAAGATCCAAATTGTACTCTCTTTCAAGACGCTCCTGGATGATCTCCAAATGAAGCAGTCCGAGGAAACCGCATCTGAATCCGAAGCCTAAGGCGATGGACGTCTCCGGCTCATAGGAAAGTGATGCGTCGTTTAGCTGAAGTTTTTCAAGCGCGTCCCGAAGATCCGGGTACTTTGCGCCGTCTGCGGGATAAACACCGCAGTATACCATCGGGTTCACCTTCTTGTAACCCGGCAGAGCCTCCGCGCAGGGACGGTCTGCATCGGTCACGGTATCACCCACGGTTGTATCTTTGACATTCTTCAGGCTGGCAGTGATATATCCAACCATACCTGCGGAAAGTTCTTCACAGGGCAGGAACTGTCCGGCGCCGAAGATGCCGACAGAAACAACCTCCGCCTCGGCACCTGTGGCCATCATGCGGATGTTGGTTCCCTTGGTTACCGAACCGTCAAAGATCCTGCAGAATATGATCACACCCTTGTAGCTGTCATACAGACTGTCGAAGATGAGCGCTTTAAGCGGTGCCTCCGGATCTCCCGTCGGTGCAGGCACCTTCTTCACGATCGCCTCAAGGACATCCTCGATGTTGATGCCGTTCTTGGCCGAGATCCGCGGTGCGTCCTGGGCCTCTATACCGATCACATCCTCAATCTCCGCAACCACTCTGTCCGGGTCCGCGGAAGGCAGATCGATCTTGTTGATGACGGGCATGACATCCAATCCGGCATCGACTGCCAGATATACATTTGCAAGTGTCTGCGCTTCAACACCCTGCGCCGCGTCCACCACAAGCACAGCGCCCTCGCAGGCGGCAAGACTCCGGGACACCTCGTAATTGAAGTCGACGTGTCCCGGTGTGTCGATCAGGTTGAAGATATACTCTTCCCCGTCTTTCGCCTTGTAGATGATTCTGACGCACTGTGCCTTGATGGTGATACCACGTTCACGCTCAAGGTCCATATTGTCCAAAACCTGGGCCTGCATCTCACGCTCCGTGAGCAGACCGGTCTTCTCGATGATCCGGTCTGCGAGGGTGGATTTGCCATGGTCAATGTGTGCTATGATGCTGAAGTTTCTGATCTTTTTCTGGTCCAGATGTTCCATGTCAATAACTCTTTCTAGGTAAAGTTTCCGATGAAGTCGGCAACCTTGCCGATCTTCTCTAAGGTATTTTTCTTGCCTGCCGCGGAGCCCGTACGTCCTTCGGACGCATTCTCAGTGACGTCTGTCATACCGGCAGATCCGCTGCTTGCCATCACGGGTGCCATCCAGATCTTTCCGGAGCCGCGATATACATTCACGAAGCCCTCGCCGGATACTGCGGAACCGATCAGGCTCTTGGTGGACTTCTCCACGGTAAACTGCAGGGATCCCGACCAGGCCACTGCCATATTGCCGTCGATCCGCATCTCATCGTTGTCAAGCACGATCTCAAAGAGCTCGTCCTGCGGTACGATACTCTCTAACGCAAGTACGCCCTGTCCCTGAAGGGAAAGGTTGAAGAGTCCCTCACCGCCCAAAACTGCGGAGGAAAGGTTCTGTCTGCTTACCACCTTCTGCTGCAGTCTGCTGTCGCATGCGAGGAAGAGTCCGTCATCAAGGACGATGCTTCCGCCCCAGGATGCTACATCCGTAAGGAGAATGTGACGATAGGTCGGCTCCAGCATCAGCTGACCCTGGCCGGAGTAGATCGGCTTCACTGCGCTCTCACCGGTCACCTTGGATGATACGAGTTTTCCGAGGAAGTCTCCCGCACCCTTGACGCCGGTCTGCATGTTAACATTACCTGCCATCCACTGCATTGCACCTGCCTGGATCGTATAGCTGTCGCCGCTTAAGTTGATCAGAAGCTGTCTTCTGTTGACATTCATGATCGCACTGTAGTATTCGATCTTCGCTGTGGAAAAGTTAACGCTCATATCCTTGGCGTACTCTACCACCTGCATATTGCCGAGCTGGGATTTGACCGTGACATTCCCGCTGGCAAACATTGTATTTTGAACCATTGTTCTCTTCCTCCCTACTTATCTGTGGGTGCCATAAGAATAGAACCTGTACCGCGATATACATTGACAAAGCCTTCACCGGATACTGCAGAACCGATCAGGCTCTTGGTGGACTTTTCTACGGTAAACTCCAAGGATCCGGACCATGCGATCGCCATATTGCCGTCGATCTTTACAACATCGTCCTGGAGGTTAAACTGGATCAGCTCCTGCTGAGGTACGGGGCTCTCTAAAACAGCAACGCCCTGTCCCATCAGAGAAAGGTTGAAGAGTCCCTCACCGCCCAAAACTGCGGAGGAAAGATTCTGTCTGCTTACGACCTTATCCTGTAATGTAGCGTCACAGGCAAGGAAGAGACCGTCCTGTAATACGATGGAACCCCACTGTGCAACATCCAGCATGATAATGTGCTTGTAGGTCGGCTCAAGCATCAGGAATCCCTGTCCTGTGTACTCGGGCTTTGCCATAGACTCACCGGTCACCTTGGCGGAAACCATCTTGCCGAGGAAATTTCCTGCGGTAACGCCTGTCTTCATGCTGACATTTCCGATGGTCCACTGCATGGCACCGGCCTGGATCTTGGTTGCTGTATTGTTGAGTTCTACAAGCACCTGACGCTTTTTCACGTTCATCTGTGATGCAAAGTACTCCGTCTCTGCCGAAAAAGGAGATACGGACAGGTCACGCTGATGCTCGTACACCCTGTACTGGCCGAGCTGGTTGATCATGGTCATGTTCTTGTTGTCAAAGAGATTGTTTAACTGATACATTGATTTTCCTCCTTTTTTTCCGGTCGTCCGAAGACGTCCACACATGTACCGATATTTTACCACAAAACACATCGTTTGGGGAGATTTTTTCGACTGCTTAATGCTTCCACTGACTGGCAAAAAGGTCCGCGTAAAAGCCCTGTTTTTCAATCAGTTCGTCGTGGCTTCCCTGCTCGATGATCGAGCCGTCCTTCATCACGAGAATGATGTCCGCCTCGCGAATGGTGGACAGTCTGTGCGCCACGATAAAGCTGGTCCTGCCCTGCATCATCTTGTGGAAAGCTCTCTGGATACGGATCTCGGTTCTGGTATCGATGGAACTTGTCGCCTCATCAAGTATCAGCATCGGCGGCAGATCAAGCATCACTCTGGTGATACACAGAAGCTGCTTCTGTCCCTGGGAAAGCAGTCCTCCCTCATCACCGATCTCGGTATCATACCCGTGCTCAAGCCTCCTTATAAAACTGTCCGCATGAGACATCTTCGCCGCCCGCCGGATCTCCTCATCCGGCGCGTTCGGATTTCCGTAGGCAATGTTCTCACGGATCGTTCCGCTTTTCAGCCAGGTTTCCTGCAGCACCATACCGAAGGACTTACGAAGCGAGGTGCGGTTTAGATCCGTAGTGTCCGTTCCGTCCACGGTGATACTTCCAGCATTCGGGTCATAGAAACGCATCAGCAGATTGATCAGCGTACTCTTGCCGCTGCCCGTAGGGCCGACGATGGCCACGCGCATACCGGGCTTTACGGAAAGCTGCAGTCCCTTGATCAGCTCCTTGTCCGGAACATAGGAAAAATCAACGTCGGTAAATGTGATCTCGCCCTGCGCATCCTCCAGTGTCTTTTCGTCGGGACGCACTTCCTCCGGCTTTTCATCGATCAATTCAAAGACTCTGCCCGCACAGGCGATGGCATTCTGAAGCTCCGTGATCACGGCCGAGATCTCGTTAAAAGGCTTGGTGTACTGATTCGCATAGGAACAAAACGCCGTGAGACTTCCCACGGTAAACCCGCCCCCAAGGACAGACAGCGCACCGATCACCGCCACCGTCGTATAGACGAGGCTGTTAACGAACCTGGTACTCGGATTGACCAGGGAGGAATAAAAGGTCGCGGACATACTGTCCTTCTCCAGGGTTTTATTGACCGCTTCGAAGCGCTCCTTCGCGCGATCCTCGTAAGAGAAGGCACTCACAAGTTTCTGCTCTCCCACCATCTCATCCACAAGGGCCGTCATCTCACCGCAGCTTTCCGCCTGCGCCAGGAAGAGTCTGTGGGTTTTTCTTGCGATAAAGGACGCCACGAAGAGCGACACCGGTGTAAGAACCACCACCGCAAGCGCAATGGGCACGCTGATCATCAGCATAAATCCGAGGGTCACAAGGATGGTGACCACACCGGAAAACAGCTGCGTGAAGCCCATCAAGAGTCCGTCGGCAAAGGTTTCGACATCCGCTACCACACGGCTTACCACATCTCCCTGCTTCCTGCTGTCCACATAGGAAAGGGGAAGCACCAGAAGATGATCGAATGCATCCACGCGGATATCCCTGACCACCGTGTAGGTGATCTTGTTGTTGATCAGATTCATCAGAAGCTGCGAGACAGCCGTGATCGCGATCACAACGGCCATCTGCACAAGGATCTCGCGGATCCTTTCAAATGAGACCGCACCCTCGGAGAGGATGCAATCGATGGCACGTCCCACAAGCACCGGTGCGTAGAGCGTCGACGCAACCGAAACAAGCGCAAGGAGCATGGAGAAAAGAACTGCCGCTTTGTGTCTTCCGATATACGCAAGAACACGCTTTAAGGTGGCTTTACTTTCCTGCTTCACGGGCATCCACCTCCTCTCCCTGATTCTGAGACGCGTAGATCTCCCGGTAAACTTCACAGTCAGAAAGAAGTGACGCATGATCGCCGAAACCGACGGGGCTTCCGTCGTCCAAAACCAGAATCTTATCCGCGTGCATGATGGAGGCGGTTCGCTGCGACACAACGACAACCGTCATATCCTGAAGTTTCTCTCTCAGTGCCACGCGGAGCGCGGCATCCGTTGCATAATCAAGTGCGGATGAGCTGTCGTCCAGGATCAGGATCTTCGGTTTTTTTACCAGTGCTCTTGCTATAGTCAGGCGCTGTTTCTGTCCGCCGGACAGATTCTTTGCTCCCTGCACCAGATGGTAGGAAAGGCCTCCCTCCTTCTCAGAAACGAAGCCGTCGCTCTGTGCGACAGAAAGCGCCTCACGGAGTTCTTCATCCGTGGCCTCGCTGTTGCCGAGTCTTAAGTTCTCCGCAATGCTTCCGGCAAAAAGCACCGCCTTCTGCGGTACCACGCCTACCATATCCCGCAGCTTTTTCTTCGGATAGGACGCCACCGGGATTCCTTCCACCAGGATTTCTCCCTCCGTTGCATCATAAAAACGCGGGATCAGATTGACCAGCGTAGATTTTCCGGAACCCGTACCGCCGATGATACCGAGGGTTTCGCCACGCTCCACCCGAAAGGATACGTCCTCGATCGCAGGCGCTCCGCTTCCGCTGTAGGAAAATGTCACATGATTAAACTCAATCGCGGGGGCATCGTCAGAGGGCGTAAGATCCCCGCGCTCTTCATCGGGGAACTGCTGGGAACTTGTCACGGATAAGACATCCGCTACACGCTTTCCGCATGCGATGGCCTTGGTCTCCGTGATGATCAGATTCGCAAGTTTCACAAGCTCGACTAAAATCTGTGACATATAATTGACCAGCGCATAGACCTCGCCCTGCTTTAAGATCCCGAGATCCACCTGCTTACCGCCCACCCAGATGATGACGGCGATCGACAGATTGATCACGACGTAAGTCATAGGATTTAACAAAGAGGTGATCCTTCCGACGAAGAGCTGACGTTTTGTAAGTACCTCCGTCTCGCGGGCAAATTCTTCTTTCTCGCGTTCCTCCTGTCCGAAGGCACGGATCACTCTTGAGCCCGCCAGGTTCTCTCTTGTTTTTTGAAGTACACGGTCCGTATGTCCCTGCACATCCTTATACAACGGAATGGACACAAACATGATCGTAAATACAATGACCGTAAGGATCGGAAGTGCGATCAGGAACACGCGTCCCGCGCGGTGATCCACCTGCCATGCCATAAAGGTTGCGCCGAGCACGATGAAGGGGGAACGCATAAACAAGCGCAGAAAGAGATTTACGCCTGTCTGCATCTGATTGACGTCTCCCGTCATTCGTGTGATCAGTGTCGCGCTTCCGAGTCGGTCGATCTCCGTGTATGACAGTGTTTCAATGTGCGAAAAGAGATCCCTTCTCAGATTCGCACCGAAGCGCATGGCACATTTGGCCGAAAAAAACTGTGCCGTCACGGAACAGGTAAGGCCGATCAGGCCGAGTGCGATCATCAAAAGTCCCATCCGAAGGATGTAGCCCCTGTCACCGCCGCCGATACCCCGATTGATGATGCCTGCCATCACCAGCGGGATCAACAGCTCAAAGGCCGCTTCGAGCATCTTAAAGAGCGGCGCAAGAATCGCTCTCGCTCTATCCTGTTTTAAATAACGTGTGAAGATTTTCATGATTGACGAACGCCTCCGACATCCGATACAATAAGACCGAAGTAATTATGAAATGAGGTATCTATCATGGGTATGACAAATCCC
This sequence comes from uncultured Lachnospiraceae bacterium, assembly GCA_902780405.1. Classification (GTDB taxonomy): domain Bacteria; phylum Bacillota; class Clostridia; order Lachnospirales; family Lachnospiraceae; genus Coprococcus_C. The sequence goes on from CACZFI010000002.1 coordinate 58,718, forward strand.
GAGGAAGAAGACAAGGTCACACTGACACTTGACGACGGCTCCACGGTAAACTGTGATGTAATCGCCATCTTTCCCGTACAGGGCAAGGACTATATCGCACTCCTGCCCGATCGCGTAATCGACGGATACGAGGAGGACGATGTCTTCCTGTATCGCTACAAGGAGCTTTCCGGCGATGACATCGAACTTACGCCGCTTGACGACGATGAAGAATACGAAATCGTCGCCGACGCATTTGATGAGTTGCTCGACGAAGAAGAATTCAACGAGCTCTCATAGTCAGAAAAAAGCAGCATCGTACGATGCCGCTTTTTTTATGCTGTTTAGGCGTTGGCGCCACAGCACTTCTTGTATTTCTTTCCGCTTCCGCAAGGGCAGGGATCGTTTCTTCCTACCTTGGGCGGCTTCACGATCGTGTGTGAAGACTTCTCTGTCTTGTAGAGTTCCTTCTGCTTCTCCTTGGAGAGGATGGCATCCCACTCGGGAAGTGTGTAAAGCCACTCCGCATTGCATCCCACCATGTTCATATAGAGCTTGTCGGGATCGAAATCGAGAGATACCTCGCTGTCCTCTGTGATCTCCTCTAAGTTGTTGGAGGAAAGAAGGCTATCATCGATACCGTCCAAGAAACCGATCATAAGCTCGGTGGTCATATCGTACTTCTCCGCAAGTTCCTTCACGGTGCCTGTAACTACCGTCTTCGGATCGGCAAGAAGCTGCTCATAAACTGCCTTTTCCTTCTGGAAGTAATTCAGCCAAAACTGCTTTCCTTCCGGTGTTCTATCATCCAGACCGTATGCGTGGTCTCTCCAATCTTTAAGTAAACCCATGGTTCTTATCTCCTTGTCAGTTATTCTTACGTAGTATAGCAGAATTGCACTTGAATCGCAAGCGTGAATTGCCTGCTTTTAAATGCCAAACATATTCCTAAAATCCTTCGACAACCCCTACGGAAATCATCCGGTTACATGCAGCAAATAGGTCTGTTCCCGGACTTCCGTTCCAGTTTCTTCCTGCGACCAGGCGGTAGGTCTTCGTACCGTCCGCATCCTCCTCTTCTTCATAAGCATCCCTGTAAAAAGGATCATAGGAGACCTTGCAGTCCCAAAGGATTCCCCCGCATGCGGACAGATCGCAGGCAGGGAAATTGACATTCCAGATGCGGTTTTTGGAGAGCGGCTTCTGTATGCATTCGGCAAGGATCCGGTCGATGTAAGCCCTTGTTACTTCATCCTGCTCCTCGTCGTTCTGTGAAAATGCGATGGCAGGCACGCCGAGACATGAGGCCTCAAGTGCGGATCCGACCGTCGCCGAATATGCGATATCCGCACTGATGTTGTAGCCCCGGTTGATACCGGTAAGCACAAGATCCGGCTTTTCATGCATCAGCTTTAAGATGCCGACTCTTACGGCGTCGACCGGTGAGCGGTCACAGGCGTAAGCTGTAACACCGGGTACAGGAAAGTCGTAAGGTGTAAGGCGTACCGGTTCGGTAAATGTATAGCTCCTCGACATAGCGCTTCTGCCCCCGTCGGGAGCGACCACATATACTTCTCCGATCTTTTTCGCCGTTTCCGCAAGCAGTCTGATCCCGCAGGAATCGATTCCGTCATCATTCGTGATCAGTATTCTCATCGCTTACCTCTTTTTCTTCATCGACGTCTTCCGACGCTTCGTCTGTTTCAAGCATGGTACCGACCATCTTCGCGTACTTCTCGTCATAGTTGTCGGAAAGCAGTCGTCCGATCCACAGAAAGGCGTAGATCAGTACGGGCATCACCATCATCAGATAGATGCATCCCATAAAATACTTACTGCCCATGATTCCCGTCACGATCACAGCGACGATCATGGCGATGATCAGTACAACCGATATCACTGCCATCACACGCAGGATGGGCTTTTTTCGCATTTTTTCGTAGAATCTTGTATCCTGTTCCATCATACTCACCTATACAAATACATCATTCAGGGTTCGCACCCGGTTTTTGGTATCGTTGACAACCGTAACCCGGTCGCCCTCCTTGATGCAGTTTTCCCCGCGGGGAAGGACCAGTTCTCCGTCTCTTACAATGGAGATGACAAGGGAATTCTTTCGCATGTTCATCGTCGGATCCGCGAAGGGAACCCCCAGTTTCTTAAAGCCCGCATTTGCGGTAAAAAGAAGCAGTTCCGCCTTTCCCGATGCGATGGACATATAGCGTTCGATCTCGTTGGAATCCTCACTGATCTCGATATCACGCACAAATTTCATGATCTTTCCGACCGCGATCTCCGCGTGCGAAAGTGCAATATCCAGATTCACCTTATGCAGCAGTGGCAGGTTGCCCGTGGAATTGATACGTGTCAGGATCGACGGTACATTTTGCGACCATGCGTACATACTTGTGATCACGTTGGTTGCATCCTCGTCCGTCAGAGACAGGAAGGCGTCCGCCTTGCCGATCTTTTCATGCTCTAAGATCTCATCCATCTCTCCGTCACCCAAAGATACATGGATGGACGGATAAGCTTCCATCAGTTCACGGCAACGTCCCAAATCCTCCTCGATCACGGTGATATCCTTCTTTTCCGGAAGGAGCATATCCACCAGATACTTGGTTGTGGCACCGCCGCCCATGATCATCACGCGCTTGGCAGCATTTCTTACCACACCGATCCTCTGCAGCAGCGGCAGAATCTGCGTATCCCAGCCGATGAGTCCGAGACGATCTCCCTCCGAAATCACGCAGTCGCCCTTCGGAATGATGACCTTGCCGGCGCGAAGGACAAAAGAGATCACGATATCCGCATGAAGCTCGCGCTTGATCTCGGCCACACTCTTTCCGGCAAGCGGTGAATCGGGGATGACGGCCAGTGTGATCATACGTGTCTTTTCAACAAAGGCGCCCTCCGACTTGGCATAACTCGGAAAACCGATGGAGCTGGCCGCAAGTTCTGCCATGGCATAGCTGGGGTTTAATATGTAATCAATGTTATACTCCTTCTCAATCTCTTTGCGCTTGCCCGCAAAATCGGGCTGTTCCACACGCGCCACGGTATGCAGCGTACCGACGGCTCTTGCCTCCACGCAGTTTAATATGTTGATCTCGTCCACAGGTGTCACCGCAATCATCACATCTGCGGAGTCCGCTCCCGCGGCAAGCAGTGTCTCCTTGGACGCACCGCTTCCGACGATACCATTCACACTGTATCTGTCCGTAATCTTTTCGACAAGATCCTTCTGCTTGTCGATCACCGTCACGTCATAACCGCTTTGTGTAAGCGCCTTCACCAGGGCGGTTCCGACCCTGCCGCATCCTGCAATGATAATTTTCATAAGCTAAACCCTCTCTGTTCTGCTCTTCTTCATACGTTCCGATTTGTGCTTCTCGATCGCAAGATAAACCTTCTTTACGGTAAGTCCCTGCACAAGTACGGTGAAGAAGATGGTCGCATAGGTTACATTCATGAATATGTGATAGATATCCTCCGGGAGGAATTTGTCGGTTCCCATGGCAAGCGCCAGCGAAAGTCCGCCTTTCAATGCCGACCATGACATCAGCGTCACAAACTCTCCCATCGTGTAGTTACCGGGAAGTTTTCGCATCCCCGTAAGAACACTGCTTAATGCCACACCGCAAACGCGTGCGAACAGATTGACGAACAGCGAAGCGGGAACGATCACCCAGAAATACTCACAGAGTTTGACATTTAATACCGTCAGTCCGATCATGACAAAGAGCACGGAATTGAGCAAACTCTCCACGATCTCCCAAAAGATCTTGTACTGCTCTTCAAAATCAATCACAACCGCCTGCCGCTCCATCTTGCCGAAGGCCCAGGAAAAATACATACCGCAGAGCACGGATGCGATCACGCCCGAGCAGCCCAAATGCTCGCAGAGAATGTAGACAACGGATACATCCAGCAGTGAAATGCAGATATACATGATCGGCTGTCTGGTCAGTTTGATCAGATTAAACATCAGGAAGGATACTCCGAGTGCGATGGCTGCCGCTCCGAGGATCTCTCTTATCATCAGGACCGTAAACAAGGTTCTGTTATTCTGAAGGACCAGTCCTCTCATAAAAAGGAACAGTACCACGCCGGTTCCGTCATTGAACAGCGATTCATTTTCAATCACGGAGCATACATTCTTGGAAAGACCGATCTTGTTCAGGATACCGGTCGCAGCGATCGGGTCCGTGGGTGAAACCACGCATCCGAGCAAAATGCAGACCGTAAATCTCATGGGAATGTGAATCAGTTTTGCGATCGCAAAGAAAACGGTTCCGTAGACAAGGGATGATACCAGTGTCGTAAGAAGCGCAAGCAGGCTGATGGCCTTGATGTTCTCCCTGAACTTGTACAGATTCACCTTGCCTGCGCCGGAAAACAGCATGAAGCAAAGCACCCCGTCGATCAGGTACTCTTCAAAGCCGAAGTTTCCTATGCTTCCGATCGTATGAAGCAGGGATTCGTTGCCGATCCCCTTGGCGATCAGAAGCAGGATCACGGAAAAAAGCATGGAAAAGAGCAGGATCGCAATATCACTCTGCATATGGAGTATTCTCTCGTTTAAAATGCCGATCACGACGATCAACGTCAGTATGATGATCAGTAAAACAAGTACGTTCATGCTCTCACCTCTGTATCTTACTCATAACGAAGTGCGTCAATGGGGCTTAGATTCGCCGCCTTTAATGAAGGGATAAACCCGAACACGATACCGATCACGGTTGAAAAGGCAACCGAGATGGCAATGGCTGCACCGCTTATAGCAACCGGCATGCCGGCCACATTGGATATCAGGTACGCCAGTCCGACGCCGCCCGACACACCGATGAGACCTCCGATACTCGTAAGCACGGCAGCCTCGGTAAGAAACTGTCCGAGGATCACGGACTTTCTTGCGCCAAGCGCCTTCTTTAAACCGATTTCTCTGGTACGCTCCGTTACGGACACCAGCATGATGTTCATAACGCCGATACCGCCGACGATCAGGGAAATGCTTGCGATCCAGATCAGCTGGCGGCTCGTGGACTCACTGACCTCCTGCATCTGCTTCGCCTTCTCAAGGAGGTCCTGACTGCGGTACTTATACCCGTTCTCTCCCTGATTCTCGGAATTGGTATTCGTAAAATGATCGTTTAAAATATCCGCGGTCTTCTTGCCCGCTTTGGTCATATCATCCGTACTGCGGGGCTTTACGATGATATTGTAGGGCTCATCAAAGCCGAAGATCATCGGCCAGTCAACGTCCGGCACAAAGATACGTCCGCCCGCGCTGTCACCGTAGTAGGTCTCCCAGTCTTCGATGCTTGTGATCTTCGGGGTAAATGTATCCGTCTGCTCCACAACGCCGATCACCACATACGGATCACCCTTGATCTCAATGGTTTTTCCGATCGGGCTCTCTCCCGTCGTCACCGTGGAAGCCGCCGTAGCATCGAGAATCGCAAATTTCATGTAACGGTCATAGTCTCGATCCGTAAACAGTCTTCCGGCCGTAAGCGTATAACCTGCAAGGGACAGGTAGTCCGGATCCGCGCCGATTAGACTCACGCCCTCTAATCCGATATCCCCGCAGTTGATACCATCGTACATACTGCCGATCCTGTAGGAAGCAACACCCGTAACCTCGTCCACCGCAAGGATCTCCGCTTTGATATTCTCGTCCACAACGGGAACATAGCTCGGCCGCGTGTCATTGCCCGATGCATAAGGCCACTCGCCCTGCATCAGCTTGATCTCCACATTGCTGTTGCCGGAGCCGACCAGGTTTTCCTTGATCTGCTGACTTGTCCCCTTGATTGTGGAAACGATGGCTATGATCGCTGCAATACCGATGATGATACCGAGCATCGTAAGCAGGGATCTCAATTTGTGAGACCATATTCCCTGAAATGATAGTCTGATGTTTTCGAGCATCTTGTCTCTCCTGAAAAATTAATATAAATCCGATGTGGATTTGATCACGCATCGCACGCCGTCTTCCGCATCTACCATGTAAGGGATCGCCAGGTAATCATCATAGGTAATTCCCTCCTTGATCTCGGTCAGGTAACCGCCGATGATACGACCGCGTTTTACATAGGTTTTGCGCAGGAAACCTGCGTCATTTTTCATTACATAATAACGATTGCCCTCGCGCTTGACAAAGGCGTTCACGATGCAGATGGTACTGCCGTTTCCTTCCCCTTCCGGAGCATTATCCTCCATACCGATCTCCGGGAAGATATCCTCTGCCGCATCCGAATAGGTCGCATCCGTATAGGTTGCATAACCTGCGTCCGTAGGTGATGCGTCCGTGTAAGTCGCAACCGGCTGTACATCTCCCGTCGCGGAAGGATCAACGGAAGCCTCGGCCGCTTCCTTTGAGGAAGGGAGCGAAATCTCCATGTACATATTCTGAGATAAGCCTGTGGTGTCACCCATAATGGCGATCTTCACCGGATAATAGGACTCCACGCGCCCGCCGTAACCGTATCCGCCGCCGTCTTCCACGGGCATTTCGGATACCTCGGTTACAATACCTGTATAGTTCATACCCATGTCATAGCAGAACATGGAAACCTCTGCTCCCTTCGGAACTTTTGCAAGGGACAGTTCTCCCACATTCGCAGTTACCGTATAGCCGTTTTCCCCACCGAGTACGATGAGCGGCTTGTTCTCGGCTGCTGCCGTATCGGGGTCGTTGACCTCCTTCACAATGCCGGAAAAATTGGCGTAGACATCGCCGTTCGCCGCCTGATAAGCCTGGATTTCATAGGCCACCTCCTGCAGCTGATAAGCGATCACCAGATCCTCGATCTGCTGTTCTTTCGCCTTGATTGCCTCGTTGATCTCCTCCTGCGTCATAGCATCCGGATCATCCTCGGGCACGGATTCCTGCTCCTGCGGTGTCTGATTTGCATCTGCCGGAGCGCTTTGATCGGCACTTGCATCCGTACCGGTTGCCGTGGGATCCACAGGTGTCTCCGTCGTAGCCTCGGTCGGTGCCTCCGTCGTAGGGGGCTTTTTCTCGACTGGCTTTTTGTTTCTTAATTCCTCGAGTTCTACCTGGGCAAGTTCGATGTTGGCTCTTGCGATTTCAACCTCGGACGCCTTTAAATCAAGGGCGATCTGCTGCTTGCTCGTATCGAAACTCATGATCACCGATCCCGCTTTTACATGATCGCCGGCCTTCACCTTGATCTCATCTACCACGGAATCTCCGTTTATATACACCTTCTGCTCCTGATTTACGGATACGTATCCGTTCACGACATCGGAGCCGCCCCACATATCGGGGTCGTATGCAAGCTCCGATACAGGGTATACATCTATAGTTCTTTTGTTTTGATTATGCAGTTTTAGGCGATGCAGTCCGTAGATACCAAATGCGATAAAGCCTGCGGAAAAAAGGACTGCGATCAGAATCTTCAGCCACTTCTTCATGCTTCACTGTCCTCCGATGTCTGCTCTTCTTCCGATGCTTCCTTTTCTTCCCTTGTATCCTCTGCAGGTGTTTCCTGTTCGGAAGCCACATGCTTCTTCGGTGCATCCGTGCCTTCGTAAAGCTCGCCGTCAATGATACGGATTACACGCTTGGCACAGGAAGCAATCTCGGGAGAGTGTGTGATCATGATGATGGTCACTCCGTTTTGATGGAGTTCATCAAAGATCTGCATCACCTGCTCGCCGGACTTGGTGTCAAGTGCACCCGTAGGCTCGTCCGCAAGCAAAATCTTCGGCTGATTCACCATGGCTCTTGCAATCGCCACACGCTGCTTTTGTCCTCCGGAAAGCTGGGTCGGCTTGAAGTTGACGCGATCCGCCAGATCGACCATCTCAAGCATCTTTAAGCTTCTCTCTCTGCGCTCCTTCTTTCCGGCCTTGGCATACTGCATCGGAAGTCCGACATTGTCTAAAGCCGACTGTCTGGGAAGCAGATTAAAATTCTGGAATACGAATCCGATCTCCTTGTTTCTGATGGCGGAGAGTTCGCGATCCTTGCACTTCTCGATCTCATATCCGTCCAGCAGATAGGTGCCCTCCGTCGGCTTGTCGATGCATCCGATGATGTTCATCAGCGTCGACTTACCGGATCCCGAAGGTCCCATGATGGCTACATATTCTCCCTCGTCAATGGATAGATTGATATCCTTTAAGACCGGGATCTCCATGCTGCCCTGTATATATGTTTTGTAGATATTCTTCAGTTCAAGTAACATTTATTCACCATCCGCCGGTGTATCTTCCGGCATACCCTCCGATGTTTCCTCAGGCATATCCTGCGGCATCTCATCCGGCATCTCAAAATCCGTCATGTCGAGATCCTGCGCACCGGGATCCATATTCATCTCACCCGACTCTGCCACATCTTCCATATTTCTGGTTGTCTTCATGCCTTCCTTGATACGATCCTCCGGAAATGCAATGTAGTCTGACTTGGAAAGTCCGGATACGATCTCGTAACGAAGCATAACATCATCAAACGCACCGAGTTCCACCTTGGTCTTATGAATCTTTCCGTCCTTGCCTTCCTTCCAGACATAAGCGCCGCTCTCATCCTGCATGATGTAGTAATCATCAAGCCAGAGTCCGTCCTTCTTTTCTCCCTGTCCGAGGTCCTGCTCCACGTACACGTGCTGACCGAGCATCAGTCCGTCTACGGAATCGAGATCCACATAGAAGGGATACTTTGTGGTGGTCTCACCGCCGCCGTAGTATCCGCCGTCATTTTGTATGGGATGCTCCAGGTCGATCATGCTGATTGTGCCGTGCCAGGTCATGGTGTCACCGATACGCGGAGTGATGATGACCGGTGTGCCCACCGTCAGACTTCTTGCATTGGTCTCATCTGCCGTAGCCTTGATTCTGTACTGGCCCTTCGCCATAATCTTGATATAAGCGCTTCCCGTATCAGCAGCATTGGTACCGCCATCCATCGGGATTGCGGAATTGTCGCTGCTTTCTTCCTTCTTGGTTCCGTCGTTGATATCCTTGATGATTCCGTCCATGGGAGATACCACGACGACATTCTCCATGGCAGCCTTCTGACGATCGATCTCGAGCTGCTTTGCGGATACATCGTAATTTGACTGGTTGATCTGGATCTCCAGATTCTGGATCTGCGCCGTGTAAACCATTCTGTGATCTGCCGGTGCCTCATCCCTTTCCTTCGCAAGTTCATTGATCTGATCATAGATGGTGCTGATGCCGTTGTTCAGACTGGTGAGTTCAAGCTCAAGCTGACGGAGCTTCAGTTCCATCTCCTCCATGTCATACTCGAACAGCTTGTCTCCGGTCTTGACTTCATCCTCCACCTTCACATAGACCTGCTTAACCTTCTTGTCGGCGTCTTTGTTGATGGACTTCGTCTCCTGAGGATCCACCACGCCCATATAGCGGTTATCGGAGATGCCTCCGCCAGTGATGGCCGCAACCGTCTCAACGTAGACCATGCCTTCCTCGGATGCACCGCCTCTGTGTCTGATATAATAAATGCCTCCCACTACGCCGCCTGCGATAAGAAGCAGTATGATGATCGTGATTATGACTTTTTTCATGTGTCGCTTTCTCCTGTATCCTCTTTGATATACTTCATCCATTCCCTGATGTCGCTTTCCCGACCCAAAGTCCCCGGATGATAAAATGTACTGCCCACAAGCTCATCGGGCAGATACTGCTGTTTAACATAATGGTTCGGAAAGTCGTGTGCATACTGATAGCCCACATTTCCGAGATTTGCGGATCCGGAATAATGTGCATCGCGAAGATGTGCGGGAACCCGCGCATCCCTCGCATCCCTCACGGCACCGTTCGCCGCAAAGATCGCATTGACCACGGCATTGCTCTTCGGCGCAGTCGCCACATAGATCGCCGCATGCGCCAGTATGATCTGGGACTCGGGAAGTCCGATCCGCTCAACTGCCTGTGCACAGGCGGTTGCCACCACGATGGCCTGCGGGTCTGCCATCCCCACATCCTCGCTGGCACAGATCATGATCCTTCTGGCGATAAATTTCACATCTTCACCGGCATAAAGCATCTTTGCAAGATAGTACACTGCCGCATCCGGATCGGAGCCACGCATACTCTTGATGAATGCCGATATCGTATCGTAGTGGTTGTCTCCGTCCTTCTCATAGCGGAGATTGCGTCTCTGGATACACTCTTCCGCAACCGAAAGATCGATCACAATCTTGCCGCTTTCCTCATCGCGTGCGGTAGAAAGCACCGCAAGTTCCACTGCATTTAATGCCGTCCTTGCATCTCCCTCGGAGACATCCGCCAGAAAGTCGGCAGCCTCGTCGGTGATCACCGCCTGGTATGCACCCATACCCTTCTCCGTATCATTCACCGCGCGCAGGATCAGTTTTTTCACATCTTCTGCTGAAAGCGGTTCCAGACGAAAGATGGTGGATCGCGAGATCAAAGCGGAGTTTACCTCAAAGTAGGGATTCTCCGTCGTGGCTCCGATCAGGATCACCGTGCCGTCTTCCACATAGGGAAGCAGGAAGTCCTGCTGCGCCTTGTTGAAGCGGTGAATCTCGTCCACAAAAAGAATGGTCCTCTTACCGAACTGGGAAAGCTGATCTGCAGCAAACGCAACCACATCCGCGATATCTTTTTTGCCGGAGGTTGTGGCATTGATCTGGCGGAAGTTCGCTGCGGTGGTTGCCGCAATAACCATCGCAAGGGTGGTCTTGCCCGTGCCGGGAGGTCCGTACAATAGAATAGAGGAGAGCTTATCGGCCTTTATAACACGATAAAGGAGCTTATCCTTTCCAAGAATATGCTCCTGCCCTACAATCTCCTCTAGAGTCGAAGGGCGAAGACGTCCCGCTAACGGTGCCTCCCCCTTCATATTCTGTTCTTTCATGTATGAAAACAGGTCCATCTTACTGAAGTCCGAGTTTCTTGATGATCGTATCAAACTTTATGATATCGATCGGTTTACACATGTATTCTTCGTAATCATCACTCGCAATGGAGGAGTCGAATCCTTCATCAAGTGCACTGATCATAATCACTTTGCATCTGGAGTCTCTGGCGAGACCGAGTTTTCTTTCCGCATCGCGGATGGATGCAAGGGCCTTGTAGCCATCGATCTTCGGCATCATGATATCCATACATACAAGATCAAAACGCTCACCGGAGCCTGCTGCCTCAACAAAAGAATTCACGGCTGCGATTCCGTCTCTTGCAAGCACTACCTCCCCATATTTTGATAACAGCTTCTGCATGAATTTTCCACTGGCGATATCGTCTTCAGCCACCAAAACCTTCATAGTGCACCTCCTATATGGCAATCAATTCGAACCACTTATTGAGAAATCCCATAAACTCCTGTTTGAAGGTCGTCTTGATGTATACGATCCTTCGCTTCAGGATGTAGGCCATCAGCACACCCGTCACCTGTGTCGCAAGATCAAATCCGCTGAACAAGGTGGTGATCTCATGCTCCGCGATTGCTTTGTCAAAAAGCTCTTCCAGGAACAGCTGGCGCTCCGTGATACACTTCGTGATCTTCTCACGGGTGTCCGCATTGTGCAGCAGTTCCTCGTACTGAAGCATCAGTGTCGAGATGGCATAGTAGTTCTCATAATAGGTCGCGTATGCCTCAAAATAGTCCTTGATCTTTTGGATATTCGTCACCTGCTTCGCACTCACCGTCTGACGGATACTGTTGTCGAACCTGGCATAGTAGTCCACAACCTCCACCAGAACCTCATTGATACTGCCGAAGTATCTGTAGAGAAGTGCGTCGGACATGTTCTCCTTGAGGGCCAGATTGTGTGTGGTCAAAGAAGATAGTCCGGAGTCGCTGATAATCTCAACCGCAGAGGATATGATTCTGTCTTTTCTCGATACAAAACTGTCGTTCATGACGTCTCTCCTCCCCCGCAAGTCATCCTATAAATCACCACTTATTTTATGCCATTTATCCGCCTTTGTCAATCAAGATGCGGTATTTGAAGACAAAAGGAAAACAGGCGGAAACGCTGATGTTTCCGCCTGTTTATTGCATTTAATCTATGAAAAGTTAAATACAAATTACTGTACGACTGTTACGTTGGTTGCCTGAGGGCCCTTCTCGCCGTCTACAACGTCGAACTCAACGGTCTGATTCTCTTCAAGTGTCTTGAATCCTTCCATGTTAAGGCCGGTGAAATGTACGAATACATCCTTGCCTGTCTCGTCTGTGATGAATCCAAAGCCCTTCTGGTTGTTAAACCACTTTACAGTTCCTTTCGTCATGATACTTCCTCCAAAAAAAATTATGCTGGCGTATTCACGCTTCTTGAAGTATAGCACATTTGGAAACCCCCTTCAAGCCTCACAATGTCATTTTCATGCCCACGGTGTCAAAATGATACACTGAATCTGATAAATAATCCATTTCGGATACCACGGAGCGGTTAATCTCATAAACCATCCTCTCCAAACCTTCGCGATCCGGAAAGCTTTTCTCCGGCACCAAAAGCAACTCATGCACACTGGAAGGGAGGATATAAAAGTCCTCTCCCACTTCCCTGCTCGCAAGTTCCATTGCCTCGGGAAGAAGCATGGAAGTTGCACCGTTGATGTTGCTGGTATTCGTAAGCACGTAGATTCCCGTCTCGGCTCCTTCCGGCACAGGACAAGCCCCTTCCGTAAGGAGTCTTGCAATCAGAGTATCCAACCGCTCGATCCTCGGCGGAAACAGTTTTAAGGTGTTAACCTTCGCGAGTTCAAAGAGATGATCGACATCCTCTCCCCACTTGACTAAGTCGCTGTTTTCCACCGCCGTGGAAGATACGCCGTCCCCCGAGACTTTGGTCAGATACCTGAAGGTGACCGCAAGATCATGGAAGAGGATATACGGCATATTCCGCAGGGATGGTTCATTCTTTTTGTAGTTCACCACTCTTAAAAACACATGGTCTTCATATGCATCCTTTGAAAAGTCCGCATACTCTCCTTCGGAGAGAACGGATGATGCTCTCCGATACTCCGCAGCGATCTCTGCAAGCACGGTTTCCATAGACGCTCCGCTTTCGTACATGGAGTAATAGTACTCCATGTAAATGTTTGGTGCCACAGGCGCATCCTTCTTCCTTAGCATAAGGCCCTGCAGTAAAACACCGTTGTTCTTCTCAATCGGTCGCACCGATACGTCCTCGAAATCACAATCGAGGAGATAGTCGCCGATCTCATCGACGACAGCATTCAAAAATTCTTTATAATCCATAGTTTGTCCCCATACATAAAAACAGATCCAATTGCTTTCGTATCGGGAATTCGGGAAATATGGGCGAATCGCCCATGACTGATGATGGTTCGATTATACTCCTCCACCGCCGTTTAGGCAAGAAAAAAACACACGACACATCCGGAATCCGGCACAAGGCAGGATCGTCTGTATCGTGTGTTATGATAGATCGGTTTTTATATTACTCTGTGAAGATCGGTGTTGAGTAGTAACGGTCACCGCTGTCCGGAAGCAATGCTACGATCACCTTGCCTGCATTCTCCGGCTTCTTGGCATACTCGATTCCCGCATGAAGCGCAGCGCCCGAGGAGATTCCCACGGAGATGCCCTCCTTCTTTGCAAGAAGCTTAGCAGCTTCGAATGCATCCTGAGATGCCGCCTTAAACACTTCATCATACACCTTCGTGTTTAATACGTCGGGCACAAAACCGGCACCGATACCCTGGATCTTGTGCGGTCCCGCATGTCCTTCGGAAAGAACCGGCGAATCCTCAGGCTCCAAAGCAACGATCTTTACATCGGACTTCTGCTCCTTTAAATACTCACCGACACCGGTTACCGTACCGCCGGTACCGACACCTGCGATAAAGATATCCACCTTGCCCTCGGTGTCCTTCCAAATCTCGGGACCCGTGGTTGCCTTGTGAATTGCCGGATTGGCCGGATTGACAAACTGTCCGGGAATGAAGGAATTCGGGATTTCCTTTGAGAGCTCTTCTGCCTTGGCAATCGCACCCTTCATACCCTTGGCACCCTCGGTTAGTACAAGTTCGGCGCCGTATGCTTTAAGGATGTTTCTTCTCTCCACACTCATCGTCTCGGGCATAGTGAGGATGATGCGATACCCCTTCGCAGCGGCGATGGACGCAAGTCCGATACCTGTATTTCCGCTGGTAGGTTCAATGATAACGGAACCTTCTTTTAATACACCCTTCTCTTCCGCGTCTTCGATCATGGCCTTGGCCACACGATCCTTCACGCTTCCCGCAGGATTTAAGTACTCGAGTTTCACAAGCAAGGTTGCCTGAAGTCCGAGTTCCTTTTCGATATTGGTAAGCTCCACGAGGGGCGTGTTACCGATCAGTTCCGTAGCTCCTTTGTAAATTCCCATAAAAAATCCTTCCTTTCTATTTTGCTGCCGCAAAGCCTCTCTCAAGGTCGGCAATGATATCGTCAATATGCTCCGTACCGATGGAAAGACGGATGGTATTTCTCTTGATTCCCTGGTCGAGAAGTTCCTCGTCGGAAAGCTGCGAATGCGTTGTAGACGCAGGATGGATCACAAGTGACTTCACATCTGCAACATTCGCAAGGAGGGAGAAGATCTGTAACGCATCGATAAATTTCCATGCCTCTTCCTGTCCGCCCTTGATATCAAAGGTGAAGATGGAACCGCCTCCGTTCGGGAAATACTTCTCATAAAGCGCATGGTCCGGATGGTCCGGAAGTGACGGATGGGATACATGCTCAACCTGCGGATGCTTGGAAAGGAACTCTACCACCTTGGCCGCATTCTCTGCGTGACGCTCAAGACGAAGCGACAGTGTCTCAACACCCTGAAGCAGCAAAAATGCGTTGAATGGTGAAATGGTTGCACCCGTGTCACGAAGCAGGATCGCACGGATGAATGTAACGAACGCTGCAGGTCCTACCGCATCATAGAAAGATACACCATGATAGCTGGGGTTCGGTGCTGCGATGTTCGGATACTTTCCGCTTGCCTTAAAATCAAACTTGCCGGACTCTACTATAATACCGCCTAATGTGGTTCCGTGTCCACCGATAAATTTGGTTGCGGAGTGAACTACGATATCTGCGCCGTGCTCGATGGGACGGATCAGGTAAGGTGTGCCGAAAGTATTATCGATCACAACCGGAAGTCCGTGCTTGTGTGCAAGTTCGGATACCGCATCAATATCGGGGATATCACTGTTGGGGTTGCCGAGGGTCTCAAGGAAGATGGCTCTCGTATCCTCTGTGATCGCTGCCTCAACCTCTGCGAGATCATGTACATTGACGAAGGTTGTCTTGATACCGTACTGCGGAAGTGTGTGTGCAAGCAGGTTATAGGTACCTCCGTAGATGGTCTTCTGCGCCACAATGTGACCGCCGTTGGCTGCAAGCGCCTGGATCGTATAGGTAATGGCTGCCGCGCCGGATGCAAGGGCAAGCGCTGCGCTTCCGCCCTCTAAAGCTGCCAGTCTCTTCTCTAACACATCCTGTGTGGAGTTTGTGAGACGTCCGTAGATATTTCCGGCATCCGCAAGTCCGAAACGGTCTGCAGCATGCTTGCTGTTATGGAATACATAAGATGTGGTCTGGTAGATGGGTACCGCTCTGGAATCGGTAGCGGGATCCGCCTCTTCCTGTCCTACGTGTAACTGTAATGTTTCAAATCTGTAATCACTCATTTTTAAAATCTCCTTTTCATCCTATATCTCTGTAAATCAGTTTTCTATCATCTCTCGGCGTTGACAGCTGCAACATCCGAATACCTTTTCCGTGTACTCTGCCTTGCGGCAACACATTCGATCAAGCCATAAGCTGCATGTCCTATATCCGGTTCTGGGTTCCATGTCTTCCGCCTCCTTTTTTCATGTTTCGGTTCATTTCTTAAGGACAGGCTTATCTTATCATCAACAACCTACTAAGTCAATAGGTTTAATAGGCTCAGGCTATAGCGAATTCGGATAACTTGTTATAGGCGATTCCTATATACCAAAAAAGGCCCGGAACACGCTACCTTTGTAACGTGTCCGGACCCGTAATGCTTTGTCAGATACCGGCAGCCTCCTGGCTGTCCTTGACCAGTTTCTGAAGTACAACCCGTACCTCCTCCACAGTCTCGGAAATGCTGTTGGTGGAATCGGAGATTTCCTCGGTCGAAGCGGCAAGTTGGCCGATCTTATCCTTCACACTCTCCACGATGTCGAGCAGCTGGGATGTCTCGCCTGCAATATAGCTGATGGCATCCTGAATGTTGCTGTTCGCCTGTCCGCTGCTTTCCGCCGTCTCCTTGGAATCGGCCGCTAAGTTGTTGATCTCACCTGCGACAACCGCAAATCCCCTGCCTGCCTCACCCGCTCTTGCAGCCTCGATCGAAGCATTCAGCGCAAGCAGATTGGTCTGGTTGGCGATATCCACGACTTTGTCGTTGTTAGCCGTAAGTTCTTTTAAAGCGCCCGTGATATTGCCGATGGAATCGTTCAGTTTCTCGCAGAAGCTCGTGACACTTGTCATCTCCTCGGAGATGGAAGCGCTTTGCTTTGCGTTGTTTTCATTACCCTCGGACATACCGCTGATGGACTCGCGAAGTTCGCCGAACCTCTCGTTGATATCCTCCACGATGTGATAGATCTCATCGCGCTGCGCATTTAAGACAGCTCTCTCGTGCTCCACCATATCCTGTGCTTCCACCTTCTCAAGTTCCACGAGATCCTTCAGGTAGTGCACACAGTTGTCCTTGTGATTAAAGCCGTTGTAGATGGCCGTCGCCATCATCTTGCAGCTGTCGTAACCGCAGCAGGAACAGTTGATCTTTCTGGATGCATCGGTCAGCTTGTGCATATCCGTAAAGATTCTGTCGAGTTCCGCAGGTGACGGCGTCTTGTAAGTACACTGCGCCGACCTGTCGGTATAGTTGCGGATATAATCCTCAAGCTTCAAGTGCTCGAACTGCTTGTTTAACGCAGCCAGCCTCTTCTCCGGTGTAAGTGTCCTTGACCATACGCTCTTCTTGTCGTTCTTCTTGACACTCTCCTGAATGTCATGGATGTGATAAAGCGGATCATCACAGTCCGTCACCGCGGGATCCGTGGCCGTACCGCAGATACATCCGTTCTCGCAGTTTAGAGCGTCCACGAACAGATAAGGCGTTCTGCCGCCCTTGATTCTGTCGGCGTTCTTCTCTAAGTAGTGGTACATCTTCTTCTCGCCCTCAATCTGGCGGATGAAGACTTCGTTGCCGAGAAGCCAGTAGACGTTCTCCTTCAGGCCGCCGGGCATCGGATAGATCGAACCGAGACCGTACTCGATCTCATCCTTGATGGGATCCCCCATCAGGTTGTGGCTCTTCACATACTTCATCAGATGGTCAAATGTGACGTTGTACCGAATGTAGCCCTTGGTGTTCGGATCGGCGATCTCCATCTTCTTGGCGATACAGGGACTGATAAACGCGAACTGATCCGTGATCCCAAGTTCTTTTCTCGCATAGATGGCAGCGCACATCATCGGACTGTGCACGGGAAACAGCTTCGGAAGAAGCTCCGGCAGATAGCGCTCGATATAACCCACCACCGCGGGACAGGGCTGGGAGATGCCGCCTAAGTAGTTGTGTTTCTGAATGTAGTTAATATAACCCCAAGTTGTGATATCAGCACCGAACGAAACGCTGATCAATCTGTTCACGCCGAGTTTCTTTAAACCACCCAATACTCTCTCGTAATCCCTCGGGTAGTCTGCGAGAAACGCCGGTGCAATCAGTACGGATATCCTTTCACCCCTCTTTAACGCCTCAAAGAATTCCTCCGTGTCGTCACGGAATTCTCTTGCATGATGCTCACAGGCATCAAAGCAGGCGCCGCACGAAATGCATCTGTCCTTGTCTACTTCTATACGGGACACCCCGTTTGCGTCAGCTTCCGTCGAGACGCAAGCTCCCATACAACTACAGGCACTGATACACTTGTTGCAGCCTACACAATTTTCATTTGTGTAGACCAAAGATTCCTTTCCGAATTCCATATGAAGTACACCTCCGCAAGTTATATAAACACACAGAATTATTATAAATCAAACGATTTTATTTCGCAAAGAAAATCTGCATATGCGCGCATTTCCTCATCGGTTCCGATGGAGATACGAAGGAAGTTGTCGATGCGCGGTTTGTCAAAATATCGAACCAGAAAACCGGCCTCTTTCGAACGTGCGAAGATCTCCTTCGCCGGGATCGTCGGATGAGACGCAAAGACAAAATTTGCGGAAGAAGGAAGCACGGTATAGCCCGCCTTGCGAATAGCCTCGGCAAAAGCCTCACGTGTCTTTATAACCTTATCTACCGTTTCTTTAAAATACGCATCATCCCGAATACTCTCCACACCGTAGATGATGGAGGGACGGTTCATTGTATAAGAATTGTAAGAATACTTAACGTCATTTAAGTAGGCGATCATCTTCTCGCTTCCGATGGCATATCCGATCCGAAGTCCCGCCATGGAGCGTGATTTGGAAAATGTACGAACCACCAGAAGGTTCTCGAATTCATCCAAAAGCGTAAGGGCCGAAGTTCCGCCGAAGTCAATGTAAGCCTCATCTACGATCACAACCACATTCGGGTTCTTGGAGATGATGGAACGAACATCCTCAATCGGAAGCGCAATGCCCGTGGGCGCATTGGGATTGGGGAAGACGATACCTCCGCACTCCCGTGCGTAGTCCGCCGGATCGATCCTGTAATCCCCGGTTAAGGGAATGGTCTCAAAAGGAATCTCCAGCATATCTGCCCATACATCATAAAATGAATAGGTGATATCCGGGAAGAGAATCTTCTTTCCGCTGTGAAAGAATGTCATAAAAGCCATGGCAAGCACGTCGTCCGATCCGACGCCGACAAATACACGCTTGTCGCTTACGCCGTGATACTCTGCGATCGCATGCACAAGATCCGATGCCGTGGGATCCGGATAGAGCCTTAAAGCATCAAACGAAAGCGCTGCCGCCTCAACCTTCGGTGAAGGCGGGTACGGATTCTCGTTGGTATTTAATTTTACATAGGTCCGTTCCTTCGGCTGCTCGCCGGGAGTATACGGAACAACTTTTCGTACATTTGCTTCCCAAGTTGACATAATATTCTCTCCTATCCGCGACCCGCGTAAATAATCTTACGCAAGTGCCAAGAAATAAACCAGAAGTGCTGCACCGAGCACGATGCGATATACACCGAAGACGGTGAAGTCATGCTTCTTGATATAAGCCATCAGGAACTTGATCACGAGCAAGGATACAAGGAACGCAACCGCGCATCCCACACCCAGAATCAAAAGCTCATGTCCGGTAAATGCAAAACCAAACTTTAAGAGCTTGATAAAGGAAAGTCCGAACATAACGGGTACTGCCAGGAAGAAGGTAAACTCCGCTGCCGCTACTCTCGATACACCGATTAATAAAGCACCGATGATGGTGGCGCCGGATCTCGATGTACCGGGAATGATTGCAAGTACCTGGAAGAGTCCGATGATCAACGCAATCTTATAAGTGATGTCCGAAAGTTCAAGCACCTTCGGCTCGCGCTTCTTGTTCCAAGCCTCAATCACGATGAACAAGATACCGTAGAAGATCAAAGCTGCCGCAATCACCACGGGTGTTTCCAAATGTTCCTCGATCCAGTCGTCAAACAGAAGTGTTACGACGGTTCCGGGGATGCAGGCCACAACGACCTTGAACCAGATAGACCAGACGTCCTTCTTCATACAGGGCTTCTTGTCTTCGGTAAGTCCGAACGGCCACATTTTCTTGATAAAGGTAAGTACCACCGCAAGGATGGCGCCGAGCTGGATTACGACGAAGAACATTTCCTTGAACTCGTCGCTCGCCGATAATTTAATAAACTCATCCACGAGGAGCATGTGTCCCGTACTGCTTATGGGGAGCCACTCCGTGATACCCTCAACGATACCGAGGATGATGACTTTTAAAAGTTCCATACTGCTGCCTCACTATCCTTCGTTCATCTGTGTCAGCTTCGCTGCCTGATCGGCTGCGGTCAGCGCATCCAAGATCTCCTGGATATCGCCATTCATGATCTGGTCGATCTTGTAAAGCGTCAGCTTGATGCGGTGGTCCGTCACACGACCCTGCGGGAAGTTGTAGGTACGAATCTTCTCGGAACGGTCTCCCGTACCGATCTGGCTTCTTCTTGCCTCCGCCTCTGCGTCATGAGCCTTCTGCTGCTCGATATCATAGAGCTTTGCACGAAGGAGTGCGAAAGCCTTCTCCTTGTTCTGGAGCTGAGACTTCTCTGTCTGGCTGTAGATTACGATTCCCGTCGGGAAATGTGTCAGTCGTACTGCGGAATCCGTGGTGTTGACGCACTGTCCGCCGTTACCGGACGCACGCATAACATCGATACGGATATCCTTCTCGTCGATCTTCACGTCGATG
The DNA here is from genome assembly GCA_902780405.1 of uncultured Lachnospiraceae bacterium. Taxonomy (GTDB): domain Bacteria; phylum Bacillota; class Clostridia; order Lachnospirales; family Lachnospiraceae; genus Coprococcus_C. The sequence goes on from CACZFI010000002.1 coordinate 79,104, forward strand.
TCCTCCGCCTCGGGAAGCACAGCAACGGAGATGGTTGAGGTATGGATACGTCCTCCGGACTCGGTCTCGGGCACACGCTGTACACGGTGCACACCACTCTCGTACTTAAGCACGGAGTAAGCGCCCTTGCCGTTTACCTTAAATGTCACGGACTTCATACCGCCGATGCCGATCTCCTCGAGTTCGAGAAGCTCGTACTTCCAGCCGCGTCCTTCAATATAATGGATATACATTCTGTAGATCTCGGCAGCGAAAAGGCAGGACTCATCTCCACCCGCGCCGGCACGAATCTCCACGATGACGTTCTTGTCGTCATTCGGGTCCTTGGGAAGAAGCAGGATTTTCAGCTCATTTGAAGTTGTCTCCACCTTCTCCTTCGCCTCGTTAAGCTCCTCCTTGATCATCTCGCGCATGTCCTCGTCTTTTTCTGCATCGAGCATCTCGAGGCTGTCCGCGATTGTCTGATTTGCTTCCTTGTATTCAAGATACTTCGCCACGATGGGTGCAATATCACTCTGCTCCTTCATCAGCTTGCGGAAACGATCCGCATCCGAAGCCACGTCGGGGCTTGCGAGTTCGCCTTCCACCTCGTCCAGTCTGGCTACCAAATCTTCCAAACGGTCAAACATAAATCATCCTCCAAATTCTTCTATCTGCATCTCGCCGATACGATGCGGTCAAGTCCCGCATAGTCTTTCATCACGGCGATCTCATCATAACCTGCTCTTCTTAATATCTCCGGCACCGTCTCACCCTGATCGAATCCGATCTCAAAGATGATCCGTCCGTTCTCACGAAGAAATCCCGTGGCTTCCTCCGCAATCCTTTCATAGTATACGAGTCCCGACGCATCCCCGTCAAGGGCAAGATGGGGCTCGTGGTCTTTTACTTCCGGCTCAAGTTTCCCGATCTCCTCCGACGGAATGTACGGCGGGTTCGACAGGATCAGGTCAAATGTATCCTCCCCGAAACCGTCGAACAGATCCGACTTCACAATCCGCACCGAGGGTGCCAGTCGGTCACGGTTTTTCGCAGCAACGGAAAGTGCCTCGTAGGATATATCCGAAAGCATCACATCATCCGAAAAGCCGGCCTTCTCTCGCATCAGGTGGTACGCGATGCCGATGCATCCCGAACCCGTGCATAGGTCAAGTACCGACAAAGACTTTTTCTCCGGGAAATGTACCGACGCCTGGCGTACCGCTTCTTCCACGAGAAGTTCCGTCTCAGGTCTCGGGATTAAAACACCCGGTGCCACGTCAAACTCATAACCCATAAAGTCCTGGCGTCCCACCAAGTACTGGCAGGGAATCCTGGTTGCTCTTTTTTCTATCAAATTCAGGTAAGCTTCTTCCGCGGAAATCTCAGCTTCTTCTTCATAATGAAGCATCAAGTCTGAATACTTAAATCCCACCACATGCGCAAGCAGGATCTTCGCATCCGTATCTTCCGTGATGCCCGCTTCATGAAGTCTGTCATTCCCCTTCCGGAGAAGTTCCTTCAGTTTCATCAAGTACGACTCCCTGTTCCTTCAAATACGCCCTCCAGTCAAGGACAGCCTCAACAGATGCGATGGCGACCTCAACCATATCGGGATCCGGTTCTCTCGTGGTAAGTCTCTGTACCCAGAGTCCCGGCTTGCTTAAGGTATTGGCACATACATTTTCATGTGCACCCGCGTAGCGGATAAACTCATAAGAGATGCCCGCAATCAGCGGCACAAGCAAGATGCGGAGCACAAGCCTCAGCCACATGGTTCGTGTGGTGATGCACATAAACACCAGAATACTCACGAACATAACGATGAATAAAAAGCTGGTACCGCAGCGCTTGTGAAAACGTGTATGCTTCATTACATTTTCCACGGTAAGTGCTTCGCCGTGCTCAAGACAATTGATGGTCTTATGCTCAGCACCGTGGTACATGAATGTCCGCTTGATGTCCTCCATCAAGGAGATCACAGCCACGTAACCGAGGAAGATTGCAAGGCGGATCACGCCTTCAATCAAACCGATCAATACATGATTATCTATGACCTTTTCAAGCATGCCCGCAATCCATGCCGGAAGCAGCATGAAAAGACCGACTGCAAGAACGACAGACAGTGCAACGGTTCCATAAAGCGCCCAGTCCGTACCGCTCTTCTTCTCTTTCTTCTGATCCTCTTCTTCCTCGTCGAAGAAAGAAGCGGAATATGTAAGTGTCTTCGTACCGATCACAAGGGACTCGATGAAGCTCACCACACCGCGCACGATGGGAAGTTTCGCAATAACATTCTTCTCCGCCGCGGGGGTGAAGTTGTTGCCGCTTACCTCGATCTCCTTATCCGGTTTTCTGACTGCCACCGCGTACTTGCCACCGTTGCGCATCATTACGCCTTCGATGACGGCCTGTCCGCCGATGGTAATCTTCTTTGATTCTTCCTTCATGTCACTCACCAAAAAAACTGCCGATTCACAAGAAAAGGACCTGCTACCGTCGTAACAAGTCCTGATTTCTTATACGAATCAATCTTATGCCTGTGTAACACCGTACTTACGGTTGAACTTATCGATTCTACCTCTTGCCTGAGCAGCCTTCTGCTGGCCTGTGTAGAATGAATGGCACTTGGAACAGATTTCCACGTGGATCTCTTCCTTGGTAGAACCTGTTACGAATTCGTTTCCGCAGTTACATACAACCTTTGCCTGATAGTACTCAGGATGGATGCCTTCTCTCATGTCTTTCACCTCTTAATTATACTACTGTAAACGATCCCGACCGTTATAACAGCAAGTGATAGTTTACCACAGAAAATCGCTATATGCAAGCGTTTTTTAGCGGAATTCACAAGATGCACTCCACCGGACACATACTTGTTTCAGGGGACGCTCCCGCTTCGATCTCACACGCAGCGGTACTAAGCTCAGCTGATGCTTCGCTAAGTGCCGGCGTGTTCGGCGACCCCGTTCAACAAGCATGTGTCCGGTGTCGCTGTATTTCTGGATTCTGTAACACTTTCGTAATGGGGTCAGGCACCTTTTTGTTCCTTCATTTTTCTATATAGTTCTGCTAATTCCAACAATTCAATTCCCAGTCCATCTTCATGATTCCATGAATCAACTATCACCCTAGGATATAACAAAGGCAGACATTTGCGTATCATTGTTTTTTCTAACTCTTTTAAGATGCTAATCAATTGTGTTTTGTTTTTTTTTGCTTCTACCAAGTTCAACAGCTTCTATTTCTAATTTTAGCTTTTGTTGAATCTCCATGTTTTTTTTCTTGAAGTCGGCTTCTAATGACATTTAATCAAATCCTCCAAATCATTTATGTACCACTGCCTTGCACCACCCGTAATGGGGTCAGGCACCTTTTCTCGGCACTTTTTCTCGCTAAATTATACTAACAGCACATTTCTATTTTCTGTTTCTAGTTAGGAATTCTCATAATAAACGCTTTTAAAGCTTTTTCCCCTTTTTCACTTAATAATAACTCTAATGCTGTCTTTCCATCAAATTTCCGAAGCGGAGTATTAAACCAGTCGCCCCCATTATTCCCTATTATCGAATAAACCGCATTTATCACATCCTGAGGAACACCCTTGATTATAATATCGACTTTATCGAAACAATTAGCAAAATCTATCCAATCATCATCATTGTATTCATCATAGAAAAAATCAATCATATTCAATGTCAATTCACCCCCACTTGGTTATATTATCAATCAACTCCTGTTTATTCATATTTTCAAATATGTATATTCCTTGCCAAAGCCTGTCAATTCCATCTTTCCAGTTTTCATATTCACTCTTGTTAGCCTGCTCCATTCTGAATCTATTTCCTTCTCAAAACGCTTCCAGCTTACGCTTGACAAACTCCGAAAACCTCGGCAGTTTAACGGATAATACGCCCCATTGCGAGTCATCAATGACACCTTTATTGGCGAGGCGTTCCTTGTACTGAGAGAATTCGTTTTTCTTCTGTCCGGTCAGTTCTAAAAGCTCCGCTGTCTTCATAGATTCCTTCTGTGCGATAAAGCTCATGAAGAAGCGATCCTTCTCCGACATCTCAGCCCAGATTTTATTATAGACATAAGCCTCCAGTGCTTCGTCGAAGTGCATGAGCACATCCTCCGTAAGCTTGTGTTCTTCGCTGTCCCATACGTACTTACCAAGTGCCTGATACGCAAACGGATAACCCTTGGTTTGTCTTGCCAACTCTCCGGCCTCGTCTTCGCCGATACCTAGTGTGTCGCGATAGCTGTTTTTCATGGCAACAAAATTGAGTGGTGCCATGTGATACTTCGGCGCTCTGTAAAGGAATGTCAGATTCTTCTCATCTTCAAGATTGTGGATGTTCTCATACAATCCCGCCATAACCAGATAAATTGGCAGTTCCTGTCGCACCATAATCTGAAAGCTTCCCGCAAATTGTTTCATGGATGCAGTATTACACACCTCATCAACAGTAACCAGCAAGCGCTTATTCTTCTTTTTCATTTCCGTAAGAATCTTCTCTAATGCTGCTTCGATGTCTGCGGTCGGCGGTACATTTTTCACAGAAACACCGATTCCGAAAGCCGAGAGATTGATTCCCTTTTCGAAAAACTTTTTGAAATCGCCGTCATGATCATAAATCTTGGCAACCAGACTGTTCAACATATCCCTTTCCGTGTTGAGTCCGATTACAATCCAGTCTTTCTGCTCGCGAATGCGACTCTCGATTGCTGTCATCGTGACTGTTTTTCCGGATCCGCGCACACCGCACAGCATAAAGCACTGATTCTGCACAATGTCGGATTCCAACTCATCCACTATCTCATCCACGACCAGCCCTCGTTCAATATACTGATGTGGTTTTCTTCCGAAAGATAAAACATACGGATTCTTATCCATAATACTCGCCTCATTTCTGTTCTGCTTATATACTTTTCATACTCTTATATACTTCTATATACTTTATATACTCTTATATACTTTTGAATTCATTATATACTCTTATATACTTTTTTGTCAATCGAACAGAATCTAAAAAACACTGCATCATTCCGCACGGAAACGATGCAGTGTCAAAGATTACTTGCGCATTAAAGCCTTCTTTACGTGGTACACGAATTCTTTGTTATCTTTGGTGCGGGAGAAGAGTTTTAGGATCTCGTCGGTGTACTCTTCGGCCTTGGCGCCGGAGATGGCCTTGTGGATCAGATTCACAGCTTCCTGCTCTTCTTCGGTGAGAAGGAGGTCTTCGCGTCTGGTTCCGGAGCGCGTGATGTCGATGGCCGGGAAGATACGCTTCTCGGACAGCTTTCTGTCAAGAACGAGTTCCATGTTACCGGTACCCTTGAATTCCTCGAAGACAACGTCATCCATACGGCTTCCGGTCTCAACAAGTGCGGTTGCAAGGATGGTGAGACTTCCTCCCTCGCGCATGTTACGGGCCGCACCGAAGAACCGCTTCGGCATATGCAGTGCCGCCGGATCAAGTCCGCCGGAAAGTGTACGTCCGCTGGGCGGAACGGTCAGGTTGTAGGCTCTGGCGAGTCTGGTGATGGAATCAAGCAGGATGACCACATCCTGTCCGTGCTCCACGAGACGCTTGGCGCGCTCGATCACCATCTCGGATACACGCTTATGATGCTCGGGAAGCTCATCAAAGGTCGAGTAGATCACCTCTACATTATCTCCCTCGATGGACTCACGGATATCCGTAACCTCCTCGGGTCGCTCGTCGATCAAAAGAACGATCAAATGCATGTCTTTATTGTTGCGGCTGATGCACTTCGCGATCGCCTTAAGGAGTGTCGTCTTACCGGCTTTCGGCGGCGAAACGATCATACCTCTCTGTCCCTTACCGATAGGAGAAAGAATGTCTACGATACGAACCGCCACGGAAGCACCGGGCACATCCATATGAATCCTGTCATCCGGGAAGATGGGCGTTAAATCCTCGAAAGGTGTACGCTTTGCAGCCACAGAGGGCTTGTATCCGTTCACATGTCTGATATAAAGGAGCGCAGAGAACTTCTCGCTCTGTGTCTTGATGCGGATGGGTCCGCCGATAATATCGCCCTTCTTTAAGGCAAATTTCTTGATCTGTACGGGTGATACATAGACATCGCGATCGCCGGGCAGGTAATTGGCGCTTCGTATGAATCCGTAACCCTCGTTCATAACCTCGAGGATACCGTCAGCCTCTTCGCCACTGTCTAAGTTGGCATTATACTCCTGACCGTCATAGATTTTGATATCCGTATCCCCGTCCGGTGTCTCGGGCTCTAAGTTTCTCTGCTCCTGATAGTTCCTGTCCTCGGTCTGTACATGACGCAGGATGGTCTTCTCCGTACGCTGCTCAGGACGTCGCTCCGCACGGTCGCTCTCGGAAACAGCCGCACGTTTTTTATCGGCGGGGCGCTGCTCTGCCGGCTTTTCGGTAGCAGGTCTTCCGGTCGTACGCCTTTTTTCTGCAGGCTTTTCGGACACAGTTTCCTCCTGCGCCTGGTTTCTCTTGGCAAACATCATCTCAACATTGGTGAGAAGTTCTACAAGTTCGCCTTTTTTAAGGGTGGTGATACCACGAATCCCCTTCTCCTTTGCGAGTTCACGCAACTCGGCAAGGGACATCTTGTTGTAGTCCATATGATCTCCTTTATGTAATTCCAAAAAAAGTTTGTATGGGTAACGTAAGAACTCTGATTTAGATAAGATGAGTCTAACACAAATAAAAGAAAAGGTCTACTAAAATATTTACTCCGGAAGCAATTCTTCGATCAGGTTCCAGATCTCGTCACGGCCCTGTTTTGTCTGGGACGAAAACGGAATGATGACTGTATCTTCACCTGCCCCGAGTGTCTTTCTAATCTCGCTCACACACTTAAGAAGCTGGCTTCTCTTGATCTTGTCCAGCTTGGTTGCAATGATGATGGGCTCCCAGCCGTTCGCCACGATCCAGTCATACATTTGCTTGTCATTCTCACCGGGTTTGTGGCGGATATCGATCAGCAAAAAAACGCGTCTCAACTCCTTGGAGCGGGACAGATAACGCTCGATCATCTTCCCCCACTTCGCGCGCTGTTCCTTACTCACCTGCGCGTAGCCGTATCCGGGAAGGTCAACAAAATAAAACTTCTCATTGATCTTGTAGAAGTTGATGGTCTGGGTCTTACCCGGCGCGGAGGACGTTCTTGCGAGTGCCTTGCGATTCAATAAACCGTTGATTAAAGAAGATTTGCCGACATTGGATTTGCCGGCAAATGCTATCTCTGGTAATGGATTTTCAGGCAGCGTGCTTGTAACGCCACATACAGTTTCAAGCTCTGCTGATTTGATCTTCATCTTTCTTATGCGATGCCGCTGGCATCTCTCTTTCTGACATGTCTGTGGAATGTCAGTTTCTTGTTTCTGGGTTCCTCAAGGTAGGTGATCTCAGGCTCTGCGCCCTCTTCCACAACCGCCTTGGTAATAACTACCTTGTCGATCAGCTCGTTCGTGGGAACTTCGTACATCTGATCCATAACAATGCGCTCCATAATGGCGCGGAGTCCTCTGGCACCGGTCTTTCTGGTCATGGCCTCCTTCGCAATGGCGCGAAGCGCATCCTCTTCAAACTCAAGCGTAACGCCATCAAGTTCAAAGAGCTTCTTGTACTGCTTACAGATGGCAGACTTCGGCTCGGACAGAATCCGCATCAAAGCCTCCTCATCGAGCAGATCAAGTGTAACCGTAACCGGAACACGTCCGATAAACTCGGGGATCAATCCGTACTTGATAAAGTCCTCGGGAAGTACCTTTCGAAGGGTATCTCCAAGCTTCGCATCGGTTCTGTCGGAACCGAGTTCTGCAGCGAAACCGATGGACTTCTTGCCGATACGGTTGTCGATGATCTTCTCAAGACCTTCAAATGCACCACCGCAGATAAAGAGGATATTCGTTGTATCAATCTGAATAAACTCCTGCTGAGGATGCTTTCTTCCGCCCTGGGGCGGCACGGAGGCAACCGTACCCTCCATAATCTTTAAGAGTGCCTGCTGAACGCCTTCACCCGAAACATCTCTGGTGATGCTGACGTTCTCGGACTTCTTTGTGATCTTATCGATCTCGTCAATATAGACGATACCATGCTCAGCCCTGTCAATGTCATAATCCGCTGCCTGGATGAGCTTTAAGAGGATGTTCTCCACATCCTCACCCACATAACCGGCCTCGGTCAGTGTGGTTGCGTCCGCGATGGCAAAGGGAACATTCAGAAGCTTTGCAAGTGTCTGTGCAAGGTAAGTCTTACCTGAACCCGTAGAACCAAGCATCAGGATGTTGCTCTTCTGGAGCTCAACATCAAAATCCTTGTCAGACAGAATTCTCTTGTAGTGATTATAAACTGCTACGGAGAGAATCTTCTTGGCCTGCTCCTGTCCGATCACATACTCATCAAGGAATTCCTTGATCTCCTTCGGACGAAGCAGATTGATGTCGGTGTCGATATCGTCCGCAAACTCATCCTGGATGATCTCGGAACAAATGTCGATACACTCGTCACAAATATATACATTCGGGCCCGCAATCAGCTTGCGAACCTGCTCCTGTGTCTTATTACAGAAGGAGCAGCGGATCTTCTTTCTTTCTTCGGTACTACGTCCTGCCATGATTACCTCTAATCCGATTTATACTTCCTTTGCGTTTGCAGAAAGGAAATCAAGTGCCTTGCGGGATGCAAGCTCCTTCTTCAAGGATGCAAGTTCCTTCTCGCCCATGATCTCTTTTAACTTCTCGGGCTCCATCTGATAGCTCTCGCCGAGAACCTTAAGCTCCTCATCCACATCAGCATCGGAAACCTCGATCTTTTCTGTCTCTACTACCTTCTCAAGCACAAGGCTGGTCTTGATTCTTGCGATCGCATCCGGCTTTACACGCTCAAGCATATCTTCCTTGGAAGTCTTCATCAGACGGAGATAATCCTCCATGCGAAGTCCCTGGTACATCATATTCTGAGCGAACTCATCGTAGATACGCTCCTGATAGTACTCTACCATCGGCTCGGGAATATCAACTTCTGCTGAATCAGCAAGCTTCTCTACTACCTTCGCCTCGATCTGACGCTTTACTTCTCTTTCCTTCTTCACCTCAAGGATCTTCTTCACATCCTCCTTGTAAGCATCGAAGGTGTCAAACTCAGATACATCCTCAGCAAACTCATCGTTTAACTCGGGAAGCTCTGTCTCTGTGATTGCCTTTAAATTTACCTTAAATACAGCGGGCTTGCCTGCAAGATCCGTTGCATGATAATCCTCGGGGAATGTAACGTTCACGTCGAAGGAATCACCGATGTTCTTGCCTACGATCTGATCCTCGAAGGTATCGATGAAGGAATGAGAACCAAGTGTAAGCTTGTAGTCCTCAGCCTTACCGCCCTCGAACTGCTCGCCGTCCACATAGCCGTCAAAGTCGATCACAACTTCGTCGTCAAGCTTGGCTGCGCGATCGGTTACCTCAACCTTGCGTCCGTTCTCCTTCTGGGTCTTTAAGATCTCAGCCATAACCTCATCATCGGTAACAGCCTTGTCAATCTTCTCAATCTCGATGCCCTTGTACTCACCGATCTTGATCTCCGGCTTTAAGGCAACGGTTGCTGTATAAATGAAGGGCTTGCCCTTCTCGATCTGTACAACATCAATCTCAGGTCTTGAAACGATCTCCTCCTCACAGGCATCCACCTCTTCGGGGTAGGTCTGACCGATCAGCTCATTTGCTGCATCCTCGTAGAATACAGCAGGGCCGTACATCTTCTCGATAAACTGCTGGGGCACCTTGCCCTTGCGGAATCCGGGTACGGAAAAACGTCCCTTGTTTTTATTGTAAGCTGCCGTTACAGCCTTTGAAAAATCCTCTGCGGGAACCTCGATGGTAAGCTTCGCCATACTGCCGTCAAGCTTCTCAAGTGTTGCACTCATGTCTTAATATATCCTCCTATTTCTATGGTTTCTGAAAATCAACTCATGAATTATATCATAAGTCCCTATTTTCGTCCATACTTTTTCATTTTGCGTGAAAGTACCACTGCTCCTGCGCCCGAAACGCTCATCATGAAGACGATCAGCATGATCGGTGCCATATCTCCGGTCTTCGGTGAATCTGCGGATCCCATGTATCCGTAAAGTACAGGCTCATTGGTTGCCGTCTTTGAAGGTGTTACCGTTGCATCCTTGGACTTATTGCCGGAATCTGAGGACCCGCCGTTGCCTCCGTTGCCGGGATCGGGGTTTGTCTTGCCCTTCTCGTGTGAGGTAAAGAGTGCCGCAATCACGGTGTCACCGGTAATCTTGTCGTACGCCTTGTCCCATCTTTCGAATGTGTAGGTGTACTTATCCGTAGCCTTCTTGGTCGGCGTCTTGGTGGGCGGCGTAGCTGCCTTGCCCTCCTGTACGGTTTCCGTCTTCATCACGGCACCGTCACCATCAACCCACTTCACCGTGTAGTTCTTCGGATTCGGCTTCTCTACTTTGTAAAGCGCATATACCGAGAACATATTGGTGCGGATGGAAATCTCATCGTGTGTCAGTGTCACAGACTCATAATCATCACCGCTGATGAAGGTGTATCCGTCCTCACTGTTGCCGTGCAGGGATGCCACATAGATGGTCTGACCTGCCAGGTCGCCGAGCGGGAATGTCACCGTGATCGGCTCATAGAGATGATCGAGGAAGCAGGGTGTTTCATTTACATGAACGCCGTTCCTGTCGATAACTTCCTTCACGATGGTAAGCTCAATGTATCTTACGATCTGAGCATCTTTGCCGACACCGTCATCCAGAGCCTTCTTGGCAACACCGCTCACATCCACATACTTTGCATGAAGCGTGATCTTGATGGAACCTCCGTTGGCTACAACCTGCTCATCGTCGGGTGTGACATTGCCCTTGTAAAGCGCGGTGTTGTAAATCTTCTCGAGTCCGTCTACCGTAAGTTCCACGTCTCCGTCATCAAGCTCAACCGCAGTGCTCTTGCCCTGATTCAGAATGAGATGCACGCCGTTCTTGGTGCCGTAATCGGTCGGATAAGTGATTCCCTCGTTTGCAACGGTCACCGACTGCTCGGAATTAAGGCTTCCGTCTGTTGCAACGATTCTGTAGGATCCGGCAGGAATGTCATCGAAGAAGAATGCCGTATTGTCCGCATCCGTGATCTTCGCTCCCGCTACAGCCGTGTTGCCTTTGTAAAGGCTTACATAGATCGGGAAGTTCTTAAATGCATCATCCGTGCCGGTTGCATAATCCGCAGTGCCTCGGATGGTAGTACCCTTATCGTAATTCAATGTCTTGAAGGATCCGGATACCACGATCTCTTCATTGGACGTCTTGGTCTTGGCATGTACGCGATAATCGTAAGTGGTATCCGCCTTAAGTCCCGTCCAGTTGTTGGTCAGGTGCAGACCGCTTCCGGTAGCTTCCTTGTTCACAAGTGCCGAACGATATGCGGATTCGGACCTCTTCTTGAACTCGATGTAGCATCCGCTCTCATCGATGTCGTCGGATCCCTTCACAACATCTGCCTCGATGTGTGCGCCGCTTGTGGTGATGGCACTTACAGGTGATACTGTCATGGAAAGCGGTGTGAATACCACTTCATCCGACTTGTTGCCTGCAATATCGTATGCGTAGATGGTGTAGGTGTTGTTACCTGCTGCGGTAAAGCTTCCTGTGATCAGTCCGTCGTTTTCATCAACGTGAATCGGTGTGTCATTGACATAAACCTTGGTTGCATCCGGTCCGCTCACCTGGTCTGTTACTCGGAAGTTCACGGTGACATTGCCATCCGCTACTACCGAGCTTGTGATCTCTACCTTCGGGAGCTCGGTGTCCACCTTCAAGGTCTTAGTCGCCTTTAAGCTCTCAACGCCGGACTGGCTCACTGCATAAGCCTCAATGCTTACCTCGCCCTGCTTGTCCACTGTGAAGGACTTTGTGGCCGTGGTAAATGTATCGGAGTCGGAATTGGCTCCCTTGTTGTAGATCACCTTGTAGTGTGTGGTGACAGCCGTATTGTCCGCGGTCATGGTTGTGGAATTTACGGTTGCCTTCGGTGCCTCGGTAATATACCAGCTGTCATTACCGAGCTTACCCTCGCCCTGAAGTTCCACGTCGATGGTCGGTGTCTCGGGCGGTGTATTGGAAATCTTGTTGAATGTCTTTACCTTGGTGGCTTGATTGCCGGCCTTATCGGTAGCAACGATGGTGTAGCTGCCGTTCTTGGTAATGGTGTAGGTATACGCACTCTCCGCCGTCCAGGACTTTAAGAGGTGGGTATCATCAATTGTCAATCCATCGTACAGCTTTACGCTATCCACGCCGGACTCGTTGGCAGGCTCGGTTACCGTAAAATTCAAGTTGATCTGCTGCTTGAACTCCGTGGAATCCACATCTTCTCCCGCGTCAATGGTCGGCTCGTTCGGGTCATACATAAATGAACCGACGGAATCCGTAGTGTAGGAGTTGCCTGCGTTGTCATATACGACACCCTGCGCACTGTAGGCACCGGCCTCGGTATAACCGAGTGTCTTGGAGAAGGTATAACCTGTTACCTTTCCGTAATCCTTCTTGGCTGAAGCGCCTGCTTCGGTTACTGTCTCGGTTGTGGTGTCTGTTGCACCGGAGGGAAGTGTGATCTTCCACTCAAACTTGTTAAGACCGCTGGCATCATCCGTAGCCGCAGCCGCAAATGTAAGGTCATTGTACCAGATGGGGCTGTCCGGCGTGGAAGCGCTTGCCGGCGCTCCGTCTGAAGATGCACTGATCGTCGTACCGACGATAGTGTTTTCCACGATCCACTCATAGTAAGGATCGCCGGGTTTTACAGATTCGTTGGCATTGCCGGTGTTGAGTTTTAATTTACTTGCTTCGGAAGGGATTCCGAGTTCATTCTTCGCATATACGATCAGCTGGCCCCTGTCACCGGATCCGATGGAGAAGTTGAATGTATAACAGTCTCCTGCCTTCGTCGGATTCTTGATCACAGATTCCTTGTTGCCCACCTTGCTGCCGGACTCATCAAGGAAGTAGTAATAAAGTTCCGTACACTGGCTTCCGCTGGTCTCATAGGTCACACTGAAGTTTAAGCCGGACATATTATTATAATATGCACCGAAGGTAAGTCCGGGTGCGAAGAAATTCGGCTTACCGGGATTCACTTCGTATGCTACCAGTCTCGGCATATCGGGATCGATATTGATGTTGGTAAGTGTTACCTTGGTCGCAACCGCATGATCTGCGGAATTGTAAAGCAGGAAGTCAATGGTTGCATTCGTCAGTTCTTCATTGATAAAGATCTGACCGGAAAGACCTGTCTCTGCTGCCGAATGGGTTGTACCCTGTGCAATGTCGGATCCTGTTCCGTTCATGGAAAGAAGTCGGATCTTGTCGTACTTGGTCGTATCCTTCGGTGTGATGGTAAGACTTCCATAGTAACCGTTCACGGGAGTCTCTGCGATCTCGTAGAAATTCTCGCCGGGGTCACGGGAAACATTCACTGTCTGAGAATTCACAACCGTTACGGCATAGTTACCGTCCGTTGCAAATGTCGGTGTTACGGTGTAGCTGGATTCCGCAGGTGCGTACAGATTGCTCTGCAGATGATTCCATGAAGACTGCGGATTCATACCCAGGTAATTGGTAAGGAATGCATCCGGATCCGCATCATACAGATCTCTTTCGGATGCCGCAAGTTTGGTCTTGTCCTGAACACGAACAATATAGTCCGGGTTGTCCTGTCCGAAGAGGATGTCGTTCGAAGCGCCTGTCGGAAGCTCCGTGGTCACCTTGACGGGTGCCTGGTCTACGGTGGCGATTCCGTCCGTCACGATGGTACCACCGCTTACGCCTGTAAGTTCATAGTAATCGGAGATGTCATTGTCCGATCCGTCCAATGCATGAAGCACGGCGCCGGTCAGTGTCAGGCTCTTGCCCGTACCCGCATCTTTGCCGCGTTCGCTTCCGTTATCATTCAAAGTTGCCTGTGAATCGTAGGTCACATAAACCTTGTCATTATTCACCGTAGCCGCGCCGGTAACTTTAGCGGTCGCATTAACGGAGATTGTATTCAGTCCGTCGTAAGTCTTTGAAGGTGCATCCGTTCCGCCGTTGCCGCTGAATACGGTCGTGCTGTCTAAGGCCACCTGTCTCTTGTTGATGGTGATTGTGATCGTAAGCGGTGTGCCCGTACCACCCTCGATCTCGTTCGGGTCTCTTGCGACCGCGTCGAGTGTCAGAACGTCCGTCTTGTTGGGTGTACCGGAAACGGTATATGCGTTGGTTGCACCGGTTACTCCGAGCCCATAGGTACCTAAGGTAGATACGTCTCCGGCATCGAGTTCGATCGTTACATCCTCGCTGGCTGTACCGCCGTTCTTGTAACGTGCGGAAATCGTATGTGTGGATCCGGTCTCGCCGTAGGTATAGTCGAGGCTTGCGGTTCCGACCTGCGGCTCCCCGTCTACCAAAAACTCTAGCTGTCTGTACTCCCATACACCGACTAAGGTGACACCGCCGACATTCTGATCCACGGTAGGATCAGCGCCGTTCACCGTAAGGCCGTTCACCGTGTTCACAGTGGCGTTCGCGATCAGGTCCGTACCTGTGGAAATTCTCCAGCCTGCCAGATAGTATGCAGGGTTCTTGCAGTAAGATGCCACCGATTCCGCTGTGGGAAGTGTTGCGGTCGAACCGTAATTATAAGTAGCATCGGAAAGGAATTCCTGGCTGCCCGATGCGGAAAGATCGTCAATTTCGTCTGCATCGAAGAGCTGGAATCGAAGATCCACAGACTTCGGCGACCATTTGGATGTAAACTCAACCACGTTGTTCTCGGAAGTTACGGCAAATGTCTCGCCGATGGCATGAAAGGCGTTGCCGTTGATACCTGTGAAGTTCCATCCGAAACGATAGTAATTATATGTAGCAGCGTTGCCTACGGTGTAGTTCACGCTGGGTTTTGTCTTTCCGAAGTTCTCGGAAGACTCGGGAACGGGAAGTTCGATCACAACCGGATTGTCATAAGCTTCCGTTGCGTTGTTTCCGTCGTCCTCAAGTCCATCGGAAATGTTAAGTGTATATTTGGTTCTTGAAACAGAGAAATAATAGTTTAACTCATAGATCTTGCTGTTGGTGGTACCACAGGAAACCGTCGTTGCCGAAGAGTTCTGTGCCGTACTGAATGCCTGATCCGTATAAAGGTAGTTCGTTCCGTCCGCCTTGTCTACCTTAAAGTAGTCCGCACTGTAGCCTGCATCCGCAAGGAGCTGAGCTGCGGGACGGAATGTAAGGGTTGCGATACGGGGCTTGTTGGTCTCTCCGTTATCTTCATAGCTTACGACAGCCGTATCATCCGTAAAGACGGTTCTCTTGCCGGCATCCGCCGTAACTAAGATGTAGTTGATCTTTACGTCGTCGAGACCGTCCGTTCTGCCTGCGACATTCTTGGTCTCCGCAGACAAGCCAAAAGCAGAGGCAAGTGCATCCTCTGTAGTGGTATCGGAATCGGTTGTATTTGTATCGTTGGAGGTGTCGGCAGCGGGATCGTCTGCCACATCGATGACATTGTCGTCAAGTCCGTCGGAAAGATCTATGTTATCGGTATCGCTATTTGAGGTGTTGGTATCGTCGGTTGTTAAGGCAGTGTCAGTTGCAGGATCTGCGGGATCGGTTACTTCGGACTCATCTTCCGCTGCCGCTTCGGTTGTCTCTTCCGTAGCGGTATCGAGTCCTTCCATGGATGCAGAGGACGTCAAAAACAGAGACTGTGTGATAAGAAGCGTCATCACAAGTACAGAAACTACAAGCTTCCGTCCGTTCCCCTTTCCCCAGTAGATCATATGCGAGATTGCGGTGATCACCGCAACCAAAGCAAGCGTCGGATAAACCAGGATCCGATGCTTCTTGCCGACATCAAGCAGCCTTTTAACAATTCTGTCTTTCATACCCATACCTTTCACCTCAAAATGTACTGATACTCTGCCTTATAAGCACTAAAACGCGGGCATAAATGCCCACACTGACTCAATAGTATAAGACATTTTACCATATTGCAACAAAAAATAAAATACTTTTTTATAAGATTTATACCAAATATAGTATCTTTTTTGATTCAGGTTCGGATATTTTGTAGTTTTGCTTCCGGATTCGGACTATGCGGGATAGTTCAATCTCTCGTCCGTGATCCCGGTTAAAACTTCATCGAGGAACTTCCCGGCAAGAAACTTCGCCATCGGAAGGTTCATGTCCCGGAAATTGCCGCAGTCATGCGGGGTTGCGCCCGGTACTTCTCCCTCGAAATCAGCCATGAAACGATACATTTCCGTCATCAGCGGCACGATCTCCTCAGAAGTAAGGTCCCCGGCAAGGATCACGTAGAATCCCGTGCGGCAGCCCATCGGGCCGAAGTAGATGACGCGGTCCTTCCACTCTGCATGATTGCGGAGGAAGGTTGCACCCAGATGCTCCATGGTGTGGATCTCCGCGGTGTTCATGACCGGCTCGTAATTCGGACGGGTCATACGGATATCAAACGTCGTAAGGACGTGCCCCTCCACACTGTCTTTTCTTGAAACGTACACGCCTGGAAGAAGGCGTTCGTGATCTATTGTAAAACTTGCTATCTTTTCCATAATATATACTCCTGTGTGTATTGACGCGTCACTGTGCGCCTTGCATATGCCGACTGCCTTGCCGGACACGTTCGCACTAAGGTGGTAGGAATCCTGACGGATTCCCATGAAGTCGCTCAAAGCCGCGACGGGCTGTCTGCATCATAGATGCAGACCTGATTCCGCACGCAGCGGACGCTAAGCTCGAAAGAACCTCGCTAAGCGCCGGCGGCTCCACATTGTCCTTGCAATGCAGCCGCATACGCATCGGCGCAGGACGACATTTCAGCGATACCTGTCATATGCTTGTTGAACGGGGTCGCCGAACACGCCGGCACTTAGCGAAGCTTCAGCTGAGCTTAGTACCGTTGCGTGTGAGATCGAAGCGAAAGCGTCCCCTGAGGCAAGCGTATGACAGGTGAGCGCCAAGCGAATCATCTACATATCTTATCGGTAGCGGCCGCCCCTGATATTAGGCAGATCACAGATTCTTCACAATTTCGGTCACAAGCGCAACACTGTGCGCGATGGCTTTACGTTCGAAGGACGGATAGTCTTCCGTTGCGGAATCGTCCGCCTTGTCGGAGATTGCCCTAATCACCAGAAAGGGAATGCCGTTAAGGTAAGCAGCCTGCGCGATCGAAGCGCCCTCCATCTCTGTACAATCGCCGTGAAAGGTGTCAAGAATACGCTGCTTGGTCGCTTTGTCCGAGATAAACTGATCACCGGAAACCACGCGACCCACAAAGGTCTTGATATCCGGATTGACACGTTCATTGCAGTCCTTTGCAAGGGAAAGCAGTTTTTCGTCTGCAGTGAAGGTAGACTGCTTCATTCGGGGGATCACGCCGGGCTTGTAACCGAAGCCCGTAGCATCCATATCATGCTGCAACGCATCCTTTGACAAAACGATATCTCCGATATCAATAGCCGCATTGAGGCTGCCTGCGATACCGGTATTGATCACAGCATCTACGCCGTAGGTATCTGCAAGGATCTGCGTACAGCAGGCTGCATTGACCTTACCGATGCCGCTTCGCACGATCACGACATCCTTACCGCAAAACTTGCCTCGGTTAAATTCCATGGATGCGATGGTCCTTACTTCGACATCCGTCATTTGCTCTTTTAATTTGGACACTTCTTCGTCCATGGCGCCGATAATTCCTACCATATGTACCTCCTATATACACGCGCCAGTCGGCGAGCAGGTTGTGTTGCCTGGACACGCTTGCGCTAAATTCAGCTCGCAGCGGTACTAGGCTCGACAATACCTCGCCAAGTACCGGCGGCTTCATGTTGTCCTGGCAACGCAACCACTCGCCGCCCGACACTGTATTATATGTCTTGTTAAAAACAAACCCCCGATAATTATCGGGGGTCTGAATGATTTGTTTGAATTACTTTGCTGCCATCTCAGCCTTTAATGCTGCTGTAAGTGCAGGAACGATCTTGTTTAAGTCGCCGACTACACCGTAGTCTGCTACATCGAAGATCGGAGCATCCGCATCCTTGTTGATTGCGATGATGATGTCGGACTCTTCCATACCTGCAACGTGCTGGATAGCACCGGAGATACCGATTGCAAAGTATACGTTCGGACGTACGGTCTTACCGGTCTGTCCTACCTGGAGATCCTTCGGCTTCCAACCGGAATCTACAACTGCACGAGAGCAGGATACCTGTCCGCCAAGTACCTCAGCGAGATCCTCAAGGATCTTGAAGTTCTCGGGGCTTCCTACGCCACGTCCGCCGGATACAAGGATCTTGGCATCCATGATATCTACGGTATCGGATACAGCCTTAACTACGTCAAGGATCTCAACGTAACGGTTGTTCTCGGTAAAGCCGGGATTGTACTCGATTACTTCTGCCTTCGCACCCTCGATCTTGTCGATCTTCTGCATAACGCCGGGACGTACGGTTGCCATCTGAGGACGGTTGTCCGGGCAAGCGATGGTTGCGATGGTGTTTCCGCCGAATGCAGGACGGGTCATAAGCAGCTGATTGTGCTTCTGCTCCTGATTCGGAATCGGGTTGATCGGGAAATCACCGATCTCAAGAGATGTACAGTCTGCTGTAAGACCGGTTGCAACTCTTGCGGATACGGTCGGGCCTAAGTCACGACCGATTGCTGTAGCACCGACAAGCATGATGTCGGGCTTGTACTCGTTGATAACAGATGCCAGTGCATGTGCATAAGGCTCTGTACGATATGTCTCAAGTGCGGGATCATCCACTACGATGACCTTATCTGCGCCGTAAGCTGCAAGCTCGTCAGCAAGGCTCTTTACGTCCTTACCGAGGAGAACTGCGGTTACGTCAGTGTTCAAATCCTTTGCCAGGTCTCTTGCCTTGCCGAGCAGTTCGAAAGCGATACCGCTTAACTGATTATCTACCTGCTGAGCGAAGACATAGACGCCCTTATATTCTTCTAATCCCATGATATTCTTCCTTTCTGGTTATTTCCTGCGCTCATTAGATGATGTGCTTTTCTTTCATCTTGCCTACGATGTAAGCAACAGACTCTTCGGGGTCAACGTTCACCTTCTCGCCGCTTCCCTTACGTACCTTGTCGGAAGCCTTTGCGATCTTGGTCGGTGAACCCTTTAATCCGAGGTTCGCATCATCAACATCTACGAGGTTCGCTCTGCCCCAGGTTGTGATCTCTGCATCAAGTGCATCGAAGATTCCGCCGGGAGTCATGTAACGAGGATCGTTCAGCTCGGAAAGAGCTGTGATGAGTGCGGGCATCTTAGCCTTTACCATGTGATATCTGTCTTCATACTGACGCTTAACTACTACGGAGTCACCCTCGATCTTGATCTCCTCAGCATAGGAGATAACGGGAAGTCCGAGGTGCTCTGCGATCTGAGGTCCTACCTGTGCGGTATCGCCGTCGATTGCCTGACGACCTGTGATGATGAGGTCATAATCAAGATTTCTGATCGCACCTGCAAGTGTGGTGGAAGTAGCCCATGTATCGGCACCGCCGAGTACACGATCGGTTACAAGGATACCCTTGTCAGCGCCCATAGCCATAGCCTCGCGAAGAACATCCTCTGCCTTCGGAAGGCCCATGGTGATAACGGTAACTTCAGCGCCGTACTGATCCTTTAAGCGAAGTGCTGCCTCAAGGCCGGCCTTGTCATCCGGGTTCATGATTGTGAGCATTGCTGCTCTATTTAATGTACCGTCCGGGTTGAACTGAACGCCGCCCTTGGTATCCGGTACCTGCTTTACACATACTATAACCTTCATGTCGTACCTCCTACTTTAAAATGTTTGCAGAGATGACCATGCGCTGTACTTCGGAAGTACCCTCGTAGATCTCTGTGATCTTGGCATCTCTCATCATACGCTCTACATCGTACTCACGGATGTAGCCGTAACCGCCGTGTAACTGAACAGCCTTGGTGGTAACTTCCATAGCGATCTCTGCTGCTGCAAGCTTTGCCATAGCTGCCTCTACGGAGTAAGAGGTCTTGTGGTCAATCTGATACTGTCCCTTCGCCATAGCTGCCTTGTATACGAGAAGCTTTGCAGCCTCTACCTTGGTAGCCATATCAGCAAGCTGGAACTGTGTATTCTGGAACTGAGCGATGGAACGTCCGAACTGCTTTCTCTCCTTCACATACTCGATGGTACGCTCGAGAGCGCCCTCAGCAAGGCCGAGTGCCTGAGCAGCGATTCCGATACGTCCGCCGTCAAGGGTGTGCATAGCGATGTTGAATCCCTTGCCCTTCGCACCGAGGAGGTTCTCCTTCGGGATACGGCAATCCTGGAAAATAAGCTCATAAGTAGATGATCCGCGGATACCCATCTTATTCTCCTTCGTACCGAAGGTGAATCCGGGTGTACCCTTCTCTACGATAAATGCAGAGATCTCTTTCATGGTCTTGCCACGCTTCTCAACAGTACCGGTAACTGCGATCACGATATAGATATCAGCTTCCTTACCGTTGGTGATGAAGCACTTGGAACCGTTTAATACCCACTCATCGCCGTCAAGAACAGCCTTGGTCTGCTGACCCTGGGCATCGGTACCTGCGCCGGGCTCGGTAAGACCGAATGCACCGAGCTTCTCGCCCTTTGCAAGGGGTACTAAGTACTTCTGCTTCTGCTCTTCTGTACCGTAAGTCTGGATCGGGTCTGCACACAGGGATGTATGTGCGGAAACGATAACGCCTGTAGTACCGCAAACCTTGGAGAGCTCCTCTACACACATAACGTATGTAAGGGGATCACATCCCTGTCCGCCGTACTCCTTCGGAATGGGGATTCCGAGGAAGCCGTACTTCGCCATCTTATCTACAGTCTCTCTCGGGAATTTCTCTGTCTCATCAACTTCCTGAGCGAGAGGCTTCACTTCGTTCTCTGCAAATTCTCTGAAGAGAGTCTGCGCCATTTCATACTTTTTGTCTAAAGCGAAATTCATCTTTTATGTTTCCTCCATATACTATTCGATATCGCTCTAAGCCGCGACGGGCTCCTTCGGTCAGGGACCGAAAGCAGTTTTACTTGCTGTAATCGAAGAAACCGATGCCGGTCTTCTTACCAAGCTTCTTCTCTTCTACCATCTTCACAAGAAGGGGTGCCGGAGCGTACTTGTCATCGCCGGTCTCCTTATGAAGTACCTGCATGATAGCGAGGCAGATGTCAAGGCCGATCAGGTCGCCAAGATGAAGAGGTCCCATGGGATGGGATGCGCCGAGCTGCATAGCAACATCGATATCTTCTGCGGAAGCGGTACCTGCATCAAGTACATTGATTGCTTCGTTGATCATGGGGATGAGGATACGGTTTACTACGAAACCGGGAGCTTCCTTCACCTCAACGGGTGTCTTGCCGATCTCGGTAGCGATCGCCTTGATCTTATCAACCATCTCCTGAGGTGTATTCTCGCCCTTGATAACCTCAACGAGCTTCATACGGTCAGCAGGGTTGAAGAAATGCATACCGATCATCGGACGATCAAGACCCTCACCGATCTTGGTGATGGAAAGAGATGATGTGTTGGATGCAAACATGCAGTCCTTCTTAACAATGCTCTGAAGAGACTTGAAGATGTTCTTCTTGATCTCAAGATCCTCTAAAGCAACTTCTACAACAAGATCGCAGTCAGTGCAGATGTCCTGAAGACCTGTGGTAACCTTACCAAGGATCTCGTCTGCCTTCTCCTGTGTGATCTTCTCCTTGCTTACAAGGAACTTCATGTTCTTCTCGATCTTTGCCTTACCGCCGTCAGCGAACTCCTGCTTGATGTCACAGAGTCTAACCTCGTAGCCGTCTGTCATGGCAAAAGCCTGTGCGATACCGGAACCCATGGTTCCTGCGCCGATAACTCCTACTATCATCTTTCGTCCTCCTAATGATATATAATGATTACTTATTCTGGAAGGGTACTACCTTCAATTTCTTTTCTTTGTCCTTCTCGAGGAAGTTTGCCATGCCGGCCTTCTGATCCTCTGTCTCGAAGCAGTCGCCGAAAAGCTTCTCTTCGATCACAACAGCGGAATCGATATCTGTCTGAAGTCCGTCATTGATAGCCTTCTTGCAGTTTCTAACAGCGATGGGAGCATTGGCTGCGATACCTGCTGCCATCTTCTTCGCTGCGGGAAGGAGTTCCTCAAGGGGATAAACCGCATTCACAAGACCGATACGATATGCCTCGTCTGCCTTGATATTTCTTGCGGTATAGATCAACTGCTTTGCCATACCCGGAGATACAAGTCTTGCAAGTCTCTGTGTGCCGCCGAAGCCCGGTGTGATACCGAGACCTACCTCGGGCTGACCGAAAACGGCATTCTCGGAGCAGATACGGATATCACAGCTCATGGAAATTTCACAGCCGCCGCCTAAAGCGAAGCCGTTCACTGCTGCGATCACGGGGATGGGGAACTTCTCGATCTTTAAGAAGATGTCGTTGCCCTTCTTGCCGAAAGCCTCGCCCTCAGCCTTGGTCAGTGTGCTCATCTCTCCGATGTCGGCACCTGCCACGAAAGACTTCTCTCCTGCGCCTGTTAAGATCACGCATCTGGTGGTCTCAAGATCGATGGCATCAAATGTGTCGGATAACTCCTCAAGTACCTGAGAATTCAGTGCATTTAAAGCCTTCTGGCGATCGATGGTTACGATGCCGACAAAGCCTTCCTGCTCATATTTCACAAATTCCATAGTGTTCCTCCGTTAGTCTCTCTCAACGATGGTTGCACAACCCATACCACCGCCGATGCAAAGTGTAGCAAGACCCTTCTTTAAGTCCATATCTTCCATCTCGTGAAGAAGGGTAACAAGGATACGGCATCCTGAAGCACCTACCGGATGGCCGAGTGCGATCGCACCGCCGCGGGGATTGAGCTGCTTTTCTACATCGATGCCGAGGTCCTTACCTACTGCTACGGACTGTGCAGCAAATGCCTCGTTTGCCTCGATCACATCAAAGTCTTCGATCTTGTAATCAACCTTTGCCATAGCCTTCTTGGTTGCAGCTACGGGTCCGATACCCATGATGGTGGGATCAACACCTGCAAGTGCGCCTGCTACAAATGTAGCCATGGGCTTAACGCCAAGCTCCTTTGCCTTTTCCTCGGAAAGGAGAACGACTGCTGCTGCACCGTCGTTGATACCGGATGCATTGCCGGCGGTTACATAACCATCGGGATTGATGGCTCTCATGCGGGAAAGGCCTTCAGCAGTGATGCCCTCACGAGGTCCCTCATCGGTATCGAATACTACGGTCTCTTTCTTCTTCTTAATCTCTACGGGAACAATCTCTCTCTTGAAAGCGCCCTCAGCTCTTGCCTTGCAAGCCTTCTGCTGGCTGTTGGCTGCGAACTCGTCGAGCTCTTCGCGGGTAAGTCCCCACTGCTCAGCGATGTTGTCAGCGGTCTTGATCATATGATAATCATTGAAGGCATCCCAAAGCGCATCCTTCACCATGGTGTCAACAAGTGCGCCCTGGCTCTGGCTGGGCCAAGTCATACGGTAGCCGTAACGTCCCTGAGGGATTGCGTAAGGTGCCATGGACATGTTCTCCATACCACCTGCTACTACGATGTCCGCATCTCCTGCCTGGATCATCTGCGCTGCCATGTTCACACAGTTAAGACCTGAACCACATACAACGTTCACGGTAACTGCGGGTGTCTCGATGGGAAGTCCTGCCTTGATAGATGACTGACGAGCCACATTCTGGCCAAGACCTGCCTGGATTACACAACCCATGTACACGTGATCAACAGCCTCGGGAGCAACTCCTGCTCTGTTTAAAGCTTCCTTGATAACGATTGCGCCAAGTTCAGCTGTAGGGGTTGTGGAAAGGGATCCACCCATAGTACCGATTGCTGTACGGCAAGCGCCTGCTAAAACTACCTTTTTTGCCATGCCAAATTCCTCCGTATTTGATATTTTATTTGCGAGATATGATATCTCGACACGACTATCGCTATTTTATCATAATTTAAAATCATGCGCAATAAGAGAATCCTTAAGCATCGGTTCTTCCACTTCTGTCTCATCACGCACATAGGCTTTTGCAAGTCCTGCACCCGTTGCCACAAGGAGTTCCGGGTTTTCCACGGTCCTCACTTTGGTTCCGATCCGCTCTTCGATCAGACGGTTCATTCCGTAAATCTTTGATCCGCCGCCGGCTAAGATAATACCGAAATCGGCTATGTCCGCAACCATCTCCGGTGTGGTGGATTCGAGTACATTTCGAATGGCTTCGATGATCTGATCCGTCACCTCGGACGTTGCGTCCATCAGTTCCGAAGATTTCACCTGGGCTTTGATGGGAAGACCTCTCACAAGTTCCTTGCCTCTCGCGTAGCCCACCGCATCCCGCTCTCTTGGATACACCGCGCCGATCTCGTGTTTTAATAGTTCCGCGGATGTCGGGCCGAGCCAAACATTGTGGCGTTTCCTCATATATTTAATGATGGCTTCATCGTACGCCTGGCCGGCCGCCTTGATGGAAACCGATGTCTCGATTCCGCCCCTTGATACCACTGCGATATCCGTGGTACCCGCGCCGATGTCCACGATCATGTAGCCAAACGCCGTATCAATGTCGATGCCGAGTCCCACCGCAGCCGCAAAGGGTTCCTGCAGAACATACACCATCTTTGCTCCGGTTCGGTACACCGCATCGATCACGGCACGTTTTTCAACCTCGGTAGCACCCGAGGGAAGGGACACGCAAATCGTCGGTTTTCCCCAGATGCGTCGCTTGGCGATGGCTGATTTTACATAGACCTTCAGCATGCGCTCCGCAAGGGTAAGTTCCGATATCACGCCCTTTTCGATCGGGCAGCACACTTCGATGCCTTCCGGCGTCTTGCCAATCATCTTCTTCGCCTTGTTACCGACCGCGATCAGCCGTTTCTCCCTGTTGCCCTCATAGGCAACAACCGAAGGCTGGTTGACCACGATCCCCTTATCCCTGATATAGATCACGGTATTCGCTGTTCCAAGATCGATTCCGATATCGATATTTACCATAATAGTTCCTCCGTATCAAACCGCAAAAAAACACCGATGTACATCGTATGATACACATCGGTGTTGTTTTTACTTGAAGTCAGCGCCGATCAGTTTCTTCTTGCTGTCACGTGCTTCGCACTTCACCATCGCATCGTCGATGGCCTTGATCATACGGTCGATATTACCCGTCTCCATTGTCTTAAGAATGTTGCTCAGTGTGCTTTCTACCGTGTCATCCTGTCCAAAGCCTCTCTGTGAGATATACTCCTTGGCGATGGTAACCATCTCCTTGGGTGTGAGATTGTTGATCTCAACCTGATGAGGAAAGTTTCCGGAAAGTGCCGCGCCTTCGATCATACGAAGTACGGATTCCTTCTCACCGGTCAGGATCACTGACACGTCGTTCGCATTGCTGCCTGCAAGCTTCATGATGTTCGCCATCTTGTCGGGAAGAATGCTTCCTGCGTTCTCGACCACCATGCATGCGCCGGCAAGCTTCTTCATAGCTTCACCGAGTTTCTCGTCATTTAACTTGTTTAAGGTCTTGGCTGCGATCTTACCGATCGTCTTGGATTTGCAGATGCCCATATCATAGAAGCTTCTCGCAAAATCCTCACCACAGGTCACAAGACCGAAACCGTGCTCGCCGAGCAGTGCGATATTCTTATTCTCCGCGGGGTTCGCTGCGATCGCGGAAAATGCACCGGTGAGCGGAGCAGCCACTCTGTCGATCTTGGTGTACTTTACAAGATAGTATGCCGCAAGCGGAAGCTCGCCTTCATCGGAGGGAAGTGTAAGATCGATCTTGATCTTATCCGCATCCTCAACAGCCTTATCTGCTTCTGCACCTGCCTTCTTGGCAGCCTCAAGCGCCTTCTCGGCAGCTTCAACGGCCTTCTTAGCCTCGGTTTTTCTTGCATCCGCTGCTGCGGTTGCCTTCTTGGCAGCCTCGTCAGCAATCTTTGAAACCTCAGCCTCTGCCTTCTTTCTTTCTTCGTCGGCAGCCTTGATCTTCGCTGTTTCGATCTTCTTTAACGCTTCGTCGGCCTTCTTCGCAGCAACTTCCTTTGCAGCCTTGGTTGCATCGGCAACCTGCTTCTCTACGTCGGCCTCAGCCATCTGTCTTGCCTTGTCGGCAGCAGTCTTTTTCGCCTCCTCGGCAGCAGTTTTCTGTCTGGTAACTGCTTCCTCGGCACGCTTGATCTCTTCGTCTGCTCTCTTATCGACAGCGGCAATATGATCCTCGGCTACCTGTGCGCTTCTCTTTGCGTCGTCTACAGCCTTGGTCTTTGATTCTACTTCTTTGTTCTTTTCTTCAACAGCCTTCTTGGCAGCCACAACAGCTTTCTCAGCTTCTGCAACTGCAGCCTCTGCATCCGTTACAACCTTCTTTGCCGTCTCAAGATCCTTCTCGGCAGCAGCAATCTTGGCCTTGCCTGCTTCTGCTTCTTTTCTCGCTTCGGCTTTTTCTTTCTCTGTAGCCTGCTTTGCGGACATTACGCCTGCTTCTGCTGCGGCTACAGCCTTCTCTGCTTCTTCGGCGGCTTTCTTTTCTGCTTCGGCAACCTTGGCACCTACGCCGGCCTCAGCCTTCTTTCTTGCTTCCTCGGCAGTCTTCTTGGCCTCAGCCTCTGCGGCGGCGATCTCTGCATCCGCAGTCTTCTGTGCCTCTGCGGCAGCCTTCTCTACGGCAGCTGCAACCTTGGAATCAATATCCTTCTTGGCAGCCTCTGTTGCCTCGTCGGATGCTTTCTTTACTTCATCCGCTACGGCCTTGTCGATATCCGCAACAGCCTTCTTGGCATCTTCAAGCTGCTTCGCAGCCTCTTCAATCTGCTTCTTGGCAGCGTCGGCAGCCTTAAGTGCTACTTCCTTGGCTTTAGCTCTTGCCTCTGCCTCTGCCTTTTTATGAGCCTCTTCTGCAGCCTTTCTCTTCTCTTCGGCTGCGGCCTTTCTCTTCGCCTCTTCTTCTGCCTTTTTCTTTGCGTCCTCTTCTGCACGCTTTGCGGCAGCATCCGCAGCTTTCTTCTTGGCAGCCGCTTCCGCAATTCTGCGCTCCTGCTCGTTGGCACGCTTCTCGGCCTCAGCGAAACGCTTGCGCTTCTCTTCTTCCTTCTTGAGGCGCTCTTCTTCTTTCTTCATGCGCTCGGCAGCACGCTTTGCAGCGGGATCGTCTGCCATCTTGGCTTCCTGTGCCTTGCGCTCTTCTTCCTGCTTCTTTTCCTTTGCAGCACGCTCTGCGCTGTCGTCAAAGCCGGCAAGCTTGGAAATTTCTGCACCGAGCGCATCGTCATCGTCGTCATCGAGGTCGTACATGCTCTTTACATCACCTGTAGGAGTGGTACGGTTCGGTACGATGCTGATAATGTCGTCCGGATTCATTTCCTTGGGTTTGGACTTTTCGGTCTGTGTCCACTTTGCATCCTCGGAGATGATGGTTGTGTCGCCTTCCTTGGTGAAGCCTGTCTCCTCTACCGGAGCCTCTTCGCCATCGATCACGCGCACATTGCCTTCGGCGCCTTCAACCTTCTGGGGACGAAGCTTTGCTTTCGCTTCATCATCCTTCTTGGCCTCCGCTGCCTTTTTGGCAGCTGCCTCCTTCGTCGCCTTGTCCGCAGCCGCTTTCGCTGCAGCTTCCTTCGCAGCTTTTTCTGCAGCTGCCTTCTCGGCTGCTGCCTTGTCCTCGTCGGAGATCTTCAGCTTCAAGCCTGTCTTCTTCGGCTCTTCCTTCTTCTCGGGCTCAGCCTTCTTTTCAGGCTCCGCCTTCTTTTCGGGTTCTGCCTTCTTTTCAGGCTCTGCCTTCTTTTCCTCGGTCGGAGGAACGGATGCTGCCGACTCCTTGTTCTCTTCGGTCAGCTCGATACCCATCTCAGCCGCATGTTTCTTACGCTTCTTCTCCTCGATTTTCGCGAGTTCTTCCGGGGAAAGCGTTTTGTACTTCGGCTTATCGGACTCCGACTTGGAAGAAGTCTTCACTCCGGAAGCCGCAAGTGCTTCCTGTTCCTTCTGCGCTTTTGCAGCTTTGGCCGCCTTCTCTTTCTCGACCTGTGCTCTTACCGCTGCAATGAGAGCTTCTCTTTGATCTATAGCCATCGGCTATATCCTCCTTTCGGTAACGTAACCCCTATCAAATATGATTATCTGTTGTCTTTCAGTTTTCGCAGAGTCTCCCTCATTTCCCTGCTCACCTTAAGACTGTTCTTTAACGCTGTCCTGTCACGTTTTGCGGTGTGTGCTTCTCGCTCAACACGCTCGGCAGGCTTTTGTTCTTGCCTCGGCTCCGGCTTTGTTTCCGGCTTTGCCTCTTGCATCGGCACCTGCTTCGGTACTGTCTGTGCGGGTGTTACCTTCTTTCCGCTGTCGATTTCAATACCCAGTGATTTAAGCAGTTCTTCCGCTTCCTGCTGCAGCCTGCGTTCCTTCTCGAGATTCTCGTTCAGAGTCTCGTTGCTCTTTTCAACGATATCACCGAAGTGATTCTCAACATCCTTGTACTCCTTGTGATAGTTCGGGAACAGGGATGAACGAAACACCGG
Organism: uncultured Lachnospiraceae bacterium; assembly: GCA_902780405.1. GTDB lineage: Bacteria > Bacillota > Clostridia > Lachnospirales > Lachnospiraceae > Coprococcus_C. The sequence continues at coordinate 107,731 of CACZFI010000002.1, forward strand.
ATAATCCAGTTTTTTCTTCTTATAACTGATATTAAACGTATTCGGATCGTATGCCGGCTCGGGTTCTTCCTCGAATTCTTCGACTGTTTCGGGTTCGGGCTCTTCCTCGTACTCCTCGACTGTTTCGGGTTCGGGTTCTTCTTCGTACTCCTCGACTGTTTCGGGTTCAGGCTCTGCCTCGAATTCTTCGACTGTCTCGGGCTCGGGTTCTTCTTCGTACTCCTCGACTGTCTCGGGCTCGGGCTCTGCCTCGAATTCTTCGACTGTCTCGGACTCGGGTTCTTCCTCGTACTCCTCAACTGTTTCGGGTTCGGGTTCTTCCTCGTACTCCTCGGCTGTTTCGGGCTCGTCTTCGATTAGTTCGCCCTCGTATACATAATCCGGATCGGGTTCCGGCGCTTCATACTCAAACTGCGGTGCTACCTCAGGTTCTGCCTCCGGCTCGAATGTTTCTTCCGGTTCTGCTTCTTCCTCGAATTCCGCTTCTTCCTCGAATTTCGCTTCTTCCTCGAATTCTGCTTCTTCCTCCGGCTCCGCTTCTACCTCGGGTTCCTCGGATGTTTCGGGAATATCATCCTCTATCCAAGGTTCGGATTCATCCGTAAAGTCTTCCTTCGGCTCATCCTCTTCCCAGGCCTCATAATCACTCTCGGAAGGCTCTGTCACGGATGCTTCAACATCCTCTGTGATGCTTTCGGAAGTCTCGTCGGGCTCGGCTGTTTCAAATGCTTCCCCGGTAGATTCCTCGATGTCTCCGAACTCATCATCCTCATCCCAATCGCCGAAGTCGTCAAACTCTTCGTCGGTATCACTTTCGATATCCTCAAGCTCAACAGACTCCACGATGGCGGACGATCTGGGAGGGTGCGCCGGTACGAAAGGTTCGTCAGTATCTTCGGCCGTGTCTGTGTCGGACGCTTCGGTCTCCGGTGCCTCGCTTGCCTCCTCGACTTTCTCCTCTATGTTTTCATCTTCGATCACCACCGCATCGGGTACGCTGTTCACCCAATCGGGATCCGGATCGGATTCGGTAATATCCTCCGGGTCATCAGACTCGGAAGTTGTTTCTTCCGTACGCTCTGTTGCTTCCGTATCAACTTCCTCGGATACCTCGGAAGTTTCCTCAGGCTCGGTCTCAGGCGCGTCCTGATGATCGCTCTCGGATGCCTGCGGAGCGGCTTCGGCATTCTTTTCGGATGCGTTGTCCGATTCCGTTACCTCAAGCACGTCATCGTCCTCGCTCTTTTTGCGTCTGCCGAACACTTTGCTGAAGAGACCTTTTTTTTCTGTCTCTTCCGATACTTCTTCCAGTACACGCTCGCCTTCTCCGTCCTCAGCGGATGCATCGGATTCGGACTCGGCTCTCGCTTCTCTTCTGGCCTGCTCTCGCAGAAGCTTTTTCATCTGCCTCTTGGAAATCTGCTCGTAGAGGCTATCCACCTCCTCGGTGATTTCCGCTTCAACGGGATGCTGGCGCAGATCATCGGCCTCGAATAATTTGGCCTCAATCTTTCTTAAATCCTCTTCCGAAGGAGAATCATCTTCCGAAGTCTCCGTCGCATATACGCGAAAATGTGCTTCGGCATCTTCACTTCCTTCGAGGATTGCTCGCATCAATTCTGCATTCGCGCTGTTTTTGAAGGTAGCTTCGTATAACTCAGCGATCTCTTCGGCGCGGTTTTTCTTGTCGCGCAGGACGTAGATGAGGAAAAGCTCGTAGCTCCACTCATAGTCCATCGTATGCGCATAGGTGCTTCCGAGGATCTCGGAAAGCGTTTCAAGGTCATTCCCCGTGGCTTTCTCGTGCAGGTAGTCGGCCAGTTTGGTGTCCGCGCCGTCCTGTCCCGCCTCAAAGAGATAGATCTCGTAGTAGCGTTCTGCCAACTCGGGGTAACCGATACGATAGTATAAATCCATCAAAAGCATGATGACGCGCTTGCTCTCCGGTGCCAGATTCCTGGACATCAGGAGGGTGCGTCTTGCTTTTTTCAGTTTATTGTTCTTGATGTAGATTTCGCCACAGAGGCGTAAAAACTGCGGATTGAGCGACTTGGACAGATCCTGACTTTCGATGATGTCCAATGCCAGACTGTATTCTCTTTGACTTGCCAGCTCTTTGATCTTATTGACGCTGGCCATACTCAACCCGGAGCTCATAATGTCACCTCAAACAACTTACTTATCGACCCTCAAATACCTTCTCGACCTTCTCGATAACGGTATCTTTCATATTGCCTCTGGTCCGCTCATACTGCAGGCCGGATTCCATGATCTCGAGGAGTTCCATACGGTACTCACTGTCAATATCTTTGATATTGTCCATCAGGATGTCTTTGATCTCGATGACATATTCCTTCTCTTTCATCTTGTCGATCATCTCATCCGGATTGAATCTTGATGTACTCTTGATATCTTCCTGCTTACGTCCGCAGACCACGCACTCGTCTGTGCCGGCTTCATTGACGTAACCGCAGTTACATGTCCAGATCATACCGTCGGTTCTGTACTTCTCAACAGCATCGATGCCGCGCTTCTCCTTGAGCGCCGCAAGTCTGTGTAACGGCATGGTGACATTGATCGGTGTGTCATTGCATGCGTAGACGCCTCTGGTGGTTACATACTTGGAAATGATCACCTTGGCATCCTTGATCAAAGGAATGTCCTTCGCGGGAAGTTTGCACTCTACAGCCTGAGACTCGATCTGAGTGATATTACCCTTCTCGAAGGTAAAGTCCATATTCTTGATGAGCATCTTCTCCTCGTAGAGGTTGGTAAGTTCCACATCCGCGCGGATTGCAAGAATGTCATCCTGATTGTAATTGTAAAATGTAACCTGAAGCTCTACGTCCTTATTGAGTCCCTTTAAAGCTACCTTCACCGGTCTCGGAACAAGGCGATTGTAGTAGTTGCTTACGTAGAGTTCCTTGATTACCGTCTTATCCTTGGATACGGTCTTTCTGAGCTTGACAGCCATGCCGGAAGCAATGGTACCAACGGAATTTCCGGAAAACGGTGTATAGTTAAGTGCAAGTCCGATCACCGCGTCAGCCCCCCGCTTCTCGGCGATCTTCTCGAGTTTTTCTATGTTGGATTCGTTCAAAGCCTCCAACTTGCTGGTAAGCTTATCGCTTTCCTGGTCGGACATATCCGTGATGTTCTGTACGATTCCCTTGAAGAAGTTGGTACCAAGAACTGTTTGAACACTGACAAATCCGAGATACTCAGAAATTTCGTAGCCATCAAAGCCGTTGGTGGCCGTCATCATAACTTTGCTCATTGAAATACCCTCCATATATTTGTGTACTCACATACCCGAAAATTATATCATATTTCGGTCTTAATTAAAAGCACTTTTAACATTTGTATTCTCGTACAAACGATAGTAAAACTCTACGGAAAAATACGTGTGTTCCTCGCTGTCTCCGATGAGTTTCCAGTCGGGATGTTCGTCTAAATTCGGGAAGTACGTATCCGCTTCATAGGTGTATTCTACCTTGGTCACATGCGCATATTTGCAGTACGGAAGCAGCATCTCATACACCTTGCCTCCGCCGACACAGAAGATGTCCCTGCCCTCAAACTCCGCAAGTTTCTCAAACAGTTCCTCCTTCGAATGTACGACGATACCACCCCTCACGCTGAAGTTTTTGTCACGCGTCAGGATGATATTCTCCCTGCCCTTTAAGGGCATCCCGTTCGGGAAGGTCGCAAGCGTCTTTCTGCCGAGCACGATCACGCCGCCCATCGTGATCTGCTGAAAATGTTTCAGGTCCTCGGGGATGGAGACATGCTGTCTTCCTTTGTTGCCGATAGCCCAGTGATTATCTACTACTACAATAAGATCCATATGATTTCCTCTCCAAAAAAATTATACTGCAATGGGGATATTCTTTACCTGCGGTCCGGTCACATAATCCTCAATCGTAAAGTCATCCGGCGTAAACGCATAGAAGTCCTTCACCTCGGGATTCAAGGTTACCTTCGGCGCCGGATGCGTCTCGCGGGTGATCAGTTCTTTCACGATGGGGATGTGTCTGTCGTAAATGTGCGCATCCGCGATCACGTGCACGAGTTCGCCGGGCACGAGGCCGCAGCTTTGTGCAAGCATCATGACGAGCGCGGCATACTGCACTACATTCCAGTTGTTTGCGGCAAGAACATCCTGAGAACGCTGGTTTAAAATCGCATTCAGGCGATTGTCCGTGACATTGAACGTCATGCTGTAAGCGCAGGGGTACAGCTTCATCTCCGACAGATCCGCATGCACGTAAATATTGGTCATAATACGTCTGGAATACGGATTGTTCTTCAGATCGTAGATCACGCGATCCACCTGATCCATCTCACCCTCTTTGTACTTGTGCTTCACGCCAAGCTGATAACCGTATGCCTTGCCTATGGAACCGTCGGCATCCGCCCACGCGTCCCAGATATGGCTGGCCAGGTCGTGTACATTGTTGGACTTCTTCTGCCAGATCCAAAGCACCTCGTCGATCGCCGACTTGATGTAGGTCTTCCGAAGCGTAATGGCCGGAAATTCCTCCGACAGGTCATAGCGATTCACAACGCCGAACTTTTTGATGGTGTATGCGTAGGTGCCATCCTCCCACTTCGGCCTTACCTTCTCACCCTCGGTGGAGACACCATGCTCGATGATGTCACGACACATATCGATAAACAGCGTATCTGCCTTGCTCATAGTTTCCTCCTGTGCTATAATTCCTATATCTTTTCATCAAAGTTCCTCAACTTCTGATCTGTTTTCGAAAGCGAGGAATACTCATGATCCAACCCTTTTATCATCTGATCATACGTTTGCGGAAGCTGCGCGGACTGTCTCAGTCTGTCGCTGCGGATCTTTTGATGATTGACCGCACCGGACTGTCGCACATAGAACACGGCCACAGAGAACCGGGGCTTTCGTTGATCATCCGCATGTCCACCGTCTACGGCGTCCATCCCTTTGAACTCATCATCCCGCTCATACCCGAGGAAGACGCAAGAGACAACCCTTACCTGTCTTCTTACAAGAAAAACAGCATGTAAAATACACGCTGTTTTTCAACGACAAAAAACTCAGGCCGTCATATCCAGATTGCTTCCCGCAAGAACACCTGCCTCCATGCTCTTGCGATTCTTCTCGTAGGGATTTTCTTCGGAGTACCGGATCTGTGTGGTGGTGAGTCCGCCGGCCACATAAGGTCTGCCACACTCAGGGCATACGCCCATCTTTAAGGTGACATTCGCGGAGATCAGCTTTGCGCCGGGCTTGGATGCCTTCTGCATAGCGTTGGACACGTGCTCACGCTCGTGTGCGCTCACCTTCGCATAGGACTGCTCCGGAGAAATGTATCCGGGTGTCTTGAAGGATACATCCGCTTCGTTGGAACCGTCCATATAACGACGCTGCTTGCAGGTCTCGCACTCTATCGGCTTTACCTTGGGGGAGCTGTCGACAGAATTGTCCGTATTCACGGGTGTGACACGATCCACAGCCGCTACCGGTATGGTGTAGTTGTTGCTCATAGCACCGATATTCATACGAACGCCCCCTTTCCAAACAGCATATTTCTGCTTGTATTATACTACAAATGCGCTGCTTTCACAAGGAAACCTACTGTTTTTTCCTTGAATACTCACAGCCGCAAAAATTCTGTCTGTAGAGTCCGTATTCCCTGGAAAGTTCAATGGATCTCTGGTATCCGCCCTTCTTCTTGAAGTCGCTGAACAGATAGTCCACGCCGTACTCAGCGGACAGTCGTTCTCCGATCTCGTTGATCCAGGCTGCGTTCTTGTGCGGGCTTATGGAAAGCGTGGTCGTAAAGATGTCATATCCGTGCTCCGCCGCATATCGTGCGGTCTCCCGCATCCGAAGCTCGTAGCATTTGTAACAGCGTTCGCCGCGCTCGGGCACATCCTCAAGTCCCTTTGCGATCGCATAAAACTCTTCCGGATCATAACGACCCGGGATCACTTCCACTCCCGCCGCAAAGGGTGCCTCCGCGACAAACCGCTCCAACTCCCGGATACGCTTTTCGTATTCCTCCGGATTGGTGATATTCGGATTGTAGTAAAAGGTGTGAATCTCATAGGTTCCTGCAAGGGTTTCTAAAGTGTGTGAACTGCAGGGTGCACAGCATGCATGAAGCAATAATCGTTCCATTTCAACTCCGTATTTTTATTATCATTTTTGTGCAATTCTTTATACTTTGTGCACATTTACCGATTGACTTTATACAGATTATACAATATACTATTAACAAGATTACCGATATAATTATGTTAGGTTTGATTATTATAATATGTCCTTGTTTCATTCGCAAGAGACTATTATGAGAATGGGAGGATGTTACTATGACTGTAGATCAGGCTGTCAAGAAATTCAAGCTGGAGCCGCTCAACGTATATACCGCGAAAGCGAAGGCCAAAGAGCTCAACGTTGATGAGGTTCTCTACATGAACGTTCAGAAGAACAAGTACGCTTACATCGTTAAGGATGGCGCAAGGGGCTTTGTTCTCTATCAGGACGAGAAAAGCTTGTATTCCAAGATGTATAAGGGCCTCAAGATGACTCCTCTTGATCCCTGATATAGCTTCATCAGCACTTAAAAAACCGGACTTCATCAGTCCGGTTTTTTCATGCTCTATTTCATGATTTTCTTGTATGCATTTTTTACATGTTCCAGCGAACGCTCATTTAACTCAAGGATCACAGCCATAGCACCGCCGTTGATCAAAAAAGCGTACCAGTCTTTCGAACGCGCCTCGTTGCAGGATGTGTAATCCACCACCGTGATGTTCCGGCTGGAGGAAAGCTTTCCGGTGAACTCTTCGCTCTCGTACGGCAGGATCTGCTGAACCTCCGTGGTACCGAAGCGGAAGACTTCTTTTCTGGTCGTCTTGTTTCTGATCTCGGCTACATCCAGATCACCGTTGGTGAAGGTGTATTCGTATTCGATCTTCTGATTTCGGGTGGTCCAGACCACACAGGCTATTCCGATGCCCATGATCAAAAAGCCCCATCCCATCGTCACAAAGAATGTAACGGAGATACCCGCGCAAAGAAGCACCCAGGCTCCCACAAGCGGAAGCCTCTGCTTTCCCGTGGCACGGGATGGCACGATCTGTTCTACGTAATCATCATACATGAATTCTACCGTCCTTATTCCTGAAAGGATGCGTCAATGGCACGTGCCGCCTTCTTTCCCGCACCCATGGCAAGGATAACGGTTGCTGCGCCTGTTACTGCGTCACCGCCTGCATATACATGCTCTCTTGTGGTTTCTTCAGTCTCCTCATTGACAATGATGCCGCCCCACTTCTGTGTCTCAAGGCCTTCTGTGGTCTGACGGATCAGAGGGTTGGGTGACTGACCGATGGCGATTACAACGGTCTCCACATCAAGCACATAGTTGGATCCCTCGATCGGTTGAGGTCTTCTTCTGCCGGACGCATCGGGCTCGCCGAGTTCCTGCTTTACAATCTCCATACCGGATACATATCCATTATCGTCACCGAGGATCTTGATGGGGTTGTTTAACAGATAAAACTGAATTCCCTCTTCTTTTGCGTGGTGAACTTCCTCTGCTCTCGCAGGGATCTCCTCCTCGCCTCTTCTGTATACGATATATACTTCTTCGGCGCCGAGACGCTTTGCGGTACGAGCGGCATCCATTGCCACGTTACCTGCGCCTACAACAGCAACCTTCTTACCAACCTTGATCGGTGTGGGCGCCTCGCCCTTCTTGTATGCCTTCATAAGGTTCACACGGGTTAAGAATTCATTGGCGGAATATACGCCAAGAAGGTTCTCACCGGGAATACGAAGGAAGTTTGGAAGTCCCGCACCTGTTCCGAGGAAGATGGCCTCATAACCTCTCTCAAACAGATCATCCACCGTAAGAGATCTTCCGACTACGACGTTCGTCTCAATATCCACGCCGAGTCTGGTTACATTTTCAAGCTCCTTGGCAACAAGAGACTTCGGAAGACGGAACTCGGGGATACCGTAGGAAAGCACACCGCCTGCCTTATGAAGCGCCTCGAAGATCGTAACATCATAGCCCTTCTTCGCAAGCTCGCCTGCGCAGGTGATACCGGAGGGGCCGGAACCTACAACCGCAACCTTGTGGCCGTTCTTCGCAATCTCGGGTACAGAAGTATCTCCCTTGGCCATGTGGTAATCAGCCACAAAACGCTCGAGACGTCCGATGGACACAGGCTCACCCTTGATGCCGCGGACACATTTGCCTTCGCACTGATTCTCCTGGGGACATACACGACCGCAGATCGCGGGAAGTGCATTCTCGCTGGTGATGATTTCGTAAGCCTTGTCAAAATCGCGCGCACAAACAGCCTCGATGAAACCGGGGATCGGCACATTGACCGGGCATCCGTCCATGCAGGGCTTATGCTTACAGTTCAGGCATCTTGATGCCTCTTCCACTGCCATATCCTCAGTGTAGCCAAGTGCTACTTCCTCAAAGTTTTTATTTCGAACATTCGGCTCCTGCTCACGCATGGGAACCTTGGTCATACTCATATTCGGCATATCGTTACTCTCCTTTATTACTGCGCCATACGAAGGTTACACTCGTGCTCTTCTTCTTTGAAGAAACTCTGACGCTTCATACACTCGTCGAAATCCACTGCAAATCCGTCGAAGTCCGGTCCGTCCACGCAGGCAAATTTGGTCTCGCCGCCCACGGTGACACGGCAGCCGCCGCACATGCCCGTACCATCGATCATGATGGGATTTAAAGATACGGATGTCGGGATGTCGTACTGCTTTGTCATCTGAACCACGAACTTCATCATGATGAGCGGTCCGATGGTGATCACGTGATCGTACTTCTCTCCCGCCTGGATGAGTTCCTCAAGCTTCTTGGTTACAACGCCCTTGTCGCCTAAGGTTCCGTCGTCCGTCATGATATACACATGATCGCAGAACTTTGCAAACATATCAGCCAGGATAACAAACTCTGCGGAACGTCCGCCGATGATGACATCACAGGATACACCGCTTTCGGCAAGTGCCTTCAGCTGGCAGTACAACGGTGCGGATCCCACACCGCCGGCCACGCCGATGATGCGCTTCCACTCCTTCTTAAACGGAGCCGGAGAACCAAGCGGTCCTACAAAATCGAGGAAGGAATCACCGACCTCCAACTTCGCCATCTCCTTGGTTGAATATCCGAGTGCCTGGAACACGATGGTGATGGTGTTCTTCTCCCGATCGAAATCCGCGATCGTTAGGGGGATACGCTCTCCCTCATCACCGATCCTGGCGATGATGAACTGTCCCGGCTCGCAACGAAACGCTACGTAAGGCGCCTCCACCTCCATTAGGATCACCGCGGAATTTAAGACTTCCTTCTTTAAAATCTTGTACATAGTATCTTTCCTCTCTATCTATACAATTTCATCAAAAAAGCATTTACGCTTGATTTTCTCTTCGTCGGAAGAAGCCGTATCTGTCAGGCACTTGGCTACAATGCCTTGTGCTTCCTCCAGTCTCGCCGTGGTACCGAGCAGATTGTAGACATCGTCACACATTTCTGCGGCAGGCATCCTGACCACACATCTTCTGCATGCGGCCTCCTCGGCAAATCTGACCACTGTGTCAAGTGTATATCTCACATTGTAGTCGAAGTTTTCGAAGCGGTGTACATATAAAGTGTCATCGTAGATGTCGTAGGCAAATATGCCGGCCAAACGCTCGCTTTTGGCCTCATCCATCGACATACCGGACTCATAGACAGCCATCACACCTCCGCTCTGACAAAGATGCTCATCCCGCATGGAAGCAAGTGACGCTCCGTTTCGCAAAACGTATGCCGCATACTTCTTCGCAAGGCCCTCGTCCGCTTCCTCCGCCAGGCGGGAAAGCTGTTCGTCGGTAAGATCTCTGAAGCGTACGGTGTAGTAGCCTTCCTCTCCGGACAGGTCATCGGGTACGCCGTTATCTTCCTCGATCATCATAATGTCTATATCCAGTTCCACGTACTCCCCGGCCGTAAAAAAGCCGAGTCGCTCCATTTCTTCCTCGTGATCGGTTGCACCGTAGATAATGGCACAGCCTTCCTCTCGGGCGATATCAGTCGCTTCTTCAAGCATACGGTGCATGATTCCGTGATCCCGATACTCGGGCAGCACACCGCTTTTTACGATGTAACATCCTTTTGCACGCTTCCCGTCGATCATCACGGGATACATATGCAAATGCAACATGCCCACCAGGCTTTGATCCGCATCAGATCTCGCAAGGATGACACGGTTTTCGGAAAGCACCTTATCAAAGTAAAAATCCACAAACTCTTCCGGGTCCTGAAAGATGTCCTGCCAGAATGCACGCAGTTCTTCAAAACTCTTCGGATCTCCCCGGTAACAACTGTAACTGCAACTGTCCCCGTCACTCATACTATCGCTCAAAGAAACTCCTTTCCTCTTTGGTGCGTTTTACGCTCTCGGACAGCCGCTGCATCCCGCACAGGATGGCGGTCGATCTTCCGTCACGTCAAAACTTTCTCTGTAATCAAAATTGTTCACGGTCTCGAGCAGGCAGATGGCCTGTGCACTGATTCCGCTTCCGTCTCCGGTAAAGCCGAGTCCTTCCTCTGTCGTCGCTTTCACGGAGACCTGTGAAATATCTATACCGAGACACCCGGCGATCTTCTCGCGCATGGTATCGATATAGGGACGCAGTTTCGGGCGCTCGCACATCACGGTAGCGTCGATATTCGCAATCAGCATGTTCGCACCGTCGATCAGTTTTCCGACCTCGGTCAAAAGCTTCATGCTGTCCGCACCCTTGTATGCGGGATCGGTATCCGGAAAATGCTTTCCGATATCACCGAGCGCTGCCGCACCGAGAAGCGCATCCATCACGGCATGTGTAAGGACATCTGCATCGGAGTGTCCGAGCAGTCCCTTCTCGAATGGAATCGTCACGCCTCCCAAGATGAGCGGGCGATCTTCCACAAGTCTATGAACATCATATCCCATACCGATTCTCATGCGTTCCTCCGCTGTACCCTCAAAATGTCCCTACATAATCTATCATATAATGGGGCGTGATGCAAATATTTGTTTACTTAAATTCGAAAAGATGGTATATTTTCTTTGTATTTTTATATGAAAAACACTCATCTTTCTCGAGGAGGATATCTTATGGCACGTTCAATGAGCGGCGGAAGCAGAAGCGGCGGAGGCGGCGGAAGAAGTATGGGAAGCAGCGGAAGATCCTCCCGCTCTTTTTCCGGAAGTGGCAGATCTTCAAGCAGTTCCGGCAGCCACAGAAGCTTAAGTTCAAGCAGTCATAGCAGTTACAGCAGCCACAGCAGTCACTCCCACGGCAGCAGTTACCACAGGCCCTACCGGAGCGGATATACCAGCAACCACTACTATTACGGTGGTTCCGGTTACGGGCCCAGAGCTCCCAGGCAGTACTACAGAGGAAGCGGCGGCGGATGTTCTTCCGTATTCGGATTCGTCATTGCACTCTTCCTCCTACTTATGATCATGGGCGGCATCTCCAATGTCAAAGACGGAACAGCCAAGAGTTCCAAGGACATGAAGCTCGACAAGATCAAGTACACCGGCGAGGTATGCACGGACCGCGGCTATTATATCGATGACTCCACCGGCGCCGAGAAGTGGATCGACGCTTCCAATGAAGACGAACTGATCTCCGGCATGAAGAGATTCTACAACATGACCGGTGTCTTCCCCTTCCTCTACGTTGTTGATTCCGTTCCGGGCGGTAATGAAGCCGGCAACATCAACGATTTCATCGATGCAAAGTACGAGGAACTCTTTAAGAATCGCTCCGGCAAGATCATCGAGGGCAACCTTCTAATCGTCTTTATCGGAGACATCGAAGACTACTACATGGTGGGCGGCTTAAATATCGGCGACGTGATCGATGCACAGGCCATCCAGCAGATCAAGAACAGCATCAACAGACGCTGGGACAGCGGTGATTTAGGTGATATCATTGGCGGCGGACTTGCGGATGCTGCCGGAAGCATCATGGCCAAGAGCATTTCCAAGGTGGCCACCGTTGCGATCATCATCGTTGCAGGTGTCATCCTTGTGATCATGATCCTCTTCAAGTGGTGGAAGGCGCGCGTTGCGCAAAAGAACAAAGAACAGGAAGATTTAGAGAAGATTCTCTCCACTCCTCTCCAGTCATTCGGAGATGTGCAGATGGAAGATCTTCAGAAAAAGTACCGGGAGCAGATGGCACAGAATGCAAATACTACACCTCCCGGACAACAAAATCAAAACCAGTAAAGCAAATGGACGGTTCAAACGAACCGTCCATTTTTAGTAGCTGTTGATCCAATTGTTTGGTGTTCACGATTTCCGTGCATAAAAAAGTAGCGGGAGGGAGATTTGAACTCCCGACACCACGGGTATGAACCGTGTGCTCTAGCCAACTGAGCTATCCCGCCATAACGAATGGGACCTATAGGGCTCGAACCTATGACCCTCTGCTTGTAAGGCAGATGCTCTCCCAGCTGAGCTAAGATCCCATGCGTATCAACAATTCGTTATTATATTGGAAAGTGAATCAAAAGTCAAGAAGTTTTTTCGGGATTTTCGTAATATACGTGTCAGGCACCATAAAGTTGTTTCGGGGGACGCTCTCGCTTCGATCTCACACGCAACGGTACTAAACTCAGCTACGCTTCGCTAAGTACCGGCGTGCTCGGCGACCCCACTCAACAACCATATGGTGCCTGACACTCACTTGTATATTGTTCCATGTAAACCCGAGTACGGCTGTCGACTGCGTTGCCAGGACAACATGAAGCCGCCGGTGCTTGGCGAGGTACCTAACGAGCCTAGCATCCGCTGCGAGCTGAATTTAGCGCAAGCGTGTCCAGGCAACACAGTCTGGCAGCCGTGCGAGTTTAATCCTTACCTGTAAAAACTTCTGTACGCATGGCCGGCGGACATGCCTCCGCGGAACATGGACAGTTCTTCCACTGTCACGAGCTGATAGCCACGGCCCACGAGTGTGGGGATGATGGTCTGGCTTGCTGTTGCCGTGGGCATATGCAGGTCATGCATCAGTACAACATCGCCGTCACGTACATTTCCCAGGACGGCATTGATCGTACTTTGTGAGTTTAGCGTCTTCCAGTCGAGTGTGTCGATGGACCACATGATCACGGGACGGTTTGCTACCGAGAGCACCGTGTCGTTATATCCGCCTCCGGGCGGACGCAGAGTCTTCGGTCTCGTGCCGGTAATGCCGGAGATGACACTGTCACACTGCGAGATCTCCGATGCAACCGTCGAAGCCGACTGTGATGAAAGGATCGGGTGACTCCAGCTGTGGTTGTCGATCTCGCAGCCCATATTGTGCGCGCGCTTGATCACATCTCTGTATCCGTTCGCACGGTTACCGATCACATAGAAGGTTGCCACGCTGTTATACTGCGATAAGGTGTTCAAAATGATGGATGTGCCGTCTGCAGGTCCGTCATCATAGGTAAGCGCAACCATCGGCTTGGATCCGTCTACGGTGCGCTTCAGTTTTCCGCTGTCGTCGAAGCAGTACAGCTTGTTGCCGAGGCGAATCTTCTTTCCTTTGTTCACGGAAGCATCCCAATAAGGTGCTGTGGTGGAACCGGGTGCTCCTGCCCCCTTTTCTACAAGCTTGATCTGGATTGCTTCCATACGATATCCCATGCCCTTGGTTCCGCAGGGCGCACCGTTACATGCCCAATCCAGCCAGCCGAGGTTTTGGACGTGCGCGCGGTAATAGATATCAAAAAGCTGATCCGCGTCACCGGTGAGCTGGAACTTGCAGGCCTCGATATTCGATCCTGCAGCACCTCCCGTCGCAGGAGCATCATTGGAAGCCGAGTTTCCCCACTTTCCGCCGGATACGGCTGCATAGGTGACAGAAAATGCCTTGTTGCCGGTAATCTTACATTTGATGGCAGTCATACCTTTGGACTGTCCCGTGGTACCGGCTGTATTTCCGGAGGATGTATAACCCTGCCAGCCGCTTCCCTGAACCTGCGCAGTATAGGTAAGCGCCGTATTCTTGACGATCGATGCGTATTGATCGATGTAGGTTCGCTTTAAAATGCGAATCTGGATTGCCTCAATCCTTCTGCCGCTTCCGGCTGTTCCCGCATTCTGACCACCTCTTACCCAGGACTGCCAGCCCACGTTTTGGACGTGTACACGGTAAAGAAGATCGTAATCGTTAGCGATCTTTCCGGTCAATTTGATGTTAACAGACTCCATGCGAAGGCTTCTGCCCATCGTACCTGCCACAGCGCCGTTTGAAACAGGCGACTGCCAGCCGATATTTTGCACATGCGCCTTGTAGGTAACCCCGCTTCCGGCATACTCACCGGACGCAAGATTGGTAAGCCTCAGTGAGAACGCCTCAAGGCGCTGTCCCTTGCCGACACTGCCTAGCGTCGCTCCGTCCGCAGTCGGAAGGCTGTTGCCCTGATTCTGGATATGACCGGCATATACCACATGAGGCGCTCCATCCGAGCTTACGGGAATTCCGGCCGCAGACAGGTCATAGTAAGCAGTCTGCTTCGCAGGTGCAGGCGACGTAGCAGAAGGCGCAGCCCCTTTCGCCGTCACAATGATCTGAATCGCCTCAAGACGCTTGGATGCACCTGCCGTACCGGCTGCCGCTCCGTTCTTCGCCCAGGTAAGCCAGCCGTAATCCTGCGCATGCACGCGGTAGTATATGTCGTACTTTCCGGCATCTGCGCCCGTAAGCTTCATCTGGATCGCTTCCAGTCTCAGGCTGTGGCCACGCGTACCTGACTCGTCGTCATCGGATACCCAAGGCATCCAGCCGATGTTTTGTACATGCGTCCTGTACTGTACATGTACCGCTTCCTTGGTGTTCAGCTTCACATGAATGCTCTCCAACCGCAGCGCCCTACCTGTAGTTCCGGCTGTCGCAATGGATGCGCCGCCCGATGTCACCACTCTCTGGTCGCCGATGTTTTGCACGTGCACGCCGTAAGTAACGGTCGGTGCCGCTGCAGCATATGTCTTTGTATTCGGAATAAAGATCAGTCCGAATGCCAGTAGAAATGCAAGAAACAAAGATGTGCCGCGTCTTCGTAAGTCCTTTCGAAAATTCATATAATTCCCCCTTTATATGTGATTTCTATATCTTCAATCATACCACATCCGTGTTCAAATACAATCGGTGAATGTATATTCACACTTGACTTATACCTGTTTCGCGTGTATATTAAAACTATGATTAAGTCCTTCGCAGATAAAGAAACCGAAAAAGTGTATAACCAATTCTTTTCGACCAAACTCCCCAACGATATCCAGCGGGTAGCTCTTCGAAAACTGATCATGATCGACAATGCTTTTGACCTGAACGATCTTCGCATCCCACCATCGAATCATCTTGAATCATTGCAAGGGAAGCTGTCCGCCTATCATAGCATTCGGATCAATGATCAATATAGAATTGTCTTTCGATACTCCGAACATCATTTTTATGAAGTTCAGATTACAGATTATCACTAATTATGGAGGATTATATGGTAGACTTTATTATTACAACCGAAATTGGCGAAATTCTCGTAGAAGAATTCATGAAACCTATGAATCTCTCTGCTTACGCACTTGCCAAGGCGATCCATACACCGGTGTCTCGAGTCCAAGACATCATTCATGGACGCAGGAAGATCACAGCAGATACTTCTCTCCGGCTTGCAAGATACTTCGGTGTATCTGAGCGATACTTTCTTGATATGCAGAATGACATCGATCTTAGAAACCTTCGCCACCAGATGCGGGAAGAACTCGATTCCATCCAGCCCTGCAAAACAATGGTTGGTTAGGGAGCCGAGATCTTGGACCTCAGGTTTGAGGACCCGCCTCGGTCCATAAAAATAAGCAGGAGTTTATCTCCTGCTTCTTTTTATGCACTGCGGGTAACAGGACTTGAACCTGCACGGTCTCCCACCAGAACCTAAATCTGGCGCGTCTGCCAATTCCGCCATACCCGCATATTCTGTCTAAAATTACATGAAGCCGTGCCAAATCAGCACGGCTTTATAATTCTCGACATCTCTAGTGAGCCACGGGGGGATCGAACCCCCGACAACTTGATTAAAAGTCAAGTGCTCTACCGACTGAGCTAGTGGCCCGTAAAATGAAAAAAGCTGGGCTAGCTGGATTCGAACCAGCGAATGCAGGAGTCAAAGTCCTGTGCCTTACCGCTTGGCGATAGCCCAAAATAGACTCATGCAAAGCCCTATCAGACAAAAGTCTGAAAGGTGGATAGTGGGACTCGAACCCACGGCCTCCAGAGCCACAATCTGGCGCGCTAGCCAACTGCGCCATACCCACCATACTTGCTTCATGCGAACCGGCAAAACCCGATCGCAGCTTGCTCATCTTTAACCAGTCCGAAAACTGCCCTAAAAATGAAAATGTGCCCGAAGGGATTCGAACCCCCGACCCACGGCTTAGAAGGCCGTTGCTCTATCCAGCTGAGCTACGGACACAAAAAGCGGGTGATGGGAATCGAACCCACGTATCTAGCTTGGAAGGCTAGTGTTCTACCATTGAACTACACCCGCAAATATGTTGCATTTGTGTTATCAAGTCTTGCGCTCATTCACAACGCAAGCCCTATTATATATGAACAGAGTGTTGTTGTCAACACCTAAATTTAATTCATCTTCATAGAAAAAGGCAGGCGCCCTTTCAGGGCTGCCTGCCTTGCTTTGTAACTTATTTGTTTTGCGAATCTCACATCCGCCCGGTTTCTCTGATCTTAGGTCAGATCGTAGAGGTAAGGCCTCAGAATGATCTTCATACGCTTGTAAATCGTATTGGTCTTGTTGGTTTCGCTATCCAGATACTTCACTGCAACAACGATGTATGTATATTCATTGTTGTAGTAGCTGAAGTAACGAGGCTTGAGTTTAAGTGCTCTCGCACCGAAGGTTATTGTCTCTCCTGCTGAATTAACATAAGTATCTTCCAACTGTTTTCCGGTTGTTTCTCCCGGAGCAGGATCGGTATAATAGGTCTCCAAATCATTACCATCTCTGGAGATATTCCTCAATGCTCCCAACGTGTAGGATCCATTCTTAATATCCTTTTCATCCCAATCTGCGATTAATACATGTGTTGCAAATCCATCAGTGAATGTTGCATCACTGTATGCATTAATTCTGTTCGTCGATGAGTAGTCCAAATCATAATAAATCTGAATCTGCTTCAACGAAATGCCGGGAACCTTGGTTACCTTGAATGAGAACTCAGGATACATATCATCCTCATCAACCTTATACTCATACTGAGCATCCTCTGTTTCCTTCGGCTTAACAATCGAGTTGGTCTCAGAATCGTGATCATAAAGTTCAATCACAGGACTCTTCACACTCTTACGAACGGAGTTACAGATAATATTAATGTACAATCTACGCTCATCATTATTATCCTTACCCCAACCGGTTACCTTCGAATGTCCGGCACCGCAGTAGTTAACATTGCCATAGGAATAGATGAAGTAGTTATCCATTCCATCTCTGGGATCTGCTGCATAGAAGGATGAACCGTACTTATCATTATCACCACCGACCATGGAGTACCAAACTGTACAGTTTTCATCCTCCAGATCAAGTGCGTAAGCCTGAGGGTGTGTACCACCAATCTTCAACTCATCAGAGAGTGTAAACGGGAACAGCGTTACAATACCCTTGTTATTCTGGCTTGCATGATTTGTACCATACTCTGTCTGCTTTCTAGCATCAAGATAATGTTCTTTGTACCAATCAGCATTCGTCTCCCAATCGATTACCGCATACTTATACGGAATGTAGTAAGGATACATGCCATCATTATCATTACATACTGCTACGGCATCTGTATACTGTGTTGCAGTAAAGTAATCCATAGCGTAATTCGTATCACCTGAACCGGTGCCATCATCAAGTGCAAACAACTTCTCATAATCTTTTTCATAGTCCGCATACTTGCTGTCAGTAAGGTTATAAGAGATGTTGTCAATTCTGTGGGCATTATCTGGCCACTTGTACGGAACATACTTTGTCTGCAAAGAAGCCTTTGATGTATCAATAGTCGCCTGATAACGATCCATTCCGAAGTAACCCTTTAATCTCTTTGTAAGATTAACACTACCATCATCTGAGAACTTTGTCAGTGAATCATGGAACAGAAGCACGTTACCATTGTTGCCCTGGGGATCAACATAATCCTCCAAATCAGTGATTGCATAGCCGTTCGGGTCATTACTCTTGATTGAAATATCATCGTGGAAGTTGAATTCCTCGCACGGTCCAATAACAATTGAGTCATAGCACTTTGCCAACCAGTTTTCACCAGCTGCATAACGCTCATACATTTTGGCAAGTTCTTTGTACTCCAATTCCTTATCTTTGCACTCAGTATACGCAGAGAAAAAATCGTAATATTTCTTTTTATTATAATTCCTGGTTACAGTTTGTGTAACACCCTTGTCATCTACGTACGACTGTGAATAGTTATCGTCCGTCCAAGAGTTCTGGAAGTTATCATAGTACACGTTACTCTTGAAATTATAGTAATCATAGTAACGCTCCATTCTCTTGATACGTTCAAGTCGTGCCTTACTGTCTGCGTCAACTTTTGTCTCAAGATAATCAATCGCAAGATCGAGTTCAAGTTTCGCATCTTTTGTTGTGCGATTGATTGTAACACCTTCAACAGTTTTCTCTCCGGTGCCGTTAACCATATGCTCGTACAACTGACGATACAACGCTGCCTGTTCTTTGTAATAAACCTTCAAGTAATACTCAATCCTGTCGGCATCCGTTGTCAAAGCTCTGTACTCTTCATCATTTGCCAATGCACGGTTTGCATCATTGAGAGTTTGTGTCTTCTTCTGTGCAGACCACTTGCTTGTGTCGTATGCAGTTCGAACTTCCTTGGCATAATTCTCAAACTCTCTCGTGTAGAGAATGTCAATATCGAAGTTGTAAAGATCACTTACTTCATCCGCAAGATTGATATCCCAGTCATCACAGCCCTTTGAATTCTTGCCAGGAACATCCTTTGTACTATCGTAATACACGATACCAAATTGATGCTCATGCTTACCAAAGTATATATTCTGGAATTTTCCATCCGCAGTATCATAGTACTGACCGTTGTACATATCACCAAAGTCATCATATGTACCGGAATGAGCAAAAGGATTATAATGGCAAATACCAATTGACTGCTGGCAAACCGGGCAGAAGTAAAGTGAGGCATTACCGTTACCGTCATTTCTACCCTCTACCTTATTCGCACCAACATCAGAAGGCATAATCTGGAGGACACGGATATCCTGCTTCTTACTCTCTTTGTTCTTGATATAACTTAAGCCTGATGTTACACACATCTGCTTAGTTGCACCGCCCTTATCATCCAAGGCAGTAATACGAAGCTGCCAATAGAAGGGACCAAAGAACTCTCCCGGGTTCCACTCCAGCTTTGTAACATCATTTCCTGATGCCACCGCGCCATCATCTTCAAAGGAACTGTTTCCGTTATCATCGATAATGAGCTCCGCCTTATACTTCGTAGCTCCTGTTACCTTAAAGATCCACGTCTGCTTACCGGACAGTTTCGTTCCTACATCATGCTGGCTATACAGTGCCGGGCTGGAAGTAAGCACCACCTTAGGTCGCTTGTTCGACTTCGCATAAAGATCAGCAATCGGGTTTGTAGCACCCTTCATACCAAAACTGGTTTCTAATACATTATCGCCATCTTCGTCTGTTGCAAATAAGCTTACCTTTCCATTCAAGGACTGTCCAAGTTTGCCTTTGTTTGAATCAAAAGCAGCAACCTGAGTTTGATCAAAATCCCAGAGGACCTTCGCACCTGATGTTTGATCACACACATTCAAGAACAGATACATATTGGATTCAGGGTCAATAGAATTCTGCTCGAACTTGGAGGTTTTTGCTGCACGATATGCAACGGATGCCTTCTCAGACACGATCACAGGCATGCCTGCTTCAACGTAAGCCTTCAACTGCTTGTACACATAATCGGTAATATCGTTACCATTCAGTGCACCAAAGGTTTCCTGTTGTTTACCGTTAATTTCAACTTTTCCAATCGGTACAACACCGGTTGTTTCGGTTCTAGCACTGTAACCATCATATTTCAGTCTGTAAAGCGGACCGAAATGAGAATACATCTCAAAGACAGGAAGTTTCTTGATCTCATCATCTCTTAAGTACACTTTCCCGCCCTTATTCTTGAGCGAGCCGATGTACTGCTGTGAATTACCTGTAAACAATACATACGAATCAACAGGCTTTAATGCGGAAGTATTACCTCCAACATAGACAAGATCATAGTTTCCTAAAACATTTGTCTTAGAAGATGCCAACTCCTCTGTAGACATCTGTGTCAAAGATACCTGCGTTACATCCAAACCAAGCGCATCCGCAATCTTACCCTTGGAAAGCTCCCATGCATAATACTCTGTATTTGCGGGAATCTCCTCTTTGGTCTTTCCGTTAACAACCTGTGCGGGCTTGTTATAATACGAACTTGTGCCGTAGAGTTTAACGGAAATAGTATTATCCGCAGCCTTTCCATTTGCCGCATTCCATGCAGCAACATTCTCATCAATCGGGTAACAAGGCTGAATCTCAAGTACGGAAAACTTGTTAGATGTGGAGCCACCGCCACCACCGCCGTTACCACGGTAGTTCGACTTATTAATTAAATCAGCAACCACCTTAACAGCCGGAGCGCTGGTTCCTGTAACCACATCATCAAAATCTTCTCTTGTTGTTACAAAGATATTCTCATACTGCGGTGTTCCGTTTTCATAAGCCACCATATAGTAGAGCTCTTCAAAATTCGTCTTGTTTGTGACTGTACCGTTATAGTTGTTAGGACTAGATGCTGCAGTAGATGAATATACGATATGATAATTCGCATACATTGCTGCAGAAAGTTTCTTGTATACATCCTTAGACATGGATGCACAATCAGACTCCAAAACGATCATATCATAATCACTGAGGTTGATTGCACCTATGCTGGCATCCGCAAGCGTTGCCTGCTCAACATACATATAATCCGGCACTTCACCATAGTTTGTATTATAACCATAACGACCCATAGGTGTGGCCTGACCCTTAACTGCATACAGATTCGCACCTGCCAATGTAGCACCGGGAGTGAGCGAAGGGCTGCTGGCTGCAACCGTCAAGTCTGCTCCGGAAGCGGTTCCACCTAACAGTGTCTTCGTCCATGTTGTTGTGCCATTAGGACTAACAGCAAGAATTCTTGCTACCTTTACGCTTCCGTCCCCGCAGGCAATCCACTTGTTGTTATGGTCATTTGCATGAATTCCAAGGTAAAGTGATCCTGCACCATGCCCCAGAAAATTATCAGCATCAGCTCCGTTCCAAGAGAACGTGTAGTACATGTATCCCTTAGAGAACACACTTTTGCCCAACTGCGCCATAGACTTGGATACATCCGTGCTCACAGATGTTGCTGACGGAGAATCAATTACCAACGGCTTATAGCTACCAACCGCATAGACATGCAACAAATCGTACAAATCCTCAGGGAGATCGTTGCTTGATCCAAAAGCGCTACCCGACGCATTGCTGAGATAAATAAAATCTGCTTTAAGAATGGTCGGTAAATCAGCGGAAGTTACATTCTTGGCCTGGAAATAGTCATATGTAATCTTTCCATTGGTAGCATCGAATTTCTTGCCTTTCGTACTATACCCATCAATAACATAGTTCTTGAACCCATCAGAGGATACCAGTGTGCTGAGATTAGAGGGCTTATCACCCGATCCAATCTCTACAATGTGATAATCATGATCAATATCTTCTTTGGTTTCCGAATTCGCAATGATCAAATCAATGTTTGTATCATCAGTAACCATACCGGCAGCAACTGCTTTATCTTCAGCTACCAGTTGGCTCGCTAAATCTGAATCATCAGCAAAGGAAAGTGAGAGCGCTGTCACAGAAAGTGCCATTAGCAACATGACGGAAAGCGCTGAGATCATGATCTTAGTCTTGCGTTTCATTATCTGCTTACCTCCTTTACTTGTTTGACTTTAAAACATGCGAGTTACGAATATTGACCATACCCAAAGTATCATAGGTCATGTTAAGTTTGTTGAAGTACAGATCAATACCAATCTGACCCTTGTCAGCATCTACTTTCGCCACACAACCGGAAATCTGCTCTTTTTCGGTTCCGTTGTCATACTCCAGATAGGAAAGCTCAGCGGTGTAAATGTGGTCTGCCTTGCTGGCATCACTGGCCATATTCAGATGATCATTTAATTTGACCATGTAAGCATACAACTTGCCATAGTAACACTTGTCTTTTTCGAAATCAAACTCATGATAGCATGTGTCATTCTCGTTGTAGATCTTCTGCGATCCCTTCACGGTACATTTGATTGTGTGATTTCCACCCTCAATGTGGTGCATCATAACCTGATCTACTGTCTTCGAAGGGTCACCATCGTTTGTCTGCGTCATGTCAATTGGAACGGATGTTTTCACAATCAGTTTTGTCACATAAATCCTGTCATCCGGCTTTAACGTAGAAAACTTTCTAACATTTCCTGTTCCTGCTTCATTGTAGGAAAAGCTTCCCGACATACCATATGCCGAATAATGATGTTCTATATCTTCAAATCCGGATTTATCCTTCACGAAATAAAGCTTTTCTCCAAGATCATAAGAAATCTCAGCTCCGGGTTTTGAAAAATCGACCGTCTTAGACTTGGGAATCAAATATCCAACAAGAATGATGTCATTTGCCTGCATAATGCAGTCCGTAATCTCGTTATATACGAGCTGTGCAGATGTGGAAACCTTCAAGTCTGCCTTAGCTTGCCTGTTTCTTAGTACGCTGCTTCCCATAAAGGCGCTCACCGCCGTCATAAGGAATGCGAGTATAGCAAGCGCTATGATCAGCTCAACCAGAGAGAATCCCTTATTACTTTGTCTTTTCTTCTTCAAAGCTCATCCCTCCTTAATTGGACTGACGGCTGCCGATTCGGTTCAGCTGCACATCACATATTTTGTTATTTCCGCTTTTCTTGTAAAAAGAATACTTTCCGTAACCGTGAATACACTCACCTTGTCTATTAAAGGTAATATATACCGGTCCACCATTTGTTGTGCGTTCCCCAATCTCACGTTCCACGCCTGTACCCGTAGGGGGTTTGGGTGTATACTTTACGACAACATAGCTGGACAAGCTGATACCAAGCCCTCCATTCGCGTTCTCAGAATTAACATATACATAGCTTGCATCTGACTCACGATTGCCTTTTGTTGTGTCATAGTACGCTTTCGCAAGGTAATACTTTCCTTCATGTTTATGAAGAACCAAGGTGAACTGGTAGTCCGGTTGAACCGTCCCTCCTACCACACAAGCCTGACCTCTGGATGATGCCTGCAGTTCTGCCAGCTGGACCTCAAACGTGTGAGAAGCCTCTTTCGCCTTCGCAGAGTGCATGATACCAATTACAGCCATTGCTGCCGCGGTCATAATCGCGATAATTGCAATAACTATAATCATTTCGATCAATGAGAAGCCTTTGTCGTTGGTTCTGTATTCTCTCTTCTCCATAGGCACCTCTAATCTACATTCTTCATCCAGTTGTCAAACGATACGACATCTGAATAGTCAATGTTTTGAATCTTCTTCGCATCAGTACCGGTTGCTTCATCATCAATTGCTTGATTTGCCAGATTCTCATATCCCTTGAAAATCTTAAGCAAAGCCTGAGCATCAGCATCCCTTGAAACCATACACTCTCGAAGGATCGTTTTACAGATCTCCGGGCTTGCAGTGATTTGCTGAACTCTTTCATCAATCACAATCTTTCCGCCCGAAATAATAAGACCCTCGAATGTTGTAACGCTCTCATCAAAGACCACATCACCCTTTGTAACAATTATACCACGAACAACATGATTGTCCTTAGGTCTAGCCTCTATTTTAATCTTTGATACACCGTCATCTCCTTTAGTCCTTCCATCGTCAACCCAAACTGAATATCCGGAATCTAAGGGAAGCATATGATCAGCAGTTTTATTTGCTTCAACCGTCGAAGGATCTGCAGGTGAGATACTGATATCAACGCTATCATCCTTCGGGATTGCTTCAACATTAATGAATCTGTTAATTGGAGTAATAGAAGCTTCACCATACTCTGGCGATGATACAAACTCCTTTATATAGCTCTTTTCTTTCTTATCGCTCGCAGAATCCTTGAAGTGTCCAAGATTCCACTTCATGAAGTTGTACTCCATCTCCAGATTATTCGACAACTGATAGAGTGTAAGAGGGCCACTGCCCCACGCACCCAAATCCGAGGTCTTAACTTCAATTCCGCTCTTATAACCTTCGTTAGTCATTAACGCCGAAAGCGAGTTCAGTGAATTCTCATCATCATAATTCTCAATTTCAAAGTCTTTCGAATCGGTCGACGTAAGAGCTCCGCTCGAATAAACAAATCTCTTATCTTTAGGATCGAGAACTGAATCATTGGGGATGCTTACTTCTTCAACTTCAAAATCTTCGTACTCGGTCACATCAGTGAGGTAAGACTTTAAAGTCTTCTCATCGTCCGTATACGTTGTTTTGTTTAGAAACGCCGTATAATCTTCAATATAAGCAGATTCAAAATACTGCGCTGATTTGTAATAAGTAGCGAAGCGCACTTTGTTACCGCTTGCATCAAGCGCAACATTCGGATTCCATGCACTTAGCATCTCATACGCTTTATCGAAATCGTAGAAGTAAACAGTTTTTCCGTTTAGTTTCTGAGCAATTACAGGAACTCTATATACGGTCACTTGCTGGTTTTCTCTGATTTCCGTCCCGGAAAACATGCCTGAAGGGAAATACTTTGAGAAAAATGACGTTGTTATAAGATCTCCGTTGGTAAACCCTGAAGACATCGCCAAGTTACCAAAGTTCACAGTAACCTCGAGACCTGTATACTCATATTCCTTTCCGTTGATTGTTTTACTGTACACCTTGGGCGTAGTATCCGCAACCTGCACAGGAACATATGCGCGCTGATTACTCTTTACAGAAATACTCTCGCCCGTCTTATAATCGCGCGTATATTTTTTGTTTTCAGGTGTTGAATCATCCGTCTCGGTCTGATAAGTGTATACATTGGTTTCCGAAGGGAAAACACCTGTCACAGTTTTGTTTCCGTCAAGATACGTTGCACTTGTATTTCTTGAAGCTTTCGTTGCGCGGTATTTGGATAACTCAACATATGAACGTCCTGCAATATAAAGGTTCTTTGCAGCGGACAAATCCAAGGCAGACTGCTCACCATTTACAACAATTGCACTACTGTTATAATGTCCTCTGTTCACATAAATCGGATTTTTATTCGCATCAACACCATCCTGGATCCTGAAATAATCTGCTATCTGAGGAAGAAAAACGCGGCTATCCTTAGATGTGCTGTCGCCGTATCCATAATAACTTCCACGAAGTTCCAATGTGGATCCTGCTGCATTAAGCTCCGTGTCGTCCTTCACAAAGAGTTTACCTCTTATGATAGCGCTTGGCCCATAATACTTATTCTTGCTGACATTGTTATCTTCGTAGGTTCTCTTGGCGCTCAATCCATCCAAGATGATATTGTCTGTCCAAATCTCGGTCTCAGATGTTGCAACTCCGCTGTGACCGAATGCAGAAAACGATCCTTTATTCATGACAGCGATCGTGCCCGGGACAATAACATAATCAGCAAGCACACTTACATCAGTGCCGTCAATGAAAAGTCCTGAATATTTACTTCTCACCTGTGTAGTTGAATCAGACGACTTCTTAATGTTTGCACCGCCATCAAACGAATAATACTGAACCGTATCACTACCCCTCGAAACATTATCATTCGGTATAGCCTCGGTATCAGTATAAGAATACTCTGTGCCGTCAAGTGAAGCAGTGGGGCTATACTTTCTCGAAGAAACAGCAACATGCTTGTACTTGTCTACCTCAATTTCCTCTCCTGAGGCGTTCTTTATCTTCGTCTTGATAGGCGTTGACGGTGTAAATGCATCATCATTTTTCGTATCATCGTAATTGTATAACTTGTTATAATAGTCCGCTGCAGCGTAAATGTTTCCTGCAATCGAAAGCGCCACATTCTGTCTGATTTCAATGCCCATGTCCGAAACGAGCGAATAATCAAAGACGTTTGCATCGCTATTGTTGGACGCATCAAAGAGAACCGAAAAATCCGGCTCTCCAATTACAATATCCGTAGTAATTGACTGTGTAAACGCACCATTGGCTCTGGAATGTTTATAATCGACTGTACGAGAAACTGTAACATTCTTGATGACAATCGCTGTAATCTCACCATTCTTGGTACGAACCTCTTTTGTAAGTCTGGAGCGGTCCAATACAACAGAACTGTTGCTTATAAATGACTCAATCTTATCACCAAGCACATCGTCGGACGATTTGAAAAAGCTGTTATTCTGAACATTATGAATAAAGCGTTTTGCAAACATATCCTGAGCTTCGTCCTGAGAGATGTTTGTGTAAGTCTTTGTATTGATGTCATAGCGAGCCATATTCTCAACCGTATATGTATATGCATCTTGCATATTCGCAACGGTCTCAGATCCAACTCCGGCATAAATCTCATTCATGGCCTGCTCGACATAGTAAAAGTTATCTCTTGAATTCAAATCCTGAAGTTTCAAGCGATATGCATAACTTGCTGCCGCCAAAAGGGCTCCGACAATAATACCGATGAATGCAAGCGAAACAACTACCATTACAATACTGGAGCCACGGTTATTCAGTTTTTTGAAAAACTTTTTAACTTTTTTCAACTAATTTTCCCCCTTTGCTCCTGTAAGCTTTACAGTATTGCTTCCCTTATCATCTGGTGTCAACTGTACGGTAATTGTATACAAACGATTCGATTCTCTTGTGTCATCAGACAACTTCATCAAAACCGGCTTATGATCATTATCCTCGGCACTTGGACGTTTTGTAATATACTCTCCGCCCGAATTACCTAAGGCGTAATGACTATGATTCTTTCCATCTCCATCTTCAGCCACGGTGCCGACATAACCAAAATCCGAGAAACCAGCAACCGAAAACTGCCACTTGGCTGTCGTTGTTGTTCCTTTTTCAAAATCCGTAATGTCCATGTTGGTAAACACCGTCATTCTTTTAACTTCCTTCGATGTGTCAGGAACCTTACCTTCATCATCAAGCTGTAAAACATGCATATAGCTGTTTGTACTTCCGATGAAAATGTGTACAGGGCTTGGTTGTACTTTCTTCGGGGTCAGTGTTGACCCGGAAACCGTATAAGCCGGAGTTACATAATACGTAGAAAGCATCTTCACCAATTCCGCACTTTTCTTGTTCGGTGCCGGATCCTTAGGATCGATTTTTTCATCATACGTCTCATAGTAAGCCTGATTAAAAATCTCATCCTTCGTTGCATCTATATCTGTCGCCAACAGAGCTGCATTGCTTTGATCCCATTTCGGCTTATAAAGATACAACTTGGACTCATCAACCGAATTATCGATCAAGATATAGTCATTAGCGGCATATTGCAAACTGTTTCCGCCTGTCGCTGTAAGCACCGTAAAAGGCTGGTATTCCAGATAAATCTCAGGGCACTTGTCCGTCTTGAATCTCTGACTGAATACATTAAAATGTATCGGCTCGTTGAATGGTTCTCCGTCAATTGTAAACGGATACTCATAGTACACATCAACCTTCACAACGTATTCTGTTTGTGCACCTTTTACTTCTTTACTACAGTGGACACGTATACAGCGTTTCTGTCTGGTTTCCGACAGATCAATATACTTTACACCACCTGCTTGAGCGGAGAAAATGCTATCGCCCTGACTGTGTCCTACAACCTGCTTCCAGTTTTCTGGGCTCTTTTCTTTCAGCTTTGCCAGCGCAAAACTGAACAATGCCTTCCTCGCCTGCTCGTCAAAGTTTGATGTGCCTCCTAATACCAAGGCAACCTCATTCTTGTCTAAATTGTGCACATTACCGAGGTTGACTTCATTCGGATTCTTAACATACTCGCCGTTTGTTACAACAACGTCGGTTATGAACCCATCATCATCTTTCTTAACGATAGAGCCTTCGTTTGTAAGTTCAAAATCTTTAAACTTCTCGTGCGTTGTTTCGTCAAGTCCGTAAGCAATTTTGTAATGCTCTGCTCCGGATTCCCCGCCATAATCACGGACTTTGTTTGAAAGGTCATCAAGGAATACCTTATTTTCATACTTAGTCTTTTTCGTGCCGAGTTTAAGTTCATCTAATTCGAACTCATACACTGTGTACGTAAGCGGTTTTGATGATGTGTCAATTTCCGTGTGAGTTGTAACATCCCACAACTTCACAGGCATAGAATTATGCTCATGATACTTTCCTGCATACTTCTTCTTTAACTCATCTAAATCACCCTTTTGAAATTGTTCGAGTTCGAAGTACGCACTTTCGTTTGCCTCCTGCTGTTCCTTCGCTTGCCTATTTACGCGAAGAGTCTGTGCAAACTGATTTACGATTGGCGTCAGCAGTAATGTCAATATGGCAATCGCAATGACAACTTCTATTAAGCTGAAACCTTTATTATTGTTTTTTGCCATATATCCTCATCCTCTCCCTAATATACCTTTACGGTACCACTCTTGCTACCAACGCTGAATCTGGGCGAATCAGAATCATCATCAACAACCTTGATGAATACTGCTACATCAGTGTCGTTGGAAATGTTAAGCTTCACACCGTTCTTATCGTCTCCGTCAACTCTCTCGGAAGACTCAACATAGATGGTAAAAGAGTTGCCGTCAACATCACACTCGAGTTCCTCGGATCCGATGGAGAATACTGCCTTTCCGTCTGCGATCTCAAGATCCACGCTAACAAGCTTGTTGTCAGCGGATGAAATATCCGTTGTGCCTGCGGACACGATAATGCCATCGCCGGTATCATTGGCTGCATTGTTCAAAACAATCGAAGCATCATGATTTGACACAATATCCTCTCCTTCATCTTCGTCATGAGAAGAGCTTGTCGGTTTCGGAGCATTTCCGCCACCCAGGAAAATGTTTGTAACGCCCTTAGGAACATCCACATCGACAGTATCAGGTACTCTATCCTCTCCGCCAATAGCGTACTGGTTTACGATAACCGAACCAGTATAAATGTCCTCTTGTGAATTGTAAGCAATAGACATAGATGAAATATTCATCCGGTATTTGTATCCGTCTACATAATCAATAAGGGACTTAATTCCTTCATAGGAACCTTCATAGGAGATTGGAATTGTATTTGTAATACATTCATATCCGCTTCCATCACCGCCGAGAGTGTAAAAGACCTGATCCTCAGAAAAAGTTGCGTTCAAGACATCCATCTTGTCAACGCCTTTTTCCTTATTTAAACTCTTGACAAACATTGTTTCTGTCTCCTGGTTTAAATCTGCAGGATAATAGGCGATGATTTCGTCAAACGCCTTGTTGTTCTCTTCGATCTCTGCCTTATACTCTGCTTCATGAGCCTTCTCAGCATTAAGTTCATTGTATCTAGCTTCCAATTCGTCCGCTTCAGCCTTGACTGTATTTGTGTCCTCCTGCTTGGGTTTGAACACATACATGTATGTGGCGCCTAAAATTGCGACAGCTAAGATTACCAATAAAAGTTTAATTGTTGATTTATTCATTCTTGTGCCCTCCCCTTACTAGTTTTCTTCGGCAGCTGAAGCATCCGTATCAGTTGCGAGGAACGGATTGACAAACACAGCCGTAACCGTGAACTCGTACGTTGTTTCTCCTGTGTCTTTATCTTCAGACTTCGCAATACCCGAAACAAAAGCATCGTCAATCACTTCAATCGACTTTAATTGAACAATAAAATCTGCAATCGAATCATAATCCGTAGATGATGCAGGAATAGTAACACCCGACTCATTACTTGTAAAACTCTTTACGATAACATTTTTGGGTGTCTTCTGTTCTAACTGCGTGATCAATTCCCTTGCATTCTCATTAAGCTGATAAGTTGCTAAGGACATTGTTGTTGCGTCCGCAAGCTTTTGTCTTGAAGCATCACGATCATTGATCACCTGTTCGATATCCTGCACTCTCTGAATATCCTGTTCTAGCTGAGTCTTTCGATCAGTTTGCTTTTTGTTCTCATTAATTGCGAAGAAGGCCATAGCCGCTGCACCGATTGCCGCAACAGCAACGACTGCCACGAAAGGAGCGAGGCTTCCGCCCTCACCTGCAGTCTTGGTGCCTGCATCATCAAGGGTGAATCCCATAGGATCGAATGCAGCACCGATGGGAGTTACCAGGTATACAGGGTTATAAACCTTAAGGTCGATACCCTGATCAAACTTGATATTGTAGAGGCTGTCCATGATTCTGGTCTGAACGTTAAGCTGAATCTTGAAGAGTCCGTCGATACCCTTGATCAAAGCACCGTCACCGGTAAGGAATACATCCTCGATCGGCTTATCCGGATTACGGCTCGCATAGAAGTCCATAACACGTCCGATGTTGTTGATCAGATAACGGAAAGCTCCTGTTGCCTCATTGTCATCAAAGTCTACTGTAATAAGTCTGTCGTTCTGAAGGAGGGTCATCGCTGTGGTAGCGTCCACGCCCTTCTCATCCATAACGACATTTACAACAGAGTTGGTACCGTAAGGTACGGTTCTCTGAAGAAGGAGATTGTCTCCCTGCACGATATTAAGCACGGTGGACTCGGAGCCGAGCTGAATCACCATGGTTGTTGTATTCTGTGTGGTCTGTGTCTTGATTAACTGCAGCATCGCATTACCGATGTAGTCGATGTCGACTACATTGAGGCCTGCCATACTTGCCAAATCATAGTAAGAGCGAACCATCTGCTGGGGTGCTGCTACTGCAAGCACACGAAGCTGCTTGTTGCCCTCTTCGTCGGTAACCGTCTCCAATGTGGAGTGGGATACCACGTAATCTTCTATATTCACAGGGAAGTATTCTGTTGAGTTTGCATTGATGATTCCCCTGATCTTATTCTCTTTTACGAAAGGTATGATAACCTCTCTGTTAACAATCTTGGT
The DNA here is from genome assembly GCA_902780405.1 of uncultured Lachnospiraceae bacterium. Classification (GTDB taxonomy): domain Bacteria; phylum Bacillota; class Clostridia; order Lachnospirales; family Lachnospiraceae; genus Coprococcus_C. The sequence goes on from CACZFI010000002.1 coordinate 138,899, forward strand.
TGAGGAAAGAACGAAGATAACATTCTTATTGGAAATTCCTCTCGCAAGAAGCTGCTCCCTGATTGCCTGTGCAATTGCTTCAGGGTTCTTAAGTTGTCCGTCTTCATAGGCATCCTCAGGTGTCTCGAAGATGATGACATTGTGAATGTTGGTCTGCTTTTTCTGAGATGCAGTAATCTCGATGATTGTGATGCTTTCGTTTGTGATATCAATTGATAACACTTTACCGCTCTTTGCCATACGTTATAGCCTCCCTCGCTAATCAGTGATTTTTTATTAGGACCATACTTATAAGAAAGTCCACATCTTAAGGTACCAGCTTACAAGCTGTTCACCCCATAACATGATTATGAAGACACCCATCGACAGATAGGGTCCAAATGCCAGCACATGGTCTGTGCCCTTTTTAACCGCCATAATCGTCAGATGAATCACTGAACCCAAAATACATCCGATAAAAAACGCCGGTATAATAAGTTTCCAGCCCAATAGTAAGCCGGTTGCCGCCATAAGCTTCACGTCTCCGAATCCCATGACTTCCTTCTTTAATATGAAGTGTCCGAAAAGGATCAAAAGACATAAAAAACCGCTGACTGCACAAAAACCGATTACGTACTCGCTCCAATTACCCAAATCAGTAAGCAGTCTAATCAGTCCTAATATAAAGATAAAGATATTGATCCCAAAGGGGATTTCCTGGGTGCGCCAGTCAATGACAGATAATGCCAAAAGCGCGGATGCGCAGGCGCAATAAAGAATTGTCTCAACCGGATTATTATTGAAGTCGTTCAGCAAATAGATTATCAAATAGATGATTCCATTCGCCGCCTCAATAATAGGATACTGGATTGAGATCTTTGATCCGCAGTGTCTGCACTTGCCTTTCAAGAAAAGCCAACTAAACACAGGCACCAGATCATACCATGCGATCGTGTAACCGCATGTCATACAGTGAGATCTGGTAAGTGTAATATTCTCTTTGATCGGGATTCTGAAGATGACGACATTTAGAAAACTGCCGATCACGATGCCATACAGAAAGAAGATAACTCCCACTGCGACCCAAGCTGTATACTCGCCTAACATATACTTACCTTTCTCACTTCAAAGTAATATATACAGCCAAATTCCACCTGGCGACTCAGGTGGAATTCTGCTGTATGAGTTTTGTAACTATGCTAAATCTTACTGATAGTACTTGGATACATCCGGTGCAAGCTGATAGAAATTAGTGCCATTACCAACACCTGTTACAACAGTACCACCATTGGAGCAGTATGCGTAGAATGAGCATCCTGAGCTTGTGGAAAGTCCGTTGTTCTTTGCTGCCTTCTTGAACTTGATCTTGGGAACCTTCTCACCGATGTTCTTGCCGATCTCAGCCTTTGCATCAGGGACTACATTCGCGTTCGGCGCAGTATAAGACTTATCCGGATTCACAGCTATACCATTACCGGTGGAACCAGTGGTTGATCCAGGAGCAGCGGTTACATAGCCTGCGTACTGGATGGTGTTTCCATCTTCGTCTTTGATGCTGTTTGGAGTTGTTCCACATGTTGTAAGTGCTTCGTAGGTATCCTCATTGGACATAGCAGTCTCAACTGCGGTCTTGATTGTCTTGGAGGATGATACGTCATTGGATCTTCTGGACTTATCGATGTAACGGATAAGTGCAGGAGCGATAGCGCCGGCAAGGATCGCCATGATGGCGATAACGATGATCAGCTCTACGAGTGAGAAACCTTTGTTAGTCTTCTTCATAGTTACTCTCCTTTTCTTCTTTTTAATCTCTCTTAAACATAATGTTTATATGATCAAACCGCCGGAGTCGCCCGCCGGTTTAAATCCAAATGTGAATTAGTAATTGTCGACCGCGTCGTACATGGAAAGCATCGGTGAGTAGATTGCGATAACGATACCACCTACCACGACAGCCATCAATACGATAACCATCGGCTCCATCATAGCAGTCAGTGCATCGGTAGCATCGTTCACTTCCATCTCGTAGTAGTCAGCCACCTTATCCATCATATCCTCGATATTACCTGTCTCTTCTCCGATACGGATCATCTGAGGTAACATAGGAGGGAAGATGTTCATATCTCTGATCGGTTTTGAAAGAGGTACACCCTTTGTAACCTGAACCTTCGCATCGAGGAGTCCCTCGCGGATGATGCGGTTATTGATCATCTTGGCAACCTGCTCGATGGCATCGATCAAAGGAATACCGGACGCAAGGAGTGTAGCAAGTGTTCTGGAAAATGTCGCCGCAGATGACTTTATGGTCAAGTTGCCGAACAGCGGCATGCCAAGTCCCATCTTTGCAAAAAGCATTGATCCGCTATCAGTCTTCTTGAATGCTTTGATAGCAATCACGACAACAGCTATGATTCCAATCACAATGAACCACTTATGAACCAAAAAGTCTGACAGGTTCACGAGGAACTGCGTAGGTCCGGGAAGTTCGGATCCCATGTCCTCGAACATCTCAGCGAACTGCGGGATAACCTTAATCAAGAGAACTACCACAACTGCGATAACGACACACAGGATAACAATCGGGTATGTCATAGCGCCTTTTACTTTGGACTTTAACTTATTTGAATTCTCAAAGTGCGTTGTCAGTCTCTCAAAGGATGTCTCCAAGTTACCGGACATCTCACCGGCCGCCACCATGTTCACCATGATGGAAGGGAACACTTTCGGGTTCAGCTTCATAGCATCCGCCAAAGTACCGCCCTTCTGTACGTATGTCTGGCAATCTCTTAAGGCAGACTGCATCGTCTTGTTGTCCATCTGCTCGCTCATCATCTCTAATGCATTGATTACCGTAACACCGGCATTCAATACGGAGTTGAACTGCTTACAGAATACTGCCAGATCCTTATCTTTTACTTTCTTATTCTTGCTCAGGTTGAAGCCCTTACCCTGCTCCTTGATTTCCTGAACAATATAGCCTTCAGACTTTAAGCGCTCCCTCGCTTTGTCCTCGCTTATGGCATCGACGTTCACTTTCTTGGCTTTTCCGTCTTTCGCCATAACCTTACAATTGTAAATCGCCATATTAATCCTCCGCCCATCTCTTGTAAAAAAATTTACAATTTGTTAACAATTTGCCTAGTTTGAAGTTTATCACTATTTGCAATACATTGCAATTATTTTATTGCGTTTTGTGAAATCTGCACAAACAGATTCTACATCTGCTTCTTCATGCCCGCCTGATCCTGTGCGTAAGTCAGAGCCATATCTCTTGAAATCCTGCCTCCACGGTAGAGTTCAAGGATGAAGTCATCCAATGTGATCATGCCCTGCGCACGGCTGGTCTGGATCGTAGACTGGATCTGATGTGTCTTGGATTCACGGATCAAACTTCGGATTGCTGAGCTTGCAAGCATGACCTCGAAGGCAGCAACTCGTCCCTTGCCATCTGCAGTGGGAATCAGCGCCTGTGAGATAACGCCCTCAAGTACCATCGCCAGCTGAATACGCGTCTGCTGCTGCTGATGAGGAGGGAATACATCGACAATACGGTCGATCGTAGATGCAGCACCGATGGTATGCAGTGTAGAGAACACAAGGTGTCCGGTCTCGGCTGCAGTGATCGCTGTGGAGATCGTCTCAAGATCACGCATCTCTCCTACCAGGATGATATCCGGGTCTTCACGGAGCGCTGCACGAAGTGCGTTCGCATAAGAGAGTGTATCCATACCGATCTCTCGCTGATTCACAACTGACTTCTTATGCTTGTGGACATACTCGATCGGGTCCTCAAGTGTGATGATATGATCTGTTAGGTTCTCATTTGCCTTATTAATAATAGAAGCAAGCGTGGTGGATTTTCCCGATCCTGTAGGTCCTGTTACAAGTACCAGTCCTCTTTTCTTCTTATATAACTGTACCACCGCATCGGGGATACCAAGCATATCCGGTCTCGGGATAATCGTGTCGACCTTTCGATAAGCAGCCGCCATGTTTCCTCTGTCCATGAAGACATTTACACGGAAACGTCCGGTTTCCGATGATGCATAGGAGAAGTCGACCTCTCCTCTTTCCTTTAAGATCTGTTTGTGACGCTCATGCATCGTGGAACCGATCGCTTCCGCCACATCAGCCGGCATCAAAGGCGGAACCTCCACCTCGGTCAGTCGACCGTTGATACGAAGCTTCGGAGGAATACCACACGCCACATGTACGTCGGATGCGTTCTGCTCAACTGCGAAGGCGAGCAATTCTTTCATATCAAGCATATCCTCTATCTCCTTTTGTCTGGTTTCTACTTTTATTAATACTCATCACCGGTCTCGTAGGTGATCTTCTTCATCTCAGCAAGTGATGTGATGCCGGCAAGTACGTGTTTCGCAGCTCCCATCTTCAGTGTAAGCATACCTTCGGCGAGTGCCTGCTTCTCGATCACGTCCGCCGTAGCTCCCTTGGCGATGACCGCCTGAAGTTCTTTGGATACAGGCATCATCTCGTATACACCGATTCGGCCCGCATATCCGGTATCTCCGCAAAGCGCACATCCGACCGGCTCGTAGATGATCACATCATCTTCTTCGTCCTCGACGCCTAAGATCTTCTTCTCATCCTCTTCAGCAAGTCTTGCCGCCTTGCAGGAATTGCAAAGACGTCTTACAAGTCGCTGTGCGATAACGCCCACAAGCGCATCACCCGCTACGTAGGGTTCGATACCCATGTCGATGATACGGGTAACCGTGGATGCCGCCGAGTTGGTATGCAATGTTGATACCACCAAGTGTCCGGTGATAGCTGCCTGTACCGCAATCTGCGCCGTCTCGCCGTCTCGAATCTCTCCGATCATGATAATGTCGGGGTCCTGACGAAGAATGGAACGAAGTGCCGCTGCGAATGTCAGCTCTGCTTTGACATTCACCTGTACCTGGTTGATACCGTCGATATTCGCCTCGACAGGGTCCTCAACCGTGATAATATTCACATCTTCAGTGTTAAGTTCGCTTAAGGACGTGTAAAGTGTGGTAGACTTACCGGAACCGGTAGGTCCCGTAACCAGGATGATTCCGTGAGGGTTACTTAGGATACCATCGAACACCTTCAGCTCCTGCGGTCCGAATCCAAGGGCGCTCTTCGGCTTTGTAAGGCCGTCCTTGGATGTAAGTCTCATAACCGTCTTCTCACCGTATACGGTGGGAAGGATGGAAACACGGACATCGAACTCTCTTCTGTCTACCACGATGGTGATACGACCGTCCTGAGGCTTACGCTTCTCGGCAATGTTCATACCGCCGATGATCTTGATACGGGCGCTGATCGCCGAAAGAAGCGAGTAGTCGTACGACATCACCTGTTTCAAGGCACCGTCGATGCGGTAACGCACACGCACGCTGGACTCAAGAGGCTCGATGTGAATATCGGATGCTCTCTGTCTGACACCACCCTCGATGATCTGCTTTACAAGGAGTACCACAGGAGAGTTCTCGATGTCCTCTCGCATGGCATCCTCTTCATCATCTCCAAGGGAATTCTCAGCCATCTCCTTACGGTACTGCTCCGCAGCTTCCATAGCCTGGGTATTACCGTAATGCTTTCCGATGACTTCGATCAGGTCGTCCTCCATCGCAAGGAGTGGTTCAACCTGGGTATTCGTTGCGATAGCAATATCATCCACCGCATTCAGGTCCATCGGGTCAGCCATAGCCACACGAAGGACGTTCGGATTGGTTTCATCAAAGCCGATCGGGACAGCCTTGTATTTATCTACCAGGTTTTCCGGTACAAGCTTTAAGATATCCTCATCCAGCTTGCACGCCTTAATCTCTACATAATCGATACCCATCTGGGTCGTCAGCACCGTGATCAGGAGTTCCTGGCTGATGAAACCAAGTTCCATGATAACGTTACCGATCTTACCACCATTTTCTTTCTGATAGGCGATCGCCTCCTGAAGCTGCTCGTCTGTGATTGCTCCTGCCTCTACAAGAAGATCACCGACACGGATCTTCTTTCTACCGCCACTGATGCGCATAATAACCTCCCTCTCGTTGTTATCAAAAACCACGCAATTAGATAGCATATATTATATCACAAGCAGTCCCAAAATCAAATATATTTTCGAATTATATGTATGTTATTCCAACTATTCTTTTTGAAAAAAAAGAAAATAACTTGAGGACGGAATGGACACCCAGTTTTACAATAAAATGGGCTTTATGTGTACACTTGAAGCATTCCTTTGCAAAGCAAGAGATTGGCACGCTATGTTCCAGTAACGTACATGCCGCCAAAGCCTCCAACCTCAAATACTCGGTCGTTTCTACACATTCAGGTTTGTATCTACGTTCCAGCATAAACGAATACAACTGATCAAACATCCGATAATAATCGTAGTATTTCAATTTATTATTCGCAGAAAAACCACTTCCACCCTTTGTCACATATCTGTAACAGCTCATTCTTTCATTCATTCGGAAGATTTTTCCTCTATTGCTCAGCAGAAGTTCCTTCGCTTTATCTCCAGGCCCCAAAGCACTTATTCTAATCAATGCATCATTCGTTTCCTTATCCTGATGAAAATTCCTGTACAGCATTGTTGTAACCTGACCGGCTGTACGCCACAACATCATTTCTTTTACATCAAATTTCTGCCGTTTACACTCCGGATATATCACGTTTTTTAGACAACGTCCATTCTCGTCAACTATAAAAGTTCTGTGAGAAACAGCGACATAGTCGGGATGGTTTTCAAGAAACTCCACCTGTTTCGCAAGCTTCTTATCATCCACCCAGTAATCATCCGTCTCCAATGTAATTACATATTTCCCGTTTGCATAACTATACAAGTCCGCAAAATTCTGCACAGGACCCTTGTTTTGTTTCTGGTAGATTGCAACAATCTTCTCCGGGTACCTTTCCTCGTATTCTTTAACAATCTGTTTGCTTCCGTCTGTAGAGCAATCCTCACATATTATTATCTGATAACGAAAATCCACTTTCTGTGCAAGCACACCATTTAACGCTTTCCTCAGATATCGTTCATGATTGTAAGTGGCGCAGCAAATGCTTACCATTATATCATCACTCATGTTATCAGCCTCCACTCTACAGCGAATACATCTTTGCCGGATTTCCCATCGCATGCGCCCTCGGTTTTACATTTCTAAGCACTATACTTCCCGGCGCAACAACAGATTCATCACCTATTGTTTTCTTTTCATGAATATAAGACATTGCACCTATAGATACCGCCTCGCCTATCCTACACCCCCCGGAAATCTGAGCCTTCGGGAAACACGATACATAATCACCAATATTGCAATCATGGCCAATAATCACCATGCTGTTTAAAAAAACACCGCACCCGAGAGTAACACCCTCGGATACCAGCGCATACCCCGCAATAACGCTCCCTTCACCAACCTTGTCAATTTCCGCAACGTGTGCTACCGGATGAACAAGCGTAGCAAATCTCACCCCTTCGTTCCGCAGTCGCTTCATGACTTCCCGTCTTTCCTTTGGATATCCTATCGCACACGCACACAACACATCATCCTTATGTTCAACAAGCCACCGTCTGCTGTAGACCTTGTATCCCCCAACCTCCATCTCATCAGCATAATAGTCTTCATCAACAGAATAACCAACTAACTCATACGTAGGACAATTGGCATTAATATCATTTACAAGTAGCGCGGTTTCACGTCCCATACCGCCGGCTCCATAGATTACTATTCTTTCCATACTAACTCCTTGTATTTTCCCGGTATCGAATTCACCTTAATCATTTCTTCCAAGCCACCATCCGGCCCATGCCCCGGATAAACTCTATCCACCTTCATCTTGAGGATCTTAGGCATATCTTCTGTCCAAAACTTTTTTGTACTTCCCGTTGTAATACGAGTTACCGTCGGAATCGACAGTATCGTGTCCCCAGAAAACATATACCGGTTATCTATGGTTGCTATTAGGCTATCATCGCTGTGCCCATAAACACATTCCAAACTAATCCGATGTCCGCACCACTCAAAATCCTTATGCCCAAAGAAGGTCTTCTCCGCTTTCTCGCAGACAAAAGGGACGATTGCACGTTCATACTGTTCATCAGGTTTGTAGAACTCCATGAATATCTCAGCAATCGCAGACATATTCCTATATGTGTTTCCTAAATACTCACTACACTTCTCTGTGCACAAGACCTCTGCACTCGGTTTTAATGATCTAAGCCGATTCAATCCTACAATATGATCAAAATGCGCGTGTGTGAGGACAATAATCAACTCATCTAATCTCTGTATGTCACAAAACAGCTTGTCATTTTCTACCGCATCAAATAAGATTCCTTTTTCCCCTTCTGTGACGAGCCATGAGTTCGAATTAACAACATCCCATGTATAACATTCAATATTCATCTTTATCTTTCCAATTCATAAACCATATTCCACATTCCATCATGTTTCATACCATACTTTTCATGGAATCTGACCGATGCCGTATTAGCCTCATCCACCCATGCATACACATACCTTCCGCCCTTCTCAACATAATTAGTAAGCCGTTCGAGAAGTATCGAATGGATGACACGTTTTTCTGACAGGTTCACAATCTGATTAATGTAAAACTTTCTTGGAAGCATTTCGAACTGCAAGATAGCATCTATACGACATTCCTCATCTCTATGAATCATCACTTGGTTTTTGCGTATAACACTTCGGAGCTCGTCCGTCGTCAGAAGATGACTCACCTCTGTCCGAAAGACAGACCATAGTATCCCATTGATTTCCTCCGCGTCGTTCTCCGTTGCAATATCTGCATCAACACTATGCTTGAAATGAGTTATTTCTTCACTCGCATCCAACGTATGTTTAATATCTACATTAGACACACGCATCATTGCAGCTTTGCACGTCGCGCCATCCGGCACAAAACCATACTTCTCACGTGTGACATATTCCAAATAATAACGCCCGGGTTCAACGACCGCCATCATACCATTAATATCTGCCATGCTTTCGGCAAAGAAAAAAATTCTATTCACGCCGTGATCTTCAACCAAATACAAACGATTATTACCAATCGCACAATATGGCTCGTTTTTATTAAGTATCTCTTTATTATAACAATTTGTCACATAACGACTACTCATCATAAATCTAATTCTAATAGCTCACAGTGGTCCAAGCGTCCGATGTTCATAAACATAGTGCCCCAAGCCAAACCCGATCCAAAAGCAGACAAGCAGCATGAATTGTCTGTTTCAAGCAAACTCTCTCTGCAGTTAGATATTGCAACAAGAGGTATGGACGCGCCGCTTGGATTGCCGTATCTTTCAACAAGATTCATTGGCGTTTTTTCTTCCGGAAGTCCCACTTTTTCCGCCAATTTTTTCAACATAAACCTATTGGGCTGATGAAACAGAAACAAATCGAAATCATCTACAGTTTTTCCTTCTTTGATCATCGCTCGTTCAAGCATCAGTGGCACCTCGACCTGTACAAAATTAAAAACCGAACTTCCGTCCATGCATATATTATCTAACGATCGATAGTTTCCATCACCTTGATCCGTCATCACCGACGTGTCTGGCGAGCATGGCATTCGAAATCCGCCTGCAGGTATCTTCAACGCGTCACGTCTCTTCCCATCAATGTGCATCTCATAGTAGATATCACCATCGCCACCACTTTCGATAATCGATATAGCACACGCATCTCCAATCAGCGGGAAGTCATTGCGATCCTTTTTTGAGACCTTGTGACTCAAAACATCACCGTTGATCAGGACTACTTTTTTATCCTGCATATGCTCTAGTAACATAAAGGATTGCATCAATCCAACCAGATATCCACAACACCCCTGCGCAATGTCCATGCAGATAACATCGCTATCAAAATTGCACTTATCGTGCACAATGTTGCTAATATGTGGTACAAAATAATCCGGACACAAAGAAACCGTAACAACAGCACCGATCTCTTTCCTCTCAATCCAACCATTTTCAAGCATGTACAAAAGCCCATGAACCGCAAAATCAGAAACTGTAGTCGAATCCTTTGAAAGTCGGTGTTGATCGTAGCCCATGATTCTTTTCAATCGCATCGTTTGCTTAGGTGGAAAAGAATAATTATCCACTTCATCATCAAAGTATCCAATCATCTGTGGTAACATACCAAGCATCGATGTTATTCGTTTACTTTTAAATCGCGTAATCATTCCGTCTTGCCTCCGGATTTTCGCACTAAAGCGATTAGCGCATCTATCGATGAATAGTTTTCAGGCAGTATATCCAACCCATCTATCATAATAGAGTATGCTTCCTCTAACATAGAGGAAAGAGAAATGATATCGAAAGAATCCAAAAGCCCATCTGCCACAAAATCATCACTGTTCGCAAAATCAAACTCTGGTCTCAATTCTGTAAGCATCGCCATAATCTCTTCGCGCATAACTCATTCCTCCGCGTTCACCTTTTCTTTCAATGTCAATCTGTCAATTTTACCATTTGTATTTCTCGGCAATTCGTCTGTCTTTATATATACTGACGGAATCATGTACGTTGGAAAAACCTTACTTAGTGCCAATCTAAACTCCTTGTCTGATATATCTTTTTCAGCTTCATAGAACAGAACGATTTCCTTCTTTGAATATCGATATACAGCGCAACAGTATTTTACCAGTTTTAGCTGATTCTCAAGCACATGCTCGATTTCTCCGAGTTCAATTCTATATCCCATGTGTTTAATCAAACTATCTTTACGACCAACAAACATAATGTTGCCGTCATCCCGAATAAAAACTACGTCACCGGTACGATAAATCAGCTCCGGATAAGAATGATTAAGTGGATTCTGCACGAATGATTCCCGTGTTTTTTCAGGATTATTATAATATCCCATAGCAAGCGATGTGCCTCTTACACATAATTCTCCCTCTTCTCCAATTCCGCACCTTTCATCCTTTTCATTAATGATGATGACATCAGTATTATAATACGGAATCCCTATAGGTAAAGGTTCTGATTCAGGCGGGCGTTCTTCAACCAAATAATAAGTGCAGTCAAGTGTAATCTCTATAGGCCCATACAGATTGGCAAACACTGTATCTGGCAATCTATCATACCAGGCAAGAAACTGTTTTGTAGGAAAGACTTCTCCCGCAAACCATACAAGTTTCAGATTTGGTAATGCGATTCTCTCCAGTAAATTCATGTTCGCAATACTTACCATAATAGACGGTACCCAAAAGATGAAACTCACTCGTGAATCCGCCACTTTTTCGAGCAGTTTTGCAGGAAATGCCGCAAGCATTGCGTCTAGAAGAATTATGCGCGAACCATACATCATCATCATACAGAGTTCAAAATCATAGATATCAAATACTACAGGAGAAAGCGATCCAATTATTTCTGTTCCATCAAAATGAAAACGTTCATTCGAAGCATCCATAAAATCAAAGAAGCTTCGATGATTAAGAACAACGCATTTGGGTGTTCCTGTAGATCCGGAAGTATTGATCAAACAAAAAGGATCCGTGTCAATACATCTGCGTCTACGCGTTAGCAATGCTCCCTCATCATAAGGCATATCGTTCCAATCATAATCATCAATGCTGATTGCAGGAACACTAGTGTCCGCAAAGCACTTTATATACCTTGATTCTGTGATAATGAGTGCAGGCCGAACTGAAGCAATTATGTTATCAATTCTCTTCTTCGGCGTTTTAATGTCAAGATTCATAAACGAATTTGCTGAGTACAATATCCCGAGATTTGCAACTATCGTTTCAATTTCTTTGGGAAGAAACACCGCAACAGGCGCACAATCCTGATTGCCGAGTTTTTCAATCAGGCAAGATCCCAGTTTCATCGCTCGGATTCTTAGTTCTTCAAAGGTTATGCATGTTTCATTATGCTCCACAGCCACATCGCCTTTTTTTCTTTTTGCTGTTTGATCAAAGAAATCCAATAAATGCATTTTGACCATGCTATGTATACTCCGTTATTAGTCTTCGCGTTCGGTAATGTCAATTGTTCTTCCACCATCCACCGTGACCTGCTGTCCAGTCAGCCACTTTGCACCGTCGGAAATCAAGAACTCTACAATCGGTATGACATCCTGCAGTTTACCAAGTCCCAGTGGATAGTTTTTTTCAAAGCGTTTTTTTACATTCTCGTTCTCAAACAATTCCTTTGTCATCTCTGTTATCATTCCCCCGGGCAAAACAGAATTCACTCGAACGTTCGGTGCAAGCTCGATTGCAAGATTTCGCATCAATCCATCCAAAGCCGCCTTAGACGAGCCGTAGACGCTAAACGCAGAAGCTCCACGATTGCTTACGTTGCTCGAAATAAAAACAATCGATTTTAAGTTTTTCGCGTTAGCTTTGCATGAAACAAGTACCTTTGTAATCATTTCAGCAGAGAAGACATTCGTCGAAAACGTTTCACTGATTACTCTCGCATCCACATTTCTCAGTGGCATCATTTTCATCACTCCTGCACAATGGACAAACGCCGTCACCTGAAGATCATTTTTCTTGAGAAACTCAGTCAGTGCCATCTCGATATCATCCGTTTTTGAAAGATCGTACTCCCAAATCAATGCATCCCGTACGCATTGCTTTCTGACATCTTCTAAACGCTCCTTGTTACGTCCATTCAGTATCAGGTTATAATCGTTTGATAGCGAAATAGCCAACTCTTTTCCAAGACCGGAAGACGCTCCGGTCACAAAAACACAATCCATATCAACCACCAATCCAATTCATTACTGTGCGGTATAGCCTCCATCGATGTTGAACACAGCTCCGGTTGTCCACTTTGAGGCATCTGACAGTAAAAACGCTATCGTGTACGCTATGTCAGTCGGTGTTCCCCAACCAAGCGGATGCATCTGCTCAATCCTATCCGCGTAAGATTCATCGAACATAGAATTCACGCTTTCAGCCATTTCAGATTTGACAAAACCCGGCGCAACGCAATTCACACGTATGTTTCGATCCGCCAGTTCAATTGCCAACGACTTTGTCATCCCCAATAATGCAGCTTTGCTTGTTGCATATGCCACGTTTGCCGCCGAACCAACCACGCCATAAACCGATGATATAAACACGATAGAGCATTGCTGTCCCGTGTCATGTCCCTGCCTTCCCGAAAACTCTTTTGCCAGATCAAGCGCTACTTGCGTATTGATTTTCATGACAGTTTCATACTGCTGATCGGATAACACTCTCAATGGTAATACGGACGGAATCCCTGCACAGTGAACCAGACCTGTATACTCAGAACCAAGTTCCTGCTTAACTTCTTTCAAAAGGCTCTTAAAGGAAACCACAGTGGACAAATCAACAGCACGTGCAACAGTTTTAGTATTGCTTTCCCGCAATTGGATTGCCAGTGATTCAAGGCCTTCCGCATCCCTGTCAAGTAACAGCAAGTTTCCTCCGAGCTTGTTAATAATCCTCGCCGTTTCTTTTCCGATACCAGATGCAGCACCGGTTACTATGATTGTTTTTCCTGTCAATGACATAGGATTATACATCGAGAATCTCCTTATGTAGCGATAGTTATTGCATATAGTTTAGAATATCCTGCACGGTTTTAAACGCTTTGATTTCAGCCCCAGTAAGCTTCTTGCCAAATTCTTCTTCAACCATCACAATTAAAGAGAGCTTGGTCATAGAGTCATACTCCTCAATCCCATCGAGTTCCATCTCAGGGCTTAATGCCCCTTCATCAACATCAAATGTTTCCTCAAGTAATGCCAGTTTTTCTTTTTCGTTCATTTTCTTATCTCCCTTTGTTTTATTGCCAAAGCATGATTACTCAGCTTGATAGCCATCTTCGAAGTATTCATTCGTTTTAACAAGTGGATAAATATCCTTCTCATCAATATAACAATCCACCGCGCTCCACGATAATCCGATACCAAATCCGCTTAAAAGAAAATGTGATTTTCCTTTTGCCGAATCCGCCAGATTATGTACAAGCGCCGTCGGTATCGATGCAGACGATGTATTTCCATAATGCGCGATAGATTTAAGACTCTTTTCTTCAGGGAAGCCAGTCTTCTTTTCTATCTGACTCATAATCAATTTGTTTGCCTGATGTAGGACCAAATAGTCGTAATCATTCGGTGTTGTTTTCATTTTATCCATGAGTTCATTGATTAATTCCGGCGCCTCATTTGTAGAAAAATTGAAAACAGCAACGCCGTCCATTTTCTGGACATTTTTAAGCTGTACAGGGTTTCTGTACCATCCCCAGGGATCAATCAGTGACTTGAATCCGTTACCATCGGATTTAGACAAGAAATGCATATCATCCGCTGAATCATCCTTCTTCAGTAATGCTGCGCTACCGGCATCTCCAAACAAAATGCTTTCTGTATCCGCCTCCGGATGGTCCGCAGGGATTTTAGGTCTCCCTCCCGTTTCCCCACACATTAAGAGGCTATACTTCGCATCACACTGCATCATTATACTCCCAACAACATTCAATCCATACACAAAACCTGAGCATCCAAGATTGATATCAAAAACGATACAATCTGTACCAATTCCGAGTCTGTGTTGAAGAACCATTGAGGTGGCCGGCTCTCTGTAGTCAGCAGTTTGCGTGATATAGATAATTATTCCAACCTGATTTCTGTCAATTCCTTTTTCAGTCAGAATCTTCTCGGCAGCTGCATAACACCAGTCTGAATTCGTCTGCTTTTCAGTTGAGACATATCGACCCTCTACCCCTACGTTTTTTTTGAATTTTTTCAAGTTCCGCGCATCGACTCCCTTTGTTCCGTCTCCAAATTGCTCATCAAGCGACAGCCATCTGTCAGGCACGCCAACAGCAAGGGCATCAATTCTAATCCCTTCGATTTTTGAATACATTATTCCCTCCTATAATGACCGACTACGTTGTGGTATAACCCCCATCGACAGGCATTGTTATTCCTGTTATAAAGCGCGCATCCTCCGAGAGAAGGAAAGCCAATGCACACGCTACATCTTTCGTTTCTGCCAATCCTAAATATTGCCTATTCATCGCAACTCTGTTTGTGTTGCTTTTTTCTCCATGTATTTCAAGAAAATGCTGATACATTTCCGTATTAACCATTGAGGGAGCAACCGAGTTGATACATATACCTTTGCCACCTAGTTCCTTCGCCATACATCTAATCGCCGAATCCATAGCGGACTTTGATGCCGAATATGGAACATGAGCTTTTTCCCCTCGCAGAGACGCAACAGACGAGACCGCTGCAATTCTCATGCCAGCATTATACATCCCTCGTTTTGTCACTTGTCGAACATACTCAACAAAGCCAAAATAATTAACCTGAAACACTTTGATTTGTCTTTCATATGTCAGATACTTGATAGGCACATCTCCATCGGAAACGCCTGCAACATACGCCATCCCATCAATTTTACCCTGCTCGGAAACAATCTGTTCAATCAATCCCTCCGTTTTTTCAAACTCCGTAACATCGCCTATATAATACGACTTCTTCCTTGACGGAATCGAGTTGCATACCTCCTTTAATTTGTCCTCTCGACGCGCAATCAGTACAACATTTGCGCCATTGTCCGCAAGTACCCTTGCTGTTTCTTCACCAATTCCGGAAGAAGCACCCACAACAAGAATATTCTTACCGTTAAAGCTTATCATTATTATTCCTCCATCATCTATAGGTCAATGAGAGAAACCAGATTTCTAAGTTGTATATTAACACAATTATTATATCTTACCATCTCGGAAATAGTAGCATAATCCATCCAATAGTAGTCTTTCGGTAGCGAACCGACTTCGTTTGAATCAATCTCTATAATTACGTTTCGGTTCTGCTCGTGATAAAACCGTCCGCCCTCCTCGGAAAGCACCACATCCACAAGCGTGTGTTCCTTTCGATCGAGTTTATCAAGAAAGAGCTTCTCAATATCTTTGATTTTATTTCTGCTGTTGGTCGGTTCAAGCTGAAGTGTCGGCCCAAGTTCCGCACTGTCAAAGCATCCCATCTCATGTTTGGCGCGAACCAGGAACTTTCTTACGCCGTCTTCCACGCAGGTAAAGCATCCAAAGACTGCCATGCCAAGTGCTTCGATCAAAGGTTGCTCCCAATACTTCACTTCACGTCCTTCAATCTCAATATGACAATAAATCACCTTGAAATCATATGCCGATTTGCACACAATTTCGGTATTGGTCATCTTCCAACTCTTCAAACTCTTGACAGGTACCAAGCGAGAGTTTTCCTTTGCGTACATCTTCTGATCATTAATCGCATTGAATGCCTGATAGATCATTCTGTGATCGGCATTTTTAAAGATTGACGCAAATAACGCCTTGTCCGTGAACATTGCTTCCGTTTCGGTTCTTACTTCATCAAGTTCGGATAAGTCAAACGGAATACAGGAAAGCACTGTTCTGGTATCCATATTCACCAGATTGTCTTTCTTTAAGAGTTCCTTGATCTGACCAAGTGTCATCCACTTATGACTCTCATATACCGGAACATCATCTTCTACAAGGATGATCATGTTTCGATTTCTCTTCCTGTAGAATCTCGAGGACTGCTCCGACTGGAGCTGATCGGCTATGATCGTATGCTCAGCCACATTTGCAAAGTACTCAAGATAATGCGGCGCTTTCCCACCGTGCGTCCTGGTAAAGTTACTCTTTGTCGCCTGAATGGTCGGGGAAATCTGAATCACATTAACGTTGCCAGGTTCAATCTTCGCCTGCATAAGAAAATTCAGTTCACCGTCAATCATCTTGCAGATGATACCGAGATAACCGATTTCTTTCTGAATGATGATTGGCTGTTCCGCCACAATATGATCATCTTCGATTTCCTGATATCCTGCAATCTGAAAGAAACTGTTGTTATCGTTACGGATGTAACCGTCTCGGTTATCGTAATGCCAGAATCCCTCGTAGGAGAAATCCACCTTTTTGATATTCACTTTTTTGCTACGGTTTCTCGACTCAATCCACTCGTAGATTTCTTCCATGGAACTAACATTCCCCGTCCTGTCATTCCACGACTTGACCAATTCATATGTAAGGTTCATATTCCGTCATCCCCTTCTCGCTTTCCGTCTGATATCATCAATCAGCTGCGCCTGTTTTATGATATCATTGTACATCTTCTCCCGTTTCAAAGTATCCTCCGTCTCTTCCATGAAAGCACATACCGACTTTCTGAAATGCGAATCTTTAGGAAGAATCACCGTCTCTACTTCTCCGTTTCTTTCAATCGTTGCCGACGGCGTGTAACCCTCCGGAGCCGTAAAGATTCTCCCGGTCGTAAGTGTACCTCTGCTTCCCCAAACCGAAAAAGCACAGCTATAATTATTGTCCATACCAAAGCCCGCTTGAAAAACACCGCCCGTTTGATCAGTAAGCATCACCGAACCATACATATCAACTTCGTATCCCGGCAAAGTGCTCATAACCGCAGCTTCAACGCGGACATCTTCCCCAAGGAAAAGTGTTGCGAGTTTTACAGTATACCCTCCCGCATCTAAAAGTGCTCCTCCTCCAAGCGATCTGTTATAGCGAAAATCTTTCGCCTCGCGAAGTGGGAATCCAAAGGATGCCCGATAGCATCTTACATCACCGATCGCGCCATCGTTTATCAGAGTCCTGATGGCATCAATCTGCGCGTGGTATGCAAACATATAATTCTCATGCAACGCAAGCCCGCGCTCTCTGGCAATTTCCGAAAGTTCTAACGAAAGGTGTGCTTCTGTCGTCGAAGGTTTTTCAACCAAGACATGTTTCCCGGAAACAAGAGCCTTTTTCGCCCACTCATAATGAAGTGCAGGAGGCTGTGGCACATAGACTGCATCAAGATCATTTCTCGCAAGCAGTCTTTCGAAGTTTTCTTCTGCCTGTAATCCGTATTTTTCGCAAAAAGGTTTAACTCTGCTCTTATCGTACTCTTCCGCTACAGCCACAACTTCAAGCCCCTCAATTCCTTCGACTGCAGGCATAAACCTTTTATATGCAATATCCGAACATCCGATAATTCCAAGTCTCATAATTGCCTCACCTGTAAAGATCCAAAATAATGTCACACACTCTTTCAGCATCCTCCGGTAGCAGATCCGAATAGCACGGAAGTGTAATCACACGATCCGATATATATCTTGCCACAGGAACATCCGACCGAATACCCAGATTCTTAACAACCTCAAAATCACTGCACAGGGGATAGAAATACTTTCTGACGAAGATATTCTCATCCGCAAGTGCCTTAATCACCTGCTCACGGTTTATACCGGTATCCGCCTCTTCGATCACAAGCGGAAAGTATGCATAATTAGACTCGACACCCTCTTGAACAACAGAAAGCTTAAGTCCTTTTACATTTGACAACCTGCTTCGGTATATACTTGCAACCACTTTTCTTTTCGCTATACTTTCTTCAAAATGCCGCAGATTACAGAGTCCCATAGCTGCGTGAATATCCGTCATCTTGGCATTTGTTCCGATATAGGGTGTTACATCCGTCTTTACAATCTGACCAAACTGTCGAAGCCCTTCTAAGTATTGCGTCAGACTGGCATCATGATAAGTCAGGCAACCACCCTCGACTGTATTAAAAACTTTCGTCGCATGAAAAGAAAACATGGATGCATCTCCGAAGGTTGATGCATTTCTTCCACGATAAGTCTCTCCGAATGCGTGTGCCGAGTCATAAATCACTTTCAATCCATGTTTTTTCGCTATTTTTTCAATCCTATCAATGTCGCAAATATTACCATAAACATTCACCGGGACAATCACTGAAGTCTTGTCCGTGATCAGGTCTTCGATCTTGTCAGCATCCATAGTATAGTCGTCCGATCGAACATCACAGTAAACAGGCCGAATGTCGTTACGAAGGATTGCTTGCGTTGTAGATCCGAAGGTAAATGGCGTAGTAATCGCCTCTCCTGACAAATGCATCGACTTGATGCCCAGTTCCAACGCTAGGTGTCCGTTTCCGAACAACGTAATATTCGGAGCACCAAGAAAAGACTGCAGTTTCTCCTGCAGTTCCACATGTTTCGGTCCTTGATGTGTCATGATTCCTGTCTCCCAGACATCACGAATCTCATCCATATACTCTTCAATTGGCGGCAGGGATGGCCTGCTCACGTAAATCTTCTTCTGAATCATAGTTGCAATTATACCACATTATGCAAACAGTCGCCACTTTCACAGTTTCCGAATATCCTAACACACCTAAAACACATAACAACCAATCATGTTTTCAAAGAAACCAAACACTGCAAAACACGCCAGCAGTGTCATATATCTTTGTCGCCCAATTCTACTGAGTCCAACCCATATTTCATGCGTTATTAACCCCATTATGACAATAAGCGACAAATCCAAAAAAAGATAGGTCCTTTCGTACAAGCTTTGAGATTCTCCTGCAAATCCAGCAACCACCCTACTGAAAATACCGCTGATTATGAGAATCACATAGAGCCACGAACGTTTATTGTTCCGAGAAGTTGAATTTACAACCATGCAAACAACGACCCAAAAAACAAAACTGATAATTATCGCAACACAAATGTCCGGATACCTATATTTCCCTTCTGACAAGGACATATCTCCTTGAAGTATTCGATCATAGTAATCTGCTCCCATGAATCTACAGACAGCAATTGCCCCAATTCCACAAACCACTGTCCACATCACCATAGGGACAAGCGACAAAACCCTGTTGCAACTATTTGTATTTACTTTGAACGCTCCTATCACAAGAATAACAATGAACATAGGTATAATGAGTGTTTCCTTGAACAGAGCGTGTGTCAAAGTGGTCGTCAATCCCGTATCAATCTTGTCAAACACGCTCAAGTTCCTAAAATAGCTTTCTGTGTTGTTAAACCGAACTTGATTACCTTGTGAAAAGAAATGATATAAAACACTTAATGACGCAAACAAAAACTCCGTCACAAAAATCGGAGTCCATCGTTTATTTACAAGCGAGAAGACCATCATTCCAAGCATAAGAACGCACAAAAGCACCGATACTTCTTCTTTATTTGCTGCCATCAATACAGTTACTGAAGTCCAGATATAAGTTCTCCATGTCAGTTTTCTTTTCTCAAAATACCATTTTACCGGAAAAGTAGATATAACAAGAAAAAAAGTAGGCCAAATGTATGTTACGGTACTAATCACCCACCCTGTATCTGTTGCCAAATGGAACGGGTAACACAACATAAGCAGTAAGGAAACATATCGCATGTAAGATCTATTTCGGCAATCCAGCAGATAGCACACCCCTAAAAATATGCCAAAAAACATCAAGATATCTATCACCATCCATACTTTAACATCCAGGTGCAGCAATACACGTGCCGTCGGATTAATCAGGAATCTTGAACTCCAAGTTTTATAACTCATCGTGATTGTTTTTATTTCCTCTTTTAATGTCGGAGCCATAAAATACTTGATATTCATTAAATCATCTGAATCCCACATAAATCCGTATACATGGAGAACAGCGTCATAAATTATGAACATCAGATACGGCAACCACTCATACAATAAATGTATTCTGTTATTTTTGACACGCAAGGACATATTCTTACCCTCATCCATCATTAATTAACATCATAATTATAGCAGACATTCCGATCTTGTAAACAAAGATATGGAAAAACCAAGTCCGTTATGGTAATGTAAAAGCAAAAAAGAACAGGTGAAAATGATACGATGCAAGCAAAGCGAAACAAAACAATAGTAACCCTTATTTTTATCATCAACTCTTTTTTATTACATATATTCCTTTACGATACGATTGGTGATGATATTATCATACAAGAATTCTTGGCCCCTGATCTAAAATCTCAGTTGTTTCATCTTACTGATTATGTTCAAAACTGGTCATCAAGGTTACTCGTCAATCCTCCGATTTTCATCATGATGCACTTTGACTACCATGTATGGATTATTTGCGATGTGCTGATGCTCTATCTTCTCTTTCGCGGAATGATGAAGCTACTTAGTATCAAAAATACAGAGAATCTGACACTGCTTCTTTTGGTGATGCTTCTCTATCCTCTTGACGCCAGCATTAATTACGGCATGATTGTCATGTCCATCACCTACATCTGGCCGGCTACAGCTGCAGTCTGGAGTCTTACTTATATCCGCATGCATCTCGATGGGGAAAAGATTCGTTGGTACCATCACTTCTTTTTTGTGATTTTAAATGTATATGCATCAAACAAAGAAGAACTTGCCGTAACATTATTCCTTATATATTTGTCCTACGTCGTTTACACGTTAGCCAAAAAACGCCCCTCGCGCTTTTCAATACTCCAAACATTCATCTCATTTGGAAGCGTTTTATTCCACCTGTTCTATTCCGGTAACCAAACACGATTCGACATCCTGTCCGAAGAAATCCCCTATACTTTTCTTGACAAGGCCGAAATAGGTGTAACATCCACCTTCTTTGGGCTTTTGTGCCGATATGACTTTCTTACGCTGGTTTTGTTCACGCTTTTGACTGTTTACATATGGAGGAAGCATAAACAAGTCCTTCCCCGTATCGTTTCGATACTCCTTCCAATTGTCTCAATTACGCTTAGCATCCTTTTCTTTTCGAGACCAAAATCAATCAAAGACACTGACTACGCAATTTCCTACGGTAAATACAGTGATCCTGTTGAATGGTTCAAGCTTGCCATGTACGTCATCTGCACCGTTTTGATTCTTTGGGAAATCTATCTGGCATTCTCAGAAAACCGCACATACATCAATATGTGGATTCTTCTGGTTGCCGGTTTTGCCGGACGCGCCGTCATCGGCTTCGGTAACAAGGGCTGGCTCACATCTTTTGAACGTACCTATACATTTCTTTATCTGATCATGCTCTACATCATCTACAAACTCGTCCAAAAAATATACGAGGACCTTTCTCCCAAAAGGAGAAAAATCCTCGTTCGTATCCTGATTGTTCTGGCCGTATTCTCCGATCTGCGGATCATCTACGTCCTGTGGTGGTAATCTATTTCAGTTGTTTTTCTTCAACAACAAACCTCGGCCGTGCTTTCGTCTCGAGGTAGATCTTTCCGATGTACTCTCCCACGATTCCGATTGCAAAAATCTGAAAGCCACCAAGAAAGAACAAGGAAACAACCACCGTTGCCCAGCCTTCTACCGTCTCGCCCATCAAGAATCCACGAATTACATGGATCAACATGATAATACTTAACAACGATATGATAAGCCCCGCCATGGTAATCATCCGGAGCGGTCTTACGCTGCAGGAGGTGATGCCTTCGATGGCAAAGCGGATCATCTTGCGCAGAGGATACTTGGACTCTCCCGCGAAACGCTTGCCGCGCTCGTAAGGGACCTCTGCGGTCTGAAAGCCAATCATGGGAACGATGCCGCGGAGGAAGAGATTCACCTCACGGAACTCCGAAAGTGCGTGGATCGCGCGCTTGCTCATCAGTCGATAGTCAGCGTGGTTATAGACAAGTTCGACGCCCATGCCTCGCATCATGCGGTAGAAGGTCTGCGCCGTACTGCGCTTAAACAGACTGTCTTTTTTTCTGGAAGATCGAACACCGTAGACGATATCCGAACCTTTTTTGTACTTCTCTACAAAACGATCCATAACTTCAATATCGTCCTGAAGATCCGCATCCATAGAGATGACGATATCCGCATTGCCCCCATCTTCCTCTTCGGAAGCGGCCGTAAAGAGCCCGGCCAATAGAGCGTTTTGATGTCCCCTGTTTCTGGAAAGTTTCAAGCCGCACACTCTGTCCGACGCCTCGCACATAGATGAAATCATGCTCCATGTGCCATCCTTTGATCCGTCATCCACATAAAGAATCCGACTTGTGGGCGCAATCAAGGAAGCACCAACCATACGGTTCAGTTTTTCCAAAAGTCTTTTATTGGTTTCCGGAAGCACCTCTGTCTCGTTATAACAGGGCACTACGATATAAAGCTTTGGTTCCATACTGCCTCCTCCCCCCGAAAGATTCTTCGCTTCACTCAGAATGACAATGCTCTCACTCAAAACGACAATGTCATCCCCGGCTTGTCAAGGGTTCTACTTCATAGGTCACATGAAGTCACCTTCAGATTCCCATTACCGATAAGTATCATACGCCTTTACATAGAATTTCATCAACCACCGGGTCACTGGTTTGGGCCAGAATTTTTGAAACATGTCCTTATCTTCCTTTACCCGTCCGTTATCCTCAATAAACGTCTTGCTGGTGGCATCCTTATGTATGCGATAATATGTGAGCACCTTGGAGTTATAAGCAAATCTTCCCCAGCCGGAAGCAAACTTTAGAAAGGTGTCCCAGTCAATATTAAACTTCATGTCCGACGTGAATACCGGCGTACCGGTTTTTCGCAGATTATAGGTAACCGACGGGCAACAGATACTGTTACCAAACGCCAAAGTTGCCTTCTTGAAAAAGCATTTGTCCGATAGGATTCTAAAATTCATCGGGAAACGCAGGATAGCTCGAAGCAGGCAGTTTATATCCGTAGCAACCTTCCCCTCCTTGATCGGTCGATAACCGGTGTAGAACATGGTAAAATCGGGATCCTCATAAATCGCCTTATAAAGTTCCTTTGCATAGTTCCGATGATAGCAGTCATCCTGGTGGGCAACTGTCACATATGGCGTATTTGCTTTTTCTATCGCAAAATTCCAATCTTCCCGGATATTACTCTCACCTTTTCTTACGTAAAGCATCAGATGATACTTGGAGGCTATCCTTTCGATGCTTTCGCAGGGTGTCGAAGTGCACAGGATCACCGTAGACTTTACCGTCTGGGAAAGCACGGAACGCACACATTGCTCCAGATACGGAGAATCGCCGTAAGCACAGACGGAAAACGTATGTAAGCTCCGCAGATCCTTTTTCATCATACAATCACCTTTTCACACTATAAAAACATCAACATATAAATCGGCAGCGTAACTCTTTTTCCACTCACTCCAGCATTCTGCAGGGAAAGCTTCCATCCGCGTTTGATCCGGTCGGATTCCAGAATCTTGTTCAACGAATTTGCTTTCTTCCTTCCTGCCTTCACCTCGATCGGCAGGATACCCTCTTCGCCTTCCAGAACAAATTCGATCTCTGATGTGTTCTTGGGTTCCTTATAAAAATAGATATCCTTGTGTCCACCTTTGATCAGCATATCTGCAACCAACGACTCATACAAACCGCCTTTTGCAAGACCGAGAACGATGTTCACGGTGGGATTCTCCATTTCCTCATCCGCAAGGATTGCCTGTTTCAAACTGAAATCAAACGTCGAAACCAGAAGCCCAATATCTGTCATGTATAGCCGAAAGTTGGATTCATCAGAAAAAGCCTTGAGTGGATAGTCAAACCTCTTGATGTTACAGATCTTTTTGACAATATATGACGACATCAGCCACTCAATACTTGTAGTAAACTTCGACGCCGTTGCTTTCTTTTCCACAACAGAATACTGAAATTTGTGGTTTTCCTGCGTCAGTTGCACCGGCACAGATCGGTAGCAATCCCTTGCCTTGATTCTGATATCCGCAGGCGCATAATGTGCAATATCGTTTAGATAGTCCCGGTATATCCTCCGTTGTACTTCATCAGCCTCGCGAATACCGCCTTCGCAAAATGCTGTAACGACCTCCGGCATGCCTCCTGTAACCATGTATTCTTTCAACAGAGAAACCATCTTCGAGTGAATCGCCCCCGAAACAGGCGCGTATAAATGAAAACTCTCTTTCAAATCCTCTATGGATCGCTCCGTGATCCCGCGCGCCCACAGGAATTCTTCGAAATCCAACGCATACATGTCTATGTATTCCACATACCCCACCGGAAACGAAACATTCTGTTTAAAATTCATCCCAAGGGCAGATCCTGTTGCAATCACATCATAACGGCCATCCAGAGCCCAAAACTTCAAGGATTGCAGTGCCTCTCCGCACTCCTGAATCTCATCCAGAAAAAGCAGTGTCCTGCCCTTCTCAAATCTTGCGCCCGGAATCTCGAACTCTATGTTTTTTATGAGCTGTTCCACGCTGAGGGCGCCTGAAAACAAACGGGTGTATCCCGGGTTCTCAAGAAAATTCAACTCCGTAAAATACGGATACTCCTTTGCAAATTCCCGCACTGCAAAAGTCTTGCCCACCTGTCTGGCACCTGTTATGATCAGGCTTTTTTTATTTGCTTTATTCTTCCAAATATTCAGTTGATCCAACACCTTGCGTTTTAACATACTATAGATACCTCTGCTGTAAAGATACCTCTTACGATAGACGCTGTCAATATTTTTCTATAGAAAAAGTCCGTACGTGTGAATATTTTTCTATAGAAAAAGTTTACACTTGCGAGTATTTTTCTATAGAAAAATATCACCGACAATCTCTTCTGAGGATTATTCCCTCCACCGGTTGATAGATTTCTCTGTCATCGGTCGGTTTCAAAAGCACGGAGAGTTTCTGCTTCGGATGCGGTGCCGATTCCATCTCGGTTCCGTCTTCATCCTGTATGGATTCGACCTTCATCTCATAATTCGAACCGTCGAATCCCATGGCGGAGATGGTCTCTCCCACCAGGAATTTGTTCTTTTGAGGAAAATGTACGCGTCCTTGGGCATCGATTTTTTCAATGGTGCCGATAAAGACAGCGCCCTCAACGTAAGTATTGTTCTCGTAGACCTGGGACGACTCGTCCGGACGCCCAAAGTAAAATCCGGTTGTGAAACTTCTGTAGGTGCAGGCCGAGATCTCATCCATGTAATAGTCAAGCCTGCTTCTGTACAGTTTCTCCGACGTATAGTAATCGTCAATAGCCTGACGGTAGGTTCTGGTTACCACTGCCGTGTAAAGCGCCGTCTTCATGCGTCCTTCGATCTTGAAGGAATCGATTCCTGCCTCGACAAGCTCCGGTATATGTCCCACCATGCACAGGTCCTTGGAATTCATGATATAGGTGCCGCGGTCGTCCTCTTCGACGGGAAGGTACTCACCCGGCCGCTCGCTCTCCACGAGACTGTACTTCCATCTGCAGGGATGGGTGCAGGCACCGCGGTTGGCGTCCCTGCCCGTGAAATAGGAAGAAAGCAGGCATCTGCCCGAGTAGGAAATGCACATGGCTCCGTGAATAAAAGCCTCAATCTCCATCTCCTCAGGAATCTTCGACCGGATCTCAGAAAGCTCCCGTAAAGAAAGCTCCCTTGCCGCAACCACACGGGTGGCTCCGAGTCGGTTCCAGTACCGGAAGGTCAGATAATTGGTGTTATTGGCCTGGGTGGATACGTGCCGATCGATCCCCGGCAGGATCTCCGCCGCAAGCTCAAAGACGCCCGGATCCGAGATGATGAAACCGTCAATCTTCTCTTCGAGTCCCGCCGCAGCCAGTTCTTCAAAATACTTCCTGATACCCTCAATATCCGCGTTGTGTGCGAATATATTCACGGTAACATAGAGTTTCACGCCTCTTGCGTGACAGTAATCTGCCGCTTCACCCATCTCTTCGATGGTGAAATTGTCCGCCTTCGCACGAAGCCCGTAATTCTTGCCGCCGATATAGACCGCATCGGCCCCGTAGGCTACCGCCACCTTCAGGGTGTCAAGTCCTCCCGCCGGGATCAAAAGTTCCGGTTTTCCGGAGGGTGTATGAAATTTTCTTAATACTTTGTCTGCCATATTGTCTGCCATATTGTCTGCTATATCTGTCTGGTTAACATAACCTCATGTGTATCATGCGACAGTTCCGCATATCTTTCATCCGTTTCAGTTCGAAGTGTCACTCTTCACCGTAAGCGCCATTCCGTCTCCCAAAGGAAGCACGCTGGTCGTAAGTCCGTCGGTGTGTGTGAGCTCATAGAGATACGTCCTGATCCTCTCGTGGATCGTGCGGTCTCTCCGCTCTACTTCAAACCTTGATTCAAGGATCGTACCTTCCTGGAAGATGTTATCCGAAAGGATGATCGACCCGGGCACCGTTACGCGAAGCACTTCCGGCAGGTAGTTTAGATACTGTCCCTTCGCCGCATCCACAAAAACATAATCGTAAGAAGCGTCCGGAAGTTCCTTTAGAAGCTCCGCCGCATCTCCCGTCATAACCGTGATATCCTTCGTGCGCCCGAATTCCTCGATGTGCTTCTTCGCTTCTTCCACGCGCGCCTCGTCTAACTCCATCGTGGTAAGGTGTGCGCCCTCTGCCATATAACCGATACTGTATAAAGCAGAATAGCCGATGGCTGTTCCTATTTCAAGGGCCCGCATCGGCTGTTTTGCGCTAAGTATCGTACGGATGAAACTGCGGGTTGCAGGCCGGATCACCGGTACACCGCGCTTCACGGCATCCTTGTAGAGTGCCGCAAGTGCTTCTGCATCCTCGCGTGTCTCATCGCATATAAAACTCTCTGTAAATATATTGACTCTCTCGAAATCCATACGCAGATCTTATTCCTCGTCCTCGCTGTAGCCTGAATCATCGGATTCGTTCTCGGAATCGCCTTCAGCACCGGCTTCCTCGCCCTCTTCCGTCGTAGCTTCGGGATCCACATAATCAACACCTGCGCCCTCGTTGGAGCTGGCTCCGTCGATCTCCTCCACCTTGTGCAGCTTCACGCCGTCACTGTCGGTATCCGAATCGGAATCCCCCTTCGGTGCGGGACATAAAACATCCAAAATCTGGTCGTAGGTCATGGCCGCGGACAGGTTGAACTGACCGTTGCGCATGCGTCCGGAGAGGTTCTTGATCTTCACTTTCGCGAAGAAGACCCACTTGCTCTCGATGATATCTGCATCTTCTAAGGCCTCTCCTACCTGAAGCACGGAGGAGTCCGCCGGGATATCGACTACCACATACTTATCCGCGCCCGGATGGTAGGCAACATTGCCGAAGACGCTGTAGCCGAAATGAAATGCTATGGTGAAGATCTTGATCAGACAGAACACGATCAGGACATTCACAAGGAGGCTGAACATAAAGCCCGAAGAATGCTTCAGACTCTTTCTGACAAACTCCTGAGACTGCGCCTGGTTTTTCTTCTTATAAGTCTTTTTTACAACAATATCAGACTTTCCGGACTGTGATTTCGCAGTTTGCGACTTTGCACCCTGTGACTTCCCGGGCTGCGGTCTTGCAGCCTGTGACTTCCCGGACTGCGGTCTTTTCGCCTGTGACTTCCCGGACTGTGGCTTCCCACTCTGCGGTTTTCTGGTATCGTTTCTGGTCGTCTCGTTACTCATCGTTGTAGTCAAACTCCAATCCCTGCGCCAAACGTTCGAATACGCGCTGCATCAGTTTACAGATAGCCATCTCTGCACGAAGGAAATTACTCACCGTGGAATTGTGCAGAAATTCGTCGTATTCTCTGGTTAAGCCGTGTATTTCATCATAAGGGTTGTACCCCTGGATGTTCTGATAATCATAGTTCTTCCGTCGAAACTCCGCCAAAGTACGCACCAGTTCGGGATTTGCGTAAAGCTGCTCCTTCGTCTGAACATAGTTCCGGTATTCTGCGGAATTTCTGATCACACTATTTAATTGGTCAGTTTCCCGAAGTACCGGATTCATAGATTATACCTCCGTGATGATCGGCAGGATCATCGGGTTTCTCTTGGTGCGCTTCCACAGGAACTCACTTAAGGAATCCTTGATGGTATTCTTGATCTTACCCCAATCGGAAATATTCTTGCG
Source organism: uncultured Lachnospiraceae bacterium (assembly GCA_902780405.1). Taxonomy (GTDB): domain Bacteria; phylum Bacillota; class Clostridia; order Lachnospirales; family Lachnospiraceae; genus Coprococcus_C. Next base: position 167,564 of record CACZFI010000002.1, read on the forward strand.
AAGGCACGAATCAAGCGCCTCCTCGACCACTTCGCGGCAGTCGTCCATCAATGTCTCGGACTCTCTTACATAGACAAATCCTCTTGAGACGATATCCGGACCCGCGATACACTCGTTCGTCGCAGCATCCAGTGTCACAACCACGATCAAAAGACCGTTCTGAGAAAGATGCTGTCTGTCGCGCAGCACGATGTTACCCACATCGCCCACGCCGAGTCCGTCAACAAGGATGCCCTGTGCGGGAACCTTGCCTGTTACTTCAAATGTATTCTCGCCGACTTCCAGAACATCGCCCGTGGTGAGGATCTTGATGTTCTCCTTCGGGATACCCATCTCCTCTGCGAGCTCCGCATGTCTCTTTAAGTGGCGATACTCGCCGTGTACGGGAATCGCGTACTTCGGCTTGGTCAGTGCATACATCAGCTTGATCTCTTCCTGACAGGCATGTCCGGATACATGGGTATCCTGGAATACGACATGCGCGCCCTTCATCTCAAGCTCATTGATCACCTTGAATACTGCCTTTTCATTACCCGGGATGGGGTTGGATGAAAAGATAACCAGATCTCCCGGCTTGATGGTGATACGGTTGTGGATATTCGCGGCGATACGTGAAAGTGCCGCCATATTCTCTCCCTGGCTGCCCGTAGTGATCAGTACGATCTGCTCATCCGGGTAGTCCTTGATCCGCTCAATGTCGATCAGGGTATTCTCGGGGATGTTGATATAGCCGAGTTCCGACGCGGTCTGGATGATATTCACCATACTGCGTCCTTCCACGACAACCTTGCGGCCGTACTTGTAAGCAGAATTGATGATCTGCTGCACACGGTCTACATTGGACGCAAAGGTCGCAATGATGATACGTCTGTCCTTGTTGTCGTTGAATAAATTGTCAAAGGTCTTACCCACTGTCTTCTCGGACTGGGTGTAACCGGGACGCTCCACATTGGTGGAGTCCGCCATCAGCGCAAGTACGCCCTTCTTGCCAAGCTCGCCGAAGCGGGGCAGGTCGATGGCTTCGCCGAATACCGGCGTAAAATCTACCTTAAAATCACCCGTGTGAACGATGATGCCGGCAGGCGTATAGATCGCAAGCGCCGCAGCATCCACGATGGAGTGATTGGTTCTGATAAATTCAATACGGAAACAGCCCAGGTTGATGATCTGTCCGTGCTGCACCACCTTGCGGCGGATGTTGGACAGATTGCCGTGCTCCGTAAGTTTGTGCTCGATCAGTCCCATCGTAAGCTTGGTCGCATAGATTGGCATATTGAGCACATCTTCCACATAAGGAATGGAACCGATATGATCCTCATGACCATGCGTGACCACCAGTCCCTTGACCTTGTCCTGATTCTCCTTCAGATAGGTGACATCGGGGATCACAAGATCGATACCGAGCATCTCATCTTCCGGAAAGGCCAGACCACAGTCGATGACTATGATGCTGTCCTCATACTCTATTGCGGTGATATTCATACCGATCTGCTCAAGTCCTCCGAGCGGTATGATCTTCACCGGCTTTGTATTTTGTTCCATGTCAGAAATCTAAACCTCCAGATCGATGTCTTCAAGCAATGCATCGAATACCCTGATCACTGCACGAAGCTCATCTTCATCCTCCGGCACCTCGTAAGAAACGAGGCCTTCCGCACTGTCGTCACGCATCTCCTTCAGTACGAGAAAGCTGCCTTCCTCACCGGCCGGGTCATCAGTTACTAATATATAGTTTGCACCGGAAAGCATCGTCTGCTCCAGCACATAAAACTCTTCGTCACCGTCTTCTGTTGTAAAAACGATCTTTTCCTGCTTTTCCATATCTATTCCCTCGCAGTGGCGCCATCCAGGTAATTCTGGAGGATGATGGCTGCTGCCATCTTGTCGACATACTGCTTTCTGCCGCTGCCTGCGACACCGGTATCCGCTAAGATCCGCATCGCCTCTGTTGTTGTAAGTCTCTCATCCACAAAAAGAACGGGCAACCCCGTGCGGCGTGCAAGATCCGAAGCAAATGTTCTCGTCGCCTCGGCGCGCTCGCCCTCATCACCGTTTAGGAGCATCGGAAGACCGATCACGATCTTTTCAACTTCCTTCTCGGTTATGATCGCCTCGATCTGCGCATAGGTCTTGCGCAGTTTCGTCGGTCGTTCCCGTGTAATTGTAAGAAGCGGCTCGGCGATGACACCTCTCTCATCGGAGAGTGCCACACCTACCGTCTTTGTTCCGTAGTCGAGTCCCAGAATCCGCATGATTAAGAAAGCCTCGTTGCAATATAATTCTCAAGCAGAACCTCGATGATCTCGTCACGCTCTGCCTTCATGATCAGGCTTCTGGCATTCTTATAACTGGTAATATAGGTCGGATCCCCGCTCATCACATATCCCACAATCTGGCTGACCGGATTGTAGCCCTTCTCGGAAAGTGCTTCATACACCTGTGCGAGTATGTCCGATACCTCAATGGTGGACTCACGTATAATGTCGATATCCTGTGTATTCTGGTTATTCATGTATTCTCCACGTCCTTTAAAACATATAGAATCATTGTATATGATACAGGGCAAAATAGCAAGCCTTTTCTACCCGAGCATGCCCATCAGGTCGTACTGGTTGGTTTCCGGCAGATCGCCGAGAAGTCCAAGCGTCGCCATCTCGTCCAATGTGGTCTTTGGTACCTTGGCACGCTCACGGATGTCATCCTTGGACATAAAAGGCCCGTCCTTTGCTGTCTCGGCCAGTGCGATTGCCGCCTTGCTTCCCATGCCGGGGAAGCTCTCGAAGGAAGGCAGGATCTTGCCGTCCACGATGGTAAATCTGTCCGCCGCGGAGCGATACAGATCCAGCGGCAGGAATTCAAATCCTCTTGCGTACATTTCCTGAACGATCCTCATATCACGGAGGGCATCCTTGATCGTAGCGGTCATCTCCTCCTTCGGGATCTTCTGGTACTCCTTGATATGTGCTTCAAGCGCCTCTCTTCCGAGACACATCAGCTTGTAGTCGAAGGCCGACGCACGGATGCTGAAGAAAGCCGTGTAGTAGGCAAGCGGATGGTATACCTTAAACCAGGCCACGCGCCATGCCATCATAACGTAGGCTGCCGCATGTGCCTTCGGGAACATGTACTGGATCTTCTCGCAGGACCAGATGTACCAGTCGGGCACACCGTGATCGATCATCTCCTGCTTCCACGCATCCCAGTCCTTGCACTTGCCTCTTGCAACCGCACCTTTTCGGACATTCTCCATGATCTTGAAGGCCATGCCGGACTCCAGTCCCATCTGGATCAGGTAAATCATGATATCATCACGCGTACAGATGGCGGAAGAAAGCTCGCACCGTCCCTCCTTGATCAGGGTTTCGGCGTTGCCGAGCCATACGTCGGTACCGTGGGAAAGTCCCGCGATACGCACCAGATCCGAGAATCCCTTGGGATTGGTGTCAATTAACATCTGCATGGCGAAGTCCGTACCGAACTCCGGAATTCCGAGGGTTCCGAGCTTCGTTCCCATGATGTCATCCGGCGTGATACCAAGGGCCTCCGTATTGTGAAAGAGACTCATAACCTTCGCATCATCCAAAGGGATCTTCTTGGCATCGAGACCTGTCAGATCCTCAAGGCGACGGATCATGGTCGGATCGTCGTGCCCGAGAATATCGAGTTTCAAGAGGTTGTGATCGATGGAATGGTACTCAAAATGTGTGGTGATGATATTCGTCGTGACATCGTTCGCCGGACGCTGGATCGGCGTAAAGGAGTAAATCTCCTCATGTCTCGGAAGCACGATCATACCGCCGGGATGCTGACCTGTGGTTCGCTTCACGCCGGTACAGCCTGCCGCGATTCGCTCGATCTCACAGCGACGCTTTTCAACACCGTGATCGCGGAAATAATTGTACACAAAGCCGTAGGCCGTCTTTTCCGCAAGCGTACCGATGGTACCCGCGCGGAAGGCCTTGCCCTTGCCGAAGAGTTCCTCTGTATAGGCGTGCGCTCTCGGCTGATACTCTCCCGAGAAATTGAGGTCGATATCCGGCTCCTTGTCTCCCTTGAATCCGAGGAAGGTCTCGAAGGGGATGTCATGTCCCTCCTTGATGAGCTTGGTTCCACAGTGCGGGCAGTCCATATCCGGCATATCACAACCGGAACGTCCCGCGTACTTTTTCACATTTTCCGAATCAAAATCCACGAAGTGACACTTCGGGCAGATATAGTGTGCGGGAAGCGGATTCACCTCCGTAATACCCGCCATGGTAGCCACGAATGAAGATCCTACGGATCCACGCGAGCCTACCAGATAGCCGTCGTCATTGGACTTCCATACCAGTTTTTGGGCTATGATATAGAGCACGGCAAATCCGTTTGATATGATGGAGTTTAACTCCTTGTCGAGGCGCTCCTTGACTAAGGACGGAAGCTCCGGTCCGTAGATCTCATGCGCCTTGTCATAGCAGATCTGTGTGAGTGTCTTGTCGGAGTCCTCGATCACGGGCGGTGCCTTGTCCGGACGCACGGGCGAGATCTTCTCGATCATATCGGCGATTTGATTGGGTGCCGTCACCACAACCTCCTTCGCCACATCGTCACCGAGATAAGTAAACTCTTCAAGCATCTCCTCCGTGGTACGAAAATACAGGGGCGGTTGATTATCCGCATCCTTGAATCCCGTGCCCGCCATGATGATCCTTCGATAGATCTCATCCTCCGGGTCGAGGAAATGCACATCTCCCGTCGCAACCACCGGCTTGCCGAAGGACTTTCCGAGGCGGACGATCCTGCGGTTCACATCCTGAAGATCCTCCACCGTATGAACCGGTGTCTTGTCATCTTCGAGCATGAACATATTGTTGCCGATGGGCTGTATCTCAAAATAGTCATAGAAATTCGCAAGCCGCGTAATCTCATCCTCATCTGCCCCGTTTAAGACAGCCTGATAGAGTTCACCCGCCTCGCATGCGGATCCCACCAAAAGTCCCTCACGATACTTTTCGATCAGACTCTTGGGAATACGGGGAAAACGGTTAAAATAATTGATATGGGACTCAGAGATCAGCCTGTAGAGGTTCACGCGTCCCACTTCATTTTTCACAAGCAGGATGCCGTGTCTCGTCCTCGCCTTCTTGATGGCATCCGGATTGTGCGCACCCAGCGTGTTTAATTCGGCGATCGTGGTGATACCCTTTGATTCCACCAGTTCGATCAGCTTCACAAAAATCTTTGCCGTGGCATCCGCATCATCCACCGCTCTGTGGTGGTGCGCGTTGACTACGCCAAATTGTTTACATAATCTATCCAAGGTGTAACGGCCGAGCTCAGGCACCATGATCTGCGCGATGGTCATGGTATCCATGATCGTCGGCTCCCACTTGATACCTAACGTCTTGGCGTAATGCCGGATGAATCCCGTATCGAACTGCGCGTTGTGCGCAACCACGACCGCATCGCCCACAAAGTCAAGGAACTTCGGAAGCAGTTCCTCATAAGTCGGCGCATGCATCACCATGGCGTCATTGATCGACGTAAGCTCCGTGATCTTATAGGGGATCGGCATCTCGGGATTGATGAACTCCGAGAAGCGTCCGATGATCTCCCCGTCTTTAAGCTTTACGGCACCGATCTCGATGATCTTGTCAAATCCAGCAGAAAGTCCGGTGGTCTCGATATCGAAGACGACATACTCCGTGCCGGAGAGGGACTGTCCTCTGTCTCCCACCACCAGATCTCCGGTATCGTCCACAAAGTAGCCCTCCACACCGTAGATGATCTTGAAGTCCTCATCTTTGGAAACCTCATGATTGGCTACCGGAAAGGCCTGCACGCCGCCGTGATCCGTGATGGCAACCGCCTTGTGTCCCCATGCCTTTGCGCGGGCGATCACCTTGCCCACATCCACAACGGAATCCATATCGCTGTAGGTCGTATGCAAGTGGAGTTCCACACGCTTTTCAAGCGCGCGGTCCATCCTGCGTTCTCTGAAGTCATTGGACGGCTTGATCCCGACGATGGAGGAAAATACCAGTTCCTTGGAAAATGTATCGTACTGGGGAACACCCTTTAAGATATAGAATCTCCCCTTCGCCAAAAGTTCCATCATCGGCTCGTGATCCTCAGGAGCAAGGAACACCTTGAAAATGATACTGTCCGTAAAGTCCGTGATCACGCCGGTCACGATAAACTTTCCGCTTCTTAATTCGCGATCCTCGATGGAGACGATCTGTCCGTGGATGACCACCTGTCCGACACCGTCGTACAGATCCGTAATCGGCATCTCGTCGCCTTCCACGTTTCGTCCGTAGATACAGTCAGGGTCCGAAGAAGCGCCCTTTCGTCCGCCCGCAGCACCTGCGACATGTCCGGTCTTCCTGGTCTCGGTTTTCTTTTCCGTAGCATCCTTCGTTTGTGTTTTTTCGGTCTTTTCCGTCTTTTCCGTCTTTCCGGGCGTTTTTTCATTCTTTGTCTCGGCAGCGCTTTCGCGTTCCGTAGCAAGCTTCGCATTGACCTCGTCAATCTCCGCTACCGCCATGGCAAGACGTTCCTCGTTCGCCTTTCGAAGGGATGTCTTCTGCTCCTCCGTAAAGTCGAATCCCACCGTAACCTCTAAACCAAAACGAACCAGGAAGGTTTCTTCGAGGTAATCCTTGATCGCCGGCGACTGACTTCTCGCAAGCGTTGTATCCTCTAAGGCAAGCGTCAGTATCCGGTCATGAAAAAACCACTCGCCTCGCTTCAAAATGCGATAGGCTATGTGGCTCCTTTTTCTCATCTCAAGTAAAAAACTGTCTTTATAAATCTGCGTCAATTTCTCCGGATCATACTGCACCGGAAGGGAAAACTGCTCCATCACGATGGCAGCGCCGTCTCTTCTCGGAAAAACATGTCCGGAAATCGCATCTTCCAAACAATAAATGTCCGCCTTGTCAACGATATGATCGATGTCGAGCATCACAAAAAGCTTGTGCTTTCCCTTGGAAAACCAGACATCGGTAACCTCTGCCGACGCAAGGAGACCGTTTAACTTATCCGGGAGTACAAGTCCCGGGAATACTTCTTTGATTGTAGACATATCCTATGCCTCCCAATGTAAAAGCTCATCACGGAGTGCCGAAAGCAGCTGCTCCTGCGGCAGGGTTTTCACTACCTCACCCCTCTTGATGAGCAAGCCGACGCCGTCTCCACCCGCAATTCCGAGATCCGCTTCCTTCGCCTCTCCGGGTCCGTTCACCACGCAGCCCATCACAGCGAGTTTGAGCGAAAGATGCGGGAACTCTCCGATCATCTTCTCCACCTGCTCCGTGAGTCCGATCAGATCGATCTTCGTTCTTCCGCAGGTCGGACACGATACCAGATCGATCCCCTGCTTGCGAAGTCCCAGACTCTGAAGGATGAGTTTCGCAGAAAGTACTTCCTGCACCGGATCTCCGGTAAGGGATACACGAATGGTGTCTCCGATCCCCTGTCCCAGGATCAAACCGAGACCGACTGCGGATTTGATGTTGCCTCTGTAGACAGTCCCCGCCTCCGTGATACCGACATGCAGCGGATAGTCGCTTTGCTCGGCAAACAGTCTGTATGCCTCGGCGCACATCATGACATCGGAGGACTTGATACTTACAACCATCCTGTCGTAATCCATCTCTTCGATCATACGCACCTTATCAAGCGCACTTTCCACCAGCCCTTCGGCAGTCACGTGTCCGTATTTTGCCACAATCTCCTTCTCAAGGGAGCCGGAATTCACACCCACGCGAATCGGGATTCCCTTCTTCTTGCAGGCAGAAACCACCTCGGCCAGGCGCTCCTTTCCGCCGATGTTTCCGGGATTGATACGGATCTTATCTGCGCCGTGCTCGATAGCAAGCAGCGCAAGTCTGTAATCAAAATGAATATCCGCAACGATGGGGATATGGATATGCTCTTTGATGGAGGAAAATGCTTTTGCAGCCGCCTCCGTATTCGCGGTAGACCGGATGATCTCGCAGCCAGCATCCTCCAAACGAAGGATCTGTGCCACAGTCGCATCCACATCCGCGGTATCCGTATTGGTCATCGACTGAATTGCCACGGGACTTCCTCCGCCTACAGTGACATTGCCGATCTTCACCTGTCTTGTCTGCTCTCTTACCGTCATTTCGCACTTCTCCTACTTGAAGAATACATTTCTGATGTCATTGAAGAATACCACGACCATCAGACACAAAAGTAACACAAAACCGATCATGTTGACGATGGCTTCCTTATCCTGCGGGATCCGCTTTCTTCTGATAGCTTCCACGATCAAGAAGAGTAAGCGTCCGCCGTCAAGCGCCGGGATGGGAAGCAGGTTCATGATACCAAGGTTCACCGAGAGCAGGATGCACCAGTTGAGCAGATTGAGAAGGACATTGATCACAGCCTCCTTCTTGGTGGCGCTCTCTTCCTTCACCTCTTCGATCACGTCGTTGATCGCTCCGCCGACGCCCACGGGCCCCATGATATCTCCACTCTTTACGCCTCCGGTAAAAAGCATCTTGATCGATACCACCGTAGCCTTCATCCAGTAACGAAGTTCGAGTCCCGCATACTTAAGGTCCGTCATCACGCCCTCGGACTTTACATATCCTCCGGAAACACCGATCTTATACTCACCGTTTACGTTCTTTCTCGGAATCACGGTAACGGTATAAATACTCTTGTCCGGCTTCTGCATCCGAAGCTCCACGGGCTCCTTGCCACCGGTTAACTGCATGTGGATCAGAAGTTCGCGATAGTTGTAAATTCTGCCGCCGTTGATGGCAAGGATCTTATCGCCCTCTTCGATTCCGGCTTCCGCCGCAGGACTTCCCTCCACAACCTGGTGTAAGATCGCGGGATCGCATCCCGTAAAATGGATCAGTACGATGGAGAAAACCAGCGCCAGGATAAAATTAAAGACCGGGCCTGCGAGGACCACAAGCATGCGCATCCATACAGGCTTCTTGGAGAAGGAATTCTCCGCATCCACCTCCTCGTCTTCGCCCACCATCATGCAGAAACCGCCGATAGGCAGAAGGCGCAGGGAGTACCTGGTCTCTTTTTTCTTAAAAGATGCGATCTTCGGTCCCATACCGATGGCGAACTCCGTGACACCCACACCACACAGTTTCGCCACGATAAAATGTCCGAATTCGTGAAAACTGATAATGATTCCGAAGATCAGTATGATAAAGATAATGTTCATGATTAACCTCTCGTCATGTTCTCAATATGATCGTATACCCAGCTCTCCGTGGTAAGGATATCGCGCAGGGTAGGCTTTGCGATCACCCGGTGCGCCTTCATACAGCCTTCGATGATATCATAGATCTCGAGGAAGGATATCTCCTCCGCAAGGAACATGGCAACAGCCTTTTCGTTGGCCGCATTCAGAACGGTGGGCATACTTCCGCCGATGGTAAGCGCAAGATATGCAAGATCAAGTCCGCGGAAGGTGTCTCTGTCCGGAGCCTCGATGGAGATGCCGTTCATCTTGGTGAAATCCAGTCGTTCACCGGGAAGCGGCAGCCGGTTCGGATAATAGAGGGCATACTGGATCGGGAGGTGCATGTCCGGTGTGCCGAGCTGTGCCTTTACGGAGCCGTCCTCAAACTCCACCATGGAGTGTATGATGCTCTGGGGCTGTACCACAACCTCGATCTGGTCCGGTGTTACGTCAAAGAGCCACTTGGCCTCGATCACCTCAAGGCCCTTGTTCACCATGGTCGCGGAATCGATGGTGATCTTCTTTCCCATCGACCAGTTCGGGTGCTTTAAGGCATCCGCTACCGTGACGCCGGCAAGTTCTTCTCTCGTCTTTCCTCTGAACGGTCCGCCGGACGCCGTAAGCAGCAGCCGGCTGATCTTGTTATGCTTTTCGCCATGGAGACACTGGAAGATGGCCGAGTGCTCGCTGTCGACCGGAAGGATCCTGACTCCGGAACGCTTGGCAAGCGGCATGATCAAATGTCCAGCTGTAACCAGCGTCTCTTTATTCGCAAGTGCGATATCCTTGCCGGCCTTGATGGCTTCGATGGTGGGACGGATACCGATCATGCCGACCACCGCCGTGACTAAAATGTCCGAGCGAATGTAGGTCGCCACATCGATCAGTCCGTGGAGTCCGCTTACGACTTTGATGTCCGTGTCTTTTAAGTTGTTGCGAAGCTCCAGGGCCTTATCATCATCCCATACGCCAACAATAGCAGGCCGAAACTCTCTCGCCTGCTTTTCAAGTAATCTGATATTGCTCCCCGCCGCAAGTGCGACGATGGAAAGGTCTTCGTGCTCACGCACAATATCCAGGGTCTGGGTTCCGATGGAACCTGTTGACCCGATGATCGCTATATTCTTCACATCAACCTCCAAGATGTCCTATGGTATAGAGAAATGTATAGTAGACGATGGGAGCCGTAAAAAGGATGCTGTCAAATCTGTCCAACACACCGCCGTGTCCCGGTATCAGCTTTCCATAGTCTTTGATATCGTTGTTTCGCTTGATGGCGGACGCCGCAAGATCTCCGATCACCGCAACAGCCGCGCCGAGCAGTCCCGCCGCTCCGAAGATCACAGGTGCAAGTGAAAGCTCCGTCACATACGCATTGAAGAAAACGCCGTAAAGCGCACCGACGATCGTGGATCCGAGCAATCCTCCGATCAGTCCTTCCACACTCTTCTTCGGCGAAAGTTTCGGTGACATCTTGTGCTTACCGAGGGTTACGCCCGCACAGTAAGCAAGGGTGTCATTCACCCATGAACATACAAAAACCATCACCACAAGCGCACCGCCGTCCGGCATCTTACGGATCATGTAGATGTAGGAAAGCAACATGCCTGCATAGAAAAATGCAAAGACAGCCGCGAGCGCATCCTTGTCCGTGTAGGTCGGGTAGGTGATAACGTATACCGCAAGCACCAGAAGCAGCATGCCGAGTGCCACGGGGAGGATCAGGTCCTCACGTCCGAGCATCAGCACCGCATAGTGCGCAACGGTCGCCGCATATGCCACAAAGCCGATGGGCTTTTTTTCGATCCCGTAGACACGCAGGAGTTCAAACACTCCCACAAGAGATACGAACAACATCGCCCCCGCGGTTACATATCCGCCAAAATACAGTACGGCCACGATCAGGATCACTAGTAATATTCCGCTTAATAATCTGGTCTTAAACATGTCCTTTACGCTCCGCCGAATCTTCTGTCTCGTTTGTTGTAATATCTGATAGCCGTTACAAGTTCATCCCTGTCAAAATCCGGCCACAGACAATCCGTAAAATAAAACTCCGTATAAGCAAGCTGCCATGTAAGGAAGTTGGACAGCCGCTCTTCTCCGCTGGTCCGGATCAAGAGGTCCGGATCCGGTATGCCTGCCGTATCTAAAGAATCGGAGATCATCTGCTCGTCGATACTGTCGGGATCGATGGTTCCCGCCGCAGCCTGTGCGGTGAGTTTCTTCACTGCACGGCGGATCTCATCTCTGCCGCCGTAATTGATAGCGATCAGAAAGTCGATGCTGTCACAGTCTTTCGTCACTTCTTCTAAGTGACGGATGCTCTCCTGAATATCTTCTGCAAGTGCACTCGTATCACCGATCACCCTGACACGCATGTTATTCTTCAGGGAACGCTCGACGCAGTCCTTCAGATACTTGCGCAAAAGGTTCATGATGCCGGTGACTTCCTCCACGGATCGCTTCCAGTTCTCCGTGGAAAATGCATACACGGTGAGATAACGGATGCCGAGATCCTTCGCATCCTCAAGAATCTGCTCCATCGTCTTGCCGCCTTCACGGTGTCCCATGCCCCGCGGCAGATGTCGCTTCTTCGCCCAGCGTCCGTTGCCGTCCATGATGATGGCTACGTGGGTGGGGATATTCAACTCTTCTCCGTTAATCACCTTTGTCATACTATACTGTCATGATCTCCTTGGTCTTTGCTTCAACAGCTGTCTCGATCTCACCGATAAATTTGTCGGTCAGCTTCTGGATATCTGCCTCTTCGCCTGCAGCCTCATCATCGGAAAGATCGCCTGCCTTGTTCGCCTTCTTCACGGCGTCATTGGCATCACGGCGTACATTTCGAACCGCAACCTTCGCATCCTCGCCCTTCTTCTTGATATCCTTCGCAAGCTCCTTACGTCTGTCCTCGGTAAGCTCGGGGAAGGAAAGGATCACAGTCTTGCCGTCGGTATTCGGATTGATGCCGAGGTCGGAATTCATGATTGCCTTCTGAATATCCTTGATCAGCGAAGGCTCCCAGGGTGCGATCTGCAGGGTTCTGGCCTCGGGTACGGAAATATTCGCCACCTGCTGGATCGGTGTCGGTGTACCATAGTAATCTACTTTGATCTTATCTAAGATATGCGGGTTCGCGCGACCTGCTCTGATCGAAGCGTACTCGCCTGCCAGGTTGTCCAAAGTCTTCTGCATCTTGCTTTCGTAATCTGTTAACATATTTTAATTCCTCCGAAATAATTATTCACAAGTAACCAACGTGCCGGTAAATCCGCCGCTTGCAGCTTTCACGATGCTGCCCTCTTCCGCAAGGCCGAAAAGCATCATCGGCATCTTGTTCTCGAGTGCGAGCACTGCGGACGCAAGATCCACAACGCCGAGCTTTTTGTCGACGATCTCCGAGAGTGCGATCTTGTCGTACTTTTTCGCATTCGGGTTCGTCTTCGGATCGCTGTCATAGACGCCGTCAATCGCCTTCGCCGAGAGGATCACATCCGCCTCGATCTCGATGGCGCGAAGTACCGTCGCCGTATCCGTGGAGAAGTAGGGATGACCCGTACCTCCCGCAAAGAAGCACACCTCTCCCGCCTTAAGGTACTCTATCGCCAGATCCCTGTTAAAAGGCTCTGTCATCGTACCTACCGCAAAGGGTGTCATGATATGTGTCTTGATGCCCCGTCTTCTTAAAGCATCCGCTGCATAGATGCAATTCATTACCGTGGCAAGCATACCGATCTGGTCTGCCTTCACACGGTCCATATGCTCGGAAGTACGGCCCCTCCAAAAGTTGCCGCCGCCGATCACGATGCCGATCTCGGTACCGAGGTCAAGCACCTGTTTGATCTGTGCCGCCACCCCGTCTACGGTTGCCTCGTCAAAGCCTGTCTTTTTATCTCCGGCAAGCGCCTCACCGGAAAGCTTCAGTAAGATTCTTTTCATCTCCATAGCTAAAAACTCCTGTATCGTTTATTCGAAAAAGCTCTTTACGTCGATTTCCGAGTAGCACTGTGAACAAAATCCTTCGATCACCGCACCGTTGTTGATCTGGACGGAACGGGACTTGATGTTGCCCATGATGACCGCAGTGGAATCCACGATCACGGGTCCCTTGACATCGATGTCGCCGTTCACCGCACCAGCGATCACTGCGGATGTGGAGGATACATTTCCGACAACCACGGAACCGACACCGATCTTCACGCTGCCTTCGGATACGATATCGCCCTCGATCTTCGCTGCATTTGCGTAGACCTCACCGGCGCTTACGCTACCCTTCACAAAGCCGCCCACAATCAGCTTGCCGGCGCACTTGATATCTCCGGTTACGGAACCTAAAACATCCACGCCGCCGTCGGTCTCAATGCCGCCCTTGATGGTGGTACCCTTGGTGATATAAGTGGTATCATCGGACATGATGCTTCCGATATCGTCAGCCTTTTCTTTGATTGTCTCCTGTGCTTTGATGTTCTCCATCTCCTGCTCCTCGCTGTCAGCCTCTCTGACTGCCTCGGCAACTGCCTCAAAAAGATCAACCTGCGGCGCTTCCGGCATCGGAGCTTCATCGATCTTCTCCGCCTCCGGAACAAATTCCGTCATATCTGTTTCATCAAGCGCATCGAGCGCCTGCGTCTCATCATCGCTTCCGACATCCTCCGCGGCCTTCTGTGCTGCCGCATCTTCTTCGGAAGTCTGCGTCTCTTCTTCCGGAAGCTCGCCCACCACCGTCTCCGGCTGTTCGGTTGCGAGATCGGAAAGGATGGCATCCACACTTTCCGAGATATCATCCTCGGTGTCTCCGTCGTCAAAATCGAGAGTTTCCACATCGATATCCCTCGGCGCGGAAAGGACTTCCGCCTCGGGAACACGGTCGAAGATGTCATCATCCTCCGTAACGGGAAGCTCTTCGTAATCGTCATCGTCTTCCGATAATTCGCGAAGGGGCTCCGGCTCATCGAAGGGTACGTCATCCAGATTCTCAAGCATATCCTCCGGCGCGATCTCTACATCGTCCTCGTCGAAGGTATTCACCATATCTTCGTCATCATACTCGCCGGCGAGCTCTCCGTCCTCGGGCATCAGCTCGTTCACGGCCTGAGCGAAATCACGCTTAAAGTCTTTAAAAAAGCCCATCTTGTACCTCCGTTTTTACACTCTATGCTCGATTATAACCTCTTCAAAACTCCTTGTAAAGTCTTATAATGACCATCAGGATTGCGAAGGTTTTACTCATATCTTCGTAGTGTTCGAGGGAGTGTCCCACCTCCTCAAACTGCTTTAGGGCGATGTCTTCTTTTGCGCAGAAGATCTTCAGTCTGTGTCCCGGCAGGAGCTTGTCCTCCTTACCCGCAACCACGATGCAGGTTCCGCGTTCCATGTAGATTAAGGACTCGGCAACCGGTGTTAAGTAAATGTGTCGGATCCGCGCTTCGTACTTTTTTGACGCACGGCCGGCCACCGCCGTACCGATGCTCTTAGAAACAAAGACCACATCATCGTATGCCGAAAAATCCACGGTATCAAGGATCTTTTCCGCGTAAGCGTAAGACTCCTCGATCAGACGCGGGATATCATCCTTGTCGCCCGTCAATGTTGTATTGTATTCAATGGGAAGGATCTCATAACCGCGCTTTTTAAACACCCTGCCCGCATAGTAAAGAAGCGGTTTGTCGCAGCTGTAGTTTCTGCCCGGAAAGAGTACCATCAGTTTCCTGCCTGTCATCTATATGCCTCCTGCTGCCTCATCCTCGCGGATCACATCGATATCTCCGACACTCAGGATCTTGTGCGGAAGGATCAGTTGCTTGTATGCATAGTACATATTGCGGCGTTCTTCTATGATCTCGATATAGGAATCACGGCTGTGATAGCTTGTCAGATCCTGAATCTCCAGATAAGAAAGATCCTCCTTGGCGATACCGAGAAGTTCTCCCGCACGCGCCACCATCGAAAGGAGTAGATAGATGGACTTCATGCACTCATATCTGAAGAAGTCGCGGTTTTCCTTCACCGTATCGGCAAATTTGCAGAAAGGCTCGGCCTTGATCGGGATACCGGCGCGTTTGAATACCTTGTTCATCTTGATGGTATCCGCAAACTCGTCCATATGCTTCACGGCTGCGGGCTGTGCCACATCTTTTTCCGATCCGATCTCTCTTACATCAAATCCGCCGAGGCGAACATAAACATTGTTGATGCCGTCTTTCACCCGGTCAAGCTTTAAGACGCCTTCTTCAGAGAGGGATCTGCAATAGTCAAGGACGACTGTGGACAGTCTTGCAAAACGAATAAAGTTAAAGATGCCCTGATTTCTGATCGCAGCGAGCAGCTCGTCGATCCTGCTGTAGAGTTTCATGACATTGAGGCATCGGTCGGGATCCTCCTTGCGGATCTCCTCAGCAAGTGCGGTAAGCTTCTCACACGCGCTCCTGCTTTCGGCCACAATCTCATCGATATGCTCCATGGTGCCGAATGTCGTACGCTTTAAAGCCTCGCGAAGTCCCATAATATCCGACTCCAGGAAGCCGTGGTTTAACAGTTCTTCCAAACGCTTCTCCGTTGTGAGGTCATAACTTGAGATCACAAGTCCGGAGATGGGATCCATATGACTGTAACTTCCGTCTCTGTAGCGGTCTATGTAGTAATCGTGCAGAGACTCGGTGAGTTCGTCGGAAATACCCGCCGGTGTCAGTCCCTCCACCGCATAGTCAAGTGAAATGTAAGGCTTGTTGCCCACAAGCTGCATCAGGTCCGTATCAACCTTTCTGTAACCGAGCGCCTCCATACCCTCGCTCCATACCTTGTTCGCGATGATGGTCCTGAAGATGGATACGTCAAGCGGACGCGGGTTGTTGCCCAGGATGGACGCCGGATTCCAGTAAGCAAAATCGGACATCACATGATTTAAGTCGAGATAACTGCATTTTGCGTAGGCCTTGGTATCACGGAATTCATGATCCAGAAAGGCCTGCATCTCGGGATCCTCGGTA
The DNA here is from genome assembly GCA_902780405.1 of uncultured Lachnospiraceae bacterium. GTDB lineage: Bacteria > Bacillota > Clostridia > Lachnospirales > Lachnospiraceae > Coprococcus_C. The sequence continues at coordinate 183,776 of CACZFI010000002.1, forward strand.
TGGAAGATCTCTCCTTCTTCAAAGCATACGGTATCATCTTCCTTCACGCCGAAACCGATCTTAAAATACTCTCCCGGATCCAGTCTTGCTTCAAGCTTTTTCAACGCAAAAACAAGTGCCAGAAAATCATGTTCCAGAAATTCTCTGGACGTGTTTTTGGCAATACGAAGCACGCCCTTCGATCCGTCATCCCTTCTGTAGGAAACGATGTAATAGGGCCGGTTATTCTCGATATCTCTTGAATATACGATGCCGACAAGGGGAAAATCACCCTCCGGCAACAGTTCCTGTTCTAAGTCGATCTGCATGTCTTCCTCCGTGCAAATGTACTGTTTCCATTCTACTTTTCTACGGTTTTCCTGTCAATACAAGTCAAATTGTTAATGTTTTTTTTAAAACCATGTCATAATTTGTTCATATTTATAGTTTATTATAAAACCATAGTTTTTTTCATAAATCCTCTCTTTAAACAATAAACGAAAATGCCGGGCGGAGAATCGTCCGGCATTTTATTTATATCCATTCCTGCATGATCTCCTCAAACTTATCTTCTCCAACTTTATTTCTTCCCGCAATCAGACTTACGGCAACCGTCACAAAAAGATTCGCAAAAAATCCCACCGGAAGCGCGTAGACGCCCGTATATTCGTAAAGTGTATACGCCTCTCCGCTTACAAAGACCAGTTTTACGAAGTTCCACACTACCACGGTAAGCGCACCTGTGATCATACCCGCCACAAGGCCCTCGCTCCTGCATCTTTTAAAGTACAGCGAAAGCAAAACACCCGGACCGAGTGTTGCACCGAGTCCGGCCCACGCAAGAGATACCAGTCGCATCACGGACACCTGATGATTCCAGACGGAAAGAGCCGACACGATCGCGATGGCAGACACCGCAAGCCTTGACGCATCCAGCACCTTGTGGTCCTTCCAGTTTTTAAAAAAGATGCCGTGCAGACAGTCCTTCACCGCAGCCGAAGTCGCCGCAAGCAACTGGGAGTCCGCTGAGGACATAATAGCCGAAAGCAGTGCGCATGCGAAGATCCCTCCGACAAACGGTACGGCGATATCCGTGCCAAATAGTTTTTTCACTACTTCCATGTAAACATTCTCATAATCGTATCCCGCGGATAGCACCTTGGGATAAAGGTAGAAGCGTCCCACCACGCCGAGGATCGCCGCGCCCGAAAGTGCCGCAAGCACCCAGACGATTGCAAGTCGTCTCGACTTCCTTAAGGCATACTCATCACGAATGACCATAAACCGCATCACGATATGCGGCATACCGAAGTACCCAAGTCCCCACGAGAGCTGGGACAGTACATCCCGGGGTTCGATCGGGAGTCCCGCGGACAGAGACGCATTCAGATAATCGCTGGCGCTGGTGTCAAGGCCGCTTCTTACGAGATTCGGCACGATCTGATGCACGTCGAAATGATACAGCACCAGAAAAGGTACGATGATCAGTCCGCCGAGCATGATGATCCCCTGTAAAAGATCCGTAAGACATACAGCGGTAAATCCGCCGACATAGGTATAAAGCAGGATCACCGCAGTGCCGATCACCAGTGACTGATGATAGGTGAAATGATCATTGGAAAGTCTTACAAAGAAGGTCGCACAGGCAGAAAACGAAGCCGCAAGATACACCATCAGAAAGAGCAGGATGAGCACGGACGCCGTCATCCTGGTTCCGTTTTTCTTTTCGGCCACGCGCTTCGAAAGAAAGTCCGGCAGCGTGTAGCTTTTCATATGACCTGCGAAGTGCATCACCCTTCCGGAACAAAAGCCCCAGCTTGCGATGGTTCCGATCAAAAGACCCACCGCCATCCAGACCTTGCCCGCGCCGTACGCATAGATGTATCCGGGAAGGCCCATAAAAATCCAGCAGCTCATATCCGATGCCTCGGTGGATATCGCCGCGGAAAACCCTTTCATCTTCGACGCTCCGAAGAGAAAGTGGTCCGAAGTCTTGTTCATAATAAGACTTTTGGCGCCGATGATGATGACCGTCGCCAGATATAATATGACAATGATAAGATGATCCAGTCGCATCTAGTCTCTCGTCTCCAATACATACAGTCCGCCGGATGCAATCTCGATCACGGCAGTTGCATCCGCAATCTCGTTGCTGACACCTCTGGTGTTGTCCGTAGAAAGGTTTTCGTTTGTAAGCGGATAATAGAATCCGGTAAGCGTGATCCCCTTTGCTTCTCCGCCTGCGGGTATCAGTGAAACATATCTTCCGTACTGCTCGTCTTTTTTTATCTCCATATGACCGCATGTATAACGCACGCGGTTTTGCTCGTCCATGATCTCCGCGGGTACCCCCTGCTTTTCCAGCATAGGAAGAAGTGCAAGATTCCCTAAGGTATGGTCGAGTCTTCCGCCCGTTGCGCCGATCAGTGTAGCTCCGGAAAGTCCTCGCTTTACGATCTCCTCACAGGCTGCCTGCAAATCGGTGAGGTCCTTCTCCCTGGGGAGCCGGATGGTCTCGCCGGAGAACGCCTCCGCAGACTCGTATTCGGCTCGCAGAGAATCGAAATCCCCGATCAGGATGTCCGGTGTCACCCGATAGGAAAAAAGCGTGTCATAGCCGCTGTCGCAGGCGCAGACGAGCAACTCGTCACCATGCCGGTCACGAAGATCATCCATCAGTCTGTAGAAAAAACTCTTGCTCACAGGGCCGCCGCCCACGATCAGTGCGTGCTTCTTCATCCTACTTATCCTCATCCAAAAGTTTTAAAAATGTCTCCACATTCGATGCGATATCTCCGGAAAAGACCGCGGAACCGGCCACGATCACATTCGCGCCCGCCGCAAGGACCCGGCTTACATTCTCCGAATTGATGCCGCCGTCCACCTCAATCAGAAGGTCGGGACGCGTGTCCTTCGCCGCATCCTTAAGCTGTGCGATCTTCTCCAAGGCGATCGGCATAAACTTCTGTCCGCCGAATCCGGGCTCAACGCTCATCACAAGCACCATATCCACATCGGAAATGTACGGATACACCCTCTCGATCGGCGTACCGGGATTCACGGAGATTCCGCACTTTAAACCGGCCGCTTTTACCGCAGCGATCATAGCCGGAATATCCGGTGCCGCCTCCGCGTGAAATGTCAGAAGATCCGCTCCGGCCTTCTTAAATGCATCGACATATCGGATCGGATCTTCGATCATCAGATGCACATCAAAAGTAAGATCCGTAATACCGCGGATACTCTGAATCACAGGCGGCCCGAAGGAGATGTTCGGCACGAAGCAGCCGTCCATCACATCAAGATGAAGCCAATGTGCTCCCGCCTCCTCCACGGTCTTTACCTGATCTGCGATATGTGTAAAGTCCACCGCCAAAAGCGAGGGTGACAATGTGTTTTTCATTACCATTTTCTCCTGGACTTTAAGTCCTCATATAATTTGACGTAATTCTCGTAGCGTACCCGGCCGATCTTTCCAACCTCAAGTGCTTGGATCAGACTGCAGGAAGGCTCGTGTATGTGGACGCAGCCGTCAAACCTGCAGGTGTCATTGTAAGGTTCGAACTCCGGATAGTAGTACTTCAGTTTTTCCTCGGGAAGGTCTTCCACCAGGAGGGACGAAAATCCCGGCGTATCAAGAAGAAATGTATCCTCATCCACCGCCGTAAGTTCCGTATGTCTGGTGGTATGTCTGCCCCTGCCGATCTTTTCGCTCACACTGCCCGTCTCAGCCTGTTCCTTGCCTACAAGCAGATTGAAGATGCTGGACTTGCCGACGCCAGACGGACCCGCAAGCACAGTGGTCTTACCGCGCGTGATTGCCTTAAGCCTTTCCACTTCCGCCGTATTCTCTCCCGCCGCTGCCGACATGGCAATGGTTTCATAACCGGCCGCAAGATACTCGGCACACACTTCTTTGATTTCTTCTTCGTCCATCAGATCGGATTTGTTAAAGATGATCATGGGCCGCAGGTCCTGCATGTCCATATTGATCAAGAATCTGTCGAGCAGATTGAGATTGGGCTTGGGGTTCTTTAAGGCCATCACCACAAGCACCTGGTCGCAGTTGGCCACGAGCGGCCGGATCAGATGATTCTTCCTCGGGAGAAGTTCCACCACATACCCGGTATGCGCTTCTTCATCGATGATATCAACCTCGCAGTCATCGCCCACACAGGGCTTGATGCCGTCTTTTCTGAAGGTCCCCCTGGCCCTGCATTCGTATACAAAATGAGAATTGCGTAGGTGGACATAATAGAATCCACCTACGCCTTTCATAATCTTTCCCTGCATATTATTGTTCTGTCGTGTAGGAGATGCTCACATCTCCCTTGCTAAAGGAACCGGTAACATCTGATCCATTCAACATCATTCTAAAGTCAGCACTTCCGGACTGGGAAGTAAGACCGGGCACATTGGCTGTTACCTGATACTGTCCTCCGTTTGTAAGTGCCGGAGTTGTCGTCTGATATACAACCTCACCGTTAAAGAGTACCTGAACCTCTACTGCCTGACCGTTTAACGCTTCGTCGTTACATGTGATCGTACCTGCGATATTCGCTGTGTACTTGGTCTCCTTCGGCTCGGGTCCGTCGCTTACCACGATGTCAATGGTGGTTCCCTCGGTTACCTTGGTACCTGCCGGAATGCTCTGGCTTACGACACTGCCCTGGGGTATCTTGTCATCATGCTGATGTGTGACATTACCTGTCTGAAGTTTCAGATCGGTCAGCTGATTTCTTGCCGTCGCCTCGGTCTGTCCGGAAAGGGGCGGTACGGTAACCTCCTTCTTCTCGGAGCCGTTACTTACGATCACCTTGACCTCGGAACCTTTCGCTGCCATAGTCTTGGCACCGGGCTCGGTACGGATGACCTTGTCTTTCTCAACCGTCTCGGAGAACTCATAGCCGTGTACGGGCTTGAATCCTGCCTCGGTGAGGATGGTCACTGCCTGGCCGTCCTCATATCCCGTCACATCGGGGATCTCAATTTCCTCTGCACCCGCGGATACCTTTAGGGTTACCGTCTCGGTGGGAATTACTTTCTGATTCTTCGGGATGCTCTGCTCGAAGACATAGCCTTCCTGAACATCCTCGTTCTTGACGTGCTCGACCTTGACGTCGGTAAATCCGGCCTTCTTCAGGGTGCTTAAAGCTGCATCCTCGGCATAACCTACCACATCCGGCATCTCAACCATCTGTGCTTCCGCTGTGGTGATGCCTGTATCCTTCTTCTTGCCGCCCTTGAAAAGTCCGAGGACGTTGCCGACTACGACGAATAAGATGATCGCGATGATCACTGCTGCCGCAACGGCACCGATGGTCACTGCCATCTTGAGGTTCGGGTCGATACCGCCGGTCTCCTCATCCTCTTCCTCTTCTTCGTAGGATTCCTCTTCGTAATCCTGAATCTTCTTTAAATTGCCGCGACGACGCTCGGCAGCCTCTCTTCTTCTGGCCTCCTCGCGTTCACGCTCCTCATACTCTTCTCTTGCAAGCTGCTCTTCCCAGGCATCCTCCTCGAAGAGCTTGTTGATTCTGGAATTGTCGGCCTGCGGTGTGGACTGACTTCCCACCGCACGAATCTCACCCATCTCGTTCTGTACGGGAGGATTCACGAAGGTGTCAAGCTGGCTGCTCGCATAAGGATCCGCCTGCTGGTACGGATTCACCGCACCTCTGGTGGCTGCCGTATAGGCATCCTTGTTGGCGCTTTCCTTGCGGATAGCCTCCACATCTTCCTTGGTCCACTCCTGGGTGTTCGCATTCATGGAGGGTGTGGTTGCGGACTTGATGTCGATGTTCGGATTGTTCTGAACACGCTTTAAGTCTGCGATCAATGCACTCGCAGTCAGATATCTTCTCTCGGGCTTCTTCTGGGTTGCCTTCAGGATGATCTTCTCAAGACTAGAGTAGATATCCTCCGGATAATACTGTCTCGGAGGGATGATGTCATTTTGAATATGCATCAGTGCGACGGAGACATTGTTGTCACCCTCGAAGGGAACTCTGCCCGTCACCATCTCATACATGGTGATACCGAGTGAGTAGATATCGCTTCTCTCATCGGAATATCCGCCTCTGGCCTGCTCCGGGGAAATGTAATGCACGCTGCCCATAGCACCGGAAGTCAGAGTGTTGGAAGTTGCGGCCTTCGCAATACCGAAGTCCGTCACCTTGATGTTGCCGTTTCTGGATACGATGATATTCTGCGGCTTGATGTCTCTGTGGATGATGTGGTGCTCGTGTGCCGCTTCAAGTCCGGAAGCGATCTGCACGGAAATATCAAGCGCCTTGTCCATATTGAGACGGCCGTTTTGCTCGATGTACTCTTTCAATGTGATGCCGTCCACAAACTCCATCACGATGAAGTACATACCATCCTCTTCCACTACATCGTAGACATTTACGATGTTCGGATGGGAAAGACCCGCCGATGCCTGTGCCTCGATGCGGAACTTGGTAACAAAGTTTTTATCTCTGGAAAATTCAGGCTTTAAGACCTTGATTGCGACGAAACGATTGAGCTTTAAGTCCTGTGCCTTGTAGACATTGGACATACCGCCGGATCCCACTTCTCCGACGATCTTATATCGGTCACACAATATTGTTCCCTGCTTTAACATATCTCCATACTCCTATCAGTATCATTTTGCTAATATAATGACGGATATATTGTCCGCTCCGCCGTAATAGTTGGCTCTCTCGATCAGTGCATCGGCCACATCGGACAGCTTCTCGCAATCCACAACGATGTCCCTGATCTCGTCGTTCTCCACCATATTGGATAAACCGTCGGAACAAAGCAGATAGCGTTCCTCGGGCTTGATATCGATTTCAAAGAAATCCGGGATCACCTCATCCTTGGAACCGAGCGCCTTGGTGATGATATTGCGCTCCGGATGATTCCGACCCTTCTTTCGCTCAAGCTCACCGTTTCGTATGAGCTCTTCCACCAGACTGTGATCCATCGTGATCTGTCTGATATCCTCGGAAACAGCGTAGAAGCGACTGTCTCCGACATTCGCCACATAGAGCTTGTCATCCTCGGCACAGGCTGCCACCATCGTGGTGCCCATACCCGCAAGATCCGGGTCCTGCGTAGCAGCTTTGTATATCTGATTGTTCGCGTAAATGATCGCTCTCTTTAAGATCGCTACCGGATTCTCGAGCGAAGACCTCTTCACGAAGTCAACGGTAATATCGATGGCCATCCTGGACGCCTTGTCACCCGCGCGGTGTCCGCCCATACCGTCTGCCACGATGTATAAATTCGGCAACGGTCCTACGGGAAGATCACTTGCATAGATGCTGTCCTGGTTGCTCGAGCGCTTGTTTCCGGTATCGGTTTTCCCTACAGATCGCATAGGAATCCTCCTAACCTTCTTGCGCATGCTTCCTGCGAAGCTGACCGCAGGCGGCGTCGATATCGCTGCCCGCACTCCTTCTTATAGTAACATTTATTGAAGATTTTTCAAGTATTAATTTGAATTTTTGGACGGAGGCGGATCCGCTGGTTTTGTACGATCTTTCCGCCACCGGATTGATGGGGATCAGGTTTACGTGGCAGTTGTCTTTTCCGAGAAGCGCCGCGAGTTCCCTTGCTTCACGCTCTCCGTCATTGACCCCCGCCATCAGGCTGTACTCGTAGGATACGCGTCTGCCCGTCTTTTCGAAGTAGGTCCTGCAGGCAGCGATGGTATCCTCCAAAGGATAAGTATGCGCCACCGGCATGATCTTCTTTCGAAGTTCGTCGTTCGGCGCATGCAGTGAAAGCGCCAGTGTCACCGGAAGTCCCTCGTCGGCAAATGCGAGGATCCCCGGTATGATCCCGCAGGTGGACACCGTGATGTTTCTTGCACTTAGGTTGTATCCCGCCGGATCTGTGATCAGTCTTATAAAACGGATGACATTGTCATAATTGTCAAAGGGTTCTCCCGTACCCATCACCACGATATTATCCACCCGTTCGCCCGTCGTGCGCATAGAGGCATAGACCTGCTCAAGCATCTCGGAGGGCGTTAGGTTTCGCACCAGACCGCCGATGGTGGATGCGCAGAAGGAGCAGCCCATCCTGCAGCCGGCCTGCGATGAGATGCAGACCGAGTTGCCGTAATCGTGCGGCATCCAGACCGTCTCGATCATCTGACCGTCAAAAAGACGGTACAGAAACTTGATGGTTCCGTCCGTCTTGGATGTCTGACGCGTTTCCTCCCGAACCGTCGTGATCTCCGGAGAAAGCTTCTCGCGAAGCGCAAGGGAGAGATTCGTCATCTCGTCAGCGGTCGAAACATGATGCCGGTGCAGCCATTCAAATACCTGCTTTGCCCGGAACTTCGGTTCTCCCGCTTCTTTCATGTATGTGATTAATTCATCCTGCGTCATGGATCGAAGGTCCATCATGCATCCTTTCTTAAGACCGCGTAGTAGAAACCGTCGCAGTCATCCACGCCCTGTAAGAAAAGGCGTTCATCTGTTTTCTTGTAATTCGGGAACTGTTCCAAAAACCAGGATGTATTTCCCTCATTCTCATCCGGGTTGATGGTACATGTGGAAAATAGCAGGGTCCCTCCCGTAGGAATGTATCCCTCGATATTGGAAAGGATCTCCCGTTGCAGCGCCACAAGCGAGGTAAGTTTCGCCTCATCCACGTGGTACTTGATATCATTCTTTCGTCCCATGATCCCGAGTCCCGAACACGGAAGATCCGCGATCACCACATTCGGTTCCGGAAGGTCAAAGGCAGTTCTTGCGTCATGCGCCATGATACGGACTCTGTCGGACAGTCCGAGGCGTTCAACGTTCTCCTCGATCCTCGGAAGCTTCTCCTCCGAAAGATCCATCGAGTAAACCATCCCCTCCCCGGCCAGTTCCGCAGCCAGTGTCGTCTTTCCCCCGGGCGCTGCGCAGATATCCCAAACCGTATCGGTGGGAGCGATCCCCGCTGCGAGAACCGCTGCTACAGAGCTTTCATCCTGAACGGCAAATGCGCCGTCCCGAAATCCCGGAAGCCGGCTCACGGAATCGTAATCCGAAACCAGGATCGTGCGGTCCGTGTAATGTCCGATCTCTGTCGTAACACCCGCTGTGCGAAGTTTTTCGATCAGCGCATCCCGGGAGATCACGCTTTGATTGACACGCAGAGATGTCGGACGTTCCTCGTACAAAGACTTCAAAATCTGTCCGGCCCGATCGGGATACGCCTTGGAAAGCTTCTCTGAAAGAAATGCGGGAACGGAGTACTCCACGGACAGATCCGGGTATGTGATCTCTTCCCTGCCGCGCTTTACACTTCGAAGGACACCGTTTACATAGCCGGAAAGTCCGGCAAGTCCGTGCTTCTTGGTAAGGCGGACGGTTTCATTTACCGCTGCCGCATCGGGCACGCTGTCCATATAAAGCATCTGATAGATGCCCATCCGAAGGAGGACGCGGATTGCAGGCTTCAGTTTCTTTACCGGCAGTTTCGAAAAACAGCCGATCACGTAATCCAGGGTAAGTCTCCGCTCGGTCACGCCCTCTGCAAGGCGCGTGATAAAGGCGCGGTCCGACTTTTCCGAAAAACGGTGTTTCCTGAGTGCCTTTTCAATGGCCAGGTTGGAAAAGGTATTGCCCGTTTCCACATCCATCAGGATCGTATATACAATCTCTCTGGTATCGATTCTCTCCATCCTTTACTCCCTTGATGTAAGCGTACCTGTACTAAGCTTATTGCCGTTTAAGAAGGAAGCGGTATCCATCTCCTTCTTTCCTTCCGGCTGGAGTCTTTTTATAACAAGTCCGCCCGTGCCGCAGGCGATGGTAAAACTCTTTTTGGTCACGGCAACGATCGTACCGGGGGTCCCTGAAACCGAGGGGTCCACCTCGGCCGAAAGAAGCTTGGCATTCTTTCCGTCGATCTTTGTGTACAGGCAGGGCCAGGGATATAGTCCGCGCATCATGCGTTCAAGTTCTTCCGCGCTCTTTGTAAAATCGGCATTGCCGAGTTCTTTGGTAAGTTTCACGGCATAATTGCTTTCCTCAGGCTGGGGAATCGGCGTTATGCTTCCCTCCGCAAGTTTTAAAAGCGTGCTTAAGATCAGTTTTGCGCCCAGGTCGGCAAGACGGTCGGTCAGGCTCTCCGCCGTATCCGTAGGAAGGATTTCCGTTGCCGCCTTCTCCAGGATATCGCCGGTATCGAGACCCGCATTCATCTGCATGGTGGTGACACCCGTGGCGTGCTCTCCGTCCAGGATGGCCCACTCGATAGGCGCAGCGCCCCTGTACTTCGGAAGGAGCGATGCGTGGATGTTGACGCAGCCGTACTTCGGAAGATCCAGGATCTCCTGAGAGAGGATCTGACCGTAGGCCGCTACGACGATCACCTCGGGTGCAAGCGTACGAAGACGCTCCACCTCTTCGGCCACCCGGAGCTTCTCCGGCTGATACACCGGAAGGTCCTTTGAAAGCGCAACCTCTTTTACCGGAGACGGAACAGGTTTCTTGCTTCGCCCCTTTGCCTTATCCGGCTGGGTGTATACCGCCAGGACCTCATGTCCGGCTTCTATAATGGATGTAAGGGCCGTCGCCGCAAAGTCCGGCGTTCCCATATATACAAGCTTCATAAAACTACTCCTCGCTCTCTGCGGGCGGTTCGGCTGCGCGGAGTCCGTCAGATACCTTGTCCTTGTAAAGAATTCCGTCAAGGTGATCAAGTTCGTGGCAGATGGCTCTCGCAAGCAGTCCTTCGCCTTCTACGGTGATCTCTTCCATATTGATGTCAAGCGCCTTGCAGACAACGTGGTTCGGTCTCTCCACGGTTCCCACAAGACCGGGCAGGGACAGACAGCCCTCATCGCCGATCTGCTCGCCGTCCGCCTCGATGATCTCCGGATTGATCAGGCAGTACGCATTGCCGTCGCATACGTCGATCACCACGATTCTTTTTAAGATACCCACCTGGGGTGCGGCAAGTCCGACACCGTTTGCCTCATACATGGTGTCAAACATATCCTCGATCAGGGTCTCGATCCGGGGTGTCATCTTCTCTACCGGTTTACAGACCTTTCTAAGTACATCGTCTCCGTCGTGTCTGATATTTCTGATTGCCATAGTTTTCCTCAACTTTCTAATACATGTTCATGGGATCAAGATCCGTTGCGAGCAGGACTCCGTCCGCTACGGGCATCGCATCCGCCGCTTCGGCCATGGAAGCAAGCAGTCCCATATCCTCACTCTTTGCATAAATCACTCTTCGGTATACATTATTGATCCTGCCGATGGTGGCGTCGGACGGACCGATCACGAAGACCCGCGAGGGACTGTCTTTCGCCAAGTTCTTAAGCATTGCGGTCATCTCCTCGGATGCCGCGGAAAGCGTCTCATAATCCTCACCGGTCATAAGGAAGACCATCATATGTGAAGCGGGCGGATAGTGCATCAATCGACGGTAAGTCATCTCCGTGTCATAGAAACCCTCATAATCCTGTGCTGCTGCAGCCGCGATGGCATAGTGTTCGGGCTGGTACGTCTGGATCAGAGAAGTTCCCCTCTTATCTCCGCGGCCGGATCTTCCGATGGCCTGCGCCAGAAGATCATAGGTGCGCTCTCCCGCACGATAGTCGTTGGTGAAAAGCGAGAGGTCGGCCAGCATGATCCCCACCAGTGTCACGTCCGGAAAGTCATGTCCCTTCACGATCATCTGCGTGCCGATCAGGCAGTCCGCTTCCTTTCTGGAAAATGCATCGAGGATCCTTGCATGATCCCCTTTCTTCATCGTCGTATCTCTGTCCATCCGCAGGGTTTTCATGTCGGGAAAAAGTCTTTTTACTTCCTCCTCCACCTTCTCGGTACCCGTGCCGAATCCTCCGATCAATTTGGATCCGCATGAAGGACATGTATCCGGCGCCTTCTTCCCGTATCCGCAGTAGTGGCACCGCAGAATCCCGTCTCTGTGGAGCGTCATGGCAACGTCGCACTTCGGACAGCGGATCGCCTCACCGCACTCTCTGCAGGATACAAACGAGTTCATCCCCCTGCGGTTGATAAAGAGCATGATCTGCTCCTTCTTTGAAAGCCTGTCCTCCATCAGCCGTTTTAAGTCGTAGCTTATGATGCTTCTGTTGCCGAGGCGCAGTTCCTCGCGCATATCCACCAGAAGCACCTCGGGGCGGACGGCGTCTCCCGTCCTGTCCGGAAGCCGGAAACACCGAATCTCATTCTTTTTCGCTCTGCTGTAGCTTTCCATGGAAGGCGTTGCAGATCCGAGCACCAAAGAAGCCCCTTCGATAAGACAGCGTTTAGCCGCTACGTCTCTTGCGTGATACTTCGGACTTTGATCACTCTTATAGGCCGTATCGTGTTCCTCATCGATCACGATCATTCCCAGTTTCCGGCAGGGTGTAAAGAGCGCCGATCTCGGTCCGATCACCACATCGACCTCTCCTGCCGCAGCGCGTTCGAATTCTCTGTACCGCTCGCCCTTGCTCTGTCTGGAATTGATCACCGCAACCCTGTCACCGAAATGCTGCTTGTATCTGGCAAGCTGTCCGTAGGTAAGCGAAATCTCCGGGATCAGAACGATCGACTGATATCCCTGCTCGGCTAAAGCCCGGATACAGGCGATGTAGGCTTCCGTCTTACCGCTTCCCGTCACGCCATGCAAAAGATAGGTACCGCATATCCCGCTTTCCCTGTCCGAAAGAAAGGCATCCACAAAACTTTGCTGTGCCTCGTTTAACTCGGTGACCGGTGGCTTTTCGATGGTGACATCCGCGACATTCACGCGGGCTTTCGTCCGCCGCACAGTCTCCTTCACCGGCATCACCGTCTTTAAGGCGGTGATCATGGTGCATCCGTAGGTTTCATGCATCCACGACGCAAGCTTGATCAAAGATGACTCAATGGCGATGCCCTTCGGCCTTACGCCGAATATCTCCTTGATCTTCGCCGGATCAAACTCCGGTTCATCGTGGATGTCGATCACATAACCGGTTCTGGTCTTCTTTCCCTGTCCGAAGTGGATGTCCACAAGACTTCCCACTTCGACCTCCGGAAGAAGCGGTTCCGGTATCTTGTATTCAAAGGTTCGATCGATGGCTTCATGTGAGATATCAACGATGATATCCGCATATTTGTCCGACATCCTCTTCCTCCAAAATCTCCTCGATCAGCTCACGTTCATCCATGTGATACTTCTTGCCCTTGATCTCCTGATAGGTCTCCTGACCCTTGCCCGCAAAGACGATGACATCACCTTCTTTGGCGTTCATGATCGCATAGCGCATAGCCTCCTTGCGGTCGATGATCTCCACATAGGCGCCGTCGGTCTTCTCGATACCGGTCTTGATATCATTGATGATATCCTGCGGTTCTTCAAATCTCGGATTATCACTCGTGATAATGGTAAGGTCGGCAAGGCGTCCCGACACCTCACCCATCTCAAAGCGACGGTCTCTCGCGCGATTGCCGCCGCAGCCAAAGAGACATACGAGACGCTTCGGATGATATACGGAAAGCGCTTTAAGCAGACTCTCCAGTGACATTCCGTTGTGCGCATAATCAAGCATCAGGGTAAATTTGTCGGAGATTTTGATCATCTCCACCCTTCCTCTTACGGAAACCTTGGGAAGGATCGTGACGATATCCTCCTTCGATACGCCCATCTCGCTTGCGACCGCAATGGCTGCAAGCGCATTCTGTACGGAGAATTCTCCGGGAAGATCCACACGAACATCGGCAGAAATCTTTCCGCTCAAGGTAAATGTAACGCCGAGCACACCGTTTTCAAAGAAGGGCGATGCATGTTCCGCGCGATAGTCCGCATCCTCGGAAAGGCCGAAGGTTACGGCGTCGCAGGTTGCATGCTCCGTCATGTCATCCACATGGGGATCGTCGATATTGAAGATGCCTGTCTTGCACAGCGTGAAAAGCTTTGCTTTCCATGCCATATATTCTTCAAAGGATCCATGCTCGTTCGGGCCGATGTGATCCTTGGACAGATTCGTAAAAATACCGTAGTCAAATGCAACGCCCGCAATACGGTCCAGCATCAGTCCCTGTGAGGACACCTCCATGATCACGGCGCTGATTCCGTTTTTCACCATCTCAGCCAGGTATCTGTGCAGATGGATGGATTCCGGTGTGGTATTCGATGCCTCGATCACTTCGCTTCCCGTATCGATCTCAATGGTGCCGATCAGTCCGGTGGCAATACCGGCATGGCGAAGCATATCGCGGATCATATAAGTTGTCGTCGTCTTACCCTTGGTACCGGTGATACCGATCACGGTCAGTTTCTCGGAAGGGTAACCGTAGAATGCGGAACTGATCATGCCCATGGCGTAGCGGCTGCTTTTTACCTTCACCACGGTGCAGGAAAGCTCGGGCAGTTCCTCCGTATCCTCAACGATAATGGCCGCGGCGCCCTTATCGCATACATCCTTTGCATAGACATGTCCGTCGGACACAGCACCCTTGATGCAGAAAAAGAGTTCTCCGGGTACAACCTTTCTTGAATCGTTTTGAACGCCGGTGATCTCCACATCCGTATCTCCTGCGATCACCTGATAATCAAGTCCCTTAAGAAGTTCAATCAGTTTCATATTCTTCTCCCTATGAAAAGAAGGGGCTGTCATTCAGCCCCTCGTCTTCAAATCAGTCTTCGTCTCCGACAATCTTTACTTTGCCCTCATAAAGCTCTTCCACTGCTACAGACAGGGCTTTCTTGCCTTCTGCCGGAACCAGCGGTTCGGAACCTGCGATGATCTGTCTTGCTCTCTTTGACGTAGCCATCACGATGGAGTATCTGCTCTGTACCACAGGCTGCTCGCCGGGCTCAACCTCACTGTTTACGACTGCCATCAAGTCACTGTATGACGGATGAATCATGATCTTAAGTCTCCCTTCTTATCTATTCTTAAATTCATCTTGAATCTCTTTGATAAAGTCTTCGTTGTAGCTTCGTTTGCACTTGCCTGCGCGGATGATGGAATGCACCGTCTCCACACACTCATCAAGGTCATCGTTCACTACGATATAATCATAGACATTCATGTCCTGTGATTCCTCTGCCGCACGCTTTAAGCGCTTTGCGATCACCTCATCGGTCTCGGTGCCTCTGCCGCGAAGTCTGGCTTCAAGCGCATCCGCGGAAGGTGCGGTCACAAAGAGTAACACCGCATCCGGGTACTGCTCCTTGATATTCATGGCGCCCTGGACCTCGATCTCAAGGATCACATCACGGCCTGCCGCCATTTCTTCTTCAACAAACTTTCTGGGAGTGCCGTAATAGTTCTCTACGTACTTCGCCCACTCGATCAGACCGTTGTAGTCGATCAGGCTCTGGAACTCCTGCTCTGTCTTGAAGTAATACTCACGTCCGTCAACTTCTCCCTCTCTCGGCGCTCTCGTCGTAGCGGATACGGACAGACTGTAACCGTGCTTTTCCACAAGCTTCTTTACAACGGTTCCCTTGCCTGCTCCGGAGAAACCGGAGATTACGATCAAAAATCCTTTTTTCTCCATGGAAGTCTCCTTTTATTCGATATTCTGAATCTGTTCTCTGATCTTCTCAATCTCTGTTTTAAGGTCAATACCCTTATTCGAGATGTGAAGCGTATTGGACTTGCTAAGGATGGTGTTCGCTTCGCGGTTCATCTCCTGCACTAGGAAGTCAAGCTTTCTTCCGATGCTGCCGCCCTCCACGAGGATGGCCTTGGTGCCGTCCACATGGCTCTTTAGACGAACGATCTCCTCGTCCACGCATACCTTATCGGCAAAGATCGTAACCTCGGTGGCGATACGCTGCGCGTCGATCTCAACATTCTTGCTTAATTCACTGATCTTCTCGGTCAGTCTCGTCTTGTACTCCTCAATGATCTTCGGAGACTCTGCCTCGATATAGGCAACCATCTCCTGCATGGAGTCAAGCTTCGCAAGCAGATCCGTAAGCAACTTCTCGCCCTCGGTCTCTCTTGCAGCCACAAAGCGCTCGCAAGCCTCGCGAAGAGGCTTCTCAAGCTCCTGCCAGATCATATTCTCATCAACGCTTTCTTCCTCAATGGTAAATACATCCGGAAAGCGTCCGATGCCGTTCACATCAATCTCCGTCGTAAGGCCGTACGCGTCCTTCATCTCACGAAGATAGTTTATATACTGGGATGCAAGCTCCCGGTTGTATACCACGTGACTGTCCTTACCGGAATGATCCTCGTAAGTGATGAACACATCTACCTTACCTCTCTGGATATAGTCCTTCAGGAAGTTACGGATCTCTGTCTCTAAGAAATTCAGCTTCTTGGGAAGCTTGATGCTCACGTCACAGAATCTGTGGTTGACCGCCTTGATCTCCACAAGGATGTGACGATCGCGGGTCGTAAGCTCGCTTCTGCCGAAGCCTGTCATGCTCTTGATCACTGTCGGTTCTCCGTTATCCTAAGATTTCCGTATGCGCACGCATACGGATACATTATATGTCATCCCTCTACAAATTGCAAGACGGAAGGTGTCTAACTATACACGCTCCTGTGGGCCACAGGAGCGTATGCAACGGCATCAAGCACCTTAGGCTTTACCTTAGGCTTCGCGGATGCCATGGATGTCGGGTTCGATGGTCATCGAGTAGTTGGTGTGATAGATGACGTACCCGGGCTTGGCGCCGGGCGGCTTCTTCAGGTTGCGGCGTCGCGTATAATCAATCTCCACCTTCGGTGCCTCGCGGGACGACGAATAGTACGCCGCAAGGCGTGCAGCCTCCTCGTAGGCACTGTCGGGCAGTTCCTCGGCCCCGTTCGTGCGCAGGATCACGTGCGATCCCGGCTGCTGCTTTGCATGGAACCACAGATCATCTCCCGATGCGATCTGGAAGGTGAGTCTGTCGTTCTGGTAGTTGTTCTTCCCGACAAAGATGTCATATCCGTCCGAGGAGACAAAGTGCAGCGGTTCGCTTTTTTCTTCTTTCTTGCCCTTCTTGCCCTTGCTTCTTATGTAGCCTCCGTCGGTAAGTTCCCGTTTGATCTCGCGGATATCCTCTTCCGTCTCCGCAAAATCAAGCGCACTTTTCACGGTGAGCAGATAGGAAAGCTCGTCTTCCGTCTCGGCAACAAGTGTCGTTAAAGCCTCGTAGGTTCTCTTTAGTTTGTTGTATCTTGCGAAGTATCCCTTCGCAACCTCCATCGCGCTCTTGGTCGGATCAAGAGGTATGGTCAGCTGTCTGTCGTTGTCGTAGTAGTTGGAGACAACGATCTCGGTTGCTCCGGGTGCGGCGCCGTATCCGTAAGCCGTAAGAAGTTCCCCGTAGACCTTATACTTATCTCTTTTTTCCGTGCTCTTTAACTGCTGCTGTTGGAGATCCAGTTTCTTGGCCGTACGCTCCACCGCCGTAGCCACCAGTTTGCGAAGATCCGTCGAGTGCTGTTTGATCTTGGTCGACTGTCTTCTCTCACGATAGTATCTGTGGATCGCCTCGGAGATACTGTCGAAGGTACGCAGTCCCTTCTCTCCCTTTTTAGGCAGATCATTGCGAACCTCGCCGTAGCTTGTAAGCGTCACTGCGCCGAACTCGAGCGGCGTATACCCGTCATAGGCGATACAGGGTGTAAATGTACCGTGCAGCAGAAGGTGTCTTAAATCGTGAAGCTCCGTAAGAAGGCGTTCCTTATCGTCCATGGAGAGTTGTGCAGTGGAACTTCCTCCGTCCACGCCGGCCGAGTAACACATCTGATTCGCTACAAGCGGCGAGATACCGGTAAGGCCCGTGTAGATTGCCTTCGTGGCCGAAAGCGGGGCCGTCATGATATGATTCAAAAAGAAATTGTCATCCACCGTGAGCGGATCCTGCTTGTCCTGTCCCGGAGGATAGCTGTACTCCCGTCCCGGAAGTACTTCTCTTACCGAGGATACCATGTGTGAGACATGCTTGATGCTGTCTAAGATCATGCCCTTCTCGTCCACAAA
This sequence comes from uncultured Lachnospiraceae bacterium, assembly GCA_902780405.1. Taxonomy (GTDB): domain Bacteria; phylum Bacillota; class Clostridia; order Lachnospirales; family Lachnospiraceae; genus Coprococcus_C. Next base: position 201,688 of record CACZFI010000002.1, read on the forward strand.
GATGATGTTGCTGTGCTTGCCCATGATCTCTATGATGAGACGCTTCTCACCGTAGTCTCCCATCTCGTCAAGATGTTCCACCACGATCTCGAGGATACGTTCAAGGCCGGGCTGTCTGATATCCTTGATCCTTCCGCCTCCGATATGCTTGCGAAGCAGCATGCAAAAGCCGGGGCAGACTGCAGGGTTTTCCCCGGTCTCCTCCATGAGATATGCCATGGGAAGGCCGCCTTCCGCAGAGAGAAGGAGTCTTGCCGTTACAGGCTGATCGTCCACTCTGTTTTTTACGGTCAGCGTGATCTCATCACGCTCCGGCTGGTAGACCTTCGAGATCCTGCCACCCACCAATTGTTTAGACAGTTCCCACCGCAGGGCGGAAACCACGATTCCGTCAAAAGCCATATGTCATCTCCAAAAAAAGCAAACAGGGCCGGCGAACGCCGACCCTGACTCTGTCCTAAACCTGCTCGTACAACCGCTCGTAAATCTCGGCCGAGTTCTTCCAACTGTAGTTTTGCTCCATGGCAGATGCCTGCATCTTGTACCAGTCTTCCTTCCTGTCGAAGAATACCTTCTTCGAGTAGTTGATGGTATTTAAGAGCTCAAATGCATCGTAATTTGCGAAGGAGAATCCCGTACCGGTTCCATCGAACTCGTTGTACGGCTGTACCGTATCCTTCAATCCTCCGGTCTCTCTTACGATGGGAAGTGTACCGTAGCGAAGCGCCATCAGCTGTGTCAGTCCGCAGGGCTCGAATCTTGAAGGTACCAGCATCGCATCGCAGGCTGCATACATCTTGTGTGAGAGCTCATCGGAATAGTAGATGTTCGCGGAAACCTTGGCAGGATGGAATCCCTGGTAATACTTGAACATCTCCTCATAACGTCTGTCACCGGTTCCTAAAACAACAAACTGGGTACCGTCGGTACAGATGTCGTTCATGCAGCGATCGACCAGATCCAGACCCTTTTGATCCGTCAGTCTGGAGATGATACCGATCATGTAGACATTCGGGTCTTCGGGAAGTCCGAGTTCCTTCTGAAGCGCAAGTTTGTTGTCGACCTTGTTCTTTCTGTAATTCTTGATATTGTAATTCCTGTAGATCTTCTTATCCGTGGAAGGATTGTAATCGTTGTAATCGATACCGTTCACGATACCCCAGAGGGATTCATGTCTTGCGGAGAGAAGTCCGTCGAGGCCCTCGCCGTACTGAGGCGTCTGGATCTCCTGTGCGTAGGTATTGGATACGGTCGTGATCTTGTCAGCGTATACGAGTCCGCCCTTCAGCATACTTGCATCGCGGTTCATCTCAAGCTTGTCCGGTGTGAAGAGGTATCCCGGAAGTCCCGAGTACTCCTGAATCGTCTGAATATTCCACTTGCCCTGGAACTGCAGGTTGTGAATGGTCATGATGGAACGCATACCGCTGTAGAAGGGATTGCCCGCAAAAAGCGTCTTTAAGTATACAGGCACCAGTCCCGACTGCCAGTCGTGGCAGTGTACGATATCCGGCTGAAATCCGACGCTCGGAAGGATGGCGAGTGCCGCCTTGCTGAAGTAACAGAACTTCTCGATATCCCACTTCACATCGCCGTAAATGTTGAAACCGTTGAAGTAGTACTCGTTGTCGATGAAGTATACGGGCACGCCTTCATACTCCATGTACATTGCGCCTACATACTGCTGCTTCCAGCCGATATCCATATGGAAATGCGTCAGATAACGCATTTTGTTCTTGAATTTTGCGGGGAGACACATGTAGTTGGGCATGATCACCCGCACGTCATACTCTTTTTTGTCGAAGATTCTGGGTAGTGTACCCACAACATCCGCCAAACCGCCGGTCTTCACAAAGGGTACGCACTCTGATGCTATGTAGGCTATTTTCTTCATAGGGTTTCCTCCTATATCTGCACGGATAAAATCAAATTAATTATATCACATTGATGTCTGTTGTTCAATCTTTAGAAAGCCTTCTCATCTGCTTTAGAAGCACCTTGTCCACGGGTTCTTCCGTGTATCTGACCCGCTCATAGAGGGCGGTAAGTTCCTCCACATCATCCAGCTCTTTTTCGAGAAGTTCATCTTTAATCTCGCCGCAGGTCATGGAGTTACGAAGCGGAAAATACGCGCTGTGGCGCCGGATCCTTTCCCTGTAGGCACGCCTTGCCTTCTCCCGGTTGTCCCCGGTGCGAAAGAGTCCTCTTTTTCCTGCCTTCTCCCGCCTTGCTTCCTTCGGCGTAGCCGAGTACTCGATCACGAAGGACGCGTCGCGTCTTCTTCTCATGATGAACCATTTCAGAATTCTGCCGCCTGTTTTTACCAGAATCCAGATCAGAATGCCGAGGAGGAACAGCTTGATAAAGATCTCACCGGACGCAAGCGCATGCTTGATCTCTTCTTTTACGTTCTCCGTTTCCTGTACGGCTTCATCCGGCCGGTGTTTGGTCGTAGACGTAAGCATCTGCAGGATGATAAATGCGTATTTGAAGAAATACCCGATCACCCGAAGGACTGCGATTCCCGCTCTCGCTATGACATGAAGGGCTTCCTCCACGTGAAAGAATCCCGTAAGCACGGATACAAGAAGCAGGATCAAAAGTATCATCCCGACGATATAGGAATTCACGGACAGTATGTTTTTCAGCGGAAGACCGGCCACATCCTTCGTTGCATCCATATATCCGGAGATCCCCTCAACATAGACAAGGATCAGGTAGGAAAACAGTCCGAGAAAAAGGGTGATATACGACCACCTGACGAGCATCGGCTCAAGCAGCTTGTTGCCGCCGATATATCCGACCAGTGTAAGTAAAAACAGCGGCCATGGCGTTCCGTCCATCGGCATCAGCCTGCCCCCGAAGGAGGAATAGGCAATGGATTTCGGAAGCATCGCAAGGAGCACTGCCGCAAGCAGCATCAGCCTGACCGGCCAGGATACCGGAAGAAACAGGAGAACCGGCACCGGCACAAGATGCCAGACTACGATCCATATATTTCTGACCACACGCTCTCTTACAACCGCCGAAAATACAAAGAGTCCCGCAAGCACTGCCGCTACCACAGGCGACGGATGCTCTTCCGTAAGGGACGCGGTAAAAAGTGCGATCAGAAGGTTGACCCCCAGGAAATCCTGAAACAGGCGGAGTATGCGTCGTATCAATTCAATCCTACGTTTCCACATAAGCAACCTCCAATCCCTGCATATAAGGTCTCCAGTCGGTTCTTTCCTGTATGTCAAAGTAAGGAACGATCATATGAACGTCCATACCTCTGCTTCGCATATAGTCCAGTTTTATCAAAAGATCCTGTTTGAAATAAGGCGATACAACGATGTAGGCACTTTCCCGATCCTGTTCCTTGATCTCCCTGTCCAGGATATGAAAGAAACCCTCGATCCCCGTATGCGATGAGATACGTGCAAGATACTTGTCTACGGTCAACGCATGCTCCGCCGCAGCTCCGAAATCCACCTCGCCCGTCTCCTTCGTCAAAATGTCTTTTCCGTTAGACATCACCTTCACGGGGATGCTCTTCTCCAGGAATCCCGCTGCCACCGTACTTGCCACGGATATCGAAAGTTCCTCCATGTACTCTGTCCGAAGCATCATGTTCGGTTCGAAGTTCACAAGAATCTTCACACGCTGCAATGCGGAAAAACCATAGACATTGACCATCCAGCTCTGTCGTCTCGCCGATGCCTTCCAATTGATGCGACGCATATCATCCTCCGGTCCGTACTCCCGGATCCCGCGAAAAGTATAGGGATCCTCGACCAGACTGCGTCTTGCCTCAAGTTCCCCGAGAATGTTCGACAGGGACGTATCAAGCTCCGGCAGGCGCACACGTTCCGGCAATACATAGATCCAGGAATCGCAGGGCAAAAGTTTTGCAAATGTACGGGTCATAAAAAAGTCCCTGGCGATCATTCCTGCGCCGGAGATATGAAAATACCCTCGTTTTTCCGCGGTAAATGTGAGTTTGCGTGTGATCTTCTGATTCCCGAGCAAAGAGTATGCGTCATTTCTGTGATAGGAATCCGTCACAACGGTATTGATCTGATCTTTGAATCGAAAGTCTCTTGTTGTGGAAAATTTGACATGAAAAACAGGAAGCGGGAGAAATTTTGCGTTGTCGATAACCTCAGTCAGACTTCCCTCTTCTCCCACATGCATATAGGGCAGATCGAAAGAAAGCGAAACCGTAAGATGTCTGTCCCAAATCCTCCGATACAGTGATTGCTGCCACAGATAGATGATGATTGCAAATGCGATGATGACAATGATTCTCAATTGGTCTTCCAATCCTCATTCGGTACTTCAACCTGCGCAGTCGCCTCGGCGATCAGTTCCGATCCCTTGGCAGCGCCTCCGAAGTAAGTGATCCTGTGTCCCCATGCATAAGGCATCAGATACTTGATGTCATCGGGAGTCACATAATCTCTGTCATGAATATAAGCATAAGCCTGTGCCAGGCGCAGGATACCCAAAACCGCACGCGTCGAAACGCCGACGGTAATCCTTCCGCTCTCACGGGTTGCTGCCGCAAGGCTTGTCACATAATCCTTCACGGCCTCGTGCACGTAAACCGCACGGATCTTTTCTCTTGCCGCAAGGATCTCCTCAGGAGATGTGACGGCCTGCACGTTCTCTATGGGATTGCCGCTGATATGATGATCGATCACCTTTTTCTCATCTCTTGCGTCCATACCGCCCATAGATAGTTTCGTCATGAAACGATCCAGCTGGGCCTCGGGAAGCGGATAAGTTCCGGTGGTCTCGATGGGATTCTCTGTAGCTACAAGAATAAAGAAATCGGGAAGCGCAAGCGTGACTCCGTCAATCGTCACCTGCCGCTCTTCCATCGCCTCAAGAAGGCTGGACTGTGTACGCGGTGTGGCACGGTTGATCTCGTCCGCAAGCACAACATTTGAAAAAACAGGGCCCTTCACCAGACGGAAGTCGTTCTCCCTGGGATTATAGATATTGAGACCCGTGACATCCGAGGGCATCAGATCCGGTGTACACTGGATCCTCTTGAAGTCTCCGCCGCACGCCGCAGCCAGTGTCTTCGCGAGCATCGTCTTGCCGGTACCCGGCAGATCCTCGATCAGTGCATGTCCCCCGGCAAGCATGGTCGATACAAGCAATGTTACGACATCATCCTTTCCGAAGATGACCTTGCCGATTTCAGATGTCAGTTTCTCAAACAGTTCCATACACTATCTCCTTCTGCGTGTCGTCGCATCCCGGTCGTAGGAATCCGCGAGTTCGTCCAGACCGCTGTCCGTATTGGCCGTTTCGCTGATGTCATCATACTTTTTCTTCAGCTGATCCAAAGAGTTCATGTAGGAAGACAGATTGGCCGAAGGAAGTTTATAATCCTTGCCCTTACTCTGCAGATACCGATAAGCCACCATAAAGGTCGCCTCGTCAAACAGAGTCAGATAGCGATTGTTGATAGATTCCACGCAGGCATCCACGGACGGATACGTCTCGGGACGCACCTCCCGAAAGATCTGATCAAAGCTGTCAAAGATGATCTTTTCCTGCAGTTTGAAATCCGATGAGATCTGCTGCACGGCAAAGGCTCTAAGATACGCGCGCACAAAGCCTGTAGCGCCTCTGTACCACTCGTTGATGTTGGAATACTCCTGTGTCATGGCGAAGATCTCCACCTCCCACTCAAGGGAAGCGTAAGATGCATCCACAATGCGGTCGATCTCCGTCTCGGACAGGGTAAGATCAAACTTTTTGTTGAACTTCTCCACGATCTTATAGCGCTTGCTGACGGAGGAAGGAAGCGGTGCATGCTTTCTCTTGCTCTGATAAGCGCGGTTTGCTTTTCGATCCGCCCCCGTATAGGCGCTTCTCTCGTAATCATCCTTACGCTTCTTATCGCCCTTCAGTTTCTTCACAAGCCATCCCAGGGTGATAAAAGGCGCTGCCATAAAGAAGAATCCGATGGAAAGGCCCAGCATGGCGGGAATCGCAGAAGTACACGCAGAGATGATGATAATGGCAAGAATGATCTTGCCGAGTTTGTCATGCACAAAGCGATACACCTCCGGATTATCCTTTCCGATCAGAAAATATAGAATTATCGCAAGAGGAATGATTCCCATGTAGGCTCCTTATCTCAAAATGGCAAATGCAACGTCCGCCCCGTAGAGAAGCAGCAGGATCGCACCTTCGAAGCGGCTGATATTCTTAGTAAATGCCATAAAGTATGTAACAATACATGCAACGATCACGATGGCCAGGTCAAAGATGGACTCCATATTGACTGCGATCGGGTGAATGGTTGCGGATGTTCCGAGGATAAACAACAGGTTAAAGATGGAGGATCCGACCACGTTGCCGACAGCCAGTCCGTTCTCACCCTTCTTGGATGCCACGATGGAAGTTACAAGTTCGGGAAGAGATGTTCCCACCGCAATGATGGTAAGACCGATCAATGTCTCCGACATACCGAAGGTCTTGGCGATCGACTTTGCATTCTCAACCACAAGTTGTCCGCCTGCCACGATACATCCGATACCGATCAGGATGAGAAGCGCACACTTCCAGTAAGGCATCGCCTCGTAGTCCTCTTCGTTCTCAACCGGGTTTTTCTTTGCATCTACGATAAGCAAAGCGATATATCCCACAAAACATACAAGCAATACAATACCGAACCATCTCGGGATCATACCCGCATTCTCGGTTGCCATCGGTGTTGAGAAGAAATGTCCTCCCGTGATGGCCTTCCAGCCGATCACGATAAATGCAACGATGGTTGCAATGATACAGATCGGAAAATCACGCTTCATGATCTTCGGATCGATGGGGATCGCGTGAATGATGGCACACACGCCCAGTACGCTTAAGATGTTGAAAAGATTGGATCCTACAACGTTGGAAAGCGCAATGGCGTTGGAGCCCTTCATGGCCGCGGATACGGATACCGCAAGTTCGGGCGCCGAAGTACCGAGCGCCACGATCGTAAGTCCGATGATCACGCCGGGAACCTTGAAGTTCTTCGCCAAAGCGGCACTACCGTCCACAAACCAGTCCGCACCCTTGATCAAAGCGACGAAACCAACTACCAAAAGCAGGATGTTAAGCACGAGTCCCATTATTCATCCTCCTCCGGAAGATTGGCGTTATGGAACACGTCCTGCACGTCGTCATCCTCATCCAACATGTCTAAGATACGGTTCAGTTTCTTGATATCTTCGGGATCCGTAATATCCACATAATTCTGCGGGATCATTGTCACTTCTGCGGAAGCCATAGGGATGCCGTCCTTCTCGAGCGCCTCTCTCACAGCCGAAAAATCTGCAGGTGCCGTGGTGATCTCGAAGCTGTCATCTTCCTCGGAGAAATCCTCCGCGCCCGCATCAAGCGCAAGCATCATCAGCTCGTCCGCATCCTTGGTGTATGCTTCCTTATCAATGATGATCTGTCCCTTTTCGTCGAACATATAAGACACGCAGCCTGTGGTTCCAACATTGCCGCCGCCCTTTGTAAAAGCATTTCTTACATTAGAAGCGGTACGGTTCTTATTGTCGGTAAGCGCGTTGACGATGATGGCGGATCCGTTCGGTCCGTATCCTTCGTAAGTGATGGAAACGTAGTTTACTGCATTCGCATCACCGGCTGCCTTCTTGATACCGCGCTCGATGGTATCGTTCGGCATGTTGTTGGACTTTGCCTTGGCGATCACATCACGAAGCTTGCTGTTGTTTGCGGGATCCGGGCCGCCTTCCTTCACTGCCACCGCAATCTCTCTTCCGATGATGGTGAAGATTTTACCCTTCGCTGCATCGTTCTTCTCTTTCTTGTGCTTAATGTTCGCAAATTTGGAATGTCCTGACATCTTTTTACTCCTCTTTTCTTTCTGTCTTTGTTACTTTGATCAAGCGGATCATCTGATCTACGATCTTGATGGGGATAAATCTGTATCCCATATATTCAATCTCCGGCTTCTCGCCCTCCTTCGGCAGTCTGCCGAGTTTGTAAAGCAGGAATCCGTTCGTTGTCTCGATGTCTTCATCGGGAAACTCAATGTTTAAGTGCTCCGAGAGCGTCTCTAACCTCGCGTCACCCTTCACGATGTAGTCACCGTTGGAAAGACGCCTTAGTTCTATCTCTTCCTCATCGTGTTCATCGGAGATGTTGCCCACGATCTCCTCAATGATATCCTCCATGGTCACGATGCCGTCCGTCTGTCCGTATTCGTCTACTATGATAGACATATGGACCTTCTCACGCTGCATCTTGTTTAAGAGCTTGTCGATTCCGATGGTCGGATGTACAAAGATCGGCGTGTCGAGCGTCGTCTTGATCTGTGCTTCCGGTCTGTGCAGGTAGCTTTCGATCAGATCCCGCAGGTGCACGATGCCGACCACGTTGTCAATATCATCCTCATAGACAGGGTATCTCGTATAATTGTTTTCGAGGGCAAATGCAAGCGCCTCCGCCACGGTGATACAGCTTTCCATTGCGACGATCTTCTGCCTGCTGGTCATGATGTCCTTGGCGCACTTATCGGAAAACTGGAAGATGTTGGAGATCATCTCGGCCTCGCCGTCCTCAATGATGCCCTGTTCGTTGCCTTCCTCCACCATGGAGAGGATCTCTTCCTCTACCTTCTCTTCGTCTGTTTTTCTTCGAAAGATCTTCATAGCAGATAATTGACCTCATCCACCGGCTGTCCCGCTTCGTAGTAGACACGCGGCACGCGTCTGGCCACACCGCAGACAAACTCATAATTGAAACTTGCTGCCGGTTCCGCAAGTTCTTCCACCGTGATCACGGCGTCACCCTCTCTGCCGAGCAGGGTTACCGCATCTCCCACCGCAGTCTCCGGTATCTCCGTCACGTCCACCATGATCTGGTCCATACAGACTCTGCCGATGATGGGTGCATACCGGCCGTGGATGATCACATGCCCCTTGTTGGAAAGGGCTCTCGGATATCCGTCCGCATAGCCGCAGGTGATGGTTGCGATCCTGGTCGGCCTGCAGGTTACAAAGGTCCAACCATAGGATACGCCGCGTCCCTCGGGCACGGTTTTTACGTGAGCCACATGAGCCACCAGACTCATCACGGGATGAATCTCCACGCTCTTGTCGATCTCATCGGAAGGATATAACCCATATGTTACTATCCCGAGGCGGAACATGTCAAATCCCTCATCCGGCATTTCCATGGTTCCCGCACTGTTATCGATATGTTTTAAGGCAAATGTGATGCCCCTGTCTTCGAGTCCCTTGATAAACGTAAGGAATCTTTCCTTTTGTTTTAAGGCATACTGCTTATCCATCTCATCGGCCTTGGCATAGTGCGTAAAGATGCCCTCGATGGTAAGCCCCGGGAAATCTTTAAGTTTCGAAGCCTCCTCGATCCCGTTCGCATCTGCCTGGAATCCGATCCTCGACATGCCCGTATCCACCTTGATATGCACCTTGGCCTTCGTTCCGCGGCTTTCAGCCAGATCCGAAAGCTTTCTGCACTCTGCGATGTCATACACAGCCTGCGTGATATCATAGTCGAGCAGTTTTTCAAAATCATCGGACGCCGTATAACCGATGATCAGGATCGGTGTTGTAATACCGGCCTTCCGGAGTTCAACCGCCTCGTCCACGGTTGCCACGCCGTAGTAATCCGCCATGTCGGCGATCCTTTTGGCGATGGTCACTGCACCGTGTCCGTATGCATCCGCCTTGATGACCACCAGGGTTTTCATCCCGGGCTTTAGGCTCTGCATTTTTTTGATATTGTATCGAAGTGCGTCCATATCGATGGCCGCATACATTCTATGATAAGTTTTCATTTGTCTGCCCCGATATTCTCCTCAAGTTTTTGATCATGTCGCCGGCAAGCATCCCGTAGCGTCCGGTCGATCCTGCCGCAGCATCTCCCGCCTCACCGTGCAGGTAGACGCCAAGTTCGGCCGCTTCCTTCGTAGAAAGTCCTCCTGCAAGCAGTCCGGCGATCACACCGGTAAGCACATCTCCGGAACCTCCCGTCGCCATGCCGTCGTTGCCTGTTAAATTCATATAGGACGGTGAATTGCCGTCCGAAACCACCGTCCGATAGTCCTTCAGTACTGTAACACATTTGTATGTATTCGCGCAATCACCCGCTGCACGAAACATGTCCTTTTTGATCTCGTCCACGGAAAGACCCGTAAGACGCGACATCTCTTTTATATGAGGTGTCAATATGATTTCGGCCTTTGCGCCGGATAGCCAGTCCCGATGCTTTGACAGGATGTTGATGGCATCCGCATCGATCACAAGCTTTCCTTCGTAAGATTCAAGGACCTGCCGAACAATTTGCTCCGCAAATTCTTTTGTGGAAAGCCCCGGGCCCAATACACATACATCCGCAAAGGAGAGCGCCCGATCGATTGCCCCCGAAATACCCGCCGGGTCCTCGTGATCATAGGAACAAAGCACCGCTTCCGGAAGTTTTGTCTGCACAATCTCCCGGTTCACAGCCGAGGTACAGATCATCACAAGACCGGTTCCCATGCGATAACAGGCTTCACCCGAAAGAAGCGCTGCGCCGGCCATATCCGGACTCCCGGCGATGATGGCCGCCTTGCCGTAGCTTCCCTTGTTGGAGTTTCTTCTCCTCACGGGGAGCATACGCTCAACTTCATCGGCCCTGTACGTAAAAAAACGAGGCGCTGCATGTTCTGCCGCCTGTCCCGGAAATCCTATATCAAATACGCTCACTTCTCCGGCATGCTTTTCGCCCTCGGAAAGCAAAAGTCCCTTCTTCCTGTATCCGAATGTCACGGTAAGATCTGCACAAAAAGCAGTCCCGAGGACATCTCCCGTGCCCGCATCGATGCCGGAGGGAATATCCACCGCAATGCGAAACCCTTTAGCGGTAGAGATTTTTTTAATGACATCCGCATATACGCCCGTCACCTCGCGTGAAAGCCCCGTGCCGAAGATCGCATCGCATACCACGTCAAAGCCTGCCGGATCGCAGGTCGCTGCCATCTTCACGCCACAGGCCTTTGCTATCGCAAGCTGTTTTTCGAAAGCTGCGCTTCCGCCGTGACTTGAGGGTATCACAAAGAGTTCTGCGTCATAACCTCTCTGGGTCAGAATGCGCGCCGCGGCAACGCCGTCTCCCCCATTGTTACCGCTCCCGGTAACAACAAGAATCCGCGCATCCTTTCCGAATCTTTCTTCGATTGCCGTAACTACGGAAAGCGCCGCACGCTCCATCAATACCGCCTGGGGGATCCCGATGGTATCTATGGTATAAGCGTCGATCGCTTCCATTTCTTTTGCATCTACGATATAGTCCATGTCTTATCTGAGTTTCGTTGCCTGTGTATACGAGTTCGCCAAGCGGAACAGATCCTGAAGAGAATCGTCATCGTTACTGTCAAAGGAATCCAAATCATCCGATCTTCCGATGGAAGCAATGATTTCCGTCATATTCTCGAAATATACCATCAGCATACGATATTGCTGTTCATTTAGTGCGTCTTTTAATTCCTGTGCGGAAAATGCCATCTTCTTTCTGGCATCCGCATTCATCAAAGCTATAAGATCGGACATCTCTGTCCCCGCGCCCTGCATGGAGGCAAGCGTCGCATTGTAGTTGACATTGCCCGGAAGCTCCACGCCCTCGGAGAGAAGCCTTTTAATCTGCGCAACATAGTTCTGCGTCTCCTCGAAGGGAGGCACGCCGCCGTACTTGGCCACATTTCCGGAACCTGCATTGTAGGCCGCAGCCATCAGTGAGATATCTCCTCCGTACATGTCGGAAAGTCCCTTCAGGAGTTTGGCTGCTCCCATGATATTCTCGTAGGGGTCGTAAGCATCCGTAACACCGAGTCCGGCTGCGGTATCCGGCATCAGCTGCATGATGCCCATAGCACCCACGCCCGATGTGGCGTTCGGATCAAAACGCGACTCCACGTAGCCGATTGCTTTTAAAAGATCCTCGGAGATTCCGTAGGTCTCTGCCGCTTCCTTGTAGATTGCCGCAAGATCGTAAGACTTTCCGGCGCCGGAAAGTCGTGCATTCTCTTCTTCGAGAAGATTCTGAAACTGCACGGATGTCTCCGGAGAAAGTGCGGCTGTTTTTGTGATTGTATTGGCAGGGATGATATCATCCACATATCCGATTCCGTTGATAAAAGGCATAGGATTACCTCCCGTATCATTCGTATTCCGAAAGGTTCGACTCATCGCCAACGATAATTCGAAGCTTTGCGGTATTGCTCAGATTCTCGTCCGAATCCTCACAATAATACCATACCTCATAAGTACCTGCTTTGTCGATATCAAATCGACCGTCAAAGTACATTCCGTCGATCAGATCCTCCTCCTCATCATCGTCATCCACAACCTTTTCGACGATGGTGATCGGATCGAAATCCTCTCCTACTTCCAGTTTTAACTCATGTGTTTTCAGTCGTATCACCGGCGCGCCGTGAGAGATGAGGGGCGGGTCGTCATAACCCTCTTCCACCTTCTTTTCCATGTCAGCCGCCTCTGTCGTAACATCCGCTTCCGTATCCGGCGTAACAGGAATGATCTGTGCGTCCGCCGCAGTTGCTGTTTCCTGTGCATCTGAGCCCCTGTAATTGACGGTCTCGGTCGCTTTGCCCAGGTTGTACGCCTTGTCGTATACGGCATAGATCACCAATGCATGCTCGCCGTCGTCCATAGCAGAGATATCGTATACATGAATATCCTTCGTACAGTCTCCGTCTTTGTCATCTGTCGCCGAAAGGCCTGCCAAAAGCACTTCTGTGCCGGCACCTTCGGTGTAGGTGACCTCCCGCTCGGGAACCGTGATCACCGGTGCAACCCTGTCCTTTGTGGATCTCACCCAGTAACACGCTCCGATCAAGCCGCACATGATCAAGAATAATAATATATTGATTCTTCGTTTGATGGTCATTTGTGATTGCCTGTTTCCTTTGCGTATCTGCCGTAATACTTGCCGTAGTACTTTCCGTAATACTTGCCGTAATACTTATCATAATAAGAGTGTCTGCCAAGTCGAACCTTGTTTAATACAACACCCAGGATCTTGCAGCCTGTCTTCTCGAGCTGTCCCTTCACCTTCACCTCGGTTTTGTAGCTGATCTTGCCTGCGGCAATCACCATGATGGCGCCGTCCACTTCACCGGAGATGATGGCCGCATCGATCACGCTGCCGAGCGGCGGCGCATCGATGATGATGTAATCGTACTTTGTCTTCGCATCTGCGATCAGATCACGAAAGGCGTCGGAGTTTAAAAGCTCCGTAGGGTTCGGCGGTACCGGTCCGGACATGATCATGTGAAGATTCGGAACATTGGTTGCATAGATCACCTCTTCCAGATCATATCTGCCGGAAAGATAGTAGGACAAGCCGTTCAACGCCCGGCTGATCCTGTACCGCCCCGCAAGCACGGACTTGCGCATATCCGCATCCACAAACAGCACCTTCTTGCCGTCATCAGCGATCGTACAGGCCAGGTTGATGGAGATGCTGGACTTTCCCTCGTCGGGTTCGCAGCTGGTAAGGACGATGGCTTTCACGTCCCTGCCGCAGAACTGAATGTTGGTTCGAAGTCCCTTGTATGCCTCGATCGAACTGTATCCGAGTCTTCTTAATTTTCCGATGTTGATTGTTTCCATAGATTAAGCTTTCCGTTTCTTTTTTCGCTTTTTCGCATGTGTATCCACGATCTCATCGTAGGGGATCGATGCCAAAACAGAGAGTCCCAGGTGCTTTTCCACATCATCCGGTGTCTTCACCGTATCGTCAAGGATGTGTCTTAAGATGACAGATCCCGCGGAAAGAAACATACCGATCAGTGCGCCGATCAGAACCAACCGGGTGGTTCTTGGCTTTGAAGGATGATCGGGAAGGTTCGCATAATCGATCACATTGACCGATTTGATATTCATAACCTTTGAGATGTGCGTACTCGCCGCCACGCGGACCGCATTGGCGATGGCCTGCGCTCGTACGGGATCGGTATCCGTCACGGTAATCTGCAGGATTCTGGTGTCTTGCTGGATATTCACCGTGATCATCCCGGCCACCTGCTCGGGCGTGATCCCTTTCATATCCGGGTAGCTGTTACTTAGATCCAGGTCTGCGATCACCTGATTCGCTACCGTCCGGCTCTTTACCAGATCCGCATAGTCTTTGGTAAGCTGAGACCCCGTTTGCAGATCCGAGTAGGTAAGCATCTGCGCGTCCTGCTGGTTTAAAACATAAATCTTGGTGGTGGAGTTAAACTTCTTGCTCATCAGGGTCTGGCTGGCCAGATACATCCCACACGCACCGATCACCGTAGCAAAGACGATGGTCCAGAAATATTCGATTACGACCAAAAAGAGTTCTTTTAAGTCAATGTATTCTTCTTCCATGTTTGATCCTTTTTTTTCAGAACGTATCGATTTCCATATCTTCGATCACACACTTCGGGTTATAAACAAAGATTCTTGTCGCGTATGCGCTTCCGAACTTTTTGGCGATCAGTTTTGCGCAATCCCGAAGTTTCGGCGTACGCCTGCCTGTAGATTTGTGCGCATCCGTGGCTACAAAATCCACGGTTCCGTACTTGAGAAGACTGTGTGTGAACCGCTTCACATCGCTTCCAGACATGCCCGTCACGCTGCCGGCGTTCACCTGGATCAACGCACCTTCCGACCTTAAGTCATGGATGCGTTCCTCATCCTCGAGCAGACAATCGTAGCGTTCGACGTGCGCAAGGATCGGGATGTGTCCGGTAAGGATCGCTTCCGTGACGCCACGTCTGATTCTGTCGTAAGTAGCGTGAAAAGGAAATTCTATCAGGAGATACCGGCTGTCGGCCATGGTGAGGACCCGGTCATTCTTCAGATCTTCCAGTGTCTCCTCTCTGTGATGAAAAACCTCACAGCCGAGATACAGCGAAAAATCCGGACTCACCATCTCGGAAAGCTGCTTCACTTCTTCAAATCTCTCCCGGAGAATTTCGCGATCAACCGGCCAGATTGCCGGATTGTAGTGCGGTGTTGCAATGATAGTGTGGATGCCTTCTTCGTGATAGCTTTTCAGCATCTCAATGGTCATCTCCCGATTCTCGGATCCGTCATCCACGCCAAAGAGTACGTGATTATGAATATCACACAGATTCAGATGAAAACCCCTCACAAATAAACCCCCAAAATGAATATCAGATGGGGAGGTCTCCCCATCTGACTAAATGTTTTACGGATTAACCACGCTTTAAGAAATCAGGGATTTTAATTCCTGTACTCTGCGGTGCTGCACCGGATCTTGTTGCCGAAGCGGATGCGGAGGGCACCGAAGGCTGTGCCTGTGCGGGCTTACTGTGTGTACTTGTACCAAGGAACGAAGGCTTGGCTGCCGGTGTTCCTGTGGGAATACTCGGTGTTGCAGGCTTGGTATAAGTCGGAGTCGGTGTAGCAATCCTTGTCTGTGTCTGTGCTACTGCAGGCTTGGGTGCTGCCGCCGCCTGACGAGGCGCTGCGATCGTGCTGTTGGGATCTAAGGCCATCGCATCCTCAATACCTGTAGCGATGATGGTGATGCATACATCCTCACCCATCACATCGTTGTCAACCGTACCGAAGATGATGTTGGCTCCGTCGCCGGCAACCTCGGTTAAGTAAGTGATCGCATCATATGCCTCAACGATTCCGATGTTACCGGAGAAGTTGACGATGATATCGGAAGCACCTGTAACGGTCGTCTCGAGTAAGGGGCTGTCCATAGCTGCCTTGATCGCGTCAACGGCCTTGTTGTCACCGCTCGCACGTCCGATACCGATATGTGCCACGCCCTTGTCTCTCATGACAGTCTGAATATCAGCAAAGTCAAGGTTGATAAGACCGGGCTTGTTGATCAGGTCTGTTACGCCCTGCACGCCCTGCTGAAGAACTTCGTCAGCCTTCTTTAAGGCCTCGGGAATGCTGGTACGCTTGTCGCAGATCTGAAGGAGTTTGTCATTCGGGATGACGATCAGTGTGTCTACATTCTCTTTCAGCTTTGCGATACCGTTCACTGCGTTGTTCATACGAGGCTTGCCTTCGAAGGAGAAGGGCTTCGTAACAACGCCGACAGTCAGGATGCCTAAGTTTCTGGCAATCTCCGCTACGACGGGAGCCGCACCGGTACCGGTACCGCCACCCATACCGCAGGTAACGAATACCATGTTCGCATCCTTCATAATATCCGTGATCTCCTCACGGTTCTCTTCAACGGCGCCTGCACCAATCTCGGGCTTTGCACCTGCGCCGAGACCCTTGGTCAGCTTCTCACCGATCTGGATTTTGGTTGTGGCTCTGCTCTGAGACAGGATCTGCTTATCTGTATTGATGGCGATAAGCTCCACGCCTTCTACATTTTCGTCTATCATTCTGTTGACTGCATTGTTACCTGCACCACCTACGCCGATCACAAGGATTCTTGCGGGTGTCTTTTCGTCGTTTGATTTTATTTCGAGCAAGGTTTTGTCCTCCTTCTAATTAAGTGCATTCTTCGCATTATTACCTACATAATATCTTTTTTTATACAAAGAATCAATAGTTAATTACTTTTTTTTGCTGAAACTGGCCGTCCCGTCGTCTGCGGTAAAATCCTTCATATATAGGGTTCCCGACATATCGCCGAGGCCGTCTAAGATTTGACCCAGATTCATCATCTGAATCGGCAGATCCTCTCCTCCTCCCAGTTCTATATCGATGTTATCGTGCGTCAGCACAATCTCACCGGAAGCGGTAAATTTGATACCGCTGATATCCAGGTCGTACTTCTCGATCAACTGCGTGATGGTCAGGATCGAATTGAACTTGCTTTTGTCCGAAATCGGCAGTTTTTTCCCGACTTCCCAGGAGTCGAACGAAAGTCCCCGGATACATGGCACGCCTTCGATCATCTGCGAGGATGCGTCCAGGATCATGCCGTCCTTGTCGAAAAAGACATAACCGTTCATGTACTCCACACAGCCGGCCATCGCCTTCTCATACACCGTGACGTCTACGCCGTTCTTCGAAAGAAAATCGATATCGACCTTCTCGACGAAGGGTATGTCTTCGATCGGTTTGAACTTACACTTGATGTAAAGCAGCAGTGTATTGTTCAAAGGCGCTTCTGCAAGCACCGCCTCCCGTATCATATCCTCCGACACGGCTTCGTTGCCCGTGACATTGACTTCCTGTATCGTGAAAGATTGCACGTACAACAGCCCGCCGATCAACACGGACAAAAGCATAAGCAAGAGGATCATCCTCTTGTTCGCCCTTATGTACTTGTCTTTCATGCTCTCTTTCTCACCTTCACTTTCTCATAAGGCACGCCCTGTCTCGCCACATTCATAACGATTCCCATCTCTGCCATAAGGATCAGCATGGATGTACCTCCTGAACTGATAAAGGGAAGCGCCATACCGGTGTTCGGCATCAGGTTGGTTGCCACACCGATGTTGATGAAGACCTGCACGCCAAGCTGTGCGATGATTCCCGATACGAGCAGACCGCCAAAACGATCCTTCGCATCCTGTGCTATATACAAAAATCTGATAAGCAACATTGCAAAGAGTATGATGACGCAGGTTGCGCCAAACACACCCAGTTCTTCGCAGATGACCGCGAAGATCATATCGTTGTGCGCCTCGGGGATCAGGGACTTCTGAACACTCTGTCCGAGACCCTTGCCAAACAATCCGCCGGAGCCAACCGCATAGAGTGACTGCAGCGTCTGATAGCCGTCACCGCTCTCCGGATTAAGCCAGGCTTTCATTCTGGCGCCGCGGTAGCCGACGGCGAAGATGCCGACAAACGCAAGTGCGGCAAGGATTCCGCACGCTGCGAAAAACACCCTGAGATTCGGGGTTGCGATCAGGATAATGCCCATCATGATCACGCCGCATACCAATGCCGTACTCATATTTTCAAGCGCGATCAATCCGATACAGATAATCTGCGGCAGGGTAATGCTGAATAAGCCCTTTAAAGAATTCATTCTCGACGGGTATCTCGTACAAGCGTTGGCTGTATAGATCGCGATTGCGATCTTTGCGATCTCCGAAGGCTGGAACTGGATGGAACCGATAGGTATCCATCTGGTAGATCCGTGACTTGCGGTACCGATCACAAATACTATAATGCTCAAAAAGATAGCAAGCGCCATAATAAATGTAGCAAGCTTCCGATAAATGTTGTAGTTCACATAGGAGACAAGGATCATAGCCACAATGCCGGCAAGCACCAGTTTTGCCTGCTTTACGGCATAGTAGATTGAGGACACGCCGAGAAGCATCGCCTGGTATGTACTTGCGCTGTATACCATCATGACGCCGAACATGGCAATGATCAGTACCAGAAAGACACTCTGGTAATCGATATATCCGCCGCGAACAATGAAATTGTTGTACTCTTTTCCGTCCCTGGAATGCACTTTCCCCAACTCCTACAGTTTGTTTACATAATCTCTGAAAATGTCACCGCGCTGTTCGTAGTTATCAAACATACCCCAGCTTGCGCACGCCGGTGAGAGAAGCACTGCTTCTCCTTCCACAGCACGTGCGTGACAGTAGTCGATCGCTTCCTCAAGGCTTTCGGCACGCACCACATCGGTAAAGCCGTGTGCCTTTGCGCAATCCTCTATGATATCGGCAGTCTGACCGATTAAGACAAGTGCTTTCACCTTGCCGTCAAACGCCTCGATCCAGTCGTCAAAGGGAATCTGCTTGTCATATCCCCCTCCGATCAGATACGTCTTTTTTGTCATAGCCTGTATGCCCTTGATCGCAGCATCAGGATTGGTACCCTTGGAATCGTTGTAGTAATCCACACCGTCTAAGGTTCTTACGTACTCGATCCTGTGTGCCACGCCCTTGAACTCTGCGCATACTTTCGCGATCACCGGGATTTCCACTCCCATGTAGTATGCTACGGCAACCGCCGCCAGCAAGTTCTCCACGTTGTGGCTTCCCAGAAGTTTGAAGTCGGAAAGCGGCATGATTTCATGCGTTTCGGAATCTGTAGCAAGCATCACGATTCCGTTTTCCACATAAGCGCCCTCTACTTTCTTCGTAGCGGAGAAGTATACCTTCTTTGCTGTCACGCGGGATGCTCTTGCCATAACTTCGGGATCGTCCGCATTGAGAACGATCGCGTCCTCCGCCGTCTGCTCTTTTCCGATCAGGAACTTGCAGTCTGCGTAGTTTTCGAATGTGTGATGTCTGTCTAAGTGATCCGGTGTCAGGTTTAACACTGCGGATACATGCGGACGAAATGTCTTGCATGTTTCAAGCTGAAAACTTGAGATCTCGGCTACGGAGCATGATGTTTCTTTGGTCTGATCAGCAATGCCCGTATAAGGTGTTCCGATATTTCCAACCACATAGGTATCCGGATTCGCCGCCTTCATGATCTCTCCGACCAAGGTGGTCGTAGTGGTCTTTCCGTTGGTTCCCGTAATAGCGCACACAGTGCCCTTCTCGTACAGAAAAGCCAGCTCGATCTCTCCGATGATCTCCTTGCCCGCCTCACGGTACTTTACCGCAAAGGGTACTTCAAGTGAGATACCGGGGCTGATCACCATAACATCGGTTGCTTCGATCAGCTCGTCCGTCAGTTCTCCGAGATGGATATCAATGGCTGTGTCCACGCCGGGCTGCTCTAATTTTGCGCGAAGACCTTCTTCCGTCAGCGCTCCTTTTTTATTCTCATCAAAGAGTGTTGCTTTGATATGATTTCTTGCGATCAGTTTTGCAGCGTCGATACCGCTTCGTCCGGCACCTGCCACAAGGATATGTGAATACTTCATCATGTTCCTCCTACAGAATCAGAAGTGCTACGGCGCAAAGGACTGCGGTTACGATGGAAAATACCGCAACCACCTTGGTCTCATGCCAGCCGCTAAGTTCAAAGTGATGATGGATGGGAGCCATTTTAAACAGTCTCTTACCACCGGTCTTCTTAAAATAACCCACCTGAAGGATGACGGAGATCACCTCGATCAGGTAGATGAATGCAACGATAACAATGATCAGCGGCATGCGCTGCATATAAGCCGTAGACGCCACGAATCCGCCAAGTGCGAGAGAACCCGTGTCTCCCATAAAGATCTTGGCCGGATAGCAGTTAAAGCACAGGAATCCGAGTAAGGCACCGATCATGGCTGTGATCACCGGATAGGTTTCCGCGTTGTACCCTGCGGCTGTCACCAAGAAGAACAGGGCGATCACAACCGTTACGGTTGAAGCAAGTCCGTCCAGGCCGTCCGTAAAATTCGAGCCGTTTACCGTGCCGAGCATAACCAGAAACATCAGAGGGAAGAACATCCACTTCGTATCGATGACCTTGCCCATGATGGGGATATACATACTTGTACCCACATCGGAAAACTTAAAAAGGTAAATACCGAATGCGAGCGTTACCAGAAACTGTCCGAGCATCTTCTGCCAGGGCTTTAATCCCTCGGACTGATGTTTTTTAATCTTTAAGAAATCATCGAGGAATCCGACGAATCCGTAACCGAGGGTTGTAAGGAGCACGACCAAAGAATCGTGGAATTTGCCCACAAATCCGATGGTGCCTGCCGCAAGTGCAAGCAGGATGATGATACCGCCCATGGTTGGCGTCCCCTGCTTCGCAAGGTGCGACTGAGGTCCGTCATCTCTCACATTCTGTCCGAACTTCAGCTTGTGCAGCATCGGGATCGCGATCGGGCTTGCCGCAAGTGCTATAACAAAGGCCAAAAGTCCCGGTCCGACAATATGCGCTCTCGTGATCATCATGTAATCGTACATTTGCTTTCTTCCTCTCTTAACCCCATTCATCGGGGATTCCGTCCCCGTCTTCATCCGTGAATTCTTCTTCGTCTCCGCCTTCGTCCTCGGGCGTCTCTTCCTCGGAATCGCCTTCCGATTCCTCTTCCTCTGACGCTTCCGCCTCGGGAGCTTCCTGAACGTAAGTGTTCTCATCTCCGCCGGCCACATCATTCTCCGGAGCGTCACCCCGGTATACCGGTCCGCCCACTTCGTCTACCAGATTCGTCTGATCTACGTTGTAGTCATCCCCTTCTTTGTAGATATTCAGATAGGGGAACAGGTCTCTTGCGATATCCGCAAAGAGATAGGACGATGCCGCGGATGATCCCTGGTCTTCCACATGGGGCTCATCCACAACGACATAAATCACAATCTGAGGATCATCCACCGGAGCAAATCCGATGAAGGAGATCAGATACTTGCCGTTTCCACGCGGGAGCTTCTCTGCCGTACCCGTCTTTCCGCCGATGGTGTAACCTTCCACCGCACAGCGACGTCCCGTACCGTCTTCAACCACGCCCGCCAATTCCTTTCGCATCTCAGCGGAAACATCCGCTGAGACGGTTCTTCGAACCAGTACGGGATCCAGGTTGTCGATCACATTGCCCTTCTCGTCCACGATCTTGGTGGCAACACTGGGCTGATAATAATATCCTCCGTTGATCGTCGAACAGAAAGCTGTCCCGAGCTGGATCATGGAGACGCAGACGCCCTGTCCGAAGGAGGATGTCGCAAGCTCCGTTTCATTGAGTGTATCTGCGTGATAGACCACGCTGGAAAGCGAAGCGTTACTCTGCTCGCCGGGAATATCGATATTGGTCTTTTGTCCGAAACCGAACATGACCTGATACTTATCAAAGGTATCGGAGCCTTCCTTGGCTGCGATCTGCATCAGCGCGTCGTTACAGGAGTTCGCAAGCGCTCCCGCAAGGTCCTGCGTGCCGTGTCCGCCGACATCGACAGCATGGCAGCTGATATAGAAGGTATCCTTCTTTTCACCTCCGTCGCAGAAGAATGTGTCTTCAGGCTTTATGACGTCCTCCTCGAGTGCTCCGGCGATGGTAAATGTTTTGTAAGTGGAACCGGGTTCGAACACATCGGTCAGTACGAAGTTTCTCCATACTTTCTCGAGCGCTTCCACCTGTGCCGCATCCGTAGCGGTAGCTTTAAACGCAGCAAACTCCGCATCATCCTTGAACTGGTACTTGGTTGCCTCGATATCATAGGCGTCGTTCGGATCAAAGGGATGCGAATTGTAAAGTGCGATCACACGGCAGGTTTTGGGATCCATCACAAGCACGGACACATTTTTGGCACCCTCCTTGCTCATGTATGCATTCACTTTATCTTCCACGATCTTCTGCGCGCCGGTGTCAATACTTGTGATGATATTGTCTCCGTTGGTGGGCGCCTCGATCGCATTGGTTCTGCCGAGTTCCGTGTTGTAATAGGTGTACTGTCTACCGTTGGAACCGTTTAGGTAATCGTTGTAACCCTGTTCGATACCGTAGGTTCCGTTGTTATCATTGGAAAAACCGATCAGGTGACACGCAAGTGTCCCGTTCGGATAATTTCTGATGTAGTGTTCCGTCATGCGGACACCGGTAACATTGGCGCCCTCCTCGGAATTGCAAAAATCGAGAAAGGGCTTCACCTTCTCGAAGGTCTCCTTCTTTCTCGCCACAACATAGTATGAATCCTTATCCGCAAGAAATCCCGCAATTTCCTGATCCGTGAAACCGAAGTACTCCTTTAACGCAGCGGTTGTAGCCTTCTGCTTGTCCTCAAACTCGAGGATGTTCTTCGGCTCTAAGATGATATCGTAGACGCGTTCGCTTGTGGCAAGCACCGTGCCGTTGGCATCCAAAATGTCACCGCGTCTGTACGGGATCAGGGTGCTGGAGTAACTCTGGTTTGCAAGTACCTGTTGCTTGTACTCCTTCCCCTTCGTCGTATTGATTGCTACGATCCTTATGATAAGAACAACAAAAGCTGCTAGCATCAACCCGGTGGCGATGAGCAGTCTTGTTTTCATTTTCTCTAAAAATTTTCTTGTCTTCTTTCCAGCCATGACGCACGTCCCGATGGGTTACTTGGTTTCCGGCACATCCATGTGCTGTTTCACGTAATCCTCGTTGGCGCTGTCATAGTAAATGATCTGGCCCTTCTTCGCATACACCATACCCATGTCGTTCATGGCGATGTTTCTGATCTGATCCAAGGAGTACATATTCTCAAGTTCAACCCTTTTTGCATCGTTCTCATTGGTGATCTCTTCGATCTTGTTCTCAAGGGCAACGATATTGTCCTGTCTGTCCGAAATCTGCATCTCCATGTTGAGCATCATGATGCAGGCACCGAGCATGATTACGGCAGAGAAGACGACAAATACGGTGTAGCGCAGGTTGAATGCAAGAGCCTTGTCCGCTCTCGTCTTCAGCCGAACGTCCGCCTGCGGTTTCGCTGCCGGTCTCGGAACACGTCTTGTCTGACGTCTCGGATCATATTCTCTTTGGGGCAGTGCCGCCTGCTTCCTTACTACGCTGCCTTCCACGTAGTATGTCGGTCTTCTCTCGCTCATAATCAGTTCTCTCCCTTTTCAAATATCCTGAGCTTCGCACTCTTCGACCTGCTGTTCTCTTCCTGTTCTTTTGCGCTCGGGAGGATCGCCTTGCCGATGTTTCGGCCTTTGGGCTTTCGTCCGCATGTGCATACCGGGAAATCCGGCGGGCATATACAGGGATTCGCATAAGTCTTAAATGCGTTTTTTACAATTCTGTCTTCTAAGGAATGGAAGGTGATGATGCAAAGTCTTCCACCCGGAGTAAGGAGTTCCACCATATCATCAAGTGCATTGGTGAGGACTTCGAGTTCGTGATTGGTTTCGATTCGGATCGCCTGATACGTACGCTTGGACGGATGTCCGCCCTTCTCTCTTACCTTCGCCGGAATGGCATGTCTGATGATCTCATTCAGTTCGCCGGTGGTCCGTATCGGTCCGTTCTCTCTTGCTTTTACGATATGTTTTGCGATGTTCTTGGCGAAATGATCCTCGCCGTAGTCCCGGATGATCCGGAACAGATCGCTTTCCGAGTATCCGTTTATAATATCCGCCGCGGAAAGATTTTGTCTTTGATCCATCCGCATATCAAGCGGTACATCCTCTCTGTAGGTGAATCCGCGTTCGGCATTGTCGAGCTGGTAAGAGGATACGCCGAGGTCTAAGAGTATGCCGTCAACCCGATCGATGCCGCACCCGGCAAGGACACGTTTGATGTTGACGTAATTATCTCTTTCTATCCTGATCCTGTCACCGAAGGGAGCAAGCCGCTTGCCCGCCGCTTCTATGGCATCCGCATCCTGATCGATCCCGATCAGTCTGCCACCCTCGCCGAGTTTTTCGGCGATGTGGTAGGAGTGTCCTCCTCCACCCAGGGTTCCATCCACATAACATCCATCCGGCTTGATGGAAAGTCCTTCGATCACTTCTGCAAGAAGTACTGATTGATGTTTAAATTCCATACGCCTCGCCGATCTCTTCCGAGAGCTCCTCGATGGTATCTGCCTCGTCTTCGTGCATCTTGTCCCAGGCATCTTTGTTCCAGATCGCCACGAAATTGGTGTGGCCGACCACTACGACATCCTTGTCGATGCCCGCAAATTCTCTCAGCTGCTGAGGGATGACGATTCTAAATTGTCCGTCCATTTCACACTCAGTAGCTGAGCCCTCGAAGAACTCGCGGAATCTGCGCGTCTTCGGATTCGACAAAGGCAGCTTGCTGAGTTTCTCAGAAAACTCATCCCATTCCGAATTAGGATAAGCGTAAAGGTTATGATCCATACCCTGGCACAGCACAAAGCTCTCCCCTAACCCTGCGCGAAGCCGGGTAGGAACGATCAGTCTGCCTTTGGCATCCAGTCCGTTATATGATTTTCCCTTTAACTTACTGCCCATATCATTCCTCAACTGCAGATCTTCTGGAGTGAACCCTCGCGATAAGCACATCTACTTTACATCTACTTATCTTCCATTTCACTTCCACTCGACATCTATTCTATAACATTAAAAAAGGAAATGCAACCCAAAAATCGCATTTCCTTGTTTTTATGCACTTTGCACTATGCCGTTTGTTTCTGTTTTTTAAGCCTTCCGATGACAATGAGCGCCGAAGCGACGAGCACGCAGAGTGCCGCCAGCAGCTGTGAGACTTTTAACGGTCCGATCATCAGGGAATCCGACCGGAGTCCCTCGATCCAGACTCTGCCGAGGCCGTAGCCCCAGAAGTACATCAGGCAGAGTTCTCCGTCAAATTTCTTATGCTTTCGATACATCAAAAGCAGAATCAATAAGATCAGATTCCAGACAGATTCATACAGGAAGGTCGGGTGAACGCTGATCCAGTTCATACCGTCGATC
Source organism: uncultured Lachnospiraceae bacterium (assembly GCA_902780405.1). Taxonomy (GTDB): domain Bacteria; phylum Bacillota; class Clostridia; order Lachnospirales; family Lachnospiraceae; genus Coprococcus_C. Next base: position 226,914 of record CACZFI010000002.1, read on the forward strand.
ACTTTTGCGTGTTCCGCCATCTCCTGTGTGATCACACCCTTCGCAACGAGACTGTTTAACGAACCGTTGCCCTGGTAATAGTCAGCCGGGATGCACATGGAAAACAGTGAGTCCGTATATCCGCCGAACGCCTCTCTGTTGAAGAAGTTCCCCCATCGACCGAGAATCTGTCCGATCAGGATACCGCACACCGCCGTGTCTCCGATCAAGGGGAATGACATTTTTCTCTTCTTTGCAAAAATATAAGCCACGATAAATCCCGTGATCACGCCGCCGTAAATCGCGAGTCCGCCGTTTCTTATATTGATGAGACCAAGCAGTGTTTTGCCGATCCCCTGCCCGCGGACAAAATACTCTTTCCACGAGAAGATCACGTAGTAGAGTCTCGCTCCTAAAATAGAAGGAATAAAGATCCACAGAAACAGATCAAGATAATCTTCTTCCTTCTGCCCCGTACGCTTTGCCTCCTTTGAAACCATCAGGAACGCAAGCAGAAATCCGATCACGATGACCACGCCGTAAAACTTGATTTCAAATCCGAAGACTTTGAACCCCTCTTTGATATTCCGAAAGACAATCCCCAGGTGCGGGAATCTGATATCGTACATATTCTATCTCCTAAACATTGAACTTAAACAGGATCACATCTCCGTCGGCAACCACATACTCTTTGCCTTCCTGGCGGACAAGTCCCTTCTCCTTCGCCGCGAGCATATTGCCCGCTGCGATAAGGTCGTCATAAGCAACAACCTCTGCCTTGATAAATCCTCTTTCAAAATCCGTATGGATCTTACCTGCTGCCTGAGGTGCCTTGGTTCCCTTGGTGATCGTCCACGCACGACTCTCATCCGGTCCCGAAGTAAGGTAAGAGATGAGTCCGAGCAGGCTGTAACTTGCCTTGATCAGCTTATCAAGTCCCGATTCCGATACACCGAGTTCTTCAAGGAACATAGCCTTCTCTTCATCATCGAGTTCGGAAATCTCCTGTTCGATCTGCGCGCAGACAGCGAATACCTCACTGCCGGTGTTCTTGGCATATTCGCGAACTCTGACCACGTATTCATTTCCCGCACCATCATCCGCAAGGTCATCCTCGGATACATTTGCCGCATAGATCACAGGCTTGGCTGTAAGAAGGTTGTACTCCTTGAACCATTTCTGCTCATCTTCGTCATCCGTGGTGACAACGGATGCCGGTTTTCCGTCTTCCAGCTGCGCCTTGATGCGCTTCATGAAATCGACTTCCTTGGCAACGGTTTTATTGTTATTGGCAGCTCTGCCGTTTTTAGCGATCCTTCTGTCAAGCACCTCGATATCCGCAAAGATCAGCTCGAGGTTGATAGTCTCGATATCACGCACCGGATCCACCGATCCGTCTACATGGATCACGTTCGGATCCTCGAAGCAGCGAACCACGTGCACGATTGCATCCGTCTCACGGATGTTGGCCAGGAACTGGTTACCGAGGCCCTCGCCCTTGGACGCGCCCTTCACAAGCCCCGCGATGTCCACGAACTCAATCACTGCCGGTGTTGTCTTCGCAGAATGATACATCTCGGTCAGCACATCAAGCCTCTTATCCGGCACCGCTACCACGCCCACGTTCGGGTCAATGGTACAGAACGGATAGTTTGCAGACTCCGCGCCTGCCTTCGTCAGTGAATTAAACAATGTACTCTTGCCCACGTTCGGCAAGCCTAAAATACCTAATTTCATTTTTTCTCAAATCTCCTTGTTTCCCCGTCACTTTCAGACATTCATCTCGAACTTTACGCCATTTCATACGCCATCTTCCATGTAATTATATGAAGATATATCAAAATATGGGTGAGTTTTCAACTCTGTCTTTATCAGATAACGTTGATTTTTGTTTTTATTTTACGCCACTCATTGGCGTAATCTTCAAATTTCTGCATTTCCTTTGCTTTCTCTTCATCCGTCACATGAACATAGAGGTTCATGGTGATATTAATGTTCGAATGACCGAGGATCTGCTGCAGCGTTTTAGGACGCATGCCCGCCTCAATACATCTGGTAGCAAAGGTATGCCTTAAGGTGTGCATAGAGAATCTTTCTATGCCTGCTTTTTTCGTCAGCTTTGCAATATTCGCATCATACGTTGAATTCTTTGTTGGTTTTCCGTTCCTATTAATAAAAACAAAATCCTCAAACTCTTCTTCAACATACCTTCCGAGATCTCGCATATTCTTGATCTCCAAAAGCAGATGCATACATTCATCTGTCATGGGTATTTCTCTGCGGCTCATCTTGGTTTTAGGCGGGCCTGCGCACCACTCCCCTACAGAAGCCCGATACTCCATGGATCTTCTGATGGATATGATACGGCGGTCAAAATCCAGGTCTTCCCACTTCAGGCCAACCATTTCTCCGGTCCTGACTCCCGTATTCAGCACAAACAGATATTGATAATAGTTCGACGTATGCTCCGCTGCTTCAAAAAACAATCTCTGTTCTTCAAGTGTGAGGAATCGAACCTTCTTCTCAATTGTCTTCGGCAGCTTTACGGATCTTGTAACCGGATTCGAAACAATGAGGCTGTTCTCGAACGCACATTGAAACATATTATAAAGCGTAAGCAGCGTCTGATAGATTGTTGAACCCGCATAATCATCTACCATGTTATTTAGAATAACTTGGCAGTGCATCGGTTTCACATCACACATCAGCATACCGCCGATTCGTGGCTTTATATTCTGTTTGTATCGTTCCCTGTAGTTTCTGGAGGTGTTCGGTCTAACTGTCTTTTCTTTAATGTTAACCATCCAATAATTGAACCAGTCATTTACCGTTGTTCCGACCGAAGCCGGAGTCTCACTCCCGTGCTCATCAAGGAGCCTTGCCTCGGCTAGCCATCTTCGAGCATCCTGATAGAAATCAAAGTACTTTTCAACTCTCTTCCCGCAAGATGTCACAAATCTGGCAGAGTATCGTTCGTCTTTTCTTTGAGAAATGCCGACTCCCAACTCTTTGCCCTTTAAATTCTTACCCATTACATTCGCCCCTTTCTTTATCCGTTACGGCATAGAAAAGAGCCCAACATAACTAATAGATGTTACCATATATTCCTTTGTTTTTCAATGGATTTGCAAAGAAATACCGAAATGATCCACGCTTTTCAAATCTCTCTTCGCGTGGATAAATACTGTTCAAATTCTTTCCGTTTGACCAGTTTTCTGTTTCCAACGTAAAGCACGAAATTGCACATGGGATTTCTAAGCAACTTCGCAATTGCATTAACACCGATATTCGAATACTCGGCCGCCTCTTTTATCGTAAGGTTGATTTTCTTCTCTATCGGCACTGATCCTGAATTCTTTTCTTTTTGATCAACTGTTTCCTCAAGCATACACTCCTCCTTTCCGGCTCCTTTCATAACCTTAAATAAAAAGCCGGTGGTCATGGTAATTGACCCACACCGGATTTGCACCGTCTCTATCGACCTCTTTCAAGGGTGTATCATTATCAAAAGGAATTGCCGCCACGAGACCACCACAGTCCCTATTCCATCAGATGTTTCTCGCTCAGCGATTAAAGAACAGCTATCATCGCGCATCGTCCGTGCGGCGCCATGCAACTTCCTCCATACGTCCGGCTTTTTGTATTATTTGTTTGCCAAGGTGCAATCCAAATTCAAAACTCGTCTGTTCTTTTGTACCTATCCAAGAATTCACTTGCAGTATAAGAATTGCCGTACGCAGACAAAATCGTATACATGCCCCTTCTAACCTCAGGATTCTGTGTTTCATCAATCAGAACAGCAATCACAGCATCCTGCTCTCGCACTGTAAGCCTGGAGTGATTCAACCCCGCCCGATCCAGATACACGCTCCATGGTTTTGTTTCCCTTACAACACGAACGTTGTACACTTTCTCAACGTATTCCAAGTATCTTCTGATCGTCTCCCTTTGAGACATTCCAAACTTTTCCCCAATCTCCGCATAACAAGTTCTATCAACCAGTGTAAGAAAATCATATAGATCCAATATTTGATTAATTGATACCGACGCTTTACCCATAATCAACGCCTCCTTCATAATGCTAAATCACACATGTTTGTCCTGATCGCACATGTTTAAAAAAAGCGCACAAGCATAGGCATCACCTCCTTCAAGGGAGCAAAAAAAAGAAAAGACACAGAAATAAAGAAAGAGTCGGATGCTGTCAAAGGAAGCTTCCGACCCCAAAAAGAAAAACTTATTTTATTGTATTTTATTTTATTATATAAAAAAGAGAAGACCGTGTTTATTGCTCGGTCTTCTCTTCCTCGTATTCTACTATTGTAATTCCCGCAAGTGCGGATGCATAAGCCAGTAATTGCAATCTCTTCTTTCGTGATAGCTGTCGTACTATTTCAAGCAGCCGCTTTTCTTCAGCCGATAATGTCCCATTTGTTTTAGACATATCCGCCACCAACACATCCATGACAGGAACTTGCAAACCGTTGCATATTTTTTCCAACGTATCGATTCTAGGCATCGTCTTTCGATCGAACATATTATATACGCTTGAATACGGCACGCCGCTTTCCTCCGCCAGTTTATAGATTGTCCAACCCTTTTCCTTGCGTAGCCCCTCAACTCTATCAATTATATCATCCGCAGTCATCCCAAACCACCCACCTTATTGCGTAGTCATTCTATTTCCATATTGTAAAACATAGCTCGGTTCTTGGATATTTCGGAATTGGGTATGTTCACTATTACCTTGTTGGGTAGTAGTCCATATAAAAAAGCCCGCTCATTGAGCGGGCTCGGTCAAAACTTTTGGACGAATCGTCCAAAGGTTTACTCTATTTGCAAATTTATTTGATTATTCTCTTGCAGCAAACCTCTTTTCTGGTGTAGTGACACCACATGCCCCAGACTGGTAGTGCCACCATTAGAATGCATCAACCATATAAATCTGGACGGAGTTTTGCAAGAGCCTCATAATTTCTTTTACATTGTTGAGCGTTATTTCCTTTTGCCTGACCTTTCAAATGCATTATCCATAATTCGTATGACGGTCCTTTTAGATGTTCCTTCCCTTTTTCGAGTTTATTCAAGATTTCTAACGCCCAATCCATTCTTTCCAGCCGACCCAACACTTTAAATCCGCTTAAAATCGAACTTGTACACTCATTTATGAATGGCGCGCCTCCTTTTCCCCTTGGTTTAGGGAATTCAATGTAATCATCTACAACTTGCATAAGCTCATAGAAAAAGGCTTCAATATCCTCATCAGACGAATCTTCTGTTATTTTCTCCCATCTTCCTAACATGTTTACCGCCCCCTTTATTCTCAAAACGAACATACGGCTCTATGGTTCCGGACAAGTGGCTCAAACCACTCCGAATTATTCATTATTCTTTTCATCCGATTTCTTATTTGCGGATTTTCTTCCCTTAATAAATGCATTAAACAGAGTCCTGTTTTTTTCGGCCTCTTCAGCAATTTCTTCATAATCCGGAAGATCATCCAATTCCATACCGTTCTCTGCTCTCCAGCGCTTATAGTCTTCAATATCGGATCCGACCAATGCAAGGCACGCAGCCACAACAGCGGCATCGTCGGTTAATCCGATTATAGGAATCACATCCGGCAGAGCATCAATTGGAGAAAGAACATAAACCAAAGCTGTCACAATCGATACGATTGACGTAACCGGCAATTCTTTATATTCTTTTTTTACGTACTTTCTCACCAACGAAATCATTATTGGAACATATGATAAAGTTCCTCCAGCCGCAGGAATCGTCTTTAGCTTTTTCTCCAACTTCTGGAGAAATCGTTCCATTTTGTCTTCATCTCCAAGTAATTCTTCGGCTTTGGATTGCTGTTTTTCAAACATCTCCTCCGCCTTTTCCTCGTCCAACTTGTTCTCCTCGTCCAACTCATTTTCTTCGTTATTATTCTTGCTCATACCCATTTTCTCCTTCTCAAATTCATTTTTCCTTTTAATTCACTCGCACATGTACTTCCTTCACCTTGTCCGGATCCGCGTTGATATTTATGCACTCCTCAATCTTCTCCTTTAGAATCTGGAGTTCGACCTCTTTCAGATCATCCTCAACAGCCATATTCACAATAATCTGCTTATAATGCTGCGCCATATTCCTAAACTCCCTCTCCTCAACTTCTGGACGAATCGTCCAAAAGTTTTAAAACCCAAAACTTATGATCAACGCCGAAAGTTCCTTTGTCATTCGGTTCAAAGCCAAGTGCCTTACAATACTCCTTATAAAGCGCGTCGAGTTTCGTATCCGGTTCCGGTCCTTTGCTATTAAGAATCTGACTAATTGCCGGATTCGTGACTCTTCCATCTTTGCTACCATTACATTCATGCTTGGACATACTATTCTCTTGATAACCTACAAACCTGCTCGGATAAAACCGAAGAACATCATCCGATTCCAAAACCACAAAGCACGTTCCTCGCTTAATCAATCCCAATGCGAAAGAATACTCCGGATCCTTTCTTGAAGCTACATATTCGTCAAGAATCGCGCAATTGTCCAGCAATTCATCCAACGTCTTGATTGGCGGAACATCATATATCATATCTTCTTTACGAATCTTTTTCGTTTGGTAACCGATTTTCGTATTTCTTATGGCCTGATTAAACTTTGCCCGCTTTTCTTCTCGCTTTCTCTGCTCTTCCTCACGCTTTTGCGCTTCTTCAGTTCTCCGAGCAGCTGCCGCTGCTGCAACTTCCGCAATATCCTTCTGAATATCCGCAGCCGCATGTTCGTCCTCTACTTTCAGAAATGACTCGAATGCATCAGGATAAACAAACAGACTGCTCTTAGAAGCAAATTCCACCGTAATACGCTTTCCATCCTGTCCAACCACTGTTCCGTCACCCAACTTTTTATGCCACACTCTTTTACCAATTAGATCAACCAACGTCTAAACTCCTTTACATTTCGTTTCATACAATTCTTTCACAAAGATTCCCCTAGCAAGTATTTCTTCGCTATACCATCCAACTGCGTTCTTATCGAATCAAAGTCCCTACCAAGATCTAGTGTTTTGATGCTAATCGGATTTCCACTCATGCTATAATTCTTTTCAAACCCGCCTTCTTCCTCGGTCTGCGCATACAAAAGCATCCCGGCAACCTTTTCATGGGCTTTATTCCGCATCGCCTCCTCTTTATTCTTAACGTAGGTAAATATCTGGTAAAGATTACTTGAATATGCCGTCATCCTGTCATATTGACTCTGAAGGCTATGTGAATAGTACTTTGCATCAATAATCAGTACGCGCTCTTCGTAATTAAGCATAATATCAGTCTGCATAATTGGCAGCATATCGCTGAATCCATCATCAAGTTGCCATGATATCTGCGATGCATCGGCAGAAATATATGGAAACTCTTTTCGATAATACTCCAAAATAAACTTCTCATACAGATGGTGCATGTGTTGCTCATCCAAAAAATCAACTATCTTTAACGAACCATCCGACTGCGTTTGAAGAAGCCCCTTAAGCACCAAAAAGCATATCGCTATAAGCATCCGATACGACTGACTGTTACGATCAAATTGCATCTGCCAGTTGATCATATGAATATCAAGCGTTTCTACATCTTGGAAATATACCAACAGTTTTCTCAAGGCTTTCTTTCTATCAGAATCGATCTTTGCTTTCAACAGATAATTCATTGTCGTTTTAAGAATCCTATTCATATATGAATCCACCGAGAATTCATCATACGTACAAATCAGCTGTCCCTTAAGCATTGTAAGATCCTTGATTGACTCTGATATACCTATTCTCCCCCGTGGAGAAGATAATGATTCTGTTTGCGGTATATAAGCCCTATGCAACCCACGCTTCAACTGAATAGATACACCTTTTACAAGAATTGCAGAGCATAAATCAGCCACATTATGAAATTGTTCCGTTGCAATACTTTTGTATCCTTGCTCATTGAGCACCTTATAGGCATACGAAAGCATGTAATAGACATTTCGTACAGGTATCACTTGATTGCACTCCTCAGATTATCAATCCATGTTCTGGCTTTTGTCTGCTCATCAAACCAGTATTCCTTTATTAACGGTATCAACTCATATTCAACTATTCCGGATAAAGTCTGATCCAATGTATTGGAAAGGTCGCAGAAGAAGCTGTGTCCAATGCTAAAGCCTTCTCCAAGCGATTCATCATTTGAAATCACAACATTCAGTTCTTTAACACACGTAATCAACCGATTGAACTTTTCGCTTTCCAAACTATTCTGATAATGTCTAAATCCTTCCGTTTCAAATCCCGGCCTCATCTCAAAGAATGCGAATCTCCGACGTAACGCGTAATCCATCATCGCAAGGCTTCTGTCCGCAGTATTCATCATTCCAATGATATATACATTCTTTGGAACAGAAAACTTTTCATCCGCATATAGTAGTTTCAACTCTATACCACGCTTATCTGATTCAATCAGCATAAACAGTTCGCCGAATATCTTACTTAGATTACCACGATTAATCTCATCAATAATAAAGAAATACGGTGTATCATCCCCATCCATTTCCGCAGACTTGCAAAATTCATAAAACGCCCCGTGTTTCAGTTCAAATCCACCTTCCTGTGTCGGGCGGAATCCCATAATAAAGTCCTCATAAGAATAACTCTGATGGAACTGAACCATCATAACTCGCGAGGGATCCTTCACTCCCATCATCGAATAAGCAAGTCTTTTGGCAACGAAGGTCTTTCCAACGCCGGGTGCGCCTTGGAGAATCACGTTCTTTTTCTTTTTCACCAAAGCAACCAGCGTATCGTAAGACACCCTATCCATAAACACTTCATCTAAGAACATATCCACGTCATAAGGCATCAGCTCGATATCAACCGAATCTTCTCCATCATCCTCAGCCTCATCCTCAAACAAAGACTTCAATTTTTCCACGTAATCAGTATAGGCTGTGACATTCGTCAAAGTCTTCATTGCGGCTTGACCATCCGGGTGTTGCCATTGACCTTTGTGCGTCCACTTCACCTTACGGATATTCTTGAAATATGGTCTGTCTGCTACAAATTCATAATCAGACTCAACGACACCTCGTCCGATAATAAGTCCTCTTCCTTTTTTTACAAAAACAACATCACCCGGTTTCATAAGATTTGCAAATTGCCAGGTAGCATGCGCAGCCATTTTAAACGGTCTCGAAGGATCTATTTTTTCCTTCATGGCCGCTTTCATTTCATCTTTACTCTTATAATCCGACAGGTCTCCGATGCCATCCCATCCTATAGCCATAATCCCGGAATCATAAAACTCATCCCAATATGTCGCATTGTCTCCCGGAGCATAAATCCAATATCTTGTTGTTATAACACCATTGTCAGCTAATGCATTTCCCTTTTCTGATTTCACATTATCTACTTTGCTGTCTTGTCCATCTCGCCAGCACTGATGCGAAAATTCCGGCAAAGTGCTATACGGAAAGGCTTCCGTATTGAGCATAGAAAGAAGCTTATCACACAATTGTAAATACTGCGATCCGGTTGGAAACTTTCCATCAAACAGTCCGGCAGCTTTCAGTTTGCTTCTGTTTGTCCCATCCAAATTCACAAAGGAGCGCGGCCTTATCCAATAAAGCGCCATAGTTATATTCCATGCGGTCCCCTTATATGTTATAGCTTTATCAAAGAGTTCTTCAAGATGAACTCTCAACGAACGGTCCCCCTTCGCATAGGAAATCGCCGTCTCCAGAATATCCCAGTACGTATCCATCTGTTCTCCCGGTGTATCATCCATAAACCAGGATTGCATATTATTCATAATTGGAATTCCGTCAAAATCTGCCGGAACTTCCGCCTGAACACCAAATTTCTCTTTATACTGTGTGCACAGCGCAATTCTTTTTCTTTCGGATATACCCTTGTTAAACGATCCATAAAAAGTGAACGGATCCATATCTGTAAAATAATGACCGTCCCAGAAAAACTTATACTCTATTCCCGCATCTTCGTACGACTTCCTCACAAGATTCACAAAAGAAGCCCTATCGTCTTTAAACGATAAAACTTTATCTGCAAGTTCCTGATAGAATTCCATCCACGTATATTTTTCTTCCATCTGATCATTTCCTCCCAAAGCATTATTTATACAGCAAAAATCAGTTTAAACGAAATGTGCAATGAACGGGCAAGTCCCATAATCACATAAAAAACGTCATTCTTTGTGGATACTTATCCACCAGTTCAAACATTTCTTTTTCCGACATTTCTCCGAGCAGAATCTTTGCACGATCAGAATAGGATATATCTTTACACTCTAATGCAAAAAAATGAAAAACATTCGTCCCCTCAGTTTCATCTAGTTTTTCATTATACACAGCCGAGTATCGATCAATTACATTTACCACCTTAGTCAGCCTTGCAATTATACTATCAGACTCGACAACCGAAGAGTTTATCTTCCCGCAATAGTTTCCCAATTCAAAGCATGCATCATACACTTGCAACAAATCAATCATATCTTGTGTAGTCATGGTTCATTCCCCCTTCTTAATTCACCCTCACGTGGACTTCCTTCATCTTGTCCGGATCCACGTTGATGTTAATGCACTCCTCAATCTTCTCCTTCAAAATCTGAAGCTCGACTTCTTTCAAGTCGTCCTCAACAGCCATGTTCACAATGATCTGTTTATAATGCTACGCCATATTCCCAAACTCCCTCTCCCAAACTTTTGGACGAATCGTCCAACAACCTATAACAACTCGCTATCAGAGACGGCATTGATCAAAAATCAGTTCGTCAACAGCTCTTTAATAATATTGAACGCTTCCTCACCATTTTCAGTATCTTCAGGTCTGCCATCGTAGTGGTACGAAACATACCGCGTATTACCACCCTCAACACGGCTGTAAAAGTAGCACGCGTTTTTCACATCCGCCGGTGAATCTTTCATGATAAAATATGGCGGCAATTCCATAGTTTCTCCTGTATCGATTACTTGTAAATATAGTTTTGCCTTATCAAGCGGCACCGGCGAAACGATCGTTTCTTTTCTAAATATTGGATTTGAGCCAGTAAGCACTTCAACACGATTTACAAACTGCCCATTTTCAAACGACAGACTCAACGGGCGAATCAAACGAATCCGTTCGTACAAATCCTTTATATTATCCCTTAACTTGTGTAACATATTGTCCAGGGTATCGACATGATCTTTATAAAGCACTTCATTTGTTATCCCAACATGTCCTTTCCAAAGATTCCGTTTTTCCCCTGCTTGTTCAAGAATAGAACAAACCTGTTTGTTACAAAGCAGTTTTATCATCACGTCGTCTGCCGTGTGAAAACAAGCAAATGGCACTTTCTGTTCCAAATCATTCTTTGAATTCAATAAATCTAAATATAGTTTAGATAGCGCCCTATCCATTCTAACCCAATTTCCAAAAGAAGCTTTTTCAAAATAAGCAGGATCCACGTTAGTCAGTTTTGTACAATCTATCATTTTTTTATCCAAAGCTGCGCTAAGGATTGTAGACTCAAAAATAGAATATGCCTCGAAGAAATGGAACAACGATTCTTGTCTTTTTTCTACATTATCAGACACACTATATCTCTTAAGAATTGTGGCTATAGGATACGGCAACAATTCTATCCACTGCGCAAAACGATCCCCATGATTATTGATTTCTTTCATCTGAGTCAAAATGTTTTTGTACGAAGCCGGTATTTTTACAAATCTATCACCGAGCGCATCTATCTCTGTACGCAACGCATCGATTTGATCCAATGTTGACATGTACTTTAACTGAATATCAATTGACGGACACGGGATCATCATCTGTTCAATAAAATGCATACTAAGAGTTTTTACTACAGCGCCGCGAGCATATAGTTTTCTAAGACTCTTCCCTTCCTCAGAATTAAGAAAAAAAGCTAAAAACCTCGGAAGAACCACCTCTTCGTTCACTATAAAGCGATAGTAATTCCTTATATTTGATACAATCTCATCCTTACTAGTCGCCACTTTTCCTTCTGCATTTTTCGGAATATAAATAGCAGTACTTTTTTCCTCCCCCTCATCAAAAGCAGCCGTTCCACGGCCAATCTTTGACATCTCCTTCATAACTCCATTATATGCTTTCGCAAGAGCTTTATTCTTGCTTTCTATTCTTCGTCGCCTGTCGAATTCGCCATACGAAAAAACATCATCATCTACATATATACCCGCCTTAGGGTTCCTATCCGACTCCTTATCTTCGACAAGATTCTTTACAACTGTCGTAATATTGTCGTTCGATAGGGACGCAACAAATAATCTTTGCCTTTTTTTCTTTGAGAAGACAGCAATCACCGTTTCAACATGAGTTAAATACCCATAGGAATTTAACGGCATATCCATTATCGCATTACAGTACAAGCCTTTTTTCTCAAGTTCGCATAACCAGGATCTTCCACTCTCGTATGTCAAAGCTATCGAAAATGTAAAGATACCATACCCCTCTGATCCAATATTCTCACAATTGGCTTCAACCACATGTACAGCTTCACTCTTTTTGTTTATTGCGGATAACGGTAAATCCGCAATAACAAAATCATATTCCCTCTGCGGTTTATCTTCTAATACTTTGATACCTGGAACAAATCTTTTTGCAAGTTGTTCAAATCTTTTATTAGGGAACCAATAATCCGCTCCCTTCATATCTGGTGCAATCTCACTCTCGCTTCCATCTGCATATGAAAAGCAAACTGACGACGGCTGTATCTGTTCAATCATCGCCTTTGCAAACTGAACAAATACTTCCGGTGAATATGGTATCGGTGTGTTATCTCTTGTAGAATTCATTAATACCATTTCGGCACACTCTCTATATGTCATTTCCGGATACAGTCCTTTAGCTGTCTCCATAAAAGACACTGGTTCAAAAAAGCCACCATGTTCCTCATGATATTTATTCCATATCGTGTGTTCCTTTTCTCTAAGAGTGTTACTCATCCGAATCCCTTCTTTCAAAACTGTTTTATACCGAATCCACCACTTTCTGCTATTGCAGCTTCCCGCCATTTCTCATTTCTCTGTAAATCACCTCAGCTAAAGCTCCCATAATAGCCTGATACTTGTTCTTATCTTCAAAGATTGACTTGTAGCTTTCTTCAGATTCAGTATAGCTCTCCATAGCGGCTTCGCCGAATACAGAAGGGAAAATGCTTTCTGTGAAGATAATAGGATCCGTTGACAAGGCAGAATTATACAGTTTTTCATTCTTAATCAACTTATCATGTAGTGCACCAAGAATAACTCTATCAGCCTCTGTGAATTTACCCTTATACTTTTCATTTATCTTTTCAATAATCTCATCAAGAGTACTCGTCTTCTTGCGACCCTGTACAGCCTTCTGCTTGGCAGGAATATAAACTCCATATTTATTTTCTAACTGTATAGCTCCTTCAAATGTCTTTTGAAGTTTGTAATATTCCAATTTAAGCTTTCCATCGAGATCTACAGGCTCATCTTTTTCCGCTGGAATAAGGCAAATAAGATAACTAAGGAACAAGTATTCCTTATGCATTTCTTTATCAAACATTCTTACAACCTGAGATATATAGCCGTACCACTTGATAAAGTTTCTAACCTGCCTTCTGAACTGATATCTTTCCTCAGGATTCTTAAGGTTATATCTATCAGCTACAGGTTTAAGAACACTTGTCATTTTACCCATAGTAACATTGTCCTGCTTACCAGGCTGATTCCATACTTTTACAAAGGCCTCTATATCATCATTGTTGTAGATACCATATCCCAGTAACTCTTTTTCAGTCTGATATATCAGATTGACATTAACTTCCTGTTCGAGGCTTGTCTCCTGATAGAACGGCTGAAATGCTTTAAGAATATCTTCCTTCTTATTTGCAAAATCTAGTACAAATGTATCCATTTTACCCGGGCATGTTCTATTTAATCTGGACAGAGTCTGAACAGCCTTTACTCCCTTCAACTTCTTATCAACTATCATGGTATGAAGTAACGGCTCATCAAAACCCGTCTGATATTTTTCTGCAACAACAAGAATATTAAAGTTGTCATGAAACTCTGCTTTTGTCTGTGTCTCTGATATATGACTTCCGTCCTTACGTACATTTAGCTTACTCTCTGTGTATTCCTCCCCACCATCGGTAATAGAATTTGAAAATGCAGTAAGCACATCTAAATCTTTATAATCATGTTCTTTAATATATCTCTTTATCTCATGGAAATATCTAACCGCAGCAAGACGAGAATCTGTAACAACCATCATCTTACCCTTCCCACCTATTTTATCCTTTGTGGTATCTTTAAATGTCTCAACAATAATCGCTGATTTCTGGCTTATGTTATAAGGATGAAGTTTCTCGTACTTCTTGATAATCTTTGTAGCTCTGCTTTCAGGCAGTTCAGGATTATCAGTGGTATTCTTTGCAATCTTAAAGCAGGTATCATATGTCATATAGTTTTGGAGAACATCAAGAATAAACCCTTCCTCTATAGCCTGTCTCATACTATAGATGTGGAACGGATGGAAAGAACCATCTTCATATGGAACACCAAACATTTCAAGCGTCTGTGCTTTCGGAGTGGCTGTAAATGCAAAGAACGAAAGATTAGGATGTCTACCATGCGTAATCATTTCCTGAACAATCTTGTCAGTTCTATCTATTTCATCCTCAGCTTTCCCTTCAATTTCCGCATACTCTCTTAACGCTTCCTCTGTATCAGCAAGTGCTGTCTTAAGTTTCATTGCAGAACTTCCTGTTTGTGAAGAATGGGCTTCATCCACAATTATAGCGAAATTTCTTCCTTCTACAGCATCAACCTCCTGATAAATCACCGGGAATTTCTGAAGAGTAGTAACGATTATTCGAACTTTATTATTTATTGCATCTTTAAGATCCTTAGATGATTTCTTATCATCTATTGTTTCTATCACTCCAAGTTTATGATCAAAGCCCGAAATAGTTTCCTGAAGCTGCTGATCAAGAACTCTTCTATCAGTCACAACAATAACGCTCGAGAAGATAGGTTCATCATTTTCATTATGTATTGAAGCAAGGCGATAAGCTGTCCATGCTATAGAATTAGACTTTCCGGATCCAGCACTGTGTTGAATCAGATAATTTCTTCCAGCACCAGAATCTTTAACATCAAAAATCAGTTTTCTAACAACATCTAACTGATGATATCTAGGGAATAGAATAGTTTTCTTTTTTATGGTCTGTTCTGAACCGTCAGCTAACAGTTTCTTTTCTTCTTTTATTTGTAAGCTGATAAACTTCTGTAAAATATCCATCATGCTATCCTTCCGGAATACATACTCCCAGATATATGCTGTCGGATAACCGTCTGGATTTGCAGGATTACCTTTTCCACCGTCAACTCCAGCCCCATTCGATCCCTGATTAAACGGAAGAAAATATGTATCTTTTCCAGCAAGCTTTGTTGTCATACAAGCCTCAAGCTGATCTATACAGAAAAATGCAAGAATTCTCTTGTTAAACTGGAAGCATATCTCTCTGGGATCACGGTCATACATCCATTGTCTTTTAGCGTTTTCGATATTCTGACCTGTATATTGATTCTTTAATTCGAACGCAAATACAGGAATACCATTTACAGCTATAACCATATCAACAGAATTGTTATTCTCTGTGGAATAGAACCACTGTCTATTCACCGTTATTTCATTTGCTTTATACAGTTCTGCAGAAGTCTGGTTTAGGCCTGATTCTGGCATAAAATAGCAAACCTTAAACTCTATACCCCTATGCTTAAAACCATGCCTTAATACATGAATGAAGCCATCCATATCACATGCTGCATTAAATGCCTGTGCAAACTTCAACTCAGTGTTAACACTATTTTGAAGTTCAAATCTTTTCCACGCCTTCTCCTGCGTAGACTTGATAAATCGAATAAGCGTATCTGTAAACAACCCCAGCTTTGCATCATACGGATCAGCATTCTTAGTATAGCCGCCTTCAGTCGAAAGCAAAAACGCCTCAATGTCTGTTTCAAACTGTTTTTCACTAGTAATATTAACTCCCATAGCTGGTCTCCTTTTAAGCTACTTACCTAACTCTTTCTTCACAAAATCTATATAGTGTTCTAATGACTCTTTATCCTTGGATATTATATATTTGTGTTTTATATCTGTTTCTACGTGCAATACATTCCTAATCATGTTCTGATTATAAAGTTCCACTTCCGATTCCTTTGAAGGAATAATAGAATAATCTTCCATATCGCTATCTCGATCAACAAGAAACACATAAAACTTGGGTGAAAGTGGCATATAACCTTTTAACTCCCCATGTGAATCTTTCAAGATTAAGCTGGGATAATTCCCAGTCAGAAAACTAATACCTGTATCATTCTTTTTAAACACAATCTTGTGTGTATCATATAGTTTTCTAGAAAAATATTCCGTTAAAGCAGATATATTTAGAATTGCATTATTATGGCTTTGAACTATGTCCCACTCTATTCCTAATTCGGCTGCAACATCAGGTGTAAGCTTGAAAACAAGAGGGCTTCTTAATAGCATAATAACCATCCAGGTAATAAGGCATAATCCATTATCTTCAAACCTCATGAAACGCTTTACATCATTCGATTCCAGAGCATCACGCAATTCATCGAGGAAATCTGAGTACATCGTTTCTACTTTTCCTAAAAGATCATTCTCAACCCAGTTCGGTCTTACTATATTTCCCTCAGCTGAACGAAACTCATAATAATCGTCCTCATAACAGATTCCCTCGATGCTTTTCTCCCGAATCTTTCCGTATCCATCGATAACATAACACATCTTGTCGGTCGCAAAACGCTTCAAATATACCTGTGGAACCACATGTTGATCATGAGTCATTACACGACTTCCTTCTTTCCTGTGACATATTCATATATTAAGGATTTTTTATATGTCTCTAATTCCTTGATGATTGCTTCTTTGTTCTTAATTATCTTATCTACTTCTAAGCACTTTTCATCAAGATAATTTGCAATTTCAATTTGTTCGTTTTTTGTAGGAAGAAGAACAATCATATTTTTTAATAATGTCTGTCCTAGGCTTGCCCTTGTCACAAGATTCATTTCTTTTACTAAATAGCGTCTAATATGTTCGCCTCTAAAATAGTATTTCGCATAATCTGTAAGAATAACATCATCCACTTTACGAGGTCTTAATCTGATTACAAATCCAGCAAAAGTAGCATTCTCAATATCCTCTTTACATACACACGAAAAACCCACTTCTTCTATAGTTTCTGATGTCCTGGTAAAGAAAATATCCCCTCGTTTTACGGAATAATTTTCTCTCTCATCTTCACTAGTATCAACAAGGCCATTCACTTTATCTGGTAATTCATAATTTCTATATATATCCCCGTAACTCACAAACGGAAAACCACTACCAAAGTATGCCGAACCCTTAGAAATACCATTTTGTGTAGTTCCTATATATCTAACTTTGCTCAAACTCCAATCTTCTGGTATTTGACCAATCCATTCAATCCCACTATCCTCCATCTCTCTATCACCACGCACACCTTTTGTAACAGCCTGTGTGATTATAGATTGTTTCAGTTTCTTATATTCTTCTATAGAGGCTTGAGTTTTGGTGATTATATTATCAATTTCTTTGCATTTGTTATTCAGAAAGAATGCTATTTTCTTTTGTTCATCAATAGGAGGACACAGAATCGGCAATACAGCAAACTCATCATAGTTTAATGTATATCTGAGATTCTTTGAGTAATGCATAAACTTTCTGCCATCAAACACATAAGCAAACCAATAATCAACATATTCAGGATCTGTTAATTGATTACATTTTAATACTTTATATGCAGGAGATATCATGCCATCATAATGACTAATCCCTGAAAAAACAGCAGAACAGTCCAAATCAAACAAGCACATTACAACATCATTATTTTTAACAACTTGATATGTATCAAATGATTCAGGAACCTTTCCTGTGGAATCCTCTGGATTCTTTTCTATAATTCCTTTTTTTGTCAAAGACAAAAGTTGTGTTTTCGATGATTTTTCTCCAACTATAACCTTATCACAACTGAAACAATTCTTATTTCTAACTATTTTCCATTCGCTAGGAATATCGCCAATCCATTCAATTTCAGAATCCATCATTCGTCTACCCATTATCCTTACCTCCGAATAACGCTTCGAGACTATTCTTTATATCTTCTTCAAGCTCACTAATCCTATTTACTATATCTTCGACCTTCTCAGGTGCCTGATATTCATAAAAATATCTTGTCATAGGTATCTCATATCCTATCTTTGTTTTCTTCTTATCTATCCAAGCATCCGGAGCATACGGAAGCACTTCTCTTTCAAAGTATGCATCTATATCCTCTGTAAGCGGAACATTTTCGGTATCACGAAGGGATGCGTCTGCAACCGGCTTTCCCTTTTTAAAAATCGCTTTTCCGTCTTCATCTACCTGAGGGCGCTCAACCACTATTTTGTTATAGCCAAACTCTACATTATCAAATATCTTACTTTGACAATATACTCCATCCTTATCACCGTAGATAACATCATCTTCAAATGCACCATACGCTTTTGAAATAAGCTCTCTACAAAGATCAGTTACGTCATTACGTTTTGTACCAATTGACTTTCTTCTTGCTTCAGCACAATGAGATGCATCAATAAGCTGAACCTTTCCTGCTCTATATGTAGGCTTATTCTTATTCAGAACCCAGATATATGTGCTGATACCAGTATTCATAAACATATCCGTAGAAAGCTGTATGATGGCATCCAGCCAGTCATTTTCGATTATATATCTTCTTATCTCAGAAGGACCGCTGCCTGCATCTCCGGAGAATAATGGTGATCCATTCTGAATAATAGCCATCTTTCCATTATTCGCCAGTTTAGATAACCCATTAAGGACAAACAGCTGCTGTCCATCAGATATTTTAGGCAGCCCTGGTGCAAACCTTCCAAGCTCACCTTTCTTAGCCTCTTCTTCAACCTTCTTCTGCTCTCTCTTCCAGTCAATACCGAAGGGAGGATTTGAAATTATATACTGGAACTGATAACCACTGAACTGATCCTCGGACAAAGTATCACCAAATCGCATATTATTAGGATCGCCGCCCCTAATCATCATATCTGCCTTGGCTATTGCAAATGTGGAAGGATTAAACTCCTGGCCAAAGCAGGTAACATCGATATTCTTGTTAAGCTCGTGGATTCTTTCCTCCATGCAGCCAAGCATCTGAGAAGTACCCATAGCCATATCATAAACAGTAACATTTCCCGTCTTTGTAAGATCTGCATCTGATAAAAGAATATCCGTCATAAGGTATATTACATCTCTACTTGTGAAATGTGCTCCTGCTTCCTCTCCAAACGACTCTGAAAACCTTTTAACAAGGTCTTCAAAGATGTATCCACAATCCACAGAACTAATCTTGTCCGGTCCAAGATAGCCCTTCTGGGAATTGAATTCCTTGATAACGAGGTAGAGAGTATTACTTTCAATCATTCTCTTGATAATATTCTCAAAATCAAACTTAGCGAGCACATCCTGTACATTTGCCGAAAATCCAGCGAGATAATCCTTAAAGTTTATCTCTATATTTTCAGGATCCGCCACAAGTGAATCAAACGTAAACTTACTTGTGTTATAGAACTGATAACCTGACGCCTTAGTTAAAAATCCGTCTATTACCGCAAAATTCTTCTTACTCTCATATTCTTTAAGTACTGCATCATGCGTCGGAAGAAGACAGTCATGAAATCTCTTTACTACTGTCATCGGGAGTATTACAAGGCCATATTCATGAGGTTTAAATGGACCTCTGAGCATATCTGCCACATTCCATATTACCGTTGCTTTCTCTGCTATATTTGTACCTACTACCGAAAACTTTTCATTAGACATAACAAATCACCTTTCCCAATTATTGCATCATGGCATCATATCAAACTTATGTATACATCCTCGCGACTCGTTCTCCGAGTTCTTTCATCCGCTTCACTGACTTCTTCGGACCTTCAATCATAACTCCATCTCCCAGACTGATTACCCAGCCGAAGAACTGGTCACTTAAAGCCACTTCAACTTTCACCATAAAATGTTCGTCATCCTTCGGAATCATGGTCACATCCTTGCCGAACTGATCTACAATTACGTTGGATAGTTCATTCTTGCATCGGAGAGTTACTGTTTCCAGTTCACCACCGAACATTCGGAAGTATTGCTGCGTGTACTTCGCCTTATTGAGTTTCTTGAACTCCATAACGCCGTTTCGCTTCTTAACGGACTCCTCTACGTCACGCATCTTATCCACGCGGTAATGCTTGAATATCTTCTCGCTGATGTCATATGCAACCAGATAGTACTTCTCATCGTCAAGTACAAGCATCCAGGGACTTACCTCATAGAATTCGCCGTCTTTTCGGAATTCTTCCTCGCCCTTCACATTCCATCGGAAATAGTGGAACTTGATCTGCTTACCATTGTTCATTGCGGTGTGAATGGTATCGAGCGTGTAATAAATACTCTCATTCATACTGCGCACACGCCCGGGTATCTTTACACCACGTTCAAGAAGTTTCGCATCATAAACACTCGCTGTATGCGACAATTTCTCAATCAAGTCCTTCGCCTTACGCTCTGTGATGAACTGCGAGGATTCGATTGCATCCACCAGAAACTTCAGCTCCGCAAGTTGGAACTCCCTGTTCCCCAAATAGTAATATGTCTGAGGTCCTCGTCTATCCTTAATAACATCAAGGCCGTACTGTCGAAGAGCTTCAAGATCCTCGTATAAACTCTTTCTATTTGCTCCTATATCATACTTACCAAGCTCGTCTATAATCTCCGGCATCGTGATCGGATGATCCTCGTCCGTCTGCTCTCTTAAGATCTTCGAGAGAAACAAAAGTTTCAGCCGCATATTCTCGCTTCTTGCCATCTCATTTCCTCCAATGAAATCATGCACTCCCGCATGTTCACCATTATAACACAAGACGGCATAAAGGGACATCTAAACCTATATTTTTTCTTCGAACACTTTTCCGCAGTCCTGGCAGACGAATTTCGTCTTTCTCTTACCATTTAATCCGGTTCCGGCGCCTGCCATTGCACCCACAGGGCCGAATACTGCGCCACCAATTGCTGCACCGAACAAGCCCTTGCCGGCCTTGTATTTCTTCTTCTGCGTTACCGGTATACAATTGGTGCTCCTACATGTGATTCTGGGACATTTGATTCTCGCCATATCTTCTTCCTCCTTTACGCTTGAAATCTCCTCTGCATACTTCATAGTGCTTACAGAACAGACAACATGATCTACATTGTTTATGTGGCCGTAGCCAGTGTATGAATCGTTCCATCATAGCAATCACCTACCAAAGCAATATCCATGCCAGAAAGAACAGCGTCCATTCCGCAAGTTTCTTTACAATCTTGAACGGAAGAATGACCGGCCAGAATATAAATCTCATTAATCCTCTCATGATAATCGCCTTCTTTCTGTAGATTTAAGGGGCAGTCTCCTTGCTTCTGACTAAATTATACAATGAAGAGGTGTCCCTTTGTCCTCTCTTAGAAAGCCATTTTTCTCGCATATACGTTCGAGCAATTCATGAATCAGCTAGTGCAGGGTATATTGAGTAGAAATACAAACTACCCTTCTTCCAAAACCGGATTACTGTTATAATCGCAAAAAAAGTGAAAGGAATTGGTTCTATGGGAAACACAAGAGTTTTACTCACCGAAAACAATCAAGAATACATATGGGACTACACCGCTGCTATCAGCCTTCTAAAGCAATATGTACACGACAACAAGCAACAAAAGATCACTCAACAACACGTTTATTCCGACTTAGCCAAACAGTGCTATTTAACAACCGGATCCGTTAAAAACTGGTTTGAACGAAAGAACGGGCCCGGCGATATCGAGTATGTTCACATTGTCGCAAAACATCTCCATGTAAACTATCACAGTTTATTAAAACCATTGAGAAAAGAATTAACCACATCCTCAGGCAAATGCCTATTCAACAATTCAACCAACGGTTATCTTTCCATTCAAGCGATCAAACTGATAAGCATTTTAAATGAACTTGCAGAAAAAACATCTCACGGATATATGCCGTTTAGCGCTTACAACTATAGTTCCGACTTTTCCGGAATACTCTTTGTAGATACCAACGATGACCATTATGGCGAAATCATCCTCGACATGTGTGTAGACGAATACCACCATGACGTGATCTCGACCTACGAAAACTATCTTGACGAACCTTCTCTTGAAATCCGGGCAGAAACCGATATAGACGCAAACACCCAGTGGATTACTGTTAATCATGATTCCGGTATGTCAATCACAATAGAAAACGGCAGATGGTATCTGGCTTAATTGCAACCCGCGCACCGTTCTTAGAACTAAAGATAGAGCGAGGAATCTAGTATAATCCTCGCTCTACTCAATCATACAATACAATGCTAATACTTCTCCGGATCTGTTATATATGTACTATCATTTTTTCTCATTTTCAAATGCCGTATGGTATTCACGTTGCAGGATGGACATCCTGCCCCTCTGCGTCGTCGATTAATTCTATCTACCCATTCACATCCGCAAATATGACACTTCCATAAAACTGGATCCTTTTCGCACGATAAAAATCCTTTTACATTTTTTTCGCTATAATCAAGAATCAGTTTATCCGTTTTTACAACAAATGGAATCATAAGCTATCCCTCCTGTTCTCTATTTCGAAGTTCAATTACATAATCGTTGTTTGCCTTCCACTTATCACATCCAGGATTACTTGGTGGTACTATCATACTGAAAGGAGGTTCCATGCCATAACACTCATCTCCAACTCTATGATCACAATTCCCACACTTTTTCACTACCTTGCTTGGATCAAGGTTCCTTACAAATTCCTCGTTTGTTTTTTCTAGTTCAATAAAATAATCCAAGCTCGGTCCCCAATCTGTACATACGTCATTTTCATCGGTTATCGTGTGTCCATACGGGTGTGCATCATCACCACCTGCACATTCACCACAAAAGTTGAACTCACACGTAGCACAGCATCTGTTAATGATTTTCTCGTCATAAGCCTGCATGTACTCTTGCATAACCACACCTCCCTCATTCTTTATCAAGATAAAACAATTCCTTAAAATCCTTTTCCAATGCAGCGCATAATAGCGCTGCCAACATTGCCGTTGGACAAAACTGTCCGTTTTCAATAGAGTTTATTGTCTGTCTGGAAACACCTACAAGTTCAGCAAGAGCTCCCTGAGACAAGTTTTTCTCCGCACGCGCTTCTCTTAAATTGTTTTTTAAAACCAATTCATTTTTCTTTTTCATATTAGGCTCTCTTTAATACTTCAATCACTATGAAAAAAATCAACGCAAGAATTCCACCCGTCCAAAAAATGCATGAAAGAACAAGATCTTGTTTCTTACGGAGTCTTTTCCATACAACATGTCTTCCTGCCGCAAGTGTAAGAAACTCAATAGCAAAAAGATCATAAGGTTTTTCCTTAAAAGCAAATATCTTAACAACCGCTAGCACTACACAAAGCGCTATCGAAAAGGTGAGTGCCTTGCTATCACTCTCGTTTTCCATAGCCACTTCTCTCTCATCCGGCATCGGGGACTCTGCTGCACATTTCAGAATCTCTTCGTTTGTCATAGTTGATCTCCTTTCTGTGTCAAGTTTTGTTGACAGTATACATCGTCTCGATCATTCTGTCAAGTTTTATTGACATCTATAGGCAACAGAATATAAAAAGAACCGCAACCCACGCATCAACGCAGGTTGCGGTTCTAGAAGGAAAGGATTTCCGGTTGTTATGCCAAGCAGGCGGCGAGTTTACGCTCACGCTGCATCTGGGGTACTGCAAAACTGATCTTATGCTCTTTGGCGTCATACTTAAACAGACGGTCGGAAAGGACTTCCTGTGGCTGTACGACCGCTTTGTTGATATCTCCGATCATCTCTTCCATCTCGGACAGATCCATACCCATATGTTCGGAGACGCACAAGCTCTCATGAATAGATGACGGAAGCACCAGGAAGTTTTCTCCACCGAAGTATTTGTCTGAGATATCCTGCATCACTTCAGGCAGGAAGGCTACAATGGCACCATTGACATTCTTGTCGTTGGATACCACGATAATCTGATCCGTTATACCATCCGGCGTGTCACCTACAAGCATCGGCCCCATACCCATCTTCATAAATACGTTCGGCATGGTATCCATGAAGGGCGGGAATAATACTTTGGTATTCTCCACCGCCTTTTCAAAAGCTTCTTTACGGTCAAGTCCCATACGTTCCAGCATGGCATCATCCACCATAACACTCGCAATACCATCTGCCGTTTCGTTGACCACAACCCGCATTTCCATGCAGATATCTGTGCCTTCTATAGGAAGACGAACACCCTTGGTGTGCTGATTCTGATTGACTGCACGCACATAAAGTTTCTCCGGGTTATATATTTCATTGATATCCTGGTTAAACCCAAAGTGCTCACCCTTAATCTGCTCCAAGTGATCAAGGATCTTTTCAGCAGCTTCCGATATGGGCATACCTTCCTGACATGCCTGGTACATATCCGAAATATAAATGACCGGGCCAAGCTGCTCGTCAAACAACTTGAAGTTGATACTCGGCATTTTCACATCGTTGTTTTTGATCATATCCCTCGGAAGGATCTCCTCCACATAGGAAGGTGCCTGGAACCGAAGTTCCTCTACCAGTCGTTCGGTGAATTCCTCTATTGTCATATCCATACTCATTCCTCCGTTCTTTCCTCATTCCTCTGATCTTTTGATTTCTGAAGTGCTTCTGCGTATGCCAAAAAGCGCTTCCTGTTATCCACGGGGCGTGTTGTTTCGCAAAGTGTTTCGTTCCCCTTTTTGCTGATCGTAAACTCCATATGCATCTCCTCCTATCTGCTCTTTTCCTTCTTTGGTTTTTGCTTTTTCTCCGGTACCGGAGTTTCTGCTACGTCCTCTTGCTCTGGCCAGGCATACACGCTCTCCTCCCTCTCCCGTGCCTCTTTTTTTTCGAGTGACCGTTCATACTCCTTTTGCACCATCTCGTTTAGTTCCGTATAAAACTCCTTGGTGATAGGATTCATCACATCCGCGTAAACAGGATTTCCGAATTCATCCGGATCACGCTTTTTATGATTCGGCATGGCAAGAAACGGTGTACCATCCTTGCCTCTACGAAGCGTTATGTCGTTTAGGACAAACTCATGATGATCCTTATCGTCAAAATGCACCTCACAAAATCCAAGCAGGCTCTCCTTCTCATAGGGAGTCACTTTGACGGATAGAGAGAAAGGTGTGTCGGTATCCACAACCTTGTAAGCACCTTCCTCAAAAACGGACTTTGCCATGGCCTCCGCCAGTTTTGCAGCAAGTTCCTTAGATCCCGGATAGGCGATTGTCCTATATCCGCTTTCCTCCTTCTCACATTTCCTGGATGGATAATGTACTGCAAACCCATCATCCCGCTTTACCAGCCGGACACCGTTTATCACGAACTTGTCATCGATCACAATCGTACCAAGCCCGCGCAGGTTGCTGTCGTTACTCTCCACCTTGTTACATCGCACTTTGTAATTCATCCTATCAAGCCTCCTTAGTACGCAGCGCTCTTTGCAGGCGCCGTGCGTTTTTTATTCTTTAGTTGCCGTTCCACTGTCTGCACCGTGTCATAGGCCTTCTTGATCTCCTCATTCTTTCCAAGCACGGAATAAACCGAGATCAAAAACTCGCTCATCCGGTCAAAGTATGTCACCTTCCCCGCATTGACCATCCCGAGGCGGTCACCGTTTACAAGAAGCTCCACGCCTTCTTTTGCATCAATCGCACCGGCGATATAATCAATCTTTGTCATCGCATTCACGATCCGCTCATCCAGTTTCCCGCGGTTTAGCCATGCCCGGAATTCCTCCGCATTGGAGATCTGTGAACGCAGGATCACGGTCTCCTTCATGGAGTGATCTATCTCTTCAACAACAGGCTGAACCGGTTCCTGTTGCACTTCAGGAATCGGAATCTCCTGCACCTGTTCGATGGTATGGACAGGCTCAACCGGCTGCTGATATGCGTAAGGCTCTTGGCATCCGTAATACTGTTGTTGCATGACCGCGTTACTCCACAGACTGTACTGCAGATAGGAATACTGTCTGGCAAGCGTTTCCACCCGCTCCGAAAGCCAGTTAATTCTTTCATTCAGATTATTAAGCTCCTTATAAAGCGGGTTCCGTTGACTCACGCCGTATGAATGCAGCAACTCCGCAAACTGTTTTATCTCCTCTTCTATAGCTTCCCAATCCTTATCCTTCATATTGCTGTCCATGAATCTCCTCCTTCTTCTGTCTTTCTCGAAGCGCTGTGATAGTAAGGCGCGTAATACGCATCCTCTGCGCATTCTCCTGCATCATATAGCCCTTGATATCTTCATCCGAAAGGCCGCTTCGAATGCCTTCCAAAACCTCGGCAAGTTCTTCTTCATCAAGTTCAAAGCCCGGGATTCCGAGTACCTCTTCCACAGTCAGATCCGTGATATCAATCGTAGGCTCATACCACTCGATATCCGGCACATCCTTCGGGGCTCTTTGGGTTCGTATAATCTCATCCAGTTGCTCCGCGGTAATCGGCTCTCCGCCGGTTGCTTTTTTGATATCCTCCCAGGTGATGGTAAGCTCCGCGGTCTTGCCCTGCCGTTTCATTCTCTCGAATTCTTCTTCCGAGATTACTTTGAGTCCTCGGTCCGTCTTAGCTCCAGGGATATGAATATAATCTCCGAGTGCTTTGGATGCAGCAAACTCCGGACTCTTTAACGTATGAAACTTGTCATCAATCACCGCCCACTTGCCTCTTACGAAAACAATGCACTTATCGTTGGATAATGTCCGCACGCGGTCCGGGGTCATCAAGTCCGCGCCTACCACATCCTCATTTCTCGAATTGGATCCGTTCCTTCCGAAGTTCCTTCCATAGGAGCGTTTCCAAATGGTGGTCTTGCCGATACTCTCCGAAATGTACTTATGCGTACTTGCCTCGTTTCCGCCGAGATATACTGTGATATCACAGTTTCCGGTGATGTTCTCCCATGACTTCTCATAGATTTCTTTGATCTGCGCAAGGTTCTGTATGATGATCACAGCTGATATAAGCCTTGATCGCATGGTAGCAAGCAGTTTCATGAAATCATCCGGCAGTGCGATATTCGCAAACTCATCCAGGTAAAATGTCACCGGTATCGGAAGCTTGCCGCTGTTTTCTGCAGTTCCTGCAACTCCATACAGTTCCTGAAAAAGCTGCGTATAAAGCATTCCTGCAATGCAGTTATAAGTCGTATCCGCATCCGGGATCACACAGAAAAGCGCTGTCTTTTCTGTAGTACCGATGCTCGGAAGATCGAGTCCGTCAGAGGCAAGGATTCTTCTTACCTGCTCATTTTCAAAGATGGACATCCTGGCATTTGCTGCTATGATGATGCTTCGCACAGTATCTGCAGCTGCTCCGACGGTCTTTTTGTACTTGATCCACGCAGGATGATTCTCTCCGCCGTTTGGTCTGTCCTTGGTCTTTTCCACCAGATCTTTGAAGAGTTTCGTAAGTGGTGAACCTTCCTCATCCTCCGGATCCACTTCCGCCATACCAAGCAGATCGATCACGGTGTTTAGATTCTTCGGAAGTTCCATCAAATCTCCATCCATCCACACCAGAATGAAGAGACTTTCCAGAAACATCATCTCGGCTTTTTCCCAAAAAGGGTCGCCCTTCGGTGCTTTCTTGTCTCTCGTATTCGCAAAGAGGTTTGTAAGAAGCCTCGGGATATCATCCTGTGTGCGGATGTAATCAAATGGGTTATATCCATCGCTATGCTCCATACCTCCGGCAGTTAGATTAAGAACCTTCACGCGGTAACCCTTTGATACAAGATAGCTGCCTGTTGCACGAAGCAAATCTCCCTTCGGGTCCGTAATTACGAAACTGCCCGGATATACAGATTCTGCATTCGCCATAAAGAGGTTTGGCATAAGCAAAAGAAACGACTTTCCTGCACCACTTCCGCCGATCACTAGACAGTTGTTATTGATCCCGGTAAATCTCCCGTCCATAGATATCCGAAGATGATGCGAATAGATTCTGTTCGCATACGGATTCTTATCCTGATACTGGCGATTGATCTGTTCCGGTTCCATGAACCTTGCGTTTCCATACTCTTCACCGGGGCGAAAGGTTTTCTTCTTCGTAATCTCATAGAGAACAAACAGTGTGTACGAAAGGGATCCATACAACAGCGCCTGCGCTGAATACGTTCCGTTCCAATGAAAAAAGAGCATGTTTGAATCTGCTCTTTGCCTATACTCTCTTATGATTTCCACGATGGTGTATCCGGGCGAGACACAGGCCGCAAGCTGCAGCACAATGTAGATTACCAGAAT
The DNA here is from genome assembly GCA_902780405.1 of uncultured Lachnospiraceae bacterium. GTDB lineage: Bacteria > Bacillota > Clostridia > Lachnospirales > Lachnospiraceae > Coprococcus_C. Next base: position 255,408 of record CACZFI010000002.1, read on the forward strand.
ATAACCGCCGGCATACATTGCCGACTTACCAACACGCTTCCGAAGAAGCGGGCGTTCCTTCCAGGTCTTCCATAATTTACCGAGTCGGGCTGCGAGCCGGCGCATTCTTTGCTTTAACACGCTTCACCTCCCGCTTCTTTACAACCTTTGTCTTTACCTGACCGTTTGCTTCCTTCTTAATTACCTTCGTCTCTACCGGTACATTTACCTGCTTCTTAAGGTTCTCTGCAGACCGTACAGGCTCGTTCGTTACTCTGTTTTTGTACTCCGTTATGGGAAGGCGTTTCGGTTCCTCCGTCGTTTCGTCAATGATTAGCGTTCCATATTCATCTGTTACTGCGAGATCTTCTTCCGCAGTATATTTGAGATATACTTCTCCATCCGCCATGTAAAGGAGTTTCCTGTCGCAGAGGATATACGTATCCTCGGTGTTCGGGATCCTAAGGAGCACACTGTCATCGTAAAGCATATGATCCTCCGGAAGCTTTCTTATGTACCCGTCCACGCGGATCATATCCACTGACTGCGCCTCAAGCTGCTTCGATGCTTCCCGCACCGTATCAGCCATCTGCTCCATCAACTCCGGCTGTGCATTACTCACATACTCACCGTAGGTATACGGTCTCGCCAGGGTTGGATACTGTGCAATGAAATAACGAAAACCGGCACCCTGATCCTGCGGAAAGGCAATCTCGATGTCGTTATCCAGAAGGTTTAGATCCGGCATGAAGGAATAAGACAGTTGTGTTTCCTTCGCATACTTCTCAAATGTCTCGATCATACTCCGGTCGATCTGCATTAGCTCGACCTGGGATCCCGCTTTCTTTAAAAGATCAGAAAAGCCCAGTTCCCCGGGCCGTAAATCTTCCTTTTTCTTTTGATGCGCATGATACAAAATGGCTACAAGTTTTGCTATCTTATCCGTGCTCCACTTGCCGATATCCGCTCCCACGGAAAAGCAAAACTTCACGCCTTCAAGCATGACGCTGATTGCCTGCACGCCTTCTCCAAGTCCGGGAATCTCCATATGCGCCGCCTCCTTCCTATAAACCAAAAGGAGCAGGTTTCCCTGCTCCTCTAAATCTGATTATACTATAGCACATAGGGGTTGCGCTGTACATTATCCTTGTGGTTTTTGTGGTTCTGCACTTCCGGTGTTTCAGGGACATAGTTTCCGCTTAGGATTCTACCGACGATCTTCTTATCTACGAAGAGTTTCTTCTTGTATGCGCTGATGTTAACGTCCAGTGTTTCAGCACACTGCTTTAGGTATAGAATCCTTGTGGGCGGTACTCCTCTCCTGATCATATCCTTCGTCATATCAAGTGCTTTGTCATCATGTTCGTCTCCCGGAAAGATGCGATCTTTAAGCTCCATTTTGATTGCTTCGATCTCTTTTTCATATACCGCACAATGCCGGAGAGTGCTGTTTACGTACTTCGCTATGATGTTTAGTTCCTTATCCGCCTGCTCTAAGTAAGCCTGATAGTTTAGGACATCTTCCTTACTCTTAAAACCGTTTTCCGTAATCATCTTAATTGCTTCCTGCGTTCGGGCAAATTCCAGATTATCACGACTTACTAATTGAGAAATACGAAACTTCTTATGCTGCAAGAACACGTTCCAGTCGGAATACATTTGTCGAAGTACTACCTGCCGATCGATCTGGCGGTATGTGCCGTCAATCATCCTCTTGATGTTCTCTCTGGTATATGTCTGGTGATCCGGTGTCAGAATGTATGTCCGCACATACTTCTGCCGTCCCGGTGCAAGCAGTGCAAAATGTTTCCTTCCATCCTCCACGCGGTAACCAAGGATTCCAAGCTGCTGTTTAAAGTCTTCAAAGTCCTTCGACTTCTTGATCGTAGCATCCAGATCCTTTCGGATTCTCTCGTAACTGTACCAGGTGCCCTGCGCCCGCGTGTACTTCTTCTTCGGGTTCTCCTTCAGCCAGTCGCCGTAGGAACGGCACTTTTCCTTCGACGGGGTTTCAAGGTCGATAAAGGATAGTTTATGCTTAAGGCAGATATCATTTACCACAGGCTGGATGTATTTCTTCCAGTCGCCATTCTTATAACTGTACTTTAATCCTGTCGTAAATGACACGCTGTTGAACACAATATGCGAGTGAATATGATCCGTATTCGTATGAACCGTATAGCAGTTCTCATAATCCTTCAGATACCGCTCACAAAACTCCTGCGTGATCTTCATGGCCAGTTCCGGTGACACCTTGTCTTCCGTCGCAAATGATATCTTGAAATGATACGCCTGCCGTCCCCGCTCTTTTCCATAGTCCTGCTTTGTTGCCATCATCTGGTCATAAGCCAATCTTACCGGATCCTCATGGTCGATAATAAGATTATACCCGCCAACCAGCGTCCGGTTCTCTGTCTTCTCCTGATTCATGATATATGAAATCACATCCATAAGCCCCTTATTCGGATTCGCGCCTTTATTCTCTTTGATGTTTCCCATCCTGGATATCGCCATATCAATCACCTCGAATCTTGTTCTTTAATTCGTTGAATTCCTTCTTCATCTCAACGAGCGCCTTCTTCGCATCCTCAATATCATCCGCGTATCTGTAGGAAAAGTATCCGCTGTTGATCTGCTTCGCTATCTGATTCAGGTTATTTCCAAGCGCTGCGATATTCCTGCTGATAATCCGCAAATGCTCCTTCTCATCCGGCAGCGCGTCACTTTGTATCAACCTCCGGATATACTCCGCAGCAGACACCCCCATCTGCTCCGCCTTCTTCTTTAATCGCTGCTCCGTCACTCCATCCACCCGCAGGATAATCACCCTGTCATACTTCCGCATTGTATCCCTCCTTTATGAAACGTAAACGGCCCGCCTAATCACACATGTGATCAAGCGGACCGTTACTAGTACAGTCTGTTATGTATTTACTTGTATTATTTACTTGTATTATTAACTTCTGATATAACGTTTTATAATCATATTACATCTGCCCCAAGACTCGTCTTTATACTTGAATGCGTTAGGAGTATTTTGCCTTTCGGTAAATCCAACACCCTCATAGCATCTCTTGGCTCTTGAATTCTCAGGAAACACATTAAGCTGAACAGCCAAAGCATCCGGATCAGTAAAGGCATTGCGAACGGCCAGCTTGATCATTTCTTTTCCGATTCCTTTACCACGAACAGATGCATCCACCATAACAAACTTAAGCATTCCTTCATGAGTCTCATGATTAAGTGAGTAGCAATAGAATCCAACAACACGTCCTTCATCATCTATCGCAACGAAAGGACTGTCTCCGAATTTCCCTGCTATTTCTGACAGAAAACTCCTAAGTTTTTCTTTTTCGAGAGGATACGGAATCAGATTTGCGCACCACATCATATGTGTTCTCTCATCTGTGATCCACGTCTTGATTGCATCAAAATCATCGCCGAAATCAAATGCTCTTATTTTCATTTCTTCTTATCCTCGTATAATCAGCTCTTCGGTTGGTAGAGTGCCGTGGCAGATGAAGAGCACTTTTATCATTATAATTTTCCTCCTAAATTGCCGCGAATTGCCGCATTTTGCGCACTTTTTCGGCTTTTCAAAAAACTAACACTTTTTTCGATAGTGTGTCACACTATGCAAAATAAGGCAAAATGAGGCAAAGTGTAACTTTCAAACGTAAACGAACCGTATACGAATTTAGGTCATTCGTATACGCTTATATTCCAGGGGCTATCGTTAAAAAGTGAACACAACCTTTTAACGATGAACCCTCTGGGTTCACTTTTAACGATTAGGGTTCAAAGACCTAAAACCCACAAACGTTACAGTGGTGCGTAAATTTCAATTTTCATCATTTCTTTGGAAACCAAGGAATACAACGATTTACTTTTTTACAATAATCTAAATATTCCTGTCCATATAATTCACTAAGCCATTTTTCTTCCGTATTTTTCAAAACAATTGTCATCTCTAACCAAAATAAAATTGGTAAAATTAGTAACACAGGATTGTGTGCAATAAGTAATGCCCCAGTGCTTCCAAGTAAGTAAACAGCATAGCATGGATTTCTTACAAATGCATATGCGCCGTTTGTTTTTAGCTTATTACTTTTAATACTTTTTATTAATCCACCACCAAAATCTGCTCCAAAGAAACAAACTAGTCCTTCAATAATCAAGACAATACCTAATACAATAAAGATGTACTTTATAACCTTATTTTCTATAACAAAAGGAATCAATCCTTTTATAGACAAAAATATAGCCGCTGCAGATATAATTGCCATTGGGAAACATAATATAGGTCCTATACCAAATAATGGCAAATGTTTCTTTTCATTCTCCATAATATATCCTCTTCTCTTTTATTCATAAAACTAGAATTTCATTTTGTATATATCACAACAAAGCTCTTTCCCTTTACGATTTCCTTAATCTGGATATTTTCAAAGCCTGCATCTCTACCATATTGAACAAGTTCTTCAGGCTCAAACTTTTTATAACCGATTTCTGTATATTTGATTGTATCGAGATATTCCTTCGTAAAAACTACATTATAAAATGAACACCCTTCTTTTAAGCATCTTTTTATTTCAGATAGTCCTTTCACAGTATCTGACCAGAAATAGACTGTATTAATTGTGGTTATTGCAGAGAAATTATTATCTTCATATGGTAGAACACAACAGTCCCCCACTTGCAAATGCAATTTGCCTGCATCATTAGCCTTTGTATTTCTCTTTTCAGCCATTAATCTAGCATCATCAGATATATCAATACCATACATATCTGGTGAACACTTTTTATATAGCATTTTCAGCAAGTGTCCATTTCCATATCCAATATCAAGCAATTTATCATCTGAATTCACATTAACAATCATTACTGTATTCTTATACATTTGCTTATTAACTATGTTTTGAATAAGACTAATAATCTTACCTGCTATACCTCTCGGATTTTTAAATTGTGAACTAATATACTCATTTATTTTATTCATTTAACTATATCCTT
>CACZFI010000003.1 GCA_902780405.1 uncultured Lachnospiraceae bacterium
ATTACACTTTTCATAATCTCCTTATCTGTCACCACTATGTAATTCCAATCTCTGAAATGATCATTTGCAGGCGCCGTGTATGCAGCCTTAACTATTCTCGCCAAAATATCCTTGGGAATGCTCTCATCTGCAAAATCTCTTATACTATGTCTTGAATTAATCACTTCATAAAAATCCATTTATAATATCCTCTCCGATTTTAAATATATACTCCAAACGTAAATTTAGTCGCGATTCTCATTTACAGTTTTATCTTACCATCAAACTTATGTACTGTGAAATGAATTTATGTTATTATTTATAAACGAATGGAATAAATGCTTTTTCTCTGTTAACCATGAATTGTAAAAACCAAGGAGAACAATATGACAACCTCTCAGCTTGAATGCTTTATCAGCCTCGCAGGCACCCTCAATTATATGAAAACCGCTGAACAGCTCAGCCTTACGCAGCCAGCTGTATCTAAACAGATTCAGACCCTGGAAACAGAACTCAACTGTAAACTCTTCAACAGAACCACTAGGTCTGTAACACTAACAAAGGCCGGCAGTGCATTTCTCGCGGATGCGAATACCATAATTGATACCTTTTACCACTCCAAAGAACGTATATCAAATTATCAGGAAAGGGATCTCCACAGTCTTAAAATCGGCTATATGGACCCGCACACAATATATCTTATAAGCAGAATTCTTAAATCTTTATTTTTATCAAAACCAAACGTGATACCGGAGTTTACTCAGGACCAGACAGACGCCAACTTAAGCCGTCTATCGAACAACCAACTGGATTTGGTAGTAGGCATAAAGGATGCAAAATTCAAAGATTCCAGTATTCATTTTACTAAGTTATATGATGAAGAATTATATTGTGTATTAAATAAAGACCACATTCTGGCAAAAGACTTAAAAGCTCATAAAAAGAAGACGGTAACCACCAAAGATTTATGGGGCTACCGTCAGATTATTTCTGTTCCACCATACCTGATAAGGAACCTCTTTTCAAGAAGGCGATATATCGTACCTGTAAATGAAGCAGTAGATAATGCCATATGTACAAATGCCACCGAAGCATACGGCTTGCTTCTTGCAAACTATGGATATGCGCTCCTGGCAGGATATGAAATACTGGAACATAAAGACCTTGTTACATTTAAATGGGAGGAATCACCTCATGCTCCTTTTGGAATCTACAGTAAATCATCTGCTCTAAAGGATAAAAGCTCTATGGAATATGCTTTTATCCAGATTGCTGCAACACTGGTGTAGCAGTCATCCTCCGATGCACCTGCACCGAATCTCAAGCTTGCGCTCGATAAGTACTCAATGTCAGCACACTCCCTGAGCGATCATTGCTTCAAATCAGTGTTCGGCATAGATACTGGGGTTCTGGGAGACGGTGTATATTACCTGTGTATTACGATAATCGATTATTTCCTATTATTCTCCATTATAGTCATCCTCATTAGTTAAATATGTGGCGATAACACCGGGCTCATTCAACATAATCTGATCATCTCCATATCTATTGTGTCTGAAGAGATTATCCCTTACCCCATTTGTGACTTTATCCTTAAGCATCACATATGTGTAGATGCCACCATACTCAACTTTCTTCTTCACACCAAATGAGATAATTCTACAAGCAGAATCCGAACCGTTTCTATGCTTTAAGAAAATAAAAACGGTTTCATTTCTATCATCGTTTCTGCTCTTAATAATATAATCGCAACTAATCAACGAATTATTCTGCGGTGAATCCTTAGGCGAATATATATAGACAATATTATCATTATCAAGATACTCCTCGAGAAATCTTAACTCCGATATCCTTTTTTCAACATCCTTCTCATCATTTATTTTGCCTTTATAAAACGCGCTTTTTTGTAAATATTCTTCCGTGATATTATTCTTTGACTCTAAAATCCATGGGATTACTTTGCTTTTAGCTCTTGGAATCTGAATATCTGTCAAATATTGAAGACCTGCCACGTGATGATAATCGCTTTCTTTGAAATCTATTGAAAAAACTTCTATCTTCTTATTTTTCGAAACATGAAAAACATACTTTGTTGTTTGAGCTAATTTTCGAAAGTTTAATGCACATTCCTGAAATATATCCATAGCGCTCCTTTAGTAAAACAAAAGCCCTGCACACGGCAAGGCTTTGTTATCATAATATGCAACTTTCTTTCACCGAAGCTAAGATGGATTATGGTGAGTTGCCACCTTTGTGAGCCTCCATGTTAACCGCATTCCATCACGGCTTTCACTTCATAGGCGAAGTACATTTTAATGAGTGCACAGCTCAAGAAGTCTCCTTCTGATTATTATACTACCCTTACAAATCCCACTTGTCAAGCAATTTACAATGATTCCCTTCTGTTTTTCTAACTTGGTTCAATGTTTTGAGGATTTGCCCCAAGTATCATTAAAAAAACAGAGTAAGCTCATATGAAGATTCTTCTAAATTAAAAAAACGCCCTGTCACACATAAGCATGACAGAGCGTCTATATTATTCATATATGAATTTCTCTTTGAGCTGTATCCTAGAGCTGAATTAGCAAACGCCCTGAGCTATCATTGCTTCTACAACCTTCTTGAAGCCGGCGATGTTTGCGCCTGCTACATAGTTGCCTTCCATGCCGTACTCCTTGGCAGCATCATCGATGTTGTGATAGATACCAACCATGATACCCTTGAGCTTTGCATCTACCTCTTCGAAGCTCCAGGAAAGTCTCTCGGAGTTCTGGCTCATCTCAAGTGCGGAAGTAGCAACACCACCTGCATTTGCAGCCTTACCACCTACGAAAGGTACATTGTTTGCCTGGAAGTACTCAGTTGCCTCGATGGTTGTAGGCATGTTAGCACCCTCAGCTACATACTGAACGCCGTTTGCTACAAGCATCTTAGCATCTTCGATATCGAGCTCGTTCTGTGTAGCGCAAGGAAGAGCGATATCTACCTTGTACTGCCATACGCCATGCTCGCCGTTCTTCTTCTCATGATACTCAGCGGAAGATCTTGCTGCAGCGTACTCTGTAAGACGTGCACGCTTTACTTCCTTCACTTCCTTAAGAAGTGCTACATCAATTCCTTCGGGATCATAGATCCAGCCTGTGGAATCGGATACGGTTACAACCTTGGCACCGAGCTGCTGTGCCTTCTCGGTTGCGTAGATTGCTACGTTACCGGAACCGGAGATTGCTACGGTCTTGCCTTCCATCTTGTCGCCATGGCACTTTACCATCTCCTCTGTTAAGTAGAGAAGACCGTAACCTGTAGCCTCGGTACGTGCAAGGGAACCACCGTAGGTAAGTCCCTTACCGGTGAGAACGCCCTCATAGAGGCCCTTGATTCTCTTGTACTGACCGAACATGAAACCGATCTCTCTTGCGCCTGTTCCGATGTCACCTGCGGGAACATCCTCATCAGCGCCGATATACTTGGAAAGCTCTGTCATAAAGCTCTGGCAGAACTTCATGATCTCGTTATCAGACTTGCCCTTCGGGTCGAAGTCGGAACCACCCTTACCACCGCCGATAGGAAGTGTTGTAAGAGAGTTCTTAAAGATCTGCTCGAAACCGAGGAACTTGATGATACCAAGGTTTACTGAAGGGTGAAGACGAAGCCCTCCCTTGTAAGGTCCGATTGCGTTGTTGAACTGTACACGGAAACCGCGGTTTACCTGTACGTTGCCGTTGTCATCTACCCAGGGTACACGGAACATGATCTGACGATCAGGCTCGGTGATACGCTCAAGGATGGCAAGCTTTCTGTACTTCTCCTCGTCCTTCTCGATCACGGGGCGAAGAGTGTTTAATACTTCGGTTACTGCCTGGATAAACTCAGGCTGGGATGCGTCTCTGGTCTTCACGAGATCCAGCACTTCATCAACATAAGACATTTTTCGTTCCTCCTGTTTTCTTTTCGCGTGCTTTCCTTCAATATATCTGCCCTGCCCGAAGCCCGTCGCGGATTGGCCTCGATTTGCTTACAAATCGAAGGCTAGCCACCCGGCGATGAGGGCTTTGAGCGACTTCAGAACTTCTCCGTAGGAGAAGTTACACTATAAAAAGGACACAGTCACGCTGACTGTGCCCCATTATAGTACGTTATACTTGGATTGTAAAGTGAAAAATCGAATTTTACTTGAGATTTTTAAGTAAATTTAAATATCACTTGAGAATCGCAAGTCAGTTTCCGTTTTCCGCCTCCGTACTGCGGATGTTACTCGGCACCCTCCAGTACCTGCAGCGATGCTTGACATTCGTATTGAAAACGATCTGTGTCTTCGTCTTGCCGAAGCGATGCAGTTCCTCCACGAAAGCATCCAGTTCCGCCGTGGTGGGAAATCTCACCTCGATCAGCATGGAATAATCACCGGTCACGTGATTGCACTCGACAACATTCAGTACACTGTCAATGTACTCATAGAAGCCCTGCTTATCTTCGGGCTCCACCGCCAGATTGATAAAAGCCTTCACATAATGGCCCATCGCCTCCGGATTCAGACGTGTGGTGAATCCCTCAAGCACGCCCTCGGAGAGCATCTTATCGATTCTCGTCCCCACCGCGGTAGGTGACATCTGTACCTGCTCGGCAATATCCTTGAGCGAGGCGCGCGCATTGTCCTGCAGCATCGACAGGATCTGCTCGTCCACCTTGTCCAGTCTGTAATAGATCAGCTCACGCTTTTCCATCCTTCACACCTCATCTGCCCTGCCCGAACGGGCAGGGAGCCCGTCGCGGCTTTGAGCGACTTCAAAGCTTCTCCGCAGGAGAAGTCTCACTATCTGCCCTGCCCGAAGCCCGTCGCGGATTGGCCTCGATTTGCTTGCAAATCGAAGGCTAGCCACCCGGCGATGAGGGCTTTGAGCGACTTCAGAACTTCTCCGCAGGAGAAGTCTCACTATCTACAACGTAATTCCGAACTTGGCCAGAAGCCAATCCAGGAATCCGATGGACTTTAAGAAAAGTACAAAGAGCAGGACGGGTGCGACAAATTTGACCATCACCACATAGAGTCCCCTTCGACCCATCTTCTCGCCGTTCTTGGTCGTCTCTTCGATCACCGTCTTCGGCTTGATCACCCAGCCGACCAGGATACAGGTTGCGATGGCAACGATCGGCATCAGCACACTGTTACTTGCATAGTCCATGATATCCAGGATCTGACCCTTGCTTCCTGTAGGAAGTTTGAGTTCAAAGTAGAATTTATTGTAGCCGAGACATACGACGATACCGATCACCAAAGCGAGGATGGTCTCTACCGTGGTCGCCTTGATACGTGAAATCTTCACGGAATCCATAAAGCTCGACACAACCGCCTCCATGACGGATACCGCGGAAGTCAGCGCCGCAAAGAGCACCATGGCGAAGAAGAGGCATCCTATCACGTTGCCCACCTTGCCCATGGCAAGAAATACCTTGGGGAGAGATACAAACATCAGACCGGGGCCTGCGCTCATACCTTCCTTGCCCATAAAGATGAATACCGCGGGGATGATCATAACGCCCGCAAGAAATGCAACTACCGTATCAAAGATCTCGATCTGGTTTACGGAACCGATCAGGTTCGCATCATCCTTCACATAAGAACCGTAGGCTACCATGATACCCATAGCCACGGAGATACTGAAGAAGAGCTGTCCCATCGCATCCATCACCACGGTGAAAAATCCCTTCACTGTAACACCCGAAAGATCGGGAACCACATATACCTTTAAGCCCTGAAGACCCGTACGTGTCACGCCGTCGGCGCCCGTGTTCTTCAATGTAACGGAATAGATCGCGATACCGAGCACAAGAACTATAAGAATCGGCATGATGATCTTCGAGGAATTCTCGATACCCTTGTTCACGCCGCCGAATACGATCACCGCAACCAAAGCAAGGAAGATTACCATCATGATGATCGGCTCTGCCTGTGAGGTAATGAATCCCGTAAAGTATCCGTCCTCGGCAGCCTTCGCACCGTCCCCGGTCAGGAATGCCACGAAGTACTTAAGTACCCATCCGCCGATGGCTGTGTAATACGGCATGATGATAAAAGGAACCAGGCAGGCAAATCCGCCGAGCCATCCCCAGCCCTTCTTGAGCTTGCCGTACGCGGTAAGCGGACTCTGCTTCGTCTTTCGCCCGATGGCCACCTCGGATACAAGCAAGGTGAATCCGAAGGTTAAGGCAAGCACGAGATACACTACGAGAAAGAGACCACCGCCATCCTTCGCTGCAAGATAGGGGAATCTCCAGATGTTGCCGAGTCCGACTGCCGAACCGGAAGCCGCAAGCACAAAGCCGAGCGAACCTCCGAACGAGTTTCTTTTGGTTTCCATGATAAACTCCTTTAAAATGTATTTTGAAATCGATTACTCGAGGAAACGCATCTTTCCTCCGGATTGAGGCTTGCCCTTCAGCTGGATCTCCTGACGGAACATATCGTTCATCGCCTGCTCGAGACCGCCCGCACACTCGGAACAGAATCTGCCGCAGTGGATCATCTTGCCGCATCGCTCGCACTCAAGTCCCACAAGGGAATCATCCGCAAATGTTAGGCGCGCCTCACGCACCCATTTCTTGATCTGCTTTACCGTGGTCTCGCATTCTGCAGCCACATCGTTGATATTCACGCCGGGATGGTCCTCGACATACTTCTTCACTTCCTGGAACTTATCCTCGAGTAATTCCTGGCACTTCGGACAAATCTTCTCACCCGTAATGTAATTAAACAGTCTTTTACAATTTCTGCAATTCATCAATTCCATGGTATCAATACCCCTTTCCTATGCAGATCGACGTGTAATAAACCTCGGACACACCCGCCTCAAGCAGCCGTTCCGTACACGCCTCGACGGTGGCACCTGTTGTGTAGATATCGTCCACCAGCAATACACTTCTATAGTTTACTCTATTTTGTGCCGAAAGAAAAGCGGTTTTCAAGTTATTTTTCCGCTCTTCCGGTGACAGATTTTTCTGCGGAACCGTGTTTTTTCCTCTGATCAAAACAGAGGCGTCGACGGGAATCCCGAGGAGTCTCGACAGCTCCCCTGCAAGGACCTCGGCCTGGTTATAGCCGCGTTTCATAAGTTTCTTTTTGTGAATGGGAACGGGGATTATAACCTCGGGTGCGACGGAAAGAATTTCCTTGCCGTGTGCTTTTACGATCTCACCGGCAAATACAGATGCGTGACAGCGCTCGAAATGGTATTTGAATCTGTAGATTCCCTCATTCATCGGAGGGACATAATTGAAGGCGGGAAAGCCCTTCACAAAATGTTTCGGCCGCCTTGCGCAATCCTCACACAGGACATATCTGGCCTTGGCGATTTCCTTCCCACAGATTTCACATGCGGGTGTTTTGACGTATTCCACTTTCTTGCGACATGCATCGCAGAACCCGTGCGTACCTTCCCTGAGCACATCGCCGCACAGCGGACAGGAAGGCGGATACAGAAGTTCAAGCAGTTTCATGCATACCTCCGTTCTTCCCTACGGAGCATCCTCCTGCATGATATCAAAGAGTTCCTGCAGTCTGTCCGTCAGGGACGTATATCGTTTTTGTTCTTCGGCATTGTCGATCATCTGGTTGACCATGCCGATATTGCCTACGATGACCACCATGCGCTTGGCGCGGGTGATGGCCGTATAGATCAGATTTCTGGTAAGGAGTCTCTTCGGTCCCGATACGAGCGGTATGATCACCGCGGGATACTCGCTTCCCTGCGACTTGTGAATGGTCATGGCAAATGCATGCTCGAGCTCGTCAAGTGCCGCATAAGAATACACCGCCTCACGCTGATCGTCGAACAGTACTGTCACTTCCTCATCATAATCGCTGATGTCGGTGATGGTACCCACGTCACCGTTAAATACGCCGACGCCCTCATCGATCACACGTCCTCTTCCGCTTGCAGCATAACCGTAAATCTTCCACTCCTGCTTGTAATTGTTCTTGATCTGCATCACCTTGTCGCCGACACGGAAGGTGACATCCTGGCGCTTCTTCTCCGCCTTGCCCTTCGCCGGCGGGTTCAAAAGCTCCTGCAGTCTGACATTCAGATTCTCCACGCCCGTGTCATATCTGCGCATCGGCGCAAGCACCTCGATATCCAGGGGCGAAACCCCAAGATACTTCGGCAGATTATCCGAAACAAGCACCCCGACTTCTTTCAGGACCTCGGCGGATCCGTTTCTCGGGATAAAGAAGAAATCCTTGCTCTTGTTGTCGATGGTCAAATGCTCACCCTTGTTGATATGGTGTGCGTTAAAGACGATATCACTGCCTTCCTCCTGACGATAGATCTTGTCTAAGGTCGTCACCGGGAAGCAGTCCGAGCAGATCACATCTTTTAATACATTGCCCGCGCCAACCGAAGGAAGCTGATTGATATCACCCACCAGGATCAGTCGGGTGCCGTAAGCAACCGCCGAGAGCAGCGAGTAGAAAAGAAAGCTGTCCACCATAGACATCTCATCCACGATGATCGCATCACACTCCAGCGGATTATTCGAATTTCTTCCGAAGGAAAGGCCATCCTTTTCCTCGTCCGGGTTGCCGGAGAACTCAAGCAGGCGATGGATTGTCTCAGCCGGCCACCCGGTCTGCTCGGTCATACGCTTGGCCGCGCGTCCGGTAGGTGCACAGAGTTTGATCTCCATACCCTGTCCCACAAAGTACTTGATAATGGTATCTATGATCGTCGTCTTGCCGGTACCGGGTCCGCCGGTGATCACGGCAACACCCGCCGTGATAGCGGATCTTACGGCCGTAAGCTGCTGTTCATCCAGGTCGATGCCTTCCTTCTTTTGAATCGCGGAAAGCGCGTCGCTTAGTTCCTTCTCCGGAATCTCGTACTTTAACTGAAGATCGATCAGCATGCGCGCCGAATTGAGCTCTGTATAGTAATTGGCTCCGTTATACACACGGTCCTCGCCGTCCGCCTGTTTTAAAACAACCTTGCCTTCCATCACAAGTTCAAGGAGTTGCTCACCGATCACTTCCGTCTGCGCATCGTATACCGTGTCCATACTCGTGGCATCCGGATACTCCGCATAACCGTACTCGGCGGATACATCACCGCCGTGCAAAAGGTCCATCACACGCTTGGTAAGCTGATTTTTCGGCAGATACATATGTCCTTCCGTCGTCGCACGCCCTAACGCATAGACGATGGCCGAACGCACGCGGAACTCGGAGTCCCGCTCCACGCCCATCTTCACGGCGATCTGATCCGCCATCTTGAAACCGATTCCGGTAATATCCTCCGCCATCTTGTAGGGATTGGTCTTCACCACGGTGTACACTTCGTCTCCGTAGGTGTTGTAGATCTTCATAGCAAGATTCACGGAAATGCCGTATCCTCCGAGGAAGATCGCCACATCCTGAAACTCCCGCTTCTCCATATAAGAAGCCGCGATCTTTCTGGCTTTCGCCTCGGAAATTCCGGAGATCTCCGCCAAACGTTCCGGTTCCTCCTCGATGATACGAAGTGTGTCATTCTTGAATTTTTTGACGATTTTTTTTGCGAGAACTTCGCGGACGCCTTTGATGATACCGGATGCGAGATAACGCTCGATCCCTACCGTATCCTCAGGCATCTTGATCTGATAAGATGTAAATTTGAACTGGATGTCGTACTGCGGGTGGTTCACATACTCGCCTTCCGCGATGATATAGAGTCCTTCACCCACACCGTAAAGATTGCCGACGAAAATTTCCTCTCCGTCGTCTCCTTCCACGCAAAAGACAGCGTAAGCGCTGTCTTCACTTTTGTATATGATTTTTTCGATATAGCCTTCGCGTGTCATGCTTCATCGGGTTTCTGTGTGGCCGCTGCCGCAACCTCTGCTGCCTTCAGGTCCTCTATGCGGTTCACCTGCTCGGGTGTAAGGCCTTCGGCCTGGCGTTTCATGGATTCGTATAACTGCTGCGCAAGACCCACGCCGCCCTGATCGGTGGCGCGCTTGGCAAGTTCCTGGATACGCATATCGCCGAAGTAATTCTCATAATCGCTCTTTTCTTCGTCGGCACGCATCACAGTCTTGTCCATCTGCTTATAAACCTGTTCCAGCATATAAGCCTCAAACTCCTTGCAGGCCTCGAGCATCTTCTCGTCTTCCTCGGTGGAAACATTGCCGAGCTTGTTCTCGAGTCCCTTGGTGTTCTGAATTCCGTATGCGGTTTGAAAGTCGTCATTGCTGACGCCGGTAAAGGAAATTGCCATATGTACTCCTTTTTCTAAGTGACGCGTCTCACCGGTATAGAACCCCTCGCAGGACGCTGAAAAATGCAAAAGCGGGAAAACGGATTTCGACACGCACCTCCTCTTCGCTTCGCTTCGAGTCGGTCGTGGCATTCGCCACATATCCTCACGAATACATAACTCGCATCAAGCAAGCTTTCTGCTCGTCATGTATTCGTGAGGATGCGTGTCTCATATTTAACGCAGGTTATTCGCCTGCTGCATCATGTCGTCGGTTGTTTGGATTGCTTTCGAGTTCATCTCGTAGGCGCGCTGCGCAACGATCAAATTAACCATCTCTTCCGCCACATCGACGTTGGAACCCTCGGTGTAAAACTGGTGTGTCTTGGAGGGCGTAACAGCGGGATTGCCTTCCTCGGGAATCGGATTTCCGGATGCAACCGTCACGATGTAATTATTGTCACCGTTCTTGGAAAGACCGGCCGGGTTGTTGAACTGCACGAGGCCGAACTTGATCTCTCTGCCCTGCGCATCCTTCAGACGCACGGGATTGCCGTCCTCGCCCGCAAAAGCAAGGTATCCGGTTCTCTCAATGATCACGTCCGTTGCTACGCGATTCGCCGGCAGATAGATGTTGTTGCCGTTTGAATCAAGCACGGGATTACCGGATGCGGAACAAAGCAGATTGCCCTGTGCCGTCGGAGAAACCGCAAAGCTTCCGTCTCTGGTGTAGCACTGCTCTCCGGTCGGCATACGAAGTGTGAAGAATCCTTCACCCTCGATAGCAATATTCAGCGGGTTCTTGGAAGACATGAGCGCGCCCTGTGTGAACTGGCTGGTCACTGCCGCAATTCTGGTACCGAGACCTACCTCGGCCGCTACAGGCTTGTTCTCACCCGCATTGTTGGTGGATGTGGATTGTAAATTCTGATACAGGAGGCTCTTGAAACTTGCTTCCTCTGACTTATATCCAACGGTATTGACGTTGGACAGATTGTGTGCGATTGTATCTACATTTGACTGCTGTGCTCTCATGCCTGAGGCAGCTGTCCAAAGGGAACGCATCATAAGCTAATACCTCCTACTCTATAAACGTCCGATTTCATTTGCCGCTTTTTCAAGCGCCTTATCAATCGTCTGAACCATCTTCTGGTTGGTCTCATAGGATCTCGAAATGGCGATCATATCTACCATCTCTGTAACCATGTTGACATTGGACATCTCCAGGTAACCCTGTGTCACGGTCGCTTCGGATGCGATGATCCGCGCGCCCTCTACCGGCTGGAACATATTCTCTCCGTAGCTGGAAAGTGCTTCGTAGCTCTCGAAGTCTACGATCTGAAGCCGGTCTACATAGGTGTTGCCTGCATAAATATTACCCTGTGTGTCGATGCCGACATCTACGACGTTGGCATTTGGTATCTGGATGCGGTTTCCGCCCTGTCCCAGCACAAAGTCTCCATCCTTTGTCACAAGAAAACCTTCCTTGGTTACGGTAAAGTCACCGTCACGTGTATATTTCGTAGAGGTGTTACCTGCCTTGTCCGTCGTGCTGATGGCAAAGAAGCCTCTTCCTGAGAGCGCGACGTTGTACTGATCGTCGGTCTGTCGAAAGTTGCCCTGTGACATATCGTAGAAGGTCTCACCGATCTTGACGCCCAGATTGACGCCGCCAATGCCCCACACCGTGTCTTCACCGACCGTCACATCATTGATCTTCACCGCCAGTTGGCGATCAAAGGACTGTGATGTGGCATCGATTTTCTTAAATCCGGTGGTATCGGCATTCGCCATGTTGTTGGTGAGCACATCCATACGACGCTCTTCGTTGCGAAGTCCCGTCCAGGCTGTGTAAAGTCCTCTTACCATCCCATAACTCCTTTTTCTGCCCTGCCCGAAGCCCGTCGCGGATTGGCCTCGATTTGCTTGCAAATCGAAGGCTAGCCACCCGGCGATGAGGGCTTTGAGCGATTTCAGCTCGCTTTATTGTGTTTTCTCGTTCAGGAACTCGATATACTTTCCGGTACCGATGGCAACTGCGGTGAGCGGTTCCTCCGCACGCATCGTCGTGATACCGGTATTCTCTTCGATCAGATCCTCTAAACCGTGGAGCAATGCGCCTCCTCCGGTAAGGACGATACCTCGATCCGCAATATCCGCCGCAAGCTCGGGCGGTGTGCGCTCAAGTACCGCATGGATCGTATCAACGATCTGTGATGTCACCTCGCGAAGCGCCTCCTCCGTCTCATCGGAAGAGATGGCTACAGTCTTCGGAAGACCGGTGACTAAGTTTCTGCCTCGGATATCCATGGTCAGATTCTCGGGACGCTTATAGCAGGTTCCGATGTTGATCTTGATCTCCTCTGCGGTCCGCTCTCCTACAAGGAGATTGTGACGCTTCCTCATAAATTTGATGATCGCATCGTCGAAGTCATCTCCCGCCACCTTGATGGAGGAGGACATTACGACACCGTTTAATGAGATCACTGCCACATCGGTGGTACCTCCGCCGATGTCTACGATCATATTGCCGCAGGGTCTGGAGATGTCGATGCCCGCACCGATGGCTGCCGCAACCGGCTCCTCGATGACATATACATCTCTTGCTCCCGCCTGATAAGTTGCATCTTCCACCGCACGCTTTTCAACCTCGGTGGCGCCGGAGGGAACACAAACGCTGATTCTGGGGCGTCTGCCGAAAAATGTCTTGCCGACCGCCTTCTGAATAAAGTACTTCAGCATCTTTTCCGTGATCCTGTAATCAGAGATCACGCCCTGTCTTAAAGGTCTTACCGCTATAATGTTGCCGGGGGTTCTGCCGAGCATCTGTCTGGCTTCCTCCCCGATTGCTTTGATCTGATTTGTATCTTTGTCATATGCAACAACGGACGGCTCGCGCAAAACGACACCCTTTCCGTTCACATATACCAGGACACTGGCTGTTCCCAAGTCGATACCGATATCCGAACTGGCCATGTCAAGCTCCTTTCACTATCTAATATATCGTCAAATTTCTATAATTCCTTAGCTTTTCGCATGATAATCATGGATGCGGGTTCACCGTGCAGCCACTCCATGCGGATTTCCGTGATATCCATAATACTGTCCAACTGCTGGATGTAACTGCGCCAGTTGCTGACACGCTCTTTTGTGATAAACGGCTTTCGCATACCGTCGATATCATCGAAGCGGTCATGCAGGTCCGTGATCAGCCGACGGCTGTCATTGCCCTTGAAGTCAAAGCCCAGCATTTCATCCATGCTCGTGTTCGAGAAGAGCACCTTGCCCGAGTGCAGCTCGCGCACAAAGATGCCGGCATGGAAGCTGTTGAAGGTCTCCAGCAGATGCTTGTTCACCTTGCGCATATTGGAATCACCTTCGGTGGACTCGATCATATTCTGGAAAATGTAGGTCATACTCTGGGTGAATCGAACTTCCTCACGGGTCCAGGTTCTGTCTGCATTCTCCTCCACGTAGAATACCAGGCCGTGGAGTTCCTTCTCGATGTAGATCGGGAAGACCATCACGCAGTTGAAGTTGTACTTCATCAGCGTAAGTTTGTACTGCTCCGTCATATTGGTCTTGTCGGCGATGATGCGTCCCCCGCCGTCATTAAGCATACCCACAACGTTGTGCAGGCGCTCGGGCAGAATCTCACGAAGCTCTTCGTGCGGTTCCTCACCCATCTTGTCATAGTAGGCAAAAAGCGAGAATTCTCTCGGCTTGTTGGGCTTCTTGGTAAAGAGGAAAATCTTGTCCACATCGAGGTGCACGCCGATATCATGCATCGTCTCCTCGATCACCTGTCCCAAATTCTCCTGAGAACGGCTTCCGATCTTGGAAAGGGCTTCGTTTGCGATGTTCTGTCTTGCAAGCTCTGCGCGAAGCTTCTTGCCGGCGCCGCGGGCTTTCGCAGCCTCAATTTCCATTGCGTAACCGCGATACAAAAAGTCGGACATCACGGTTGCGATATCCCAGTGTGTCGTGTAGATATCCTCAAGTTTTTCGGTTTCTTCCGTCGTATAAGAACCGAGGACCCAGAGCGCACGCAGCTTGTTGCCGAGCAAAATTGGCGCCACGGCAAATCTTCCGACACCGCCCTCGGGACGGTTCAAAAGCTGGGGTTCCGGATCGATCTCCATCTTCTTCCAGATGCCTCTGTAAAAGTCCTTGTTCACGGGATTCTGGAAGAAATCATAGAAGTCTCCCATGTTCACATCCGGTCCCGTCGGCGGGAAGATGTTCTTGCCCTCCGCATCGATGACCGTGGAATAGAGTCCCGAAAGCTTGCCGTAGCTTCCGAGAATCACCTGCACACGCTCACTCTCGGCTATATAATCTCCCACTTTGAGATCTGCGGGAATCGCAAGTTCGGTCTGCTGTTTGGAAGTTATATGCTGCGTTGCGGAAACCTCCGGCTTATCCGCAACTCTTCTCATGTAGAACTCCGTAGCGATCTCATCGTTCTCTCTTCTGTCAATGGAGACCTCGCTTTTGATAGAGTAAAGTGTGCCGTCATCTCCGACTAATCGGAACTTGTGCGAGTAATCCGTCACACCGGACTCGATGGCCTCGGAGAGAATCGCACGTATCTTCTCGCGGTCAGCGGGATGCACATAATCAATCGTCATCTTCAGACCCCTGTTCAGCATCTCGGCATTGATACCGAGGATCCCTGCATTCGGTGAAACGTATTCAAGCCGGCTGTTGCTCGTCTTCACGTCTCTGACAATGACGATAACGACATAACCGGATTTTTCAAGCGCTTTTTTCAGGTAAATGTTCTCAACTGCCATATAGAGCCTGCCTTCCCTTCGTCAGAATAAGTAAAAAGAGCCGCCTTTCGGGCAGCTCTCTCTCGACTAGTTACTATCCAGATTCGGGAAAGCCTGATCAGAAATGGTTCTGGCTTCTCCCACTGCCCCAACTACCTTATCCAGTGCTTCGTATAATTCCGCAAGGTATCCGCTTACGCTGGTGCACTCTCTCTTGACGGACATCCTGGTGTTGTAAGCCTCTGCTCTTGCTTCCTGTCTCATCTGATCACACTCGATCTGACAGCTGGCCTTCTGTGCCTCACAGTCCGCCTTGGTGGTTGCCGAAAGCTCTGCACACGCATTCTCCGTCTCAAGTCGAAGCGCATCGGTTTCCTCTTTGGCGCTTCTGCGAAGATTGTCGCAATTCGCATAAGTGGTTTCCTTGAGTTCCTGACAGGAATTCTCGGTCTCTACGGTAAGTCGGTCGCAGGCTTCCTTGGTCTCCTGTGACATGCGTTCGCAGTTCATCTGCGTTTCGGAAGAAAGCTGCTCGCACTCGGTCTCGGTGCGTGCGCGAAGCTCTGCGCAATTCTCCTCCGTCTGCTTCATCAGCGCATCGGCGCTCTCTCTTGCCTCGAGCAGCGTACGGGAGATGGACTCGTATCTGGAAGCCGACTCCTCATCGCGGTTCCTGTAGGTGGCAAGTTCGTCACGAAGCTGTGTTACCTCGAGCTGAAGGTCATCATTCACCTTCTTTAAATTGTCGATGGTGCTTGATGACTCGTTTAAGTTCACTTCGCGCATGGTGTGGAGGTTCTTCACTGTCTCGGACAGCTTTAAGACGTTCGCCTTAAGCTCGGACACCTCTTTCTCATGCTCCTCTTTAATCTGGTCTATATATGACTCTACGGCAGCCTTGTCGTATCCGCCGAATTTCGCTGTTTTCAGTTGTGTTTCCAACATCTTCGATTTCTCCTTTCAAACACAAATGCGACCATTCGGTCAATCCATGATATTATAGCACAATCGTACATGGAATGCACTTCTTTTTTTGGTGTCGCATTTCCTATAAACATGTGTTATAATGTGTCGGAAAAACGTGAAAGGAATTTACCATGAACGCAAAGACCAAAAAGCTTTTGATTTATATTTCTTTGCTGGTAACCTTCTGTACGCTCCTGACCGGTTGTACACCAAAGGTTGAGAAGCGCTACCAGCAGTACGTGAAGGCCTTGATCTCCTTAAACTACCTCGGTGTCAGCGAGGATTACCTTGCTGCCACGGGATCAAGCGAGGCGGATGCACAGGCCCTCTACGAGAAAAACATCGATTATCTGACCGACAACCTGCTTGCTTATTATCAGGTGCGCGTCGACAACGCCCCCGAGATCAGAGAGCAGTACCGTGAGCTTGCAAAGCACATCTACAGCAAGATCAACTTCAGTGTATCCAAGGCGTACAAATACGGCAGTGTCTACCTGGTGGACATCACCATCTACCCCATCGATCTGTTCAACCAGACAGCCCCCGAGGTAAGCGCCTACATCGAGAAATTCAACGAGGACGTTGCGAACGGTGTCTACAACGATTACGATATCGCACAGTATGAGACAGCATTTTCCACCGGTCTTCTCGACATCCTGAACAAGGGATGCGACCAGATGACTTACGCTGATCCCATCCAGCTGACAGCAGAGATCGTGGAAGAAGGCAAAACCTACTATCTGACCGAGCGCGATCTTTTGGACATCGATGCCTGCATGTTCTCCACCGTCATCACACAGACGGAAGACAGCGGTACCGATTCAACCGATTCAACCGATTCAACCGAAGAAGGCGAGTAAGCAATCAAAAAGGAGAGCAAATTGCTCTCCTATTTTTGTGCAAGCAGGATACGGGAGTCGAACCCGCCTCCTCAGCTTGGGAAGCTGATATACTACCGATGTACGAATCCTGCATCTGCCCTGCCCGAAGGGCAGGGAGCCCGTCGCGGATTGGCCTCGATTTGCTTGCAAATCGAAGGCTAGCCACCCGGCGATGAGGGCTTTGAGCGACTTCAGAACTTCTCCGCAGGAGAAGTTTCCGTATATCTGCCCTGCCCGAAGGGCAGGGAGCCCGTTAGGGCTAATTTTAATCGCGTTTCAGGCTTTCGTCAAGCGCAAGTTTCACTATCTGCCCTGCCCCTATACATTTTCCGCGGATGCGTGCTATAATGTGCAAAGAGGGCGTTTACACGAAAGGCAGCAATTTGCTATGAACCAAAAAAGCATTCAAAAACTCACATTTGCCATCAACACCGTCATCATCTTTTTAGTGATCGGTCTGATGTTGTTCTTCTACCTGTGCGAGGCCACGTTCCTTGTGTATTTCAGCATCCCAACGCTGCTTGTATATCTGGTCGGATATGTACTGATCTTCAGAGGCAAATTATTCTTCTACCTCTGCATGGTGTACTTTTGGCTGACCCTGTACATGGGCATAAGCACCATCTGTCTGGGACTTGACTACGGTTTCTGCCTGTACAGCCTGTCCATGATCCCCATCATTAATTATACGAACTACATTTCCTACAAGCTCGACCAGCGAAAGATACCGGCCGGCTTTATCAGTACCATGATCGTCATCTGTTTCCTCGCAAGCACGATCTATATTTTCGTGAACGGCCCGATCTACAACGGTCCCAAAAGCGCATCCATCGTCTTTTGGTTTGTCAACTCCATCACGGTCATCTCCTTCCTGACCGTCTACACACGTATCATGATCAACGCCACGATCAGGTCCGAGGAAGCGATGAAGCGGATGAGCTACGTGGATCAGCTGACCGGTCTGTACAATCGCCGCTTTATGATGGAACAGCTCGATGTCGCAGGCGGCATCCGCAATACTGCCGCCGTGATCATGATCGACATCGATGACTTCAAGAAGATCAACGATGTCTACGGTCACAATGCCGGTGACTATGTGCTCACCGAACTGGCTGACGTTATGTGCGACCTCTGTAACGACATCGTCATCTCAAGATGGGGTGGCGAGGAATTCCTGCTTCTGGCCAAGGATCTTCCCGATGTGCGCGATCGCATGGAGAAGCTTCGTCAAAGCGTCGCAGCCCATGATTTCACCTTTGAGCGTCAACGAATCAATGTCACCATCACGATCGGATATGCCCAAAAAGAAGACACGCAGTCCATCGATCGATGGATTCAGCGTGCCGACGAAAAGCTCTACTATGGTAAAAACAATGGAAAAAATATGGTGGTGGGTTAAACCCACCACCATTCTTATTTTCAGCTCCAGTATTTTCTTGTATGATGTGCCGTCAACACGATTATCATAAGCATCGCCAGAATCAATCCCGCAAAATAGAATGCAACCGGTGCATGATCTCCGGTATCTACGGCTCCGTTGTCAGACTTGGTCGTAACTTCGGCGGACTTTGTGTCGGCAAGCTTGTCGATCTCTCTCTGTCTCTTCTCACCGCATCTCGTACATACGCTTTCCTCGAGGCCCTTCTCGGTCGCGGTCGGCTTCTTCACTACCGTCCATGCGCCATAATCATGT
Organism: uncultured Lachnospiraceae bacterium; assembly: GCA_902780405.1. GTDB lineage: Bacteria > Bacillota > Clostridia > Lachnospirales > Lachnospiraceae > Coprococcus_C. Next base: position 18,521 of record CACZFI010000003.1, read on the forward strand.
CCGAGTGCTGAAATCTCCGTTACCTCGGTACCTGTAACCGTTCCGCAGACCTCACACACAAGGTTCTCCGTCTTGCTTCCCGCCTTCGTGCATGAAGGCGCTACGTATGCCGCAGTATCCTCAACTTTTTTGATCGTATGTGTATGCGGTGTCAACACAAGGTAGACTTCCTTGTCGGTCGCGGTAAATCCCTGCTCAACATAATACTTCTTGGCAGAGGCTACCGTACCGTAATCCGTCGCCTCATCACTCTTGAAGAACTTTGTGGGATCGTCGCCCGGATTGGAATTCGGATATCCTTCAGATATAAGAACACGGTCGGTTCTGTCTGCGGTTCTCACTCCGATATCTGCGCCTGCCGCAAGTGCAGGAGAAACCTTGATCGTCTTTCCGCTCGCAAGCAGGACATTGCTTGTCTCCAAACCGTTCGTGCTCTGATTTCTTTGATTGTTTTTGATCACGGGCGCACCGCCGAGCGCGAGACTACCCTCGACCTGAACGCCGCCCGCCGAGCTGCTATCGCTTGCCGTGTTGCCGCTTACCTCTCCGTTCGTCATGGTAAGTGTCGCTCCGGTTGATACTCTTATACCGCCGGCCTGAGGTGCTTCATTTGCTTTAATCGACACGCCGTTTAAGGCTGCCGATCCGTTCTCCGCAAGATAGATACCGCCGCCACCGCCGGCTGCGTTCGCTTTATTCAGCGTGATCTCTCCGCCGTTCGCAGTGAAGGAAGCACCTGCTTCCGCATAGATACCCGCTCCGGCCCCGGCCTCGTTGAGTTGAACCACCGCCGCAGTAGACATGGTAAATGTACTGTCGGACGCGAGGTAGATACCGCCTCCGTTTGTATCAAGCGCTGCATGGTTATACTGAATCGCCCCGCCATTAAAATCAAAAGTGCCCTTGCAATATACGCCCGCGCCATCACCGTTGATGACATTGCCGTTTTCGGGAGCAAATCCGCTGTCGCCGATCGTACCGCCATTCATGGTAAAGGTTCCGCTCTCCGATACGTAGACACCGCCGCCGTTGTGCGCTCCGTTTGCTTCTCCGATGACGTTGCCGCGGATGGTTCCTCCGTTCATGGTAAAGGAAGCATTGTTTCCGACGTAGACACCGCCGCCGCATCCGTCAACAGACTGCGTTGAACCAAGTTTCCGAAGTACGTTCCCCTGGATTGCTCCGCCGTTCATAACCACAGATCCGTTTGTCACGTAGATGCCGGCGCCAAGGTGCGCGCTGTTGGCATAGAGCGTTCCTCCGTTCATGATCAAGCTTCCGCCCGACACATCGATACCGCCTCCGCATGACGCTACTGCATTTCCCGGATTCATGGTTCCACCTTTGGTGATCATTCCCGTTCCGGCAGTATCCGCAAGCGTAAGCTCCGCACCGGTTTCCACCCGGATCGCACTGTGCGCCTGTCCCGAGTTATCATAGGTAATCGTATGACCGTTCAAATCGAGGGTAAGGACCCGGTTTTCCGGAATCTCAATCGTGGCCGGTGTCGTGATATCACCTGTTAATCTGATGCTTTCACATGTAGGAACGGCCAGTGCTGCATTGAGCTCTGCTATATCGCTTACTTCCGTCGGGTCCTGTGCCAGAACCGTTGGTGACGGGCAGGTAAGCAATCCCACCGTGATTGCAATCACTGTCGTCATGACTTTTTTCAGAGTTTTCAATCTTGTGATCATTGGTTTCTTCCTTTCACAGTTTTACACATTCGGCGTAAATCTTATCATCGAATGCAAATAAAATCAATCACCGTTCTGTCAAAAATCAAATATAGTCATGTGTGACCGTAAGATGATCCCCTTCGGCCGCGACATCGGCCACGCTTCCACAGACGATCGGCATCATCGGAGGAAGATGTCCGATATCCGCATCCAGAATAATAGGAACCTCGCAGTTTCCCAGAATATCCGTTACCGCCTTGATCTGATCGACGCCGAACATCTCCTCTCCGTACCTTCTCGGTCTTCCGATCAGAAATCCCGTCGCCGTGTCAAACCATCCGGCTTCGCGCAGTGACCACAACGCACGTCTTACGGAAAGCGGATCTAAGTCGCAGGCCTCAAGGAACCACAGCGTTCCGTCCGCCTTATAGCGCTCGTTAAACTCTGCCACGCGGTCATACCTTGTACCGCAGAGATTCACCAGTATATCCAGGCAGCCGCCGAGCAGTCTGCCGTGCATCTTCGCAGCCCTATCTCCCGAATCCGTCGGAAGATGATACTTAAGTGAAAGCGGCTCCGTTACATAGTAAGGCGCAAGCGGATCCGCCTCCTCGCCCTCCGCCACGGGTGCCTCATCCTTCTCCCACAGGCCGTATCCGGAAACTTCCCGTATCTCACCGGTCAGGATCTTCATGGCATCCGTGAGCGATGGATGCCAGGGCACACGTCCGAAGGCCGGCGCGCATGGTCCGTAGACTGCTGCCGTATCGGCAAGCGTCGCCGATAAGAATGTGTAGTTGGTATTGTCCGAGTAGCCCATATACCACTTCGGCTCCGCTTTCGCGATCGCCTCGAAGTCGATCATCGGAACCACCTCGCACATCAGCTCCCCGCCGCCGCAGGTGATCACCGCATCCACAGACGGATCCGTCATGGTATCATTCAGTTCTTTTGCACAAAGCTCAGGGGTGTTGCTGATCCCGATCCCGGATCCCTCGAAGCAATTCGGCCCGAGATAAAGCCTGTAACCTCTGCTCTCAAAGATCTCTCTCGCTTTTTCGAACCTGCTTTGATACGGCTCGATCGCACAGCCAAAGGACGGTGCGATAAAGCCGATGGTTCCTCCCTTTTGTAATGGTTTCGGATATCTCATATCATTCCTCCGCACATATAAATCCGACACTCAACATCAATCAAGGCCGTCAAAAAGTTCCTTTTCGCACAAACCGCCTGTCTGCGCAGAAGCGCCGTAAGCATACATATAGTAATTGACGAACTCCGCGTTATACCACCTGTTGTCATAGCATACGCAGGTCATACACAGAACATAATCCTTTCCGTCTATTTCTACTTCCATGCATACGTCCTTTATATCGCCGTCCCATTCTTTCTCTCTTCCTTCCATGAAGGTCTTTCGCGGACCCTCAGAATTCGCATCGGCCTTCGATGTATCCAGGAGCCCTCTGATTTTCATGTTCTTAAGTCCCGGAGCCGAGTCAAGAAAGCCCATCAAGTCGTCGATTTGTCTGTTATCATTCAGTACATAGGTCTCTCCGCCTGTATAGCTTTTTTTCAGGTCTTCATTATCGACCTTTGCGAGCATCGATACAGTGATCTGTCTGTACACGTTTGCGGCGATATATGCCCTTCTGTTCTCAAGATTGACCGCAGTCACAAGATCCGAATCATCGCCGAGTTTCACATACTGCTGACCATTGTTTCCCATAACCGAAAATGCACGTGTCTTTTCATAGTATGCCCTTGTATTATAGTTTTCGTTGTAACTCTCCATGGCAAATGTGGAGACAATACCGTTAAAATCCCCTGCTTTCAGGTTCTCGAGATATGCCTCGACCGCTTCTTCCGGCGTATCGTATCCCCTTCCCTCAAGTTTCGCGCCTTTCGCATGACCACCCTTCGTCCGTGCAAGCGTCAAAACGAGTACCGCTGCAACACAGGCCCCGATCAAAAGACCGATCAGGAAAACAAGCGCTTTCCCCGTACCCTTCTTTTTCGGTTCGGGCGCAGGTGTCATTGGTGCCATGTTCGTGTAATTGTAATCCATAAAAATACCTCCAAAAAACCTCCAACAAATAGTTGCTTTCTTTTCAAATATCGGATTGACATTTTCCTTTATTATCAATCTTTTTCGTAGTACACTATATCCATACGATCGTTAACTCTATCAATTCTGCCTGTCTGATGATAGCCAAGTTTCTCATACAAATGAAGATTGCCTTTTTTCTCCGCCGCAAGTATTGCCTGCTGCGCATATCCTTTATTTCGGTACTCAGGCATGATCCAAATAGGAGAGATCCGCTTTCTGCTCCCGTCTTTCTTATCTACAACACGGACCACTCCTACCTTCTCATTATTTGCCATAATGAAGAAATATGTCGTCCACGGCTGTTCAAACCTTGCTAATACTTTATCCATGAAAGATCCGAGAATGCTTCCACCTGCATCTTCCAGACTATTTCAATATCCTCTCGTGCTATCGGCTTCAAATCTATACCTTCGGGCATTTTTTCATCCTCTTTGTGTTTAAATTCTTTTGATTGATATTCCAAAGCAGATCCCTGTCCTTAGCCTGAACAGCTTGTAACCTTAACATGTATAAAACCTCACAAATATCGTATTTCCTTCGATTGGGTGTTGCTCATTCGTTGTAAAAGCGAAACACATTCCACATGACTACTGTGGCAGAACTGATCAAAGGGCTGATACGCTTTCAGTTCATAACCGCCGTCCGACAGGTAAGCGATATCGCGGGCGAGTGTTGCCGGATCGCAGGAAACATAGACGATCCTTTCGGGCGACATGGACAGGAGGGTGTCAAGCAGTGCCGGATCGCAGCCCTTTCTCGGGGGATCCACCACCACGACATCCGCGCGATACTTCGCCGGATCTTCGGCGTAGAGTTTCGGGATCACTTCCTCTGCCTTGCCCGTAAAAAACTCCACGTTGGTCACACCGTTGGCCGCTGCGTTCTCGCGGGCATCCTCGATAGCCTGCGGAACGATCTCCACGCCGTAGACGCGTTTTGCGATGCGGGCCAGCGCCAGCGTAATGGTTCCGATGCCGCAGTACATATCCCAGACCGTCTCATCTTTCGTAAGGCCGGCGAAAGCAACCGCCTTCGCATAGAGTTTCTCTGTCTGAACGGGATTCACCTGGAAAAAGGATTGCGGCGAGATGAGGAAACGATTTCCTCCGAGCACTTCCGCGATCCGGTCGCTTCCCGAAACCGTCACTGTCGAATCGCCGAGGATCCGGTTTGTCTTCTCGCGGTTGATATTACAGGAAAGGCTGGTGAGGCGGATCTCTCCGACACCCGGTCCCTCTTCGATCCGTCCTTCGGAAAGATCTCTATGATAGGCATCCAGCGCCTTGTCTAACGCTTTCGTCATTTCTTCATCACATCCGTTCGGCAGCCTCTTTCCGTTGATCACCAGACATACCATCAGTTCGCCGGTTTCAAAACCGACACGGGTTAACACATGACGGATCAATCCCTTGTGCAGCATCTCGTCATAAATGATATCTTCGTATCTGCGCCTCCACGCAGAAAAAAGTTCCCGAAGCGCATCCGTAACGTAGGTGTTCACAGGATGACCGATTGCGCAGGTCTTTTGATCGATGATGCTGTGCGTACGTCCCGCATAAAACCCCATCTGAACCTCTCCGTTTTTTCCGACGCCGACGGGAAACTGCATCTTGTTGCGGAAACGATAGGGATGTTCCATGCCGACGATGGGCAGGGCATATTTCTCGGGAGTCTCGATCTTGCCGATCCTCGACAGGCAGGACGAAACACGCCGTTCCTTTAAACGCAGCTGTTCCGAATACGCAAGCTGCATCATGGAACAACCGCCGCACCTCGCTGCAACCGGGCACACCGGCTCCACGCGATACGCCCCCGGAGCAAGAAGCGCAAGCATCTTGGCGTAGGCGTAATGTTTCTTCACCTTGGTGACAACCGCACGTACCCGGTCCCCGAGAACGGCATCCTTCACAAAGACGGTAAATGTACCACCCTCTGAAAGAGGAAGATGGCCGATTCCCAGGCCATCTTCTCCCATATCTTCGATTAAAATTTCAATCTCATCGTTCTTTTTCATGAATCCCTCTGATCAGATCTCGCTTGTAGCTCTGATATTTGATTCGAACATCTTGTTATAACCGAGCCAGTCCTTTTTCTCACCGGCGCCCGCGAGCACTTCCTTGAAACTCTCCATCTTCGCATCGATATTGTCCGCATGGGAGAGCGCAAGCGCTTCCGCAAGTGCAGGCTTCTTCGGAGAACCGTACTCGAGTTCCCCGTGGTGTGCGAGGATACAGTGCGTAAGCTCGTCAGCCAGTTTCTTCGGGAAGCCGTCGATGGCATCGATCTTCCTGCGGATCATCATGGCGCCCATGACGATATGTCCGATCAGCTGTCCCTCGTCGGTGTAGTCATTCTCGGGGAAATCCGAAAGTTCCTCCACCTTTCCGATATCGTGAAGCAAGGCAGCCGTAACCAGTAGATCATGTTTTAAAAATGTATAGTGTCCCGCCATGAATTCACAGAGTTCGGCCACGGAAAGGGAATGCTCCAGGAGGCCTCCGATAAAACCGTGATGAATGGACTTTGCCGCACTGTGTGTCTTAAAATTCTTGATGAATGCCGCATCCTCTTTGAAAAATGCGGAAAGCAGTTTGTTCAGATACTCATTATTGACACCGTCAACCAAAGCAAGCAGACGGTTGTACATCTCATTTGTGTCATTCTCCGAGGAGGGCATATAATCCGCTACGTCGTAGGTCCCCTCCGCAGCGATCCTCGCGCGCTTTACATTGAGCTGCAACGCATTGTTGAAGCTCGTCACCTGCGCGTCGATATGAATATAATCCAAATCCTCAAAGTGCTCGATGGCGTTGGAAAGTTCCCATACCTTTGCATCCACCGTGCCTGTTTTATCCTGAAGCGTCAGGGAGTAATAGGTCTTTCCGGCCTTGGTATTCGCGATGGTTTTCTTCTTGCAGAAGTAGGTTTCGGAAACCATCTCTCCCTCTCGCAGCTCACTGATGTATCTCATAATCACACCTCTTTCATTCGCTTTCGATTTACGTTTCTAAGATAACACTAAGCCCCCGTTCCCGCAAGCAAAAAGGCGCAATTTTCCCTTTATATTTTCACGAAGATGCTATACAATAGAATGCATGAACAAACGCAGTTTACGTACACTTGAATATGACAAAATCTTAGAACTCCTTGCAGAGTACGCCAACTCCGAGCCGGCAAAACATCGCGCACGAAATATCAAGCCGCGGACCGAGCTTTCCGAGATCGAAAAGCTTCAGTCCGAGACCCGCGACGCATACCGACGCCTGGAGCGACACGGCAACCTGAATTTCTCCGGCATCCGAAGCATTCGTCCGATTCTCGGACTTCTTAAGGCAGGCGCCACGCTTTCCGCGGCAGAGCTTTTGGATATCGCAGGGCTTCTTGAAACCGCAGCCGCAGTCAAAAGCTACGGAGACGGTTCCGACCTGGACGAAGCTCTTGTCTCCAAGAATAAAAAACGTGCATCCGAAGAAGGGAGTGCACCTGCTCGGGATTCACTGACCGAGCGTTTCGACATGCTCGTCGTCCTGCACGATCTTTCCGCCGAGATCCGCCGATGCATCATCTCTACGGATGAGATCGCGGATGACGCCTCGGGAACCCTTGCCGGCATTCGCCGCAAGATCAAGGAGACCGACAGTCGACTCCACCGCGAGCTCGAAAAGATCATCCGCAAGGACACCTATCAGGATATGCTGCAGGACAGCCTCATCACTTCCCGTGGAGGCAGATACTGTATTCCCGTAAAGCAGGAGTATCGAAGCCGCTTTCCGGGCATGATCCACGACCAGTCACAGTCCGGCTCCACACTTTTCATCGAGCCGATGGCTGTTGTCAATATGAACAACGAGATCAAGGAGCTCGAGAACGACGAGCGGACCGAGATTGAACACATTTTAGAGTCACTCTCCGCCTCGGCCGCCACATTTGCTGAAGATATCGAGTTCGATCTCGGCACACTGATCGATTTAGACTTTATCTTCGCCAAAGGCAAATTTGCCAGAGCGATCCGGGCCACAGAACCCGCCTTCAACACCGACGGCGTCATAGAAATCAAAGAGGGACGTCATCCCCTTCTCGACAGGAAGGCCGTAGTCCCCATCGACCTTACCCTCGGCAGGGACTATCACCTTCTGATCGTCACCGGCCCCAACACGGGCGGTAAGACAGTGTCCCTTAAGACCCTCGGTCTTTTCACACTGATGGGCCAGGCAGGTTTGCATATTCCCGCTGCGGAGGGCAGTGTCCTCTCCGTGATGGATGATGTCTTCGCCGACATCGGAGATGAGCAGAGCATCGAGATGAGCCTCTCCACCTTCTCATCTCATATGAGCAACATCGTATTTATTCTGGAACACGCCACAGACCGGTCGCTATGCCTCTTTGACGAATTGGGCGGCGGCACGGATCCCGTCGAGGGTGCAGCCCTTGCGGAGGCGATCCTTGACGAATTAAAAAATCGTGGCACACGGGTGATGGCCACGACACATTACAACGAATTAAAAACCTACGCCATGTCAGCACCGCTCGTGGAGAATGCTTCCTGCGAATTTGACGTTGCGACGCTTCGTCCCACCTACAAGCTGCACATCGGTATCCCCGGAAGTTCCAATGCATTTGCCATCTCCAAGAAGCTCGGCATCTCCGACAGCATCATCGAGAGTGCAAGAGGCAGGATCGGGCAGTCCGTGAAGGATATGGAAGAACTGATCGCCAGCCTGACCGCGCGTACCAAACAGGCAGAAGAAGACGCTGCCGAAGCAGCGGCGAAAAGAGCCGAGGCCGAAGAAAAGGCGAAAGTCTTAGCCGAAGCGGAAGCCGGCATCTCCGAAAAGAAGGCCGACATCCTCGAGAAAGCCAGAGAAGAAGCCAGAGAGCTTCTCGACGAAGCCAAGGAAACAGCAGACCGGGCGATCCGGGATTACAATAAGTGGCTCAAGAATCCGAACCGTGCGGATGCGAAAGAGATGGAAGCCCGCCGCGGCAATCTCCGGGACAAGATCGACAAACTCGCACCGAAGGATATCGGGACCAAGACACGCAGAAGCAATCACAAGGCCGGTGATTTTCATATCGGTGACACCGTCCTGGTGCTTTCCCTAAACTCCAAGGGACATATCACGGCACTTCCCGACGCCAAAGGCAAGGCCGAAGTGCGGATGGGCATCATCAACTCCAAGTTCCACATCAGTGATCTGTCCATCATCGATGAGCCTCTTGAGACCACAAAGAAAAGCGCAACGCGTACCCGTTCCGGCAGCATCACGAGCAAGGCCATGACCATCTCTCCCGAGATCAATGTCATCGGCAAAACCGTAGACGAAGCCACTGCCATGATCGACAAATACATTGACGATGCAGCCCTCTCCAACCTAACGCAGGTTACCATCATCCACGGCAAGGGAACCGGCGCTTTAAGGAAGGGCATCCATCAGTTTTTAGACCGGCATCCTCTGGCCAAGTCCTACCGCGCAGGCGAGTATGGCGAAGGAGAGTACGGCGTGACCATCGTATCACTATAGGAGGTAGACATGGAAAAACAGCGCATTTTAATCGTAGATGATGATGAGAATATCGCAGAGCTGATCTCCCTGTACTTAGTCAAGGAGTGCTTCACGACAGAGATCGCCGCGAACGGCACCGAAGCCATCGCCGCCGTCGAGAGATTTGCCCCGCACCTCATCCTGCTTGACATTATGCTTCCGGATATGGATGGTTACGAGGTATGTGCCGAGATTCGAAAAAAATACCAGACACCGATCATCATGCTCTCTGCGAAGGGCAAGACCTTAGACAAAGTTCTCGGATTCAAGATCGGTGCGGACGACTATATTGTGAAGCCCTTTGATTCCAACGAGATGGTTGCACGTGTACGCGCCGTTTTAAAGCGCGCATCCTACACACCGCCTCAGGAAAATATCGTAACCGAGACAGACCACCGCGGCGACTTCGTGGAGTACGACGGTCTGTTGATCAACCTGACCAATTACACCGTCACCCTTGAGGGGCGGATTATCGATATGCCGCCGAAGGAACTGGAGCTTCTCTACTTCCTTGCGAAAAAGCCGAATCAGGTATTCACCAGGGACCATCTTTTGGATCAGCTCTGGGGCTACGAGTATGTCGGCGACTCCCGTACGGTCGACGTTCACATCAAGCGACTCCGCGAGAAGCTGGTGGGCAAGGAAACCCACAACTGGATGATCACCACCGTCTGGGGCAAAGGCTACAAATTTGAGGTACACTGATGAAATTCTTAAGGCACTCCCTGTTTGACAAGATCATATTGGCCTTCCTGGTGATCACCATCGCCGTATTTGCCGTTCTCACACTTTATGCAACACATACCACCAAGCAAACGCTTGCGGAAGAGCGCGTGGAAGTGCTTACCAACGAGGGATTCCTAATCTCCGAGCAGTCCATCGTGGCCTACATCAACGGCCTCTATTCCCTGTCGCAGTTGCAGTCGAATCTGGATTACTACAGTGAGTCTCTGGACACCAGCATCTGGTACTTTAACTCCAAGGGCGTCCGCGTTGCATCCGCTACGGCGAACGACCATCCCAGCTGCCCGAACAATATCCACTTTATCGATTACGACTACGACATGACCGAGCTTCAAACCTTCAAAGGAGACTTCTACAACTACTTTGAAGACGGTGTCATCTCTGTTTCGATACCGATCACGACCAACGGCAAGCCCAACGGCGTCGTACTGCTTCACTCGACGGTCGGCCAGTTCAAAGAACTCCAGCAACACCTGATCAAGAGCATGTACGTCCCCTTCCTGGTGATGATCATCATCTCCTTCGCCCTGCTCGGTATCATCTCCAGAAAGGTCATCCAGCCGATCCGAAAGATCGGACACGTGGCCGAGGAGTATTCCGCCGGAAACTTCGAGGCGAAGATGGAGATCCACTCCAAGGACGAGATCGGTCAGCTGGCCTCCACCCTGGAGTACATGGCCTCCGAGCTCTTAAAGCTGGACGACTACCGACGTGCCTTCATCTCCAACATCTCCCATGACTTCCGCTCACCCCTTACCTCTATCAAGGGCTACGCCGAAGCCATCAAGGACGGCACCATCCCCCCGGAGAAGCAGGACCGCTACCTCGGCATCATCGTCGACGAGACCAAGCGCCTCTCCAAGCTCACCAACGGACTCCTTGAGTTGAATGATTTCGACTCCTACGGCATCTGGCTGATGCCCCGTGAGTTCGATGTGGTAGAGTTGATCAAGGGTGCCATCGATACCTACGAAGGCAAATGCATCGACAAGGGTATCCCTCTCTTCTTCAACAACCACGCGGAAGACTCCATGGTCTACGCAGATCGCCTGAAGATCCAGCAGGTTATCTACAACTTGATCGACAACGCGATCAAATTCACACCCACCGGTCAGCGCATCTTCATCACGCTGACGGAAAAGCGCGACAAGGTCTTCATCTCCGTCAAGGACGAAGGTATGGGTATCCCGAAGGATTCCCTGAAGAAGATCTGGGTACGTTTCTACAAGACAGACGCATCCCGCGGCCGCGACAAGAACGGATCCGGCCTCGGCCTCTCCATCACGCGAGAGATCATCAAGGCCCACAACGAGAACATCAACGTTGTCAGCACCGAAGGCGTCGGCTCCGAGTTCACCTTCTCGCTGCAGAAGGCGGCGTTCAAATCGATGTTTAAGAGCGGCACCATAGCTGATTAGCGGCAAAAAAACACCCGACTCCATATGAGGTTCGCGGCGACGCTCCCGGGGTAATCACCGCGCACAAACCATTTTGTGCGCTATAGATCACCCCTCGCGCGTCGTTGACACGTATCCGTTGTGGAGTCGGGTGTTTGTTTGCACTAAGCACCGGCGGACTCATGTTGTCCTGGCGATGTAACCTCACACATACTCGAATAAAGCAAAAACGTCACCGTAATTGGTGACGTTTTTTGTCGTTATACAGCCCCGGGCGACATATGTTTGTTGAGCGGGGTCGCCGAACACGCCGGCTACAAGGAAGAAACCCGATGGGTTTCTTTGAGTCGCTCAAAGCCGCGACGGGCTGTCTGCATCATAGATGCAGACCTGAGTTGCGTGTGAGATCGAAGCGAGAGCGTCCCCCGAAACAAATGTATGTCGTCCGGGGCGTCTCACCATCGAATTACTCTTCAGTCTTAACAATTTCGATGCCGAGTTCTTTAAGCTGCGTCGGATCTACGATATTCGGTGCGTCGGACATCAGGTCGGACGCATCCTTGATCTTCGGGAAGGCGATGACGTCACGGATGCTGTCTGCGCCGGTCATGAGCATGAGCAGACGATCGAGTCCGAAGGCCAGTCCTGCGTGAGGCGGAACGCCGTACTTGAAGGCGGTAAGCAGGAAGCCGAACTTATCTTCCGCACTTTCCTTCGTAAGTCCGATAACATCAAACATCTTCTCCTGGATGTCGTTCTGATGGATACGGACAGAACCACCGCCCAGTTCCACGCCGTTTAAGACGATGTCGTATGCCTTGGCGCGCACCGCACCGGGATCGGTATCGATCAAAGGAAGGTCTTCCTCCATCGGCATGGTGAAGGGATGGTGCATTGCCACGAAACGATTCTCATCCTCGCTCCACTCGAGAAGCGGGAACTCCGTGATCCATACGAAGTTGAACTCGTTCTTGTCGATGATGCCCATCTGATCTGCCACGTGGCAGCGAAGTGCGCCGAGCGTCTCAAGCACAAACTTCTTCTTGGCATCGGAGATGAAAAGAAGGAGATCGCCGGGTTCTGCCTGCATACGCTCGCGGATGGCCGCAAGCTCCTCATCCTTCATAAACTTGGCAAATGAACACTTCTCCGTACCGTCTCCGGCGATGGCGATATAGGCAAGGCCCTTCGCGCCGTAACCCTTGACGAATTCGGTCAAAGCGTCGATCTTCTTTCTCGGAAGTTCACCGAGTCCCTTGGCGTTGATACCGCGAACCGTACCACCCTCGGCAATCGCACCTGCGAATACGCCGAACTCGGAAGCTGTCACGATGTCGGAGATGTCGGTAAGCTCCAGTCCGAATCGAAGATCCGGCTTGTCGGAGCCGAAGCGCTCCATCGCTTCCTTCCAGGTCATGCGGCGGATGGGGGTTGCCACATCGATACCGATGGCCTCTTTGAACATATGCTTGATGAGTCTTTCATTCACGTCGATGACATCATCGATATCCACAAAGGAAAGCTCCATATCGATCTGGGTAAATTCCGGCTGTCTGTCCGCACGCAGATCCTCATCACGGAAGCACTTTGCGATCTGGAAGTACCTGTCGTAGCCCGAGCACATCAGAAGCTGCTTAAAGAGCTGGGGTGACTGGGGCAGTGCGTAGAAGTTGCCGGGATGCACACGGCTGGGCACGAGATAGTCTCTTGCACCCTCCGGTGTGGACTTGCAAAGGATGGGGGTCTCGATCTCCAGGAATCCTTCGTTTGCAAGGAAGGCACGGACTTCCGTCGTCACCTTGCTGCGAAGCATAATATTGCTCTGAATATCCGGACGTCTTAAGTCAAGGAAACGATACTTGAGACGCAGGTCTTCCTTGGTCTTGCTGTCGGACTCGATGGGGAAAGGCGGAACCTCTGCCTCAGAGAGGATACGGATATCTTCTGCGATGATCTCGATATCTCCCGTTGCCAGATTCTCATTCACAGCGCCGCCACGCTTCGCAACCTTACCCGTTACGGCTACCACGAACTCCGCACGCAGTTTCTCTGCCTTCGCATATCCTTCTGCGCCCACATTTGCCTCTTCAAAGATCAGCTGCAGGATACCGCTTCTGTCTCTTAAATCTACGAAGATGATACCGCCCTTGTTGCGGCTTTTTGCGACCCAACCCATCACGGTAACGGTCTCGCCCACCATCGCTCCGGTGACTTCCGTACATCTGTGGCTTCTCTTCAAGCCTTTCATTGTCTCTGCCATATCAATAACTCCTATCTCTTATTCTGTCGGGATATCGCGGTCTGCAAAGAACTCCACGATCTCACCGTATCCTTCGCTCGTAAGCTGATCCTTCTGGAACTTCTTGTTCTTCTTCATCACTGCGACGTGTACGATCTCGCCTGCCTCACGACGCTTTCTCGCAAGGAGAAGGATCTGTCCCACCTTCTCCGCGGGCATCTTCTTCTCGATCAGGAAGGCGGTTCTTGTACCCGTACCTGGCACCTTAAAATCACGCTCCAGAAGCAGCATGATGATACGCTCGAATCCGATGGAGAATCCGCAGGCCGGTGTTGCATTGCCCGTAAATCTGCCGATCATCTCATCGTAACGTCCGCCGCCGCCGACGGATCCGCCGTACTCATCCATGGAAATCTCAAAGATGGGGCCGGTGTAATAAGACATGCCTCTAACCAGTGTCGGGTCAAACTTCATGACGAAGTCTGCGCTCTTGGCGCCCTCCACACTTTCGATGATGGAGATCAGATCGTCCGCAACGTCCTCCGCGAGATGCTCGCCCAATGCTTCCTTCAAGAAACTGATGCCGTTTACGTCTCCGGTCACCTTCTCAAAGAGTGCAAGGTACTCGGTCACGGACGCCTCGGAATAACCTGCGGAAAGAAGTTCCTCCTTCACTCCGTCAAGACTGATCTTGTCCATCTTGTCTAATGTGATAAACACACTGTCGAAGTCGCTCTCGGGGAAACCGCACTTTGCCGCCATAGCCTTTAAGATCCGGCGGTCATTGATGCGGATGGTAAAATTCTTAAAATCAAGCTTGCCAAGCAGCGTGGTGGTTGCCAGGATGAGTTCGATCTCCGCTAAGATGGTAGGCTCACCGAGGATGTCGATGTCACACTGCATGAACTGACGATAGCGTCCTCTCTGCGGTCTGTCCGCACGCCAGACATTGCCCATCTGAAGTGCCTTAAAGGGTGCCGGAAGATCGTTCGCATTGTTCGCATAGTATCTTGAAAGCGGCACGGTCAGGTCGTAGCGAAGACCTCCGTCCACCAAGTCGATCTCTTCCTTTGCCTCATCGATCTTAAGCTTCTCACCGCGCTTTAAGATCTTGAAGATAAGTTTTTCGTTCTCTCCTCCCTGCTTGGAAGAAAGGTTCTCGATGTGCTCCACACAGGGCGTCTCCACACCGTTAAAACCGAAGGCTCTGTAAGTCTCCTTGATGAGGCCGATGCAGTAATCTCTGATCTCCATCTCCCTCGGCATAATATCCTTCATACCGGTAACCGGCTTTTTTACCATTCCCACGAATTATATCCTCCTGAATGCCTTTTCTTTTCTATCCATCATCTCCGGGAACCGGTCGAGGTAATCCCGAAGCGATTTGCAATTTTCGATGCGGTCGACGCGCTGCGGCCGCTCGGACAGATTGTCCGATGTTCGTCTGACCGGCTTGGTCACGGCTCCGGCACCGGCTGCCATGATGTCGATCATCTCTTCCATGATCAGTATGTTGTACATACTCTCTGTGCCCGGCTTGGCGTAGCCGATGTTCTCGAGGTTTCCGCCCATATTCTTCTGGCGGTACATGTAATAGGGTTCCATCCCCATCCCTCTTGCCGACGCATCCGCAAGGTCAAGCATCTCTTCCATATCCCGGTGGATCGTGTCTCCGTATGCGTCAAATTCCTCACGCAGTCTGGCTGCGCGCTTGACCGCAAGAGAATGGATGGTAAGACTCTCCGGTGCGAGGTCTTCGACCTGTGCAAGGGTCTTTTTCATCATAGATGCGTCTTCTCCGGGAAGTCCCGCGATCAGATCCATGTTGATGTTGGTGAATCCTTCCGCACGCGCCATGGCAAATGCGTCCTTCACATCCTGTACGCTGTGGGCACGCCCGATCCTTGCAAGTGTCTCATCGTGCATGGTCTGCGGATTGATGCTGATGCGATTCACACCATATGCGCGGTATACCGCAAGTTTCCCGGCGGTGATACTGTCGGGGCGTCCCGCCTCGACGGTATACTCGATCCTGCCTTCCGCAAGCTCCGGATAGATCTCCGCAATCCCGGAAAGCAGGCGCTTTGTCTGCGTCTCATCGATGGAGGAAGGGGTTCCCCCGCCGATATAGCAGGCTGCAAGCCTCCGGCCCCGTGTGAGATCCCTGATCATCCGGATCTCTTCCGTAAGCCGTTCTAAGTAAGTATCCACCTCACCCCGGTACAATTCGATGGGATAAGAGGTAAATGAACAGTATAAACATCTGCTCGGACAAAACGGAATTCCGATATACAGACAGTAATCATCTGCCGCAAGTCCCGTGAGCAGCCGGATCTCATGCTGTGCCACATCAAGCGCCAGCTCCGTCTTCGCCCCGGATACCTCATAGACCTCACGGTACATCCGGCGAATATCATCCGGCGTCTCGCCCTCCTGCAGGGCCTTCATCGCGATCTTCGTGGGACGCATCCCTGTCAGATCTCCCCAAGGAAGTACGCGTCCGGTCTTTGCCGAAAGCAAGTGATAGATCGCAAGTTTGATCGCATTCCGGAAGTTTTGTCTATCCTTGTAGTCACCGATGGCACGTTCCGTGCCGGTGAGCATTCCGTCCTCCAAAATGTGCAGTGTCGCCCCCGTGTCGTCATAGTCGCAGACAAGTGTAAAGCGCGCATCCGCATCCTCCTTCTCCGAGATATCCTCTCCCGGATAAAAAGCCATCAGCATTGCGCGCAGATCGTTATTGTATTCGTGACTGTTTTCAAGCAGGCGGATCATAGAAACTCCACATAGGGGTTGTTCTCTTTTTCGTGCCCCACAGTCGTCTTGGCGTAGTGCCCGGTGCAGATCACCGTGTCCTCCGGCAGCGTGAAGATCTTCTCGCGGATACTCTCGCCGAGTGCGCTCTCATCGCCCGTCGGATAGTCTGTACGTCCGATGCTCTCGAAGAAGATGGTATCTCCAGCATAAAGCATCTTGTTCTCTTCGAAGTAAAAGCACATACCGCCGGCCGTATGTCCCGGAGTCAGGATGCAGCGCACCTTTGTGCCGAGCAGATCGATCTCCTCACCGTCGGAGAGCCAAACATCCGCCGATATAGAGTATGCCTGTCCGAACATCTCGGAGAGGTTCTTCATGGGATCCGCAAGCAAGGCCTGCTCTTCCTTCGCCGCATAGACCTTGATCTCGGGATAGAGCTTCCGGAGCTGATCCACTGCACCGATATGATCGGCGTGGCCGTGTGTAAGCAGGATCGCCACGGGATGAATGTTTTGATTGTCGTAGAGATTCTTTAGGAAATCTCCTCTTGCCGCAGGGTCGACGATGGCCGCCTCGCGGGTATCGGTGTTCACCACCGTATAGCAATTGGTTCCGATGGGACCAAGTACATTTGTGATCTGAATCAGATTCTGCATAGGTTATCCTTTCGACTGTCAGCCGGTCGTACGCTCAATGTCGATCACGCCGTTTAAGGCACGAAGTTTCGTCATAATACGCTTTAATGCATCCTGGGAGGAGATTTCGAATCTAACGTCGATGGTCGCTCCGCCCCGCTTATTGGTACGGACATTCAGTCCGGTCATGTTGATGTTCTCTTCGTTAAATGTCTTGGAAAGCTGAAATACCAGTCCCTTGACTTCAGTTGCGTAGATCACAAGTTCCGCCGTGTAAAGCGACTCTCCGCCGTCGGACCACTCGGCCTCGATCAGACGGTTTCTGTCAAACTCGTCCATGGAAGCGATGTTCACGCAGTCCGTACGATGAATCGATATACCGCGTCCGCGCGTGATATAACCGACGATCTCGTCTCCGGGCACCGGTGCGCAGCACTTGGAAAAACGTACCGCCACATCATCCATACCCTTGACGATGATACCGCCCTTCGCCGCATTGCCGCGACCTGGGGTATTGATCTTCTCGAGGATCTGGGACTCGGTGATCTTCTTTTCCGCCTCGCGCTTTTGTTCCTCAAGGAGGCGGTTTACGATCTGTCCTTCCTTGATACCGCCGTGTCCGATGGATGCCATCAGCGCATCCCAGGTGGCGAAGTTGTATCTCTTTAAGACACTCTCCGTAAATTCCGGTGTGAGAAGCTCCGGAAGGGAGATACCCTTGCTCTTGCAGTATGCAAGCATAGCGTCTTTTCCGCGCTGAATATTGTCGGTCTTGTTCTCCTGTCTGAACCACTGGTTGATCTTCGTCTTCGCCTGAGAACTCTTCACCACGGAGAGCCAGTCACGACTGGGTCCTTTGGAGTTCTGCGAGGTGATGATCTCGACGCGGTCGCCGTTCTTTAATACGGTCTCGATAGGTACCTGACGTCCGTTCACGCGCGCACCGATCAGCTGATTGCCGACGGCGGTGTGAATGATGTAGGCGAAGTCGATGGGTGTGGAGCCTGCGGGAAGCGTCTTCACATCTCCCGCCGGTGTAAAGCAGTACACCTGATCCGAGAAGAGGTCGAAGTCCGTCTTGACGAAGCTCATGAACTCGCGGTTGTCCTTGGTATCCGTCTGCCACTCGAGCACCTGACGGAGCCAGTTCATCTTCTGCTCTTCGCTCACCTTGCCGCCCGCGCCCTCCTTGTACTTCCAGTGGGCTGCGATACCATACTCAGCCGTCTTGTGCATCTCGTAGGTACGGATCTGAATCTCGAAGGGACGTCCTCCGGGCCCGATCAGCGTCGTATGCAGCGACTGGTACATATTCGCCTTCGGCATGGCGATATAATCTTTGAATCGCCCGGGAATGGGCTTGTATCTTTCATGGATCAAGCCAAGGGCCGCATAGCAGTCTCTGACCGTCTCGACCTTGATGCGGATCGCATGTACGTCGTAGATCTGATCAAGGGTCTTGCCCTGGGTCTTCATCTTCTTGTAAATGGAGAAGAGATGCTTCACACGTCCGTCTACCTCGGCAGGAATGCCGGAAGCGCGCATATAATCGCGAATCTCCTCTACCATATGATTGATAAAGTCTTCGCTGGCGTGAAGTCGAACGCTCACCTCCTCCTTGAGCTGCTTGTACTCTTCGGGGTAGAGGTACTGCATGGAAAGATCGTCGAGTTCGATCTTGATACGCGAAATACCGAGTCTGTGTGCGATGGGCGCGTAGATGTCCATCGTCTCTCTCGACTTCTCGATCTGCTTCTGAGGCGACTGATACTGCATCGTCCGGAGATTGTGCAGTCTGTCCGCAAGTTTGATCAGGATCACGCGGATATCCTTCGCCATGGCGAGGAACATCTTTCGAAGGTTCTCGGCCTGGATCTCGATCTTATCCTGTGAGAGATCGAGCTGTGTCAGCTTTGTAACGCCGTCAACCAAAATGGCGACCTCTTCGGAAAACTCCCTCGACACATCCTCGTAGGTCATCTCCGTATCCTCGATCACATCGTGGAGGATACCTGCCACGATGGTCTCCTTGTCGAGTTCGAGCTCCGCTAGGATGATGGCCACACAGAGCGGATGAATGATATAGGGTTCACCGGACTTGCGCTTCTGTCCCTCGTGCATCTTGTCGGCCACATGATAGGCCTTCTCGATCACCGCAAGATCCGAGGAGGGATGATATCTCTTGACTGTCTCGATCAGTTTGGCAAACAGCTCTTCCGCCGGCGTATAATCGTCCGGTTTGCTGATCTCATTATGAAATGAATTATGTGTTTCTTCAGCCATCTGCCTCACCTTCTTTCTGTCTGACCTGCCGGTCTTATCTATTCTCCGTCAAATGCAACAACCGTATCCACGTCGTACTTGGAAAGACGCTTTCTTCCGCCGAGTGCCGGAAGTTCGATCAGAAATACGATCTTGGCAACCTCTCCGCCGAGCTTTTCAACAAGCTTTGCGGCAGCCTCGATGGTACCGCCCGTTGCCGCAAGATCATCCACGATCACCACGCGCATGCCGGGCTTGATGGAATCCTTGTGCAGCTCGATGGTGGCTGTGCCGTACTCAAGGTCATAGGTCTGCTCTACGGTCTCGCGGGGCAGCTTGCCCTTCTTTCGGATAGGCACAAAACCCTTGTGGTTCTTGTAGGCAATGGGTGCGCCGAACATGAAGCCTCTGGCCTCGATACCCGCGATCACATCATACTCAACGCCTTCAAGCTTCTCATCCAGCTCTGTAATCGCAGCCTGAAATCCGTCCGGATCCTCAAGCACACTTGTAATGTCTCTGAACATAATACCGGGCTTCGGGAAGTCCGGGATGGTTGTAATATAATCTTTAACTGTCTTCATGATATCTCCTTCACTGCGCTTCGGTATCTGACTTTCGATAATCTGCCGGTCGGATCTGCACGCTCTCTCTGCCTCCGTAGGAATTGATCTCCGGATAGTAGAGAATATCGATTTTGATCCCATTTGGCAAACCTCTTAACATTTTATCACAATCTTCCTCGCCAAACCACATTTTTATGCGTTCTATAAAGGATTTCGCATCAAAATCCACAGCCTCCGCCGTAAATCCTTCCGCGCCGACGAATTTCATGCGGATAAACTGTCCTTCCTTGCCGAAAGTAGAGGCTGAACGGATGCCGAGCCTTAACTCTCCGAAGAGGGGTTTTTCGTTGCCCTTTCCGAAGGGTGCCAGTTTCTCCAGGTCTCGTACAAGCGCGATACTCGCGTACGAGGTCGGCATGGGCACATCGATCTTTTTCACCGGAGTCAGATCCTGCTCCGTCAAATGTTCCCGCGCATTGAGTTCTCTTCGGAATTCATCGATCTTTTCCCTCGGAAGCGAGAATCCCGCCGCGAGCTCATGTCCTCCGAACTTGGTGAGCAAATGTGAGACTTCGGTAAGCGCATCGTACATGTGATAACCCTCGATGGATCTTCCGGATCCCTTGGCGCCTCCGTCCTCCGCATCCGTGATCACAAAGACCGGTTTGTAGAAAGCTTCTCTGACGCGGCCCGCCACAATTCCGGCCAGGCTTTCATGAAGCTTCGGAAGATAGACCACCAGCACGTGATCCGATGCATGCATTTGCTCCACCTGCGCTATGGCTTCCTCCGTGCCCGCCTTTGTCATATCCTTACGCTCGGTGTTTAATTCTACGACCTTCTCTGCTTTCGCAAGCGCCTCCTCGCGAGTTTCAGAGAGAAGCAGGGCGAGTCCCTCCTTCGCGCTTTCCAGACGTCCTGTCGCATTGATGCAGGGACCGATCACAAAGCCCAGGTGATAGGCGGACAGTTTCTTCTTCTCAAGTCCATTTAGGGAAAGCAGTGCCTGTAACCCGTGATTTTCAGTAAGCGGAAGCAGCTTTAAGCCTTCTCTTACATAGATCCTGTTTTCTCCCGTAAGCGCCATCACGTCACAGACCGTGGCGATGGCCACATACTCGATGTATTTCTTTTCGTCCGGCCACGCAAGTCCCATCTCGGCATAGAGAGCACGGATGAATTTGTAGGCAACGGCAGCGCCGCACAATTCCTTATAAGGGTAGGGACAATCCGGTCGTTTGATATCCACCACCGCATCCGCCGGCACCATCAGATACTTCCGCTCACCCGCGTCATCCGTCTCGTAGGGCACTTCGTGATGATCCGTCACAATCACGGTCATCCCGTATGACTTGCCCAGCTCGATGGCAGGAAATGCCGCGATACCGTTGTCGCAGGTGATGATGGTGTCTATGCCGTCCGCATGCGCATCTTCGATCATACGCTCATTGATGCCGTAACCGTCCAGCTTTCTGTCCGGGATCTCGTAGGAGACATCCGCACCCGCTTCGCGCAGTCCCATCAATAGGATGTAGTTTGACATTACGCCGTCCACATCATAGTCGGAGATGATACGGATCTTCTTTCCCTCCCGGATCTTGGCCGCCATAATCTTCACGGCTTTTGTCATATCCGCCATCAGCGTCGGGTCTCCCACATCGGAAAGCGTTCCGTTTAAAAACTGCCTGATCGCATCCGGCGTGGATACGCCGCGATTCACCATGACTCTTGCCGCCACCGGATCGATATGGAATTCTTTTGCGATGCCGTTAAAGTCCGCCCTTACGGCATGCATTCTCCATTCTGCTTCTTTCATATTTCAGTCCACGAAAAAGACTACCCTGCCGTTTGGCAGGGTAGCGATTGTTTTATGCGTTTTGTTTTTCTTTGGTATCTTTCTTGGTGAGCAACTTTCTGAGTGAGAACCAGAGAGGCGCTGAGATACATACGGATGAGTAACCACCGCAGATGATACCTGCCATCAGTGTCAGGGTGAATTCCTTCAGTGAGCTTACACCCATGATGAAGAGCATCATAACCATCACCAATGTGGTGAGGGATGTATAGATGGTTCTGGTAAATGTCTGCGCAATACTCTTGTTGACGATATTCTCCACCGTCTCCTTGCGGTCCGCGTTCTTTAAGTTCTCGCGCACACGATCGAAGATGATGATGGTCGCATTGATGGAGTAACCGAGGATGGTCAGCATACATGCGATAAAGGTGTTACCCACAGCCAGCCAGCCGATGGAGTAAACAGCGAATACCACGGATACGTCGTGGATCAGGGCGATCACTGCACTGATACCGAACTTCACATCCGAGAAACGGATTGCAATGTAGATGAGCATCAGGATGGATGCGATCACGATAGCGATAATAGCATCCTTACGCATCTCACCACTGATGGTGGATGAGATACTCTGGAAGGAGATCTCGGAGATCTCGAATTTCTCATGCAGTGCCTTGTCTAAGGAAGCGGATGCTTCCTCGCTTACCTCGGGCGTCTTGAAGATCACCTGGTTGGTACCCTCTACGGTCTGCACCTGTACCTGCGCCTCGGTAAGGCCAAGTGTCTCGGTGAACACGGGCACAACCTCTGCCTCTGATCTCGCGAGGTCGTAAGTCTCGTTAAATGTAACCGAGGTGGAAGTACCGCCGGTAAACTCAAGTGCGAAATTAAGTGCATTGCCGTTCTTGCTCTTGTTTACGCCGAGGAAGGCAAATCCTGCGATGATAACAACGAGTGAAATAAGTCCGAACCACTTAAAGTTCTTGCAGTAGTTGGGAACCTTCGGCTGCTTTGCGCGGCCGTAAATCTTCTCGCTTGTCGCTCCAAGTACAACAAGGGACATAAGGAGCTTCTTGGTGATCACGAGTGCGGTAAACATCGAGAGGATAATACCGATCATCAGTGTGATGGCGAAGCCGCGGATACTTCCGGAACCAAGCATCATAAGTACGATCGCTGCGATCAGGGTGGTGATGTTTCCATCGAGGATCGCGGAAAATGCTTTCTTGAATCCCTGCTCAACAGCCTCGCGCACAGACTTGCCTGCTGCGATCTCCTCTTTGATTCTGGTGAAGATAATGACATTTGCATCCACGGCCATACCGATGGAAAGCAGGATACCTGCGATACCGGGCAGGGTAAGTGTGACATCTCTTACACTTAAGATGAGCATCATCAGGATAACGTAAGCAGCAAGAGCGATCGCGGATACAAATCCGGGAAGAAGATAAAGGACGATCATCAAAACTGCGACAATCGCAAGACCGATGGCACCGGCCTTTAAGCTGGTGGATACTGCCTCGCGGCCGAGCTTTGCGCCCACGATGTTGTACTGTAACTGGGAGAGCTCGAGGGGAAGCGCACCGATCTTAATGGTGCTTGCGAGCTTGTCTGCAGCCTCATAGCTTCCGATGGAGTTGATCTCTGCGTTGCCGTCGGTGATTGCGGATCTTACGGTCGGCGCACTGGCGATCTCGTCATCGTATACGATGTAAATGATCTTTCCGATGTTCGCTGATGTTGCATCGCCGAACTTCTTGGCACCCTCTTCGGTAAACTGAAGCTGTACCACATAGTCGGTCACACCGTTGGTGGTCTGGTTGTCAACGCCTGCCTGTGCATCCTTGACATCCGCACCGTTTAAGATCACCTCATAGGGCTGGCCCTTCTCACGGAGTGCCTCGTTCTCACTGTCGATAAACTCAAGTTTACCGGGCTGACCGAGCTCATCTAAGATGTCGTGTGCATCATACTTGGAGGTATCTACGGGGATCTCAACCGTGATACGGTTGTCACCCTCCTGATATACCTCACCCTCGGAGCTATAAGCATCGACTCTTCGCTGTAACTTGTCGATGGTTGCATTGATCTCCTCCTTGGAAGGGTTTGGTGTGGTAATCTCGTATGTAACGGACAGACCGCCCTGAAGATCAAGTCCCAGAGGGATGTCTACCATCCTTCCGTTGCTGTTGGGTCCTACACCCATGATCGCCATATAGATGCCGCCTGCCATCAGCAGAAGGAACACCAGTATGAAAATCACGGCATTCTTTTTCTCTTTGTTCATCTTAACTATCTCCTTCTTCAGTGTCGGCCAAGGCCGCCTTTATCATGATCGCGCACTCGATGCGCTTCCTTTGTAATTCACAACCGATATCATACGCGTCCAGGATGTTGCCGTGGAACTGGTATGCATTTGCGGCACAGCCGCCGCTGCAGTAGAATCTGGCGAAGCAGTCTTTGCACTTATCCTTCGCGTAGACATTGCAGCACTTGAAGTCCTCCACAACCGCAGTGTTCGTGATACCGTGATCGACGTCTCCGAGTTTGAATTCATCGATGCCCACAAACTGGTGGCAGGGATAGAGGTCTCCTCCCGGCGTCACAGCCAGGTACTCCGTGCCCGAGCCGCAGCCCGACAGTCTCTTATAGACGCAGGGCCCGCCGTTTAAATCTATCTTGAAATGGAAGAATGTGATCGGCTTGCCTGATTTCTCGCGCTCGATCAGATCCTTTGCAAGCTTGTCATACTCCTCGCAGATCGCCGCGATATCTTCTTCCTTGATGGAATAGGATGCGGAGGGCGGTGCCACTACCGGCTCGATGGAAATCTCCTTGAAGCCTAAATCCGCCATTGCAAGAAAGTCCTGATAGAAGTCCAGGTTCTCATGCGTAAATGTACCGCGCACATAATAGCTCTTGTCACCGCGCTGTTCAACGAAACGTTTGAACTTCGGAACGATGATATCGAAGCTTCCCTGTCCGTTGCGGGCGGGGCGCATCCGGTCGTTGACGCATTTGCGTCCGTCCAGAGAGAGAACCACATTGGAAATCTCACGATTGCAGAACTCCGTCACCTCATCATCAAGCAGCACGCCGTTGGTGGTAAGGGTGAACCGGAAATTCTTGCCTGCTTCCTTTTCTCTGCTTCTTCCGTATGCAACCAGCTGCTTCACCACCTCGAAATTCATGAGGGGCTCACCGCCGAAGAAATCCACCTCCAAATTCACGCGATTGCCGGAATTCTCGATCAGGAAATCGAGCGCTTTCTTTCCGACTTCGTAGCTCATCAGCTCACGCTTTTGCCCGTGATAGGTTCCTTCTTCCGCAAAGCAATACCTGCAGGCCAGGTTGCAATCATGTGCCATATGTAAACAGAGCGCTTTCACGACTGTTTTTCTCTTTTTAAAATCGATGATGATGTCACGATACGCATCCTCTGTGAAGAGCTGTCCAGCGTCCTTGATGGAAGTGATCTCATCATACGTCTCGTCAATCTCTTCGGAGGAGTAGGCGTCACCGAACATCTTCAACATAGCATCGCGGATCTCGTCGCGATCATGCTCCTCATAGAGCCCGATCATCTCGTACACAAGGTCATCCACCACATGTACGGAGCCGCTTGCCACGTCCAGTACGATGTTGTACCCGTTGTTCTTATAGCGGTGTACCATCCGTTGACACTCCTTCAACCAAACACTGAAACGACAGAGGACTGCCCGAAGGCAGTTCCCCTGTCATCATGTTCGTAAATTATATACTTTTTACTGCTCTTCCTTGTGCTCGCAGCTCTGGTTACCTACGGTACAAGAAGTCTTGCATGCTGACTGACAGGATGTCTGGCACTCGCCACAACCGCCGTTTACAACTGTCTTGTCCATGGTGCTGGCTGTTAAAGTCTTGATTCTTTTCATGACGTTCCTCCTAAATTCGCACTAGTATTGAGATTATAGCACACTATGTTTTAATTTGAAAGACTTTTTTTCGGGGCTTCTTCGATCTCTCCCGCCCGTTTTAAAACGGTTTTGGTGACCACGGGGCCGACCAATTCATAGATCACGACGCCGCAGAGAACGATGGTCCTGATCTTCGGTCCGAAATCGGGGAACGAAGCCGCCGCTACGGTCGCAAGACCGATGGATACACCCTCCTGCGGTATCAGGGTAAGTCCCAGGTATTTCCGCACGGGGACGGGCGCCTTGGAAATCCTTGCGCCAAACGCCGCTCCGATCTGCTTTCCGACCACACGACCGATCACATAGACCGCACCCGCAAGTCCGACGGAACGGATAACCGTCACATCCAGAGACGCACCGGAAAGGATGAAAAACATCATATAGATCGGAGGAGTCATACGATCCAAAGGCTCGTAGATCTTCTCACGGAATTTGCTGTTATTGACAAAGACGGTGGAAAGCGCCATGCACGCAAGCAGTGAAGAAAATCCCACAATATCGGAGATACCCACAGTAAGCGCGATCATCATGATCGTAATGGCCAGTCTGTTTCCTCGTCCCGTGTAATACTTCACCATGATCGTCATGACAACGCCAAGAAGCGCGCCAAAGAAAAGCGCACCAAAGATCTCAATCGCCGGATCAAGCAGCAGCTTTCCGATGGGCGCATCGCCGCCGGTGCTTATGGCGTTCGCGACAGCCATTGAGATTCCGAACATCATGAGCGCTACCGCATCATCAAGCGCCACGACGGGAAGCAACGTATTGGTGACGGGTCCCTTGCTCTTATACTGCTTGACGATCATCAATGTAGACGCTGCGGCCGTTGCCGAAGCAATCGCTCCCATGGCAAGCGAAAACTGCACATCGAAGCCCAGGATCAGAAGCACGGTATCCACAACCAAAACCGCACCGAGTCCTTCCGTCACACCGATCACCATCGGTGCTTTTCCCACACGTTTTAAAAAGTTGATCCGAAACTGTGCGCCGATGGAAAAAGCGATACAGCCCAGCGCAAATTTGGTCACCACGCCCATATGGTCGATCACGTCCTGCGTGATCACCCCGAGGCAATGCGGTCCGATCAAAAGTCCGATCACCAGATATCCGGTGACATTCGGAAGCTTTACCTGCTTTACGATCTTGCCCGCGATCAAAGCGGCGAGCAGGATGATCGCCACAAAGGTAAGCGTATTCACTTCCATATCTATGCACCAAGTCCTTCCACAAAACTTACGGGAAGTGCGAACATGATTCCGGTATTCGGCTCATCAAGGCTTGCCGCCTTATGGATCGTCTTCTTGGCCTTCTCGAGTTCCTCATCATTCACCACGAAGAGCATCGTCTTCGCAATATCTTCATCATCGTCATCCGCCAGGATGGAGCGGATCATGCCGAAGATCGGAAGGTCATCCATATCTTCGATCACACTCGCCATACCATGTCCGTCCAGAATCGTACCGCCGCGGATTCCTTCCTCCGCCAGCTCATGGCAAATCTCCCTGACAAGATCGTTCTTCTTCAAAATCACTACCAGTAAGTTCATCTTACGCCTCCTTAAACAGTTCCAGCATTTCGTCCATGCGATCATACACCTTGTCGGTGTAGGGCTCGGTGTGGTGGTCGGGCAGGATCAGGTCGATCACCATCACGGTATACATGCCCGCGTCATGCACGGAACGGACACCGTTGCGCGAATCCTCCACGCCGACTGCGTCGCACGGCGCAACGCCAAGTCGTTCGCACGCTTTCAAATAGATATCCGGGCAAGGCTTTCCCCGTCCCGGATCGATCATATCGCCATAAACAAGTTCATCGAAGTACTCGTAGATACCGTTTTGCCTGAGATTCTTCTCGGCGCGTTCCTTCACGGTGGAAGTGGCCAGTCCGATCTTGATCCCGTGCTCCGACAGATAGGCCAGTGTCTCACGTACTCCGGCCTTAAGCTCCACGCCATGCTCTCTGATGTGCGCATCCAGTTTCTTCATCATATCTTCGCGATAGACGAAGTAATCGATGCCGCGTCCCACAACTTCCTCGAATACTTTTTTGTTGGTATATTTGTTGCCGCCGGCAATGCGGTTGCAAGCGATGTCCATCACATCCTCCGGGATCCCGTACTCCCTGCCCGTCTCCTTCTGGAAACGGCGGTACAGTTTCTCCGTATCCGTGATGACACCATCCATATCAAATACAACTGCGGAAAACATTTAATCCTCCGATTTCCTGATACAGATTGCCGAGTAATTGTCCATCTCCCGGTCGGTGCCGCGTTCCTCAACGATCCCACGCATCGCAGTCAGCCAGGCTTTGGCACTCTTCGTCTCCCGGAGTGTCTGCATCATCTCTTTTTCCGAAACAAGTTCCCAGAAACCGTCCGTAGCAAGCAGAAAAGGTTCCGGCTCTCCATCAAGTTCCAGTATGGGGCTTAAGTCGTAATTCTTCTTCGGCTTCCAGACAGAGCCGAGCGTACTGTACAATTTGAATCGCTCCGGGTGATTCCTGATCTGTCTCTCCTCAATCTCCCCGGTGTCCGCCATCTTCTGCACGTGGCTGTGATCCTTCGTCCGCTCAAAGCGCGTACCGTTCATAAAAAAGCGATACAGTCTGCCGTCGCCGATATTACCCCAGCGTGCAAATTCCGGTGTCAGAAGAAGCACCGTCATCGTCGTGCGAAGCGCCTCTGCGCCGCGCTGCGCCTGCAGACGCTTGATCTCTTCCTGCGCACCGCAAAAGATATCATCCAAAAGGGCGGGGTATGAACCCCGCGCCTTAAATAAATCTGCTGCATAAGCCGTCGCCGTCTCCGCCGCCACATCTCCGCCCGCGTGACCGCCTAAGCCGTCACACAGGATGTAGAGGCTTGCGCCGTCTGCTTCTGCCACGCGCACGCGATCTTCATTGATCGTCCGATTTCCGATTTGTGAAAGCATGGCATATTCCGGCATATGTATTCCTCCTGCTGCCTGTTACAAATTCTTTCTTCTCTTTGACAGTACGAAGAAGAGTGAACATCCGAGCAACGCTAGAAGCGCCGCGATTCCGCCGATGATCAGCGGCATATAGTTTCTCTTCTCGCCAAAGGTAAATTTGATGGTCTGTGTCGACTCATTGCCCGCCTCATCCCGTGCGGTCATGGTGAGCACATAGTCGCCCTTCTGATCCACGGTGAGATCCACCACGTCATCCTTGATATCCACAGCCTTGCCGTTTAAGGTTACCGATGTCAGCGTGTCCTCATCGAGCTGAAGCGAGATACCGATATTATAGACCTCGTTCTTGATCTCTCCGTCCTCCACGCCTGTCACGATGAAGGTCGGCGCCTTGGTGTCCAGGATGAATTCAATGGTGCGCTCTGTTTTATGTCCGAGCTCGTCCACCGCCGTGATGAGCAGTGTGTAGGAGCCGTCCTCGATGGTTGAGGAACCGTCGTATTCACGACCGTTTAAATAGATATGTGTCTCACATACCGTAAGGTCATTCACCAAGTCTTCCACATCATAGTCCCAGAAGAACTTATTTACAACCTTGTCATCATACTCCGAGAGATCGATGATCTCAGGATTTGTTTTGTCTATGGTGAAATGTACACTGTCGGAAGTTCTGTTACCCGCACCGTCCGTAGCCGTTACGGTGATATCATAGATACCGTCTTCCGTGATCAGCTGGCTGATCACCGTCGGGTTCGCAGACTGTGCCACAAAGCCGATGGGTACTGTCTCCTTGGTTCCGTCAATCTTGGTACGTGTTGCATTTACCTCGACTCTCTTTGATACATAGAAGTCATCGGTGATCTCTGCGCCGAAATCCACATCCTTATCTGTCAGCATGTAGTTTCCGATCGCGCGCATCGTGAGCTTCGGTGCATCCCTGTCAATGGTGATGCTTGAAGAAGTCTGCGCCGTGTGTCCGACCTTGTCTCTTGCGGTAAACTCAATTCTGTAGACACCCGTCTGTGAGATCAGTTCCGACATATTGGTATTTCTTGATGTCGGTCTGTAATCGATGGTCTTGTACAGACTTTCGCCCGCACCGTCTCCGGCCTTTCTGTAAATGGTGACCGTACCGCTCGCATCCCACCAGAAAGCCTCTTCCATAGAGAAGGTGAGCGTCGTGGCAGATGCACTGACACCTCCGATAGCGCCGCCGTTGATGGTAAGTTTCGGTGCCGTTCTGTCTAAGCGGAAGTTCATGGTTCTTGTGCCGGAGCGGTTACCCGCCATATCCACCGCGAATACTTCAATGCTGTACTCCGCTTCCTCGGAGAAACTGTAGGTTCTGTTGTTTGATACTTTGTTGTATCCGGATACCGTCGGTGACTGATCCGGACGCTTGGTTGTGATCTTGACATTCAAGTCATCGTTATCTACTGCAATGGCATCATTCGCGCCCGCAAAGATCCGCACATCGCCGGTGAACTCCTGCGCCGGGGTTCCGTCGCCGAAATTAAGATATCCGTTCGCCGTGGTGGTGATCGTCGGTGCGCCCTTGTCAATCACAAAGGTTACGCTCTTTTCATCCGCTGCGTTACCCGCTTTATCCACCGCCGAGATCTTCACATTGTGTGTGCCTTCGGAAGAAAAGTCTGCGGTATTGATCCACTTCTTCTCTCCGGCCTTGCCCCACGTCTTGGTGAATGTGATAGGGTTGCCGTTATCCGTAACGGTAACCGTCCGGATATCCTTCTCCGTGTAGGTAAATTCCATCGATACATTTCCACGGTAGTAGTAATCTCTTGCCGTACCGTCGAAATTGGTGGAAGGACGCTTGCCTGCGGTCGATCCGCCTGTGATCTTCGCCGTTACTTCGGGCTTGGTGCTGTCGATGGTAAATGTACCCGTCTTCTTGGCGCTTCTTCCCGAGTAGTCAGAGGTTGCTACCGTAATCGTGTAAGTTCCGTCAGGGAGGATCTTTCCTCCGCTCTTGTTTGTAAGAAGTGTTCCGACCGACTCACCGGTACCGGCACCAAGTTTGTTCAAATCCCAGTGCTTTACGGTCCAGGTCTCATGCGCCGCATTGGTAAGCTGTACATCCAGATTTGCGAGAGAAAGGTTGTCGGCAACCTCAATGCTCACGCCGGTCTCGTTACTGAAGGGATCTGAGATTTCCGCCAGAGGGACCTGGTCAATCTTTACACTGCTGATCGTGGGATCCGTGCGATCAACTTTGATGTTAACACTTCGGTTCTGTGCTGTCGTTGCATCCGTATTCTCGGAGAGCTTGTTACCTGCACCATCTACCGCTTCGAACACATAGTTTGTTCCCCAGGGGTTTGCAGACTCGGGAATCTCCGTGTTCCAGGTCTTTTCTATCTTTCCTGCCGACGCTGTAAGTGCAGCGCCCTCGACATTTCCTTTGGAACCTGTGATCGTATAACTTCCCGATACGATATCCGTCTCGGGAGCCGCCGCGCCCGATTCAATGGTAACAGAAAGGGTCGGGTTCTTCGCCCAGCCTTTTTCGTTCACGCCGGTTACGGTACTTACGACGGTCGGCTTGGTGTTGTCATACCAAAGGTTTCCGAGATCGACCACAACGCTCTGGGGTGTGGACTTGCTGTCCGTCACCGTCACCTTGATATCCTGTAACTGCGTATTGGATGCCGGATTCGGAAGGATGGTGAATACCTTGTAAGGAACCACATCCGTTCCCACGGTCGACGACAGTTCATATCGCTTAGTCTTTAAATTCTGCGGGGTTTCCGTTGCAGGATCAAATACAGTCGCAGATACGGAAACCGGTGTTGCGGTCGTATCCGCCGCATTCACGCCCGTAAATGTGACGCTTACAAGGGGATATCCCGAGCTTGCGGTAAGCTTTGCATATACAGGCTTGTTCGTCTTATAGTACTCGGACGCTGTGCCGAGGCTGATCACGCTTGTGCAGGCCGCATCCCTGTAAAGCGACACCGTGACATCTCTTCTGGTGTCATTGTAGATCATATCCTTGTCAGCATTCTTGAGCGCCGGGATGTCCGTGATGACAGTCTGATTGCCTGCATAATCCTCGGCAACCATTATGGGGTGGATGACGCCGTTTGCATCTGCCTTACATCTGCCGTCGCCGTAAGGATTCCCTACCTCCCACTCTCCATTAAGGAAAGTCGTAGAAGTATCCTCGGCCGACGTCGGATCCATGCAATACAGTGTATAATCAAGACTCTCTTCATTGTCAGGGGCGACACTGTAAAGGTCCACCGACTTCATGTAGCTGGGGATCGTTCCGTCTTCCGCCACATAATCACTTGCGCCGTATACATACTTGTAATTATAGGGACGATCCGTGAGGTCCATAACAACCACGCCGTTATCGATCTCATCGGCGGTAACCTCTTCCCAGACATTAGTCCCGGCCTTTTCCTTCATAAGCTTTACATAGGGAAGAAGGTTGTCATCCGTATCCTTGATCTGCGCAGGTGCGATTGCGTCGTAGACAAAGGATCCCAGACCACCGGAATTAGCCGGTGAATGCCCTGTATCTCTCGCTACGACTACCAGGTCCTCGTACTTGCCCTCGGGAAGCGCAATCTCAAAAGTCTTTGTATAAAGCCCTGTCTCGGCGCTCAGCGTCACCGCGCCTACACCGTCGACCTGAGCGATCGTTGATGCCGGACTCGCTCCGTTTTTCTTACCAAGGAGTTCAATTGAATCCAAAGGGAATCCTGATGAAACCGTACCCTTGACAACCACCTGTTCCTTCGTATAGTTTGTTTCGGATGTAGATGTATAGTTCTTCTTCTCATCGCCTACATAGAGGCCGATATCGGTTCCAAAGCGAAGGTTCTTGTTGACAACAACCGCTTTTGGAAGATTAACTGCTGCCGATCTGTTCCCGGCCACATCCTCGGCAATCACCACAAGGTCCTTGCCGGCTTTGAGTTTCGCTAAGAGTGCGGCATTTGAAAAATCAATATCCGCTGTATATATATCAACCCCCGATGATTCTTTAGCTCCATCTACCCTGCAAACCGCTGCTTCGCTCGGATAGTCCGATCCGTCCTGCTTTTCGAACACCATAAACCACAGGAGGTTTTCACTTGTATCCGTGGACGTAATCATGTACCTTCTGTTGTTCGTCTCAGACTCT
The DNA here is from genome assembly GCA_902780405.1 of uncultured Lachnospiraceae bacterium. Classification (GTDB taxonomy): domain Bacteria; phylum Bacillota; class Clostridia; order Lachnospirales; family Lachnospiraceae; genus Coprococcus_C. The sequence goes on from CACZFI010000003.1 coordinate 51,284, forward strand.
TCAATATAATCCGGCGGATTCTTTTCATTATCAGACGAGTCCAGGATCTTTACTGAGTCAATTCCGGGATTCGTAGCATCAAGAACTACTTGATTCGCAACAGAATTAATTTCCACCAAATCACCGTTAAAAAACAGTCCGACATATCCCCGATAGGATGTCCCCTCCGTCAGAGGGAGCTCGCTATCCATAGATTCCCAAGTGATGTTACTCGGGTCACTTCCTGTGTTAACATCTAAGCTGCCGTTCGTACTGATTCCCATTTTGGTTTCACCGAGAATAAACTTCGCAGTGCCGTTTGAATCAGTTCCGTACGGAGTACCAACGACCTTTACCTCCTCGGCCGTAGTATATATCGTGCCTCCGTTCGTTGATCCGGGAAGATCCGCTCCGTTCACTGTTTTATATGCATAATCATTTTGAAGATACTTATATATTTGTTCAATTCCGTAACGTAACCAACGCTCTTCCTGTGGTGTCTCCGTATCTCCTGACAGCAACGTTGTTTTAACTTTCACGTACACATAGATGTTATGCCCCTTATCTGTTTCCGGATCCCAGACAGTCAGAGAGTTCTCAAAAGCGGGATTATCCACATCTGCATGCACAGAAGAAAACTTCGAATCCGTTACCTCAACCTTCATCCGTGTTGTCTCATCGATATCTACGATCTTTCCGGTAACAGTTACCGTCGGCTGAATTGCCAGCGTATGAGGGTCGACCGGCATTGCAAGGGTCATACTCTCGGATGTTGATGGCGTATATGCACCTCCTTCGTATCCGACCGCAAAACTGATTGAAACCGGGATCGGATCCGCGGCCTTTGCACCTGACTTCGGGCCGATGTGTGAAATCACGGGAACAGCCGCAAGAATCATCGCAAGTGCGAAAGCGATGAAACGATTCTTGATTCTGTTGTGATTGTTGCTCTGTATTTTGCTCATATCGCTTTCCTCCTTCTTATGATTCCAACTGCTCTTCGGTATGTACGACGATCACATCGTAGATCATCTTTACTCTATCCTTCATCGGTGCCGGATGCTCTTCGGAGTCGATCAGATTGGTCTCTGCAGATGAGAGAACATCTGTCGCCACATCATCCGAGGTATGTGTAAGGACATCGGTCTCGCTGTCGTCACCGGAAGCTGCAAGTACATCCGTTTCCGTATCATCTCCGATCGCGCCTTCCTCAAAGCTTGCCGTTGCAAGTACCGCCGTCTCACTCTCGTCATCGCCGAAGCTGGTTGTAAGCACCTCTGTGTCCGGCTTGACGTCGTATGCGGGTGTCGGCTTTTCTCCCGAGAGTACCGCTGTCTCGCCTTCCAGCGTAGGATCCAGGATTGTGGTTGTATCCTCCGATGCACCCTTGTTCTTTCGCCTTCCGCCTAAGATGGTGGTACGCTGTTCACTCTTTTTGGTGTCCCCGGCCTCATGTGCCGTGATCACGCCACTCTTATAGTACTTTGCACGTTCCTTCTTGGAAATATCCTGTGAGGCAGTCGTGCGGTTTTTCATATCCCGAAGGCCTCGACGCGCGCTTCGTCCGGTCAATTCCCCGACCACTCTGTGGATCTTCAGTGTGAAGAACAGGATCACCGCCGTAATAAAGAGGATGATGGCTGCGATCAGGCCGCCGTAGTATAGCATCTCATAAGTCTTTTCCATGGCCATCACTCCCCTTCCTCAGTGCTGTCAGAGGAGGTTTCGGAATCCGTATCCTCTTCGGTTTCTGGAACGCCACGAGAAAGAAGGTCCAGCGTATCCTTTCGCTTCTTCCAGGTCTTGTTGCTGTCGATATCCTTAACGTCCTTGCCCTCTCTGTAGAGTTCAAGCAGACGTTTCATCTTGTCCGGAACCAGTCTCGGCCAGGATGTGGGATCCGTAGAGCTGTTTTCACAGTCGGTATAGAGTGCATCCATATGCTCGGCATAGAGCTTGCTTGAAAGCACATTGGTCTTGCCGAGACGCTCTTCCGCCGTCTGATATACCTTCTCCGCATCCGCCATCTTGCCCATAGCAATATAATAGGATGCCTTCGATGTCATCTTGTTGTAGTATGCGGTGTTAAATCTGTTGTCGGAACCGCCGCCGATGTCTGCGTCATCCGCCTCATCCACCTTGATCTCAAGGATGTTTAAGTACTCGTCGGCGTAGCTGACCGCCGAAACATAATTCTGTGCACGGAGCAGTTCATCACCGGACTGCTCTGCCAGAGTCTGGTAGATCACCGTCAGATCATCATAATACGCAAAATAGTATTCGTTGACGTCAAGTTCCGTACCCGTGTAGTGCTCCAGGTCGTCAATCGCCTGCAGCATCACGTCTTCCGCCTTCTCTGCCACACCGCTGTAATTGATATAAGTAGCGTAGATCCGGCCGAGTGTCTTGTAGTTCACGAATTTATTGATATTGTCATTGGTGAAGTTCGTGCGGTTGTAATCCGCAAATCTGTCGATCTCGTCCATCAGCTCCGCCGCATCGACATTCGTCGAGGAGAGGATGGAGGACACGGACAGGTAGTACTCCGCAAGTGCTCCCGTATCGGGATCGGCCTTGTTGATCATGTAGAAATACTTGGCCGCCGTCTTGTAGTCGCCGAGCTCTTCAAAGTAGGTCATCGCCAGCTTGAACAGGACTGCGTTGTTCTTGTCGATTCCGTCCTTGCCAGCCTTCACGCGGTTCGCCACGACATTCAGTCCAGTCTCAAGATCGAGAGGCGTCGAGCCGTCCTCGTGAACTTCGTGGGATGCATCGATATAGGTCTGGATATACTTCTCGTACGCCTCGGCATCGGTACCGTCGAGCTCAAAGGCCTTCTTGTACTCCTCTGCCGCAGCCACATAGTCGTTCTCGATGCGGTAGTCGTTGCCCGCCTCGATGTAAGTATTGTAGTTGTCCATCTTGATGCGTTGCACACCCTTGTATCCGAAGAAGGACGTGATGCCCGCACCGATCGCTAAAACAACCGTCGCTACAAACAGCGCCAGTTTCTTTTTGTTTTTCTTTCTGTAAGTGTCGTCGAGCTCATTGTAATGCTCCAAGGCATACATCAGCTCACGACAGTTCTGATAGCGGTCGTTGGGATCCGGCTGGGTACATTTTAAGATGATCTTCTCAAGGCCCGAAGAAAGTGCCGGGTTCCACTCGCGGATCGGCTTCATCTCATAGGGCGGTTCACAGGGGTTCATACCCGTAACCACATGATACAGGGTTGCACCCAGGTTGTAGATATCGGTTCTGGCATCCGTATTGTAGATACCGCGTCCCTTGGAGTCACCGAACTGCTCCGGTGCCGCATAGCCTCTGGTACCAAGCGCCGTGGTATCTGCATTGTTCTCGGTGTCATACTCCTTCGCCGTACCGAAATCGATCAGTTTCACGCCGCCCTCCGGCTTGATCATAACGTTGGAGGGCTTCATGTCTCGGTAGATCACGGGCGGCTTCATGTTGTGAAGGTAGTCAAGCGCGGATGCAAGCTGATAGCCCCACTCGATGACGAGCTCCTGCGGCTGCGCACCCTCCTCCTTCAGACGCTCGCTGATGGTGGTACCCTCGATGAAGTCCATTACAACGTAAATCGTACCTTCCTGCTCGATGATATCTACGATTCTCGGAAGAACAGGATGGTCTACATTCTTTAGGATGTTCGCCTCACGCTCAAGGCCTTTCAGGAGTGTGTTAATGGACTTGCTTCCATCGTTCTTGATCTCCTTGACAGCCCACTGCTTGTTGAGGTGCTTATCTCTGGCCAGATACACGATGGACATACCGCCGCGTCCGACCTCTTTCCATATTTCGTATTTTCCGTCTAATACGGTTCCTTCCCTGGTCATGAAATCTCTCCGCCTATTCTGCTCTGATCAATACCACAGAGATATTGTCGGTTTCCTTTCTTTGTTTTACAAGCTCGGTCAACACAATACAGCCGTGATGCATCGCACCCTCGGTTTTGGCGTTCTGAGGTCCGATCTGAATGATCATCTCTTCCTCGGAAATCTTGTGTCTGAAACCGTCAGAGCACAGCATGTAAGTTGTCCCCTCTTTCACATCGCCCTTGGTGAACTCCGGCTCCACAATAGGAGACGCTCCGACGCACTGCAGCAAAATACTGCGTCTCGGATCCACCTTCGCCATCTCCGGCGTCAGCCGACCCGCATCCATCTCTCGCTGGATCAGTGTCTGATCCTTGGTAAGCTGTCTCACCTTATCGGTCAGACGGTAAATGCGGCTGTCACCGACATGCACAATGTAATATCTGTCTTTATACATCAGAATGGCAGACACCGTGGTACCGAGCTGGATCTGATTCCTGGCACCGTAATTTCCGAGTCTTCTGTTCTGGTACTGAATGATGTCGTTCCACTGATCGATCAGGCGATCCTCGGAAAACTCTCCGTTCTCGATGTCTTCAAGCAATGTTGTTTCATACCACTCGGAGAAAGCCTCTATCACTTCCTTACTTGCGAGCTCTCCCTTGGCAAGACCTCCCATACCGTCGCACACGATAGAAAAGCAAGCGACGCCATCCGCAGTCTCGGCAACCTTGATTGCCAGAGAATCCTGATTTGTCTTTTTGGATATGCCCACATCCGTATGATAAGCGGCTATGTATTCCATCTTATTCTCCCTTTCTCAGATAGAAGGTAAATTCTTCGTCACCCATATGGATGATCGTTCCGTTCTTCAAGAGGATCTCCTCTTCGGGCTTAATCTCCGCACCGTTGATGTATGTATGGTTCGTAGAATTGTTGTCTCTGATATAGTTCACGCCGTTCTTCTTACTGATCACGCAGTGGATACGGCTCACCGCGGTATTGCCTTCGATCATGTAGTCTGCCTTCTCGGACTTTCCGACGGTGAACTCCTGGTTCACGATCGCGATCTCCTCGCCGGTCTTCTTGCGAAGAAGATAAGGTGTAAGCGGTGATGCACCGGATACCGGAGCTGCGGGTGCAACAGGTGCTTCCGGTGTTGCAGGCGTTTCCGGTGCTGCGGGTGCAACGGGTGTAGCAGGTGCTTCCGGCGCTGCAGGTGCTTCCGGTTCTGCGGGTGCTTCCGGTTCTGCAGGTGTTTCCGGTTCTGCGGGTGCTTCCGGTGCCGCAGGTGTTTCCGGTTCTGCGGGTACTTCCGATGCCGCAGGTGTTTCCGGTTCTGCAGGCGCTGCGGGCGCTTCCGGTTCTGCAGGTGTTTCCTGCTCTACAGGTGCAACAGGCGCTTTAGGTGTCGGCGCCTGATTTAATTCATTGATTGTTTTATCCGGATCGATGATCGGGGGCTGCGGTGCTGCGTTCATCTGCGGCTGGCCCAAAGGCATACCCATCTGGGGCTGCGGCATGGGTGCAGGTCTTCCCATCTGCGGTGCCATACCCATCTGAGGCTGGCCCATCGGCATCATGCCCGGCTGTCCCACCGGCGCCATACCCTGCTGAGGCTGACCCATCGGTGCAGGTCTTCCCATCTGCGGTGCCATGCCCTGAGGCGGCATCTGCGGCTGACCCTGCGGTGTCATACCCTGTTGAGGCTGACCCATCGGAATCATGCCCGGCTGTCCCATCGGTGCCACACCCTGCTGAGGCCGGCCCATCGGTGCAGGTCTTCCCATCTGCGGTGCCATGCCCTGAGGCGGCATCTGCGGCTGACCCATCGGTGTCATACCCTGCTGAGGCTGGCCCATCGGTGCAGGTCTTCCCATCTGCGGTGCCATGCCCTGAGGCGGCATCTGCGGTTGCCCCATCGGTGTCATACCCTGCTGAGGCTGACCCATCGGCGCAGGTCTTCCCATCTGCGGTGCCATGCCCTGAGGCGGCATCTGCGGCTGACCCTGCGGTGCCATACCCTGCTGAGGCTGACCCATCGACGCAGGCTGACCCTGCGGCATCATGCCCGGCTGGCTCATCGGTGTCATGCCCGGCTGAGGCTGACCCATCGGCATACCCTGCGGTGCCATCTGTCTCATATTGTTCATAACGCCGATCTTGCTTACGCGAACGCCTGCGGCAGCCTGGGGTGGCTGTCCCGCATTCATGTTCTCGAGTCCCTGACCCTGGCCCACAAAGAAGCCCATCTTCTCAAGTTCGCCGTCTGCATATGTCTTTAATTTGTCTACGGAAAAATCATCGGAATTGATGATCGTCAGCATGCGCGCTACGTAGTTGTCTGTATCCGCATCCGCATACCGAAGGCCGGAAATCGTGTCCCTGAAAAATGCAGAGATCTCCGCAAGGGAAATCGGATCCTGCTTCAGGGGCAAGAGTAAGAATTCGACGCGGAGTGATTCCGGGTCGATATAGATATAGTTGGTATCCTTTAAGATATAGCTTACAGGTACGCCCTTTGCGCCAACGGCAAAAGCAGCTGCCATGCCCGAAAGCATGGCGAGTACCTGTCTCTTGTTCAGTGTCTGCTTTTTGAACTGTTCTACTGAAACAGTCGCAAGTGTAAGGTAGGTTAACGTGCGGATTCCGTCAACGTCCGTGTAATCGAACTGTGCGATTCCGGGAACGCCGTCGGCTTTCTCCTTGGCCTTATCGTCGTACACGTCAGCAGCTCCGAGCTTAAATGTGATGCGGTTTCTGCCTCCCATGTCAAAAACGTTAAAATCAAACTTCCTCATACGTCTTCCTCCCTTATTCTTTTAGATTAGTTCGCCTTGAAGCGGAATTCTTCGTCGCCAAGGCGGATCATCATGTCATTCTTAAGAAGCTCCTCCGCTCCGTCCTCAAGCATCTGGTCGTTGAGGAAGGTGTGGTTGGTGCTCTTGTTGTCCTTCAGATAGCACTGTCCGTCTCTCTGAATGATCACAGCGTGCTGTCTGCTGATCGCGCCGTTGCCGGTCACGGTATAGTCTACGCCTCTTGAAGCCTTGCCGATCCTGAATGTCGTCTTGGAGAGCATGATGCGCTCTTTGGTGCTGACTCTGATCAGGTAAGGAAGTGCCTTCGGCAGGGATGCCTTGGCTGCAAGCGTCTTGGATACCGCACTCAGGATGGGGTTGGACTCCTCCGCGGGTTCCTGCTGCTCCTCTTCCTCTGTCTCCTCGGCTTCTGCCTCAGCCTTCGCCTTCTTTTCGGCTCTCTTCTCGGCTCTGGTCTTCTTCTCCTTGGTCTCTGCCTCGGTCTCGACTGTTTCTTCTACCGGCGCCGCCTCTGCAGCCTTCTCCTCCTTGATCGCCTCGGAGGCTGCCTCGATTGCCGCCTGTGCTGCAGCTGCTGCTTCTGCTGCTTCCGCTGCTGCTGCCGCCTCTTCGGCTTCTACCTCAGCCGCCATGCTCTGGATCATCGCCGCGCGATTGACCTTTACGGGCTTGCGCTTGATGCTGGGCGGTCTGCTTACCAGGAAATCATCCAGCTCTTCTTCGGTGCGGATAGGCGCAGGCTTCTCCTCTTTCTTCGGAGCGGGTGCGGGTGCTGCAGCTGCCGGAGCGTTGCCTGCGAGCTCGCGCATCTTCTGCTTGATGATATCGATATCTTTGGCCTTCTGTGCTTCGGCTTCCGCCGCAAGCTTCGCCTGCGTTGCAACCTCCGCCGCCTTCACGGCCTTCTTTTCTTCTTCGTTCTTCTGCTTGTCTTCTTCGGAAACTTCCTCGATTGTCGGAACCTCCGTCGTCGCCGTATCTTCGGGCTTTAAGATCTTCGGCGCCTTCACTACGGGGATCTCTTCGGTTACGGCTACATCCGCCGAGAAATCGGCAGGAGCCTCTTCCTCTTCTTCCGGGATCTCCTTCGCTGCGGCAGCCTGCGCGAACTGCGCGGGAAGAATGCTGTCAAGATCATCATCCTCTGCGGATGCTACTTCTTCTTCCTCCTCTTCCTCCTCTTCATCGTCACCGATCTCGGGGAGTGGTTCGTCCGCTTTATCCGCGGCTTTCATAAAGTCGGCCAGATTGTCCTCATGTTCGGACTCCTCCACGATACCTTCATCGGTTTCGATGGATCCGGCCTTCTCAAAGCTCATGCCTTCTTCCTCCATCAGCGCCTCGGAAAGACCGATCAGGCCGCGGAGGTTGAAATTGTCGCCATTGATATAGGTAAGCAGCTTGCCTACGTAGGAAAGCTCTTCTTCCACGTTGTAACGCATATGTGCAAGCAGCTGTCTTACGAAATTCTTGAACTCGGCTGCGAGAGAACCCTTGCTCTCAATCGGAAGGCAGATAAAGCGAAGGTCGTGTGTCTCGGTGTCGATATAGATAAACTGCTTGTTCAAAAGAACGTAGGAAAGAGGGATGGTCTGCTCCTTTAATGAGATCAGACTTCCCGCTGTATTTCGTAAAATGTTGAGTACCTGCTCGCAGGATACCTCCTGTTTTGTGAACTCCTCGAGTGAAACGCACTCTGTGATGTCGTATGTCAGATAATCGTAATCGTCATCTTCTTCGTAGATGATCGGAAGCAGTTCCTCGGGGAGGTTCTCCTCGCAGTAATCGAGGACGTCCTCGTCGAGTTCCGTCTCCTCGCCCATTGTATAGGTCAGATACTTCTCATCTCCGATATTTCTTGCCTTGAAATGAAATGTTCTCATGCCTTCCCTCCTGTAGTTACTCTTCGTCGGTCTCGTCATCTGATGATGCGTCACCGGGGTGGTAGTCGATGATGCCGTCTCCGTCCTCATCTACCGCATCCTCGGGAATCCCCTCGGGGCCGCCGATAATCTGTGTATTCACGTGTTCTTCGTATGTCTCGGTAAAAATGTGCTTGCCTGTCTCTTCATCTATGACGTGATAGTACAGGTAGTTGGTATCCGCCGGAGCGAGCACAGCGTCAATGCTGGCAAGTCCGGGGCTGCAGATCGGGCCTACCGGAAGTCCCTCGTACTTGTAGGTGTTGTAAGGAGAATCAATCTCAAGATCCGTGTACAGCACCTGCGGCTTGTCGTACATACCGCCGGTCAACGGATAAAGCACGGTGGGGCACATCTGCAACATCATACCGTCATCGATACGGTTCTGGATAACGCCGGCGATCACGGGGCGCTCTTCGGACACGCGTGCCTCACGCTCCACGATCGAAGCTCTCGTCACGACCTCAAAGGAGTTCATACCGAGTGCCTCGGCCTTCGCCTGACGGTCTTCGTCCCAGTACGCATCGAAAGTCTCAAGCATCCAGGCAACCAGTGACTCCGCGGTGGTGTCCTCGTAAATGTCATAGGTTGCAGGGAAGATATAACCCTGGAGGCGGTAGGTAACTGCCGCACCCTCGGGTACGTCATTCAAATAGGGGAATTTGGAAGGGGTCACGGAATTGACGGCATTTAAGAATTCTTCCGCCGTACAGATCCCCTGATTCTCACATCGTGCCGCAATCAGCTCGATCGTAAATCCCTCCGGAATCACCAGCTGGTCGATCGGTTCGGCGCTCGGTTCTACTTCCGGACTCATGACGGCCATCATCTGGAGTGTGCTCATACCTGTGTTCAGTGTGTAGGTTCCGGGCTGAAGGCGTCCCTTGTACTCGGAATCGGACAGTCTTCTGGTGAAAGCAAGCTTATACTTGATCAGACCCTTGTCCTTCAGAATACCTGCGATCTCCTTCGCGGATGCACCCTCGGGAATCTCTACTACCACATTCTCTCCCTGATAACTGTAATTGCCCTTGTACTCATCCATGAATTCATCATAGAATCCCTTACCGTAATCATAAACAGTCAGTCCAAGCGCCACCAAAGCAATCAGAAGTATAACAGTTTTAACAAATCTAGCCACGTCTTTCGTCCTCGTATAGTTTACATAATATCGCGTAAAATCACATACTTGAAGTCATTTTACATACGTGCTAATATATTATCATCTTTTATAGAAAAATTCAAGGAAGGATGCAGAAATTTGGAAAACCCGATTATTACCATTACCATGAAAAACGGCGATGCGATGAAGCTTGAGCTTTATCCCGAAATCGCACCGAACACAGTCAGAAACTTTATCTCCCTCGTGAACAAAAAGTTTTACGACGGACTGATCTTCCACAGAGTCATCGAAGGCTTTATGATCCAGGGCGGATGTCCCGAAGGATCCGGCATGGGCGGCCCCGGCTACTCCATCAAGGGTGAGTTTTCGGACAACGGCTTTGCGAACGACCTTGCGCATGATCCCGGTGTCATCTCCATGGCACGCTCCATGATGCCCGACTCCGCAGGATCTCAGTTCTTCATCATGCACAAGAAGTCACCGCACTTAGACGGTTCTTACGCTGCCTTCGGCAAGATCATCGAGGGTATGGATGTTGTGGACAAGATCGCCACAACCGCAACCGGCTACGGCGACAGACCCATCGAAGACCAGACCATTGCCAGCATCACGGTAGATACCAAGGGCGAGGAATACCCGGAACCCGAGAAATGTTAGACCAAAGAATCCCGCCCCGTGCATGAACTACATACATACGAGTCCCGGATATCATCATATGTCCGGGATTTCTTTTCATCAAAGCCCCAATAAATAACGATCCCCGACAAAGCCATATCATAGCACGGTTTTGTCGGGGATTATCTTTTATGTAATAAATCGTACATTTTATGTCATTTTTATGATTCGGACTCCTCCGAATCCTCTTCAGCATCCGGTACATGATAGGGATCGTCGCGCACCGTATCATCCGGAAGATAGGGCTGGAATGTCCGGTAGAGCAGGTATCCGTTCAGATAACCGAGAAGTCCCGCGCCCACGATCACATAGACGATCACAGCAAGCACCGGCGTATAGTAAAACGCCCAGATCACAAAGACATGCACAAGCAGCAAAAGCATCGTGAACGGGAAGTTCTTCACAGCCATCAGCGCCGCATTCTTGATATGTCCCTTCACCGTGTTCTCAAATTTCGCAACCAGTCCGAAGACATACATAAACATAATGAAGGCGACAGAGAACATGATCACCGAAATGAGCAGGAATATCTTCGCGTATCCGATATGGTTCTGCGTCCACTGTGTGAGCCAGAACCAGCAATCCACACCGAGTACAAAGAGCACCACCGCAAAGATCAGCCAGATGGCCGTCGCCTGCTTGAAGTTTCTCTTAAAACTGCTCGTGAAATACTTCCACACATAACCGCCGTCCAGGGTAATGCCCTTGATCGCGGTATAGTAAAGCGCCGTCAGTGATGCGCCGATCGTAATGATCGGTATCGAAAAAAGAATAAAGCACATTCCAAGCAGCATGGCATCGCCAAGTCTCGCCAGGAGGCGCACAAACATATTATTTTCAAAATCAAATCCGTCTTCTCTTGCCATAGTGCGTATTCTACATCATCCCCCGCATTTTTGCAAGACTATTGACAAAACCGCAACTTTCCAATATTGTATGTAATCATGTGACAGACGGGCATTCCGATGCATCCGTTGCTGCACATCATGAAGGAGGATACACTATGAAAACACCTTTTGTAACCAAGGCGCAGGTGGAAGAGATCGTAAAAACCCACCCCACGCCCTTTCATATTTATGATGAAAAAGGCATCCGCGAGAATGCGCGCAAGATGCGGGAAGCATTTTCCTGGAACCCCGGCTTTAAGGAATACTTCGCAGTAAAAGCCACCCCGAACCCGACGATCTTAAAGATCCTCGCCGAGGAAGGTTGCGGCACGGACTGCTCTTCCATGACAGAGCTTATGATGTCCGAGCGATGCGGCATCACCGGTTCCAACATCATGTTCTCCTCAAACGACACACCGCCCGAGGAATTCGCATTTGCAAAGAAGCTCGGTGCCAACATTAACCTTGACGATTACACACATATCGATGTACTGGAGAAGACCTGCGGCGTACCCGAGACCATTTTCTGCCGTTATAACCCCGGCGGTACATTTTCCATCTCCACGGATATCATGGACAATCCCGGTGAGGCCAAGTACGGCATGACCAAGGAGCAGCTCTTCGACGCTTACAAGAGACTCTCCACACTCGGTGCCAAGAAATTCGGTCTTCACGCATTTCTTGCAAGCAACACCGTAACCAACGAGTACTATCCGACGCTGGCAGGAATCCTCTTCTCGGTCGCTGTTGAGATCAAGGAAAAAACAGGCATCTCACTATCCTACATCAACCTCTCCGGCGGCGTAGGCATCTCCTACACCCCCGACAAGGAAGGCAATGACATCCTTGCGATCGGTGCAGGTGTGAAGGAGAAGTTCAACGAGATCCTTGTTCCCGCAGGCCTCGGCGACATCTCCATCTTCACGGAGCTCGGCCGCTTTATGCTCGCGCCTTACGGCCACCTTGTGACCAAGGCGATCAACGAGAAGCACATTTACAGAGAGTACATCGGTGTAGATGCCTGTGCGGTGAACCTGATGCGTCCCGCCATGTACGGCGCTTACCACCACATCACGGTCCTCGGAAAAGAAGGAGAGCCGTGCGACCATACTTACGATGTCACAGGCTCTCTGTGTGAAAACAATGATAAATTTGCGATAAACCGTCAGCTTCCGAAGATCGATATGGGCGACTACTTAGTCATCCACGACACCGGAGCGCACGGCTTTGCGATGGGTTATAATTACAACGGCAAGCTTAAGTCCGCCGAGCTTCTGCTCTGCGAGGACGGATCCGTAAAGCAGATCCGCCGTGCCGAAACCCCCGAGGATTACTTTGCAACCTTGGAGGGCTACTGGGACGTATAAGTGTACATCGTGTTACTGTGCACCGATAACGCATCCTCAAATTCTTCACGTGTGACCTTGACTTCTTCACCCGACATAGGGTCGTAGTACCTTATGTGGGTGGAGTTGTATGAGATCACAAGCACGTATCTTCCATCTCCGATCTTCGCCGCAAACGGCACATCCCGATCCAGAAAATACAAAGCAGTATCAAGATCGATACCGGATATATTGATGCCAGCGCCATAGGAGAACTTCTCCCAGGCTTCTTCATAGCTGCCGCAGGCAAGCACTTCCTCAAGCGTTACATCATAATGCTCATAGGTAAGGCACATGTACGCGCAGGCAAGCAGTGTCTTGTCTCTGTCCGCACAGGGTGTCTCGCGGATATTGTCCGCCACGGTGTTGTAGTCCTTCGCTACCGTTCCGCGGTAGATGGTCTTACCGGTACCGTTGATCACGAATCCCGTACCGGACGCGCCGACAGCCTTGATCGCCTGACCTGCGCTTCCGTAAGCACCCACATATCCGAACTGGTTATACAGGTAGTTTCCTCCCTGACGAACGGAAGATGCAACGGAGAATTCTTTGCTGTCGATCTTCGCCTGTTCTCTGGTCATCTTGTACTGTCCCGTCTGTCCCACGTACATATCCGAAGGAAAGACGATGTCTAGCTGCGCATAGGCGTAAGGGTCCGAGCTTTCCTTGATCGTGGCGTTTGTACGCTCGTCTGCCGCCTTGTAGGAGATGTAGTCCGGTTCCGTCTCCGAGAAGAACTGATTCTTCTTCACCGCGCGTTCGAGATAGATGGTGTCGATCTCAAGCCGGCTGTCCATCACATAAACGCCCGGCTTGCTGTAATGCTTGAGTTCCGATCCGTCCGGTCCGACAATGTAGATATCGTGCAGCGGCAGGATGGCCTCGCCGTCCGAAGCGATAACGATATCAGCTGCATCCGCCACCCCGTAGATTAAATCGTTGTTCACAAAGCCCAGTTCCATCAGTCTGTCGTTTCCGCTTCCGGTTCTGGTAAATGTATCGCCCGTCTCAAAATTTCTGATGGTCAGTTCCGTCGTATCCTCTTCCTTCTCGGCATTCGGATAAGCGATGATCTTCCTGTTTCTCGAAACCAGATACCGCTCCGAAGGGATACCCGTCATCTGTGTCTCAAGTTCCAGTTTCTTCAGATCCACCGCATAGATCGTGCCGTCCAAGAGACAGAAGAAATCCTTTTCTCCGTCGTAGAAGGTGAAGCGTCCCACCTCCTGCTTCATAACCTCGTAGGGCTCATCCGTCTCGACAAAGAAGACCTCGGTCAGAGAACTGTCCGCAGGCTTGTAGTAATAAAGCACCAGCCCGTTCTTGCCCTCGTGGATACCGCGGCACTGATAGCCGTAGCAGACGAAGTAAATGTTGCCGTCATCGTCCATGTCTACGATGTTGATGCCGACATTCGGATTCACGGTCCGAACATCCTTGAAGCTTCCCCTTGCGAAGGAAAATACCATGGAAAGGCTGTCCTCGGCATAGTCGTAGTACCAGAGTTCACCCTCCTTCGCGAAGGCAAGCTTTCTGTCGTTGCCGGCGCTGACACGCTCGATAGCGGGATCCTTGCAGATGCCAAGGCAGGCCGCATTGCGCTCTGCGCTCATGTAGTTTTCGTCAAAGAAACTGTCGATGTATCGGTCAAATGCAAGCAGTTCCACCGTTCGGCTGCTCTTATTGAAATTCTCCGTATAGAATTCCTCCACACGGTAGAAATGGCTGATGCCGTCTTTTAAGTATTCGACAATGTATGCGATCTTGATCACCGCGTAGTCCGACTCAAGCTCCTGCACCGTGGGAACGATGGGCGTTACGGGTGAAAGTGCCAGCCCGCCGAAGCTTACGGTATCATAATTGGAATGCAGATCCACATGTGCAAGTGTATCCGACGTTCCGCCGATGGGCGCTTCAAGCGTGTTGTACGCAAGGTTTCCCTTTTCGGGATCCACCTTCTTCTCAAAGCAGGCATTGTGGAATTCCACCGCATAAGATGTCATATCGGGAACATAGGCTTCCTCAAGTTTCACGACTCTGGTGTAGTAGCGCACATCCTGCTTTCCGTGGTGAAGGATGAAGACAAGCACGTACTCCGTATTGGCTTCAATGTCCATACGGAAGCGGACCTGGTAGACATCGTAAAGGTCCTTTTGCTCGACCATATCCAGATCTCCGCGCTCGATCAGCGAATCTCCCGCGATATTTCGAAGCTCGTAGGAACAGGAATCCGCGTAGTCGCTCTCATCCGAAAGCAAAAGATCCACACCGTAATCCTTGTTGATGGGCACCACCGACTCACGCATCAAGCCGGTGTTCATGGTCTGGGTGTAGCCCACCAGACGGTTAACCACAGTTCCGTCCACACTGCAAAAAACCAGGGGAAGCGTTGCCTCATTCATCTCCTGGGTTGCCTTTTCATAACCTGCATTATTTAAGTGATTCACGAAAAGGGCAGTGCCCACCGCTACCGCGATGAACACCACCACCTTCAAAAGTCTCGATCGTAAAAATCGCATATCCTGCTATTCGTCTCCAAATGATATGCCAAGCATCTTGGCGTTTTTTACAATGCTGTCATCCGGTGATACGTATTTCAGCTTGCCGGCTGACTCTGCAAGAGGGATGGATGTCACCTCATTGTTCTTCATAACTACCAGCTGACCGTAATTCTCATCCTTGATCAGTTCAGCCGCCTTCGCGCCGAACAGACTGGAGATCACGCGGTCATAAGGCACGGGGCTTCCGCCTCGCTGGGTATGTCCCGGAACCGTAACACGAATGTCCGCGTCGGTGAATTTCTTTAATTTATCTACAAGCTCGTAGGCTACGGAAGGATATTTTGCAGCTGCTTCAGCAATGGCTGCCTTACGCTCCTTCTTGGGAAGCTTCGCGACTTCCTTGGAGATCGCACCCTCCGCTACCGCAAGGATGGAGAAGCCTTTGCCCTGCTTGGAACGATGCTCGAGTGCCTTCCAAACCTTCTTGATGTCATAGGGAATCTCGGGGATCAGGATGACGTCCGCGCCGGAAGCGATGCCTGCGTGAAGTGTGATCCAGCCCACCTTATGTCCCATAACCTCTACGATGAAGATACGATTGTGGGATGCCGCCGTCGTGTGAATGCAGTCGATGCACTCCGTTGCGATATCCACGGCGCTCTGGAAACCGAAGGTCATATCCGTGCCCCAGATATCATTGTCGATGGTCTTCGGGCAGCCTACGACATTTAATCCTTCCTCGGACAAGCGATTGGCTGTCTTCTGGGAGCCGTTACCGCCGAGTACAACCAGGCAGTCCAGTTTCAGTTTCTTGTACGTCTCCTTCATGGACTTCACCTTGTCAAGTCCGTCCGGCGTAGGATTGTCCAGCTCCTTAAACGGCGTTCTCGAACTTCCGAGGATCGTACCGCCTCTGGTGATAATGCCGGAGAAATCCTCTGCGGAAAGCTTCTTGTAATTGCCGTAGATGAGTCCCTTGTATCCCTCCAGGAATCCGTAGATCTCGATGTCCTTGAAGCATGTGCACAGACCTTTTACCACGCCGCGCATGGTCGCATTTAAGGCCTGACAGTCACCGCCGCTTGTCAACATTCCGATTCTTTTCATAACCATACCTCCTGCCATATTGATTTAAAGTTCTACCCTGCCCTCTAAAGCGCGAAGAAGCGTAACCTCGTCAATGCACTCAAGATCGCCGCCCACAGGCACCCCGCTTGCGATCCTGCTGGTCTTGATGCCCGAAGGCTTCACAAGTTTGGATATGTACATCGCCGTAGCTTCTCCCTCCACGCTGGAATTCGTTGCTATGATCAGTTCTTCCACATCCTCTCTGGAAAGGCGCTCGATCAGCTCCTTCAGCCGGATATCTCCGACACCGATCCCGAGTGCCGGATTGATCACGCCATGCAGTACATGGTACACCCCCGTGAATCGTCCGGTACGCTCGTATGCTGCCAGATCCCGCGGCGTTTCCACCACCATAATGGTCTTGCGGTCGCGCTTTGCGGATGCGCAGATCGGACACAGTTCACGATCCGTGATCGTGTAACAGCTCTTGCAATAGCGGATGTTCTTTCTGGCATCCACGATTGCCGAAGCCAGACTCTCCGCGCGTTCCTCCGGCATATTGATGATATGAAAGGCCAGTCGCTGCGCTGTCTTTCCGCCGACACCCGGCAGTCCGGACAGTTCTTCGATCAACCTGCCTACCTGATCTCCGTATATCTCCATTAGAACGGGAAACCTCCGCCAAGACCGCCCATACCTCCGGTGATCTTGCCCATCTGACTCTGCTCGTCTTCCACCTGCATACGGATGGCCTCGTTGACTGCTGCCATGATGAGATCCTCCAGCATCTCGATATCATCCTTGTCCACAACCTCTTCCTCGAGATGAACCTCGGTGATCTCCTTCTTGCCGTTGATCTTCACCTTGACAACGCCACCGCCTGCGGTTGCTTCGTACTCCTTCTCCTCAAGCGCCTTGGTCGTCTCCTCCATCTGCTTCTGCATCTTCTGTGCCTGCTTCATCAGATTGTTCATGTTACCGGGCATCATGCCTCCCGGAAAACCGCCTCTCTTTGCCACTTTGTTGTACCTCCGTTTTAGTCTCTGATTTCTATATGATCAAAATTGATCTTGGAAAGATCGATATAGCTTCCCGCTTCCGATCGTTTTTCCTGTGCTGATATGACGCGCACACCGACATGTACCGTCTTTTGATACCGCTTTGCGATCGCGGCTTCGATGTCCGCGATGGCCGGGCTTTTCTCTCCGTCCGATGTCCGCTCGAAGTACTCGATCGCCATTTCTGTCTCCGGTGTCTTTTCAAACACGAGAAGGATCTCGGCTGCATTCTCGCCCGGTGAAACTCTGCCCTTATCCAGCCAGTTTCGCGCCGTGGGTGTAAGGTCTCCCGCGATACTCTTCCATTCTTTCGTGTATGCTAAGATCTCTTCCGCGTCGGCTTCGGGATACTTGTCGCGAATCCTTTGGATCATCTCGCGGCTCATATCCTCTTCGGAGCGTTCCTCCGCCGCTTCACCGGCGGGTGCGTTTCGATAGACCACCTTCGGCGGTGCCGTGCCGATCTCCTCGATCTTTTTTTCGAGAAGTTCGATCCGCTCCACTAAGGAACTGTAATCCTCACGCATCTGCGGGCTGCAGAGTTTAATGATTGCCACTTCAAAGATGACGCGTTTTGCGGATGCGTAGGACATCTTGCCCGCCGCCTCCTCCAGGATCCGGATGTATTCGATCAATTTGCCTTCGTCGGCCTGTGTGCCGATCTCACGAAGTCTGTCCGTCTGTTCCTTCGACATCTCGAGCGCAAAATCCGGCGTCAGCTTCAGCATGAGGACATTTCGAAGGAAACCGATCATCTCCGTCATCATCTGCGTCAGGTCCTTACCCTGCCAGATACAGTCATCCACAATGCCGATCGCCTTCCCTACATCCCTTGCCAGGATCGCGAAAAACAGACTGATATAGATATCCGTATCCACCGCGCCGATGGTATCGAGCACCATCTCGTAGGTGAGCTCTTCGCCGAGATGAAATGCAACACACTCATCCAGGATACTTAACGCATCTCGCATGGATCCGTCCGCCGCACGCGCCACATAGGTAAGCGCCTCTCTTGTCGCGGGAATTCCCTCTCTCGAAAGAAGTTCTGCCAGACGATCCGTGATGGTCTCGATGGAGATCCTTCGGAAATCGTAGCGCTGGCACCTTGACATGATGGTCACGGGCACCTTGTGCGCCTCCGTCGTCGCCAGGATAAATACCACGTACTCCGGCGGTTCCTCCAGGGTCTTTAAAAGGGCATTGAATGCGCCCATAGAAAGCATATGTACCTCGTCGATGATATAGACAAGGTACTTGCCCGTCGACGGTGAATACTGTACTGCGCTGTTGATTTGTCTAATGTTGTCGACACCATTGTTGGACGCAGCATCGATCTCGATGACATTCATCGCACTGCCGCGTGCGATCGCCTTACAGCTCTCGCACTCGTTGCAGGGACTTCCGTCCACCGGATGCTCACAGTTGATGGTTTTGGCCATCAGTTTGGCGATCGTCGTCTTACCGGTACCTCTGGTACCGCAGAACAGATATGCGTGTCCCACTCTCTGGTGCATCACCTGATTCTTCAGGGTTGTAACGATATGCTCCTGCCCCTTCACTTCCTCGAAGCTGTCGGGGCGCCATTTTCTGTATAATGCCATGTATGACATGGTACATCCTCGCTTTACTTCTTGAATCGGAAGATCTGGTCAAGCATGCGAAGCGTCTTGAAATTGCCCTTCGCCGTAATCTCTCCGGACATGAATCCCTTCTGGAAGGTCATCTTGCCCGCCTGTATGTCGGCCAAAAGGTTGCTGTCCACTTTGAGCTTCACGTCCGCATCCTGATCCTCTCCGTACGCACACTTGACGTCCTCGCCTACCGTCAGGATGAGGTTCTTCTTCTTGTCGGAGATCACCATCACATAGGTTGCGGCAAATCCCGCCTCAGGCTCGTAGTGCGTATAGAAACCTTCGATCAGGTCGTCTTCATAAACCTTCTCGGGCTTTTCTTCATCATCTCCGAGCATCTGCTTGAACATGGCGGCAAGCTCTTCGATGTCTTCTTTCTGCTTCTTTACATAGCCGTCATCCGCCACAAACTTTGAGAGCTGTTCACTCTCCTGCGGCGTCAGATTGATGGCCGATTTCTTGATCAGGTTGTTCTTCACCGCCGTGTTGGAATTCGGCAATCTCACAGCCTTCTTGTTGATAAAGCGGTAGAGATCCTCCGCCTTCTTCTCTATAAAATCAAGGTATGCTTTGTTGTTCTCGAGCACCTCCGCGGAGTCCACGTAGGTTGCGATACCGGAAACAGAGATGCCTCCGAGCACATCCCACGCGCGCTTTAGGGAAAGCTCCGCCTCCTGCTCGCCGTAAGCCGTAGCCACAACCACGGGCATCATGTAGAGTTCGGAGATCTTCTCCTTGTCTCCGTACAGCCAGCACATATCCAGAAACTGCTGCATGTTGCCGCCGATGCCGAACCACTCCAGGCTCGTGGCAAGAATCACGCCGTCGCACTCCTTTAAAGTGTTGGGTAGGGTTGCGATGCCGGACTTATCCTCGTACATATTGTAGCGTCCGACTTCCACGCGAAGTTCCTCTAAGACCTTGATCATCTTGTCGATTACGATCAGTGAAGGGTCCTCGATCAGACCTCTTCCGCCGTAATACACATTTACCTTCACTTCTTTGTACCTCCGAAGCTTACTTTACGTCGTTACCCGTCTCCGTACCGTTTGCTGCGTCCATCATATTCTGAAGGGTTGTCTCGGCGATAGACGCAAGTGCCTCCATCGTGTAAAAGCCCTGGTGGGATGTGATCATCACATTCGGGAAGGACATCAGGCGCGCGGTTGTGGAGTGCGGCATGATCTCGTCGGAACGATCCTCGTAGACGTTGCCCGTCTCCTCCTCGTACACGTCGAGGCCGACGCCGAGGAACTTCTTCATACGGATACCCTCGATCAGCTCGTCGGTATCAACCAGCGCACCGCGGGAGGTGTTCACCAGGATGACGCCGTCCTTCATCTTCTTGATGTTCTCAAGATTGATCATATGGTAGGTGGAGTCAAGCAGCGGGCAATGGAGCGAGATCAGATCGCTTCGTGACAGAAGCTCATCCAAAGACACGTACTCAACAAACTCCTTCAGATCCGGATTCTCATATACATCGTAAGCGATGACCTTCATGCCGAAACCGCGGCAGATTCTGGCCATAGCCGCACCGATCTTACCGGTTCCGACGATACCTGCGGTCTTGCCGTAGAAGATCACGCCACGGAGTCCCTTCAGGGTGTAGTCATTCTCACGTACCTTGTTGTAAGCCTTGTAGATACGTCTGTTCACTGCCATGGCAAGTGCCATTGCAAGCTCTGCTACGGACTCGGGAGAGTAAGCGGGAACACGCTTTACAACGATGCCGAGTTCTTTTGCCTTCTCCACATCCACATTGTTGTAACCTGCGCAACGCATCAGCACAGCCTTCACGCCTGCATCCGCAAGGATCTCGAGCGTCTCGGCTCCGACATCCGCACTTACAAATGCACAGATCGCATCGTAGCCCTTCGCAATCCCTGCCGTGCGGGGTTCTAACTCATGATCGATATAATCAATCTCAATCTCGGGAAATTTGTCCTTTACCATGTCAAAGGATTTCTGATCGTAAATCTTCGCTGCGTAGAGTAAAAGTTTCATATGTGGTTCTCCTTTCATCCGTTAAAGTTATTGAATATAAATCTGCCCGGTTCCTGTACCGCGACAGGTGCATCCTGTTTCAAAAACCATCTGGCCAGATCGCTGTAGGTGGAAAACGATGCGATCTTTCGTCTGCTCTCGTCCGGCGTGATGGCAAAATACCGGAAGAAGCTGTTCGCACAGTTTAGAGTGACGCCGATCATGTAGGTCTTATCGTCCTCGAAAGGCTTGCCGTTTAGGCTAAGTTCTTCCACACGACATCCCTTGTTCCAGCAATCCGTGGCATCCGCCACCAGTTTAAATCCCCTGCTGTACTGGAAGGTGCCGTTCATCACGGAGCCATCCGGCTTCAGCGAGAAGAGATAGTCAAAGCCGTCTCTGATCTCACGTCCGGTAAGTTCCACCAGTACAAATCTGTCATCGAAGGGATAGAGTTCTTTCAGATCTTTCTCCATCAGTTCCTCGCCGACTTCCTCGCGTCTTAAACTGCCGGACTGCAGGATCACCATATCCGGGTGATACAGGTCAAAAAAGGCATCTGCGATGATATCGCCGAGTTCCGTCTCCAAAAGCCTGCTCTTGTGTGTATAAGGCTTCGCGAAGGAAGCGAGTTTGGAGTTGCTGGTTTCTTTTTTGGTTGCGAAGACGATCCTGTCCGCCAGGTCATCTACGCCATAATCAAACTCGGAGGTCTCCTCGGTCAGAGGCACTCTCTCCCACTTCCAGGAAGCGATGCCGCCCTTCTCCGTGTCCACCTCGAGATCGAAGCGTCCGATATGTGTCGTACCGTAGGACGACTGTGCCGTGATCACCCTTCCGATCACCTCGGCCTCGTCCATGTCGATGTGCGAATGACCGCCCAGGATCAGATCCAACCGAACATCCTCCGGCAGCTGCTCTGCCAGAATTCTGTCTCCTTCGATGCCGTAGTGACTCATCAGTACGACCAGGTCGATCCTCTCGCCGGCGTGCTTGGCCGTCTCCTCACGGATCGCATCGTAGGTATCCTTGTAAGCAAGCATGGTGCGGCAGAATTCGTCGGACATGATCTTGTTCAAGAATGCCTTGGGAATTACGCCGATCAAAAGCATGCGAATGCCGCCGGTTTCATACACCATACTCGGTGTAAAAAGCGGCTGGTCGAGATGTTCCACGATGATGTTCGCGCAAATTGTCGGTGCGTTGATACAGCTTTTGAATGTAAGCAAATGTGCCAGACCGTAGTCAAGTTCATGATTGCCGAGCGACAACGCATCCGGCTGCACATAATTGATCACGCTTACCGTGTTCGTACCCTTGAAGTCGGACCCCAGGATATCTTCCTGAAGCACATCTCCGCAGATACCGAAAAAGACCGCGTCCTCCTGTTCGCGGGTACGCTTCACGTAGCCCGATGTAAGGGAGATGCCTCCCCGCAGTACGCAGTCATCCTCCACGGAAAAAGCAAGCTGTCCGTGAAGATCGTTCGCATGTAAAATTGTCAGATGCTTTGTGCTCATAAAACTGCCACGCTTTCCGATGATGAAAAGTACGTCGGTCATGATTGACCGACGCACTCATTATACCGAAATTATGCGATTTTTACAACCCTTGCGATGTGGCGAAAAACTCCTCTCCGGCAAAGCTGACCGTATCGCCCGGCTGAAGTTCGAGCGTGCTTTTTTTCGCAAGGCGGCTGCCGTTTACAAAGGTGCCGTTGGTGGAATTCTCATCCGTGACATAGCCGTGTCCGCACTCCCAGGAAAGAACCGCGTGGATCCTGCTGACCTGCGATGTGTCAAGCCGGTAATCCGTCCCCTTCTTGCTTCTTCCGACCACAACTCTCGGGTTCTCCGAGGAGAGGACGAGCGCATCCGCCGTTCCCGAAAGCAGCGGTACCAGGCGAAGTTCTCCCGCAACCGGTATGGCCGCCTCCTCGTCAGCATCCTCCGTCGTCTCGTTCCATGCAAGCATCGTCGTCTGCTCTCCCTCTTCGGAAACAGTCCGGGGAGCAGTGGGCAGGCTTGCCGGTTCCGCGACCGCATCCCGCATCTTTCCCGGATCCGCATATCCCATCCGCGGGGCCCTCTTCCCGCCGTCGGACGGATTCTCACGCACACTGTATTCCGCAGAAGCAAGCATCTCCTCATACCGGTCCTTCACCGGATTCGACTCGGTTTGCATCCGATAGGCCTCCATCGCCATCGTCGCCTCCTCCGGGTCGTCCTCGTCCCTTCCGACCGCAAATACCGTCTGCACCAGAAGCGCCGCAAGCAACGCGATCAAAAAGACGATCAGCCTGACATCACATCCGAATATGAAAAAAAGAACAACGCACACTCCCATCGCCGCCACCGTGGCAAAGAATGCGATATCCCGCGGCGTGACGCCGTGAAGGATCTTTTTCCTTCGCGACGATGCTGATGCCGAAGCCGACAACGGTGCGTCCACGATCGACAGCCTGTTTTTGCTTGCCGATGCGGTCGCGGTCGACCTTATCCCACGCGACGGAATCGACACAGGCGTCGGTGAAAGCGCTTGTCCGGTGCATTCATGTGACTCCCGTTCGCCCGATCCGAAGTCCGCCCCGGCCTCATATGATGCCTGCCTGTAACTTACGGGTTCCGATACATTTTCTTCCGTTTCATCGGAAGGGAAAACAGAAACCGGATCATCCGAAAGCTGTTCATATGAACTGTAGAGGTACCGCATTCCCTCCACATCCCTGTAATCAAAACGTTTCATGATGTATTCGAAAAAATCACGAAGCTGTCCGAAGATCCCCTGCCTGTAGCCGGGAACATACACCATTTTCAGTTCCTTTTTCTCATGGCTGTACAGCATGTACTCAGGAGCAATCACCAGGTCGTCCGGCGTGAGCATAAAGGCCTCCAGCGCCTTCACACAGGCACCGATCTGGGAAAGCAACAGCCGAAAGATCGATCCGTCCGGTTTGATCTGCATCAAAACCCGGGACAGAACATGTCTTCCGCCTGTGGGATAGCGCAGTGTAAGGCATCCGTCGATGGCCACGATGGACGGCCGGATCAGCGCCGGGATTTCATTTTCCGTCAACATATGCAGTCTGTAATCATCGCTGTCACAGAGCATCGCACCTTTCTGAAGCGGCACGGTCAGATAATGCTCCATGCCTTCACTCCCATAGGACATTTCCATAAAACTGCCACCTCCTCAGTCTGTCAGTCGTCTTGTCATACTCCGTCTCAAACTCCATGGCATCCACCCGGTAGACATAGCCGCCATCGTCTCCCTCAGAATGCACGCAGGCTTTCACGCTGCCCTTCCCTGCGCCCGCGGTCACGAGAAGTCCCTCATCCGCTCCGATCAGCGCACCACCGATGCCCTCGGTAAGCGCACCCGCGAGATCCTTCCCTTTGTCCCCGCGATACGTATAGATGGCCGTGTAGCAATTCCCGCGTACAATGCTGTCGTTTACAGCATCAAACATCAGATAGATCAGCATCACCAGAATCCCGAGTATGATCGGCATCACAAAACACATTTCCACCGTTGTGCTTCCCCTGTTTCGTCCTTGCTTCATCCTTCTTTCTCCTCATCATTTTCGCACCATCAGATGCGCAAAAACTCAGTTTCCGCCTCTTGTTGCAGCGCACCGGCTGCACTCACACAGATCCGACGCCTTTGACACCGGCACGCGTTTTACGGTCCGCTTCAGGCCGCTGCACTTCGACGTGCTGTGATACCGGTCCCCTTCCGGTGTGATATAAACGCAGTCTCCCGCCAGTGCTCCGCAAAACTCACAAGGTGTATAACCGGACGCTTTCGCCGCCGCCAGTCCCGTTTCTTCCACACGGAGTGTAAGATGCGTACAGGCCCTCGACGTATGGTACACCTCACGGTTGTCCGTTACATAGACATAACGCCCGTCTTCGGCTTGCTCCCCGCTTCCTTCACCGCTATAGGTCGTCCCGCGGTACACCCGTTGGCGGATCTCATAGTGTCTCAGACTTGACAGTTCCGGAAGAAACGGAAGCGAAACCTTCACGCGATAGGACACGGACAGGTGAAGATAGTCCTCCTCGTCGATATAGCTGCCCAAAAACCATACGCCCGATGCACCACCGTCGACAAAGCGCTCCACCAGTTTCTCATCATCCAGATAGGAACGAAACTTCACGAGAGGTACCGCCAGTGCCGCCGTCTCGTCGATATAAGCAAACTCCGCCATATACTCGGCTGTCTCGGCGGACGCTTCATATACGATCAGTTCCGCTTCCCTGCTTTCGTGCATCAGATAAAGCGCCAGCATAAAGATCAAAAAGACCGGTAACGCAAGCGTTGCTTCTAAAGCGGCACTTCCTTTGTTATTTCCCCACACGTCATCACCCCCTTATGCTTTCCTTTGTCACCCCCGCGGCTCCCTTTTTTTGATTTGTTTGGTCACGCACCCGGAGAGGTAGTCTTTAGGATACCGGGGGAGTGGCAAAGCAAAGCATAAGTGTCTAGTATTCACCATCCGTCTCAAAGGAAAATGTATGTCCGTCATAGTCAACCGACACATTGACCGAGAATCCGACAGCCGCATTGGTCATGCGAAACTCCGGGTCCTCCCTGCACGCATTTAACTGCATCAGATCCAGCATTCTGGTATAAGTCTCATCCATATGAAAGGACATCAGTATGGTAAGGTAATCCTCATAGGAAAGCCCCACACCGCTCTCCGGCACATCACTCATCACCGTCTCACCGAGGTTGTTGATGTCCGTCACCCAGTTTGCGGCATTCTTCGTAAGGCCCACTTTCTTCCCGCGGACCAGTGTCCGCACATCCGCCACAGCCTCCGCATACGACCAACAGCCCGCGACAAGCTGTGTCAGCACCGGCTCCGGGATCATAACGATCAGAGAAAGCGGCAGCGTAATGGCACGGATCTCTCCCATCTTTACCGCATCCGTCTGCAGGTAAACAAAGCAGAGCGGCACACGCATCCAGACGATCCTGCTCACCGCAGCGGAAAGATTCATATAATCCGATGGACGACCGACAGCAAGATACTCCAGCTCATATTGAAGGACCGTATCCTCATTTCGATCCTGCGATGTATAACTGTTAAAGACGCATCTTGCGTAAGCAAGCCCCTCGCCGGCATCGACCAGGGAGCTCCCCCAGGGCTCTCCGTCCGTGAGATTCTCCTTCATTTCATCAATGTCATCAAAATCGCACCCCTTTGTTTCTCCCGAAAAAAAGTCCGAGAAGTCCGGCTCTCCACTTGGAAGAATGCTCATATCGATCGGTTCGTTTGCCACCTCACTTTCCTCCGGAAGCACGATCGCAAGCAGCAGATTGCCCTTCATCTTCTTCGTGACGCGGCGCGGGTCCTTCACCTTCCCTTTCTTCGGACTTCCCTCCGCAGTCTCACCCGATCCGTCCGTCACATCTCCGTCTTCTTCCGGATCCGCTCCGGTCTCACCCTGTACTTCATCTCCCGGGAAACCCTCCCCTGCTGTGTCAGTCCTTCCGTCATCTGACGGGAGTTCTCCTTCCTCCTTTGATCGCTCGATGGTATCCTCGGCTTCCTCGGAGATCCTGCCTTCATAATCACCGACCTTCCCGGCCAGATGATCCACGCCGTACTCGGCCGCCGCATACTTCATGTAATCACGGATCTGTGTTTTAAGCGCAGCGTTGTCGCCATCCGTCAACATGTCAAAATCCGTAATCGCGGTCTCTGTCACCGTAAATGCATCCGACAGATTATCAGAGAGGTTTTGGGAGAAGCGCTCTTCGAAAGCAGCCTCCCCCCGGCCCCCCAAAGTTTTGTCAAAGAGGAGGATATGATAATGTTCGAAAATATAGCTTTGATACATGGCCTTCATCGAAGACACCGATGACCTTGCAGCGATCGCTGTTTTTCCCTTGGCCGCAAAGAGATTCGCAGCCCGAAGGGCAGTCACACCCAGAAGCAGCATCCCCGACATGATCAGACACAAAAATACAGTTACCCTGCCTTGATTCTTCATCATGATCCTCCTTACGATAGCCTAATATATGGACTTGGCCCCCTTGTTGATCGAGTTCCATATATTTTCAACGAGTGCGGTAATCTGCTCCTTGAAGATCACAACCATGGCAATCAGTACAACCATGATCAAAATCACCTCAACCACACCCATGCCATCTTCTTCCAGTAACAGCTTCTTCATGTACTGCATAGAAGCCCTCCTTTCAGAAACCGGCAAATGCCGGATAGATAATTACCAACATCGTGAGTGCAAGCAGTATGATCATCGGAAAGAGCATCTTCGTCGACGCGGTCTCTCCTCGCTGTCTTACATACTCCCTGCGTTTCGCAAGCACCTCTACACGCTCGTCCTTCATCAGCTTCAGCAGTTGATCGTTGCCCATCGTCAGGTGATTACTGATGTGATCAAAGAGCCTCTGATACTCCGGCAGTTCCAGCCTGTACCCGAGTGCCTCATAGCACAGATTCTCCGCCTGACCCGCATCGATCCGGTGCAGCGTATAGTGTATTTCTCTAATCAACACCTTCGGCACATCTTCTCTTTCCGCCAATCGCGAAAGGCCGGCCCGTATGGTCATGCCCGCAGCCACAAGCAGCGACAGCCTTGCAAGGATTTCCGGATAAAACGCAAGCAGTTGTTCATCCCGCTTCGCTCCCTCTTCGCGCAGTCTGCTCACCGCCGTAACAATCGGGATCACCGACGCAAGCACGCCGATGACCACGATTTTCACAGATGTTCGGTGTGTTTGTTTCATGCTGATCGATACCCCGTCGATCTCCTCCGGGATCGTCAGCGTCTCCATGTTTCTGTTTTGTTCTTCCATGCGGATCAGCTGCTCTTTAGCAGCAGCAATTCCCGAATTCCCCGAAGTCCCGGACTTACGCACAGTGATCCCGATCGTATGCGCACGCTCAAAATCTCCGGCACACGCTTTCACGGTCAGATTCACCGGATAGTCCCCCGGATCACACACCGCAAGTTTTCCGTAAGAAGTCATAATGTCCGGGCGATCCGTGGTCCAGCTAAGCCGCACCGATCCTCCCTCATCGGTGAGCGGAAGCATCAGATCCTCCGAGATACACCCATCTTGCTCCGACGCTCGGATACTCTCCGTAAGCTTTGCAAATATGTCCTCCGATGCCATATCAAAAGTCTCCTTCGTATACGACAGGGGTTCCACCTTAAGATCCAGGATCTCCTTTTCATCATCATCAGTCAGAAACAGCTTCTGCGAAATCTCCCGTCCGTCATAGCCCTCCCGCGCCAGTGTCATATCCTCCTGCCGGTTACGCTCCCTGACAGCGAGAATACCACCCAGCAAAAAGGAAAGAGCCAGAACGAGGAAACAGCCGAAGGCACGTTTTACAAGCCAGTCCGTAGCCAGCTGTTGCGCCTCCTTTTCTCCGATGGCACGGGTCTTTCTCATCTGACCCGCAAGCACAGAAACGATCATCGAACGATCCGAGCCTTCATCCTTATACTTGCTATAGTGGATCCTGCTCACAAGTGCCATAAGCAGCATCAACCCAAATGCACCGAAATAAACCATCACATTTGCCCCTCCTTACTGATTTGTTCCATCCAGAAAAAACATGCCATATTTACCGCAAACACCAGCGTCATGATCGCTCTTCCGGCGATACCCTCATAAAGCACGCGCACATAGGATTCGTTGGTAAGCCAAAGGTAAAGCATCACAACCGCCGGAACGGCCGTCATCAAGCGTCCCTCGAAACGCTTTGCCGCCGTAACCGTCCGTATCTCAAGCGCTGTTCTTGCCTTCTCAGACAACTCATCCGCAGCCATCGTGATCATGGCGGAGATACTTCCTCCGTACCTTCTTGCAAGACTGATGTTCTCCGACAGGCTTTCAATCTCCGAGAGCCCCGTCCGTCGCGCCAGTTCGAAGAACAATTCCTCCACCGGGCGCTTCAGCGAAAGTCCTCGTACCATACGCCGAAGTTCCGCCTCCATAACATCTCTTCCATGCATACGCGCATAATCTTCGGACACACGGATCAACCCCTGCTCAAGCGAATAACCGGCGCGCATGGCTCCGGCCAGCAACAGCATGGCATCTTTAAACGACGAAAGCATTCGCTCCTTCGTCCGCTCGCATTCTTTTTGATAATCTGTGAAAAACAGGATTCCCCCCGCAGGGAGCGTAACAATGATTCCAAGCCGGGACCTATAGCATATCCAGGCTGTTACAAATGAAAAAGTGAATAGTTTGAAAATTTCCTTCAGGTAAAAACGTCTTCGGTCAAACTTCAGAACTTCCAATGACGCCCTCCCTGTATTCGTGTAAAAGGCCGGCCTGCTCGAGTTTCTCTATATGCAGCAGATCCCGCATCCTTCTCAGTTTTCCGTGCACCCTGCCTCCGGTATCGTCGCTTGCCTTAAACTCAAACAGCGTCCGCAGTGCGATCTCTCCGTCGTTCATTCCTTCCACCTCACATATCTCCAATATTTTCCTTGATCGATCCCTGCACCTGCCCACATGGATCACCAGATCCACCGCCGATGCGATCTGCTTTCTCACCGCCACGATCGGAATATCCATCGCCGTAAGCACCATCGTGGAAAGCCTGTCCATGGCATCCCTTGCGGAATTCGCATGCAGAGTCGAAAGACTCCCGTCGTGTCCCGTGTTTAAGGCCTGAAGCATGTCCGCCGCCGCGGCATCTCTCACCTCTCCCACGATGATCCTGTCCGGACGCATCCTGAGACTCGCCTTGATCAGATCCCGGACGGTGATACTCTTTCCCTCATCATCCGCAGCATCCCGCGTCTCCAGCCGGACAAGATTCTCGATTCCATCGATCCTAAGTTCCGCCGAATCCTCAATGGTGATGATCCGCTCGTCCTTCGGGATCAGATTCGCCAGCGCGCCGAGCAGCGTTGTCTTACCCGCGCCCGTTCCCCCCGTGATCAAAATGTTGTATCCCCCGCGGACAAGCGCCGAAAACATCGGGATCAGTTCCCGGTCAAATGCACCGAAATCCGCAAGTGTTTCCATATGCATCCCCTCCGCGGCAAACTTTCGAATGGTAAGTGCTGTCCCGTCAATACTCACCGGATCCAAGACGACATTCACACGGGAACCGTCCGGCAGCCTTGCGTCCACGATCGGATCCGCATGTGACACCCTCCTGTTACAGCCTGCCACAATCTGCTGGATCACCGTAAGCAGTCTGGATTCGCTTTCAAACCTAAGCTCCGTCTTACGGATATGTCCGTGCTTTTCGCAAAAGATCGCATCGGTTCCGTTCACCATGATCTCGGTGACCTCCGGGTCCTCGAGCAGCACGGTCAGGACATCCATCCTGCGAAGCGTATTAAACAGTTCGCGCCTCAGTGAAAGCTTATCGACAAGCGTAAGTCCGCCATCCCCCTCTGCCGCCAGGATCCTTCCGTCGATCATGCGCCCGATTTCTTCGTCACTCTGCTCGCGGCTCATATCAAGTCCTTCGATCACATCCCGGCGAATCCTTTCTTTCACTGCCTCCTTCGCATTCATCTACAGATCCCCCTCGCGTATCCATGTCAAAAAATCCTCATCGTCCGGACGCATCACAGGCACCGTCATGTATCGGATCTTTGGAAGAAGCCCTCGCAAATTGCCGTATGCGATCTGCTTCTTAAAGACATCCAACTTGCCGCAGGACACCTCGTCCTGCAGGATCGGAACATAGATCCTGTCACACACCGAGAGCACGGAAAGGCCTGCCATCGCCCCGGTTCCGATATCCAGCACGATCCTCTGATACCTGCCTTCTTCCGCAAGCGTCCTGCACATAAAGCGCAGCTCTTCCTCTCCCAGATTTCGAAGCTCCGCAAATCTGCAGTTTTCGAGAATCGCATCATACGACATGCCGCGGTGCGGTATCAGTTTCGCAAACTCTCTGTTCCCGCCGGCGATCAGATACAGCATCCTGTCTCCTTCCGCTCCGTCATTCTCTCCTTCCGCCGCAGGATGATAATCCTCCAGCGAAACATAAAGGCTGTTTCTCCCGGCGGCGCAAAGCCCCCTTGCAAGCGTTGTTTTCCCGCTTCTTCCAAGCGGAGAATATACCCCATAGATTCGTGATGCACTCACCGGCCGATCACCGCCATCCGTGATCTTGCCCCGGATCCTTTGCGCAAGCTGTTTTGCGCTTTGGTACTTGTATACGAAATCCCCTCCGCTCCCAAGTGTTTTATCCGCCGTCAGATAAAGTACGGGGAGCGTTTCACCTGACGCTTCTTTCTTCTCCGGGATCACCGCAAGCGCAAGTCCTTCCCTGGCCGCATCCCGCCACAACTGCTCCTCGCAGGTGTAGACAAAGAGCGTGATCCCGAGCTCATGATGACGATTCACGTAGTCCATCAGATTCCGCGTGTATTCCGTATCACGATCATAGATTCCGACTCTGTATCCCATACCGGTTTCTCTTTCTCACCATCCCATCAAATAAGCAGTCTGCCCAGCACGTATAGCCCGTACCCAAACGCTATGGGCAAACTCATATGTACCCTGTTCTTCATCCTTCCCCCCGCACACGCATGTGCCAGAAGAAGCACGCTTCCGTAAACTGCCGTAACCACAAATGTATCGACCATCACATAGATGATCCCGTGTCCGATCATACTTCCAACAGCCGAAAACAGTTTTACATCTCCTGCTCCAAGCACCCCTTTCACAAAGAGAACAAAGAGGATCGCGATCGGCAAGACCACACCGCATATCCCGTCAACCAGGCCCGTAAACCCGGCCGTAATAAACTGTAACAAGAGCCCCAGCCCCATCGCGGGCAGGGTCCACGCATTCGGGATCTTCCCCGTACGAAGATCCGCGATGCAGGCTGCAAGGATCACAGCACCCGCAGCCAGGTAGCATAGCAGCATATAACGCCTCCCTTCACAATCCGACAGGTCACCCAAATAAAGGTGTACCATTCTTATAGTGATTCCAAAAAATAATATAAAGCGGGGAAGTGAAAGATCTGACAATGAATAGAAATCCGGAGATCTTTAACGTATGTGATTGTAGTTGTACGGGTAACCTGTCTGATTGCTTTTGAAAATTGAGCAAGATCACGAATCAAGAAGTGTGTGACTTGCTGTAGACTGAATATAGCACAGGGGTTATCGGCTGACAAGTGACAGTGTGTCACAAATATTATGTTGACCTTTATCCGACATCATGCGTAATGCCTGCGATAGCGCAATATGCACACGCTTACGAGTGTATATCCGTATGATATTTTTCTGCGAACTTGCCTAGTTATGTCAACTCTTGGTAGAGGCAGGGGAACGACACACATACGGTGTAAGAGCTCCGGAAAGACAAGTTACTACGCATTCCGATTTACAAATCGTTCCTGACGCAACCGGCGCAGGTTTTCCATCCATGGAAAATCAGCGCCTGCTTCGCCATCCGTGGCTCAGCTTGCTGAAACTCACGGAATGCAAGTAACTATGGTCTTTCCTCCGCTAATTTACACCGTATGTGCGTCGCCCCAGCCTCTGCCAGTTTACACCGTATGTGCGCCGACCTGCCCTACCAATTCTCACCACATGCGTATCGTTGCTCTCCCCTCGAAGTATTCGCTAAAGTATAATGACATCAACATATTTCTGTGATATAATTCTTTCTTGGATTTGAGTTTCTACTTATTATAATATTCGAGGTGACATACATTATGTATCAGGTGGACTTTAACAAGCCCTGCAAGGTATTCTTTATCGGTATCGGCGGCATCAGCATGAGCGGCCTTGCCGAGATTCTTCTGATGCGCGGCTTTTCTGTATGCGGCTCCGACATGAAGGAGTCCGATATCGTCGGCATCCTGCGCGAAAAGGGTGCCAAGGTTGCGATCGGTCAGGCAGCATCCAACATCACAGAGGACATTTCCTGCGTGATCTACACCGCAGCCATTCATCCCGACAATCCTGAGTTTATGCAGGCACAGGCTTTAGGCCTTCCGATGCTGACTCGTGCCGAGCTGCTCGGTCAGGTGATGAAGCACTACCGCTACAGCATTGCAGTAAGCGGTACCCACGGAAAGACCACCACAACTTCCATGCTGTCCTGGATCTTGCTCGAGGCCGAGACAGATCCCACCGTATCCATCGGCGGTATGCTTGATGTGATCGGCGGCAATATCCGCGTCGGACACACGGACTACTTCGTGACCGAGGCCTGCGAGTACACCAACAGCTACCACGCATTGTCACCTTATATCAGTATCATCTTAAATGTCGATGCGGATCACCTCGACTTTTTCAAGGACATCCATGAGATCGAGGACTCCTTCAAGACCTTCGCCGAGAAGCTTCCGAAGGACGGACTTCTCATCGTGAACGGTGATATGGACTGCACCGACTATATAAAGAAGGATATCGTTTCCCGCGCCATCACCTTCGGCTTGAACGAGGACAACAATTATCGCGCGATTGATATCACCTTCGACGAAATGAGCCATCCCACCTACACCCTTTCCGTGGACGGCGTCCCCGCCGAGACCGTCACACTTTCCGTGACCGGTATCCACAATGTGATGAACTCTCTTTCCGCCATTGCGGCTGCCGACTTCCTCGGAATCGATCGTGCAGCGACGCTTCGCGGACTTGCAAAGTGCAGCAGCGCCAAGAGACGTTTCGAGAAGAAGGGTGTCACGGCAGACGGCATTACCGTGATCGACGACTATGCACACCATCCCACAGAGATTGCCGCAACTCTTACGGCTGCGAAGAACCTGAACGCCGAAAAGCTTGTGGTATGTTTCCAGCCGCACACCTACACCAGAACGAAGGCGCTCCTTCCGGAATTTGCCGAGGCCCTCTCCCTTGCGGATGAGGTTTTGCTCGCTGATATCTATGCGGCCAGAGAAAAGGATGACGGTTCCGTCTCCTCCAAAGACCTTGCGGAAGCCATCAATGCCAAGGGCGGACACGCAGTTTACCTTGGGGACTTTGCATCCATCACGGATTACGTCAAAAACAACTGCAAAAAAAATTATTTGTTGATAACTATGGGTGCCGGAAACATAGACAGCATCGGAGATCTGCTCCTAAAAAAATAATTATCCACATTATCCACACGTCCACACTGTTAGACAAACAGAGTGGACGTTTTTATCTCGGTTTACATAATTTGCCAAAAGATGACACGGATTCCACGGCTTTATCCCCTTCCCGAAATTATGGTAAGCACCTATCCACACTATCAACATTTTCCACAATTTTTGTAGCATATTACAAGAAAAAGTGTTCGGTTGAAATCTAAAAATCTTATGCTATAATTCATTTTGCAATTCACAAAACAGGGGAAGGTTTTGTATGAACAAGATTACGATTTCAACAGAAAATAGCGAGACTTACTCGTCGATTTCCAATTTCTTTATCGACTACTACATGACGGATGCCAACGGCGAATTCGTCAAAGTATATCTCTATCTGATCCGACTGTTGGGTAAGGAATCCCAGATCTCCGTGGCAGAGATTGCTGACCACTTCAGCCTCACGGAGAACGACATCTGTCGTGCGATCAAGTACTGGATCTCCAAGAATGTCCTCCGTCTCAACTACGACGGTCGCGGACGTCTTTCCGGTATCGTGCTGCTTCCTTTATCTCCGCAGACCGATCTCTTCAAGGTAGATACAGATGCAGTCTCCATCCTTCACGAAACGGCACAGGTAACTCCCATCAAGGCAGCACCGAAGGCCGCACCCACAGTCAAAGAAGCACCGGCTGCCGCAGCACCCGCCAAGCGCGAGGTACCCGCGAAACCGAAATTCACGGCAGAGGCTATGGAAGACCTGATGACCGACGAAGACTTCCAGTCCATCGTCTACCAGGTTGAGACCCTCTTTGCAAAGCAGATCTCCGCAAGAGATGCCGACACGCTTCAATATATTTATGACACACTGCATTTCTCCGTCGATCTCTTTGAGTATCTGATCGAGTACTGCACCTCCATCGGCAAGAAGAACTGCCGCTACATGGAGAGCGTCGCCATCGCATGGTACGAGGACAACATCACCACCCGCGCACAGGCGAAGGAGCGCTGCGACAGGACGAATGCATTGATTCGTGATCTCTATCGTATGCTGGATGTGAAGCGTTCACGTCCTTTAAATCTTGAGATGGATTTCATCAACCATTGGACAAAGGAGCTGCTTTTCACCGACGATGTCATCAAGGCAGCCTGTGAGAAAGCCATCATTACCAGACCGAGTTCCGTGAACTTTCCTTATATCAACGGTATCCTCGAAGACTGGCACAAGAAGAACGTCCACACTTTAAAGGATGTCGAGAAGGAGTCCAAGGACTTCGCAGAGAAGAAAGCCATCGAGAAGGCTGCACGGTCCAAGGGTGCCGTGATCAGCAACATCGACGACTTCAAGCAGACCAATATGGCAAAAGAGCTTTCCGAGATGGAGGAGCTCTTCCTGAAAGAGGTAAATAACTGATGCAGTTCCAGATGCTTAAGATCGCTGACATCCTTCGCGAATATGAGCAGGTGCGTCTTATGAACAAGCGGAAGCTCCAGGAGCGCCGCGCCGAGGTTTATGAGCTAATTCCCGAGATCAGGGATTTGGAGCAGACGAGCAGGAGCGATTACTTGGCCCTTGCCATCGCCCGGATCGAAGGCCGTGCCGCAGATGGTGCAACACAGGATACGAACCGCAGCCGTACGGAGCAAAAGCGTTCGCTTCTGGCCGCACACGGATATCCCGAGGATTACTTAGACCCCATCTACGATTGTGCGGACTGTGAGGACACCGGTTTTATCAACGGCGCCAGATGTCACTGTTTTATGAAACGTCTGACCGACAGACTCTACCTGATGTCTAACCTGCGAGACATCTTAGAGCACGAGAACTTTAACACCTTTGATTTGGACTACTACAGCCGTGAGCCGTGGGAAGATAAGACCTACACCCCCTACGACAACGCCAAAAGTGTCCTCGACAAATCACATCAGTTTGTCGACGCATTTAACACCCCCGGTGCCAAGCGGGGAAACCTCCTCTTCTACGGAGATACGGGACTCGGCAAAACATTTCTGACCAACTGTATCGCCAAGGAGCTTTTGGACACCGGACACACCGTGCTCTATCTCACCGCGAACGAACTCTTCGAATCCGTTCTTGCGGAGTATCACATGAAAGATAATAAGGCGCTTGCGGATGTATATAACTATATATATTCCTGTGAGCTTCTGATCATTGATGACCTGGGAACCGAGCTGACCAACAGCTACGTCGTGTCCCAGCTTTTTGAGATTATTAACAGACGAGGAAATTACGGACTCTCCTGTCTCATTTCCACCAATCTCCCCATGCAGAAGTTCGCATCCCGTTACAACGAGCGCATCATGTCGAGAATTGTTGCAAATTACACCATATTTAATCTGTATGGTGATAACATAAGATACCAAAAAAGAAAAAAGATTATTCAATCAACCACCTAGGGAGGACAAATCATGCCTGACGTAAGTAACCTTATCAATGTACCCGTAGGAAAACTCGGTATTATACCGCTTGAAAGTTCCATGGAACTTGGCAAGAAAGTTGATTCCTATATTGCCAAGTGGCGTGCGGACCGACTTGCAGAGCATACAGAGCATTTCACCTACAAGGGATATCAGAAAGATTCCTACATCGTAAAATCCGAGTGCCCTCGTTTCGGTTCCGGAGAGGCCAAGGGTGTCATCCGTGAAACCGTTCGCGGCGACGATCTCTACCTTCTGGTTGATGTTATGAACCACAGTGTCACATACAACATCTGCGGACATGCCAATATGATGTCCCCGGATGATCACTATTCTGACTTAAAGCGTGTCATCGCAGCCATCGCCGGCAAGGCTACACGACTTACGGTCATCATGCCCTTCATGTATGAGAGCCGTCAGCACAAGCGTTCCAGCCGCGAGTCCCTTGACTGCGCATTTGCGCTTCAGGAGCTGGTGAACATGGGCGTGGAGAACATCATTACATTTGATGCGCACGATCCCAGAGTCCAGAACGCCATCCCGACCAGCGGATTCGAGAACATCATGCCCACTTATCAGTTCATCAAGACACTTCTGCGCACCACGCCGAACCTTGAACTTGACAATGAGCACATGATGGTGATTTCTCCCGATGAGGGTGCCATGAACCGTGCGATCTACTTCGCGAACCACCTGGGCGTAGACGTCGGCATGTTCTACAAGCGCCGCGATTACACCACCATCGTGAACGGCAAGAACCCCATCGTTGCACACGAATTCCTCGGCGATTCCGTAGAGGGTAAGGACGTGATCATCATCGACGACATGATCGCATCCGGCGAGAGTATGCTCGACGTAGCGAAGCAGCTCAAGGCGAGGAAGGCACGCCGCGTATATGCGCTTGCCACCTTCGGTCTCTTCACCGCAGGTCTTTCCATCTTCGATGAGGCTTACAAGAACGGCATCATCGAGAAAGTTATCACGACCAACCTGACCTACCAGGATCCCGAGCTTTTCACACGCTCCTGGTATGAGTCTGCAGACTTAAGCAAATATATCGCAACCCTGATCGACCACCTGAACCACAACGCATCCATCAGCCAGCTGTTGGATCAGTCCGAGCGTATCCAGGCTCGTATTCAGGAGTACAAAGAGAAGGGAACCATCAGCGACAACTACAAGGCACCCAAGGTTGACTAAATATGAAAGCACTGGTGATCATACCCGCCTACAATGAGGCGCTTAACATCGTGAATACCATCGAGAGTTTAAAGAAGGACTGTCCGGGCATCGATTATGTGGTCGTGAACGACTGCTCAACCGATGATACGGAGGAGGTTCTGGTTTCTCATGGCATCAATCACATCAAACTTCCCGTGAACCTGGGTATCGGAGGCGGCATGCAGGCAGGCTATCGCTATGCCGTCCAGCATAACTACGATATCACCGTTCAGTTTGACGGAGACGGACAGCACAATGCTTCCTATATCCGCGATCTGATCAGACCCGTCGAGAACGGCGAGGCCGACCTCGTGATCGGCTCACGATTTATCGACAAGGAAGGCTTTCAGACCTCAGGTATGCGCAGGCTCGGCATCCGGCTTCTCGGCGCCGTGCTTCGCCTCTGCGGACATGTGAAGATCACCGATGCAACCAGCGGATTCCGTGCAGCCGGCAAGGATGTCACCGAATTCTTCTCCAGGAACTATGCGCAGGACTATCCCGAACCGGAGTCCATCATCGCATCCACATTGAGCGGTTTTCGCGTGAAGGAGATCCCTGTGATCATGAACGAGCGCACCCAGGGTGTGTCCTCGATCAATGCAGCCAAATCCGTCTACTACATGATCAAGGTAACGCTTGCGATCCTGATCTACAAACTCGTAGGCAAAAAATGGAGGTAAATCATCCATGATGACGACATTGTTTCGCACCATCCTCATCATACTGGTACTGCTTTATATCCTGCTCATCATCCTCTTGATGCGCAAGGGCCGCATGAGTTTAAAGTACTCTCTGATGTGGTTTCTCGCAGGACTTGTACTTCTCATCTGTGCCATCTTTCCCGGCATCATACGGTTTTTCACACACATGCTGGGTATCTACTCGGAAACGAACGCCATATTCTTCGTCGGCGTTATCTTCCTTTTGCTGATCATCCTGTCGCTGACTTCCATCGTGTCAGGACTGAACGAACGTCTGCGTAGCCTTACTCAGACGCAGGCTTTACTTGAGAAACGCGTACGCGACCTTGAGGCCGCCGCTTCCGACAAGGAGAACAAGGCATGATCTATACCGCGAAAGACCACACCTTCTGTGTGTGCGCCTACAAGGAAAGTCCATACCTCGCATCCTGCATCCGCTCCCTTCTCACACAGACCGAGCGGGGACACATCCTGATCGCAACTTCCACACCGAACGATCACATCCGTCGCATCGCCGATGAATTCGGGATCAAGCTCTATGAGCACGACGCAGCTCCGGATATTGCCGGTGACTGGAACTACGCTTACAGCAAGGCCCGTACACCGCTTGTGACCATCGCACATCAGGATGATATCTACAACAAAGAATTCCTTGCGCTTACGCTCAAGGCCTTAAACGGCGCATCCGATCCCATCCTCGCCCATACCGGGTACTATGAGATCCGGGACGGCAAGCCCGTCATGAGTAATCGTCTACTTCGGATCAAGCGCATCCTGCTGCTTCCCTTTGTGACACGATTCACCTGGAACAGCCGGTTCCTGCGCCGTCGTTCCCTCGCCTTCGGATGCGGCATCTGCTGCCCCTCCGTAACTTTCGTTCGGGCACGTCTTCCCGAAGAACCCTTCGAGACCGGAAAGAAGGCGGATCTCGACTGGCAGGCATGGGAACGTTACTCCAGACTGCACGGTGCGTTTTGCTACGTGAAGAAGCCCATGATGGGACACCGCGTGCATGAAGGCTCCGAGACCTCCAATGTCATCGGAGACGGAGACGGACGCACGGCCGAGGACTACGAGATCTACCGCAAGTTTTGGCCGAAGCCGATCGCAAGGCTGCTGATCCACTTCTACAAGAAGGGCCAGGACAGCAACAAACTCGCATAGAATACGAGCACTCACGGACCGCCGTGGGTGCTCTTTTTTTGTACCCTGAAACACCTAAGATTCGATCCTTACGCAGGGATGCAGACCGTGTTGCCGGACACATCGATAGACTCGGCCGGGTGCCAGGCGCCTTCCTGGGACGCGCTCTCGCTAAGTTGATGGAATCCTGCTGGATTCCTATGAAGTCGCTCAAAGCCGCGACGGGCTGTCTGCATCACAGATGCAGACCTGATTTCACACGCAGCGGACGCTAAGCTCGTGAAGAACCTCGCTAAGCGCCGGCGTGTTCATGCAGTCCCTGGAATGCACCTACACCCGACCTCGAGTTGATTCGAAGCTGGTGCGAAGCCCATACGAAAGCGTGAGCAGGGATGCGGGCCGCGTTGCAAGGTCAGCAGAGGGTCTCGGTACTTAGCGATTCAGGCACGCAGTGGCTGAGAGCTTAGTACCGCTAGGGCACCCTCTACTAGCGGGAGCGTGTCCGGCAACACGGTCCGCATCCCTGCGTATCTCTGTCAATTCCTGCGCATGAAAAAAGCACCGGGCGTGTGCCCCGGTGCGAACGTGCTCTGTCGTATGCGTATGTTTAGAGTTCGGCGAGTTTCGCAACCGCATCCCCTGCGAGGATCAACTTGTAGTGCTCCTCCATATGCGCCTGCGATGCGTAGCTTCCGGACTGCTTCATGCCGTACTCGCCCATGATATTGCAGACCTGCACGAACTCTGCCTCGGTGTTCTTGTCCTTGGTCATGTATAAGTAGAACCGGCTGTCCTTCGGATTCTTGTAGAGCGAATTGATGCTCTTGTAGACATGATTGACCATGCGGGCCGGCATGATCACCTGATCCAGGTTCTTGAAAGCGTAGATACGGAATACCTCGGCGGATGCCACCTTCTCTGCCTTCGCAGGCTCCTGATCGGCTTTGATGACATTGCCGGAGGTGCTTTCCTGATTCTTGCCCATATCTTTAAGCTTGTTAAAGTCCACGCCAAGATGACGAAGGAGATTCTTCATATTCTCGATATCTGTCTGCGCACGTCTTGACGCGTCCAGAAGATTACCCGAGCCGTCCTCGTCTTCGTCTTCATCATATGCATCCTCATCAAAATTCGTAAATCTGGAGAATCTTCCGTCAAGCTCGTCGGGATCCTCCACCTTGGTGATGATCAGTACCAGGCACTCGCGGTTCACGGGAATCGCCTCGATCATCAGAGGGACATTGTCCGCCTCAAAACCAAGTTCCTCCGAAGCGCGCTCCATCAGATCGCGAAAGAGTTCCTTCGCCTTCTCCGTACCGTATGCGAGCTCGGAAAGAAGCAGCTCCTTGTCAGCAAGGTCTGCCTTGTATAAGGTGCAACGTATTTGATTTTCGTTTAATCTCTCAATCTTCATATCACGTATTTTAACATATTTCTGCCCCATGTAAAGAATTTTCTCACTTTTTACACAGAGTTTTAACAGAATTTTCACAGAATAACGTTAGGATGTCTTTGTATCATTCTTATGGATCACATGCGGATGTCCCGCGAATTCCAAAAGCACAAATTTACCAAAAGCACGGACCGGAATGTATGGATATACCACAGTTTCCTTATGCTGCGTGACCGTGCCGGATCGGAGGTGTTGCCGGGTAACCATTGTAACTTCCATATTGCACTTAAAGCCAAAAAAGGTCTGCCACCAACGCGGCAGACCTTTTATCTTTAAGAATTACTGCTCTGAGATTACGCCTGCAGGGCAAGTACCTGCACAAGCTCCGCAAGAGATGCATGTATCTGCATCGATCACATACTTGCCGTCGCCTTCGCTGATGGCGCCAACAGGACAAGCACCTGCGCAAGCTCCACACATTAAGCAGCCGTCGTTGATTACATATGCCATGACTTTAAGCCTCCTATCTCGTATTGCTTCTACCAGCTTTCTCGATTATACAACTTCTGATAATAATTATCAAGTATTACTTTCTTTTCACTGTGTAGATTCGCTCAGTCAGGGTGTGGCTCTCGCCGGGAGCAAGCTCTCTGTAGCCGGACTCGTCGGCGGGGATGGGCTGATTCGGTGCGTCGATGATCCAGGTCATCGGCTCGGGACAGTAGTAGCCCTTCTCTCCGAGATCATTCCAGATGATCCAGAATTTGAAATCACGGCATACTTCATATACAACCGCGTTGCCGGTCTCGTCGTCCACGGCCACGGTTCCGTAGAAGGGATCGCCGTCGTAGGTTCCCTCTTCTGCAAAGTAGACATCGTTGTCGATCACCTGCTTTACGGGAATCTGGGATCCGGTCAGGTACTGTCTGTCATGATTTGTGATCGGGAGGCACTCGCCGGTGGGGATGCAGTGCTTGTCGATCTCCCACTTCTCGCCTACCGGTACGTAGAGATGTGTCTTGAAGGGATCGCCGTCCTTGGTGAAAGGCGCCTTCATGGCTGTATGGTTGCAGACACCGTAAGGCAGCTGCTTATCGGATGTGTTGGTCATGGTGAAGGACATATGCAGTCCGGAGTCATTCAGCAGGAAGGTGAACTCTGCCTTGAAGGAAACCGGAAGATACTTGAAGAACTCGTCCTTCTCATCATAGGTGTATGCGGTTTTCACAATCGCGCCCGATCCTTCCGTTCCGACACTGACAATCTCATGTTCCCTATGATGCAGGAAGCCGTGGATGTGGTTGCCGAGGGGATCATTGACCGGAAGCTGATACGTCGCATCGGATACCTTAAGCTTGCCGCCCTTCAAACGGTTCGGCAGGTAAAGTGTCGGCAGTCCGTATACCTCGGGCTGCTTTTTTAAGTCCTCGACCGTAAGGTCATCCTCATAGCGAAGGATCTCTAAGTCCTCCTCCGTATCCTGCAGACGGATCACATTGCTTCCAAGGAAAGGTGCCACGATGGCACGATACTTTCCTGCTACAAGTTCTACCGCTTTCTCTCCCTTAAAATCAATCACAGTCGCTTTTATGCTCATGCTAATTCCTCCCTCTGAATGCCATATCCTACAGTTTGAATTTGACCTGAACCGGTTCCGGAAGTGTCTGCCCGCCACGCGACTTTACATCAGTGGTAATGGTCAGATAGTAGTACTCATTGGTGGCGTACGCTTCCATCGGCTCTACTTCAATCAATTCTTTCTGTGTGTCATACTTGATAAATGCCCGCAGTTTTTTATTCTCCGAGTTCACCACATACATGGTCTCGTTGTTCACGGTCTTCGGATCAAGCGGTATATTGAACCGGACTCTCCAGACAAATTTACCCGTCTTAAACCTCAGATCCTGCTTGACTCTGTTGGCAAGCTGCGGCGGTATGTCTTCGATCTCGATTAAATTTTTCGCCATGTCATACCTCCTACAAAAATGTATCTAAAGCACTACCGGTTGAAAGGGTATGTGCTCATTTGTAAATGTATCGCCCACGCTGTCGTCGCGCGCGATCAATATAATCTGGTCCGTATCGATCTTCGACGTGATCCTGACAAGCGCCATCAGTTCTTCCTCGCCAAGGTTCGAAACCCGGTCGATCACAATCGGCATCCGGTCTTTGATGAGTTCCTTTGCGATCGTGAAGCGGATTGCCAGATACACCGGAAGAAGGTCCTCGGCGGGCGCCTTCATGATATCGATGGCACTGCCTGCCGCCGTGCGAAGCAAGAGCCGCTCGTCGTTCGTGATCCTTGCATCGATGTATTTTCCGTGCGTCAGATCGGTCAGCATATCCGATATCCTGTGGTTGATCAAATAGCGATTCGCTGTCGTCCTTGCATCCGAAAGCTCACGGATGGTGTTGATCGCAAGATTCACCGCAGTCACTTCTCCGATGGAGTTGTTCTTGTCGTCTCTTGCCTGCGCGAGTTCCTCCTGCAGTTTCACCATGCGGTCATACTTCACCAGGAGTTCATTCTCCTCGGTGCGAAGCTTGGACTTGCGATCGAGGAATTCCTTTGCGAAGGACATATCGATCTCCACATCCTCGAAGGCCTCGTTCTTGCGCTCAAGATCATACAGGATCTGCTTGAATTCCTCCTCAGTCGGCGTGTAGACGTCGCCGTCGAAGATACCCTTCTCATACAGACCGTTCACAATGGTCACGATGACGAAGAGGATGGTACAGAAGATGAAGATCTCCCGGACGTCCTTCTCAAAGGGAAGCAGCATCACCATCAGCGTGATCACGCCGATGACAAAGAGTCCCGTGAGCAGGATAAACCAGATCTTGTCCGTCAGTTTCTTCGGTGGTTTGTATTCATTCAGAAGCTCGGGGTCGAGAAAGACGCGCTGTTCGGCGAGTGCATCCAGGTTCTCGTTAAGCTCCTTGTTGTCCTTGTACTTGACCTCACCACTCTTGGTGTCGATCAGCTTGCGGGCCTCACGCTTTCTGCGCGCGGTCTCCATGGCAAATTCGTCCTCGGTCTCCTTGATCTGCTCCCGGATCGTCGCGAGTTGCTCCTCGCAGTCCGCGTAAGTTGCGATCTCCGCTTCGAGTGAAGCGATCCGTCGGTCGATGCCTTCCGAGGTAAATGTGCTCTTTCGCTTTTCAAGTGCCGCAATAGCGGCATCCTTATCGAATCTGGTCGCACCCGTGGTCGCCATGTGCACCACATAATCTCTTACTGCGGCAGGACCTCCCTCTCCCGGAAGTTCCGCCGAGATACGAAGCGCATCGCGGTAGGTGTATTTGTCCAGATCGGTAACCGTCTTGTATAAGGAAAAGCGTTCGGCTGTGGTAAGCTCGCGGCCGCTTGACAGATCCAGCACGCTCATCTTCCTGCTCTTCGGCTGGAAATTGTGCTCCACCAGGATGCGATCGCTTCCGCGGTTGAT
Organism: uncultured Lachnospiraceae bacterium; assembly: GCA_902780405.1. GTDB lineage: Bacteria > Bacillota > Clostridia > Lachnospirales > Lachnospiraceae > Coprococcus_C. The sequence continues at coordinate 95,551 of CACZFI010000003.1, forward strand.
GTATGCCTTTCCGGAGAAGCCTCCTTCATCGGGACGGCTTCGCTCAAGAAGATCCGGCCGGTCACCGGCCTCAAAGGAACGGTCGATGCCGTAGATCGATGCTTCGACAAAATCACCCAGCGCATCCTCATCCGCTTCGGTCGTCACGTTGCAGATGTTGATTCCGGGCGCAAGCTCGATCTCTTTGTTATGGAATTGTCCGAAATCCTTCAGAAGAAGCTTGTACAGGTGCATCTTATGAAACCCCCGTATCCATCAGGGCAAGCACTGCATAACGCTTTGCCTTCTCTCTGATATCTTCCCGGGTCAGACTCTCCTCATCGGACAGTCTGGTGACGATCTCACCCAGAAGATTCCCTGTATTCTCTCTGGCCAACTCCTCAATATCATAGCTGTAGCCGGTTTTATCGCGAAGTTCCAGCACCTGATATCTGCGCAGGATCTCGCTTAAGTTGATGGTCACATCACTGTTCTTGTAGCCCTTCACCAGGATGCGGAAGATATTCTGGCTGCCGCTCTCGCGGATCGCCTCCTCCACCTTCGCCGTGATCGCGGCGTTGTTCATATCCGGAAGGACCTCTACCGTCAGGTTCACATACTTGCGAAGACTTACGGGCACAAAGGATACCTCGGTTCCCTCCTCGGGATCCGACTTGCCGAAAAAGTAGCCGTGCTCACCCGTCTCCTTATAGGAAAGAGGTTCAAGACTTCCGGCAAATGCCATCTTATGTTCCGCAACCACCGTCGGCTTGTGTCTTCTGCCGAGTGCGATATAATCAAAACCCTTCTCCAAAAGACGATCTTTTGAAAAAGGCATATAACCCTTCTCTCCGCCATAGCCAAGCAGGATGTTAAATGCACCCTCCTTCGCAGGCGTCATATGCTCGAGCATCGGCTCGTCATAGTGCTCTCTGCCGTAAGAAATACCTGTGACGGCCACACCCAGTTCCTCGAAGTAGGCCTGCGAGATCACATCGGGCGGAAGCACGGTGACATCCGACTCGAATCCGTACTTAAAAAAGATGCTGTCGGCCGGCGCCGCATCACTGCTGCCCGTCACGATGACCACCTTCGTACCGGTGGCCTTCTTCAATCGGGCGTCCAGCTTTCGAAGCTCCGTCTCCGTCGGCGGCGCATCGAAAAGATCGCCGGCGATCAAAAGCAGATTCACCTCATGCGTCGCACAGTGCTCGAGCACCGTATCAAACGTGGCCTCGATCTCCGCTGCGCGGTCGTCACTCCATACCTTGTCTTTGTCGGGGTGCATCCCGAGATGCACATCCGCGATATGAATAAATTTGAACATGTCTTATATCCTATGCAAGCCTTAAAAAGTAAGCCCGAGATTCCAAAAGTAACCCCGGGGCCTCACTTTTCCTTAGATCGTAAGAACAGCCTTCTCTCCGAGGAGGAGCTTCGGCTCTTTCACTTTCTCGCCTGCAATCAGCTTTCTGTGATAATTGTCAAGTGCTTCTACGGAAAGTCCTTCCTCATATCCGCTCTGTGCGCCGGAGAAATTAAGGACGCCGGTGCATCCGCTCGAAACACTTACAGGTGCCTCCTCGCCCTCTGCGGCGTATGTCATAGCGACATCCTCCGCATCCTCGCGGCCCATGAATCCGAGCACGGCATCGCAGATGGCCTGCTTGCCGCAGATGATATGGTAACACTCTTTCAGTTTCTCTCCGGTCTTGTCGTAAACTCCCACGTACGCAGGATATACTTCCTCGCCGGACAGATAATTGCACTCAATCATAAAAAGCCGATAGGAAGGACGCTTCACGCCCTTTCGCTTGAGAAGCAAAGCGATATCCGGCTTGGTGTTCATCATCCACCTTGCCACGGGGTTCCGGTAGATCCGCTCCGGCTTGCTCCAGCCGTTGATGTGCTTGCCGAAATCACCCTCCGCATCCTCGCCGGGAAGTCCGATGCCCAAGGAGAATATCTCCTCCGTACCGGAAAGCGCCTCGATGGCTTTCTTGGTAAGCTTCTCAACCTTCACGTCCGGATGCGTCTCGGTGCCCTTCACCCATGCGGTAAGCTTCTCTCCCGCATAGGAAAGGAGGTTTAGATTGAACGCAGACTTGTTCTTCGCTGCGTTAAAGTAATCGCGCAAAAACGCCGGCTCATAAAACGCTCCGGCTACTTCAAAGTTCTTATTCGCAAAACCGTCCATATCGATCCTGACTCTGCCACACTTTTCGACAATCTCGTAAAGATAGGCCGTCAGCTGTCTTTTCTCGCGGCAGACGGAACTGTTGCCGCAGATATATTCGGATAAATTGATACTCATGTTTATGCCTCCGACGGTAAAAAACCGATACGGACATTTTACTATATCCGCACTTTATCGTCAATGTTTATATGGCCTTCGGAACTCAAAGGCCCTCTTGTACAACGCCGTGAATGGAGCCTCTGTAGGAAGCCCGGTAGACCTCTTCCTTCACCGCGAGCGCATCTCCCCAGATGTGAACCTGGGTGCCCGAATGAACGAGTCCCATAATCTCGATCCTGCCCTCGCGCTTGGAGGTTTCCATCTCCGCCTCGCGCTCCTCGAGTTCTTCGCAGATCTGCTTTAATTCGGCGTCCTTGATCACTTTCACGCGCATGCACTTCATGCGGAAAGCCTCGGTGTTCGCATCTCGCTCACCGTCTACCATCGTCTCCATCTCGCGCAGTCTGGTTTTAAGGAGTTCCAGCTCCTTGCCGACTTTGATCTTATTCGTACGAAGCTCCTGCACCCGCCTTAAGTAACTGTCGGGCACGCCGATGGAAAGCTCCGTCTTGATACCGGATTCGTTGCCGACCTTCTTGGCCTGAATCGACTGGCTCGCAAGGATCCGTCCGCCGACGACCTGTCCGCGCTTGGAGCTTACGATAACCTTGTCTCTTACGACCACATCGCTGTCCATAACGGAATCCGCATAGAGACTTCCGCCCGCGTTCACGATACAACGCTCCACGAAGCTGCAGGCAATGTCTGTACCGGCCGTGATCTCACTTCGGCCCTTGCCCTGCAGACCGCCGCGGATCGTGATGCTCTTGCCCGCCTTAAGCACGCAGGAACCCACATGTCCGTGCACAAAGATATCTCCCGTGGCGTCGATGGAAAGTCCGCTTCGGACATCTCCCTTGATCTCCACGTCTCCTTCAAATGTGATGTTGCCCTCGCCGATATCAAGGTCACCCTTCACCACATAGATGGTCTCAATGTTGATCTTCTCTTCGTCTCTGAAGATACGACCTGTGATGGTGGCAACGTAGTAAACCTCTCTGCCTTCCTCCACCATCTTAAAGCCCTTGCCGCGAAGCATTTTCTGGTCTCTGCCGCGCTTGGGCTGCAGAGGCTCCGCGTAGACCGTGTAGCCAAATGTACCGGAAGTCGGCGGATGATACACCGCAAACACCTGGTTCTCCTCCACCATCGCAAGGGAGAGTGTGCTGAAATAATCCACCGAACCGTCATCATTCAGCTTCGGTTTCGCACGGGTATCCTCAAGCGGGATGTTGTAGGTGTAGTATCCTTCGTCCCCGTCCTTCGGCTCCTGGCCTCTCGCCACGATCACCTCTTCGTCATAGATCCCGTTCCTGGTCTTCTCGATCAATTCGTCGATTTTGTCACGCAAAATACCGGCGCTGATCCCGTCCTCACGTAAAAACTCCTCCACGTAATCCGTCGTAAGCGCCTGCCGCATCTCTGTTTCCGCATCGGAGAGAGGCTGTGTGATCGTAAGCCCGGCCCACATTTTATAGGGGTCGATCGTCAGCAGCAAACAGTCATTATCCATCTCAAAATCATCGAAATCCGGCATTGACGAACCCCCTCGAAAACACCTATACTGTTCCTATGAAACGAGTTATTCTGGCTACAATTTTATCTGTTCTGGTGGTTGGTGCGTATGTATGGATTATTGTAACATATTCCGACACGGGCCACAAGAATCCCGCCGTATCCACTCCGACCTCAGCGGAGCCCGCGACGCCTGCGGATTCCATCCCCGACGTCTCGGCGATTCTTCCTGCTTCCACGGAGGCAGCCACACCGAAACCGCTCACCGATATCACCCACGGAACCATCGAAGAAGGGCACGTGGATCTTACGCTCGATCTGATCTATCAGTATCCCGAACTTCCTTCGGGATGTGAAGTCGTGTCGCTCACGATGGTGCTCAATTACTACGGTTACAATCTTGATAAAACCTACCTGGCCGAAAACTATCTGGTGTACTCCGATAATTTTATGGCCGGCTATACGGGAAGTCCCTGGGTGGACGGCGGCTGTCTCGCGCCTGCCATCACTATGACCGCCAACAACTTCCTTGCAGATAACGGCAGAAAATACACCGCCGTCAACACAAGCGGAGCCGATGTCCGCGAATTGTTTGATTACCTTGACGAAGGCGTGCCGGTGCTCGTGTGGTGCACCCTGGAGCTTGCGCCCCGTCAATACGGCTACTCCGCCACCTATCAGGGTGAGGAGTATATCTGGGACTACTTCGAGCACTGCGTCGTCCTGAGCGGATACGACCTGGCCGCGAATACCCTGACCATCTACGATCCCATCTACGGGATCACCACTTATGATATCGACAGATTCGCCGAAATCTTTGATGATTTCTATCGGCAGTCCGTCATACTCGTCTTAAATTAAATTCTCTTCAATCGATTGAAAAGCTGCTCATCCGACATCCGGAAGACATCGTCGATGATCCAGATATGCATGTCTCTTGCGCGCTGTCTGAAAAACTGTCCGCCCATATTGTCGTCGCAGCTTTTTGCCATCACAAGCGCTTTTCTTGCGTACTTTCCGCCGAACTTTCTCGATACGGTTTCAAGTTCATGCAGTGCGTTGCCCCCTGTCTTGCCGCTCTTGCAGGAGATAAAGATCGGGCAGACGTTCTTCATCAGGATCACATCGATCTCGTTCATGGTGTCGTAGCCCGGGTTGCTTAAGTCATGGATCTCGCCGTCCCAGTCGATATGCGCTCCGATGATGGCGTCCGTGAACACGTAGCAGTCTCTCGTAGCCACCTCATAGACGTGCAGTTCTAAGATATTCCCCGCTTTGGCGATCACCTTACGGATCATATTGTCCTTATATCTGAAGCAAATTTTCTTGCCGGACTCGTAATAGTCCTTCATCATCCCCGCTTCATCCAGGTCACGGAGGAGTTTCGCCGCCTCTCCGAGCTGATTCCTGTAAAGCTCGCACCAGCCCTCGTTGCGGTTGGGGGTGTTCTTCGCGAGCTCGTCGATCACGGAACAATAGCGGTTCCAGTTACTTTTATACTTACAGCAGATATCCCAGAGCACGCGGATGTCTCCGCGAAATGCGTCCGTAAATTTCCATTCTGCATAACTTCCGGTCTGGGGCGTTAAGATACCGCCGTGAAGCACGATATCCTCGGCGATGCCGATGTTGAAATGATAATCCGTCATCTTCGCCTCGGAGCCGATGATGTCGATCTCCTTGCCGGTAAACGGATCGATACGAAGCTTGCTGATCTCCATACGCGCAGCGATACAGCCGAGGGCGATCAGGATAAGCTCACTGCCGCCGGTCAGCTCAAATCGGATTCCCGGATACTCGCGGATGATCTTCGTTAAAGCGTCGATCGCCGCATTCAGGTCGTCCTTCGGGACTTCGACGAACTCCAGCTCGCAATCCGGACACTTCATATCCCGAAAGTCAATGATATCCTTGATCTTCTTCGTGATCATATTGTCTTTATGACCCAGAAAGATGATCTTCTCCGGTCTGTATTTGATCATGGCCATGATGTTTTCGACGGGTTCTTCGGAATAGAACTCCGCCATCACTTTTGTACGTTCCATAGGCTCACTCCGGCACACTTTTTGTCAATATTATTATACTTCTTTCGCCCGTTTTTGCATAGTATTTGTTGTTTTTTTATGGCATTTTCCATAGATATATGGTAGAATTTCGGTAGTTATGTATATGAATCTACGGAGGACATCATGAACGCTTTGTATAAGAGACTTGTAGCACTCGGCATGATCAGTGTCGCAGCCTTCCTGGGCTTCCTCTACTGCATTGTCGAATTCAAAGAGAAACCGATCTACATCGCCGTGGTATCCCTGATGCTTGTGGCATCCGCATACCTGTTCTTTATGGCCCTGATTCAAGTCCGAGCCGCGAAGGAAGCGGAACTTCGGGACTATATCAAAGAAACCGTGCTCTCATCCGTTGAGAAGCTCGGCACCGACACGGATGACGACACCATGGAGCGCCTCGCAAAGGCCACCTACGTGCAGATCCGCAAGCTGAATACCGGTTTTTCGGAGCTTATCGCATCCGACCACCAGAACACCGAATCCAGGAATCTCGCCACACGCGAGATCAACGAGTCCATCGAGAAGGCCGTGAAGATCATCGTCAAGTATAATCAGACCGGCAACCGTGAGCTGATCGACTCCCTGCAGAGCCTGGGAGGCAGTTTAAGCGGCAGTATCGACAAGATCAGCGACAGTATCGAGCATACGCCTTCTCCTGTAGTGAATGTACCCGCCCCCGTGGTCAATGTTTCCGTACCCGCCGGCGCAGCGCCCGCAGTAACCGAAGTGTCCAACGCTGTTACCGAGGTTCCTGAAGCATCCGACGTGCCTGAAGCATCTGAGGTACCCGAAGTACCCGAGGTGGCTGAAGTTGCCGAAGCAATCAACGAAGTTTCCGAGGTGTCTGAAGTATCCGAAGCAGTCGACGAAGTTTCCGAGGCGCCCGAAGTTACCGAGGCAGTCGAGGTTTCCGAGGCGATTGACGAAACTCCCGAGAAAGCTCCCGCAGCATCCGTTGCAGCCGACTTCTTTGCACAGTTCGGCGAGCCTGAGGCAGCCGCAGAACCTGTTCCCGCCGAGGAACCCGAGGCAGCCGCAGAACCCGCAGTCTCCGACGATCCGAACAAGCAGCTTTCCGCTGACGAGATCGCGGCACTTTTCGCTGCCGCAGCTCCCGCTCCCGCTGAGGAGCCCGCTGCCGAACCCGAGGCAGCCGCTGAACCCGAGCCCGTCGCTGAACCCGCAGTCTCCGACGATCCGAACAAGCAGCTTTCCGCTGACGAGATTGCAGCGCTCTTTGCAGCCGCAGCTCCCGCTCCCGCTGAGGAGCCCGCCGCCGAAGAACCCGAAGCAGTCGCTGAGCCCGCAGTATCCGACGATCCGAACAGACAGCTCTCCGGTGACGAGATCGCAGCGCTCTTTGCGCAGGCCGCAGGCGCCGCATCCGCAGAGCCCGAGGCAGTTGCAGAACCCGAGCCGGCCGCAGAGCCCGCAGCAGATATCATCCAGTTCCCTACGAAGGCCGCAGAGCCCGAAGAGACAGCTGCTCCCGTCGTATCCGACGACCCGAACAAGCAGCTTTCCGCTGATGAGATCGCAGCGCTTTTTGCAGCCGCAGCTCCCGCTCCCGCTGAGGAGCCCGTAGCAGAAGAACCTACAAAAGAAGGAACCCCTGAGGGTTCCTCCGATGAGAGTCAGCCGGAAGCGGCAATGCCTGTTTCCGATGACCCGAACAAGCAGCTTTCCGCCGATGAGATCGCAGCGCTCTTCGCTTCGATGGGATCCGGCAGTTAACTACTGTTCCTGTTTTTTATAATGCTTTTCCGGATCGGCGAATTTCGTATATTTGCCGATCCATCTTAAATCTACGCTTCCTGTTTCACCGTTTCTCTGTTTCGCCACGATGATCTCCGCAGTCTGCGGTTTGGTGGTTGTTTCAGGATTATAGTACTCATCCCTGTAGATAAACATAACTACGTCGGCATCCTGCTCGATGGCGCCGGACTCACGAAGGTCCGAAAGCACCGGTCTGTGCTCCGGTCTTGCATCGACCGCACGTGAAAGCTGTGAGAGTGCGAGCACGGGCACATTTAACTCTCTGGCCAGGTTCTTTAAGGCTCTCGAGATATCGGCGATAAACTGCTGTCTGGACTCCACGTGGGACGTGGTGCTCATCAACTGCAGGTAGTCGATGATGATGGCCTCAATGCCGTGGTTCTGCTTCAGCTTTCTGCACTTGGAGCGAAGCTCCGAGATCGTGATAGCCGAGTTGTCGTCTATAAAGAGGGGCGCTTTGGAAATCGCCTCCGTACTCTCGATGATCTTGTCCCAATCGTCATCGGACATATTGCCGAGCTTCATCGCCTTGGAATCCACCATCGCGTCGATGGCGATCATACGGGACGCCAGCTGCTCCTTGCTCATCTCGAGCGAGAAGATCACGCAAGGCTTCTTGCGCATCACAGCCAGGTCGTGTGCGATATTTAAGACAAATGCGGTCTTTCCCATGGAAGGACGCGCCGCGATCAGTATAAGCTCGCCGCCGTGCATACCGGTCAGCATGTTGTCGAGATCGGTGAATCCGGTGGGAAGTCCGTTGACATTACCGCCGTTTCTTCCTGCTTCCTCGATCTCGCGGATCACATCCACGACAATCCTGGACATCGGGGTAAATTCCGCACCGCCGTTTCTGCTCTGCACGAGACGGAAGATCTCCTGCTCGGCGGTGTCCAAGATGGTTTCCACCTTCTCCCCTGCGATATAGCTGTCCTTGGCTGTGTTCTCACACAGTCGGATCAGCTTCCGGAGGGAGGACTTGTCCTGCACAATCTTGGCGTAATGTTTGGCGTTCGCCGAGGTGGGAACCGCCTTCACGATCTCACCGATGACTGCGGGGGATAATACCTCCTCAGGCACCTTCTGCATCTTCAGACGATCGTTTAAGGTGACCATATCCACCGGCTTGCCCTCGTTGTAAAGGGACACCATGGCGTCAAACAGGATGCCGTACTGACTGTAGTAGAAATCCTCTCGCGTCAGATAATCCGCCGCATCCGAGATCACATCACGATCCATCAGCATGGCGCCGATGACGGACATCTCCGCCTCTTTGTTATGCGGTTGTACACGGGTGATACTGTTCTCGTCCATGTTACTCTCCAACGACCTCAACGGTCAGCTTTGTGGTGACCTGCGTGTGAAGCTTGATCTCCACATGGTGCGTGCCCTGTGCCTTGATCGGATCCTTTAAGTTGATCTTCTTCTTGTCAATCTCGTGTCCGAGCTGTGTCTTCACAGCCTCGGCAATCTCCTTGGAGGACACAGAGCCGAAGGTTCTTCCGCCCTCGCCCATCTTGATCTTTAAGACGATCTTCTCATCTTCCATCTGCTTGCCCAAAGCCTGCGCCTCCGCCAGCTTCTCGGCAGCCACCTTGTCCTCGTGTGCCTTTTTTAATTTAAGTTCATTCAGGTTCTTGGGGGTCGCCTCAAGTCCGAGCTTCTTCGGAAGTACGAAGTTTCTTGCGTATCCGTCGGATACGTCCACGATCTGGTCCTTCTTTCCGAGGCTCTTTACATCCTGCAGTAAAATCACTTTCATCTTAGAGATCTCCTTCCTGATACATATCGGTAAGCAACGCCTTGATCTTATCTACGATCTCGTCCACCGTTGCGTTGGTAAACTGTACGCCGGCCACATTCGCGTGTCCGCCGCCGCCCATACGCTCGGTGATCACCTGGACATTTACATCGTCCACGGAGCGCGCGGATACGTACACCGTGTCATCCACCTTGGTAAGCACAAAGGATGCGCGCACGCCGTCCACATCGAGAAGCTCGTTCGCAACCTTCGCCGCAAGTACCGTAGGCGATTCGGAAGCATCCGCATCCACCTTAGAGATGGCAAATGCATCCATAAACATCTCAGCCGCAAGCACGCCCTCGGCCTGCTGCTTGAATGAAGTCATATCGTTTCTGAAGAGCTTTCTGACTCTTACAACATCCGCACCGTTGCGCTTCAGGTAGGAAGCGGCTTCAAATGTACGGACACCGGTCTTGGTCACAAAGCCGTCGGTGTCGATCACGATACCCGCATACATGGCGTCCGCCTCAAGCGGACGGATCTTCACCTTCTCGTCAATATACTGGAGCATCTCCGCCACCATCTCGCTGGCCGAAGATGCATAGGGCTCGATGTAGGAAAGCAGCGCGTTGTCGATCTTCTCCTCCGCCTGCCTGTGGTGATCGAAGACAACCACGGAGCTGGTCATATTGAGAAGCTCGGTGCACTCTGCCATACTGGGCTTGTTCACATCCACCACAACGACCAGGGTCTTCGGCGATGTCATCGACATCGCCATCTCACGGGTGATGATCATATCCTCCTCGTAAGCGCTGTCGTTCTTGAAGCAGTCAACGATGGGACGGATGGCTTCCGTCGCCTCATCGAGGACAATGTGCGGGATCTTGCCGAGGGTCTTCACCAGACGGTAGACGCCCACAGCGGAACCAAATGCATCGGCATCCGGCCGCTTATGTCCCATGATCAGCACATGTTCCTTGTCGTTTAAAAGTTCGGAGAAGGCCTGCGCCTTGACGCGCGCCTTGACACGGGTGCTCTTTTCCGTACCCGCGCTCTTGCCTCCGAAGTAAAATACCTTGTCCCCCATACGAAGCACGGCCTGATCGCCGCCTCGTCCTAACGCAAGGCCGATGGCAATACGCGCCGACTCATACGCGTCGGCAAAATTGGCTGCCTCCGCACCGAGTCCGATGGACAGGGTGATGGGGATTTCATTTCCCACGTTGATACTCTTGATCTCATCAAGGATCGCAAATTTTGTGTCACGCAACTGGTCTAAATACTTTTGCTGGAACACGAAGAGATACTTGTCCTTCTCCGTCTTCTTGCCGATGGCATCGAAGGTGGAAAGGTACATATTGATGCGTCGGTCTACAAGGGCTTCCACCAGGGAGTGTCTTACCTCTTCGGTATTCTCCATAACCTCCGCATAGTTATCGATATAGAGCAGTCCCGCAACCAGCTTCTGATCCTCGATCTCGCGCTTGCAGCGTTCCAGTTCCGTCACGTCGAAAAGATACAGCGCCACCAGGGTTTCTCCGCGTGGATCCACCACGGCGTCCTCGTCCTCAAAGATGTCCTCAAACTCGATCCGCTTTAAAAGCGCATCGTAAAGCTTGCCCTCATAGGTAAGACGCAGGGTCTGATTCTGCTCTTCAAGGATCTCGTCGGCCAGCACCGGGAAGAAGTAGGAGATATTCCGCCGAATCTTCTTCTTGGAACCCTCACCGATCTCGTCGATGAATTTGCGGTTGCCCCACAGGATCTTGCCGTCCACATCGAGAAGTGCGTAGGGCACCTCAAGGTCCTTCAAAAGCTCCTTCTGGATCTGCCCCTGTTCTAAGGCAAAGCCCATCAATACAGGGAGAACGCCCGTCTTCGCCACGATGTAGATGACGACCTCGATCACGATGAAGAGTGCCACAAAGATGAGGGAAATGTGTCCGGCCTCCTTGTTCACGAAGTAGAGCGTGATACACATGGAGAGCAGGAACACGGATACAAAGATCGGTGTCATCAGGTAGCGTTCGATTTTTCTTCTTAAGATCTTTTCGTTGTTCATAAAATTCCTCTTTAGGAAAGCTGTGCCAGACGCTCCTCAACCTGTGCGAGTGTCTCGCGGTACTTCTGAAGTTTCGCCTTCTCCTCGGCCACCTTTGCCTCGGGCGCTTTGGACAGGAAGCGCTCATTGCCGAGCATACCCTCTCCTCTGGCGACTTCCTTGGTGAGTCTCTCCTTCTCCTTGGTGAGTCTCTCCTTCTCCTTCGCGATATCTACGAGGTCGGCGAAGGGCATATAGATGGCAGCATCATGTACGAGCACGGATACCGCGTCGTCTGCGATGCCGGTCTTATCTTCCTGTACGGCAACCTCCTGCGCATAAGCTAAAGTTCCGAAGAAATTGGCGGATGCGGTGAAGATCTCACGCACCTCAGGCTTCGCGGATACCACGAAGACCTGTGCCTTCTTGGAAGGTGCCACGTTCATCTCCGCGCGGATGTTTCTGATGGCGCGAACCGCCTCCTTGATCTTGTCCACCTGCATCTCTTCCTCGGCGAAGTTTCTCTCCTCGCTGTAGGTCGGCCAGGGTGCGATCATCACGGACTCCTCGCCGGTCAGTGTACAGTAGATCTCCTCGGTTACGAAAGGCATGTAGGGATGCAGGAGCTTTAATGCGCCGGTCAGTACGGTCTTTAAGGTCCAGAGCGCTGCTGCCTTGGTGTCATCGTTCTCGTCCCAGAGTCTCGGCTTCACCATCTCGATGTACCAGTCGCAGAACTCCTCCCAGATGAAGTCGTAGAGCTTGCCGGCAGCGATACCGAGCTCGTACTTCTCCATGTTCTCGGTCACATCGGCAACCAGTGTATTGAACTTCGACAGGATCCACTTGTCGGCGATGGTGAGCTTGGAAAGATCCGCACCGTCGGCATCCGCCTTGTCGATGTTCATCATGATAAATCTGGATGCGTTCCAGATCTTGTTGGCAAAGTTACGATTCGCCTCCACGCGCTCCCAGTAGAAACGCATGTCGTTGCCCGGCGCATTGCCCGTGATCAGCGTGAAGCGAAGCGCATCCGCGCCGTACTTCTCGATCACCTCGAGCGGATCGATACCGTTGCCGAGGGACTTACTCATCTTGCGTCCCTGGTCATCTCTTACCAGACCGTGGAAGAGCACGGTGTGGAAGGGGATATCATCCATCTGCTCTAAAGAGGAGAAGATCATACGGATGACCCAGAAGAAAATGATATCGTATCCGGTTACGAGCACGTCTGTCGGGAAGAAGTAGGAAAGCTCCTCCGTCTTCTCGGGCCAGCCCAGTGTGGAGAAGGGCCAGAGTGCTGAGGAAAACCAGGTGTCCAGGGTGTCCTCATCCTGCGTGAGATGCTTGCCGCCGCACTTCGGGCATACGGAAGGTGCTTCCTTTGAAACAACGGTCTCGCCGCAGTCTGCGCAGTAGTATGCGGGGATACGGTGTCCCCACCAGAGCTGTCTGGATACGCACCAGTCACGGATGTTGTCCAGCCAGTTGTAATAAGTCTTCTTCATGCTGTCCGGTACCAGACGAATCTTGCCGGTCTCCACCGCTTCCTTCGCGGGTTTCGCCATCTCGTCCATCTTCACGAACCACTGGGGCTTCACCAGGGGCTCTACGGTCGTCTTACATCTGTCGTGGGTACCGACCATATGGGTATGCGGTACGGTCTTTACAAGGAGACCCAGATTCTCAAGGTCTGTAAGTACCGCCTTTCTTGCCTCATAGCGATCCATGCCGTCATAGCGCGTGCCGGGGCAGCGGATGGTGGCGTCGTCGTTCATGATATTGATCTCGGGGAGGTCGTGACGCTTTCCTACCTCGAAGTCGTTGGGGTCGTGTGCCGGCGTGATCTTCACGCAGCCGGTTCCGAACTCCTTGTCTACGTAGCTGTCGGCTACCACGGGGATCTCACGGTTCACGAGAGGAAGCATCAGCATCTTGCCGACGATATCCTTGTAGCGCTCATCCTCGGGATTGACTGCAACAGCGGTATCACCGAGCAGTGTCTCCGGTCTGGTGGTTGCGATCTCCACGAAGCGTCCCTCTTCGCCGATCACAGGGTAGTTGATGTGCCAGAAATTGCCCTGCTGCTCCTCGTGGATAACCTCGGCATCGGAGATGGAGGTTTTGCAGACGGGACACCAGTTAACGATACGGGAACCTCTGTAGAGATAGCCCTTCTCGTAGAGTTTCATAAAGACTTCGTTGACGGCCTTGTTGTTGCCCTCGTCCATGGTGAAGCGCTCTCTGTCCCAGTCAGCGGAGGAGCCTAATTTCTTTAACTGGTTCACGATGCGTGAGCCGTACTCTGCCTTCCACTCCCAGGCCTTCTCCAGGAATCCCTCACGTCCGAGGTCTGCCTTCTCGATGCCCTGTGCCTTCAAAGACTCGATCAGCTTCACCTCTGTGGCGATGGCTGCGTGGTCCGTACCGGGCTGCCACAGCGCATTGTAGCCCTGCATCCGCTTGAAACGAATCAGGATATCCTGCATGGTGTTGTCAAGCGCATGGCCCATATGAAGCTGGCCCGTGATATTGGGCGGCGGCATCACGATGGTGAAGGGCTTTTTGCTCCTGTCCACCTCGGCATGGAAATACTTGTTCTCCAGCCACTTCTGATATAACCTGCCTTCGATCTCGGCAGGGTTGTACGTTTTTTCAAGTTCCTTCGACATGAATCCTTCCTCCGGTTATTCGAGTTTTATTTTGTAGGAGGCGAGAACCTCCTTGATATAGCCTTCCATATTGGGGTCGTCTGCGGCCGCCGCACGCAAGGCTGTTTTGGCATTTTCTTTGATCTTTTCGTAGGTTGCAAGCTGCTCCCTTAACTTCTGACGCCGCTGATTCAAGCTGTGCTTGATCTCCACCATCTCCCTGTGATCAAGGAGGGCATCGATCTGCTTCGGCCAGACGAGCGGATCCGCAAGTCCGATCCGGGAAAGCTGATCCACCAGTTCATCACAGATCAGTCTAAAATCGGTGTTCGCCTGCGAATACTTCATCGCATCGTGCAGCATCTGATTATACAGCGCCCAGTTGTACTCCAGCTGCTTGCAGGAGTTGACATTGTACTTTTCGTAAATGTATTCCACCGTGCTGGTGTTCTGGATGTATTTTGCTTTCACCTTGTTCAGCAGTGAAACCGCGCGCTTTAGTTTTGCATCCGTGATCTTGATCTCATTTTTAAGGTCAATGTATCTGACGTAGGAAAATGCGAACGCCAGCATCAGGATTGCTCCGGCGATCAGTGCCGGAAGCAGGACATTCGCCCTGGTGGTAAGCGCCACGATACCGAGCACCGCCATGGTGATGAAGAAGAGCACGAAGACGACAGACACGATGCCGCGGACGTGATGGATGCTGCCCGCAAATTCCTCGCGCATGTACTTTAAGTCTTCCTTCTCACCCTCTAAGTGGCTCATATCGCTCTTTAGCATGGAGTCGCGCATCTCCATGTCATTCAGGCGTTTCACCGTCTCGGGGATCTCGTCCTCGAAACGCTGCAGTAGATTGAAGTCCTCCATGGGGAGGAGGTTCTCCGACTGCAGGTAGGTCTGACGGCTCTTGTCGAGCATCTCGATCCTTCTGGCCGTCTCGCGAATCTCGTTCGCAAGATCGATCGGCAATTCGTCGATCTTCTGGATGTCGATCAGGTAGGAGGTAACGAGCTTGTACTCGCGCTTTAAGTCCTCCATCTGGTAGGTGACATCCACCAGCTGCTCACAAAAATCGGCACATGCTTTGCGCTCGGAGTAACCGCGCTTTGCGCTGATCACTTCCTGATGCATCTCCACATCCCGCCGTATCCTTGCCTCATAATCCCAGGCCTCGTCGTCGGTCTCCGCATAGAGGTTGCGAAGCCACTGGCGCAGGGATTTGCGTTTTTTCTTTTTTCGGGGCCTGCTCTTTTTCTTCGGGGCGTCCTCATCTTCGACGTTCTCTTCGCCGGCATCCTCTTCGGATCCCTCGGGAAGGTCGTCCGCCTCATCCGCTTCCTGCGGCGGCGCCTCTTTCCTTGCCTGATTGCGCTCGGCGATGGCGTCATTTAGCTCCTTCGTCACGCGCTCGACTTCGTCGTCCAAAAAGACTTCTTCGTGTTCGCCCTTCTCGACTTCTTCAAGCTCGATGAGCTCCTCGTCTTCCTCCGAGGGCTCCTTTAAGTCCTCCTCGGCAAGATAGGCCTTGAATCTCTGTAATAATCCCATTAGATTGCCTGCTCTCTGAACTCATCTTTGAGCTGACTCAAGATGATGTCCATGCGCTTGTCGTAATCGATCATGTCTTTGTTCATGCGGTTGTAGACCGCGCGCTGCATCATGGAGAAGATGGTCATCTCGCGGACATCCTCGTTGGAATCTCCGATCTCCATCATCAGGCTCTCGAAATTCTCCTCTCCGAGACCGAATTTGCGCATCTCCTGCTTGGTGACCGCGGAGTCGTTCGACGATGCGAAGACAACCAGGTAGCCCCAGAGGGACTTTTCGTTGCCGTTCTTCTCGTAAGCCTTGCGGAAGAATTCTTTTGCATCCTCCACATCTAAGTTGTTCGCTGCGGCAACGCCTCGATTGTGGTAGACATTGCCGAGGAATACCTCGTCGGTGATATCGCCGTGATCCTCTATGATGTCATCGTAGATGGATGCGGCTTTGATATAGCGTCGGTAGCCCAAATAGCCGTCCGCCTTGAGTTTCTTTTTCTGAGACTTGGACAGCTTTCTATACTTCTGCCAGGCCTCGACATAGGTGGTCACCTCGTCCGGCTCGTAGTAATCTCCCGCCGAAAGGATCTCTACCAGAAGGTCCTGGGCGTAGGCGGTCTTGTTGGAAAGCGCCACTAGCTTGTTCGCAAGCTCGGTCATACCAAGCTCGTCTCTGATCCAGTCGAAGAGCTTCTCCGACAGGGCGGACTTGCTGATCAAAACCGTATTGTTGTAAATGTAGAAGCACAGCTCCTCGTAATTGTTGATCTCAACCTTGGTGTTCAGGAAGGTGAAGGGGCGGGATGCTTCTTTGCTGGTACATAAGATAATCTTTGACATCAGACCTCAAACTCCTTCCGATAGATTTTGTTGGTGGTGGGGAAGAGCTTGCCGAAGCCCACATCTTTAAGGATCACCGCGCCTCTGTGCGGATCCTCGAACTCCACCTCGATGGAAAATTTGGATGTCTTGTTCGGTCGCTTGGGCAGGCCGTGGAGCCTTACCACTTCGCGGCTTTCCTCCTCCGTCTTTCTGTCCCTGTATATGATGGTCACCTTGTCGGTGTCGTCCAAGATCACGTTGATCTTGCCGTGGATGTTGTACCACTGGCGTCCGCCGATGGTGACGGGGATGAATTTTTCCTCTTCCTCGCCGCTCGAGATGCCCACATCGAAGCGGACATTCTCGTCGGTCTCGACGAAATACTTTCTGTAGAACTCCTCATACTCACCGCCGACAGCCTTGTAGCAGGCGCCCTTGGTGTAGATGTTCTGGCCCGCGAACACGCGGCGTCCCTGACAGAGGATGTTCCTGGAGTGGTTCATCCACTTCTCGGAGAATCCCAGTCCCGTAAGGAAGACCGACGAGATGTAGGTCTGCTTCATCTCGTGGGCTACGATCTTGGCAAATGTTTCGTCCATGGAAATGTTGTCGCCCTTGAAGAGCGCCATGTTGAACTGCTCGGAGTAGTCCTCGTGGATCACCTGGATGGTGTCCGGCTCCCTGGACCTTGTGATGTCGATGCGGAAGTACTGCAGACCGTCCGCGCTGTAATCAAACAGCGCCACGCTGTTCACGTAGAGGTCGCTGTTCTGGTTGAAGATGTAATACAGGCTGCTGTCCAGGTGGCTGGTGATCTCCACCTGCTCCTCGGAAAGTCCGAGTTCCTTGTAGAATCCCTTCAGCACGCGGAAGAGCCGCTTGTCGTACTCCGGAATGGTGATCACAAGCTTGCCGACGGATGCGCCCTCGTAGCGGTACAGGAAGCTGTCGATGTGCATCTTGAGCATCATCAGAAAAAGCTTCCGGTAGCTGTAGGTCGCGCCGCCCACCTCGACGGTGTTCTCGCTGGATGCATTTGCGTAGAGGGCATCAAGGATTACACCCTCCTCTTTAAATCTCGTCTCCGACGCCTCCGAACCGACGTACCAGTCGTTCGTGGCATTGCTGAAGAAGAGGATGTTCGGCATCATGTAGGTCTCTTTGTTGTTGAGCTGATTGACCGTCTCAGGCTCACGTTTGATGTCATTGTAGAAGCTGATCTGCGTCGTATCGGGACACAGGTCCATGCCGATATAATAAGCCTCCGCCATAGTTCGCTCCTTATAAAATCTCCAGATTCTCTTCGAACAGATGCACCGTGTTCAGGTAGACATCGAGGGTCTCAAGAAGCTCGTTGTCCTCGCGCATCTCCTGTGCCACCAGCATGCTGTTGATCGTTTCGAATCGGTTTCTGTCCTTCTTGTTGAAAGCCTTCAGCTTCAGGCTCTCGCTCTCCACCACGTAGGACGTGCCGAGCATGTCGTCGTCCACCTTGTAGACGAGACGCTCGCCGTGGAAGACCACGAACTCCTTCACATAGAGTCCGGGGATCATCTCGTTTAAGCGCTCCGTACGATAGGTAAGCGTCTGCCGTGAGCCCGTGTCGAAGGCGTAGCGCACGGATACGGATTTGCCGGGATCGCTCTTGTAGATCAGGTAGGTCTTCAGGAAGACATCCAGCGGCAGTTTGATAAACGCCCTGAAACTCTTGAAGAACGGCATGATCTTGCCGGCATCCATAAATTTGCCTACGGTATCGGAGATCCACTCCTTCTGATCGTCGGTGTAGCGATCGAGCTTGCCGAAGTAGGCAAGCAGCGCCATCTTGGACACCTCGTCGTCCACATTGCCCTTCATGATCTCTAAGTAGAGACAGTCGAAGATGCTGCCGGGCACCTGTGCGTCCTTGATCAGGCTGTTGTAGGCCGCGTAGCGAAGGAAGGCCTTCACCACGAGTCCTCTGCTTCGACCGCCGTAGTAAGCGGTGAAGATATCGTAAATGTACTCCACGTGACCCATGGCGAACATCATCTGTGCCAGGGTGTTCTCCGCAAGGAGGGAGACGTCGCGCACGCGGTTTCTTACGGTCTTGAAGAGAGAAGCGAGCTCATCTAAGTCGCCCTTAAAATTGTTCATGACGTAGCCTAAGATCCGCTCATTTACCTTACCCATCTTGTAAAGGTGTACGCAGACCGCAAGCAGGTCCTCGTTCAGGAATCCGCCGGAGTCCTCAACGCCATAGTCAGCAAGGCGGTAGAGCTCGTCCGTGTCGATCTCGTCGAAGCCGTAGAGCTTCACGGCCTGGAAGGCCTTGTCGAACATGTTCATATCCACCAGGTAAGCGATGATGCTTCTGGCGTTCGCGTGATTCAGGTACTCGATGTCGAGCTTCGCAAGATACTTGGGAAGCACGGTATCGTCCAGATTCTCGTGATAGTATTCGATGATATTCAAATAAGCCTGCTGCTTGTAGTCGTAGGAGATCTCGTCGCAGTTGACGATATCACGCGCAGCATTTACCTCGGCAGCCTCCTTGTAGTTGAAGTCTCCGAGCTGCTCGTAGTTGTGCAGCAGCACGCGGTAATCCCTCGGACTGTACTGCTTGCAGATATCCATGTAGGCCTTCTCGTCCACGATCCTCTCCAAACGGTAGGGGATGGATCCCGCGTAACGGTTGCCCTCTCCGTCCTCGAAGATGATGGATGCGCTGTTGGAAAGGATCTCCACGTAAGCCTCACCGTTCACGATGGGGATGCGCTGGATCTCTTCGAGTTCCTGGTGCGTCACGATCACGGCGCGCACGCCCTGGTTGAAGCAGACTAATTTGCGTCTGAAAATGATGTTGATCAGCTTACCTGCGTAGAGCGGGCTTACATTCTCGGGCTCGAGGAACTCGTCGTAGATGACGGTCAGGTCGTCGCTCACCTTGCCCTTGATGATCATATTCTCCATAAAGTCCTGCATGGTGGTGCAGTACTCGTGGTAGACCTTCATATGCTGAGACTTGTTATAAATTACGTTCGCATAGAGGTATGCGAGTTCCGTCTCCGTCAGGGTGTTCTTGTAGTTTAAGTAATAGAGCACCGACTGCGGGATCAGGTCATAGCGGGAGAAGTTCATGCTCTTGACAAAGCACTCGTTTAAACCGATAAATTTCAAGTTCTTCTCCACGGCATCCCGGTAGAATCTGTGGTACTTGTTGTCGAGACGTCCCGAAGAGATCAGCATGGAGCAGATGCTCTTTAAGACCTCGGTGTTCTTCGTCTTGTCGTAGATAACCTCCATGATGGAGAAGATCTGCGTATCGAAGGTCTTGACCGTGCCGGCCAGGCGGATGAATTCCTCCACCACCTCGTCGGAGATATACTTGTGGCGCAGACCCCAGCGGATGGAGGTGATCTCCAAAGCCCCGATCTTCTTGAAGAGAAGAGGGTTGTTGTTTAAAACTTCGCAGAGCTCCAGGTACATGATGGGACTGTTGAATCCCGCCTCATACAGTGCACGGATCTCCTTATAAAGCGCGGACAGATCCTGCGCATAGGTATCGTCAATGAAAAGCAGCAGCCAGAAGTAGAAGATCTTCTCCTGCTCGATCCGGTAATTCCTGCGGATTAAGTTTCTGGCATTGTCAATGCTTTCCTTGTTCTTGTCGACCATCGCCTTTAGGTACGCATAGTAGCTCTTCTGAAGGTTGTCGAGCATGGAATTGTCCACATCCGCCTCGATGCGAAGGAACTCCTGCTCCACCTTCTCGGTCTCGCCCTGCATGATGTTCATGTGCATGGTACCGAGTCTGTAGAGCGGCTCCTCGGGCATATATCTCGAGAGGTTCGCGAAGGTGGTAAGGGAACGGCTCACATACTCCTGCAGGGAGATGCGGTCCATACGGTAATCCAGGTAATTCTCCACCAGTTTGATCTGGTTTCTCTTCACGAGCTGGACACGGTTGCCCGCACGGGGCGGTACCGCAGACTTGGACCTCGGTCTCGAGAGCATGATGTCCACTTCGATCTTCTGGTAGATGTTCTCGATCACGATCCGTCCGGACGTAGCACCCTCAGGGATATTGTCCGGGGTGATCAGCACGTCAAGGGAGTAGAGATTGCCGCAGAAGTCGGAGCTTTGGATCTGCTTTCTCGCAGGCACGATAAAATCGTCCATGCTTTTTACGCGGGAAAATGTATATCCCCACGTGTTCTTGCTGATATTCACCGAGACCTTCACCGGCTCCACCGGCATCTCGACATTGATACGCGCCTTGGATACGGAAAGCGTGAGCGCACGCTTCTTGTGCACGTAAACCAAAAACTCCTCAAGGGCCTGGTTCACGGACTGGCTTTCCATCAGACTGTTATAGATCTGCTTGATGACGGGGTCCTTGTCGATGAAGGTACGCCTGAAGTCATCGCGCACGAAGACACGCACCGCCTCGGCCCAGTTGCTTTCCGCGAGGGATGCGAATTTGAAAAGATCGTCGATCTTTTGATCGCCGTACTTGACGTAAGGTGTGGTGATATCAATGTCGTACATGATCTTCACTTCACCGCCGTCGGTGATGACACTGATATGACCCTTGTAGTTCTTGCCTGCCTCGAGACAGGTGGCGTCGAAGGTATACTTGACGTCAAACTGCTTGTTGATGAAGGTGTGCTCCTCGAAACGGAGCATATATCTGCTGTCGTAGACCATAGCCTTGATGACATGGTCGTTCGTGCTTTTGACGGTGAAGCTGCCGCTATACAGCGTACCCGTCTCTATGCTTAATTTTATGTAACGCTCTGAGATCTCGATCTCGGGGCGGTCGATCAAAAACTCGCCCTTGGCGTAGTGCTCTACGATCCCTTTCATGTTGCCTCCAACGACTGAACAAATCTTGATAATCTCCTTGCCATACACAAGGATGTTGATTTATAATTATGCTAATAACTCAACGTACATTATAGCAAATGTTACAGGGTTTTGAAAGACTTAATTGGAGGGATTATCATGAATACACTCGGCAGTCAAAAGCAGCTTCGGATCGAGCAATTCGAGACCGTTCACTGCGAGACCAATCTAAATCCCCTTGGGGTGCCCGAATCCGTAAAGCGTGCGATCTCAGACCACATTGGATCGGTGGGGAGTTATCCGAGCAACTATTACGACGACCTGAAGGCGTCCATCGCGGAGTACGCCGGCTGCGATCCCGCGCACATCGTGATGCGAAGCGGATCCCTGGATCTCCTGCGTCTCTTCATCGGTATCTTTCATCCGAAGAAGGTCCTGCTTCCGACACCCTGCTCACCCGAGCTTGAGAAGGCGCTCGCTTCCATGTCCTCGAAGACTGTCTTCCTTCCCCTGAAGGAGGAAGAAGACTTCCGCGTGAATATCTTAGAACTCGCGGAGGCACTGACCGACGACGCCATCGGCGCCATGGTCATCAGCAACCCGATCAACCCGTCCTCGCAGCTGATCTCCCGCGACGAACTTACCGCGATCTTAGATCTCTGCAAGGAGAAGGATGTCCTTCTCGTCGTAGACGAGATGTACATCGAGTTCGCAGACGAGTACTTAGAGACCACAGCGGTTCCCTTAGTCGAGGAGTACGACAACCTCGCAGTCATCCGCAGCATCTCGAAGTTCTTCTCCGTTCCCGGACTCCGCATGGCCTACGGCATCATGTCCAACGAAAAGCACATGAAGCAGATCACCAAGACCGCAGCCAACTACGGCATCTCCTCCATCACGGCGGTTGCCGCGCGAGAGATGTTCAAAGATATCAGTTACATTGAGCGTTCCCGCTCGCAGGTACACACGGAGCGTAACCTCATCTACTCCGCGATGACACCCTGCAAGGAGCTCC
Source organism: uncultured Lachnospiraceae bacterium (assembly GCA_902780405.1). Lineage (GTDB taxonomy): Bacteria > Bacillota > Clostridia > Lachnospirales > Lachnospiraceae > Coprococcus_C. The sequence goes on from CACZFI010000003.1 coordinate 117,827, forward strand.
GGCTCTTCAAGCCCTACGCGAACTTCATGCTCGTGAAGCTCCTGAAGGAGGACCTCACCGCAGGCGATGTCTGCGAGGCGCTCCGCACGAAGGGGCTCATCATCCGGAACTGCTCGGATTTCCGTGGGCTTGATCATACGTATATACGGTTCTCGTTTATGAATCCGCGCCAGAACGATCTGCTCGTCAACTCGATACTGGAGTTGATGTAGGAACGGACGCGGCAAGGCACGGATGATGTGTGAGTGTTCGTGAGTGTTCGTGACGCGCCGAGCATCATGCGACCGTGTTGCCGGACACGCTCCCGCTAGTAGAGGGTGCCCTAACGGTACTAAGCTCTCAGCCACTCCGTGTCTGAATCGCTAAGTACCGAGACCCTCTGCTGTTGCAACGCGGCCGCATGATGATCAGCGCTGTGAATTCTCTCCGCAGTTCACACGAAACCCGTAGCCGCTACGTATTACTTAAAACTACTCGCAGTATCGACAGAACTCGCTAAACTTAAAAAAACCCCGCTTGAAGGCAAGCGGGGTTTCTTGTGTTTTTCTGATTCGTAAGCGCAGGATACAGGCTGCATTGCCAGGACAACGTGGAGCCGCCGGCGCTTAGCGAGGTTCCTCACGAGCTTAGCGTCCGCTGCGTGCGGAACTTAGCGCAAGCGTGTCCAGGCAAGGCAGTCTGTATCTGCGCGTATGCTTAGAATTACTCTACGGTTACCGACTTCGCGAGGTTTCGCGGTTTGTCGACATCGAGGCCCTTGGCCTCGGAGGTGTAGTATGCGATCAGCTGCAGGATCACGGCCGTTGCAAAGGCTGTAAACTCGGGATCGAGTTTCGGGATCCGGATGTGCTTATCGCAGATTGCGGGATCGTCGATCTTCTCGTCCATGCTGACGAGCACGACGTAAGCACCTCTTGCCTTCACCTCGCGGATGTTGGAGATGACTTTCGCATAGACATCCTCCTGGGTTGCGAGGGCGATGACCGGTACATTTTCCGCGATCAGGGCGATGGTTCCGTGCTTTAACTCGCCTGCGGCGTAGGCCTCGGCGTGCACGTAGGAGATCTCCTTTAACTTCAGCGCCGCCTCAAGACTCATGGTGTAGTCAAGGCCGCGTCCGATGTAGAAGGTATCCGTTGCCATCTTGATATGATTTGCGATGCGCTTGATGTCGTTCGCATCCTTTAAGGTTTCTTCGATGATGTTCGGTGCGCTGATGAGCTTCGCCATAAACTTTCTGGCGTCGCTTTCGGAGATCAGCTTCTTCACAAGTCCCATACGGCAGGTGATCAGGTACATAGCCGCAACCTGCACGGTGTAGGCCTTGGTGGATGCCACCGCGATCTCGGGGCCTGCGTGGGTATAGAGCACGTAGTCGCTCTCTCTTGCGATGGTCGAGCCCTTGACATTTACGATGGAAAGGGTCTTGGAGCCCTTGCTCTTCGCAAGCTTTAAGGCCTCAAGGGTATCGATCGTCTCACCCGACTGGGAGAGCACGATGGTCAGTGTCTTTTCGTCGATGATCGGATCCTTGTAACGGAACTCCGACGCGATCTCTACATTTACCGGGATGCGGAGCAGCTTCTCGATCAGATGCTTGCCGACGATACCGGCATGCATCGCCGTACCGCAGGCTACCACCATCAGCTTGTCGCAGTTCTCGAAGATCGCATCATCGATGCCATCCTCTGTGAAATCGGGAAGATCTCCCTCCACGCGGGGCATCACCGTATTGCGGATCGCATCCGGCTGCTCGTAGATCTCCTTCAGCATGAAGAAGGGATAGCCGCCCTTCTGCGCACTCTTGATGTCCCAGTTGACGGTCAGGATCTCGGGCTTCACTTCCTTGCCCTTTAAGTTCGTCACCAGGATGCCGTCTCTTGTAAGCTTCAAAATGTGATACTCGGGTACCACAAAGTAATCGTTTGAATATTCGATCAGCGCCGTCACGTCGGAAGCGATCACGGAACCGCTCTCGCTATGGGTTGCCACCATGGGGCTCACGTTTCTGATCGCGTAGATCGTTCCGGGAATATCCTCGAACATGATACACAGCGCAAATGCACCGGACAGAGCCTTCACGGTCTTCTTGATTGCTGCCTCGGGATCACCCTCGTAGAAGGTGTCAAGCAGAGCCGCAACCACCTCGGAATCCGTCTCGGACACAAGCTTATCCGCAAGGCCGTACTCCGTCACAAGCTGGCGATAGTTCTCGATGATACCGTTATGGATCAGAACCACCTGGCCGCATCTGTGGGGATGCGCATTTGCATCCGTTACGCCGCCGTGGGTCGCCCATCTGGTATGGCCGATACCGCAGCACGCATCAAGCGTATCGTTCATGCAGAGCTTACGAAGCTCCTCCACCTTGCCGGTACGTTTTCTAACGGTAATCCCCTTCTCATCAAGGAGCGCGATGCCCGCACTGTCATAACCTCTGTACTCCAATCGTTCAAGACCGCCGATGATGATATCCTTCGCCGGCTGATCTCCCGTAAAACCGATAATTCCGCACATAGTCAATTACCTCACTATTCTTTTTTGTTTTTAAACATGGGAAATAAAAGACTGTTAGATCGGGATTTGTTTTGGGGTTACCCCCATATTTGTCCCTTCTTGACATACACAGCCGGTACGACAGAGCATCCGCCGAAGTAGAATTTCGATGACTCTGCACCTCGTTAACCGCGAGAACCGCGGTCTGGCGCTAAGGTTTCTGAACCTTTCGAAATACGCGGCCTCCCCGCCACGTACAGGCTCATTATACCACATGTTGTGCCGCCCCGCAACCCGGCCGCTAGTTGTACGGGGGTATGTGTGGATGTACCGCGGGGTTCCGTGTGAGAGCTCCGAAAGACTAGTTACTCCACTAATTCAAACGAAACACTGCGGTGCCGCTCACACGAAAAGCGTCGGGTCGTATACCCTAGTTTCAGGGGACGCTTTCGCTTCGATCTCACACGCAGCGGTACTAAACTCGTACTTCGTACTCGTTAAGTGCCGGCGTGTTCGGCGACCCCATTCAACAAGGATATACGCCCGACGCTACGTAGGTCCAACGCGAAAGAATGCAGTATGATGACTGCGCGTAAGTCCCAGAGAATAAACAGCCGCTCCATATATGTCCGCGTTGCAAGGTCAGCAGAGGGTCTCGGTACTTAGCGATTCAGACACGTAGTGGCTGAGAGCTTAGTACCGTTAGGGCACCCTCTACTAGCGGGAGCGTGTCCGGCAACACGGTCATATATGGAGCGGCGTCACATTCCGCGTTTTAGTCCTCTCCGGGATACTCGAGCGTCACCGGATAGTGGATTTCTTTGGATTTCTTGCCGGCCTTCTCATCCTCATCCTTATCATTCTCACGCCCGGAGATCGTCCCCGCCCCCTTATCCTTTCCGATGTGGAGCGTCTTTCCGGCGTACATATCGCGGAGGTAGCCCTTCGCTTTGTCTAGGGTCTCCTCGTCCGGGATCATGGCGTAGGCGTAAGCCCCGCCGTAGGTATAGGACGGCATCTCAGCGTCAGATCCGTTCACGCTGTACATGAGGATATCCCAGTCCGGCATCTCGTCAAGCTGGAACTTGATCAGTGCCGTAATCTCATCCATACTCATGCTGGTGGCAACGCAATCCGTCACCAGATCAAGCACGTTGGTGTAATTCATCAGCATCGTCTTGCTGGTTGCACGATGTACCAGTCCCTTGATCACTTCCATCTGGTTTCTGCCGCGCTGGCGGTCACCATCCAGGAAGGCCTTGCGGGTACGGGCGAACTCGAGCGCCTGCTTTCCGTTGCATCGGTTGATTCCCTGGAAGTAGCCATAATGCTTGGACGTGAAGGAGAATTCCGCTTCCACATCCACATAGTCAAGGGCATCCACAATCCCCGTGAAGCCCGTATAATTTACCTTTACAAAGTCATCGATCTTCACGCCGTAGAGCTTGGACATCGTCATCTTGGACTCGTATGCGCCGAGGGTTCCCGCGTGGGTCAGCTTGTCGTAGCCGCCGTCGGTACCGTAGAGCTCCACGTAGTAATCGCGCGGCGTGTTGATGAGCAGGATCTGATGGGTATCTAAGTTAATGGTCATCAGGATGTTCACGTCACTGTTGCTGTTTTTAGTCGGCGAACCCTTCTGATCGATGCCGCTCACATAGATGGAGAAGACGCGTTCTCCTCCGAAGAGCAGATCTTCATCCGACTCCTCTTCCTCCGCCACCTGGGACTCAATCTCCCGCACGGTCAGTGCGCGGGTCTTCTTGTTGAAGTTCTCAAAGCCCTCGATATCCGTCACCGTGCCGGCATAAGCCCCGTTTAGGATGATGGCGTCCACGTCGCCCTTGTAGAGGGCCGTAATGAGCGTCAGGATATTCTCATACTCGGAAACCGCAAGTTCGTGTCCCACTTCATTTCCCGCGTCCGCAAGCACCTGGTCCGTATTCTTCCGGTCGAGTTCCTTCAAGATGCCGAACTTGTAGTCCGCCGCATCGGTAAGGCTTTCTGCCTTGTCCTCCTTCGGGACGTAGATGTAGATCTCATCGATCTGCGTCGTGATGCCGGACATCTTCTCGAGGCGGTCGTAGGTATGCTCCAAGTATACATTTGCTATGGTAAGCGCGGCGATCAAGACAAGGGTAAGCACCTTCGCGACGATGCCGCCCGTGATCCACTGCTGCAGCGAGAAAAAAGACGCGCCGACAACGGCGATCACCATGCCCGCAAGTACGAGGTAGCCCATCGGCACCTTGAACTTTGTGGCCAGTCCGATGGTGTAGGCAGAGGCCAGAATCATCACCGCCACGAAGACGTAGCCGATGATCCGAAGGATCTTCCGACCCTTCCCCTCTTTTTTCTCATCAGAAAAGAAACCATCAAGGCTGATGGTTTCTATCTTGTCGACGACAGGAATTACCTCTTCGGATGCCTCGGACGCGTCCGCAGGTGTATCCTCGGCTGCATGCTTATCTTCCGCCGCATCCGCAGGTTCGGTCGCATCTTCCGACTTATCCTCAGGCGTCGGGGTATCCTCAGCAGCGGGAACATCCGACGTAAGCTCCTCGGTGGGATCATCCACCACAGGCTCCTCGTCAATCGTCTCGACAACTTCGATCTCCGCCGTCTCCTCTATTCTTTTCTTCTTTCTATTCTTCTTAGACAAATCTAGTCTACCTTCACAACTTCATCCATGTAGATCTGCTTCAGGTACTTCTTTGCCTGGTCTACCTTCGTCTGATCCGGCTCCATCACGTAGAGCACCTGGGATCCGGAAGACCAGCAGGAGCCCGACGAATCAAATCCGTCCACGCTGTACCGCTGCACATCCCACTTTACATTCTTTTCCATCTGGGATTTGACGAGATCTGCGATCTCATCGTAATCCATACTTGTGACTAAGGTGTTCGACACCTTGTCGAGAACATCGCCGTAATTCTTCAGGAAGTCTGTGGTCGTCGCCTTGTCCACCATCGCCTCGATCACGATCATCTGATCGCGTCCGCGCTGACGGTCGCCATTCTCGAAGTTTCTGGAACGGGCGAAGTAGAGCGCTTCCTCACCGTTCAAGTGGTTGATACCCTCATTGTAGTAGTAGCCGTCCTGGGAGAAGGCCACTTCGGAATTCACATCCAGGCCGCCCATCGCATCCACGATGTCCACAAAGCCCGCGAAATTGACTCTCACATAATCGTCGATATTCACGCCGTAGAGCAACTCCATGGTCTCCACAGAGACATCGATACCGTGCCCGCCTGCGTGTGTCAGTTTATCCTTCGCGCCCTTGGAGATGGAAAGCGGCACGTAGAAATCACGCGGCGTATGTATGAGCAGGATCTGATGGGTCTTGAAATTTAAAACGCAGATGATGTTCACGTCACTGTTGCTGTTTACATTTGCCGAACCACGGGTATCCACACCGCTTATGTAGAGCGTCAAGGTGTTCTCGCCGTAGATCAGTTCTTCCTTCTTCTCCTCGGTCGCGATCTCCTTCTCGATATCCTTGAAGGCGATGGACTTCACGCGGGACTGGAAATCCTGATATCCCTCGGTCTCCATCAGAGGTCCCTCGTAACCGGAGTTTAAAATGATGGCCTGCACCTTGCCGGTGTATAAGGCATCCACCATCTCATAGACATCGCTGCACTCGTAGGTGCCAATGGAAACCCCGACCTCATCGCTGATATCCTTCACAACCGCATCCGTATTCTCGCGGTCAAGCTCTTTCAAAATTCCGAAGGCATAGGTCTTTGCGTCCATCACGTCATTTGCCGGATCGTCCGCCTTCACGTACACCTGAATATTGTCGATCTGCGTCCGGATACCGGACATATTCTTAATCTTGGCCTTGGTATAATTCGCCCAATAGCATCCGAAGATCAAAAGGATGGAAAGGATGACAGATAAAACTTTCGCAACCATACCGGGAATCTTCCAAGTCTGCAGCGCCACAAAGAGTACCGTAAGCGCTGTAACGCCCACGCCGATCAGCAAGAGGATCTTGCCCGGCACCATGGCGATATTCACGCCGATGGCGATGGTCACGCAACCTATGATAAAGAAGATGGTTGCCAGTATATACCCGACGATCTTACCTAAGTTTTCTGATTTTCCTTTCTGTGTTTCCCGCTTTTCGCTCGATGCCATTTCGACCCTTCTCCTTGTCCTGTTATATTATCCCAACCCCTGATATTGCCACAAAATACGCGAAGTATTATACCATATCCCGCTTCATTTGTGCAACGAATTTACACCACCTGCATATAAAGATACATCATGATCGGCATCTGCAAAAGTACGGCGATCATTGCCATCACGCGCTCCGCATGTTTCCCGATGCAGGCCTGCTTCGTCCTGCACATCAGAAGTACGGGTACCACCAACGGGAGGAAGTAACGGCCCTGGACGCCTTCGATGGTCTTATAGGACAGCGGTGTCCAGTGAAGTAACATTCCACCGAAAGTAAAAGCTACCACCAGGGCACTCATGAGCCATATCCACACTTTCACGCCCTTCTCGGGAACAGTATTCTCGTCCTCTCTGCGAAAAGCAGCAATCACCATCATAACAAGGAACGGTAAAAGCAGAAACGACGGCATGCTTTTCGTGTGCCAGGATAAATTATCGCCCAAGAGACCAAAGATATAGGCATCCGCACTCAAAGCCGTGTTGTAAAGAAGTGCGAACAACCTCCGAGGGTGAAGTAGCAGGTACCCGATGGTATATCCGGGCTCATTTGCCCAGGAAACCCAACCCGCATAAGCCCGCTCCGGCCGCATACAAATCTTTAAATACAACAGTGCGGCAGTCAAGACAATACACAAACCCGCACAAACGCTGATCCTGATCAAAAGAAGCGTCTTTTTCGAAAAACTCTTTCGTTTCTCCTTGTACCATCTTCCAAAAAAAACCATTGGGAAAAGACAAATCGGAACCAGTGCCCCCTGCTTGATCGGAAGCAGGAATAAACACGCGGCAACAAGCAGAATCACTCGTGCTTTTCTGCTCATCAAAAAGCGTTTCATCTTTCCTGTCCCTTCCGGGATTTCTTTTTCCTCCCCATACAACAAGTTCAACACCAAAGAAAGGATCAGCAAAGAAATCGATATCACTTGCCTATCATAAGAGTAAGAATTCACCTGTTGCATCATCATCGGGAGGAAGGACCAGACAAAGACCAGACCCTTTCCAAAAGGCAAAAGGCAGAGTGATAGGTACACCACAAGAACATATCCTATTACGCAGAAGATTCTTCCCAGAAGATACGTAAGCCTTGTCCCAAAGTGACACAACCGGCCGAGCGTAATACCAAGCGCCGGAACCAGATAAACATGATCGGGCGAAAATCCGGTATCCAATCCCGTCACAACCATCTCATCATCTTTTACCATTGCCAAAAGGTTATCATAATACATCGCCGAATTCTTATGATTCCACTCAATATCAATGGACGGTGTCTCATAGTCCTCCCGGCGCATCGACAGGCTGCTTTTCTTGCCCGAACCTTGTCCCATAAGAACATTTGACATATCGTAGGAATTACGTATATGCGCCATCTCATCGGGAACTACACCGATGGGCATCAGAATCGTAAAAGCAATACCTATCACCAGCCCGCAGATCAGATACACTTTCGGAAGTGTTATTTTTTCATACAGGCGATTGCTTGTCAGCACCAGATATGCAATAATCTCGGCTGTCACAAGCAGTCCAAAGATCACCATTGCAGCTCCTGTCATTCCGTCTTTTCCGTATGCTCCCCCGGCCGATAACCGATACGCTAGAATCCATTCCAATGCGCAAGCAACCAGCAGCAGAATCAATCCCGCAAGTTTTATTCCGTTGTATTTCTTTGTCTTATCCAAAGGGAAGTCCTCTCCTCACACGATCCAGCATCAAAAACTGGAATGCATAAACTACGATTGCCACGCAGACAATCACGCCAACCAGAATCTTCTTTTGTTTTGGTGAGAGTCTGTCTTCCACTTTTCTCCAAAGAAGAAAGAGCACTCCCATCATGCAAAAATACATCAACAAAAAGGTGCGTCGTCCGGAAAACCAAACAGTGGGCGAAAGCCCCATCGCCACACGCGAACCGAGTCCCGCTACCATCAATGTCATGGCAAGGCCGCAAGCTTTTGTGTTTCCGAAAGCCAGATAGATGCTCACCACCAGACAGATACTCACCACAAACAGGATGACGATCGCATAATAACTCTGCCATCGATAATAATTTCCTTCCGTGATGGTTCCGCTGTTTAAAAGTCGATTGGCAAAAACCGCTGTATGAAGTCTTCCCTCCAATACTTCCGCTACTCCAAACCCAAGAACAGATGACGCCAGCACGGGGACTGATGTGATCACTCGATAGGACCATTTTTTGTAGTTTAACCAGACCACAACAGCCAAAACCAGCGTCAGAACAAAGAACAATCCGCTGAAATTGAATACATATTCATACATCGTGGAAGAGAATCCAAGTTCCAGTTTATCGATCAGAGAAAGCCTTCCAAAGTCGGGATACCTTACCTCCGTTTCGATCCGGGTCCGAAGTTCGTTGTTCCCGGCATGCACAATCACTTGCGCGATCATGATGAGAAGTTCCGCATACAGGATCGGCGTCACCTTCTTCTCACGAATACGATCGATGATCACAATCAGGAAAAGAAATCCGAAGACCACTGCAACCTGCTCATTGTCCGAAGCCCAAAGAATGCATGGAATGTACAAAAACCACTCGTACCAATGCGTCGTTTCTCCCTCAATTGCCTTCTTCACGGGAACCGTTGCCACCAAAGCCAACGTCGTTGTCCAAAGATACGTTACGGTTGTTGCCACCCAACCGGAATCCACCGCATATCGAAACGGAAGAAGCAGCATAAAGAGCAGTACAAGCCAGTTTCCCTTCACCTTGTTGTTCTTCTCTACAAAAAAGTAGGAAAGCATGTACATCATCAGCAGCCCCATCAGAATATCCAACGCTGCCCATAGTTTCAAATCAAAATGAAAGAGAATCCGGAATGTCGGATTGATAAAAATTCTGGAGCTTAAGGTATCATGCATTTCGTTCGGAGCCGCAAGGATCTCCTGCCAGATCGTAGCGTGCAGTTGCTCTCCCTTCACAACCACATCATCCAGCCACAGAATAAAACGACTATGCATGATCACTTCAAGGACAGCAAATAAAGTATAAGGAATTCCTGCATTTTCCTGAAGGAGTTTTTTGATTCTGCTCATCGAACAAGTCCTCCTTCCGTCAGATCCCACCCGGTATCGATACAAGCCTTCTTGCCATTGTGGTCATAGTAAAGCATGACATCATAATCCGTACTTGCAAGATGCAAGTCTGACCTTTTTACATTAGCATGAAACGTGTTTCTCGGTTCGCCTGTTTTATCAGTCTCGGTTCTCCATGTCGGAATCTCAAAATCCGTTTCATCCGTCTTGTCTCGGAGCACTACTGTCAGATTCCATGTTCTGATTGGTTCCTCCAATTCTTCTGCGGTGCAATCTTCAAAAAGAATATAGTCCCCCATCGTAACCGTTCCGAGATTCACAACGACATGATTCTCCGTAACCGGTCTTGCTGCATGACGTTTCGTATGTCCATCATCAATCCGGCACCATAGAATGAACAAGGCCGAGGCCAAAGTCAGTACTCCGGTCAGCAAACATACCTGCCAAGTTTTCGGTTCTTGATCTTTACGCATCTTCTCCCACTCCCCACGGTTTCATCTTCGAAAGATTCGGATTGTAGAACGGATCCTCGGCTTCAAGGACTTCGCTCCATTTCTTTTTCATATAGGCAACTTCCTTCTGATAACGGTCGACGTTGCCCTGTTTTTCCTCGTAGCCACGCGAGATGGACTCGTAGTGCCAGCACTCTGCGAAGGGATTCACCACATTCAGGTAGCCGGCCTTACGGATTTTCAGGCAGAGATCCAAATCGTTGTAGGCTACTGCCAGATCCTCATCAAAGCCTCCGACTTCATCGAACACACTCCTGCGAAGCAGCATGCAGGCAGCGGTTACCGCCGTCATATCCTGCGCGTAGTAAGCACGGCCCATATATCCCACATCGCCGCGCTTCGTGCCGGCCAGGCTGTGGATGGCGATGCCGTCCGGGCCTGCACCCACGATGACACCGTTGTGCTGGATGGAGTTGTTGCCGTAGAAAAGCTTTGCCCCAACCGCGCCCACATCGTCTCGCTGGGCGTACATCAGCATTTCCTCGATCCAGTTTTCCGTAATTACCTCGATATCATTGTTCAGGAAGAGGATGTACTCACCCTTCGCTTCCCGTACCGCAAAATTGTTGATCTTCGAATAGTTAAATCCATCCGGGTAACGAAGGACACGCACCTGCGGAAGCTGCTCGATCAGCTGATAGTATGCTTCGATCTCCTCCGTCTCGGAATTGTTCTCCACGATCAGAATCTCTAAGTTCTCATACGTCGAGAGTTTCAACACAGAGTCCACACAGTTCGCAAGCAACTCCAGGCTGTCCTTGTTCGGTATGACGACGGAGACAAGCGGTTTCTCCGTGATCTCGTAATCAATCTTGTAGATGGTTGCGAAGGCCGGTGAACTTGACACAGTAGCCTTCATGCCCGCACGCGCGATACTGTCTGTCACGGCGCGCTTTCCCGCATCTATCGCATACGTCTTGGAATTGATATCCTGGGACACCGAATTCTTATGTGCACGCCAGAGGTAGAGTACCTTCGCGATATGCTCGATCCGTTCCGCAGCATCTGTAAGGCGGAGGATCATCTCGTGATCCTGACTTCCGTCGTAGTCATGATTGAAAAATCCCACCTTCTCCTGAAGTGCCTTGGAAAACACCGTCAGATGACAAATGTAATTATTCGCCCGCAGATTGTCGATGGCGAAGTCCGGCTTGAAGTGATAGGTGATGATATTGTAGATGTCCTCATCAAGGAAGGTTACCTCATCCGAGTACAGGAAGTCTGCTCCCGTTTCTTCGATCCGGCACATCATCTCATATAGCGCCGACGGAAGCAGCACGTCATCATGATCAAAGAGGGCGATATAGTCCCCGGTCGACATACGGATGCACGCATTCGTGTTCTCCGAGATCCCGAGATTCTTCTCAAGCTTTTCGTATCGGATGCGATCATCCTTCTCCATATAAGACTTTACGACCTCGCCGACGTAAGCATGCGCATCATCGCTTCCGTCCACCAGGCAGAGTTCCCAGTTTTTATACGTCTGCTTCACGCAGGAGTCCATCATATCCCGCAGGAAATGTTCCGGTGTATTGTAAAGCGGCGCCAGGATGCTGAACTTCACGGGATGCAAGAATACCCGTTTCTCCTGTGTGCGTCTTTCATCTCCTTCAGGAGAAGCGGCAGCGATCAAAGCACGGTTGTACGCCTTGACTCTTTTCTTCTTTCCCGAAAAAGCATCCCGTACATTATACTCAGCGACCCGGATTCCGTGATACACCGTCTGCAGTGGCTTTAAGTAGGGCCACAGCTTCGACGCATGCAGTCGCGGAAAGCGCGTAGGAACGGCGTGGATATCCTTCCTCTCCTTGTCACCGATGGTTCCGACACCCAAATGGTGTTCCTTCATGAAATTGTCAAGATCGCTCGGGTAACTGATCTTCATTTCTTATATCCTTTAATCTGATTCTTTCTGTCAAATATGCACACAACATAATAATGCTTACAGACATCAGGGTGTGCGTCCTTCGTCCGGAGCCAAAGAGTGTCGTTGAAAATCCCATCGCAAGCCTGGATGCGAAGCCGACAGAGACAATCAGGAATGCAATCGCTTTCTTCTCTCTCGTATCCGATACCGCAAGCAGCGAGACGAGTATCGATACGATCATCAATGCTGTAAGCAGCAGGCCGAACCACGGATGAGGTTCACGCCCGAAGTAGGTCTGCTCATAGGTCCAGTCCTCTGTCGTTCGCGTGATCCAACGAAGGCCCTCCAGTGCCGGAATGCGGGCTGTTGCCTCCGCGAAGGCCATAACGCCGAAGGGTACGAGGGAAAGGATGCGATAGATTGGACGCTTTTGCTTCATCCATACTGCCACGATCAGCAGCAGGGCAAATACCACAAAGAGCCGCACCGCCCATGCCGTATAGAAGGACAGGGTCGACGCCGAACCCATATAGAGTTTATCAAATATCGTGTAGGATTCATACCCCGGGATGTGGAAGATCGATGCATCCTCCGCCCGAAGGGTTCTGCCCGGTGCCAGCAGGACGATCAGAAAACCGGCCAGTGCCGACAGAAATCCCACATACAAGTAGGCATATTTCTTCTTTTGAACGAGCAGGGTGAAGAGGCTCATCATACCAAAGGCAAGCAGTGCCGCAACCGCCGACTGCTCATGATCCGCCGCAAGAAAGGCTGTCAGCCCTCCGACTGCATAGTGATACCACTTCAAACTTCCTTCTGTCATCCGCGGCAGGAACGAAAGCGCGATGCTCAGCATCGTTGCGGGGAATACATAATTACTGCTTACCGCCATAATCCCCTGACTGTCCAGTATCCAGAAGGGAAACAGCGCCGTAAAAAAGCAGACCAAAACCGATGAGGCGAACCCCTTCTTCATGAATAGCCGCCGCACGACACAGGCGATCACCACAAAGCACAGTGAATTCGCTATATAAAAGACGATCGGCGGAAGCTTGATAAAGATCGCCGCCAGCTGGTCCGTGAACATCCGCCCGTTCCTTCGTAAGTAGGAATCCGTCGAAAAGTCCCACCAGCCCATCTTCGTAAGCATCCCGCGGAAGATCATATCATCTCCGATCCAAAGCTGCATGCCGAGATTCTTGATCAGCATGAATCCAAAGAGCACCACGTAGGGAAGGATGACCCATCCTAACGTAAGCAGGATTCCGACCGCCGCACCGGCACTGTCAAGCGCCACGTCCGAACCACGTCCCGCGCGTCCCGGCACGAAGGTCTGGTGAAATTCGTCCGTCACCGCATATACTGTGGCGATCCCCCATGCAAGGAGGATAGATTTCGCAAGTTTTTTCCTTTGAGCCTGCGCCTCGTTCGGTTCCTTCTCTTCCCCGTCATCATCCGACGATTTCTTCCGACGCTTCAGAGATACAGGTGAGATCGCGAGGATCAGAATACATCCGAGCACCGCGTACTCCGTCGCGTGAGCGGTCTTCCTAACCGGATGATCGATTCGCTCTATAAACTCCTGCTGCCCGGCTTCATCCCAGGTCTCATACGCGGGAATACACAGCTTCGCGAAGACACGACCGATATAGTAGCTGTCCCCGGTGGAATCATCCGCATTTCTAGCCGAAAACGCAAAAATAACAGCCATCCACAGGACGGCTGCAATCAAGCATATCTTATTTCTCGTCTTCCCTGTTCTCATGGCTGTTATTTTAATATATTCCGATTTAATTGTAAACCTATCACAGGCTCAATACAACAACCCAAACATCCAAAGCGGAATCTTGTTGCCTCTTCCGATTTCCACATCATCAATTACCAGATAACTGTCCGGAATATCCTTAATCTGGTTGAAGGATTTATCTTTACCTCCTACCTCAAACAAATACTTGCCATCCACGATAAAATCACCCTTCGTCGGATAGAGAATATCATATCCCGCTGATTTGATCTGATTCAAAAAAAATGTTTCCCTTTTGGTTCCGACGTTAGTCTCTTCGGTCAAAGAGTACATTACATTAGTGTTATCGCAATAGATCTTGTCCGGTCTTGACATGTTCTTCAAGGAGGATTTCTCGGAAGATAATATGCTTAGAAGATTTGCTCTGTCAAGGATATACAGCATTTTCAAGCCTTGATTTCTATCGGTTTCCAGTTGTGCATACAGTTCCGACATCTTTGGTGTTTGCGGGCAACTCTGCGCCAGAATAAACAACATCTTTTTAATCTTTTGCACAGTCGTATAGTTTATCTTTTCTACTGCAGGGTAATCGCTCTCCAGAATCTGATTTGTTATCTGCACGATTCTCTGATCATATCCCGCATATACTTCTTTGTAGAACGGGTAATAGCCCCGTTGCAAATAATCCGCAAAGTGCTTCAATATCGTTTTATTCGGCGTGATTTCCTCTGCCAAATCCTTATGTGTCTGCAAAAGCTGCTTCAAATCAACCGCATCTATTTCAGCAATGCCCTCAAAATACAAATACTCTCTGAAAGAAAGGCCGGGAAGATGGTACGTCACCTGCCGTCTTGACAGATCACCGCTTTCGTAGTTGATCCTAAGCAACGACGAACCGGTATAAACAATACTCAGCTTCGGATACTGATCATAAAGATTCTTAATAATCATCTGCCAGTCTTTTAAATAGTGCACCTCGTCCATGAAAACATGGGTACCGCCGTTTTTTGAATGCATGTCAACCAGTTCTGACAGAGAATGCGTTGCAAACCAAAGATGATCCAACGAAACATACAGTGCTTTTTCGTAATTCTCTTCAAAAGCAGTTTGTATGTGTTGCAACAACATAGTTGTCTTTCCGCAACCTCTGGATCCGGATATGCAGATCAGACGATCTCTCCAGTCAATCTTATCAAGCAGAAATCTTTTTGTCGTATAATCAGTTTCTCGGATTCTTTTATTCGACAGATCCAGCATTTTATAGTATTCTTCAATTTCCATCTTATCACCCCAAACAAAAAAGATGTTTACAAACACTATATTAGCATCAATTTTAGTGTTTGTAAACATCTTATTCTGTTCCGATTACTTACCCGACAACCTTCTCAAAATCCGCCTTAGGGTGCTTACACACCGGGCAGATGAAGTCGTCGGGCAGTTCTTCCCCTTCCCACTCGTATCCGCAGATGGTGCAGCGCCAGATGGTCTTTCCGGAAGGCGCCGTACCCACCGCCTGAGGCTTCGGTTTGATGTTGTTCTGATAATACTCATATGTACAGGAGGAGGTATCAGACAGCACAGTCATAAAGGTCGGCTCACAGATAAAGAGGGTGTGTGATCCGAGATCTACCTTGCTCTCCACTTTAAGAGAGAAGTACGCATTTGTCCCCTTGGTGATATAGGGGATACCGTTCTCCGCCATGGCAAAATCCGCATAGCCGGCAAATTTGTCCACATCGCGTCCGGACTGAAATCCGAAATGCTTAAACACCTCGAAATCCGCATCATTGGAAAGCACTGAGATGTTGCACAATCCCGTCTCCACGATCATATCGTGTGTGTAGTTCGCCTTGTTGATCGCAAATGAGATGCGATTCGGCTCCGACGCCACCTGCACCGCAGTGTTGGTGATGCATCCGTTCATCTTATCCCCGCGCACCGCCGTCGCTACAAAGAGTCCGTAGGACAGCTTGTACATTGCCTTGGTATCCATGTCTGCCATAGTGATTCCTCCTTCTTTCATCTACAAACCCCCGCATTGCATCCGCAACGCAGGGGCTCATCATGTCCTGTATTACTCCAATACGATCGATCCGATCACATTGATCTTGTACTCGTTCGCACTCTTAAGCAGCTTCTCAATCTCCGAAAGCACCGATCTGCCGACCTGCTCGACCAGAACTACACCGTCCGCTGCCACGCAGGCACGAAGCGCATCCTTGTCGTAAGCCACGTCATCCACCAGTTTCACCTCAAGATGCTCCTTTGCAAGCGAATCCACGATCTTCGTCATCACGTCCTCGTTCAGCTTGCCATAGCGCGTGGATGTGAGACAGACGGTCTTGATCTCATTTTGCTCCGCATAGAGTGAGATTGCCGATACGATAGCCGCAATCTGCTGGTCTTCGTTTAACTTTCTCTTATTGTTGTGCAGCAGGTAGATCAGCTTGTCATCCAAGCCGTGCAGTACCTTCTTCTTTCTCGGAAGCTCCAGCGTCTCAAAGACACGAACCTTCGCCATACCGCTGATCTCTTCCATGGAAGCAAGTTTCCCGGACATCGCATACTTCGCAGCATACCAGGCAAACATCAGGAAGAATCCGAGGAATGCGCCGATGATCACAAACTTGATCTGGATGGTGACCTCTTCCTCCTCGCCACTGGAGAGAACAGAAACAGGCATGTCATCGCCTTCCTTGATGGTTCCGTCGGCGATTTTCTGAGCGTAGGAAATCTGGTCGGGGGTCATCTCGTTTTGAACCTGAACAATCCATCGGTTGATGTTATATCTCTGATAGGTTAGGTTATACTGATCCGTAGATAATGTGGTATTTCTTTCCACATTTCTACCGGTGGAAATCAGCTTCAAGGTATGTTTCTCTGCAATCTGAAACTCCGACTTCTTTCCATCAATCAGGTTCTCTGCGGTAGAAATCATCAGATCCACATCTACCTCATCCGTATAAGGCATCTTGACGCGCAGATTGTGTCCCAATACGGTCACCTGATATGCCTGTCGGAATGCAGCTTCTTCCTGAATCCCAACGGTCTCCATCAAAGGACGTACGAACTCATCACTCTGCAGGTAATACTGATAAAGTGTTGCGGTATCATCCGAATTGGCATTCAGCTTATCCGCCATCTTCAAAAGCAATGTGTCTGACGCATCACCGTTTGTCGCTACCTGATCCGGTTCAATATAATACTGGATATACGCATACTTCACAGCCGAGGGATCAATCCCCGCTCTTACATACTGGTTCAGCTGCTCATTTAATGCGTTGTACTGCTCGTACAAATCCGCCAGAGCGCCGACATTCGCATCATAGATGTCCTCAGCCATAATTACGCGCTCGACCTCCTGTGCGTTCTTCCTTTGATCAAGTCCATACTTCACCAGAGGTACTGCTACTGCGAACAAAACCGCTACCACGATAATCATCCGCCACTTAAGCAGCGCACTGATCACCATATTCTTAATACTGATTTCTCTTTCATCAAACATGAGGTTTCACCTTTCTCATCCGTATCGAAACTTCTGTTATTCTAATATATCCCAAAAGATTTGTAAAGCACAGAGCCTACGCAAAACACCGCTTCACAATCTCGATCACGAGATTCTGCTCTTCTTCTGTCATCTTGATATCACTCGGTAAGCAGAGACCTCGGTTGAAGATATCCCTACCTGCATCCACCGCCTCTCCCGCAATGTACGCATTTGTCTTCGCGCGTCCGCTTCCTTTCACGGTCACGAAAGGATGACTACGATAAATAGGCTGCATATGTATGGGTTTCCAGATGGGACGGTCCTCCGCATTGTACTTCATCATGATCTCTAAGATTTCCGTCGGGCAACTCTTCCCTGCCTCCGGACGATACAGCGCCTCAGACTCACTTCTTACCTGCGGACAAACGGCATCCGCATCAATTATGAGCGAAGACAGCCAATAATTCGGCACCATCACACCCTCGATGTAGGGATTCATCTGTACCGGAAGATCCTTAAATCCTTCCTTATATCTCTCATAAACGACTTTCTTTTGATCAATGTGCTCCTGAAGATGAACAAACTGCCCACGAACGATTCCCGCAATCACATTGCTGATACGATAATTGTAACCCAGTTCCTCATGCTGATACCAGGGCGCGGCCTCACGTGCCTGTGTCGACCACTTGCGTACCTTATCCGCATCTTCCTTCGTCTTGCACAGAGCCATACCACCGGCAGAACCGGTAATAATGCTACAGAACTTTTTTCACCGATGTAATCACTGCGTTATCGCTTCCTTTTTTATCATATGTCCGACGTCAGCTTTTACCTTTGCAAGAATACTTGATATTAAGCTATATCCATGCGAAGTCAGGCATTCCCGAACCGGCGTCTTAAAGTAGCAACTTGATATCGTCTCTTTAAGTTGACATTCTTTTTCCTTTGAAAGATCCTTTCCAATCTCTGCAAAGGCGTGCTCAATCTTGTCAGACCACTTCCATGAGTCATTTTTGAAAGAGTTCCCATCAATAGATATTCCTTCGTTTAACAACAAGTCACGATACAATTTGGGGTTATACAAATCTTCCAACTCAGTGTCCCTCTTATTTTTTTTCATAAAGAATCTTATTCTATCATCAGAAACAGAAAAAGCATTTTTTATCTCGTTTGCCGCTTGTTTTCCAGCAGAATCATAATCTAGCAGGACTACGTAATTACAACACAACTGTTGCAGTAAATACACCTCTCGCTGAAGGTTATGAGTTCCACCTATTTCTTGAACAACTAATGACTTATTGTTATAATAACCCACTAAATCCTTATCCTCTTGTATACACTTCTGTATTACCTCTTTATCACTCGCTCCTTCAACAACAATAACGTAGTCTGCACCTATCAAATTATCCGAGCAAACCACCCCTAACGTTTTTCTTATATCGTCAATTCTGCTTGCCTTAACAACTCGTCCACCGTCGATAATAAGGTTAGAATCGATACAATTACGGTTTACAAAGATGGGATTATGTGTTGAAATAAGTATTTGATGGTTCGCCGAAATACTTTGTAATACACAATCTATATAATGCACCGCCTCAGGATGCAGGTGGTTTTCCGGTTCATCAACTATTATCAACCGATGACCATTGGTAGTAAGTTGGCTCAGCATTGCTATGGTAACCAGACTTTTTACACCATCACCTTTATTCGATAAGCTTGTTTTTACTCCATCATCAATATCAATATCAACTCTATGTCAAGCAAAGGGCATAACACGACTTGCCGCACTAGATTTGTACAATTCAATACTCTTTATTTGTGGAAGAAAAGTGTTTAACGGTTTCTTTACTTTAGCCGCTAATTCTTTGAGACAATCTTTTTGGATTTTTTCAATGTAATCCAACGCATCTTGATACTTCTGATCATCAATACTTGATAACTCGTCATCAACAAGGTCTACAATTGAACGGTATGCATCATTCTCTGATCTAACTGCCGGAATATATTGTATGCCAAAACGTTCGCAGATAAATTTGCTAATTGCTACTATACTATTGGTCATAGCGCTCGCATTTTTACCTCTTTTTGGCAACGACACTTTAAGATTATTCTCTTCGCTAATCTCAATAAATACAGACAGATTTCCGTTAATCAAAGAATGTATCTCCTGATAAAAGTCTTCTGTTTCCTTTTCATCTAGGGTGAAATCCATGCGAATAGTCGTAGCTTTATTCTTTATTCTTTTTTTTCTCAATGCAATAGGAAAGTCCTCATTCCAATCATACACCTGTTTGGGCAATTTCTTCCTTCGATGAAGGTTTTCCATATCTTCAAGAACATGCATACCTATGTTTATTGCCCTAATAATATTAGTTTTTCCAACATTGTTTTTGCCAAGCAACACCGTAATTTCTGATAAATCCAGTCTATTTGCATCTGTGATACTACGATAATTAGTAATTGAAATATATGATAATTGCATAATCCTCCATCACTCTGTCAATATTGACCATAAAAACAAGATTCTCAGTTGCAAATTTAAGTTCAACGGTGCGCCCTTTTCGTTAGCACCGGTGCGCGCGTTTCGGATTAACGGTTTATAGAATCGGTTTGTAGGTGTGGTATAGTCTTCTCGTAGTAAAAATACGAGAAAGGAGCATAACACTATGCAAGACTGTACTACAATTTTAGGCATCATAGATATACGCCAGCGCGGTTTATCCTACAACGACAGCTTCATCGCAGTACTTCATACGGCGTACTCTTTAACAACCTCGCCATACGTCTCCTTTCCACATTTATTCTTTACACTCTTTCCCCAAACGTATCCGGCCTCTCTGGATTAAACACCTCATTGCATGTCATCACTGTTACCAGATTCTCTGTCTCCGATAAATTGATGATGTTATGCGTCCATCCGGGAATCATGTAGATTGCCTCGATTTTCTCTCCAGAAACCTCAAACTCTACAAACTCTCCAGTGTTGATATTCCGTTCCTGAATCAGACCGTGTCCAGCGACTACAATGAAAATCTCCCATTTAGAATTGTGCCAGTGTTGCCCTTTCGTAATCCCAGGTTTGCTGATGTTGATGGAAACCTGTCCGCAGTCCTCTGTATGAACGAGTTCTGTAAATGACCCTCTGTCATCTACGTTCATCTTTAAACCATATTTAAACTTCTCAGCAGGCAGATAACTCAAGTATAAACTAAAGAGTTTCTTTGCAAAAGAACCCTCCGGCATTTTCGGCATCATCAACGTAGATGGTTGCGACTTGAATTCCTCTAAAAGCTCAACAATCTCCCCAAGCGTCACTTTATGCGTCACGGGGACACAACAGTAGCGTCCATCCTCTTTTAAGACTGTCTCCACACCGTCAAATTCACAATGCTGCTCCTTTCCTTCAAGAAGGTCAAACATTCCTTCAATGAGGTCATCGATATAGAGCAATTCCAATTCAGTGCTTCGATCATTTACGGTAAAGGGCTCATCATTTGCTACAGCCCAACAGAATGTAGAAACAGCCGAATTATACTTCGGCCGTGAATGTCCCATCAAGTTTGGAAAACGATATATAGCAACCTTTGCTCCTGTTTGCTCGGCATAATCAAAGAATAGCTTCTCGCCCGCTTGCTTGCTTCTTCCATATTCCGAATCGCCAAACCTTCCTGCAAGGGTTGCCTGAATTGAAGAACTAAGCATAATCGTTGCTTTATTGTCTGCAACCTTTAACGCATCCAGCAACTCGTTTGCGAATCCAAAGTTTCCTTTCATAAAATCTTCCGGATTCTCAGGTCTGTTTACACCTGCAAGATTAAACACAAAGTCTGCCCTTTCGCAGTACGAGCGCAGTTCTTCTTTTGTAGAATCGATATCATACTCGTAGATCTCCTCAATCTTTATCCCTGGTCTGGTACGATTCTTATTGTCTCTTATATTCTTTAAGTTGTTCACAAGGGCAGTTCCAACCATGCCCTTCGCGCCTGTTACAAGTATATTCATTCTTTTCTCCAAACCATTTTATTGACTACGCCCACATAAGACTGAATAATCTTCACTACCTTATCTGACACATTTGTATCCGTATAATTCGGCACAGGGATTGCACCGCCATTCGTTTCTTCCTTCACCATTTCGACAGCTGTATCCACTGCCTGCAACAGTCCTTTTGTGTCGATTCCGGAAAGGATGAAGCATGCCTTATCCAAAGCTTCCGGCCTCTCTGTAGATGTACGAATGCATACAGCAGGAATCGGATGACCAATTGAGGTAAAGAAGCTGCTCTCCTCCGGAAGGGTTCCGGAATCTGAGACGACCGCAAATGCATTCATCTGCAAACAATTATAATCATGGAACCCCAGCGGTTCATGCTGAATTACGCGAGAATCCAACTTGAATCCCGATGCTTCCAATCTCTTTTTTGATCTTGGATGGCAAGAATACAAGATTGGCATATCATACTTCTCAGCCATCTTGTTTATCGCAGTAAACAAGCTTGTAAAATTCTTCTCCGTATCAATGTTTTCTTCTCTGTGTGCAGATAACAGGATATACTTTCCCTTCTCCAACCCCAGTTTCTGGTGTACATCCGAAGCCTTGATTGCCTCCAGGTTGTCCGTTAGAACCTCTGCCATCGGTGATCCGGTAACATACGTCCGCTCCTTTGGCAATCCACAATCCGCCAAGTAACGACGAGCATGCTCGGAATACGCCAGATTGACATCGGATATGATGTCAACAATCCTTCTGTTTGTCTCCTCCGGAAGGCACTCATCCTTACATCTGTTACCCGCTTCCATATGGAAGATCGGGATATGTAAACGTTTCGCTCCTATAACCGAAAGACAGCTATTCGTATCACCCAATACCAATACGGCATCCGGTTTCATCTCTGCCATTGCCTTGTAGCTTTCAGCGATAATATTGCCCATCGTCTCGCCGAGATCAGCACCTACTGCATCCAAGTACAATTCAGGATCCGCCAACCCTAAATCCTTGAAAAATACGCCGTTCAAGTTGTAATCATAATTCTGTCCCGTATGAACCAATACCGTGTCAAAGTACTTTCTGCACTTCTTGATCACAGCCGCAAGTCTGATGATCTCCGGTCGAGTTCCCACGATAATCATCAGTTTTATCTTTCCGTTTTCCTTCCAGTTTGGATAGCTCATGTCAGATTCTCCTATGCTTCAACAATATGTGGACGACCTTCCAGTTCTTCTTTAACATAGTCTGTCGTCATAATCTTCTTTACAACTCCATCTACATCCAATCGCTGTGTATTATGAGATGTATAGGCATCATCCCCCTCGGTCAGGACATCGCCATCCACGTAGAATTTGTCATAATTCAAGCTTCGGCCATCGGGAGCAATCCGAAAATAGTTACCCATATCCGTGCTTCTGAGTCGCTCTTCCCTGGTCATGAGTGTCTCATACAGTTTCTCACCATGTCTTGTTCCAATAATCTTCTTCTCAGTCTCACCAAAGACCTTCATTACTCCGTCAGCCAAATCACCAATAGTTGATGCATCTGCCTTCTGTATAAAAAGATCGCCTGGTTCAGCGTGCTCGAATGCAAAGGCAACGAGATCTACGGCCTCATCCAGATTCATAAGAAATCTGGTCATATTCGGATCTGTAATCGTAATTGGCGCCTTACGCTTAATCTGATCAATAAAGAGGGGGATTACCGACCCACGGCTACACATAACATTTCCGTACCTGGTACATGACAATACCGTTCCAGCTCTTTCAAACGCCTTCTGCGCTCTGGCCTGAACAACCTTCTCTGCAACAGCCTTAGTCATGCCCATGGAATTGATTGGATATGCCGCTTTATCCGTTGACAAAAACACAACTCGCTCAACGTGATTTTCAACCGCTGCTGTTATTACATTATCCGTTCCAATAATGTTTGTCTTCACAGCTTCCATTGGGAAGAACTCACAGGAAGGGACTTCCTTTAACGCTGCTGCGTGGAATACATAGTTCGCTCCATACATAACATCACGGACCGAGTCAATGTTACGCACATCTCCAATATAAAACTGAACCTTCGAAGCATATTCCGGATAGGACGCCTGTAATGTGTGACGCATCCAATCCTGTTTTTTTTCATCTCGGCTGATGATTCTAATCTCGGCAATATCCGATGTTAAAAAGTGTTTTAATACCGTCGAACCAAAAGAACCGGTTCCACCGGTTATTACCAAAACCTTTCCATTTACCATCTCTTTTATAGTATTCATGGCCAATGTCTCCTTATCTAATAATAACTTGTATTCGATGTTATTCTTCCCTCTTGCGTGAAATAATAACTCTTTGCGTCAATGGCAACTTCTTGTTCAATTTGCTTTCTATCACCTCTGCATATTTCTGAACATAGGGTTTCACATCCTGTTCAACAAGCGGTGTTTCATCGTGGAACTGCCAAACATGCAATATCTCCATAACCCTTCTAAAGAATCTATACTTTCGCGTAGGTGTCGGAAAACTGATTAAGACTATTCCTCCCGGCTTGCAGCTATCATAATGTGCCTTGATAACTCTGCTCCTGTCATCCTCAGAAAAATGCTCTATTAGTCCTATACTAAATACAAAATCGTATTTTTCTTTTTCACTGTCACTTTTTGTCAAGTCTTGGCAGAAGCCTTCATGCAAGACGTCTATGTTCATATCATCAAACAGTTTCACCGCGTATTCATTGTTGTCAACAATATCGTACCTCACCAACTGTGCGTTATTCTTCGTAAGCGCTTGAGCGAAACAACTTCTACCTCCACCGCATTCGAGCAATTGTATCTCACCATTACAGTAATCGTTAATCGCTTTTTCTATTAATTGCAGCGTATAAACTTGCGTGTGCGTAGAAAAATAGGACTTTTTTTTGTGGTAATACCTCGTCCAATCCGTTTGCTTATTCACCAGATGTCCTCCTATTAAAAATAAACTTCCTTTGAACTACATAGTTAAAGAAAAACAATACCACCTCTACCGGGATTTTAATCAATGCCGGAGAAACGAAACCTGTTGCACTCGTTAATATGGTAACTGTACAACCCGCAATAGTTCCTGAAACAAAAACCAACACCATATATTTTAAAAACTGGCTAAGTCTTTTTTCATTGTTTTTAAACACTATATTTTTATTAATTGTAAAGTTCACTATACTTGCTACTACTCTGGCTCCATACGTTGCAGGTAATACGCTGACCCTACATGCTAATAACGCTACAAAAACAACATAGTCGCATATTGAGGTGATTAACGACGATGCCGCGTATTTGAATATAACTGCATATATTCTCGCAGAATCTTTTAGCGGTCGAAAGTGTGACGATTGATTATTGTTTTCATAAATAGTTTCAATGCCAATCTCCGAAATACCTACGCCATGATCCTTAAATGCTAGTAACATATTAGTCTCATATTCGTACTTTTCTCCTACTATTCTGCAACAAACCGGCAAATACATACTCGGAATTCCCCTCAGGCCGGTTTGAGTATCTGACACTCTAAGGCCACACATCCATTTATATGTTATTCTAGAAAAGGAATTGCCGAATCTGCTTCTAAATGGGATGCTTTTATCCTTGAAAACCCTGCATCCTAGAATCATGTCTTCCGGTTTCTTTTTCATCATATCCGCAACCGCAACCACATCCTTAACGCGATGCTGTCCATCCCCATCAACAGTAATTACCCCCATATTCGGATGTTCTACACAAAAATAATTGAAAGCCGTCTTCAGCGCTCGTCCTTTCCCTTGATTTACCGCATGAGTAAGGACTGTTGCCCCTCTATTCCTTAGTTCCTCGAATCGGGCTTTATACTCAGGTCCGCTACCATCATCAACAACAACTATTTTGGCAAAATGCTGACACAGATCGTTTATCAATGTCACTATTCCCTCTTCCGGTTTATAGGAAGGTATTACAATTGCTATATCGTGTAGCATTTTTTATCCTCTCTTCTGCCTATTTCGATTGTTTCAATTAACAAGTTCGAATTCTTTATTCTCTTTGTTAACCCTGTATATCCCCATATCAATCGGTGTCTCTCCCTCAATCCACTCAAATGCCTCATTCGTTATATTGTCCGTACAAACCACATATAAATAGTCATAATTATTTACAACTGCTTCTTTCCACTGTTCCGCTCTATTATGAATCAGTTCATGATCCAAGCGATCATACTCTTCAAAGCTGACAATACTCATATTCCGAAAATCATTCTTAACATTCACCGTTGTTCCAATTAGATTCATATAAATACGTTGTGCTAGCAAACAGTTCTCATCAGCCTTGCCTGGAAAAAGAAGATATACTCTATTCATTCTTTGACCACTCTCTTTTTCCATCTTCCTCAGAATTGTTTTGGAATGAGCTTGCGACTCTTTATACGGACATATGCTCGCCAGATTTGTTCTTGTTTCCCACGAATAAACACGTATACTTAGGAGAAATATCAATACAATTAATAGCGGTATTCTAGTAGGTATTTTGTCCCATGTACTGTTCTTACAACCTGCAACAAGTGCTAATACTCTAAGTGATATGTAAGTAAAAAACATCGCCAATATTGTTGACATATATCTTTGATAGGATGGCAATTCTTCTCCATAAGCCTTAACGTATCCAGCCAAAAACAGCAAAGACGTTATAACACAGGCAGCTATCACGCAAGCATCTGCTTTTTTGCTAACATCCTTGAAACGCTTTGTCAACTTAATTGAGGCATATAGTGCTATCAACATAGCAACAGAAAGTGTTATCTCTATTCTTAAGATTCCATATTTCCCATAAAAAGATAAAACACTGACCGAGCATATTTTCTTTATCAGTTCTAGTACTGCTGCAATCGTAAAAGTTTTTTTTAATCCAACCGGATTCCTTGCGCCTTTCCACTTTAGCAAGATGTTCCAAAACAGCAAACACGCCAGACTGTATAGCAGAACACCTAAGAATACCGCTAGTTTTCTTACTGTTTTTTTATTCTCCAAGAAATAGCAATACACAGACACCGCAATTACACAGACCGCAAACAGTACACCCGAATCCTTAAGCAATATCAAAGCATTGCTTACTACCAATAACTGATATACTTTCCACCAAGTATTCGTATTCTCTGCAACGGAAACATATAAGCCATAACCAGTCAGAACGCCCAAAACTGCATCAATAAACAAACTGTTGTAGAAATACGCATAATCCCCACCATGCTCGGTTAACAAACAAGGAATCAAGACAATTGCCAATGCAAGTACAACGCCAGTCAATCCTCTCCTAATTCCCAATTTGCCCACGGGATACACAAGTAATACACATACGAATACTCCGTAGACCAGAAAAATCTCCCATTCTTGGAAAGAAGAATTGAAGCTCTCAACAAAATAAACCAGAAGTGGCATACCTGGCGGATATGCCTGCATAAACGGAAAAACAATCGCATCCTCACCCAACTGCAATTCATTTGTGTAAAACAGTGCCTTGGGAGTTGCCCCCCACAACCTCGTTTCATCCCATAGCCTTACATAGTTATTCTTGGTAATTAAAACGATCACGATTATCGCCAGCAATAATGCCAGTAATCCCGACGACAAGTATAACCTAATCGTTTTAAGTCCATTCATTTTTATTGAATAGATAACTATTATTATTGATAGTATAACGATCGTATTCCTGCCCAATTCAAGTTTATTAACACAATAGAACGGAAAGAGTATTAGAATTACGGATAGGAATACAATCGATACTACCATTTCTGCCGGTTGTTTAACTACTATCGCCAAGAAAACACTAATCGTTATTACAAACAGTATTCCTATCATAATCTTCTACTCCTGGTAAGTGCGTTTAAACTTGAAACTATTCTTCTCACCGTCGTTTCCGTCGGCGCTCATAGATCAGCACTTCCTTTTCACCAGAGCGAGAGTCCATCAAAACACTCTACCACTATGTTTAAAACTGGTTTATTGTGTCTATTACGTAATTCTGCTCATTTGTAGTCATTCCATTATACAATGGTATTGACAGTACAGATTTTGCGTATTTCTCGGTAACAGGAAGTGTTCCTTCACTAAGTCCAAGGTATTTATATGCTTCCGATAAGTGTGGTGGAATCGGGTAATGAATAATCGTCCCTATTCCCTTATCCTCCAAAAAGCACTGCAAATCATCTCTGTAATCTGATTTTATTACAAATTGATGCCATATATGCGTCGCTCCCTCGCGGATTCTAGGCAA
This sequence comes from uncultured Lachnospiraceae bacterium, assembly GCA_902780405.1. GTDB lineage: Bacteria > Bacillota > Clostridia > Lachnospirales > Lachnospiraceae > Coprococcus_C. The sequence continues at coordinate 145,412 of CACZFI010000003.1, forward strand.
CTCTATTTTATTATTCTGTATTCTTTCTAGATAGCGTTCGCATAATGCTTGTTTCTCATAACACAGTTCATCCAAATGACTGAGCCTTACTCTTAAAAGCCCTGCTTGTATCTCGTCAAGCCTTGAATTGGCTCCAACAACCTTGTTATAATACCTCTTCTCCGAACCATAGTTTCTAAATACCCTTACATCTTTGGCAATACTATCATCATTAGTAATGATAGCTCCTGCATCTCCGAACGCTCCGAGATTCTTAGATGGATAAAACGAAAAACAACCTATATCCCCAAATGTACCAACCTGCTGTCCGTCAAAACATGCTCCATGGGCTTGTGCACAGTCCTCAACTAATTTTAATTTATACTTCTTGCATATATTCATAATAGGCTTCATATTTGATGCCTGTCCATACAAATGAACCACTAGAACCGCCTTCGTTTTATCTGTGATTTTGCTTTCAATCATTGAAACATCAATATTATAGAATTCGTCAGGCTCAACAAAAACAGGCGTTGCACCGTTAATTGTTATTCCCATCACACTTGCAATATATGTGTTCCCTTGAACTATAACCTCATCTCCTACTCCTATCCCAAGAATCCTAAAAGCAATCCATAGCGCGTCGAGTCCACTTGCAAGCCCCACACAGTGCTTTGCACCAGTATAGCTAGCAAATTCCTGTTCAAAGCCTTTTACTTCCTCTCCGAGAACATACCATCCGGATCGCAATACTTGTAACGCTTTCTCTTCAAACTCCTTCTGGTAGATTTTGAACCCTCTATCCAATCTATTTGGCATTATTCTATCCATGTTTTTTCCTCCTCAAGCGGCTAATTCTCAGTTTTGCGTTTGAAATAAAAAACCTTCGCAAATAACTAATACCATATATTTTCTTTGCAGCTTTATGAAATCCACTATTATTTACTTCGTTCCAAAACCGCTCATAATCTTTTACTTTGGCTGTTGGCTCCTGCAAAGTTGTATTTCCTCGAACAGCTTCCTCAATTGGTCTCTCATAACACTCTATATCGTCTTGAATCCAACTCAACATCTCCTCGCCAGTAGTAGAATTAATCAAGACAAAGTTACATCCCAGCCCATTTGTATTCTCCTGAATGTCGTCGCTAAGCCCCCAATAATCACCCAAAGTAATATCCCCGCATCTATCGATTCCCGCAAATGAGCAATCAAAACAAGCAGGTTGATATAGCACATGTTTCATAAACAAACCAAAATATGGATCTGCATATTGATGGTCAAGATATAGCAGTTTCCCTTTAGCGCTCAATGTCAGTTTGCAATCGTTCTCACCACCTCTAAAGGAAACATTCTCCAGTTTTCTGTTTTTGCTTATTCTCTTTATATGCTGTTCAAAACACAGAGGCGATGCTCCTCCACGGCAAAGCAAATCTATGTAGAATATTCTATCGGTGCAACCTTTTTGACACATGAAGCTTTTCATGGCGTAAACCTCACACGGAACTCCAACAAATAATGCTACACAGGCATTCCCCATTAACCGATTATAAACCCGTTTATATAGATTCTCCTTCTTGCTATTCACATACTTCGATCCTCTGCACTTTTCTAATTCTGTCAAATCATCTACCATTACATATCCAACTTGTTGTTTATCAGAATCAAACTTCGTTGCAATAACAAAACCACCATTTTTAACAATATAACGCGCTAACAAAGTTGCTATTCCCCCTGACGAAGACATAAAATGAGCATCTTCGTTCTTATCCCATGCAGCATAACATCTTTTTTTATAATCACCACGAAGGCTTTCTTTTACTTTTTTTTCATCTCTTGCCGGGCAATTATTCTTGCAGAGCATACATCCCACGCATTTGTTACTTATCTCAGGTCTGTAAAACCCTCCTTTTATGTTCATACTTATCGCATTTTGAGGACAGATTGACTCACATAAGGCACACCCAGTACATTTATCATAATTACATATTTCTCCAAGTGGCTTGTTGCTCATAGCTGGTCTCCTTGCATTTTTTGAAGCACATCTGATAACATGGTAGATGATACCCCTTCTGTATGCGGTAAAAAGACAACATCTACACCTACCTCTGCCAGATTGGATACTATCTCGTTATACATATCGCTATCCTTCCAATCAGATCCATGAAAAAGCACATCATACTTCAATTCTTTCCATGCTTCGAGTTTATTCATCGTTGTTTGAGGCACAACTTCGTCTACATATTTGATTGCTTTAACAATTTCCGAACGCTCCGCGAACGGAATAATTGGTTTTTTATTCTTGTATTCCATAACCAAATCATCTGTACTCACACCAACTATAAGATACTCGCATTTTTCTTTTGCTCTTCTTATAATATTCAAATGTCCTATATGAAACATATCAAATACTCCCGTTGTATATCCTACCTTGTATTCTTTCATGTGAATCTTTTCCTCCTTGCACTTATCGCCTCAAACTATAAAACATTGCCACAATATTCTTCCGTTTTATTATTCCGACCAAAAGAACTGCTACAATTATAATCCACCTAATTATAAATGAATCGTAAACCAAAACCATGAAAATCGAAAACAAAACGACAAATGCACTCATCAAGAGTAGGCTCTTTTTATCATATATCTCGAATTCTATTCCTTGTTTTCTCATAACTTTTCCCATGAACACATAGTGACACAGCGAAAGGCACGCGTAACAGAATAAGGTTGTATAGGCTGCCGCCGCAAACCCAAATTCCTTAATGAAATAGAAATTCAGCGCAAGGTTTAGAACAGCCCCTATAACAGACGCAACTGTAATGTACCTATTCTCTTCATAATAGAACTCTACTGATCCAAATAGTGGATATAAGAAGAGAAAGAATGCCCCTGCAGTCACCGGTGGTATCACCTTTAATGCAGGGTAATATGATTCAGGTAACAATAGATGGAAAACATCTGGCAAAAATGACACTAATCCCGCAAAAAACACAGTCACTAGCATAATAACTGCTGTGGTTTGTTTCTTTAGTTGCTGTACTTGTTTTGACTTTAAACACTGATAAATATGGGGTGTTAACGACGAGTTTATCCCATTCGCCACGAGAGATAATAGCAGAGCAAAAGTATACGCCACACTATATATACCAGCATCACTAGCTCCACACATATTATCAATCATAATCCTGTCTGACTGATTCAGGATTTGCATCGATAAGTAATGTGGTACCAAAACGATGTTAAACATAAATCCGTATTTCCAAAACTCTCTATCATAAAAGCGCCTTCCTCTCCATTGATTAACAGCAAAGAATACAATTCCAAATGCCAATTGAACTACTACACTGCTTATGATCTTGGCTTCCACCTTGTGTGACGTATGTTTTATTGCAACAACCCCTGTAATAGGTATAATGATGCTCATCAGTATTGTTGCAATAATCAGTTTTTTATACTCATATATATACCTTTGTTCAGTGGACCATAAATAAAATGGAATTTGTGCGAGAATCTCCAAAAACAGGCTGATTACCATCAGTTTACTCATTTTCAACAAGGGCTGAATCAATGGCAATAAAACCATACACACAATTGCAGCCCCCAGTGTGAGTGAAACAGTCATGCCCTGAAATGATGATATCATTTCATATTTTCTTTCCTCATATTTAACGACGCCGACATTGAATACGCCACCCCAAATAGTTAATGTCGTAATGATAGAAATGACTGAAACCCAGGACTGATATACGTTAATTCGTCCATATTCTTCCGTTGTTAAAAGGCGCGAAAACACCGGAAGCGTAATAAATGAGATTCCTTTCACCAAGACATTCGCCACGATAAACCATAAAGATGCTTTTATTTGCTTAGGTAAACCTTGGTATTTCTTAATGAATCCTTCCCTTGCATCTATGCTATCCAATGCTTACTCCTCTTCTTCATCTGTCATTCTATTGTAATTATTTACCGCATCTAGATACTCTTTTCTGAACCCATCACTAGATGCTTTCTCAAGCATTCGCGCTATTTCCTCGTGCGATGCACAGGTAGGAAATCCCAATTCATTCATTCCAATAAAGAAGTTTCTCCTCTTTGTTAGATTGACCGAGCAAAATGGAATTCCTCGAAACGCAGCATCAATCATGGAAACCGAGTGCTCACCAAATACAAAATCCGCCTCATTCAGATCTTCATCAAGTGAACTACGCGAAAACGAAAGTTGGAATTCTTTCCCATTATCTGCTATCGGTGTATTGCTTGATAATGTCAAATTGGGAAGCTTTAAACTTTTGAAATATTCGCTTACACGATTTATCGCATTTACTCCAACATTTGAAGGGTGTATCCATGTTGGATGACATCTGTATGTAAAATGTATGTGCGGAAAGCGCTTCGCCATCTGAGCAAACGCATATACCATAATATCATCATCCGATCTATTCTTTAATGCCGTCCAATCGCCTGATCCCGAGGCAACAATCAAAACATTTGTTATCCTTTCAGGAAAACTTGGTTGGGGCATATAGAGTTTCTTTCTAAATGGAATTATCTCATACGGAAGACAACGATTTTTAAAAAGGTGTGTTCCTAACTCATCCCAACAGTAATAAACCACATTATTTGGCTTAAACTCATAATCGTAATGCGAGTAATTGGGGGGCAGATAGCCATCTTGCGCCCACCTTACTGCAATAGAATCATCATCCGGTAACGGATACTTAAAATGCTCATGCCACGTTGTTACATAGGTACAATTATCCTTTTTCTCAAACTGCCCTGCGTTTAATCGCTCAACCTCTTCATGTGATGTTTCGAACGACAAATCCAATCTATAATCAATTCTGCTGAGTCGTCCTAAGAAAACATATTTCTTTCCCTCGAAATGACCTACCTTAACTTCATCATCATCCAATAATCTACGCCTACGAGACCGTTTCAACAAACAATAGACGCCATTGACCATCTGGTTTTTACGTAGCACTTGTCTGATTCGCCTCTTAAACGGTATTCTTTCCGGATAATAATACTCCGCTTCAATGGTTTTAGCCCCAGCAATCTTCCACACCTTAGAATCTATGCCCAAACTGTTTGATAAGACAAAGAGACTTGCATTTGGGAATTCCGCCATCACTTTTTTTAGAACAAGCTTATTCTTCCGTCTCTTTATCTCTGCTATATAATCGTCTTGATGCACTCCTATTTGGAACGATTCGTTATCTATCCTGTCCATCTCTGCGTCAGTTAAGTAATCAGCAAAAGTTCTGAAAACAGGATTAACAAACAATACCGAAACGAAATCTCTTTCGTTTTCAAACATAAAATTAGTCGTCAGAAATACATTAACACCATCATCTCCGATCATCTTGTTCAATTGTTTCAACGAGTCTAGTTTTACATTCTGATTTAATACAAAAATATTACTCATCATCTACCACTTCTCTTTATTCCCATTAATTCCAAATAATTATCATAGTCACGTATGTATTCTGTGCTATCATAGTGAGTATTTGATAAAACCAACAAAACAGAATCGTCGGAAAAGTCATACATATCCTTCCAAATCATTTTCGGAACATATATCCCCATCATGGGTTTGTTTAACTCCACAACAAATTCTTCTTTTCCGTCTGTAATCCTTACTTTGCTCTGACCTGCTACATTAATCATCACAAACTCTGATTTCTTATTTGCATGCTGACCTCGAACTACTGTAGAGTCGGAGCCATACATATAAAACACCCTTTTAATATCAAATGGAATGCTTTGCCCACCTTCTACGACCACAAGTTTTCCACGTTCGTCTCCACAATCTGCAAATGACAGAACCTTGCATTTGCTTATATCACTCATTGCATACTCTCCTCTCAATCAGTTCTTTGATATCATATGTGTCCTTCTTTGTATTTTTTCTCTCTATCAGACGAGATACTCTTTCTTTTATCCCCATCCTTTTATTCTCATTCCCAAACAATCCTATGCTGTGCGAATAAAGCGGCACTACTTCGTATTCACTTTCTAATCTGGATTTCATCTTTTCCAACCGTAGCAGATATGGAATATACAATTCATCTATTAGTTTTTGATCAACATGCGTAAACTTATTCCGTATGTGTACATTGACTTCATAACGGCTATTATATTCAAGCCCCTGAAAATGGAAAAAGATCAATTTAAATAATTTGCTATCTTTTTTTCTTTTGATCATTCTTTTTTCTTGCGGACACACTTTATAACTCTCAACATTCCAAGGAGCCAGCCCTGCCCCATCATTTTGTGAAACATTAACAAATGAATAACTACCCCAATCGCTAGTGTAAAGCTGATCTCCACCAGAGTCCTTGTCACACTTTTTCATGCATTGCCTTATCCAGGTGTCCAACAACTCTCTGCTGTTCTCTTGATTTGTAAAAGTGTTGAATTGAACACAGTTCTTTCCACTTTGTTTTTCAATTGCCCTCCACCGTCTTTTATTCGGAAACCGATGAGGGATGACTTGTACAACGCACCCATTATTGATCATCTCTCCAACAAGGATATCCGGATTCGAGTAAAAAAACAAATCAGAATCGATATACGTACAACAGCTCGCCCCTGATTTTTTTAAAACGTATTTTATCAACTTTGCTGTACAACTCCAGCAAAATTCACCTTTGCTGCGTTTCCCTTTTACCACACGTAATTCTTCATCAATAAAGTCTCCCAAACGAATTGCGATAACTTGTTCAATTTTTTCTCCCCTTACAATCGAATAACACTTGTCATCCATGCAAAGCACATAAATCTCTGAATCTTTATTATGCGTGCGAAGAGACTGAATCATAACTAGCCCTTTATCCGCATACATGCTATCAAACAATGTGCAATAAACGCTTGTCCAAATATTCATAACTTGTCTCCTCTGTATCTCCACATTTCCTTTTTCCTATACCATTTCTCAATCCGTACCACAACCATACATTGAATAACGCGCTGAATAAAAAGTATTCTGTACTCAGTAGAACTAATACCATAATAAGAGCAATCAGTCGCTCCTTTCTTCTATTTCCAATAATACAAGTCAAGCCAAAAACGCCTACAACTATAATCATCCCCACTAGACATCCAAACTGGGAAAATGTCGCCAATACTGTATTAGTATCGCTATCGACACTATTCCCGTACAGAGAATAAACCAGGTCATTGTATGCTTGTGATTTATTGGTTATTCCTACACCAAATAAGGGATTCTTTAACCAAAGTCTAATATTGGCTCCTATAGAAGCCATTCTCGTGAATCCGGATGCGTAACTCTCGGACGAGCTATCAAATTTGTCTAAAAACACTCGCTTAACAATTGACGGTCCCGCCCCAAACGAATACATACACAAATAACAAATGAGCAGTGTGACAACAACCATTTCTGTGACAAGGATTACTGTTTTCTCTTTTCCTTTAGCATGTCTATTTCCTTTGATAGAAAAGAACAGCCAAACAAGAATCAACTCTATATACGCCGTAGTTGACTTTGTCATCATCGTCGCCAACACAAGAACTGCTATTCCTATAATCTCCTTCTTGTAATTTCTTTTGTCAAACAATATGATGCAAATTATTATAGCTATAATTAGATACGCTTGAAAAACACCCGGTTCCCTAAAAATCCCATAGTTTCTATTCCCGCCAATTTGCTCTATGCTTCTTGCATACAATATGTAATGATAAAAAACCTGGCCGGTTGATCTTTGCACATGCAATCCAACATACCGTAAAGATGGCACAACATCAGTTATCACCCTTCCAAGGATAGAACAGATTGCAAAGAATTTAAAAACATTTACATACGCTCTAGAAAAAGCAATCAACGAAATGCATTTTGTCGTAAATGCACCTACCGCTGCCATTAGTATGAGTGTAACGTACCCCCCACGAAAATCCTGGTTAATACACGATGTCGCAAGTACTCCTAATACAAATATAGACCATATTACTGCCATTCTCTTGTTTAGACTGATCAAATACCCATGATTAACAGTATACACGGCAACAATTCCAAGCATAATGATCGCTTCCAGTTTAAATCCCAGCGCGACAAATGCCTGATTCATATTTGTACCAAATAAAGTGGTATCATTGGAAAAAAACACAATTAAAAAAACGGACAATTGTGCAGTCCTAATATTCTTATTCGTCGGTTTCACGCTTTCTTCCACTATTATCCCTCAAATAACACACGTACTACACTCTCAGCCGTATAATAAAAAAACGTCCGTATTACGTCATCAAACGACAGCGGAGTAATAGCCGATGCTTCTATATATTCTTCTATTTCGCGTGAGCTACTTTGGACATCTTTTCCAATCTGAATGCATAACGCACGCTTATACTGTTTGAGCAGTTTTGCATTTCTATCATTTTCATTGTAGTAAAAATGGATTAACGGCTTACCTGTAGAAATATAATCAAATGTCTTACCTGAAATCTGATCTCCTGCCACATTACTAATTGATATCAATACGTCAGCTTCATTCATTGCTTTATATGCATCTTCTGCGCATACCGTCCCCTTGTTCTGTATTACTCCTGTTGTTTTTTTTTCATATAAGTCCAGTATATCATTACAGTCTCCACGATGATAAAAATAAACAGATATCCTTTTTCGCATGGCAACTTCCGCCATCACTTTCAAACAATCATCCGGCGGGCGAAATGATTTAACTAATGATCCCGTGTATACAAACTTAATCAATCCTTCCGAAGATGGTTTTGTATTCTGGCATCTCCTGTCGTATAAGAGGGGGATTCCCATCTTTTTTACCTTTCCAGCATTTATAATGCTTCCAATTTCCTTTTCATACACTGATTCTAACATACCATATGTATCAAAGGCAGAAACATATTCATTGATTCTTTTCGTTCTCTTTTTTAATTTTTTTTTAACAAAGAATGTCGGGATATAACGTTCATCTCCTGCCGAAACAAAATCATCTGTTTGGTAAGCTATGAACTTCGTCTTAGAGTTCTTCGGAATCAACGTGATTATCGCTTCAAAACTCTCAAACGGTTTTGCGTTACACACGACATAATCATACTCTTTTTTCGCAAGTTTCTTCTTTGTTTGTTTTCTTATTCCTTTTACAATCTGACCATTTATTCCTATTGGTGACATAAATCGCGATAAAATGGAGAACAATCTATAAACCCCAACAACAAGTGCAAACCATATTCTCACAGCGGTATTTCTAGCTTCTTTTTTTTTCTTGCTGTTATTCAAAATGTAATAGGGAAACGACTTCACATAATCAATTGGTATACCCTCGTAAGAAGCCACATCCTCATCGCCCTGCCGCAAAGCAATAATATCAATGGAGTTATCTGTAATCAAATAATCAACTATATTCTTAACCACTATTCCACTCATAGTTAAATCAGGTGGGCAGGAATCACTGATAAATAAAATACTCTTATTCTTAATCATCATTTACGCTTTTTTCAAATTGTGTCATTATTACTATTACTTAGAATCTCTTGAATTTTTTTTCCGTCTCCCCATACAGCTTTTGAATCATACGGACGATCTGGAAATGCCCCATACCTTAGTTGTATTTTATACTTGTTCTCTTTGATAAACTTTTCGACCCTATCCGCTAGTTTTTCCGGGTGCCCAGAGCATATGTTAATCACTCCAAGTACGCTTTCTTGACTCACCGATTGGGTTACCTGCTCGCAAAACGCTTCATAATCGATAAAATCAAATTGATTCTGTCCCATCGTAAACGGGAATTCTTTTTTCCCTTCCTTTTCTGCAGCTGTAATCTTTGAAAAAACAGATGACCCATACTGACTGTTGCCTACAATATAATATCCTCGTAACCACATAAACTCTTTATTATTCTGTTTGCACAACATTGACGTTAGTTCTCGCAAAGCATTTTTCCCAATTCCGTATGGAGTCGTAGGTTCACACGGAGTATCCTCTTTGATTGCTCCTTCATAAAACCCGATTTCATGCATCGAACCCATGACTGCTATCATTCTTGCGTTCGACTCTGCAAATGCTTTGATAAAGGCATAATGCTTTGGAAGATCTTCTATATGCTTGTCAGAGTAGTGTACAAATCCGTCACGCCATGCAAGATGAAGCAGAACATCAGGTTCTCCAAAAAAAGCATAAGGATCTTCTACCTGAAACAGGTCTCCCACCAGTATGTCCGCCCTTTGATCAATACTGTTGTCCTGAATATCCGTCGCTACAACTTGATGCCCATAATCCAACAGATGTTTTACGACTCCTTGCCCCAAATATCCATTTGCACCAGTTACCAATACTTTCACGTCTCGTTCCTTTCTCCCTTTACCTATCCGGGCTACTTCTGCTCACTATTCTTGTTACTGTTTTCCTTTTTATATGCTTGATCCAAAACCATAATCGCCAAATCTCATACTCCACAAGCCCAATATTTGCTGATTCTTTTAATTCTCTTAAATTCTTTATATTTCCATCATACATACCCTTTAAATTTGATGACAAACCCGATTCGCCATATTGACGCTTCCCGCCACCTGCAGTTTCCAAACTCTCAGCTATATAATAAAGCGGATACTCTATCGCTATTCTATTCCACAGATTTCCATCCTCCGCATATTTCATAGTCTCATCAAACAATCCCACTTTTTTAAATACTGATTTATGTATCATCACTGTTGAAGTATGCGGCCAATTCTTAAACAAGATGTTACGCAAGCTCAGTTTCCTTATGCTACCAGAAACTCTTTTCCCCATTTTAACGTTCTCACTGTTGCGATTTGCACCTATAAATCTAATCTCAGGAAAAGCATCTATCGCTCCCACTTGTTTTTCCGTTTTATCTGGCTTCCATATATCGTCTGAGTCAAGTAGCGCAATCCATTCCGCTTTTGCCTTCAATATCCCCAGATTTCTAGCAGTAGAAACTCCTCCATTTGGTTTTGATATCACTTGCAAAAAACCACAATTAATATTCTCTTTAATCTTGCTAACCGTTTCATCTTTTGATCCATCATCAATAACCAATATTTCTTCAATCAGATCTACTCTTGTCTGATTAAGCACTCCGTTAATGCACTCTATAATCGTTTTCTCTGAATTATAGGCTGGTATCACCACACTTATCATCTATCCACACCGCCTCCCTTTGTCTCTCGGCTTAGTATTGTCGAACCACTTCATTGCAACCGACGACAATTGAATGCGGCGGTATCTCTTTAGATATAACCGAATTGGCTCCTATTACGCATCCATCTCCAATTTTGCTCCCAGCCAAGATTACTGAATTCTCTCCTATCCATACATTATGTCCAATATACGTCTCACCCTTTACCAGGTCTCTTGAGTTCGGCGGAGAGTCATGGTCGCTTATATTTACTCCTTTGTAGTTCCCATGACTAGTGTCACTAATAAACACCTTGCTTGCAGCAAGAAGATTATCACCTATCTGGACCCTGTTTAACGCAACAATATGCACATAATCACCAATTTCACAGTTGTCACCTATATAAAGAGTCTTTTTATGCCCATCCAGGTCAAATCTGCACAGTCGCCCTGTCGTGAGCCCATTGGCCCCTACAATGGAGGAGCGGCCACGAATATAAATCGGTCTTCTAATCAATCGAGCATTTGAAAATAGAATCTTTGTAAGTGCAAGTGAGTAAGTAGTTTTAACAAGCTCAGACAACGAATATCTGTTTCGCATTTAGTATTCTCCTCTCAATTCAAAACCTGCAGAACCCAGTTTTTCAAGGAATACTTTTCATATATATCACACGGTAATTCCTCGTATGGTTTTTCAAAAAAACTCACATCAACAACAGGTTTGATTCTATCTATCACCATGATATTATTGGGGTTATAAAAATCATAATTAACAATATCTTTGTTTGTAGTAATAAACTTTCTCTTTAAACCAATGGTTTCGATACTTCGCATAGTTAATCCATGTTGTCCAGGATTCTCTACATCCACTATACATCTCGAATCTGAGTATACTTTATACAATTGCTCAAATGACAGCATCTGAAAGTGGACCTCACTTTTCTTTACTCCTCTGAAATCTCTGTTCAAAAGCTTATTCTTCAAATAAACTAAAAAATGCGGCATAAAAGTATACTGAAAAGTCTTCTTTCCGTTTTTTTTACACTGCTTCATCACTTCCTTCACAACCTTTACGCGATCTGCATGTCCGGTTCCAATAAAGCTAACATCGTATTTAAAATCTGCCGCATTAGATTCCTTGGTGTCTTTTGGCAAGTATTCTCCATAATAGTACAGTGGCAAAAAACTCAATTTGCTCTTGTTTTCCTCATAATCAATTCTATCAAAGGTATAAACCTTGTCATAGTAATCCCATTTCTTTTCCATACCCTTCGTGTTTTGCTTATGAAGTCCATCCCACATATATAATACTCTTTTTGCTTCTGGAAACACGTCTTTCATTCTGATAAGCGCATTAATGGTTGTATATTCTCCGCGTATTACAAGTATATAATCATAGTGATTGCATTTTAACTCATCTATTCTCTTAAAATAGTACTTGTCAATTACCTTTTGATAGATCGCAATCTGAAGTCTACCAAGTGTTTTGCATATGAATCCGTCATTTGGCTTATCGTTTATATAGTCGACGCATGCCCCCAGTGCTTCCATTTGCCTGATAATCCCTGTAGGATATCCGGGTAATGCCACGAGTAGGACCCTTTTCCCCCCAAGCGTTTTCTCATCTGTTATTCCCATTAGTTCTCTCTTTCTGTCATCTCAATAGACGCTTGCAAATCAAATTTACAATAGTCAAATTCATATTTTGACATGTCATGATCATATGCCATGTTCCCAAACGCTTTATTGGCTAAGCCTCTTGTCTTTCCTGGAAATATAAGCGCTAGCTTAACCATCCAATTCCACATACTTGAAACACTGATCCTATGCATGTGACAATCAGCAATTAACTTCACCATTTCAGAGGTTCTTGTATATTGAGCGTTTTGTGGCCAAAAAACGCCCCCCGCTCCTCGTATCATGACTTGTGCCAAAAACTCGCACAAGTTATCAATATAAAGCATAGATCTTTCGTTTTTAACATCTGGAAATACTGGGAGTTTCTTTGCCATCCTCTGCAACAACGGATAGTTTCCTTTGCAACCCCTTCCATATACCATTGGCGGTCTTAAGACGGTAACACAGTATTCTTTTTCTCCATCTGTCCCTTCTGAAGCCAGTTCTCGCACTCCTTTGTCTGCCCGCCACTTCGAATCTCCATAAAAATTAGACGGGTGGGGTTCTGTTTCTTTTGTAATTCTCTTCATTTTTCCATACGGGGCAGAGTCGCCATATACGATTGCTGATGACATAAAGACAAACTGTTTTACACCGTGTTGCTTCGCTTTTCTAGCATTTTCTATCGCCAAGTCTGTATTAATTGCATAATAATCTGCTTTTGTTTCCTTTCTTACCTTTCCAACATCAGCATGTGCTATTCCTGCAACATGAAAAACAATATCATAGGACGAAAAGTCCTTTTCTCTCCAACTGCCATCAATCATATCTATTGTGTCTATCGACAATTCGCTCGCATAATAGCATTTCACATAGTTTTCAAAAGATACTCCTATATAGCTATTGGCCCCGGTAATCAAAACTCTTTTCAACGGTTACGCTCCTTCTTGTGCAATTCTCCGGTTCCCCCTTCTACAACCCCCTCATGTCTTATTACTGAAAAGAATGTGCCAAAAAAACACTTTACATCAAAAAGGAATCCTATTCTGTCAACATATTCTCCATCTAATCGAGCTTTGTCCGAAATTTCCAACTCGTCTCTTCCGTTAATCTGCGCCCATCCTGTTAGTCCGGGTTTTACGTCATTAGCGTTGTACTTATCTCGCTCAGCAACCAATATGTCTTGGTTCCAGAGTGCAGGTCTAGGCCCGATAACTGACATTTTCCCGATGAATATATCCCAAATCTGGGGCAATTCATCCAAACTGGTGCGACGCATGAAGCGACCCACTCTTGTAATATACTGATCTGGATTATCCAACATATGAGTTGGAACATCATGGGGTGTTGACATCTTCATTGATCTAAACTTGTGCAGCTTAAAATACTCCTTACTTTTGCCAATCCTCCTTTGAGAAAAGAAAATTGGCCCAGGATCATCAATCACTATCGCAAGCGCAAAAAGCAAAAAAAGCGGAGACAATACTACCAAACCTAATCCCGACAAGAGCAAGTCTATAACTCTTTTGACGTACTTCTCATACAGTCCTGGTTTATACGAGCTTTCTCCAATTGCCACTAAGCGTCCACGTTTTCCGTCCGCATTTTGCTCGTCTCCATTATTCTCTACAAAAACTACTTTCATCCCTTTCATCTGATTATGAAAAGGCTCTGTTCGCTTGCAAGAATCATTCAGTTTGCTGTTCACTTTTGCACCTAATCTCCGCACCTTATAGCATTCCCTTCCGTATCATAATAGCTGTCGTTTGCGTTTCCATTCTCGTCATACGAGCGAATAATCACAGCGTAGCCATTAACATTCATAACTGGTTTCCCGTAAGTGTCAATGTAGGTCTGCTTTATCATTCTATTTGAGGAATCAAATTCCATTAAATATCCTGCATGATTGCTTGTACAAAGAACCGGACAGTTTTCCTTGTCAAAATAATGAACCTCTGTTTTATTTCCGCGCGAGTCGAAAGCATAGCGCTCCAGACAATATCCAGACGTATTAATAATTGGATGTCCGTCCCTATCTATGTAACAAGCGCCTATGCGTCTCCCTCTTTCATCGTAAAGCCATCTCATTCCCTCCTGCCCCGCAGGAAGCGTGACGGGCTTTCCAGATACATCGAAATAAAACTCTTCTATCACGGTTCCAGCGTCATCTCTGGTATATTTTACCGTTGAATAACCTCCAATAATCATCATTGGCTGACCATCTGCATTTACGTAAGTAGTGGATATTTCGCGTTTATTCTCATCATAGGATTTAACAAAACCAAACTGTCCAAGCTCAAGAGCTGTCGGCAATCCGTTTTCATCATAATACATTTCCTGAGTCACGCAATTATTTCCATCAAAACAATCTGTTTTTTCGCTATATCCCATCGTAGTAGGCACTGCAATGCCACATTCATCTGTATATACTGTTTTAATCGAACGATTAAGTTCATCGTATTCTCGGTGTATCCCCGAATAGCCACTTGCGAGAGTCAACGGATTTCCATTCTCATCGTAATAAAACTCCTGTGTATTATTACCCGCCGCATCTCGTTCGAATGAGATTGATGCATATCCTTCTGCGATGCGTATTGGCATTCCATGTTTGTCATAATAGTTTTCTCGTATTGTGTAATGTCTTTTATTATACTCGTATGTTGTAATTGCCTGTCTTTGACCGTCGATGGCTACCGGCTGCCCTTCCGCATCCAAGTACGCAAACCAAGTCCTTGCTCCCGACGCATCGTATGTCTGTTTGTATCCGTAGTATCCACCTGTTCTTTCTGTTGGAACGTCATTCTTATCAAGATATAACAGTTTCGTTACTCGATCGCTTTTATCATATTCATATGTCTCGCTCGAATATCCAGACTTAATCTCCATCGGACGCTCGTTTTTGTCTAAATATGTAAGTTTTAAAACTCGATTCGAATCATCATATATTTTTTTGCATCCTGAATAACCACTTGGCGCTACATAAGCCTCGCCCAGTGTGTCATAATACCGTTCAATAACAGAACTCTCTGTATCGTCTCGCTTGTAAGAAACCGAAGCAAAGCCAGAATTAATAGCTACTGGTTCGCCGTTTATTCCATGATAGGATGAAAAAATTACCTGCCCTTTTTTATTATATTCGTTTCTAGTTTCCGCGCATCCGTTCGAACTAAGCGTTGGTTTTCCATTAAGATCACAATAAACAGTTCTAGTTGCCCAACCCTCTTGATTATATTCGTTGCGGTATTCATAAAAACCCGCACTATTAACCATTGGTTGCATTTCTGCATCGTGATAAGCAAACAACTCTACCTGTTCACGCTCATTATAAGTCTTCCAATAACCGATATATCCAGTGCATTTGTACACAAGGTAGCTCGATGTCTCCAAACTCGGCTCATATCCATACTCAGCATACGCCGCCCTCACATCTCCATTATTCAACGCAACTGCGTAATCACATCCTGCACCGCAACACCGGCTCATGACAAATTCAACATCCGGGTGATAGGATCCAAGATTGGTCGGTACATCCGACACATTGTCACGAATTGCCGTAATCATATGGATATCCGGGTTGTACTGCCGGATGTAGTGCGATAATTCCATCGGTGTAGCCAGGGTCATATCCTTACCCTGAGCATACACCCAGTCTGCGATCTCTATCGCATCATCCTGCATCTTGTACAGGTTTTCCGCGCGAGAGTATTCTGTCTTGTAAGTATAGGCTCCAAAGAAGACAATCACTGTAGAAACCGCCACCACGCCGATCATCTTGACAACCTGTGGGAACTTCTTCACCAGGATAGTGATGGCATATGCCATTACGAAGAAAACGGGTACCAGAGAGTACTGTCTGGCATAATAGGCGACATTATCTGCGGACGCCGTCCAAAAGCGCTTACCCACCATCAGAAAGAGGGGGCTGCAGAGAAATCCGTAGATCAGCGCCGGATACCAAAAAAAGAGCTGGCGCTTCTTCTTGTCTCTCTCAAGTATGAATACCAGAATGAGACATATATAAAAAAAATACTGGAAACGCCTTGCGCCCCAGAATGCACTCATATTTGATTTGATCATATTCCAATCGATATTCATATCAAACACCGCTCAGATAATAAAGTGACACAATTGCCGGTACGATCATCCCTGAAAGAAAGTACGGGATAGTTCGAAGTTTCCGTTCCTGCAAAAAGTACAGGAAGGCGATCAGTCCCGGTACCAACGCCATGGTAAATGCACCACCAAGTGTCATCGACATCGCCGCTGCTGAAACCGCTATAATAAAAAGAACACGTTTCTGGGTCATCTTCTCTCGTATAAAAGTCGGGAAGTAATAGAAGATGAAGGGAAGCACGACCACCGCAAGGATTGCTTTCCCTTGCCAGATGGGTCCCAGTAGTCGGAAGGTCACGGAATAGTGCGTATACTTTCCGAAGAGATAACAGAGAGACAAGATAATCAAGAAGATATAGCTGTCCTCTTTCTTTTCGAAGAGTGATCTTGCGAGTAAGTAGCAGGCACCATAAGCCATAAGCAGTAGTAAAACCGCATAAATCGTGTGCTCGATAATCGCCGCCGGAATCCCCGTCGTGTATCTGCAGTAAGCAAAGTAATTGTAAATCGCGGTCACGCCGCGCTGACGATCGATGGTGCCGACGTAGTCGCCTGTCACCACATTCGTCATATGCATATATCCGTCATGTACACCCGCTTCCGAAATAGTTACATAGACGCCATCGTCAGATGTCCAAAATCCCATATCGTAGTACAGGGTACAAAATACCTGGATACCAAGCAAGAGTAGGAATCCGACCAGATAAACGATCTCCCAAACACTTTTCCTCTTTTTCTCGCTCTCATCAATCTCTTCTCGAGCCGGAAGAAATTCTCTGATTCCCTTATCCTTGAAGATTCGGTACGCTCCCGGAATGCATAAGGCAAGAAGAAGAACTGTCATTATGGGAAACTCAATCTTAATCGGTACCCGAAGGAAGTTCATGGGTGCACAGATTACTTCGAAGATAGCGAGGATTGTCATGAATCCCGCAATATAGATAAATACCGGATTCCTCTTAGGCATCACATCACGAAAAAGATAACCGATAAGCATCGGGCAAATCGCTACAATAAAAACTGTCGCAATTGCTCCAAGTACGATACTCATTACCTGTTCTCCTTCGGATGATAGGTGGTCACAATCTTCTGTACGTGATCCCTGATATCATCCGGCTCTTCTACTACATACTCTGCCAGTGCTTCAAGCTGTCCGAGGAATCTCTCTTCATCCATCTCGATGGGCTTGCCCACTTTGATCATATCATTTGCCGTCTGCTTGAGTCCCTCTTCCTCCATCAGAAGCTCCTCATAGAGCTTTTCACCGGGACGAAGTCCTGTGAAGACGATGGGAATCTCGTCAAGCTTATGTCCTGAAAGAAGAATCAGGTTCTTCGCAAGGTCCACAATCTTCACCGGCTCACCCATATTGAGGACGAAGATTTCTCCGCCCTTCGCATAGGCCCCTGCCTCGAGCACAAGGGATACCGCCTCGGGAATCGTCATAAAGTATCGAATGATGTCCGGATGCGTGACGGTCACCGGGCCTCCCTCTGCAATCTGCTTTTTGAACAAGGGAATGACGCTGCCGTTGCTTCCAAGCACGTTGCCGAATCTTACAGCTACAAACTCCGTCTTGGACCGCTTGTTGTAAGTCTGGATAATCATCTCACAGATACGCTTGGTTGCGCCCATGATGTTCGTGGGATTCACCGCCTTGTCTGTGGAGATCATAACGAACCGCTTCACGCCCCAACGGTCAGCCGCCTGAACAATCTTCCAGGTACCGAGGACGTTATTCTTCACCGCCTCGTTCGGGCTGTCCTCCATCAGTGGAACATGCTTATGTGCAGCTGCGTGGTATACGATTTCCGGATGATAAGTCTCGAAAATCTTGTCCATGCGTGCCGTGTTACGGACAGACGCAATGAGTGTCACGAGGTCTAAGTCCGGGTAAGTTCTCTTTAATTCATTCTGGATATCGTAGGTTGTATTCTCGTAGATATCTACGATTAGCAGCTGCTTCGGCTGATGCTTTGCAATCTGTCTGCAAAGCTCGCTTCCAATGGATCCACCGCCGCCGGTCACCATGATAACTTTGTCTTTCACATATCCGATGATGGAATCGATGTCGATTCTGATCGGGTCACGTCCCAAGAGGTCATTCACATCTACGTCACGAATCTTCTCGAGGGTCACCTCTCCGTTCACCAGCTGGTAGATACCCGGGATACGCTTCAGTTCGCATCCGGTCTCCTTGCATATATCGAGAACCGCCTTGATATCCTGCGCGCTTGCTGTAGGCATTGCGACGATAATCTCATCCGCACGAAGCTTCTCAACTGCCTCGGGGATGTAGTTTCTGTTGCCCACAACCTTCACGCCATGGATATAGCTTCCGATCTTCTTGCTGTCGTCATCGATCACACCGACAACCTTGGTATTTAAATGGCTGCTGCCCTTTAATTCCTTGATCAGCGCATTTCCTGCGTTGCCTGCGCCGATGATCAATACGCGACGGATCTGAATCTCTTTATCCGATCGTCTGCGGAAGGATCGGAGCGCACGATAGAAGTATCTTCCGATGCAGGTAAATAGCATTAATAAGAACCCAAAGGTGATATAGGTACTTCTCGGCATCGGGACTTCTGTCTTGTGATTCACCGCCAAAGTAAGGATCATATTCGCCATAGTGGCAAGGATGACCGCTGCCGTAATATTGATAATCTCCGTCGCGCCCGCATACTCCCAAAGACTGGAGTATAACCTGCATAACAAAAAAAGAACCACAGTCACGGGGACTGTGATATAGAGCATACGCGTTGCATTCTCATGGAATACGGGATCTACCGTCTCATATTTAAAGTCATAGCGCATAAGCAGCGCACCGTAAGTCGAGCAGATCACTGCCAACACATCATATAACACTAAAAACGCCCGTCTCACGAGCAACTTTTTATCAATTCTTCTTCGGTTCATCAACCAATACTTCCAATCCGACCACAGTCTCGATTTCCCGTCCCATCATAGGGACGCGGATGGCTGCAGTCCTTTTATGTCTGTCGACCTTGATGATCAGGGCTTCCATGCCTTTTAAGGGGCCGTCTGTCACCGCGATCGAGTCTCCCACCTTGATACCCTTGGATAGTTCCACTACATATTCGTCGTTGACCAGCTTGTGGAGTGTCTCCACCTCTTCTTCCGTAAGGGGGATCGCCTGATCCTCTGCGCCGAGCACCTTGGTGATACGCGGCACTTTCTTACTTGCCATACGGAAGGCATCGATATCGTCCGTCACCACGAAGACGTATCCGGGGAACATGATGCTGCATTCCTTATGCCAACTGCCCAGATACTTGCGGCTACGCTCCAGTTTAGGATTCTCTATGCGATAATCCACTCCTTCGATGCACTTTCTGCACAGGTCGATCGTTTCCTGCTCTTTGCCTGTATAGACTTGGATCGCATACCACATAGGGATCACCTCGCGCTGTTGCTCGGGTTTAGGGTAAGCTTCGCCACCCGACAGGGTTTCACCCTCCCGATTCGGTCAATTTCAGAATATGTAAATCCACGTCAGACAACCGCGGCAAGGCGACGAGTTGACGTGCGTGAACCTTTTCCAATATCCGCTAAATTATAGCACTATTGTGGGTTTTCGTCAAATCAGAAACCCTCTGCAGAATCAACTCCTTAAATGCGTCTTTCTCTTCGTGATCCAAGGGGGAATCATCACACATTCCAAGGAGTTTTTCTGTTTTTTTGCATACGCTTTCTATGATCCCTGTAATTGCCTTTTCATTTAAGCCTAAGTTTTCTCCTAAAGCCCGGAAATCCTTCTTGTGAATGTTCTTTTTTCGACCGTTCAGCATCAGTGCGGTTTCTTCTTCATCTGCAGGAAGCACCAGATTTACGGGAAGCAGATCATAAGCAGGTGCCAGCACAAACTTGCGATTGCCCGGTTCCGTCTCGATCAGCGAATAATTCTTCAGATGCATATCTGAATTCCCTGTAATAAACGAGAACACAACGCGAAGGAAGAAGTCTGCAAGGTCAATACCGGGTCTGTCGGAATACTTCGCTATTACCTTTCCGCACTGTTCATAAGAACCTTTGTATTTGTCGATTGTCATACGATTCGTCAGCTGACAGAAATCCTCCATCGCATACTTCTTGATCCCATCTGCCTTAATGATACGATCCACGCGTTTTGTTATGTAGGCGACTCCGTCCACTGTCCGGATCAAAGCAAACGGCACCGTCTGTATCCCCACCGCACGCGCCATCTGCATTGTCAGATACTCATACTCAGGAAGATGGCGGTACTCTTCCGATTGCGGTTTCAGAATATAGCCGGTCGGATAATCCACAACCGTTAGGCGATATACCTGTTCCTTTGACAAGTGAAGGGACATTTTCTTCTGCACACCTGGTACCAACAGTCGTTTGTCCACAGATTCGTCAACAATCCTCCGTAGGGATATATCCGAAAGATCAAGTTCCGGCAGTTCATCGATACCAAAAAAACGACGCACACACCGAACATGCCATCCGCCGGTATGCGCCTCCTTTTCACCAATCTGTTTCCCGCAGCACAGACACGTCATGCATCTACCTCCGCTTCAACCCAAACATCCCCAATGCAGTCTCTGCATGATGCAAGTAACAGCCCGAAGCGATCTCTCATGTCGACCTTCCAGTTCTTGTGCACTGTTTCGAGAAGCCACCCCTCAGGGATCAGACCGTCAAAAAATGGAAAGAGTGTCTCTGAAAAATATTCTCTCTTCGTTATCGGCATCGTTAAACTGACCGATACTGCATCCTCCCTCTGCATGTATCCATCATCATAAGCAAAGGCATACCCGGCTTCCGTTTCGGCAAGTATCCCTGCAAAACTGTCCTGAATATATACTTTTGCAGTTCGCATCCCACTTGCCATCTACTCTCGCTCCTTCTTTCCCGGAACTGCCTCCATACCAAACATGGCCAACGCTTGGTTGACCTTATCCATACGCACAGTCTCTTTTCCTTGCTCAAGTTCGCGCACGAAACGAAGCCCCAAACCGGAGCGAATCGCGAACTCTTCCTGCGTGAGACCGACTTTTCTTCTTTCTCTTTTGATGTAAGATCCTATCGTATTCATAAGATAATAATATACCCGAAGAGGTATAAAGTCAAGTGTCCAACTTGATTTTATACCTCTTCGGGTATAATGTCTTCGTTTCCGCTGCGAATCGCACCCTTTCGGGTGCATTTTCTTACTCCACATAATTATCTCTTACGAACTGATTGAACATCGGCAGGGCGAGTCTGGCATATCCATTTTCGTCTTTTATAACACCTTTCCGAATCAACCGAATAGTTTTTGTCAACAGATCCGATACCGCAACACAATCTGTTCCGCGTCCGACTTCCATGCGCTGGGCAGGATCTGGGGGTCCGATGTGGGAAATGCGTAGAGATTTCCTTTGATATGATGGCCATTGGTGCGATACTTTAAATCTCTCCTTCGGCCTGCTGCGTCAACGGTTTCGCAGCTTAGGATCTCCAGGATGCAGGAGTGATCCGCCGGATCGATCCGTACCAGACGAAGCCCGGGATCGACAGGAATTCTGAACTCGCACTCACCGGTCTCCGACGCAGGGGGGTTCACCCTCTCGGAAGCCTCCTCTGAGAAGCCCGAGCCTCTGTCATAGAAGATCTGCGCCATTCCGATTCCCTGCTGCGCCCCTTTACGGATATCTGTTTCCATACGTCCCGAAGTCTTCTGCAGGTCCGGCAGCACCTGCGCCCCTTGCTGGACAAACGTAAGAAACGCCGCGTCCATCCGCCCGAAAGCCTCCCGCTCGGTCGGTCCGATCTCGCACCTTGCAAGGATCTCCTCCACCCGGATTTTTTCTCCTCTATCACCAAAATTCACATACTGGGTAATGGCGCGATACAAGATATAATCTGCCGGCACATCAAAGGAAAATGTCCATTCATAATCGATCAGGTTCCATTTGCCCGTATCATCCACAATGATATTGTCAAATGTCATATCGATATCAGAAACCGGAAGGCTCTTCGTTCCTTCCGGGAAGGATTCCGCCCCAAACCGGACAGAAAAATCCTCAGACATGGTAAACCCATGGAGCTTCTCTGTCGGAAATGTCCGTTCCTTGTAAGACGCCAGAAGCTCCACAAACCCTTCCGCATCTCCCTCCGCCAGTTTACGATCCATCTGCTGTGCCAGAGTAATCCCTTCGTGGTACGGAAAATCCGCCACTCCGTCACCGCAACGACACGCGCTTACCTCATACCGGTCGCGATAGATTTCCGACAGATCCCGGCAGATCCTGTCAAGCCCATCCACATGAAGCTTCGCTTCCCCGGTCATGGCCACCTTCTCCACCGACCTTACGCCGTCCTCGAAATAGATCGCTGTCTTGATCCGGTATTTCCTCGCCCGTTCCGTCGAGTATTTGGTATAAATCGTCTCTTTCATATCAGGACTCCTTTGCCTCAGCCACCACCAAAAAGGAATTGGAAAACTCGGGAAACATTCCATCCTCCGCCAGACTGTCAAACACCTTCCGTTCATCAAAGGTTACCAGCCGATCGTTATCCAGATGCACACCGTTTCGGACCAGTTCGCCCGGATGAGGCAGCCGCTTGTCAGAGTAGATCATCATGGGAAGTTTATAATCCGGATACGGATAGTAAAACGTAACATTCGAGTAACCGGTCTCCTCCAGCATCTCCTGCAGCCCCTTTTTGGAAAATGTACGGACATCCGTTGTATGGGTATACCCCTCGATCCCTTCATAATACCGGCTGACATGGTCCTCCTTACAGCCGGCCCAGTATTTGAGCCCATACTTATTCTCGATGGCAATAAAAAGCTTTCCGTTCGGTGCCAGATGCCTGCGCACGATCCGGAGGAATTCCTCGTAGGGTCTCTCCCCCTGAATATATGAAGCGCCGTACTCCAGAACCCCGATCAGGGTAATATACTCATAATAGTCCGGCAGCCCCGGTTCCACATCCTGAAAATTCCCCACCCGGATCTCGATATTACCATAATCCCGGTTCCGATACGCATTGATCATGCTTCGTTTTCTGGAAAGGTCCACACAGGTTACGCTCTCGCAGCCTCTCGCAAGCACTCCGGTGATGGCGCCACAGCCGGCACCGATCTCCAGCGCGCGTCCCCCTTTGTCAAAGGGATACCACTCCAGGATATTCTGGCGGATATGAGACAAATGGTAGGTGATGGGCCAGAAATTCTTCTCCGTGATGATCCGGTCGTAGTCCTCTTCCCTCCCGTCCTTCACGATGGAAAGCAGCTCGTCCTCAACTGCGCCGTCGGAATACAGGTCCTCGCCTCCATAGTTCATGTAATTGATCTTTACTTTTCCGATATATTCGTTTTCCATACTTCTTCCAGCAATTCTTCCTCTGTGTGCCCGGCAAGAAACTCCCGGCACAACCTCAACTCCTCTGTATTTCCCAGTTTCTCGCTCATGGCATCCATCGTCGACGGATCGCCCTTAAACTTGCTTCCGTGGATGGCCCAAATGGCCGCCACCTCCGCAAGCATCCAGCTTCTATCCTTTGAGATGGTGTTGTCACCATGCACCCGGTAGGAAAGCAGCGGACTGTCGATTACCTTGCAGGAAAATGTGTCCGCAACTCGGAGCGCATAGTCCCAATCATGGGCGAAACGAAGCTTTCGCATCCCCCCCACCGAATCATATACCTCTCTCGCAAATAGAAAATTCCCTGTAGTGGAGGTAAAATTCGTAAGACACAGGTTCCAAAGAAAGGCTTCCCTCTCTGTCAGCCCGCTCAGGCCACCGGCCTCCTCCGGCACCTCCCAGGGCAACATATTCCGAAAACCCTGCTTCACTCCAAGCTTTCTTCCCTCTCCGTCCATCAATTGTATGTAGGAGCAGGCAAACTTCGCATCCCCCATCTCCCGGAGCATGGTTTCGACTCTGGAGGGAGCAAATGTATCGTCCGAATTCAGGATCGCCAGATACGCCCCGGTTGCTTCTTTAAGCCCCCGGTTGATGGCCTCATGGGCTCCCCGGTTTTCCTGTCGGATCAGTTTAACCCGCTCATCCCGGAATTCCTCCACAAGCTCCGCCGACCGGTCCCCGGAGCCGTCATCCACCACGATCACCTCGATATCCGGGTACGTCTGGTTCAAAACACTCTCCACGGCCTGTTTGACATACGCCTCATGGTTATAGCACGGAATGATAACCGAGACCTTTCCGCAATCCGGCATCTCCTCATCCGGCGCATATTCTTCCTCCGGATCTCTCGGAAGATCTGTCTCATGCAGGTAATCCCGATGGATTTCCAGTTCTCTGTGGCAAAGCGTTTCTATCTGTCTTTGGATGCCCGGATCCTCGAACTCCAGTGTTACGGATAACTCCCGTGCTCCTTTCATGCCAAAGGGTGACAGGTGGATCTGGGGATCAGCCTGATCATAAAAATCAAAGCCGTGAAGCCCTTTTCCATTGGTGCTTCGGATGTGCAGCTTCTTTTTCTTTCCGTTTTTATCTGTGATCCAAAATCCTACACCCGTAAGCTTGCAAGGCGCAATGCCGGGATCTATCCGGAGTCTTTTGACATCCGTCAATTCCGTCCGGTAAGAAAACCGCCGTCCTCGCCTGGCTACCGTTTCAGATTCCGCCTCGGAGTAACCGCTACCGATATTTCGAAAGATCTGAACCGCATCCGCGACCACACAGGGAGATACCATGGCGGCTATCATTGCTTCAGAGGCGCTTTTCTCCGCCAAAAGGCGTTCCGCCCATCCCATATACATCTCAAACTGAAAGAGAAACTGATATCCCCCTGACAGTCTGGCACGGAGTTCCCGCGTGTCCTCCTCCGCAACCCTGCGTTCCATCTGACGGATCTCTTCCGTAAGCTCCGTAATCTCCTGTAAAACCTTTTCACCCGAGATCTCCCGCTCGGCTCTTTCCGTCTCATTTCCTTCGATCTCTTTATATTCTTTTTTCACGTAAGCCTCAAAGCTTTCGATGCCGTTTGACGGATCTTTCTTAAGCTCCGGGTGGAGCTTCGCGAAGACCGCCATCTGGCTACCTGCGTTTCTCTGCCTTACGCAAAACTTCTCCGTGTCATCATAGATATGGTGATGAAAAACCTTGATCCGAGGATCATAGTAAATGCGGTAACCAAGCTTCTCCAACCGATATCCGAGTTCAATATCCTCAAACCCGTAGCGGTCAAAGCTTGTATCAAAGAGAAATTCCAATTGCTTCAGCATTTCCATGGAAACGCTGATATTGGATGTGTAAAAGGATCGATAGTCCGTAAGTGTCCGCGGCGTAAGCTTTGCAAATCCAAACTGCTCACAGCCCACATTCGTAATATGGTACATCAACGGATTCATCCCGATATCCGGGTGCCAGTAGATCCTGCCCAAGGTTCCGATCTTCGGTCCGAACCGGAGATAGTTTTCGTAGTGCCGGTCGATGAAATCCGGTTCCGGAAACATGTCGTCTCCGGTAAAGATCACGATCTCTCCCCGCGCCATTTGAAACGCCGCGTTACGCGCCCGGGCCGCCCCGCCGTGGGGATTGCGGATCAAAGTGATGGGTAGTCCCTTCCGTTTTTCGATTTTTTCTGCCGTATCGTCTTCCGAGGCATCATCCGAGCACAAAATCTCAAAGCTGTACTTTGTGTATTCCCGGATCCTGTCCCAGCAATCAAGTACATCCTCTATGATCCGGCCCCTGTTGTAGGTGGCCATAATGACACTGACATTGATTCGTTCGTCCATTCCTTAGTTTCCTTCAAAAATGTCCCGGTATAATCCGGCGAGGGTCTCTGTCGAGAAAAAGCTCTGCATCTCTTCCGCGTGGGCAATCGCTGCCGCTTTGTAATCCGCAAGCATCGTGTACCAGTTTCGAAAAGCCTCTTCGTCCGTTTCGTCCGTTCCGATGATCGCTCCGCCGCCGGTGCGTGTCAGGAACAGCTCCATATCCCCGTTATCCGTGGAGAGGATGGGAACGCCCATGCACATGGATTCTATGCTTACGATCGCCTGTCCCTCATACTGTGAGGTGAGGATCAGTCCGTCCATCCCTTTCAGAAACCCGGGCACATGTTCCACATAGGAAATATGTTTTACCACATGGGGCAATCCGTGTTCTTCTATGTAGGAATCCACAGCCCTGCTTAAATGACCGTCCCCAACAAGAACAAACTCCGTATCCCCGTGTCGCTCCTTTAAAGCTTCGATCATTTGAAGATACCGAAGGGGATCCTTTTGTTCCGTCATCCGACCGATCAAGGCAAAGTGTTTCTTCTTTGTATCAAGATCGTACCTTTCAAGAACGGCGTCCCTGCTTTCCTCAGACCTGTAAGCTTCCTTGATCTTCTCTAAATTCACTGCGGGATAGATCAGCTTTATCTTCTCCTCCGGCAGCCGGTAGGTTTCCTTCATTTCCACCCGGATCCTGTCGTTTACCGCGATATAGCCGTCCAGCATGCGAATCCCGTGTCTGTCGTAATACCGGATCCACCCAGCCTCGGTATCATACACATCCTGGGCGATGATCCTCTGCTCCCGAAACACTTCCCGAAACCCGGAAAGGTGCTCCTCCAGCCAATCGGAGTTGTTGCACAGCCAGACAATATCCGGACGATACATGTCTCGAAGCGTGGCAAGAAATGACAGATGGTTTTCATATTCCTCCATCTCCCGAAGATCGTACTGCGCCACGCATAAATCCCTTAACTGATGGTGGAGAGATCCCTGCTCCCTTGCCAACCGTTCCGTTGTGATCAGGCAAAAACTATAGGTGTCCCGGAGTGCCTTCATCATCTCGATGGTGTTTCGCTCAACGCCGCCCACCGCAAGAAAGATAGGCATCACAAAGACCATCTTCTTCCCGGGAGCGATCCGCGGCGAAACCTCCGTCCCATGAAAGCCCGGAACTCCCTTTTCTTTGGATATTAAAAAAAACTGATCCTGCAGAGTAACCGCTGTCGGATCCATTTCAAACCGTTCCTGTACTTCTTGTGCCCCCGGCAGACGGAGGATTCTGCCGCACAGGGATCTCTCCCCCTTCAGGATTGCTTCCGGACTTCCGCAATGCTCCGGCGAATATAAGATCGCATCCTCCGGATGCGCCGCCCCGATCACCGGATAATCGTCCAATGTTCCGGATACAACGATGTAATCCAGATCACGTCCTGCGAGCACCCACATCGCCTGCAGAAATTTAGCGGCTTCCATTGCGTGTTCCTTTGGTTGGTACAAATACCTGCGCACCTTGTTCCCGGAATACTCCCTGACCAGGGTTATGTTTTTCGGCAGATGTCCGCTGATCTCCTTGTAAGATGCGTAAACTTCTTCATCCGCTACAACCCTGATCTCTAATGCAGAAACGAACGGACGTTGTATCCCCAGTTTTCGTTTGACACGGCGGAGGGTTCGGGTAAATTCCATCTATTCCACCTCCACTGCCGAATCCATATCATAATACCCCACCGTGATCTTGTCCGCGATCACGGAGATATCGCAGATATCATACAGCCGGTGATACACCGTCAGTTCTCCGTTCACGTAGCCGGTGCAGCCGAGAGACAACAGGTAATGTCCTCCCTGCAGGCTCATCTTCTGGGTGAAGCGGATCACCCGTACATCGCCCTTCTTCT
Source organism: uncultured Lachnospiraceae bacterium (assembly GCA_902780405.1). GTDB lineage: Bacteria > Bacillota > Clostridia > Lachnospirales > Lachnospiraceae > Coprococcus_C. Next base: position 173,850 of record CACZFI010000003.1, read on the forward strand.
GGGGTGAGATCTCCACCCGTTCTAAGAGCGTGTTGGTTCCCGTGATCTCCGTACCGCGCATATCCTTGATGGTATACGCGAAGATCGGTTCCTTGATATCCTCGTTGAAGGTGACCTTCATCATGATGGTGAAGTTCGTGCTTTTTTCGATTGTATTGGTTACACGGCCCTCGTAATCCATTACGGCGAAGTCCGTGATGGTAGCTTTCGCGGAGCCGTATTTTTCGGCGGTGTCGTTGATGGTAAGGCTCTGCTTCATATCGGTCTCGCCTTCCACCATCTGCTGCTGGCGATTGCCGGAGCCGACATTGCCGGTGAGGATCTTCTTGTAGAGATCCACCATCTCCTTCGGGCTTCCGTCCGCCTCCATATGTCCCTTGTTTAAGAGTACCACGCGATCGCAGTACTTCATGATGCTGTTTAAGTCATGCGTCACAAAGAGGATGGTCTTGCCTGCCTTCTTGAATTCCTCAAACTTGTGATAGCACTTGGCCTGGAAGAAGACATCACCTACCGAAAGCGCCTCATCCACAATGAGGATCTCCGGGTCGATGTTGATGGCCACCGCGAAGGCAAGGCGCACAAACATACCCGAAGAGTACGTCTTCACCGGCTGGTAGATATACTCGCCGATATCCGCAAAGTCCAGGATGTCCTGCAGTCTGGCGTCGATCTCCTCCTTCGTGAAGCCGATCATGGTGCCGTTTAGATACACATTCTCAAGACCGGTGTACTCCTGGTTAAATCCCGCACCCAGCTCGAGAAGCGCAGAAATTCTGCCGTCGATCGTTACATTTCCCGACGTCGGAGCGAGCACGCCTGTGATGATCTTTAAGATCGTCGACTTGCCGGCACCGTTGGTTCCGATCACGCCGACGCACTCTCCCTTCTCCACGGAGAAGCTGATATCATCCAAGGCAAAATGCTCCGTATGGCGCTTCTTCTTGGAGATTGAAAGCGCCTCCTTGAAGCGGTCGGAAGGTTTTTTATACAATTTGTAAAGTTTGGACACGTGGTCCACCTTGATTGCTGTCTGACTCATAATACATCCGCAAAATGAACTTTCAGTTTCTTAAATACCCGTGTGCCGATCCAGAGCATACCGAGGGTGAAGCACCAGAAGTACAGTGTCCACCATCCCTTCTCGAAGAACCAGGTTCCGGTAAGCAGCGCATCTCTGTAGCCGTCCACGATATAGTACATCGGATTCAGCTTGAAAAGCCGGATCAACCACGGCCATGCCGCAAGCGTCTCCCCGCAGTTCCACATAATGGGTGTGGCCCAAATGCCGATCTGAAGCGCAATCCCGACGATCTGGATCATGTCGCGGAAGAACACCGCAACCGCAGCCGTAAAGTAAACCAGGCCGATCACCAGAAGGATAAGTCCCGCCAGGTAGTAGAAGATCTGCAGCGTGTGCAGTCCCGGCACAAATCCGTACAGACAGGATAGCACGAATCCGATCAGCAGGAAGAACAGATTGATAAACAGCGTGGACACCAGCTTCACCATCGGCAGGATGTTGATGTTGAAGACCACCTTCTTCACCAGATAGTCGTAGGAGACCATCGCCGAGGTGCCTGCATTCCATGCATCCGAAAAATAAAACCACGGCACCAGTCCCGCCACGATCCATACGATATAGGGGTACCCGCTGCCGTTGCTCGCTTTGAGTGCCACACCGAAGACGAACCAGTAGATAAATACCGTCACCAGCGGCTGCACAAATGCCCAGATGACACCGAGATACGATCCTGCGAATTTCGCCTTGAAATCGTTTCTCGCCAGTGTCATCAGTAGTTTTCTGTCTTTTTGAAATTTGGATTCTGTTGCCGTCATGCCTGATGGCTCCTTATCATCATCGCTATGCCGTCGGCCAGCGAAATGCTTGCTTTCCAGGATAATTCCTGCTCGGCCCTGCTGCAGTTTAGGATGTTGATCCCCACATCCGCAGGTTTGGACGGGATACAGGTCTTCGCAAGTGTCGTCCCCGTCGCCTGCTCAATCGCTTCCGCAATCTCGTGTACGGTGGTTCCGATCCCGCTGCCGATATTGAAGACGGAAGTTCTGCCGTCGTAGCGAATCGCTGCTTCCACGGCTTCCGTCAGATCGTCGATGTAAATGTAATCGCGTACGGAGTTTCCGTCGCCCCAGATTTCCACAGGTCTGCCCTCCCGTGCACTCGCAAGGAAGGTTGCCACGATTCCCTGTCCCCGGTAGGGGCGCTGTCCCGGTCCGTAGGGATTGGAAAATCGCAGAATGATCGTCCGAAGACCGTACATCCGCTGATACAGCTGCATGTACTCTTCGACGGCCAGCTTGTGAATCCCGTATGCGGTCTGCGGGTCCGTCGGATGATTCTCATCAATCGGTGTGTACTGCGGCACGCCGTAGACCTGTCCGCCGGAAGACGCGTAGATCACGCGCGCAGCCTGCTTCTTCACGCAGACGTCCAAAAGCCCGATGGACGGAAGGATATGCGTCGCAGCATCCTCGTAAGCAGATTGACTGGAAGCATTCGGTATCGCCGATCCGGCAAAATGCACGACCACGTCGTCCTTGTCGATGCTTTTCTCCAGCGTCTCCGTATCCTGCAGATCGCAGGCTGTAAAAGGAATGTCCGCCTGTTTCAGTCGCTCGTTCGTCTGCAGATCGATCGTCAGGACCTTATATTCTTTTTTTGTGAGAGAAAGGGCCAGATTGGTGCCGAGAAAACCTGCACCGCCGACGATCACTACCTTCATCCGGGCTTATCCTCTCTTGAAGTCCTTGATTCCGCCCCACTTCGTGTCCTTCTCCGACAGAATGAGGTCGTCTCTTGTCATGCCCTCGGGCATCGGCCAGTCTACGCCGATCTCGGGGTCGCACCAGAGCAGTCCGCCCTCGTCGTTCGGGTGGTAGAAGTCGGTGCATTTGTAAGCAAATTCTGCATAATCGGAAAGCACGATAAAGCCGTGCGCAAAATTCTTCGGGATGAAAAACTGCTTTTTGTTCTCCGCGGAAAGCAGCACGCCGTGCCACTTGCCGAAGGTCGGTGAGCCCTCCCGAAGGTCCACTGCCACATCGTATACCTCGCCGTTTACCACGCGGACCAACTTGTCCTGCGGGAAATTGATCTGGAAGTGCAGGCCGCGAAGCACGCCCTTCTTGGAGGCGGACTGATTGTCCTGCACGAACTGCATATCGATACCTGCTGCCGCAAAATCATTGTAATTGTATGTCTCCATAAAGTACCCGCGGGGATCGCCGAACACTGCGGGTGTGATCTCCCGAAGTCCCTCGATCTCACAGGTTTCTACCGTAATCTTTCCGTATGTCTCGATTGCCATGACTGACCTCCTAAATTTCTGCCCACAATTGCATAAATTATACTATAGTCCGATGCGTTTCGCAAGAATCTCGCGATAGATCAGGCTAAGCACTGTCGCAAGCGCAAGTAGTGCGAGCACGCTTCCCACGCATACGGGAAACAGCCATCCGCTTTCCGCAAATGTATCGTAGGCGAATACCTCCCGCCAGATCCCCGCTGTATTGTTGTGACACTGCAGTAGGTAGGTGCCGAAGGTGGCCGGTGCCACCAGAGTGATCAGCTTCTCCGAAATCCGGCTTCTGTCCTTTTCCTTGCTGTGATGCACCGCAAGAAACAAGCTAATGGCCGCAAGCAGGCACACCATGGAATACATGTCCCGGAAGTAGGGACGGTTCGTCACAAGGGTTAACACATACATCAAAAGATAGAATGCAGGAAATGCAACAATCCCGATCTTACCGTACAGCAGGTGTTCAAAGAAGCCCTTCTTTTTCAGCCACCCCACAAGCACGAACAGGTAGCAAAACCACAGACTTCCCACAATATGCTCCAAGGTTACGATCTGAAACAACCGGTTCGGTGCCACCCAGCCCCAGGTGATCAGGCCGGCGGAAGCGACCACTCCCGCCACAGCGATCACGGGCGCAAGCTTCGTCTCGATGATTCGATTCAAAACCGGCATCATCAGAAGCATCACGATGTAGCACACGGGGAACCAGTAGCTGAGTCCCCTGGCAAAATCGCCCGGCGAAAGATGCTTTCCGAAGATGAACATATCCGCCAGATTGAGTATCAGGCCGTAGAAGACCACTTCCAGGATCAAGCGTAGAATCCTGCTTGCCTTCCATTTGCTTCCGGCCAGGAAATAACACCCGAGGATGACAAAGACGTTAACTCCGAACTTGCCACCTAAGTGAAAGAAGCGGATCATATACCGATTCCAGGTTCCGACGCCTCCGGCCGCCTGCTCCGAAAACGCCACATCGATATGATTAAACAGAATAAAAACTGCCGCAATGATCCGAAGGACCTCGTATTTCAGATTTCGGTTTTTCTTTTCTCCCATCTTCTACACCACCTGCAGGAAGAATCCCGTCACCATTACCGTAAGGTTTGCCACAAGCACCACCGGAATCACTCTGTCTGCCGTCCTACTTGTAGTCGTCCGCTTCGATCGGATCACCAGCAAAAGCGGTACAAGGAAGGGAAGGAAGTAGCGTCCCTGGATGCCGACGATAAATCGGCTGGTTTCGGGGGTCCAGTGAAGCAGCATACCCATCACGGTAAAACCGAACACCAGCGCCGAAACAAGCAGGAACCACACCTTGTCTTCTTTCCGAATCAGGATTTCCTCCCCGTCTCTTCTGACAGCTGCAAACATCATCAAGATCAGCATGACAACGCAGCATGCCCAGGGCAGATTAATATTGATCCAGCCCAGCCTTCCGCCAAGCATCTGGTAGAGCAGAGTATCGCCGTCTATCCAAAATGTGTTAAGCAACAGGTTGATCAGATCCTTCGGATGTAGAATAAAATGTCCCAAGGAATAGGCATTGGAAAGCTCCTCACCGTATAATCCGTTATAGTTGACCTTCGCCCCCACCAAATGGTCCGGACGAGTAAGCAACCGTACTACGAAGAATGCACCGGCTGCCGCAAGCATCACGAGAAGCAATATCGCTGCCGTCCGAAGCTTCCTGTAATGCGGTATCTTCCTCTCCAGTCCTTCCCGAATACCCGCTTTCTTCCGTTTCCACAGATCAAAGAGCAGGATCAAAGGAAAGAGTGCGATCGGCGAGAGTGCGTACTGCTTGCAGGGAAGCAGCACAAGAGAAAGTGCAATCAGAACGATCACCTTCGCTGTCCTGCGTTTTTTCTCCGTATCATAAAGCAGATGAAGCGTTGCCGCAACGATCAGCACGCAGAGCGGATTCACAAAGGCATCATAGGAAAATGAGCAGGCCTGCTGCAGTGTGATCGGAAGCAGTGCCCATACCATCACCAGATACTTTCCGAAGGGTATCAGCCTGATCGCAAAAAAGATGAGGATTACAAACCAGATCGCATTCAGAAGCCTTCCGAGCATGTAAGTTGGGATCGTTCCAAGCCCGAGCAGGCGTCCGACTGTGATCCCGAGTCCCGGCAGAATGTACATACGAGTCGGGTCCCCGGTCGTCGCAGCCTCCGCATAGATCACCTTTCCGTCTTTCAGCCCTGCTGTAAAACCTCTGTAGTATTCCTCAATGCCCGCCTGATGTACATCATTTGTCAGGAGACTCTGCATCGCATCGCTCTCCCGCATCGGAAGCACACCGGGCTTATCCGCCTTATATCCCATCATTCGGGCCGATACCTTGTAGGCATTCGCTATATGCGTCGGCTCGTCCGGTGTCACACCTGTGGGGATCATGATCAAAAATGCCGCCCCGATCAGCACACCCAGAACGAGATAGACGAATTCCGGCTTCACCGCAGCATGCAGCTTCCCGCTTACGCCCACGATGTAGGTCCAAAGCAGCGCTGCGGTAAGCAGTGCAAAGATTATGATATATGCGTACATAAACCGGCTTGTGCCTGCAACGGTCACCTTCATCATCGGAACATCCCGTCCCGACGCATCAGCAGCTGTCTGAATATAGATCGGATGCTCCATCACGCCGGCAAAACTGATGTGCGCGACGAGTTTCCGTCCCGATACTCCCGTGACCGGTGCGAGAAAAGGAAAGGTGGTATAGTCCACCATCATCAGCGAAGTTGCAGTCGCACTTCCCGTAGCAAGCGTCTCTCCCGTCTCCGCATCCTGCAGATCATAGTAGATACTCATGGATGCCAACTGATCGAAGCGGAAATAGAATGATAGGCCCTGGATCACATCATACTCGGATACAAAAGGCACCTCAAAGCTCATCCCGTGTTCAAGTTCCACAAAGGAAGTCTCTTTCGAAAGGCCGCTTTCCACACTGTGTTTCGACCCGTTCCTGTATGCGATTTTTCCCGTATACAGTAGAAAGAACAGCCCCACTGCCAGGACGATCACACCGCCGATGATCTTAATCACTCTTTTATGATTCATTTCTTCTTTCCATTCCTCCGATTTTATGCTATAATCCCTCTTGTTGTCGGGATTGATTCCCCATGCATTTTATATGCTGCATTTTCATAAGTCAATACAGCAAATCAGGAGACGTATCGAAGTGGTCATAACGGGGCGCACTCGAAATGCGTTAGCCCTCCGGGGCACGAGGGTTCGAATCCCTCCGTCTCCGCGCAAACAAAGAGGAGAGAACAAACTGTTCTCTCCTCTTTTTCAATACCGTTACTTAGCTTCCCTTTTTCCGTTCTTACATCACCCGGATATCGGTCAGAGCGCAGCGGTCACCGGTCAAAGCGACACGCACATCTCCGGCGTTCTCCGGAATGTAGGTCACGTTCTTGATCTCTATGCCGGCGCAGACAGTGGTCATGATAACTCTGTTGCGTCTGCGGCGGAAGCGAAGTTCGCAGGAAATGCCGCGCTTGTTTGCGGCCTTCCACACTTCCCAATCCTCGAAATCATCGTTCTTTCTGACCGAGAGCTCGTTTCTGGCCACGCCGTCCTTCGTGGCGTCCTCGCCGTCCAGTCTGACGCAGGCGAATTCCTTGTAATCCTCTCCGTCAATCTGTCCGTCCGCCGAAGCGTAAAGCAAAACGTAAGGACAGTGCCACAGCAAATGTGACGTGGGTAGCGAAGACGATCGAAAGGCCAGTCGCATGCCGTCTTCCACAGCAAAATTTTCCGATGTCGCAGAACGGTTTCCGTCCACCTGCACATTCGGCACATCGCCTACGATACGGTTGATATAGCTGATCTCATCCACGATCCTCGGGATGACGTTCTCGTCCACCTTGAGTCCACCGGTTTCGACGGTGATTCCCCGTATGCTGCAATGCTCTCCGGAGATGGCGATACATGCGCCGTTTCCGCTGTCCGGAAGCGCCACGATGCACTGAAGCTGCCGCGTCGCGGTCTCTGCGATGATCCGCACATGATCCTTGTAGCGGACCGCTTCGATCTCGTACGACACGTCACCCGCATCTGACGCAGGGGCCGCATCTTCCTTCTCGGTCACCGTCATCTTCAGATTCCTGGACGCACCCGAGACGGTATGCCCGTCCATCCAGATCTCTCCGTACTCTACGTAATTCAGTATCCGAACACCGCGATCGTCTCTGTGGATCCGCCCGTCTATTGAATCAAAGAGGATGAGCGCAGGGATGGAGATCTTCGCATCATACCCCTCATCCGGCTGTGCGGTAAACCGAATCTTCGTCGTCTCATCCGAAAGCCTGATACCGTCCGTCACCTGTTCTCTGTATTCGTCAAAATGCATCTCACTGTCTCTGGTGAGATCCATACCGTCACCGCGTTCGTCGGACTCAACCGCATCACGCATCATGTACTCGGCATCGCCGTCGATCATACTGATCATGGTCTTCGCGTACTTCGGATCAAATCGTCCGCCGGCATCCTTCACCAGCTGTTCTCTGACCGTCCTCTGGGGAAGCGGTTCCCGCTTGCCCACGCGGGATGTCATGGAGTCATAAGCATCCGCAACCGCAATGATCCTGGCCACCTCGGGGATGTCATCCCCCGAAAGTCCCTGAGGGTATCCCTTGCCGTCGTAGCGCTCCCGATGATAGCGCGCACCGTCGCTTAAGTTCGGAACCTCACTGATCATGGCAAGCAAATCTCCGCCAAGTACGGTGTGCGAGCGCATCAGCTCACGCTCCTCCTCCGTAAGTTCCGTCTCTTTTACCACAAGTTCATCCGGAAGCTCCAGTTTTCCGATATCGTGCAGCATGGCAGTGAAGTACACCCGGTCGCAGGTTCTTTCATCCATACCGTTGCGGCTTGCCATCTCCTTGGCGTAAGTCGCCACGCGCCTGGAGTGACCCGGCGTGATCCTGTCCTTGCTGTCGATGATGGTGGAGATCATCGTCGCCGTCTGGTCAAAGAGTCTGCGCATCACCTGCTGCTGTTCCTTCAGGCGCTCGAGTTCGGTCCGGTTTGCACGCTCCACCGTCTTGTTCATCTCAACCAAAGCAAAGATATACAAAAGCACCGACATACCTACGATCGTCATATTGGTGAAGGAGATGCCATAGAAGAATACCTGCAAAACACACGCGACCACGGGCACGACCGTAAAAAGCATGATCGAGACAAAGAGAAGATTTGCGATCCGCTTTCTGTACTGTACCGTCACTGAGATCTGCATGGTCATCACGATGAGCGGGAAGACGTAGCAGAGCATAAATCCCGGTCCTCTCTGATAGAGATTGTTCTCATCAAATGCATAGTAGAATCCGGTAAACTGCGACAGGATCAGCATGATCCAGCCGATGGTCACCATAAATTCCGCCGTGATCAGCCGCCTGGGCGTAGCTTCAAGTCCCATCTCCTTCTTCGCCACATCCGACAGATAGAGGTTCATGGCGTGTACCTCGGCCAGCGTCAGAAAGTACACCAGGAAGTTGGTGATCCTGACCACCCAGTAGCCTTCGGGTGTGGTATTGCCGCGGTAGAGATATGCAAGCCGGTCAGCGAAAAGGAGGATACAGGATACAACCTCCATGTAGACAAGCGACAGTCTGCGTCTCTTCGGAAGCACCTTGGAAAGTGCCGCAAATACAGCGGTGATGGCACAGATGCCCGAAAGCACCAGCATGATATTTAATTGATGTCTCCTGATCAGTTCCATAGTTTCTCACCTTGTATCCTATTCCGCGTCCGCGCTTTCCTCGCGATACCTTGCAAGCACGCGTTCCACCTCGGGAAGCGACTCCATAAAGACCTCCACGCACTTCGGATCGAACTGCGTGCCGACGCCGTCCTGTATGATCTTTATGGCCTCCTCGATGGAGAAGGGCGGCTTGTAGACACGGGGTGAAGTAAGCGCATCAAATACATCGGCAACCGCCATGATACGCGCGGAAAGCGGGATCACCTGTCCGTGCAGACCTTCGGGATAGCCCTTGCCGTCCCAGCGCTCGTGGTGGTAGGCCGCCATATTTCTCGCCTCGGTCAGGTAGCTCTCGCCGCCGACCGTTTCGATGGCATTCTCCAGAATCTTCTTGCCGGCGACGGTATGCGTCTTCATAATGGCAAATTCGTCTTCCGTCAGTCTGCCGGGCTTTTGAAGCACTGCATCCGGAACGTTGATCTTTCCGATATCGTGAAGCGGCGCGGACATCTCCACGTCGTGCATATACTTATCCGTAAGCTTCTCGGCGTAGTAACCTCTTCTCTTCAAGCCGTCGACGATAATGCGCACGTAGGCCGCGGTCTTTTGAATATGTGCTCCCGTGTCCGAGTCGCGGTTCTCGACTAAGTCCGCCATGGTAATGATCAGTCCGGCCTGCATCTTTTCATTTGCATCTGCAAGCATACGGATGCTGCGCATCTGCTCTGTGGTGGAAACCGCCATCTCGCAGACCGAGCGATACAGTCGTTCAAGTTCGTCATTTGTCCGGATGTCCAGTTTCTGAAGGCGCTTGACGCTCTCGTCCAGGCGCTCCTGATCATCAATGTTCTTTAAGTAGTCGTTGATCGCATTCTCCAGGCTGCCGATCGGGTATACAAGGAAGCGGTCTCCCAGCCAGATACAGCCGGCCAGAAAGAGGGCCAGCGTTCCGAAAAAGACCAGGATGGATTTGATGGTATAGTTTTTCGAGAAGACCGCATCGGGATTCATGCGAGCGCCCACGATACCGAGCAGGAGATTCATCGCCAGAATACCGGTCAAAAGCGCAAGGATGATCCTGGCACGGAGTGATCTTGCGCTTCCGCGTATATTGGAGTTGATCTTCTCCATATCCTCCGCGGAAAGCGGCGCCTGCTTCCACCCGCCGTACCGAAGGCCGTTTCTGCTCTCCGGAGACATGAACAGATAGATCATCAGCGCGACCAAAACAGAGATACCCTTGTCCACCAGATTGATCCCGAGAAAGACAAAGACACTGATCAAGAAATAGTACTTTTTATGATCCCCGACCAGAAATGCCGCAGAATCCGCCACGTAGTCAAGTCCCGCTTCCCCGAAGAGCATCCACTGGATCAGGATCGAGAGCACGCCGCTGATCACCGTAACCAGAAAGATCAGATTGATCTTGCCCACCATCGAGCGGCATCTGTCCTTCTCGCCGAACCAGTCCGTCACAAAGGCGATCAGCACGCCGACCAAAGAAAAGTAGAGTGAATTCGGATTGAAGGCCCAGCATACCAGATTGGTGAGCACCGCCGTGGTGATACCCGGAAAGAGTCCGCCCGTGTAAGCTGCGAAGACGGTACCGATGGTATCAAAGTAAAACGGAAGCTTCATGCGGGATGCCACGTAGTTAAAGGCCACGTTCACCGCAACACAGACTAGGATCATCCATGCGCGGTAGATACCGTGTTTATCTATTTTTCGGATGGGGAGATTCATACGGGATACTCCTTTTCATCAGTATGACAAAATACCCCGCAACGACTGCCGCGGGGTTTTGCTTATGTATTACATCATATGGTCGATCATCTTGAGGAGCTCGTTCTTGAACTCTTCCGCCTTGGCTTCGGCATCTTCCAGGCTGCTTCCCACGATACCGTAGTAGAACTTGATCTTCGGCTCAGTACCGGAAGGTCTGACACAGAGCCAGGTTCCGTCTTCCATCTCGTAGTAAACCACGTTGGACTTCGGAAGCTGTGTCGGAAGAACCGCATTGTTCTTCATATTGATGGCAGTATCGTTGTCGTAGTTTCTTGCCCAAGTTACGGGACGGCCTGCAATCTCCTTCGGCGTGTTCGCCTTCAGCTGGTCCATAATGGACTTGATCTTCTCGCCACCCTCAATGCCCTTCATGGTGAGGGTTTCGATCTTGTCCACATGATAACCGTACTTCTCGTATACGTCGATCATCGCATCCCAGAGGGTTTTGCCCTGGGAACGATAGTAAGCCGCAGCCTCGCACAGTGCCATCGTCGCAACGATCGCATCCTTGTCTCTTGCATGTGTACCGATCAGGCAACCGTAACTCTCCTCGAAGCCGAAGAGAAAGGTGCCGTGACCCTTCTGCTCGAACTCGAGCATCTTCTGTCCGATATACTTAAATCCGGTCAGAACCTCGATCAGTTCCACACCGTACTCTTTCGCCATACCGTCTACCAAATTCGTCGTAACGATAGACTTGATCAGCGCGCCGTCCTCGGGGATACCGCGGGTAGCCTTGATCTGAGACAGCTCGTACTCCGCAAGCAGACTTCCGGACATGTTGCCGGTAAGCGCATGGTACTCGCCCTCCTTGTCCTTCACATAGACGCCGAGTCTGTCCGCGTCGGGATCTGTGGCAAGCACAAGATCCGCATCCTGCTTCTTCGCAAGTGCGAGCGCAAGTTCAAATGCCTCTGCTGCCTCGGGATTCGGATAGGATACCGTCGGGAAATTGCCGTCGGGAAGCTCCTGCTCGGGTACGACCATCACATGCTCGAAGCCGATCTCTCGAAGGATCCTTCTGGCGGGGATGTTGCCGGTGCCGTGAAGCGGTGTATATACGACTTTGATATCCTTGCCGTACTTGTCGATGCAATCCTGGTGGATCACAAGTTTCTTAAGTTCTGCTATGTAGGCGTCATCCACTTCCTTGCCGATGATCTCATAGAGACCTTCGTGGATGGCTTCCTGCTTGGGCATGGTACGCGCATCCTGCACGGTGATGGACTTCACTTCGCGCATGATACCTGCATCGTGGGGCGGGGTGATCTGCGCGCCGTCCTCCCAGTACACCTTGTAACCGTTGTACTCGGCAGGGTTGTGGCTTGCGGTGATATTGATGCCCGCAACACAGTTTAAGTAGCGGACAGCGAAGGAAAGCTCCGGTGTCGGGCGCAGGGACTCAAAGACATAAGCCTTGATGCCGTTCGCTGCGAGGCAAAGTGCTGCCACATCCGCGAATTCCGGAGAACATCTTCTGGAGTCGAAGGCGATGGCGACGCCGCGGGACTGCTTCTTTCTGTGGATGATATAGTTCGCAAGACCCTGGGTTGCCTTCGCAACCACGTAGTCGTTCATGCGGTTGATGCCGGCACCGATAATGCCGCGAAGTCCGGCGGTACCGAACTCGAGATCCGCGTAGAAACGCTCCTTGATCTCCTTCTCATCATCCTTTATGGCCAGAAGCTCCTGTCTGGTCTCCTCGCTGAAGAAGGGGTTGGTCACCCACTCTTCATAAATCTTCTTGTAATCCATGATGTGCCTCCTCTTTCCTCTAATTCGGATCTAATTTCGTAAGCTCGGGATAGGAAAATTCCTGATCCTTGCCGTCATCCAATGATTGCACGGTGTAGCTCTTGATGATATACCCGGATTTATATAGGGTAATGGTATGCGTGCCCACCACCTTGTCGATGGTCACGGGTGCGTCGCCGACATAGTCGCCGTCCACATATACCCCGGCACCCTTGGGGGTGCTTACTTTAAATTTGTTCTCGGTCACCTTGCCGGTGCCCTCGATCTCCTCCGTCGATGTACGCGTCGCCGGCGTGTCCGTCGCGGATCTTGTGGTCACCCTTGTCGTCGCGGCGGTGGTGGCTTCCGTGGTGGAATCCGTATCCGTCGCCTTCGCGTCGGGATCCTCTGTAAGGCGGATCTTGATCTCCTTCCAGTCCTTGTCGATGGTAAACTGTCCGCGCTTGGGCTTGTAGCCCTTCGCCGATACCGAAAGGTTGTAGGTGCCGTAGAGATTCGTATAAGTCTCTCCGTAGACATCCTCCCCCGCCACCGTGATGGTGACATCCTTCGCGTCCTTCGGTTCGAGCACAAAGGAAACGGTGCCCGAGGGGATCGCTATAGAGGACAGATCCACCGCAATCTCCGTGTCTTTTTTCACACGAACCTGCTTGGTGTTGCTGTAGCCGGATTTGTTGATGCGCAGGAGATAATCTCCCTCCTCTACGGGGATCAGCATATCCGCCGTCACGGGAACGATGACATCGTATCCGATCTCGACCATCCCGCCGATATAAGAATCCTGATTCAAGAGCCTAACGTATCCGTGTCCGGTGGTCACGGCTACCGAAACCAGTTTGTTGTTAAAGATCCAAAGTGTCACCTCATCCTCGGTAGACACCTCGTTTAAGCTGATGCGCTTGCCCTCGTCGTAGGCGGAAGCCTTCGACCAGAGTTTCACGGTCGTGCCCTTGTAGCAGGCCTTCTCCTCGTCCGGACTGACGCTGAATTTCTTGACCTCGCGAAGCACGGTGGTCTTGCTGTTTAATTGCATGGAGACCATCTTGTCCGTATCGGAGTAATAGACAATATCCACCACGGCGCCGCAGGCAATCTTGTCGATGGTGATCATGCTGCCATAGGTATCCGTAACCGATACGCCGCCATGATAGTAGAGCCGCATATCTTTGTCCGTCATACAGTCGATGACATTGATATAGCCGGCTTCGATATTCATCTCGGAGATCACCGCAGTGACGGAAACCTCCGTCCGCTCCTGCTTCGTCTCTTCCGTATCCTGATACACCTTCACGCCGCCCTTGTCGCCCTTGCAGCCGACAAGAAAGAGCAGGATCAGGGTGATCCAAATAAGGGATTTCTTTTGTTTCATGCTATTATACCCAAAATCATGTCAAATGTGAAGATATTTTATAAGTGCTTCACGATTGTTGTCTTCCGGATGATCAAGCACATGCGTAAGAAGTTTGTCGAGCATTCTGCCAAGCCCCGGTCCCGCCGGCACGCCCATCTCCATCAGGTCGCGTCCGGAAAGCGCCAGTTCCTTTAAGGAAAGGCAGTCTCCGCGGCTCGTCACCGCCTGATACAGCTCCTCGAGTTTCTCGAGATAAGCGCGGCGCTCGTCCAGCCGATAGCTGCTCTGTCCGGCCATATCGGCTCTTCGAAGCTTCATATAATCCGGAAAATCCTCTGTTCCGAATTTGGCAAGGAAGTGTCTCATACCCTTCTCCGTATCACCGATGTCGTAATCGTGATAGCGAACCAGGCGTTCCACCTTCCTGATCGTGTCGTTGTCGAATTTCAGACGGCGCAGGATCTTCACCGCATCCTTAGTGCCGATCTGCGGATGTCCGTAAAAGTGATCGATGCCCTTCTCGTCTGTCGTGTGGCAGGCAGGCTTCGCCACGTCATGCAAAAGCGCCGCATAGCGAAGATGCACCTCGGGAGGTACGGCCTCCACCACGTGGATCGTATGCTCGCCCACCGAGTAGCAGTGGTAGGGATTGTTCTGTTCCTGCTCCATCATACGGTCAAACTCCGGAAGCACCACGCCGGTGATCCCGAGCTTATACGCCTCGCGGATCCGTCCCGGATGATTGGAGGTAAGCAGCTTGGTAAGTTCCTCGCGAATCCTCTCTGCGGAGACAAAGGCGAGGTCCAGGACATGTGTCTGGATGGCCATACGCGTATCGTCTTCGATGGTGAAGTCGAGCTTCGCCGCAAATCTGACTGCGCGCAGTACGCGAAGCGCGTCCTCGGAGAATCGCTCTTCCGGATTCCCCACGCAGCGGATCACTCCGTCGGCAAGATCCTTCTGTCCGCCGTAGATGTCCACGAGTCCGTCCTCGTGATTATACGCCATGGCGTTGATGGTGAAATCGCGTCTCGCCAGGTCATCTGACAGAGCGCCTGTAAATGTCACGGCCTTCGGGCGTCTGTGATCTTCATAGACGCCGTCCAACCGGTAAGTCGTCACTTCAAAATCGTAGGGCACTTCGCCCAGTGTCACGGACTTCGGTACAAGTACCGTCACCGTGCCGTGCTGGATCCCGGTGTCGATCGTCTTGCCAAACAGACGCTTCACCTGCTCGGGTCTGGCGTTCGTTGTGATATCCCAGTCATGCGGCTTTAGACCAAGCACGGCATCGCGCACACATCCGCCGACGATATAGGCCTCGAATCCGGCCTGCTTCAGCGTATCAATGATGTAATTGGCGCCGCGTGGCATCTCTATCTGCATGACTGACCTTTCATTTCTATATTAGTAAGCTCTTCCGAAGTATACCATCTTCTTCGCGGGCTTTCCGCAGTATACGCAGGTATCTGCGATGTGCTCCTGTGCGAAGGGCATACATCTTGTAGTGGCGCCGGTCTCCTCCTTGATGGCATCCTCACATGCCTGATCGCCGCACCACATGCCGCGGATAAATCCGGGCTTGTTCTCGATCGTATCCTTGAATTCATCCCATGAAGTTACGTCATAGGTGTGTGAATCTCTATGTGCAAGTGCCTTCTCGTACATATCCTTCTGGATCGTCTCAAGCAGCTCGCCGATCTTTGCCGAAAGCTCGGTAAGCGCTACCGTGATCTTCTCTCCCGTATCGCGGCGGACAACCAAAGCCTGTCCCGCCTCGATATCTCTCGGTCCGATCTCCACACGGAGAGGTATGCCTCGCATCTCCTGCTCAGCAAATTTGTATCCGGGGCTCTTGTCCGTCTTGTCGACCTTCACTCTGTAGTCGGCCGCAAGCATCGCGCGAAGTTCCTCTGCCTTCTCGAGTACCCCTTCCTTCTTCTGCATGATGGGCACGATCATCACCTGTGTGGGCGCAACCCTGGGCGGAAGCTTTAAACCGCTCTCATCGCCGTGTACCATGATGATGGCACCGATCAGTCTGGTGGTCACACCCCAGGATGTCTGATGTACATACTGAAGCTTGTTGTCTTTGTCCTGATACTGAATGCCGAAAGCCTTTGCGAATCCGTCGCCGAAGTTGTGGCTGGTTCCGGACTGCAGTGCCTTGCCGTCGTGCATCAGAGCCTCGATGGTGTAGGTGGCTTCCGCGCCTGCAAATTTTTCCTTATCGGTCTTTCTTCCCTTGATGACGGGGATGGCGAGAACCTCTTCACAGAACTTTGCATATACCTCAAGCATCTGTGTGGTGCGTGCTTCCGCTTCCTCAGCGGTAGCGTGTGCCGTGTGGCCCTCCTGCCACAGGAACTCTCTCGAACGCAGGAAGGGTCTGGTCTCCTTCTCCCAGCGAACCACGGAACACCACTGATTGTATACCTTGGGGAGATCCCTGTAGGACTCCACTTCCTTCTGATAGAAATCACAGAAGAGTGTCTCGGATGTGGGACGTACGCACAGTTTCTCCTGAAGGGGTGCAAGTCCGCCCTGTGTCACCCATGCAACCTCGGGTGCGAATCCCTCAACATGATCCTTCTCCTTCTGAAGAAGTGACTCGGGGATGAACATCGGCAGGTAGACGTTCTCCACGCCTGTCGCCTTGAATCTGTCGTCGAGCTGTCTCTGGATCAGCTCCCAGATCGCGTAGCCGTAAGGCTTGATCACCATACAGCCCTTCACGCTGGTGTAGTCCGTAAGCTCAGCCTTTCTGACTACGTCTGTATACCACTGTGCAAAATCCTCCTCCATGGAGGTGATCTGCTCTACCATCTTCTTGTCTGCCATATCTATATCCTCTTTCCTTTAATATTCTTGTTCCAAGTCGATCACCGCGAAGGCCTCGCCCTCCGGCTCCTGCTTGATCTTTATATGCTCACCCGTTACGGGATGGTCGAACTCCAGCCTGGTGCTGTAAAGGCCGATGGCCTTGCCGCCCTTCTTCCCGCGAAACTTCGGGTTATACTTTACGTCGCCGTAGATCCCGCAGCCGATATGAGAAAGCTGTGCTCGGATCTGATGATGTCTGCCGGTGATCAGGTGGATCAGAAGAAGTCCCAGGATCCCGTCATCCGTCTCAAACTCATCGATCAGTTCGTAGGAAAGCACCGCCTTCTTCGCGCCCTTCGCCCCGCTGTCTACGATCTTAGACATATTGGTCTTCGGGTCGCGCACGATGTAGTCGACAATTTCCCCGCTTTCCTCCGGGATCTCTCCCGTGACGATCGCCTGGTAGTACTTGTCGATCCCTCCGTCGGTAAGCAGGTCCGTCATACGCGCCGCCGTCTTCTCGTCCTTCGCGAACAGCGTAAGTCCGCCCACCGGTCTGTCCAACCGGTTGATCAGGGCTGCGTATGGCTCGTCATCCGACGCGGTCTTTTCGTAGAGGTACTCCTTGATCTCCGTAACCAGATCCACATCGTTCGACTTGTCGCCCTGTACGGGCATCCCCGCCGGCTTCACCGCACAGATTAAGTATTCATCTTCGTATCGGATGTTTAACTTCATCTTCTCACGCTTTCTAAACTGTTAAACCATCTATGTATCATACCATATCGAACAACGTTTGCAAAATGGTTTTTCTCTGATATAATACATTTTATATGAACAAACACAGATGATTTCGGAGGCATAACATGAAGAAATATAAAGTAAGAAAGCTATGTGCGGCGGCACTTGCCGCAGTACTTGCCCTCTCACTTACGTCCTGCGGCGGCAAGCAGGAGGGACTCGGCGACGCCTTAAGCGGCGTCGGCAATATCGCAGAGAGCACGGAAGAGCCCGGTACCACCGAAAGCATTGCAACCCCGTCCGACGGAGTACAGCCTTATAAGGTGGCGAAGGAAGACCTGTCACCCATCGATATGGGCATCGGCAGGAACTACGCTGCCGGACCTGACATGTACGCTGACGACGGCGTAGACCTTACCTCTGCGGAAGCCGTGGCCGAGCAGAAGGCCTTTGACGCATACCTGCTCGATCAGTTTAAGGAAGGTGTGGTCTCTGATTCCATCACCCTTCACTACACCATCATCCACCCCGAGACCTACGATATCAAGGTTCCCACCGCAACCTACGGCGACGCGGAGATGACCGAGGAATCCATGGCAAAAGATAAGGCCGAGGCGGAAGAGGATGCAACGAAGCTTCGGGAATTTGATCGTTCCCTCCTGACGAAAGAACAGAAACTCACCTATGATATCCTGAACACCCAGGTGGATTACAACATCGAATCCTACGATTTTCCGTATCTGTATGAACCCTTCGCATACACCAGCGGTCTGCAGTCCAACGTTCCGATCACGCTCTCCGAGTACAAGCTCTATACCAAGGCGGACGTGGAGACCTATCTTGATCTGTTACGCCAGTTCCCCGCTTACGTGGACGAGCTGCTTGCGTATGAAACCGAGAAATCAAAGCGCGGACTTTTCATGAACAGCCACAGTGCCGGCGAAGTCATCCGCCAGTGTGAGGAATTCATTGCCGACCCCGACAACAACCTGATGATCGCCACCTTCAACAGTCATATCGAACAGGTGGAGGGACTTACCCCCGAGGAGATCGCATCCTACAAGGAGGCGAACGAAAAAGCCGTCAAGGAAAGCGTGATCCCCTGCTACAAAAATATCATCTCCTACTTCAAGATGCACAGAAACGACGGCAAGAACGAGCTCGGCCTCGCGCATCTGCCGAAGGGCAAGGAGTACTACGCCTACCTCTTAAAACATATGGGCAATGACCATATGACACCGGAGCAAGTGATCAATCGTTTGGACATCTCCATCGATCAGGAGATGGAAAACCTGATGGACATCGTATACGGCAACTACGACGCCTACTCCTCCTACTTCGATGCGATGGAAGCGAAAACGCTCTACAAGGATATCGATCCCGCAACGACGATCCGCGATTTCGAAAAATTCTACGCAGACCGCATGCCCGAACTGCCCGAGATCGACTTCAAGGTAGAGAATGTACATCCTTCTCTTGAGAAGATCGTAAGCCCGGCCTTCTTTATGACGCCGGCTTTGGACGATATTACACACAACGCCATCTACTTAAACCTCGGTGATGATCAGGACGGACTCTGGTTCACACTGGCGCACGAGGGTATCGCGGGACACATGTTCCAGTTCTGCTACTATTTGAACACTCAGCCGGCACCGATCCGTGCGCTGCTTGATTTTAACGCATACACGGAGGGTTGGGCCACCTACATCGAGCATCAGTCCTTCGCATACTATGATCAGTACGAAAAGCCCGAGTATGCGAACTTAGAAAGCATCAACCACCAGTTAAACCACCTTGTATCCGCAAGAGTGGAGATCGGTGTCAACTACGAAGGCTGGGACGAAGAGGCAACCAGGGAATACCTGGTAAGCAAGGGCCTAAACGGTGACGCGGCCGGCGATCTGATCGACTATGTCATCGCAGAGCCCGCCAATTATCAGATGTACATCACCGGCTGGCTTTCCTTCGAAGATCTGCGCGCACACACCAAGATGATGCTCGGTGATCTCTACGACGAAAAAGAATTCCACAAGGTGATCCTTGACGCAGGCCCCTGCCCCTTCTCGGTACTCCGCGACTGGGTAGACTCCTACATCGCCGAGAAGCTCGGTTAGTTATTTTGAGGTTTTTATGAAAAAGATTGTTTTAACCGGCGGCGGCACAGCCGGACATGTCACTCCGAATATCGCCATACTCCCGAAACTTTCGGAACTTGGCTACGAGATTTACTACATCGGTTCCAAAGACGGCATCGAAAAGAAGCTGATCGAGGACTTTGGCATCCCGTACTACGGTGTTGCCACGGGCAAGTTTCGCCGTTACCTCTCCGCCAGGAATCTTACGGATCCCTTCAAGGTGGTCCACGGCTTAAACGAAGCGGGCCGCATCATCAAGAAGCTTCGTCCGGATGTGGTTTTTTCCAAAGGAGGTTACGTCTCGGTTCCCGTGGTTTTGGCAGCGGACGCCCTGAAGGTTCCCGCCATCATTCACGAATCCGATATGACACCCGGTCTTGCCAACAAGATCTGCATCCCGCACGCCACTTACGTTTGCTGCAACTTCCCGGAGACGGCAGCGTCCCTTCCGGAAGGCAAGGCCATCGTCACCGGCACGCCGATCCGCGAAGAACTCTTCGCAGGCGACCGTAAGAAGGCGTATGACTTCTGCGGATTCAAGGAGGAGCGTCCGACCCTTTTGGTCATCGGAGGCAGCACCGGAAGCGTCAGTGTGAACAACGCCATCCGCGGTTCTCTCAATGAACTCACCAAGACCTTCAACGTCATTCACCTCTGCGGCAAAGACAACTTAGATCCCGCTTACGAGGGCCGTGATGACTACGCACAGTTTGAATACATCAAGCAGGAGCTGGCAGACCTCTTCGCCCTGGCCGACATCGTGGTATCCCGTGCCGGCGCGAATGCCATCTGCGAGCTACGTGCCTTAAAGAAGCCCATGGTCTTAATCCCCCTGCCGCTTGCCGCAAGCCGCGGCGATCAGATTCTAAATGCAGAGTCCTTTGATAAGCAGGGCCTGGCGAAGCTCCTTCGTGAGGAGGACATGACGAACGAGACACTGCTTAGCGCAGTGTCCGACGTCTATACACACCGCGACGATTTCATACAAAAAATGGAGACCGCTTCGGAAAGCGACTCCATTTCCATGATCACCGGGTTGATCGAATCCTGCGTAAAGCAGGATGCCTAAGCCCTGATGGATTTCATATATGCGATCAGTCTTTCAAAAGATTCCTTAAGACCAATCTCGGAGCGCCATGACAGGCGCTCTGTTTTTTGTGTGTCAAGCTCGATGACGATCTTCGGATTGTACCCAAGCTTTGTGGCATCCTCGGCGATATCAAAGACCACCTTGGTCCGTCCTTCGCCGAATTCGTCTGCGATCATATGTGCCATATCCGCGATAGAGATTCCGGTTCCCGCCGCCGCGATATTGTAAGCCTCGCCGACCTCGCCGTGGGTTAAAACCGTCAGCATGCCCGCTACCGCATCTCTAGTGTAGCAATAGTTTCTGTAAGTCTCTCCCTTGGTTTTTAACACGATATCGGTTCCCTCGATGGCCGCTCTCGCAAACTGTGCGAAGACTCTGCCGTCGTCATAGGAGATTCCCGGACCGAAGGTCTGACACAGTCTCACGATCTTCGCGGGCACACCGTACTCCGATGCATAGGAAGCGACCAGGCACTCTGCCATACGCTTTCCTTCGGAGTAGCTACTTCGCACGGAAAGCTGGTTGATCCTTCCGTAATCCTCCTCCGTCACCTTCTCGATTGGCGGATCGATCACGCCGTACGCCTCGAGAGAGGAAAGGTACAGGAATCCGCGGACCTTCTTATCCGCCGCAAGTTTCAGGTAGTTGTTCGTGGCCGTGATCCCGGTCATAATGGTTTCGACCGGTTTCTCCACAAAATCCTTCGAGCTGGTCATGCTGGCCGCATGGATGATGTAATCGATCTCTCCGTCTACGGATACTGGCTCTGTCATATCTCCGCACAGGATCTTTACGTGATCCGTCGCATCTGCGAACAGTTTCTCCGCCTTCGCCTTGTTTCTTACATGCGCATAGATGGTGATCTTCCCATCCTTCATTCGGTTGTACGCGTCTAAGGCAAGGACCGTCTGCGAACCGAGCAGCCCCGTCGCACCGCTTACAAAAACCGTCTTTCCGGCAAGTGCCTCCCAGAAGGCCGCACCGGAGTTCGCCAAATATTCTGCGTCCTCAAGCATCATAGGGTTCATATCGTACTCCTCTTTCTACAGTCCGAAAATCTGTGAATTTTCCATCGCATCGGTGAGCGCACGGAAGATGTAGAAATCCGTCGGCGTTGTGATCTTGATATTCTCGGGTCCACCCGCCACGGTATAAAGCGCGTGTCCATAGTCACTCATCATGGTCGCGGAATCAATCTTGTCATGGATACCCTCGGCTCTCGCCTGCTCATGTGCCGCCCAGATATCCTTCAGATAGAAGCTCTGGGGCGCTTTCGCCGTACAGCTTCTGTCTCGATCCACACTCTTGTAGACCTTCTTGTCATCCGAGGTAAGCATCACCGTCTCAATCACCGGTGTCACGGTAATCGCCGAGCCGTTCGCCTTCACGGAAGCGATATTGTCTGTGATGAGTTTCTCATTAATAAGCGGTCTTACGCCGTCATGGATCAACACGATGCTGTCCTCGGGACAGTCCGCATGGATTGCCGCAAGTCCGTTGTAGATGGAGTCCTGTCCGGTCTCACCGCCGGGCACGATCCACTTCACCTTTGTAATATCATTTTTCTTCAAAGCCTTCTTTAGGTAATCGATCCAGCTCTCGATGCACACCACGCAGATGGCGTCGATCTCCGGATGCCGCTCGAAGTGCTCGAGCGTATAGACGATGATCTCCTTGTTGTGAAGCATCAGAAACTGTTTCGGTCTCGATGCCGTATTCATACGCCTGCCGGAACCGCCGGCAAAGATCAGTGCTACGTTCATATTAGGCCTCCTTGTGCTTTCCAAACCTGTTTCTGACTATCGCAATTCCTTCTTTTAACTCTCCATCCCTAAGGAGGATCAAAATCACAAAATAGATCACAACGCCTGCTGCTATCTGCAAAAACAGCATCCATATATCCTGTCTGAGCGTTCCCATGTAAAGGATGACACATCCCATCACAAGGGCTGCAAACAGCTTCTTTGGCACTGCGTCGATCGCTCCGAAGGATCCGATATAACGTCTTGCATAAATGTACTGTATCGAAAGCGCAAGCCCTTCGGCAATCACCGTGCCGACAGCAGCTCCCGCCGCATCAAACCTCGGAATCAGGAGTGCATTTGCGATCACGTTCGCAAGCGCTCCAAACAGGTAGGAGATGGTGAGTCCTTTTGTTTCATTGACAGCCACCATAAGCTGATTTGCAATAATCTCACCCATAGCTATGAAAAATGCCATCGGTGTCAGGATTCGAAGAACCAGCGTTGATTCCACATATGCATTCCCAAGGTAAAGCGGAACCAGAATGCTTGCTACACCTGCCATCCCGATCAGCATCGGGAAAAGTGCAAGAAAGACATAACGCATTTCTTTTCCGAGCATGGATCTTATTTCCTTCGTATGCCCCTTCGCATACTCATTCGCAACTCGCGGCAAAACCGCCGTAGTCATAGCCGTTGCAAAATAGAGCGGAAGTCGTACCAGATTCTCAGCTTTTTCATATATGGACGCGTATGAAATGTCTTCCGACAACCATCCGATCATAGTCTTATCGAATTGCGTGTAGACCATAGTCGCTGCCTGCGGCAGAAACAGAGCAAGAATCGGCTTAAAGTGTCGCTTGTAATCCGGTTTTTGATCCCCAAGCGGATCGACGTAACGCCGGATGTACGGGTACATGCAAAATGCGCTGACAAAAAACGAAACCGCCGAAAGCCATACATAAATCGCCAAATCCGAGGGCTGTTTCACAAAAGCAAAAATCAGGACAGTCTGAATCACCTTGATGATCACATTTCGTATCACCGGCCCCTTCATATCTTCGTTCCCGGAAAAAAGCCAGGTCACATCGATAAAAACTGAAGATACCGCAAATCCTTGAATCAGAAAATACGTGCTGTACTTTACATGCACCGCAATGAGTAGATAGCCCGCCATCACAATTGCCCCAAGAACCATACGAATCCGCCATAGCTCATAAAAGGTGCGTGACATCCGCTCCCGATCATCTCTACAGTAGGCTATTTCACGGTTCGCATAGGCATTCATGCCAAGCAGCCCCACCAGCTTGATGATATTGATTACAGAGATCACATAGGCATCGATGCCCAACATCTCCGACCCGAGCGTTCTGGTCAAATACGGTGTAAGGATCAGGGGGATCACAACCATCAAAAGGTTGTATGTTCCGTTGTATATAAAATTCTTGATTACTTTTCCCATGGTATCGCTATTTTTTTCTAAGCAGCGCCAAGATACTTGCCGTATACCTGACAGGTCCCAAACCTATGCCTCGGTAGTTCCTTGCGAAAAATATCGCGTGACCCAATCGTCCTCGATTGTCCCGCATTGTGAAAAATCTCTTTGTATATTTTTCATCCCGGCCTTCCATCCTACGTCCGTATCGACGATAAAAAGCCCTGCTCTGTATTACAGCCTCACACAAATTATGATCCATCCTATCAACGATGGTTTTTACACGACTAAATGGATGAGACACAGCTCCACGAAAAACTCTTTTTACTTCCGTCCCGGTTCCGACAGCCTGCTCCGCACCCACGCCGTTGGCGTCATGCTGACGATACAGATTCCCTCTTTGATTCGTAAATTCAACCCTGCCGAAGTGGGTTGCCACCAGAGCAAGCCACCAGTCATGAACAACTGCTTCCCTTGGAATGTTGGTAACAATTCGTCTCAGCGCATCATTGTACATCATGACGCATCCCGGTATATAGTTTTTATACAAGATGGTTTTCTTATCCTTCTTATGCTTGTCCAGTCCCTGATAAGAAAAGAAACTATCCGCAACATGACGGAGGTCTTGATCCACAACCGCCAGATCACAGTACACAAGCGCAGGTTCAGCAGCGGGTTTTTCTTCCATGACATCGACCATGTGCTCAATTTTCGTCTCGAGCCACACATCATCCTGATCGCAAAACATATAAAATTCCGCCTGCGGGCAGGCTGAAAAAAGAAAGGAGAAGTTCTTTGTCGCTCCGCCCAAACGCTCACCCGCTTCCAGTCGAAAGATACGATCCGGATTTTCGGATATGTATCGTTCAATGATTGTAAGGGTATCATCCCTCGAACCGTCATCACTGATATAAAGCGCCCAGTCTCGATATGTCTGGTTCAAAATGGAATCAATCTGTTCGCAAAGATATTTCTCCCCATTATATGTTGCCAATAGAATGTGCACTCTTGCCATCTGTTATAGTCCTTCTATCGTTGTTTCTTAAAACGGAACAGACCGAGGATCTTTGTCCCCTTGTCCAGCATAAGAATAAGCGCTTTGTAACGTCTCTCGTAAAACAGCTTCGCCGTAAGATAAATCCTTAGGTTCTCTTTGCGAAGCTTTCTTGCCGTATCCTTCGACAGTTTCTCGTCAAAGAGCGGCGTCCGGCGCATCTTCTCGAGTTCGACCATCTTTTCCTTCTCTGTCATCACGCCGCCGATCGCCATATAGTCGATCACCGGGTATACGTAGGCGGTTGTAAGAAAGCGGTTCTTCTCGTAATTGTCCACACGGTCTTCACAGGTTTCTGTGATAAACTCATACTCCGATTTCATATTGATCCTTCGGTTCTTCACCAGAAAATCCTGGTGAAAACTCCTCGAAGTACTGTGTGCGTCTCTCTGTGTCCAGGCGTAATACGCCTTGCTGTTAAATCCGAGCCGATTGCTTTTCTTTAAAACCTTTAAGTTGAAGTCCTGATCCTCGGAGCCGTGCTTAAAATGCTCATTGAACCGGATGTGGTATTCCTCGATCAAAGACCTTTTGAAAAGTCCGGTCCAGACCGTGTTCTCTTTTCGGATATTCAAAAAATGCTCTGCATACTCGGATCTTTCGATAAACTCATCCTTGATCGGATACACAATTTCCCACATCTTGCCGTTATCCTTCACCACGCGCTTGATCTTCGCATAGCGCATCAGGTCCACGTCGTGCTCCTTCGCAAGCTTGTAGTTGTCTGCAAGGAGTCCGGGAAGATACTCGTCATCGTTGTCGCAAAAGGCGGTATACTCACCCTGCGCCACATCAAGGGCCGCGTTTCTTGCAGAGCAGATGCCGCCGTTTTTCTTGTGGATCACGCGGACTCTGCTGTCCTTTGCTGCGTATGCATCGCAGATGGCACCGCTTCCGTCCGGACTTCCGTCATCCACCAGGATGAGTTCGAAACCGTCGAACTCCTGCGCCAGAACGCTGTCTACCGCTTTAGACAAATACTCCTCGGAATTATATACAGGCATTATTACACTGACTTTCAGCATGGTTCCTCCTACAGCAGCTTTCGCTCGCCCTTCTCATAACACCGTTCCATCACGCCGCAGATGGCCTCCGTGATCTCGCCGGTGACGTATGCATCTTCCGTTCCGCGTCGAACGGAGTTTAAGAATTCCAGAATCTCGTAGCGAATTCCTTCGCCCTCCAACTGATAGAAATATCTCTTATTGTCCTCGGCGTGCTCGAAGCGGACCTCAAAGTAGTCCGTCTTCCACCAGGGCGCAGGTACGTAGATGTAGCCCTTCGTCCCGGAGATGATAAGCTCGCCCTCCGACTTCACGCCGTTGCCCACCTTCGCGGATGCACAGGCGCCGTCGTAGACAAATGTAAGTTTCGTAAATACGTCGTAGTCCTTTCGATCTTCCGCCATCAGCGAGTGGATACCGATCTCCCGGTAGTCCGTGCCGAGAAGCTGAAAGATCGGAAGCAGAGTGGTTGCACCCCAGTCAAGCAGACTTCCCCAGGGAGATTCCGTGAGGCTGGTGCAGACCGCATCCACCGATACGACCTTGCCGATCTTGCCGCCCTTCACCAGGAGGTTTAAGCGGTGATAAGCTGTGGAAAACGCAGTCTTTAAAGCTTCAAAGACGATCACGCCACGCTCCTTCGCAAGCGCGTGCAGCTCCCTGCAATCGTTAACGGATGTGGCGATCGGTGACTCGATCAGGACATGCTTATCGGAAAGGATGGCTGCCTTCGCGATCTTCGATCGAAGCGTCGGCTCCGACACCACGTAGACCGCATCGCTCTCATCCAAAAGTTTCTTATATCCGTTGGTTGCCTCGCAGGCTTCTCTTGTGCTGATGCAACCCGTCACGGAGACGCCGTTCACATAGGCGCTTTCCGCAATGAACTTGTCCGCCATGGCGTGCTCGCCGACCACCAGGATGCGCAGATCCTGCTCTTCGCTCCGGATCTCGCTGCTCGATACGCCTTCCGTGCGGGGAAGGTAAACCACCTTGCAGTACTCCGAGAGGTAGTCGAACTTACCCTCCCAATCGGAACCGATGGCGAAGATGTCCACACCATACTTTCGGATGTCGTCGATCTTCTGGCCCTCGAACTCCTCCACGATGATCTCGTCCGCAAGCCCCGTGGCACGCACCGCTTCCACGCGCTCGATCAACGACTGTCGCACGTTGATCTTGCCCCTGGTCTTATCGAAATCGTCCGCAGTCACGCCCACGATCAGATAGTCTCCCAACGCCTTTGCGCGCTCCAGGAGACGGATGTGGCCGTAGTGCAGATAATCATATGTACCGTACGTGATAACCTTGGTCAATGTTTTTCTCCTTATGCATCAATCTCGAAAAAGGCATCCAAGAAGATCTGCATGGCCTCCTTCGATCCTGTGGATACGCGAAGTACGTCGGACAGGAGCGGATTGCCGTATGCATGAACCAGCACCTGCTTTTCTTCTTCCAGCCGTTTCGCTACCGTCGCCGGATCATGGTTCGGTCTTACGAAGATGAAATTACCCTTGCAATCTCTGCACTCATAACCGTGATCCAGAAGCTGCTGAAGCGTATAATCTCTTCCTTCACGCTCGATCTCGATCTGTCGCTTAATGATCTCCGGATGCTCGATCAATCGCTCTGCGAAAAGCAGCGCAACAGCATTCGCATCAAATGTAAGACGACCGTTTCTCACATAGTGAATGATCTCGGGATTGCTGATCACCACGCCGAGTCGTACCGCTGCCAGAGACATCAGCTTGGAAAATGTACGAAGCAGGATGACATTCTCCTCTTCGATGGCATACTTAAGAAATGTCTTATCATAAAAATAGTGGTAGGCTTCGTCCACGATGACGACCGCTCCCACCTCTTTGGTTTTGGCGATGATCTTCTCCAACTCCTCCTCGGTATAGACATTGCCGACGGGGTTGTTGGGATTTAAGAGTACCACGATGCGGGTATCCTCTGTGATGGCGTCAAGGATCTTGTCGATGCTGATCGTCAGATCCGCCTCATAGGAAACAGGAACGTGATGAAGTCCCAGGATGTTGCAATTCACCCAGTACATCTCGAAAGAAGGAGACACGGTCACCACATCCTTGCCCGGTTCACCAAAGGTCTCGAGCAGATAGCGGATTGCCATATCGGAACCGTTGGTGGTGAGAAGGTTTTCGAACTTCACGCCGAGGAAGTCAGCAAATTTGTGCAGAAAACGATCCGGCTCCGGATAAATCGTCAAAAACTCCGGTGTAATCTCCTTTAATACGCTGTCCACAAACTCCTTCGGGAGTCCCTCGGGGTTCTCGTTCATATCGTAACGGTGCATACCGTACCTTCCCTGTCCGGGAAATACGCGCTCCGTATTCTTGATGTGCTCATTCACATAGTAGTTCATGCTTTCACCTTTTCGCCTTTAAATTTCAATTCGTAAGGATAATGTGTCTTGCGCTTGCCCTCAGGCGGGAGCTGCATATAATCTCCGTACATACCCGTCAGATTGGTGTGAAGGTTGTGCGGAAAGTTTAATTCGATGTCCTCAAAGGGAAGCTTCTGAAGCGGGAATACGTCGTCGACACGGTAGGTGTTCATATAGGGCGACGTATCGCAGATAAAGTTGATCTTCTCCGTCTTCTCGAGATGATTGTATCTGGTCTCCGCCTCGTAGGCCTTGCGGTAGATCTTAAGCTTCGATGTATGTGTGGTTTTCAAAACAAAATGTACCGCGCCGCAGATGGCCTGTACCACTTTCGCCTTCCAGCCCGCAAAACCAAGCATCGGATGCGGGATACCGCGCAGGATCAGGATCTTGCTCCAGAACCATGCGTCTCTGGCCTGCTTTTTGGCCTTCTTCGGATCATCACTTACCTTGTCGTAGGGATAGAGGTCCAAGAAGATACCCATCGGCGCCTTGATATCCTTCAGCGCTTCCTCCTTGAATCTGGTTCCGCGCATGGTGAGTCTGGTGGTCATCAACGGATAATTCTCATAATGTTCCGTATTCATAATGAGGTACTTATCGCCCATCTCCTCTTCCACGATGGTGAGGAACTTCTCAAAGTCCTCTCTGGGAAGTGCCACGTCAATATCATCATCCCACGGGATGAAGCCCTTGTGTCGAAGCGCTCCGATCGCCGTACCGGCGATACCGAAGTACTGCAGTCCATGCGTGTCACAGATTCTGCAGAAATCCTTCAGAATCTCCATCTCAGCCGCATGAATCTTATCCAGCGTCTCCTGATCATAGGTCTTAAAATCCGGAAGTTTTTTAGCCATCTTGATATCCTCTCATACAAACACAGGGACCTGTCGCCTACCGACGTCGGTCGGTCATCGCGACAGACCCCTGTGTCATACACGCGGTGTCCGCATTCTAGAATAATTCTTTCTCAACCTGTGCAAGATAGGACTCGATCAGCTGCATACGCTTCGTCCACTCCGCTCTTGCCGTATCCGTCTTGCAGCGACGGATCTTGGGTTTGTTCTTTCTGTAATACTCTTTGATCCTGTAGTAAGCCTTCTTGTAGGAGGGCTCATCCTCACAGGCTGTCGCCATAGCGTCCCAAAGGACACTCACTGCACCGACCTCATCTAGGAGGTCTGCATCCATCACAATCTGGCACTCGAGAGAGAGATCCGCATCCGTATCCTTCTCTTCATGGATCATAATGATCTCACCCACGCGGCAGATGATCTCGGGCTCAACGCCGATGCTGTCCAAGTACTCGACCGCAAGCTCTGCGCCCACCTCTGCGTGATCACGCTCTCCGGATACATCCCAACCGATGTCGTGAAGCAATGCCGCAAGTACGATGACATCCAAATCACCGCCTAAGCGGGATTGTAACTTGATCGCCCAACGGTATACACGCATCGTATGCTCAAACCGGCTTCGGAACGGATAGTTTGACGGTCTGCCGTTCTCCGAAGTCATTTTCTTGACATATTCAATTACTTCTGCGTAATTCATAGAATGTCTACCCCGAAGTTCATCTTATGCCATCTCATGGCAACACATACTATATTACCATTATTTTGTGAATAAGTAAAGAAATTTATGTAAACGAAACCTGACGCGGTTGAAATTAAAAACCGTGCGGTCGGCTTTGTGAAAGACCCATAGGCGTTACCACGGCAGTTAACTCAGCCCCGGCAACCTCGCGGCGCACAAGAGGTTCTGCTTAGTGCTGCTTCGTTCCCGACCTGACACGGTTCACAGATTCCTGTCGCGCAAGACCCGAGCCTCAACGCCACTTACCGAGGGCAGCCCCACAGATACAGACCCTGGGCCGACCATCACCCCTGCTATAGCGGATTGCAGGTACAGGGCACCGCTAACTCCCCGGCTGCACGGAAATTTTGTATCGAATTCATGCTTTCGTATTGTAACGTAAAATGTGCGGGACGTCAAGCGCCGCGTCCTGCAGGTCACCGTTAGCGACAAGGAACGGCGGACTGACTGCCGCGTTGCAGGGACAACCATGGGTCTCGGTTCTTAGCGATTCAGGGCGCAGCACCTGAGAGCTTAGAACCGCTAGGGGTGCCCATGATTAGCGAGAGCGGGTCCTCGCAACACGGTATGTCAGCCGCCGTTCCGTCC
Organism: uncultured Lachnospiraceae bacterium; assembly: GCA_902780405.1. Classification (GTDB taxonomy): domain Bacteria; phylum Bacillota; class Clostridia; order Lachnospirales; family Lachnospiraceae; genus Coprococcus_C. The sequence goes on from CACZFI010000003.1 coordinate 204,386, forward strand.
CCGCACTTTACAAACTCATTGTTACCCGCTACAATAATTCGTATGAAGAACGATGAAACCTTACAACAAAATGCAGCTACAGCCGAGACCGAGGTGCCGGCGGTGAGCGCCGACGACCTGCGTTACATGCGCGAAGCCTACCGCCTTGCGAAGAAGGCGTCGGACTTGGGCGACGTCCCCATCGGGTGCGTCATCGTGTACGAGGGACGGATCATTGCGCGTGGCTACAACCGCCGAAACCGGGACAAGACGACCCTGGCGCACGCCGAGATCATCGCGATCCGCAAGGCCTCGAAGGTGATCGGTGACTGGAGGCTCGAGGATACCACCATGTACGTGACCCTGGAGCCCTGCCAGATGTGTGCGGGCGCCATCCTGCAGGCGCGGATCCCGCGTCTTTATATCGGCTGCATGAACCCGAAGGCCGGCTGTGCCGGATCCATCATCAATCTGCTTGACATGAAGGCCTTCAACCACCAGGTGGATGTAACCCGCGGTGTCATGGAGACCGAGTGCTCCGAGCTGCTTACCACATTTTTTAAAAACCTGCGCGTGCGCAGGAAGGAGGAACTCTGATGCTTGCACCGGAGATCACGCATACCAAACGACTGACCTTACAGGTCTTAACCGAAGAAAAAAAAGAGGACGTGCTGGCTCTCTACAACCGCAATCGAAGAAGCTTCGAAGCGTTTGAGCCGACACGGCCTCAGGATTTTTATACGCCGGAATTCCACCGGTCAATGCTGGCGCGGGAGTACTCGATGTACAAGCGCGGTCAGTTCCTGCGCTATTACATCTATGCCGCTGATGCGACAGAGCCGGTGATCGGCGCCGTCAATTTCTATTTTCATAATGATGGCGAGCCCTATGCGGAGATCGGCTACAAGGTCGATCACAACTATACGGGACAGGGCGTCGCATACGAAGCCTGCGCTGCCGCCATCGATGTTCTGACATCCTACTACATCTTTCGAAGAATCGATGCCAGGATTCATCCGGATAACATCCCTTCCTTACATGTTGCCGGCAAACTCGGGTTCTCGGAAGTAGCCTTCGAACCCAAGAGTGCCAACATATTAGGAAAAGATGTGGATCTCTTTCGCTATCGCCTGCGCTTATCCTAGCAGGCACATCTCTTATTCAAGATTCAGACGTTTCTTAAAGACTCTGTTGGTGATCGCCATCAGACCGACCACAAACACTGCCATCAGAACGATCATAACCGTGAGGATCAGATTGACAAAGGCCACATCCCTTGCGATATCGCTCACATAATCGTAGCTTTCAATGCGACCCTTGAAACCGTTGGCGATCAGGGTTGCAATGTTACCGGTGATAAACACGATCGCTATATAGAACAGTACAGACATGATCTTCTTGCCCTTCTCAAAGAGGCAGTGTCCTAAGGTGTATGCACAGTTGAAGCACCAGGTATTGAACAGATACTCAATCAGGATGAGTCCGCAGAAGAGGCCGACCGTCAGTCCGAAAGCTGCATTGATACCGATCATCTTAAGAATCGTATTCACCATATCGGCCAATGCGCGGAATACATCAAAGTTTCCGACTGCAATACAGAGGGAAAGAGGGAATACGATGATCATACCCACAAGCATGGACAGGTCGCATGCGATTCTTGATACAAGAAGTGTGCCGGTCTTCACGGGAAGGGTATGTGTCAGGTAGCCCTGATCCTTGAAGAATCTCTGTCTGAAGTCGTAGAGCGGCAGGATGAAGATGGAACCGAGACCGAGAAGCATGCCGACCACATAAAGCGCCGAAACTAAGCCAAACAGTCCGTTCATAAAGCTTGAACCCGCAGATTCTCTGATGACTCTCAAAAGTGCTACCACAAGGCTTCCGCCGATCAGTCCCGCAAAGACGGAGATCATAGCCTTCCATCTGTTTATAAATTCGTATTTGATCAATTTACCCAACATATCTGAACACCTCCCTGAAGATCTCGTCAATGGACTTGCCCTGCTGTGCGCGAAGGGAGTCCGCATCCTGATGTACCACGATCTGGCCTTCGCGGATCATGATGACATCGTCTAAGATTGCTTCCACATCCTGGATCAAATGTGTCGAGATCAGGATGGTGCCGTTCGCATCGTAGTTCTTTAAAATGGTGCGAAGGATGAAGTCTCTTGCTGCGGGGTCAACGCCGGCGATGGGCTCGTCTAAAAGATAGAGCTTCGCATGACGGCTCATAACCATGATCAGCTGAACCTTCTCCTTGTTACCCTTGGAAAGCTTCTTTAACTGAATGTTCGGGTCAATGTTTAACTGGTTCATCATCTGATAAGCCTTCGGCTCATCGAAATCCTGATAGAAATCACGGAAGATTCCGACAATCTCCTTCACCTTGAGTCCCTCGTTGAAGTAGGTACGCTCGGGAAGGTAGGCTACCACGCCCTTGGACTGATGTCCCACAGGAAGTCCTGCGATGGTAATATCTCCGGCCTCCGGGGCAAGCAGTCCGGAAAGCATCTTGATCATCGTGGTCTTGCCGCTTCCGTTCGGTCCGAGAAGACCGACGATCTTGCCTGCGGGGATCTGAAGATTCAGGTCCTCAAACACTCTCTTGGTCTTGCCGTAGCCCTTCTTCACATGTGCGATCTCAACAACATTCCCCGAGACCACGTTCTGAAACTGGGGCTTTAAGGATGCATAGTCGGTCGTTACCATCGCCTCGGGCTGATAGGGCACCTGTACGTAGGACGGTGTAAAGCCCTGCTGCATCGGCTGTCCCATCGGCTGCTGTTCCTGCTGCATCGGCTGTCCTGCCGGCTGCTGCATCGGCTGCTGCATCTGCGGTTGCATCTGCATGTTTCCTTGATTCTGATCCATATCTTTTCCTCCTATTATAAAGCCGAAACCTTTCAGTTTCGCTATATTACCATCTGCTGTTCATACGAAGCGTTCTCTCCTGCGCCGAGGTATCCGGCAAGCAGATTTTGAATCTCCCGGTCATCATAACCGAGGCTTCGCATATTTGTCACAAATGATTCCACAAATTTGTTTGAAAGTGTACTTCGAAGATCCTCTCGCTCCTCACTCGGATAGGCGACGAATCTGCCGCTGGTCCGCTCAGACACGAGGATTCCCTCCCTTTCAAGCTCCGACAGCGCCTTCTGCATCGTGTTGGGATTCACGCCAACCTCGATAGCCAGCTCCCTGACCGAAGGTACGCGATCGCCGGGTTTCCAATATCCCTGTGCGACGTATCGCTTGATCTCTTCCATGATCTGTAAATATATGGGTGCTTCCTGGTGAAACTTCCATGCCATAATACTCACCTCCCTGCTTCCGTGACCTCAGCCTTCCATGTGCTTTGGTGTATTACTGTATTACTTGTATAGTACAATAGCACAGTGGTACACTTCTGTCAACACCCATTTTCAAAAAAAAGGAAAAAATAACCCCCGGGTCTTACGACCCGAGGGCTTATGCTTAGATTCTATGCTTTCGCAAACTGCTTCTTACAGCTGAGGACCTGCTGCTACGAGTGCCTTACCTGCATCGTTGGTCTCATACTTCTTGAAGTTCTTGATGAATCTCTCGGAAAGATCCTTCGCCTTGGTCTCCCACTCGGAAGAATCAGCGTAAGTATCTCTGGGATCGAGGATACCGGTGTCAACGCCGGGAAGCTCGGTCGGAACTTCGAAGTTGAAGTAAGGGATGGTCTTGGTAGGAGCGTTCTTGATGTCGCCGTTTAAGATGGCATCGATGATACCTCTGGTATCCTTGATGGTGATACGCTTGCCTGTACCGTTCCAACCGGTATTTACAAGGTAAGCCTTAGCACCGCTCTTCTCCATCTTCTTAACGAGCTCCTCTGCATACTTTGTAGGATGAAGCTCAAGGAATGCCTGACCAAAGCAAGCGGAGAAGGTGGGAGTGGGCTCAGTGATGCCTCTCTCTGTACCTGCAAGCTTTGCTGTGAAACCGGACAGGAAGTAGTACTTGGTCTGCTCGGGTGTCAGGATAGATACCGGAGGAAGTACGCCGAACGCATCAGCGGAAAGGAAGATTACGTTCTCGGCATCGGGGCCGGAAGAAATCTTATTTACCTTCTGAGCGATATTGTCGATGTGATCGATCGGATAAGATACACGAGTATTCTCGGTTACGCTCTTGTCATGGAAATCGATCTTGCCGTCTGCAGCTACGGTAACGTTCTCGAGAAGCGCGTTACGACGGATAGCGTTGTAGATATCGGGCTCGGACTCCTTGTCGAGGTCGATAACCTTTGCGTAGCAACCACCCTCGAAGTTGAATACACCGTTGTCATCCCAGCCGTGCTCGTCGTCACCGATAAGAAGACGCTTGGGATCGGTGGAAAGTGTGGTCTTACCTGTACCGGAGAGACCGAAGAAGATTGCTGTGTTCTTACCTTCCATATCGGTATTTGCGGAGCAGTGCATGGAAGCCATGCCCTGAAGAGGGAGATAGTAGTTCATCATGGAGAACATACCCTTCTTCATCTCACCGCCGTACCATGTGTTAAGGATAACCTGCTCACGGCTTGTGATGTTGAATGCCACACAGGTCTCGGAGTTAAGTCCGAGCTCCTTGAAGTTGTCTACCTTCGCCTTGGAAGCATTGTAGATTACGAAGTTGGGCTCGAAGTTTGCAAGCTCTTCCTCTGTCGGCTGGATGAACATGTTCTTAACGAAATGTGCCTGCCAAGCTACTTCCATGATGAAACGTACTGCCATACGGGAGTCCTTGTTTGCACCACAGAATGCATCTACTACGAAAAGTTTCTTGTTGGAAAGCTCTGCAACTGCGAGCTCCTTTACGGTCTTCCATGTCTCCTCGGACATAGCGTGGTTATCGTTGGGGTAACCCTCGGTGGTCCACCATACGGTATCCTTGGAGTTCTCGTCCATAACGATGAACTTGTCCTTAGGAGAACGTCCGGTATAGATACCTGTCATAACGTTCACTGCGTCAAGCTCAGTTGTCTGACCAACCTCAAAGCCCTCAAGGCCTGCCTTGGTCTCCTCTTCGAAGAGAAGCTCATAGGAGGGGTTGTACACGATCTCTGTTGCGCCGTTGATGCCATACTTGCTTAAATCAATCGCTGCCATTTAAAATACCTCTTTTCTTTTAGATTACGAGTTTGCATAGTCAAACCCGCAGACAAACCGATTATACCAATAAGGACGCGCAAAAGCAATAAGATTTGTGCGTAATTATTGAGATTCGTTATCGAAAACGATTCGTTAGACTCACACGGATGCCATGCGAAGTTTTCTGGCGTCGCTCCCGGGGTAATCACTCGACGCTCACCTGTCATACGCTTGTCTCAGGGGACGCTTTCGCTTCGATCTCACACGCAACGGTACTAAGCTCAGCTGAAGCTTCGCTAAGTGCCGGCGTGTTCGGCGACCCCATTCAACAAGCATATGACAGGTTCGCTGGAAATCTCAACCATGCGTATGACAGGTGTCGCCGGAAATCTCAACCATGCATCCGCGTTGGCATAGAAAAAAAGCACCTGACTCCTTGCGGTGTCAGGTGCTTGTAAGACTCTATTCTTCTTTCAGGTCGATGTACTTGTTCAGGGTTTCGACAACGGTGTTCAGGTTGTAAGGCTTCGCAATGTAATCATCGAGTTTGTTCTCGAGAATGCGCTCCTTGTCACCGAACATGGCACGTGCGGTAACTGCGATGATGGGAAGGCGCTTCTTGTGCTCCTTCTGCTCGATCTCGCGGATCTCCTGGGTAGCTGCGATACCGTCCATCACAGGCATCTGTACATCGAAGAGGGCTGCATCGTACTCCTTCTGCTTGAAGAGCTCGATGGCGCGCTCACCGTTCTCTGCGATATCGTAGGAGAAGCCTGCCATACCGAGGAGTTTACCGATAACCTGCTGGTTTACGGGCTCGTCCTCTGCTACGAGGATTCTCGCCTTGCCATGTGCGTTGATGGAGAATACTGCGGGCTCTTCCTTCTTCGCCTCGGCTGCTTCCTTCTCTGCTTCCATCTCGGCTGCCTTCACAACCTTTAAAGGAATCTCTGCGATGAAGGTGGAACCGATGCCTTCCTTACTCTGTACGCTGATGTTACCACCCATCAGCTCCGCGATCTGCTTGGAGATCACAAGGCCGAGTCCGGAACCGCCGTAGCGTCTCGTGTCGGAGGAATCTACCTGTGAGAAGCGGATGAACAGCTTGTCCATATTCTTCTCGGAAATACCGATACCGGTGTCGGCAACGGCGATACGAATGTTGATGTTCTCTTTGTCTGTGTCGATGGCTGCGATCTTCACACGAACGCTGCCCTCGGAGGTGAACTTCAAAGCGTTGGAAAGGAGGCAGTTCAAAATCTGCTGGATACGCTGTCCGTCGCCCTTCACAAGCTTCGGGATGTTGTTGCCGAAGGTGCAGTCAAGCGCAAGACCCTTGTTCGTAGCTGCGGGTACCTGTGCTGCCACGGTCTCCTCGATGGCGCTTCTGACATCGAAGATCTCTTCCTTCAGGCTGTACTTGCCGGCCTCGAGCTTGCTGATATCGAGGATGTCGTTGATCAGACGGAGGAGGTTGTCAGCGCAATTCTTCGCTGTTAAGAGATTGTCTCTGTAGTCAGCCTGCAGATCCTCAGCCATCAGCGTCAGCTGAAGCATACCGAGGATACCGTTGATCGGAGTACGGATTTCGTGTGACATATTCGCGAGGAACTCTGCCTGTGTCTTGTATGCGGCATTCGCGTCCTCGATCGCGGAGGAGAGCTTGTTCTCTGTCTCCTTCTGCTCGGTGATATCGATAACCACCATATTGATGTAGTCCGCTTCGGACTTATACATAACGGTGTTGAATACCTTGCCGAGCTTCTCCATGGTGATCTCTACGTCCATGAAGTCGCCCTCTCTGGTACCGGAATTGTTGTATGCGTTGAACCAGGCGTTGATGTCCTGAAGCACTTCGATCTTGCTGTCACCCAATACCTTGCCCACGTAATCCGTGGTGTCTAAGTTGAAGTAGCTTCCGAAACGCTCATTCGCGTCCTCGATACAGTAACCGCTGATCCCGCCGCCCGGGCTTGTGATGATCTTTGCCTGCGCAAATCCGATCGGAAGATTCATGAAGAGCTTCCTGTACTTGTCACTCTTCGAATGTCCCGGTACCTCCCCGCCGCACATGGCAAAAAGCAAAACCGCGGTGATCACTGCCGTGAGCACACCCGTAACGATACCGGCTGCAGAATTCTTAAGAATAACCCCCAGGAGCACACCCAGAACAACGTCCGCTGCGGCACCGATGATCATCACTTTCTGCCAGCCCAATTCCTTGAGTTTGTCCATGATTTTAACACCCCTATTCTGATACTTAGATAAAGTCCGATAATGTCTATATTTTACTATAGAATGTTCCTTCGGTCAATCTTCTTGTGACTCGATTTTCGGTTTCTTTTCCTTCGGTTTCTTCTTTCCCTCATGCAGTAAAATCCCGAAGAAAATCGCCGAGAGCAGGGACACAAGCATACCCTGATACAGGCCGTGCGGCGTGTAAACCATCTTCACCGCGTGAAGCCCCTTCTCCATGTCGATTCCGATAAAACTCTCTCCGAAGGCGTAGTACTCCGCCGGATGCTCGTCCACGTACACCTTCCATCCCTTGTCATAGGGAACCGAGGTAAATAGTGTCGCATCCGCCGGCATTTCTATCGTACCCTCGATGTAGCCGTCCTTGAACTCCGTCACATTCATCTGATGCGCCGCAAGCTTCCTGTAGGTCGCCTCATACAGATTCCTGTCGAAGGTCGCAAGCTCAAAATGTGCAACCTCCGGATGCGTGTCCATATTCTTGTAGATCAGTTCCGCCGTGACATGATCGCCCTCCGCAAGTTCTCCGAGGTGGAAGATCGAGATCTGGTAGCGGTCCTGCGTGATACTCTTTCCGTTGATGGAAAATGCGATCTCGGTCACATCGTTTCCGCGGCAGTTGATATAGTAATCTCCCGGCACATCGATATCAAACTCCGTGACAAAGCTGCAGGTGCCGTTCTTCTTCGCCCGCACGCGCGGATGCATCACGTCTCCCGCAAGTTCCATCCCGTCGCTCGTGTTGTAGCAGGTGGGATACTGCAGGGTGAAGAAGTAGGGAAGTCTGGTCATCATATTGGCCAGCTCCTGCTGCTTGATCAGCGGCGTATTGCCCTCTCTGTTCCAGTGCTTTGCATGCGCATCGACGGCAAATGCGATCGAGAGTGGATAGGGATTCTCGTGGATCTCGATCCCCTCCTTCTCCGCAACCGGTGTGAAATCATAGATGTCCACGTCGTTCTTTCGTTTGAAGAGATAGCGCACACCCAGGATCGAGTTGGTAAACGGTGTCGCGCCGCGATATAAAAACTCATTGGCGCCGGTGTAAAATCCGAGACGGCCCATCACCGTGACGGAGTTTCCGAGCACCGTGGAGTTGAAGGTCGAGATACTCGGCAGCTGCTGCCAGGTCGCCTCGTCCAGGATATCATAGTTCATAAGCTCCGCGCGGTAGAAGGTTGCACCCTCCGCGGAAGCAAGCTGCTTCATCTCCCGGCGTGCCTCACGCATCTGCGCCTCGGCCGTGTAGGCCTTTCCCAAAGTCGCGTAGCCGTTCTCGCAGAATCCGCTTATGGCGCTCGTCATGATCTCCACCACACAAAAGGCGGATATGGCGATCCTGTAAGCCTTCTTCGGCATCCAGCCCTTGTTTCCGACCACCATCAATGCGCCGTAGACGATGATCACCAGAAGCGATGCGGTGAATGCAAGCTTCGTCACATTGCCTTTTTCGATCAGCTTGCAGGCAACCACAAAGCCCGATGCAAGCGCCGCGCCGATCATCGCGACGATACCCTTGGCATTCTCGTCCCGGAGCACATCGTACGCCGTATAAAGGAGCACAAAGGCGAGCAGGTAGGTGAAGCGGTTCGGGATTCCGTACTGGTTGTGGAAACCGTGCCAGATATAGTTTAACAGCTCTTCATTTGTGGAAACGAGCAGGAAGGCCACCAGAAGCACGCGGCGGATCCTTACAAAGATTCCGTCTCCCTTGTAGAAGAGATAGCAAAAGATCGTGATGATGGCGAGCATACCGCAGTAGAGATTGGCTCCGCCGTCAAAGATCTGGTTTGTGATCGGGTCCGTCAGGAAGAGGAACTGCTTTAACAGCGCGAAAATGTTTCCGTACCAGGCATGCTTCGGCAGCTCCATATGTCCGGCCGCCGTGGCCATAATGCCGTAGTATGCGGGAAGCAGGGCAAATGCCGCAAGCCCGCCGCCAAGCAGCGATCCCATGAAGAAACGAAGCGTTCCCCGCGCCCATTTGACGGGCTTTCCGTAGGGGTACACCAGATACCAGAGCACCATGAAGATGCAGATGGTGAATCCGATGTAGTAGTTACAATAGAGTGCATAGGCCAAGGCCAGCACGTAGAGCTTCATATCCTTTTCTTCCACAAGCTTCTCGAAGCCGAGGATGATCAAAGGAAGCACCATCACGCAGTCAAACCACATGATGTTCCAGTAGTATCCCACCGCGTAATTGGACAGTCCGTAGGCCACGGAAAGTCCCACCGCAAGGAGGTTCTGACGGTTTTCGGGCACGCCCTCCGCGCGCTCTTTTGCATTTCTGTGGCGTGTGAGCAAGACTGCCATAAACGCTGCCGAAAGCGCCAGTTTAAGGAGCATGATGCCGGATGCCACACCCGGGATCAGCCGCTTCGGGAAGAGCAGGAAGATAAAGTTGAAGGGACTGTTCAGATAATAGGAAGAAAGCCCCATAAAGTTGCTGCCGAGCGCCACGTTCCATGTGTAAAAGAGGCTTCGCTCATGTAAAAGTTTGTCCCGGAACTCCGCAAAGAAGGGCAGGTACTGATGCACGCTGTCCACCAGCGTCAGAGAATGATTGGCGATGGGCCACACCTTCTGCACGATGAAGATGATCACTGAGACCACAAAGACGATCAAAAAGGAAAGCCATACCGCATAGTTCTCGAAGACGCGCTCGGTGAAGGACTTCTTCTTGTCGCGGAAGACAAAGAGTTTGGAGAAGACGTAGTTCACCACGATCACGACAAACTGTACGAACAGCTTTGCCACAAATTCATGCATCAAAAAACTGTCGCAGAGGATGGCGACGCCCAAAATCTCCACGCCCATGGCGAGGATCCTGGCGCCGATGAAGCTGATAAACTCCTCCACCGCGGCAGCAAATGTCTTCTTTTTGCTTCGGAAGACGAACCATTTATTGACCACATACGCAAACAAGATTGCCACGATAATGGCAATCAGGTTTGCAAGGTTTCTGCCGGTGTCCGTAAGAATACGGAGCACCGCAAAAACCACAAGATTCACAAAGGTGGTGGCTCCGCCCGCGATCAGGTATCTGACCTTTTCATTTGCAAGGAGCCGGTTTACAAGTGTTAGCATTTTACTTTACATCGTCCGTAAGCAGATAGATGAGCGGTGAGTTCCAGTATACAGTCACCTCGTTACATGCGTAGCTCTGCTGGCTGTCTACATAGCAGAGTGCGGGAGGCATGCCGTACAATACCGCGTTGGCATAAGGGTCGTCGAGTCCGTTGTTCGGTCCGCCCACAAGCATACCGGGCACTGCCTTGCCTGCCACCTGGGAAGGTCTGTGGTGTACGTCGTTCGGTGTATGCTCGCCGTAGCCGGTCACATAGCAGTAAGCCGTACCGTTCACGCCGCAGATATAATCGCGCTGGCGCTGTGCGTACTCATGATACTCCTCATTGCCGGTTAAGTTGTATGCAAAGAGGAAGAGCATGCCGTTATTGGCAACCGTCATATTACTTCCCCAGGGATAGCTCATACCGAAGCCCTGGTAGAATCCGTCTTCCTTGCACTTTCCGAGCAGTTTGTCCGTCTCTGCAAGAAGCAGCTCCTCAGCCTTCTTCTGGATCTCCGCATCCTCGCTTCTTCTCGCAAGGTCATAGAGTGCGTAGGTTCCGACATCGCCCCATCCGAGGCCCATGATCACGTCTTCGGAAAGTCCCGCTTTCACGGCATCCGCATACTTTGCGTCACCGGTTGCAAGATAGAGTTCTGCTGCCGCCCAAAGATCCTCGTCGGAGAGCTTCTTGTCGGGATACTCGCCGGTTACGATCTCCTCGGGGTTCTTGAATCCTTCCTTCGGCGCCTTCTCCATATAAGCATAAGCCTTCGCTGCCGCTGCGCCGTAAGCTTCCGCAGCCGCTGCGTCAAAGTCCTTGTAGAGTACGGAAGCGTAAGCCATCACTGCCGCAAAGTCCGCGGTTGCCGCGTAGGAGATGGGTGCAAGCACCATCTGGTCCTTCTCTTCTACCGCGGTGCAGGTGTCGGGGAAGTTGTAGCCCGTCACCTTGTGATATACGCCGCCCGATGCATCCTGCATCTTGAGCATCCAGTCAAGCTCGAACTTCGCCTCGTCCAAAACATCTGGGATCTTGTTGCCGCTCTCGGGGATGCCGAGCGCGTCGTTGGTATAGTCAAAGTCTGCATAGGTAAGGAAGAGATCCGCAACCGTCTTCGCACCGGATACCACGTAACGTCCGTAGTCACCGGCGTCATGCCAGCCGCCTGTCACATCCACCTTCTTGCTCTCATCGCCGTATACGATGGCCTTATCCGTATGGCAGGCCGCGTGTCCGAACTCGCCGGCGATATCGGAGGACACCTCCACGCCGCAGCGCTGCTTGTAAAGCATCAGTACAACATCCTTGTACATATCCTCATAGAGTCCGTCGCCGATGGAGAAATGATAGGAAGCACCCGAGGGCTTGGATACGATGTAGTATTCGCCGGGTGTCTTAAAGTCCGTGAAGTCTGCGCGGCGCACATTGGAGGAAACCGCCTTGTCGTAGAATACGGGCTCGTACTCGCCGACATACACTGTTTCATCCGTGGAGGCGTCCACGATCTTAAACTTCGCATCCTCCGCATCCGTGGTGATCACCGTCTTCTTGTCGTCCGGTGCATAACCGATCTGGTTGACCTTCACCTTGTTGGGGATGGGGGTTGCCGTGATCTGCTCCGCATTGGAACTGTCGGTCACAAAGAGGGAGATATTGTCCACGATCACCTTGTGCTCGGGCAGATCCTTGCTGTCATCTACCGCACCCATGTTAAATACGAAACGGGGTGCCGGATCGGAATTGTCTTCCATGGTGAATTCCTTGGTGATGGTCTGCACATCGGGTCCGATCTTGATATGATCGCTGGCATACGCATGATAGTCACCGCCGTTAAGCTGCACGCGCCACTCGATGCTTCTCTCCACCGTACAGGAGATGTCGAAGCTTATGGTGTAGACACAGCCGTGCGCCATGGTGAATCCGTCATAGTACATCTGGTTGCTGTGCTCTAAAGATCCTGTCTTCTTGATGTCCGCAACCAAGGCGTCGTTCTCGCCGGCAATGGTAAAATCTCCGCCGTTGATATAGGTGGAAAACCCGGTGATGTCGTCATCATCGAAGGTAAGTCCCATCGCGTCGTCACCCTCAACAGTGGTGAAACGGTTGTCCTCCTCGATCACGACCTCCGTCGTACTCCAGTCGCCGTCATCCTCAACGGGAGTTGCCGCAACCGCCTCTGTCTCGCTTGCGTCGGAAGCCGTTGCCTTCTTCTCATCCTTGCCGTCCGCCTTGCCGCAGCCCGCCATGGAAAGCGCCATCGCGCCGGCTAAAACCAGACATTGCCATCTCTTTCTTCTCATGTTACTCCTCCTTAATGAATCTAAGTACTTCCCCAAAATCAAGTGTTCCTCCGAACAGGGACAGAGCACTTCCGATGGTGACATCGAGTCGTCCTCCTCCCGCATCGCGGATCACGCGCAAATCTTCCATACTGTGGACACCGCCCGCATAGGTGACGGGGATGCCGGTAAATGTACCGAGCAGCCGCACCAGTTCGGTGTCAATGCCTGCAGACTTTCCTTCCACGTCCACGCCGTGCACCAGAAACTCATCGCAGTATTCGGAAAGCCCGGACAGCGTCTCAAGGTTCACCTCGGTCTCGGTGAAGGTCTGCCAGCGGTCCGTAACGATATAATACTTCCCGTCCTTCTTCCTGCAGCTTAGGTCGAGGATCAGCCGCTTTCTGCCGACGGCCGCAACCATCGCCGCAAGACGCTCCATATCGACACGTCCCTCCCGAAAAACGTAGGACGTCACGATCACATGGGATGCGCCCATCCGGATGAATTCCGGCGCCGTCTCCGCCGTCACACCTCCGCCCACAGCCAGGCCGCCCGGGTAGGCCGATAGCGCCTTCCTTGCTTCGTTAAGATCCGCTTCATAGTAAGGACTGTCTAATGCATTAAGCAAAATCACATGTCCGCCCGGCAGATTTTTCTCCCTGTACAGGCTTCCGTAGTAGGAAGCATCCGCATCGGATACGAAGTTATCGGTGGCTGTATCGCCCGCATCGGACAGGCTTCCGCCGACGATCTGTTTTACTTTTCCGTTATGGATATCGATACAGGGTCGAAACCTCAAGTCAAGTCTTCCTTTCTTTACCGCAAAATCAGACAAATTGTACCATAATTGACACCTTAATTCAATTCATATATACTTACGAAGTATGGGTCTTTAAGCAACTTCAGTGGGGAAAGGAGTCATCAAAATGAACATGTCACTCAGTCAAAGCATCAATGACTGCTATATGTACGGCGAGATTATACAACAGCAGGGATTTGCGCCGAAGTCCAACATCACCATGCGGGAGATGATCCGTTTCGATCTCCTCCAGTTTCTGGTGTATCTCTTAGATACGGGTGACGGAAATATGTACCCCGAGATTTCCTTTATCCAGCGCTATCTCATGCAGTATTTCACCCAGAGTTCCATCATGAAATTCAAGTACGAGCGTACCGCGGACGCGAAGTTCGGCACCACTGTACCCCGTTCTTTCACTTATTTTGCACAGGCGGATCTCTCCGGAAAGTCCGCATACACCACCAAGGGCTTCTCCAAGTCGAGAAACCTCTACAACCTCTACTGCGAGATCGGCCAGGAGTTCATCTCCTGCGACAGCGGCATCACCGAGGAAGAGTTGAAGAAGCTCACGGAGTACACCGGCGTCATCGAAGAGTACTTGAGAAAGCACAAGCTCTTTGAGCCCGGCAACGGCCCCATCCCCGGAAGCGGCAAGAACATCGCGCCCGGCACCCCCGCAGGCAAGAAGGAAGAAGATAAGAAACCCGGCGGAACCGCCACGGCAGGCAAGAACATCGTCGGCACCACGGCAGACGACGCGAAGGCAGCCATGGAAGCCATGAAGGGCACTCTGAACAAGAACGAGGTTCCGGAAGAGGAGATCACCCTCGAAGAGGTGATGGCAGAGTTAAATGCATTGACCGGTTTGGACGAGGTGAAGAAGGACATCAAGAGCCTGATCAACCTCTTAAAGGTGAAGAAGCTCCGCGAAGAGCGCGATATGAAACAGCCTTCCATCTCCCTCCACATGGTATTCTCCGGCAATCCCGGTACCGGTAAGACCACCGTCGCAAGACTCCTTGCGAAGATCTACCGCTGCCTCGGCGTACTTCCCTCGGGACAGCTCGTGGAAGTCGACCGCTCGGGACTGGTGGAAGGATATGTGGGACAGACCGCGATCAAGACCAAGGAGGTCGTGGAAAGCGCATTAGGCGGCGTCCTCTTTATCGATGAGGCCTACACACTTACCTCCGGCAAGGACGGCAAGGACTTCGGACAGGAAGCCGTAGATACGCTCCTCAAGCTGATGGAGGACAACCGCGACAACCTGATCGTCATCGTGGCCGGCTACACCGAGCTGATGCAGGAGTTCGTAGACAGCAACCCCGGTCTTCGCTCACGTTTCAACAAGTACATTTTTTTCGAGGATTACACCGGAGACCAGCTCTTCGATATCTTCATGAATATGTGTAAGAAGCAGGAATACATGCCCAACGATGCGGGCAAGAAATACGTGAAGGAGTACCTTGACAACAAGGCCGCACATCACGACGAAAATTTTGCGAACGCCCGCGAGGTTCGAAACTACCTCGAGCGCTCCATCTCCCGCCAGGCAAGCCGCATTGTCACCTTGAAGAATGTATCCGATACGCAATTAAAAACCCTGACCAAGGCAGACCTTACGGAGTAGCCATCAATCAGGGTCATAAGGAAAACGGATTTCCTTTTCGATTGAAATTCGTATTATAGAAAGGGTCACCTCTTTGTACCACTGCTGTCCACAGCACGTCGAAGAGGTCCTTTTCTTTTTTGCGCTGTTTTAAAAGCTCGTCGGCGCTCTTTTCTCTGTCCTCTCCTCTCGGTGTACCCTTGTGCAGATACCAGCCCGCATCGGCTGCGCAGGTTATAAGCATCCCCTGTTCTCCGGCCCTGAGGCAAAAGTCGATATCGGAGTACTCCGTGGTAAATTTCTCGGAGAATCCGCCAAGCCTTGCAAATGCCTCGCGCTTGATCATCATACATGCACAGGAAACCGCGCTGTAATTGCCGTTGCTTAGGTTGTGCATCCGGTAGCCGAACTCACCGCGGCGGATGCCCTTGTAAAGATGCGTATAGGAGTCGCCCACGCCGACAGCCACGCCCTCGCTCGCGATCACCTCGCGGTCGTTATAGAGCGTCGCGCCCACGATGGACACCTCGGGCCGCATACAGTTGCCGAGCATCTCTCCGATGGCTGTAGGGGTAAGGATCTCCACGTTCGGATCGAGAAACAGCAGATAGTCGCCCTTCGCATAGGAGACGCCGAAGTTCCGGACGCCCGAGATCTCGTTGTGGCCGATAAAATCCACCACCCGCATATTCTTTCGGATGCGCTCTAACTTGTGATAGAGCACCGAAAGCTCCGGGTCGTCGCCCGGATCTACCAGGACGATCTCAAAGTTGCTGTACCGTGCAAATTCATAGAGGGGACGGACACATTTTCTGATGAGGGAAATGTTCCCGCCGCCGGGTATGATGACGGAAACCAAAGGATTGCCCGGCGTGTCGTAGTTGCATTTGTAACTGCCCCAGGCCGTGCCGTACTCGACCGTCGCCATCATCTGCTCTCTCGCAAGGTGTGCGGCCAGCGCCTTTCTGCCCACCTCACGCTGATACTCCCGCTTGTGTTCGTCCACCACCGAGGATACGCCGTTGATCCTCCAGTGATAGAGCACCCGCGGTACATGCCGGATGCTTTTCGTCTTCTCGATCACGCGCAGGATGAAGTCATAATCCTCCGCACCGTCAAACTCCGAGTGAAAGCCGTCCACGGCGTCCGCCACCGTCCGCTTCACCAGGAGAAAGTTGTTGATATAGTTGTAGCTTCGGATCAGGTCGATGGAAAAATCCGGTTTAAACAGCGGGTCCTGATACCGCCTGCCGTCCTCCGTCATCTTGTCCTCGTCGGAATAGAGCACGTCGTAATGCTCCTCCTGCAAAGCGCTTACCATACAGTAGAGCGCGTCGGGCGTTAAGACGTCGTCGTGATCCAAAAGGGCAATGTACTCTCCCTCGCTCTCCTTCATGGCCACATTGGTATTCCCGGAGATGCCCATATTTTTGCCCATCAGATGGTAGTGGATGCGCTTGTCCCTGTCCTTGTAACCGAGGATGATGCGTTCCGCCTCTCCCACATAGATGGCATCCTCCACCGCATCATTTGCGCGGCTTCCGTCCACCAGCTGCAGCTCCCAGTTGGAGTAGGTCTGCGCCAGAACCGATTCGATCATATCGCGCAGATAGATCTCCGGCGTCATATAGACCGGCACCAGGATGCTGATCTTCGGCTCGTAGGCAAATTTCTTCTTCCGCTGCTCCGCCAGGACATCTTCCCCGGCCTCGTGCCTTTCGCGAAACCAGTCGTCGTACGCGGCGCCGATGCTGTTCATACGATAGCGGACTTTGGACATGATATCATTCAGACCACCCGATTTCATGTACCGGATGCCCCGCTTCACTCTCTCTGCACTTTCCTTCAAAAAGTCTGCCATCGCGTCTTCCTTATCGTCTATTGTCTTAAAGAACCGTCAAACCGGAGCACAGTCCGGTTGGGATTGTAGTAGGGATCTCCCGCCAGCAGTTCCTTGCGCCATCGTTCGCTGAAGTATTCGATCTCGTCGAAAAAGCGATCCTGCTTCTCCGGCGTATCCTCCTCACCGCGGGACTTGGACTCGTAGTGATAGAGCGTCGCCTCCGCCACGTAGAGGATCTTGAAGCCGTTCGCACGGATCTTCAGACACAGATCCGCATCGTTAAATGCAACCGCAAGCCCCTCTTCAAATCCGCCCGCCTGACGAAAGACCGACTTGCGCATCATCATACATGCCGCGGTCACGGCGCTTTGCTCCTTGGTGATTCCCGTGTAGGACTTCCGGAGTTCCTCGGTTTCCTCCATACCGTGATAGAGGTGGCCGGCAATTCCGCCGAGTCTTAACGTGATGCCCACATGCTGCAGCGTGCCGTCTTCGTAGTAAAGTCTTGCGCCCACCGCGCCGATCTCGGGACGACTCGCATGTGCATACATTTCCCGGATACTGTCGGGATTGATAAATTTGACGTCGTTGTTCAAAAAGAGCAGGTACGCTCCGCTCGCCTCAGAAACACCGAGATTGTTGATGGCGGAGAAATTGAATCCTCCCCGGTAGGTCACCACCTTGACGGAGATATCCTTTCTTGCCCGAAGCTTCTCATAGCAGGCAAATGTCTCCTCCTCGGTGCTGTTATTCTCCACAATGATAAATTCCAGATTCTTGTAGGACTGCGCCGCCGTCGACTCGATCGCCGTCATAAGATCCTCGCTGTGATCCTTGTTCGGGATGATCACCGAGACAAGCTGCTCGTCCGTCACACGCGGAAGCGGCGGATAGACATAAGCGGTATCGGTGACGATCTCCTCTTCTCCCGCGCAGACACTGTAGACAGGGAGCGCCACGTGTGCGATCCTGCCCGCGCGCTCCTCCACCCCTGCGATAAACTCGGGGGATGTGGGATCAATGCCCGCAAATGCGTCATCCTCGGGCATCTCCATGATCATCTCGGTAAGCAGTTCCTTCTTCACCACCGTCATACGACGGATGTAGTTGTAACGTTTCTGATACTCCGGGCTGTAGTCCGGCTTTAAGATCGGATCGGAAAAATCCACCTTTCCCTCTCCGCGCGGTGTATAGGTATCCTCATCCGTATAGACCGCATCCGGTCGCTCGCCGTCCTCCAGAATGGCGGAGGAAAGTCTTGCGACAGCCGTCTCATGCAGGATGTCCCTGCAGCGTCCGAAGAGAATGTAATCCTCGTGTATGGAAGAAAGCTCCTTTTTAAGTGCACGTTTGCTTCCGGACAGATTCACCCTGCACAGCTTGTAGTCCTTTAAGAAATTCATCCGAAGGCTTCTCACAAAGGGATACTTTACGATCTGCTCCTTCGTTGCGCCGTCGGGCAGATCCGTAAGGATCACGCCGAAGGACGGCCGCATGGCGTAAAGGTGCTCGTCCATCTTGGCAATCTCCTGCCTGAGGGTGACATGGTCCGCCAAGTGTTTCTTTCTCCAATGGTTATAGCCCCTGTCTCTTCCCTCCTTGCCGACGATCTTTTCCCTGATCCGGTAGAGGGTGTCCGACAGTCCGTAGTTTTTCGTATTGTAGATCAGCCTGTAGCGATAGAAATTGATCTTTCGCATCAGGGGATTGGTGCTTCTGCCGCGCATTCCACGGAAGCGAAACTCTCTTCTGCCCTCCGGCGCATCGAGACGAAGCAGGAGCATCATGCTCGTATCTTTCGTCCGCAGAGTGAAGCCGACTTTATCCTTTGAAAAATCAAAGCCGAGACCATCAAAGCAACCGGCCAGGTCCGGCCGGGTCTCCCAGATGATCTCCGCTTTTTCGATTGGTTCTTTTGTGGATGCCACACGAAGAACAACCTTGCAGTCGCCCTTGGTGAGGATGTAGCCACGCGCTACCAGTGTGCGGCCTTCTTTTGCCACGCTCTCGAGGCAGGCCTTGGGTTTGGACTCATAACTCATAGATTCTTACTCGCTTTTTCTCCGCTTCCAGATACCCGGGCAAAACAGCAGCAGGATCGGGAAAAGTTCCAGTCTTCCCGCCAGCATGTCGAAGATAAATACCAGCTTGGAAAACGGATTGAAGTGTCCGAAGTTCTCCATCGGGCCGACCATCGAAAGACCGGGTCCGATGTTATTGATCGTTGCGGCAACAGCCGTAAAGTTTGTCGTAAAATCCTTGTTCTCCAGGGATACCAAAAGCACCGAGGTCGCAAACAGCACGATGAAGGTGACAAGGTAGACATTCGTCGCCCGCACCACCTCATGCTCCACAGGCTTGCCTTCCATCTTGATCTTCTTCACGCTTCGCGGATGAAGGTAGGAAGTGATCTCCTTGAAGAAGGTCTTCACCAGGATGATCAGTCGTGACACCTTGATACCGCCGCCGGTACTGCCTGCGCAGGCGCCGATAAACATCAGCATCACAAGGATGGTTCTCGAGGTCTCCGGCCAGAGGGCGAAATTGGCGCTGGCAAATCCGGTCGTGGTGATCACCGATCCCACCTGGAAGTAGGAGTGACGGATCGCATCGCCCACCGAGTCAAAGAGCCCGCGGATATCCCATGCGATGAATGCTCCGGCAAGCAGAATGATGATCAGATAGGTACGCGCTTCTTCATGATGCGCCGCATCCCGGAATTTCTTCACGGTCAGCAGATAATATACGTAGAAATTGATTCCGAAGAGGATCATAAAGACCGTAACCACCCACTGGATATAGGGCGACTCGGTCGTAAATCCCGTATTTCTTACGGAGAAACCACCCGTACCGGCCGTACCCATCGCATTGCAGACGGAATCAAAGACCGGCATTCTGCCAAGCAGGAGAAATGCGATCTCCGCCAGGGTGATAAAGATATAGATCCTGTAGGTGATGGAAGCGGTCTTCTTCACCTTCGGAACCAGCTTGCCCACAGAGGGCCCCGGGCTTTCCGCCTTCATCAGGTTCATATTGGTGCCGCCCGCCATCGGAAGGATGGCAAGCAGGAAGACGATAACGCCCATACCGCCGATCCAGTGCGTAAAGCTGCGCCAGAAGAGATTGCACTTTGCAAGATCCTCCACCGCAGAAAGGATGCTCGCTCCGGTTGTCGTGAATCCGGAAACGGTCTCGAACAGCGCATCCACATAGTTCGGGATGTCTCCGCTGATATAGAAGGGAAGTGCGCCGATCGCGGACATCAGGATCCATGAAAGCGCCACGGTAACAAAGCCTTCCTTCAGGTAGAAGTTGAGATCCTTCGGCTTCTTTAAAATGATCGCACCTCCGACGGCGCCCTCGCCAAGAGCAACCGCCGCATAGGAAAGTCCCTGACTCTCGTGATAGATGGCGGCCACCAGCATCGGGAGAAGCATAAACAGAGCTTCCAAAACCATGATCCATCCCAGAATATATACTATGACTTTGAAGTTCATGCCAGAATATCCTCCACATCCTTAAATCCGGTATGTGTCGTCACAACGATGAGTCTGTCATGCGGCATCAGCACATCGCTACCACGCGGGATGATGATGCGTCCCTTGCGGTTGATACATGCGAGCAGAAGGTTCTTTTTGAGCGGCAACTCCATGATCGGCTTGTCGCAGACTTTGGAACCGCGACGGATCCTGAATTCCAGTGCCTCCGCACGGTTGTCAAAGATGTTGTAAAGCGTCTCGATATTGCTTCCGATGGAGTTTTGCATCGCACGTACATAGGTTGCGATCCGCTCCGTTACCATGTACTGCTGATACAGTACGGTATCTAAGTCCATATTGTCCGTGATGGGCTTGAAGTCCATACGGTTGATCTTCGTGATGATCTTCGCCTTGGAGTACTTCTTCGCATACAGCGTAAGCAGAATGTTCTCCTCATCGAGTCCCGTAAGCGGAATGAAGGAATCGGTCTGCGCAAGTCCCTCCTCGGTCAGAAGCTTCGTATCGCTTCCGTCTCCGTTTAAGACAAGGGTCTTGGTAAGCTGCAGTGCAAGTTCCTCACAGTGCTTGCCGTCACGCTCGAGGATCTTCACGTCAATGTTCATATCCTCCAGTTCCTTCGCAAGATAGTAAGCGGTTTTGCTTCCTCCGACGATCATACAGTTTCTCACGTGCTTGGTATCAATACCGATCTTCTTGAAGAAGCGGTGCGTATTGATGGGCGTGGCGATCACCGAGATGGCATCCCCCGCCTGAAAGGTCGTGGAACCGTCTGCGATAAAGAGGTTGCCCTCGCGCTCCACGCCGCAGAACAGCATGTCGATATTCAAATCTCTGGTCTCGGAAACCGACTTTCCGCAGAGAACATTCTTTTCGGGAAGTTTGAATTTTACAAGCTCGGCGTTACCCTTGGCAAATGCATCGATCTCCAAAGCTCCCGGCATACGAAGCAAACGCGCCATCTCCTGTGCGGTATCAAGCTCCGGGTTAATGATCAAAGAGATGCCGAGCTGCTCGCGGATGTAGGAAAGCTCCGCCGCATAGTCCGGGTTCCTGACTCTTGCGATGGATGCGCAGTCCGCCATCCTCTGTGCCATGGAGCAGCACAGCAGGTTTAATTCGTCGGACTCGGTCACTGCGATCATCAGATCACATTTGCTGATGCCCGCCTCCATCTGGACACTGTAGCTTGCGCCGTTGCCCGTGACGCCCATCACGTCATAAGTACTCGTGATGCGCTGCACGACCGTCGGATCCTCATCGATCACGGTGATGTCGTGTCCCGCCGCCGAAAGCCTGGCAACCAGGATCGCTCCGACCTTGCCGCAGCCGGCGATGATAATGGATAAACGGTTTTTATTCTGCTCTTTAGGTTCTTTCTTCAGTGGATTATGCATCTTGGCTTACTCCTTAAATACAACGATGGACACTTCCATGGGAGCGTCCTCACCGCCCGCCAATGCAAGTGTATAGTTGATCTTCGTTCTGAAGTGCTCTTCCGGCACCGCTTCCGAAAGGAATTCGTAGGTGTCGGTCTTTAATACGGCAGGAAATCTGCCGTAGGGTGTTTTGTAAAATGTATTGTGCGTAAGGCCCTTCTCAAACCGAAAGACCGTGGAGATCTCGCCCTCTCTGGTCAGGTGACAGCCCTGTGCATCGATACGGATGCGGGTCTTTGTCGTAACGCCGTCCCCGGACAGATCCTCCACAAAGGAAAGCTCTGCCGCACCGTCTTCCCTGCGCATCATGGCCGGAAGGCGGCTTTCGGATATCACGCCGTCGCTGTCTTTTGTGGTAAACAACAGATTTACTTTCATCGATTCTCCTACGGACGCTCCGTCGCCATCTCGATCAGACGCTCTACCTGCTCGCGGATGGGAATTCCCGCTGCGTCAAAGAGCATCGGATACATACTGATGGAGGTAAATCCGGGCAGGGTGTTGATCTCGTTAAATACGACCTGATTCGTCGCCTTCTCTACAAAGAAGTCAACTCTCGCAAGGCCAAATCCGTCTAAGATGCGGAAGATCTTCACGGCATCTTTTCGGATCTCTTCTCTTACATCGGCATCGATCTCGGGATCGATAACCGTCTTGGACTCTGCGTTATTATACTTTGCGTCGAAGTCATAGAACTCTGCAGCGGAGAGGATCTCTCCCACGCCGGACGCCTGAATGTCATCGTCATGGCCCATCACGCCGCACTCGATCTCGCGTCCCACGATGGTCTCTTCCACCAGGATCTTGAAGTCATGCTGTGCCGCTTCCTTAAGACCTGCGATCAAAGATGCCCGGTCGGTTGCCTTGGTGACACCCTTCGAGGAACCTGCCTTGGAAGGCTTAACGAATACAGGGTAGCTAAGCGCTTCCTCCACGCGTCCGACCACCTTGTCCATATCCGCAAGCTGTCTCTTGATCACGGGTACCCACTTTGCCTGGCGAATGCCGAGGGTATCCACGATCATCTTGGTATAGAATTTGTCCATAGAGGCCATGGATGCGAAGACGCCGCAGCCCACGTAAGGGATGCCGCTCATCTCGAACAGGCCCTGGATGGTTCCGTCCTCGCCGTACATACCGTGGAGCACGGGGAAGATGCAGTCAAGCTTCACGGGATCTCTTCCGTCCGTGAGAAGCTCGCCCTTTGTATCGGGGGAGATGATGGAAGGTGTTCCCTTCTCCCTCCAGCTTCCGTCTTCAATCTGCGCGATATCGTCGACGAGGAGCCAATGGCCCTCCTTCGTGATACCGATCAGATACATATCATACTTCTCCGTATCCACAGCGCGGATGATGGTGCGCACCGAGATACAGCTTACTTCATGCTCTGAGGAACGACCGCCGAAGATGACGGCCAGGTTCTTTTTTGACATAGTCTTGTCCCCTTTTCTTCTTACGCGCTGTATGCCTCGACATACAGCCCGCACTTTTAAAGTTATATTATACTCCTTCTTGCGCGAAGTCGCAAGTTTCCGGCAAGCGACACTCACGTGGCGATCAGGTGCTACATGCGCTTTATCGGCGTCGCTCCCGGGACGATCACCGCACGCAAACCATTTTGCGTGCTATAGATCATCCCTCGCGCTCCGTCCAAGGTTATCGTATGTATCGCTCTGAACACCGATGCGTATGCCGACCGCATTGCAAGGACAACGTGAGCACGCCGGCGCTTAGCGAGGTTCTTTCGAGCTTAGCGTCCGCTGCGTGCAGGACCAGGTCTGCATCTATGATGCAGACAGCCCGTCGCGGCTTTGAGCGACTTCATAGGAATCCGTCAGGATTCCTACCGACTTAGCGCAAGCGTGTCCAGCAAGGCGGTCACATACGCAACGGTGTTTTAGACGAGCTGTCAGCTTCTGAGAATCTGTCGCAAGAATGAAGAGGTTCTTGCCTTCGCGCAAGAAAGGTGCTATCATATCTACACCTATTAACATAGTAGGTTTATCTATAGTATTTCAGAGAAAGGTGGTTACCATGAGCCTTCAAAGAGACATTGCAGATTATATTCGCTCGGGAGAGTCCGCGAACAGGAACCTGGGACTTGAGATCGAGCACTTTATCATCGACAACCGCGGCGTTCAGATTACATTTGACGAGATCTCACCTTTGATCGACGAGGTCAGCAAAACGCTTGGCGCCGAGATCATTTACATGGATGGCTATCCCGTCGGCTACTACACCGGCGAGTACTCCACGAGCTTGGAGCCCGCCTGTCAGTTTGAGATCAGCATCAATCCCTATAACGACATCTCCGAAATCGAGAGAATCTACAGGGAGTTCCGTGATCTCTGGGAGCCGATTTTCGCTGCGCGCGGCTATCACTTCGAGGAGAAGGGCAACCTTCCTCTCGTGGAACGCGGACTGATCACGCCGGATGATATCCCGCTTTCTCCCAAGAAACGTTACAAATACATGAACGCCTACTTCGAAAAAAGCGGCAGCTACGGCAAATACATGATGCGTGCCTCCGCATCCACACAGATTTCCATCGACTACAAATCCGAGGCAGATATGGTGAGGAAGCTGACGGTACTCGAGAAGATCTCACCGATCCTGATGATCATGATGGAGAACAAGACAGATCCAAACGCTACACTTCCGGGGAAGGAACATTTGCCGCATCTCTTCCGGACGCAGCAGTGGGATGACTTAGATCCCGCCCGTACCGGATTTGTGCCTCACTCTCTTGACGCCGGCTTCGGATATGATAAGATGGCGGAGGTTATTATGAACACGCCGCTCATCCTTCTGACGGATGAGGGGGCGACCACGGACGTGGGAAGCAAGACGGCGAAGGACCTGATCGCGGATAGCACCATCAATTATCCGGATGCAGACGATGCGCGAAAGAAGCGTCTGATCGAACACTTTATGTCTATGGGGTTCTTCCACTATCGCGTGAAGAAATACATCGAGATCCGCGTGGCGGACAGCGTTCCGATCAGGAAAGCCCTCGGATATGTGGCTTTGATCAAGGGACTCATTTACTCGGAGAAAAACCTGGACTTTCTGGCCAAGGCACTTTCTTCCGTCACGACCGCAGACGAAATCGAAGAAGCCGTCGTCGCTATAGAGGCAGACGGTCTTGCCGCGAGCGTATTCAACGGTATGAGCGCAGGTGCCTGGGCGGACCAGATCTTCAGACTTGCCGCAAGCGAATTATCCAAAAAAGACAAGGAGTACTTGAACGGTGTGCGAACTGTTTGGAATCACAGCGAAAAAGAAAATACGGATCAACGAACTGCTTAAGAAGTTCTTTCTGCACAGTGTCATGCACAGAAACGGATGGGGACTGGCCTTCCTCGACGACCAGTACATCTCCATCGAGAAGGAACCGATACGTGCCATCGACAGCTGCTACTTAAGAAACCGCCTGACCGGCAAGATTGAAACCGCCAGATGTATGGCGCATATCCGACGCGCCACGGTGGGCGAGGTAAGTTTCTCCAACACCCATCCTTTCAGCAGGAGAGACGATGCCGGACGCACCTGGATCCTCGTGCACAACGGAACCATCCTTGACGCGCCTGTCTTGAACTCCTACCACGGCGAACAAGACGGCTCCACGGACAGCGAGCGCATCCTCCTCTACATCATCGACCAGATGAACAAGCACTATGAAGACGAGCAAAACTCCTTCGATGCCAACGAACGCATCCGCCTGATCGAGGAGATCGTTCACACCCTGGCACCTGAGAACAAGTTAAATCTTATGATCTACGACGGGGACTACTTCTACGTACACAAGAACGAAGAACACACCCTCTACCAGTCGGAGAGTCGAAACGGCGTGATCTTCTCCACCTACCCTCTAAACGATGAGACCTGGACGGAAGTTCCCCAAAACCAGCTCTTCGTATACAAAGACGGCGAGCTGATCTACGAGGGAAAGAAGCACAGCTACACCTACGTCTACGACCCGGAGAAGATGAAGCACATCTTCCTCGAATACGCTAACCTGTAGACAAAAACTGCCCGACAGTGTTACATGACATTTACCGGCGTCGCTCCCGGGACGATCACCGCGCACAAACCATTTTGTGCGCTATAGATCATCCCTCGCGCTCCGTCGAAGTGTATCTGTGTAGCACTGTCGGGCAGTTTTTTGTTTTAGTCTTCCACGAAGGTGAGCACTCCGTCTTCAAAGACGACAGTGCCTGTGATTCCGGCTTTCGGGATGTCGGGATTGCCGAGGACGCCGGGCAGTTTCCGGATGACGAGTCTTCCGTCCTCGATGCCGTCCACCCTGTAGTCGATGTTGTCCATTCGGCCGCTCAGTCTGTAGCCCTTTTCATTTGCGGCATCATAGACGACAACCATATCGGACTCCCATCCGCTGCCGATGGTTACGGTAGTGACCAGATCCTCTTCGCCGTCTCCCGTCACATCATAGAGCATGGTGCCGTAGTATCTCGCAAAAGTTTTGATCTCACTTTGCACGTAATCGTTTAAGCCTTTCTCGGCCTTTCCTATCGCTGCTCCGACGCTCTCTTCCTCCGTAGCAGCTTCCGTGGCATCCTCCACACGGGCCTCGGTCGTATCTTCCGCCACCGCTTCCGCATTGTTTGAAAAGCTGATTTCGCCTTCATACGACGGTGCTTCCGACTCGTCTGCCTCTGCCCCGTAGGTTGCGCTGTCCGAACCCTTCGCTTTGAAGTCAAAGGAGAGATCCTCCCTCGCACTGTCCGACATCTGCGTCTCATCCTTGGTACGGTTTCTCTGACCACCCAGAATGAAAGCGGGGATGCCGATCAAAAGCAGCATGGCGGCTGCAGCAAGTGTACCGCGCATCGCACGGGACATCTTTTTCTTCTCACGGTATGCGGCAAGATCCGTCACCGGTGCCGCTTCCTTCGAAAGCACTTCCGTCACGTCTTCTCCGGCGGGTGTTCCGCCTTCCGATATACCGGCGGATATCCGATCCCACAGGTCCGGCGTATCTGCGGAAAGCGCTGCCATATAGATGGCCTCTACTTCCGCATCCGTCATATCCTGACCGATATTCAATTTTTCATCATAGGTCTTATCCGCCATTGATGAACTCCTTTAGTTTCGTAACACCGTTTCTGTAGTGCCATGCCACGGTTCCCTGCGGCATATTTAGCATCTCGCCGATTTCCTTTAACGTCATACCGCCCGCACATTTTAAGTCAAAGATCTCTTTTTCCTGCGGGGTAAGCACCTGCATCGCCTGCTCAATGGTGAGCCGGTTCACCGTACTTTCCTCCACGGAACCCCCGCCGACAGAGGCAGGGTCTGCCATCTCCCGTGCGATATCCTCCTCCGGATCCACAGACCCGTCCAGGCTGACGGACGTCCGACTGTTCTTCCTGATGTAATCGATGCACATATTCTTTGCAATGGTGGCCAGCCAGGTCTTGTGATGACCACGGCCGTCGAAGGATCCTGCCGACTTGAAGAGCCGGATGAAGAATTCCGAGGTCACATCCTCCGCTGCCTCCTTCTGCTTTAAAACACCGAAGCAGATCGCGTAGATCAGTTTGAGGTAGGCTTCATAGACGGATCGGAGTGCATCGGCATTGCCTGCCGCCATCTGCTTCATGGCTGTATCAAATTGTTCTTCCGACACGTCTTCCCCCCTCCTTTCTAATATACGAACCGGGTCTGCCGATTTATGGTAAATTTTATAAAAAAACATGCACCCTGTGTCACATCCGAATGAGGACGTGAGTGGGCACATGTATTTTATCACACCGAAGGGTCAGTGTCTTCTAAATTTTTCGTCCGGCGTCTTGCTTAAACGTGCGCGATCCGTGGGCTCCGAGAAGATGGCTTCGTAATCGATTTTGTCGGAGAATCTTCCGTTGAAGGAAGTAAAAAGTGCGCCCTTGTTTCGCTCGCCTGCAAACGCGCGGAAATAGGTATTGTTTTTGAAGGCCGGAATCACATAGAGATCCCGCACATACCCCCAGATATTCGGGTAATCCTTCACTCTTCTCGGCTGAGGGCCGAGATTTCTGTAATAATGCGTATCCCAGCGAACCAGTGTCACGTAGAATCTGACATCACTGTCCGTCACATAATCTCCGAAGAGAAAACGATTTTCGGAAAGCCGCTTTTCCAGCTTGTCCATAGCCGCATAGAAGTCGTCAAACGCCTCCTTGTAAGCCTCCAGGGACTGGCAGAATGCCATCCTGTAGTGTGCATTATTGATATTCGGGAAGAGCCAGTCGTTAAAGTCGTCGATCTCCTTCCGAAGTTCCTCCGGATAAAGGTCCGGAGCATCCTCTGCCTGCCAGGGGCGGAAAGCCACCTCAAAGTAATTGGTCAGGCGATGATAATCATTGTTCACGACCTTCTTTGTGGTCTTGTCCACCAGAGAAGGCACCGTGCAACGGCCCTTGTACTCAGGGTCCGCATTCCGATAAAGCTCGCTCAAAAACTTGGTACCGAGCTCAGGATCCGTGTGATCCGGATCGTTTCTGAAGCCCCAGCCGTACTCGTTGCTCTCGCCGGAGTGCTCCACGATGTTGATGCTTATGGCATCCTCAAGTCCGAGGAGTTCTCTTACGATTGACGCACGGTTTGACCAGTGGCACAGTTTCGCCCAAAGTAGCTTGTATCTTCCGGGTTCCGCCTTCAGTTCTCCCTCTCCGTCACCGAAGGGGGTTGTAAAACGATTGGGCTGCCGGATAAATGCACCCCGCTCGTCGATTTCTTCTTTAATCTCTTTCGGGCGAGGGTACACACCTCGCTCCTTCGCATCCGCTTCAGCCTGCGCATCGGTCCATTCGACCGTGGAATGTGCGGATATGCTGCAGCTTGCTCCGATATCTGCCATGCTTGTCACTTCCTTACTCTTCATAAAGATCGCCGGACAGGTAATGATCTCCGCTGTCGGGGATGATCACCACGATGTTCTTGCCCGCGTTCTCAGGTCGCTTGGCAACCTGAACCGCTGCCCAAAGTGCCGCTCCCGCGGAGATGCCCACGGAGATGCCCTCGGTCTTCGGCAGGATTCTTGCATATGCATATGCATCGTCATCCGCTACATCGATCACCTCATCGAAGAGGGACTGATCGGTCACGGGCGGGATTCCGCCGCCGCCGATGCCCTGAATCTTGTGCGGTCCGTGCGGGCCGCCGTTTAAAGCTGCACTGCCCAAAGGCTCTACGGCCACGATGGTGAGATTCGGGTTCTTCTCACGAAGATACTTTCCGGTTCCGCTGATGGTACCGCCGGTACCGGATGTTGCCACCAAGATGTCTACCTTGCCGTCCGTGTCCTCCCAAATTTCCGGTCCCGTCGTCTTGTAGTGCGCGCCGGGGTTACCCGGATTGCCGCCCTGTCCTATGATCACTGCATTGTCTGTCTGTGCAAAAAGCTCTGCAACTTTTTCATTGGCGCCCGCCATGCTTTTCTCCCCGGGGGTGAGATGCACCGTCGCACCGTAAGACTGCATCAGCTTCTTTCTCTCAGGAGATACATTGTCCGGCATGCAGAGCACAACCTTGTAGCCCCTTGCCGCACCGATAGCCGCAAGTCCGATCCCTGTGTTCCCTGACGTTCCCTCAAACAGGGTTCCGCCGGGCTTTAGAGTACCGGCCGCTTCCGCCGCCTCGATCATATTGATCGCAGGACGATCCTTCACGGAGCCCGCAGGATTGAATGCTTCCAGTTTCGCCAGAATATGTGCGTTGATATTCTCTTTTGCCTCGAGTCTGTCAAGCTCCACCAGCGGGGTGTGCCCGATCAGCTCCGTAATTCCGTGATAAATCTTTCCCATGTTTTTCACTCCCTTAATCAAGTATCTTTTCCGTGTAGACTGTGGTGAAAATTGCCGAGTCATCCACCTTGTTGTAATCTGCCGTATAGCCGAGTGCCTCGTAGAAACCGACTGCCTCGTCGCGGCTTGTGATCACGATCTTCTTGTAACCAAGCTCTTTGATCCAATCCTCGGCAGCCTCGATGGCGATCCGTCCGATGCCCTGCTTTCTTCTGTCAGACACTACGGCAACGCGCTCAATCTTCGCGTACCCCTCTTCCGGCAGCAAGTGAAGCCGACAGGTGCCAACCGGGTGCACACCATCCAAGACCAATATGTAGTTGGTATCCGGCGTGTCCTCGGCAAACTCCTGATCCAGTCTGATATCGAATCCGTTCACCATTGCTTCCGTTCGTACAAAATGCACGCCGGCGTGCTGCCACTCGGTTGTTGCCCTGATCGCTTCCATGTTTTATATCTCCTATTTTACCTTGATCTGTGCGTACCATCTGCTGGTGTGACCGGATGCGTCGTAGTTTACGGACTCAACCTTCTCACTTACCGCATAGTAGGAACCTGTGTATACTACAGGGAGCGCTACCGCTTCCTCATCGAGTGCCTTAAGTACCTCGTTTACCTTCGCCTCTCTGTCCTTGCCTTCGAGTGCGATGATCTCTGCAACACCGTCGTCAACCACCTTGTCATCCTTGGTTAAGTGGAGGAAGGAGTAGCTCGGGAAGAAGGGAGCAAATGCATCGTAAGCGCTGTATTTCTTAGGCGGTTCGAAGAAGTATACCGCACCTGCAAATTCCTCGGAGACGGGATTCTCTCTGTAAAGGCTGGAAAGCTCTACGCGATCTACCTGGATCAGATCTGTCTCGATACCGATTTCCTTCCAGTAACCTACGATGGCCTGTGCCACATCATTTGCGTACTCAGTGGAATCTACGAAGTAGAACTTCACTGCGGGATTCTTAAAGCTGTCCGGATAACCTGCCTTGGCAAGGAGCTCCTTCGCCTTCTCGGGATTGTACTCTGCTACCTCATCATGGCTTCCGTCATAGCCGTAGGTGAAGGGGAAGAGACCCCAAACGCCTGCTGCCGTTGCATTGCCGTCGAAGATGGTATCTACGATCTCCTGACGATTGATCGCAAGGCTGAGCGCCTTTCTTACATCAGCGTTCTGTGTAGCCTCACCTGTCTCCTCAAATGTACCGGAGAGGAAGAGGCCGAGTGTTGTGGAGTAAGGTGCTTCCTCAACACGAATGCCGTTCACGCCGTCCACAACAGGTACGGAGTTTCCGGAAATGGGTGCAAAGTCAATGTCGCCTGCCTGAAGCGCTGCGATACGTGTGCTCTCCTCTGTGTACTGCTTTACAACAAGCTTGTCGTAGTTGGGCTGCTCACCCCAGTACTCTGTGTTCTTGGTGTATGTGATCTGCTCGCCTGCGGTGTAGCTTTCAAAAACGAAGGGACCGGTTCCGACAGGGTTCTTGCCGAACTCTTCCTCACCGACCTTCTCAAAGTAATCGCTGGGAAGGATGAGGCCTGACCCTGTTGCGTTGGAGGAAAGCAGGTACTCGTACTCTGCTACCGGCTCCTTGAAGTTGATCACTACCGTGTAATCATCCGGTGTATCGATGGATGCGATGTAGTCAACCAACAGGTTCTTGTCCGCCTGGTTGGATGCATCGCTTGCGTAATACTCTAAGGTAAATTTCACGTCCTCTGCGTTAAAGTCGCTTCCGTCATGGAACTTTACGCCCTCGCGGAGGTTTAAGGTGAAGCTCTTCTTGTCTGCTGCAAGTTCCCAGTCGGTTGCAAGACCGGGCTCGTAGTTTCCGTTGCCGTCCTGTGTGATCAGTGCATCGAAGATCGGTGCGCCGAGGTCGGACCAGGTTGTGGTGGTGAGCGCCGGGTTGATGGGCTCATCGGGAATCTTTACGACGCCGACGGTGAGCACCTTCTGTTCTACGCTTACAGCATCGCTTCCGCTGTTCACTGCGTTAGAGCTTGTGCTTCCGTTTGCATCATTCTTTGAACCGCAGGCTGCAAGTCCCGCAGTCAGTGACAGTAATAAGGCTGCGGAAAGCAATCGCTTTCCCAAATGTAATTTCTTCATAATTGTTTTCCTCTTTCTTTCTATATTCGTATGCCCGTGCGGGCCGGTTGATCATGTTCGTTATCTGCAACAGCAACAGCAAGAAGCGCACATTCGTTCCATCAAACGAATCCTTTCTTTATTCTTTCTTTTGTTCATAGTACATCACTCCTTGTTTGAAACTTAATCGCCTATCGGATTACTAGGTGAGTATATCCCATCCCCCGGTTTCTGTCCAATACAGAAAGCAAAGAGCCGGTTATAGCCTCTCGCTATAACCGGCCCATGTGTACGAAACAGATGCGTCTGTCCGATTTTTGTTACTCGTTCTTTAAAATCACAGGCTTGGCGCTCGCATCATAGATGATCTCGATGCAGTTCTTCGGGCAGTCGAAACGGCATGCGCCGCAGAGCCAGCAGGCCTCGGGGCGCTTTACATATACCTTGCCCTCCTCGTCTAACTCGTAGACGCACTCGGGGCAGCGCTCGTAGCATAATTTGCAGTTGATGCATTTGGACTTATCGATTTTGTGTGACATAAGTGTACCTCCTTTTATGAAATGCCCCCTCGCCTTCGCTCGGCGGCCACTCGTCGGCGCTGTTTAAAATCATGACTCCGTCATGATAGCGCCTCCTCTTAAATCAGAACCTCGCACCCGGGTTGGTGAATGCGCATTCCGGTGTATAATCATCAGGGAATCCGTTCTCGTGTACCGTGTGGACGAGCTTGCCCGCCTCATCGAAGTGCACGCCGTAGATCTCCTTCTTATCTGCTTTCTTTTCCTCTCCGTTATGAACTCTTCGGAATCCGAAGATGCTCTCCTCTCTGTACTTTGCCGCCTCAAAGAGCGCTTCCGCGGAATCAAGCAGGAAGAGTACCTCAAAGGCCTTCGAAAGATCGTAAGGATCTTCCGCCTGCAGATGATGCTTCTCTCTGATCTTATGAAGAAGCTTTAAGGCACTTTCGATCTTGCCGTCCGTGAGCGGGAATCTGGCAAACTGACCCACGATGCTTCGGATCTCACGCTCCACATCCGCCCAGGTATATCCGTCTGCCTCAGCACGGATGGATTCCGCCTGACGCTTCACTTCCTCAAGCTGCGCTTCCTCCCATACGGGAAGCTCTGCGATCTCTTTCACACGGGTTCCTGCCTGAAGCCCCGACTCAAAACCGTAGACCACGGCACCCGGCGCAAATCCGTTGCCGATGGCACCCGTGACATCGCCTGCCGCATAGAGATTCGGCAGTGTGGTCTCCAAGTGCTCGTCCACAAAGACACCCGCATCGGATCCGCCGATGATCACGCGCTCCTCGTACTTAAGCGGAACCTTGATCTCTTTTAAGGTAAGGCCCTCGTGCTCTAAGTTGTCAAGCCAGAGCCCCATCATGCCCTCGTTTCGAAGAGCAAATGTGATCTGCTCGATCTCCTCATCCGTCGCCTCGGAGAGATCCATATAAAGCTGCACGCCCTGCTGCAAAAGCTTGGAAGCCTTCGCCTTCTGCTCATAGTACTTCTTGTAATCCGCCTGATTCTTCTTCACGTAATCCGGCTCGTCAAGATCGTACTCCTTGCTTCGCTCAACGATCACGTTGCCGTCATCGTCCACCAGTCTTCCCGCAGGCCACCAGCTTCCGCCGGGGGTTCCCACTGTGAACTGGAATCCGTTGAATGTCATGCCGCCGTTTTTGATGGCAAGCTCTAAATTCACCACATCGGCACCGGCACGGATCGGTAGTGCGATTCCCGCGCCGCTTGTTGTGGCGCTCGGATGCTTGAAGTTACGGTTCGTCGTAACACCGCTTTCCGTGAGACGGTCCGCACCTCCGTTGGTTGCAAGCACGGTTGCCTTCGCCGTTACCACGATCAGCTTATCCTCTCTGGTGGAAAGTGCAATCGCGCCGGCACATTTGCCGTCCTTTGAACGGAGGATCCTCACCGCCTCTGCACGGTTTACGATCTCTACGCCTGCTTTAAGCATGGCGTTGGTAAGACACACCTTGACATCGCGGCCCTCGTAGTTGTAGCTGGTCGGAACGCTCTGCCACTGGGGCACGAGACGGATTCCGTTCACCAGGTGACGGTTCTTCGCATCGAATCCCACGCCGATGGCGGAAAGCTTCTTGTAGACTCTCTCATAGCTCGTGTCCACGAAGAGATGTCCGAGCTTCGGATAGCCGAAGCCCTTCTCGAGAAGGGAGAACATGACCATATCCTTCTTCATGTCGTCCTTTGTATATCCCACCTTCTCATGCACCTCGGGCACATAGCTGAAAATGTGATCCAGTCCCGAACCGGCATTGCCGCTTCGAAATGTATTGCCTGCCTCAAGGAGGATGACGGATGCGCCTTCCTCACGGGCCTGAAGGGCTGCTGTGCAACCCGCAAGACCGCCGCCTATAACCAGGACATCTGCGGTCAGTCGTTCTACTTCATAACTCATTGATCTACCTCCATAAAATTACTAAGCGCCTCTTCCATCCTCTAATGAAATGCCCCCTCGTCTTCGCTCGGCGGCCACTCGTCGGCGCCATTCCGAATCATGACTTCGTCATGATGGCGCCTCCTCTAGAACCCGGGGCGCTTGTTAAAGTTGCCGAAGGGAACCTCGGGTGTGTATCCCTCCGGAAAACCGTTTTCGTGTACCGTACGCACAAAGGATCCCGCAGCATCATAGTGAAGTCCGAAGACCTCCTTCTTCTCTGCCTGCACCTCGCGTCCGTCGTGAATTCTGCGGAAGGCGAAGATGCTCTCCGTACGAAGTTTTGCCGCTGTAAAGAGTGCCTCTGCGCTGTCCAAGAGGAAGAGTACCTCAAAGCTCTTGGAAAGATCGTAAGGGTTGTCTGCCGCAAGGGAACGCTTCTCCCTGATCTGATGCAGGAGTTTTAATGCGCTGTCCACCTTGCCGTCCGTGATGGGATATCTTGCAAACTGCTCAACGATGCTTCGGATCTCACGCTCCACATCATCCCAGGCAAATCCATCCTTCTCGTTTCGGATTTCCTCCGCCTGTCTAACGATGTCGTCAAGCTGACCCTCATTCCACTCGGGCGCCGCATCGATGGTCTTCGCACGCTCTCCTGCCTGCTCGCCCACTTCAAATCCGTATACGACTGCGGTAGAGGCTGTCGGGAAGGATACAACCGCGCCGAGGACGTCACCTGCCGCATAGAGATTCGGCAGCGTGGTCTCTAAGTGCTCATCCACGTAGATGCCGTGCTCCATACCGCCGACGGAAGGGCGCTTCTCATACTTTAACGGAATCTTCACATCTTTCAGGGAGATTCCCTCATGCTCGAGGTTATGAAGCCAGAGGTTCATGGTACCCTCGTTCTGAAGGGCGAAGCGGATCTGCTCGATCTCCTCATCGGTTGCTTCCGCAAAATCCATATAGAGCTGTGCACCCTCCGCCATCAATGCGGTTGCGATGCCCTTTTGCTCATTGTACTTTCCGTAATCGGCCTGATTCTTCTTCACATAATCGGGCTCGTCGATATCATACTCGTAGGTTCTTTCCACGATGACATTGCCCTCGTCATCCACGATCCGACCCGCAGGCCACCAGCTTCCGCCCGGAGTTCCGACCGTGAATGCAAAACCGTTGAAGCTCACGATATCGTTCTTGATGCCGAGTTCGAAGTTGATAACGTCGGCGCCTGCACGCATGGCAAGGGAGAATCCCGCACCGCTTGTGGTATAGCTCGGTCTGTAATTATTTCTGTTGGTTGTGACCTTGGGCTGCGTCAGTCTGTCAAGTCCGCGGTTGGTCGCGATGATCGTGGTCTTCGCTGTAACCGCATAGATCTTATCCTCTCTCGTGGAGACAGCGATCGCACCCGCAGCCTTGCCGTCGCGGCTTTTTAACACTCGGACCGCCTCGGCGCGATTGATGGTATGAACACCGGCCTTTTCATTTGCCTCTGCGAGACGCACCTTGATGTCACGTCCCGGGAAATTGAAGCTGGTGGGGATACTCTGGAACTGGGGAACCAGGCGAATGCCGTCCACCAGGTGATGATTTCCCGCATCAAAGCTGATGCCGATCGCGGAAAGCTTTTCATGCACACGCTCATAGCTTGTGTCCACAAAGAGCTCGCCCAGCTTCGGATAGCCGAATCCCTTCTCCTGAAGACAGAACATCTTCATATCACGCTTCATGTCGTCCTTCGTATAGCCGACCTTCTCGTGCACCTCAGGCACGTAGCTGTAAATGTGATCGAGTCCCGAGCCCGCATCACCGCTTCGAAAGCTGTTCGCCGCCTCAAGCAGGATCACGTCGGCGCCCTTCTCTCTCGCGGAGAGAGCTGCCGTACATCCGGCAAGTCCGCCTCCGATAACCAGGACATCGGTTTCAAGTCTTTCAATTTCGTAACTCATACGTGTTTCCTCCTAAGTCAATTGCCCTTAGTCCCATGCACTCATATCCGGTCCGATCATCACGATGTGGTACGGATTTTGCTCATCCGTCTGTCCCTCGTAATATGATCGCTTAATTGCCTCAAAGTCGGTTACCTTCTTAAATGCTTCCATGTGGTACAGTTTTTTCGCATAGTGAAACAGGTTCCTGTAATGCGTGATCTTGTGTCTGTTCAGGCGGTAAGCAAAGAAGAAGATACTGTCGAATCTTACCAGCACGGAGTAAAGTCTGATGTCCGCATCCGTGATCTTGTCTCCTGTCAGATATTTTCTCTGTCCGAGACTCGCATTCAATTCGGAAAGAGCCTCAAACACCTTGTCATATGCAGCTTCGTATGCTTCCTGTGTCGTCGCTGCGCCTGCGTCATCGATCGGCGTGAAGAGTTCTTTGTCTAACCATGTAGACATGGCACTCTGTTCGATGCTGACTTTTTCTTCGTAGTCCTTAAGGGCAGATCGATCCACCTCCAAGGACGCCAATACATTTTCATCCTGATATGCCATAGTTTTATCTCCTTCTGAATTTCTCCTCGGGATGAGAGGAAAGTCTCTCGCGTCCGGAGGGCGTTTCCCAGGGTTCCTTGTCCGGTCCCTTTGCATAAAGGCCGTGTACATTTCCCCAAAGCGGTCTTAAGTGTGGTGAGATCTGATAGTGCTTCTTGATCTCATCGAAGAAGGTTGTCTCCCGGATCCCCTCCGTCTGGTACATGTCTCTCGCATAACCCCAGAGGTTCTTAAAATCGGAAAGCCTCTGACGGTTTGCACGAAATACCTGATGATAGGCGAAGTAATACCGAACCAGTGACGGGTACAGTCGGATGTCCGTATCCGTGATGTAGTCGCCAAAGAGAAATCTCCGCTTCTCCAGATGATCCTCGAGGAAATCCAGCGCTTCAAAAAGTCTGTTGTATCCCCGCTCGTACTGTGCCTGTGACCTCGCGAATCCACATTTGTAGAATCCCTCGTTCACTCTTGTAAAGACGTACCGGTTCAGGTTCTCGATATCCTCTCGGATATCCTCCGGATAGAGCACCGGCGCATTTTCCTT
This sequence comes from uncultured Lachnospiraceae bacterium, assembly GCA_902780405.1. Lineage (GTDB taxonomy): Bacteria > Bacillota > Clostridia > Lachnospirales > Lachnospiraceae > Coprococcus_C. The sequence goes on from CACZFI010000003.1 coordinate 241,617, forward strand.
GTGGAACTTCTCCCATGCGGTGTTTAAATACTGCGGAATGTAGTAATGGTTGTTATTCACGACCTTCTTCGTTGCAACCTCCACGATGGAGGGTACCGTGGACCGTCCGGTAAAGGACGGATCGGTGTTTAAGTAGAGTTCATGCAGCGAATGTACCTGAAGGACCGGGTCCACCTCTCCCGGATCTTCTGAGAACACCCATCCGGTGGGCGTGCGCAGAATTCCGGTCGTGCCGAGGCTGATCACCTTGTCGAGCCCGAGCAGCTTCCAGGTGATCACCACCTTGTGTGCGTGGGGACAACCCGGCATCCAGATGAGTCGGTAGCGATCAGCCTCTACCGGGGCCTCTCCCTCACCGTCACCGAAGAGGGTCTGGAAGACGAAATCTCTCGTCTTGATCTCTCCGTCCGCGCCGATCTGTTCCTTAAATGTCTGTTCAAAATATTCGATTCCTTTAAATTCTGTATTTACGGGCATATCTTAAAACTCCTAACTTAAATCATATACTCCGGAGCCTTTTCCTTCACAAGGCCTCCCTTTGCTTTCTTAAGATCGATCTCATCCTGACGGAAGCAGGCAACCTTATGGCCTTCCGAAACTTCCGCAAGCGTCGGTTCTTCACTGCGACATCGATCGGTAGCATAGGGACATCGCGCAGCAAACGGGCAGCCTGTCGGAGGATTGATGTGTGAAGGAGGATCGATCTCCTCGCCCTCATATCCATCCTCATCCAAATTGACTACATCGTTAGACTTCATCAGAAGTGCGGTGTAGGGATGACGGTAACCGGAGAGAAGTGTCTCCGTGTCCGCATACTCCACGATACGTCCGAAATACATGACGGCAATCCTTGTGGAAAGGAATGCCACACTCGCCATATCATGGGAGATAAAGAGGTAGGAAGTACGGTTTGCTTCCTGCAGACTCTTTAAGAGATTCATAACCTGACCTCTCACCGAAACGTCAAGCGCCGATACAGGCTCGTCTAGGATGAGCAGTTTCGGGTCATCGATTAGGGCTCTTGCGATGGCGATACGCTGACGCTGTCCGCCGGAGAACTCCTTCGGATAACGCTTTCTGTAGTCATCCGCAAGTCCCACGCGGGAAAGGATCTTCTTTACCTTCTCCTTAATCTCTGCCTTGGAATACTTTCCGGCAATCACAAGAGGTTCTGCAAGGATATCCTCAATCTTCATGGAAGGATCGAGTGAGGAAAAAGGATTCTGGAATACCACCTGCACATTTCTGTGGTACTCCTTTTCTTCCTCCTTGGTCATCTCAGAAAGGTTCTTTCCGTAGTAGTAGATCTCTCCGGAAGTCACCGGCTCCTGATGCAGGATCATGCGGGTGGTGGTCGTCTTTCCGGAACCACTCTCGCCGACTAAGCCAAGGGTCTCGCCTTCACGAATCTCGAGTGTCACGTCCTTTAAGATGTGCGCCGGCTTTCCCTTCTTAAAGATCGCCTTGCTCTCGTAGATCTTATTTACTTGCTTAAGTTCTATGGTATTACTCATATTCTGGGCCTCCAGCAAAGTGCCTCATGTCCGTCACCGAATTCCTGCAACTCGGGAAGTGCCTTATGGCACTTTTCTCTCGCATGCTTGCATCGATCTGCGAAGGGGCATCCTTCACTTTTCTCATGCAGGTCGGGGGGATTACCTTCGATCGTCTCGTAACGATCCTGCGGGATACCTCCCATGTTTCCGGACTTGAACAATGCTCTGGTATAAGGATGAACAGGACTGGAAAAGAGTTGCTCTTTTGTTCCCTGCTCCACCACACGTCCTCCGTACATTACAGCGATACGATCACACATCATGGAAATCACCTTGATATCATGTGAGATAAAGATGATGGAGGTGTGGTATTCCTTCTGAATCTGCTTTAATAGTTTTAAATACTGTAACTGTATGGATACGTCTAATGCAGTAGTCGGTTCGTCTGCGATGATCAACTTCGGTTTGTGAAGGATGACCATGGCACCTACGATTCTCTGCAACATACCGCCGGATAATTCGTGAGGATAGCACTTGAGTTTTTCCTCGGAGATGGAAAGTTTCTTTAGTACTTCCCGAATCTCCTCTCTCGCCTCCGCCTTGCTTGCGCCTCCTCTTGCCTTCACCGTCTCAAGAAGCTGCTTTTCAATGGTGAAGAGCGGGTCTAACGCCTGCATGGGATCCTGCAGGATAATCAGCGTATCCTTTCCGTTGTATTCCTTAAGTCGCTTCCTTCCAAAGCTCTCTACATTTTCTCCCTGAAAGAGAATCTCTCCGCCGGACCTTGCAAGACCGAGTCTTTCACCGTAGCGAAGGATTGCCATGGATGTCATGGTCTTACCGCAACCGGATTCGCCGATGATGCCGAAGCACTCATCCTCGTTCACATGGAAGTTGATATCCTGAAGGATATACAGGGTTCCGCCGTCGGTCTTCATCTCGGCGGAGTAGTGGTTGACTTCCAATAACTTCTCGCTCACCTTGACGCCCCCTTTCTCTCCTTCACCCACTCACCGAAGCTTCTGAACGCGATCACGGCAAGTACGGTTGCGATGGTCGGGAAGGTCGATACCCACCATGCGCGCAGGAAGTATGCGTTGCCGTCAGCGATCATCTGTCCCCAGGACGCTGTGGGCGGAACCACCGAAAGTCCGAGGAAGGAGAGTGACGACTCTGCCATAATGGCCATACTGATATCCATGGTGGCCATAACGATCACCTGATTCTTGATATTGGGAAGGATGTGTTTCCTTATGATGCGTCCGTTTCCCGCTCCCATGATCCTCGCCTGTTCGATATAATTCATCCCCGCGATCACGGTGACATCGCTTCGAATGGTTCTTGTGTACTTCGCCCACATACCGAAGGCGATGGCGATGATCGCCGATGCAAGTCCGGTGCCGATGCTTAAGGATAAAAGCAGGGCAAGCAGGAGGCTCGGGAAGGCCAGTGTAGCGTCGGTCAGTCTCATGATGACTGCCGAGGTGCCCTTGCCGTAGTAACCCGCAAGGACGCCGAGTCCCGTTCCGACGATACAGCCGATCAGGATGGCTGCCGCCGCAACGATCAGGGATACGCGGCTTCCCTGGATCAGACGGCTTAAGATATCACGACCGAGCTGGTCGGTTCCGAGAATGTGCTTGAAGCTTCCGCCTTCCTGAAAGAAGGGAGGGAGAAATTTCTCGGTCAGGCTGTTGGCCGCCGGATCATAGGGTGAAAACAGCGGTCCGAAGATACCCGTGATGATCAGGATCCCGATCAATGTGACCGAAATATACGGTTTTCTCGTTTTTCTGTTTAAAACTCTCTGTTTCTTCATCTCGACTCCTTACTCTGCCTTCCGGATTCTGGGATCCAGGAACGCAAGGATGATGTCTATCACTGTAGACAAAACGATCATAAAAACGGCCAGGATCAGCACGACTGCCTGAACCATGGGGAAATCTCTTCCGATGACCGAGTTGTAGGAAAGCATTCCGATGCCCGGCCAGTTAAACACCGACTCGATCACGACGCTACCCGCGATCAGATTGGCGAATACAAATGCACTGAAGGACAGCACGCTGGAAAATGAATTTCTGAGTGCATGCTTCAGCACCACCTTGTACTCCGCGATACCGCGAAGCCTTGCAAACTTGACATACTCACTCTCCAAGGCCTGTATCATGTTGTTGCGAAGCAGCATGGTCATACTGCCGGAGATGGCCAGCCCGAGAAGTACGGAAGGACCTATGATGCCGAGGGGAGAATCCGCACCCGATACGGGCAGGATCTTCAGTTTGACGCCGAAGATCTGGATCACGAAGATGCCGGCGAAGAAGATGGGAACCGCTTCCTCAAGGGAGGAAATCCCGATCACCAGCCTGTCGATCCAGGTGTTTCGTTTGAGGGCCGCCAGCGATCCGATGGGAATCGTCAAAACGACTGCGATCAGGATCGCAACCACCGCAAGTTCCAGCGTGTAAGGAAGTTTCTCAAAGATCACCTCAAGCACCGGACGTTTGCTGGTGTAGGAGTTCCCGAAATCTCCGGTCAAGACATCCGTGATGAAGATCCCGTACTGTACGATCAGCGGCTTATCAAGTCCGAGCTGCTCCGTGATCAGTTCCTTTTGCTGTTTGGTCGCTCCGTCCGGGATCAGATTGTTCACCGGATCTCCGGAGGCTCTCACTGCCAGGAAGATGATGACGGACACGATGAAGATCGTGATCACCGCCTGCAGAAGTTTTTTCACTATGTATTTCATGTTTCATCCTCCTTCGTCTTCTCCGTGGCAAGCAACAGGGTGAGCCCCGCCGCGCGGACAAGTTCGTCCTCATGTGTCCACTCATCCGTGGTATGTACTTCATTCATGGCATTGGCAACCACGATACCCCGTATGCCATGCGCCGTGAAATGATTGTTGTCGCTTCCTCCGAAGGTCTCCTCCAATGCTCCGGAAAGCCCCAGCTTCTCACAGGCTTCTTTAAACCTGGTCACAACATACTCTCCGCTTCCGATCCTGTAGGAAGAAAATTCTTCGGTGACGGCAAATTCCGCGATGCCTCCGTGCTCCTTCGCCGATGCTTCGAAGATCCCTTTGATCTTCTCGATCTCCGTAAGCGCCTTTCCGGCGTCCATACTCCGGATCTCTCCGGTAACGGTGACAAGCTCCGGAACGATGTTTCTTGCGGTTCCACCCTCGATGGTTCCTATGTTCACCGTTGTAGTCTCATCGATATGTCCCTGCCGGATCTCTGCGATCGCTTCCGCAGCAATCCGGATCGCATGGATGCCTTCCTCCGGACAAAACCCCGCGTGTGCCGGCTTTCCGTATACCCTGATGACCAGGGAGTAGATCGCCGGAGCCGCAATCGCCGCCCGTCCGACGGGGCCGCTCATGTCAAGTACATAAGCCGTATCCGCCTTGATGCGGCCATAATCGAAGACTCTGCTTCCCTGTGCGTATGGCTCCTCCGCTACCGGAAAGAGCACCTCGATATCCGGGTGGGGAAGATCCGCTTCTTTGATCACGCGAAGGACCTCAATGATCTCCGCAAGACCTGCTGCATCATCTGCACCGAGCACGGTCTTTCCGTCACTTGTGATCCTGCCGTCTTCATGGCGGACCGCTTTCTTTCCGATCCCGGGTTTTACGGTATCAAGATGGGAGGAAAGAAGTACCGGTCGTACCGAGCTTTCCTTCGGAAGGTTTCCGGGAAGGGATCCGTAGATGTTGCCCGCAGTTCCCGAAAGGCGTTCCGCCGCGTCATCTTCCTCCACCGCAAGTCCGAGCTTTGTAAGCTCACCCTTTACGTAATCTGCGATCTGACGCTCACCGAAGGATTCCGAGTCATAGGAAACCAGATGCATGAACTCACGGATCAGACGCTCTTTGTTGATCAGTATTTGATTTTTGTCTAATCCGTTCGCCATATCTATCCCTCTAAACTGTCTACTGCTTTTTTGATCCTGCCAAGTGCCTCGGCAAGTACCTTCCTACTTGTGGCAATGTTGATCCTCTGGAATCCCTCGCCCGCATCTCCGAAGATCGCTCCGGAATCCAGCCACAGGCCCGCTCTGTGAACGATCAATGCATCGAGTTCCTTCGACGTAAGGCCGAGTTCCCTAAAGTCAAGCCATACCAGATAGGTTCCCTCCGGTTCGATCAGGCGAACCTTCGGCAGTTCCTCCTTCAGGTAATCTCTCAGGAAGTTTAGGTTGCCTTCGATGTAGGAAAGCATTTCCCGATACCAGGTCTCACCCTTTGTGTAAGCCGACTCACAGGCCACAAGTCCCATGGTGTTTAACTGGCTGTAACCTGTTGCCGCAATCTGTCTTCTGACCGCTCTTCTTACATCCTGATTCGGAATGAAGATGTTGGATACCTGAAGCCCCGCTAAGTTAAATGTTTTGGCCGGTGAGGTGCATAGGATCAGCCTGTCCCTAATCTCCTCATCGACATTTATGATGCTGGTAAATGTATGATTGGAGTAGATAAAATCGGAGTGGATCTCATCGCTTGCCACAACCACATCGTGACGGTTGCAGATCTCTGCGATCTTCTTTAGTTCCTCTCTCGTCCATACACGCCCCACCGGATTGTGCGGCGTGCACTGGAAGAACAGTTTCACATGTTCCTCCACGATCTTTTTCTCAAAGTCCTCAAAGTCGATCTCGTAGTGACCGTCCTTTAAGACCAGATCGTTGCTTACCACCTTGCGGCCGTTATCCTCGATCACCTCGAAGAAGGGGTAGTACACCGGCCGCTGGATCAGGACGCCGTCACCCTCTTTTGTGAGCGCCTTCACAGCCATAGCCAGCGCGTATACCACACCGGGGGTCTTAAGCAGCCAGTTCCTCTGCACCGTGACATCGTGCTTTCTCTTCAGCCAGTCCGCAACCACCTTGAAGTAGCGATCACCCGTCTCCGTGTAGCCGAAGATGCCGTGCGCCACACGATCGGTCAGATCCTTTAAGATCTCATCCGCCGTGGGAAAGTCCATATCCGCCACCCAGAGGGGAAGCACATCCTTCGGGAGCCCTCTCTGAAGCGCAAAGTCAAATTTCAGACAGTCTGTATTCTTTCTGTTTATGATTGTGTCAAAGTCGTATGCCATAGAAGCACCTGCCTTTATGAAAATGAGTCGATTGCCTGTTTCAAATCGTTGATCAAATCTTCGGCGTCCTCGATTCCCGCCGAGAGACGAAGCACACAGTCCGTGATACCGTTGGCCAGTCTCGTTTCCTCCGGCACGTCGGCATGTGTCTGCGTCACCGGATACGTAAGTAATGTTTCCGCTCCTCCCAGGCTTTCCGCGAAGGGGATCAGCTTTGTATTCTTTAAGATATGCAGCGCAAGCTCACGGCTCTCTACCTCAAAGGTGAGCATGGATCCAAACCCTCTTGCCTGGCTGCTACAGACCCGGTAGCTTTCCGTGCCTTCGATACCCGGATAATAGATCTTCTTCACACGGGGCTCTTTTGAGAGATACTTGGCGATGGCCTGCGCATTCGCCTGTGCCTTCTCCATCCGAAGGGGAAGCGTCTTGATCCCCCGCAGGATGAGCCAGCTGTCGATGGGCGCAAGACCCGATCCCACCGTCTTGATGATGAAGTACATCTTCTCCGCGATCTCCGGATTCGCCGTGACCACGAAACCGGCCAGCGTATCATTGTGTCCACCGAGGAACTTGGTTCCGCTGTGGATCACGATGTCCGCGCCGAGATCAATGGGGTTCTGGAAGTAAGGCGAAAGGAAGGTGTTATCCACGATCAGCAGGATTCCGTGTTCCCTCGCGATGGCCGCCATCTTTCGGATATCAACGATTCCCATCATAGGGTTGGTCGGCGTCTCTATGAAGATGGCCTTCGTATTCGGCCGGAGAAATGTCTCCACATCCTCCTTGCTGCAGTCGATATGCGAAAATTCGATACCGTTCTTCTTGCTGATATTGTCAAAGAGTCGGATGCTTCCGCCGTAGAGATCCGCACTGGTGATCAGGTGATCCCCCGGTGCGAAGATTTCCATCATCGCCGTGATGGCCGCCATACCGCTTGAGAAGGCAAATGCATCGGTCGCGTTTTCAAGCACCGCCACCACCTTCTCCAGCTGCTGCCGGGTGGGATTCTGAAGCCTTGAATAATCAAAGCCCGTACTCTCTCCCACTGCGGGATGTGCGAAGGTTGCCGTCTGATAAATGGGAAAGCTGATTGCTCCCGTCGGCTCCTTTAAGGCATCCTTGTTTCCGTATACACATTTTGTCGCAAAAGAAAAGCTCATGGTTTTATCCCCTTTTCAAAAACCTATCTATTTCATAGGTGTATCATATCACCGAAGGCCTTTTACGAAAAACACATATTAACTTGAGCGGATTATAGTCTCAGGCTATAACAAAAAAGGACCGGAACCTTTCGGTTCCGATCCTGATGTCGGGTTTGTTTCCTTATGATCTTCTGCGTTCGATCCCGCGTTCCTTGTAGAACTGATTCTTGTCGATGTACATTTCCGAATCGGCAATACGCTCAAGCTCATCTACTGTAGCATCCGGGTGCGCTGCGTGCGTAGCAAATCCGATGGACATCGTCACTTCATCGCTGTAGACACCGTGCCACTCCGCCGCCTTCTTTTTGATGGTCGCGCGAATCTCCTCCGGACGATCCGTATGAACGATAGCCATAAACTCATCACCGCCGGTTCGGTATACCTTGCCCTTCTTTCCGACGGAAAGCGCAAGGCAGTCTGCCGCACCCTTTATGAGCTCGTCTCCGGCCGCATGTCCCAGAGTATCGTTCACCTTCTTCAGTCCGTTCACATCGATGGAGAAAATGGCGAAATCATCAGAGAGCGTGCTCTCTCTGATCTCCTTTAAGTCTTCGTCAAAGCATCTTCTGTTGTACAGTCTGGTCATCTCATCCGTCATGGAGATACGAATCAGGTGTTCCTCACGACGCTTCTCCTCGTCTACGTTTCGGGTGGTATAGATGACCACGTTCGGGATCCCGTCGGGTGTGGTATCCACCGTAATATATTGGGCCCGAAACCATCCGGATACCACATCGATAAAGTCGGCACTGATCAGCTTCTTGTTGGAAAGCCTGCCTCTTAAGGTCTTGATGTTGGTAAAATTCAGGAATTCATCCACCTGATCCGGCATGACCTGGTTTTTCAATTTCTGATTCATCAGCGTGTGCGTCTGCGCATTTAAGTCAACGCCGTGCTTCTTCTGCTCTGCGTCGCGCAGCGACATCTCGATGTTCTGTGTAAAATCAATCAGATTGACGTTGTCATAGATTTCAGCCATGGAGTCGAGGATGTCCATCTTCTCCTCCATACTCCGCTCCTGATCCCTGATCAGTTTGTACTGGTCAAAAAGTCTGCGGAAGTATTCAAGCGTCAGCTTGCCGATGATAAAGCCGGACGCGAACATGATGACGGACTCGATCGTGAATCCGCCGATCAAATCCCTGAAATAGGCTATCCTTCCGTCAAATTCCGTCTGGTGTGCCGCCACATAAGGCGCAGTCACCCACGCCGTGATCACCATCAGGACGTAGTTCATGATCGCCGCATAAAAATAGATAAATTTGTCGCAGAAAAGAAGGCTTAGGAGCGGAACCAAAAACCACGTTAAGTAAATGCTTACGTGGGAAACGGACATATAGACCAGCAGCACATTTAACGCGGAAAGCGCAAAGAGACAGGTCATTGTTTTAGCCGGAAACTTTATAAGAAGCAGCCGGTGGATGGCGGAAAGCGCAACCACAACCGCGGATATACTAAAGCAGGTCAAATATGTGATATCCGGAAAGATACCCGCCTTAACACCCGATGCGATCGCCGGTCCCGTAATCACAAAGAACCACAGCACACGGTTCAGGTACTTATTTACTTTGATTCGATTGTCGTGCAGAAACTCGTTGTATTCCGTGATTGAATTTGTCTCCATCATACCCTCCCGAAATCTTTTTTATTTCAGTCCTTTGTCCTGATACTTAAGAATCTCGTCGATGTAGTGTCTGCCGAGCTTGCTTATGGTGACACCCTTTCTGATGATATAGCCGATGGTCATCTCCTCATTGGAATCAAGGCGCACGGCGCAGTAGTCATCCCCGTTTAAGTCCTCGCAGATAATACCGGAGCACAGGGTGAATCCGTTTAGTCCCTTCATCATGTTGAGAAGCGTCGCGCGATCGCTTGCCTTGATCACGCGCTTGTACTGGTAAGTGCTTAAGACCTCCTCCGCAAAATAGAAGGAGTTGTGTGTCCCCTGGTCAAAGGAAAGACACGGATAGTCGTCGAGCTCCTCGATGGAGATCTCCTTCTTCGTTGCGAGCGGGTGCGTCTTGGCCATATATACGTAAATACCGCAGTTTAAGAGTTCATGGAACTCCAGTCCGTACTCATCGAAGAGCTTGGTCAGCACCTGGCGGTTGAAGTCGTTCAAGTACAGGATGCCGATCTCACTGCGGAAGTTTTTGACATCATCGATCACGTCGTACGTTCTGGTCTCATGCACCGCAAATTCGTAGCGATCCATACCGAACTGCTTCACCATCTCCATAAATGCATTCACGGCGAAGGTATAGTGCTGCATGGAAACACTGAACTTCTTTCTGGAGGTTACCTGATTGATGTACTTATCCTCCATCAGCCGGTACTGCTCCAAAACCTGCTTGGCATAACCGATGAATTCCTCGCCCTCCGGCGTTAAAGAGATACCGCGGTTGGATCTTCGAAAGATCTCGATGCCGAGTTCCTCCTCAAGATCGCGGATCGACGCAGAGAGACTCGGCTGGGAGATGAAAAGCTCCTTCGCCGCCTCGTTCATGGACTTGGAATTGGTTACAGTCACCGCATATTGTAACTGGTTTAAGGTCATGAGGCGCCTCCTACAGTGGCAATTTTGATCAGATTGGTGTTGCCCGAGGTTCCGTTGATCATACCGCCTGTGATCACTACATTGTCTCCCTTGGTAAGAGACATCTTTTCGACTGCCGTCTTCTCCGCAAAGTAGAAGAGCACGTCCGTAGACTCAAATTTCTCCGCGAGCACAGGAGTCACGCCCCAGGAAAGTGCAAGTCTTCTGTAACTCTTTTCGCTGGTCGTGATACCGATGATATCTACCGGGCAGCGAAAACGCGACACCATGCGCACCGTGATGCCCGACATGGAGCACACCGCAATGGCCTTCGCATCGACGTCGATAGCCATACCGCACACCGCATGGGAAATGCAGTCCACATTGTTGCGCATCTCAAAGGAATTGTTGTGGAAACGCTTGTCGTAGTGAATCTCCGACTCGGTAGCCTCGGCGATGGACGCCATCATGGATACCGCCTGCTCGGGATACTTGCCCGCAGCGGTCTCTCCCGAAAGCATCACGGCCGAAGTGCCGTCATATACCGCATTCGCCACATCGGACACCTCCGCTCTGGTAGGTCTCGGTGAGGAGATCATGGACTCAAGCATCTCCGTTGCCGTGATCACACGCTTGCCGAGAAGTCGGCACTTGGTGATCAGACTCTTTTGTACGGCGGGCAGTTTCTCGGGTGCGATCTCCACACCCATATCGCCTCTGCCGATCATAATGCCGGAGCACAGCTCACAGATTTCTTCTATATTATCAATACCGGGCTGGTTTTCGATCTTCGCTATAAGTTCGATATCCGGAGAACCGTTCTCGTCCAGGAAGGCCTGCACCGCCTCAAGGTCCGCCGCACGTGATACGAAGGAGCAGGCGATGAAATCAACCTCCTCACGGATACCGAAGAGGATATCATCCTTATCCTGTTCGCTTAAGAAGTCCGTGCTCATGATCTTGCCCGGGAAATTCATGCTCTTTCTGTCGGAGAGCACGCCGTCGTTTTGCGCCTCGCAGACCACATCGTCTCCGGCGATCTCCTTCACGACGAAGTCCATCAGACCGTTCGCAACCAGGATGTGGTCTCCTTCTTCCACGTCCTTCGCAAGTCCCTTAAAGCTTACGCAGACGCCCGTCTCATCGCCCGGTGCATCGCCCGAACGAAAGGTAAATGTATCGCCTTCCTTGATGGATACTTTGCCGTCCTTAAAGGTTTTGATACGAAACTCCGGTCCCTTGGTATCAAGCAGGATGGCGATGGGAAGTCCCAGCCGGCTGCTCACCTCGCGAATATTCTCGATTCTTTTTTTATGTTCCTCGTGTGTACCGTGAGAAAAGTTGAGTCTTGCCACGTTCATGCCCGCAAGCATCAGCTTCTCGATCATCTCCGGGCTCTCACTGGCCGGCCCTATGGTACATACGATCTTCGTTTTTCTCATGTCCTTTGTGTCCTTTCTCAGCAAACCATTTCTATCATATCACAAGCGAAAAAAAGGCTCAACAAAAAAAGCCGGACTTTCGTCCGGACATTTTTAGCCGAGTGCCACGTCCAAAGCCATCATCAACGAAAAACCGATGGCGAAGGAGATGACGCCGATATTGGAATGCTCTCCCGCCGACATCTCGGGGATCAGTTCTTCCACTACCACATAGAGCATCGCTCCTGCCGCAAAAGAAAGCAGATATGGCATTGCCGGGACCACAAGTCCCGCAATGAGCACGGTGATGCCTCCGCAGTTCCGGCAAAGGGGATCAGCAGTCCTGTTACTACTGCGTTCAATCAAATCATCCTTCCGATCGGATACCGGAAACCGTATAACCGAGATCGGTGATCGTCTGACGAAGCACTTCGTCATCGATGTCCCTCCCGAGCTGTACGATCGCCAGTCCTCTGTTTCTCTTCACCTTCGCGCATACGCCGTCTAAGGCGTTCAATGCGTTCTGGATTCTGGCAGCACAGTGATCACAGGTCATACCTTCTATAAGGATCTTCTTTGTCGCTATCACACGCGCCGGTTTCTTCGGCTTGATAAGCGCCGGCTTTCCGCCACCGCCGCAGCATGCGCCCTCGCCTTTGAAATGCTTGACGGAACTTTTCACGGCAAAGAACATCATGACCGCTATCACTGCTATGACAATGGTATCAGTTATCGTTCCGTTTGTCACCTCTCGTGTACGCTCCCTCCGCATTTGCAGGCCTTGCCGCAGCTTTTAGCCATAGGGCAGCCGATACAGTGGCTGCCCTTCTTTTTTTCTTTGTAAATGTAGCCGCCCGCTCCGAAAACGAGCAGGACAACTACGATCAGTGCGATCAGATTGGCCATGATTAAAACCTCATCTTAGTTTGCCTTCAAACGATACTCCACAACCATCTTTCTTCGATTGGAAAGGATGATGCCGGTGATCACTGCCGCAAAAGAAAGCACTGCGATCAGTCCGCCGACGAATCCTGCGCCGAGGCTGCCTGTGGTGATCAGTGTTCCGATCTGGAATACCAGGAAGCCCACGGTAAATCCTGTTGCAAGCTGAAGTCCGATTGCACCCCAGAGCCACTTTGCAGACTTCATCTCGGAATTCATAGCACCGAGTGCCGCAAAGCAGGGCGGTGTATAAAGGTTGAACATCAGGTAAGCAAGTGCCGCAACCTTGGTGATTCCGATCACTGCTGCCACGGAGGTTCCCTCTCCGACAAGTTCAAGTTCGTCGGGATCAACCAGGTTGGTAATAGCATAAACGGTCGCGATGGTTCCTACTACATTTTCCTTTGCGATAAATCCGGTGATGGCTGCAGCCGCAAGCTGCCATGCTGCCACACCGACAATAGGTACAAGCAGTACGGAGAAGGGTCCTGCGATGGATGCGAGGATGGATGTATCCTCCATGCCTTCCTCCACTGCCTCGAAGCTCCAGTTGAATGCCTGCATGATCTGTACGACAGTGTTGCAGACAAGGATAACGGTACCGGCCTTGATGATGTATGCCTTACCACGCTCAAGCATGGACTTTAATGCGAAGAGCAGGCTGGGTACCTTGTACTCGGGAAGCTCAATGATGAAGAAGCTCTTTCTGTATTTCATACCGGTGATCGCCTTGATCAAAAGCGCACCGAGAAGGATCAGCACGATACCGACCATGTAGCATACGAAGCTTACCCACTTTGCATCCGGAAAGAAAGCGCCTGCGAAGAGTGCGATTACGGGAAGCTTGGCACCGCAAGGCATAAAGGTCGTAAGCATGGCGGTTGCGCGTCTTTCTCTTTCGTTACGAATGGTACGGCATGCCATGATGGCGGGGATACCGCAACCGGTTCCGATGATCATGGGGATCACGGACTTTCCGGAGAGTCCCACACGCTTGAAGATGGGATCGAGTACGACGGTCGCTCTTGACATGTAACCACAATCCTCAAGAAGTGCGATCAGGAAGTACATCACCATAACGAGGGGCAGGAAGCCTACAACCGCGCCGACGCCGCCGATGATACCGTCAACCAAAAGCGCATAGAGCAGCGGATTGGCGTCTGCCATCTTGTCTCCGACCCAGCCCTGGAAGGTCTCGATCCAGCCTACCAGTGCATCTGCCATCCAGGTTCCGACCGTAGTCTGGGAAATATAGAACACCAGGAACATGATACCCGCGAAGATGGGGATACCGATGATGGGGTGTGTGATCACCTTGTCGATGGCATCTCCCTTGGTCTTATCCTTGGTGAGGGTCTTTCGAACCTCAACATCCTTTACGATCTTGTTTACGAAGTCATAACGTCTGCGGTCTGCAGCCTCTACCGACTTCTTGTCGGTGAGATCCACTTCACCCTCGTCAAAGGGTGCGGTCTGCTTTGCGCCCGCAAGCATCTCTGCTGTTTTCACCACCTCGGCAAGTCCCTTTCCGTCTGTGGAAACGGTTTCAAGCACGGGGCATCCGAGCTTCTCGCTAAGCTTCTTTACATCGATGGTGTTTCCTTTTTTACTGTTGACATCGCTCTTATTCAGGGCAACCACTACGGGGATTCCGAGCTCGAGCAACTGTGTCGTAAAGAACAGGCTTCGGCTCAAATTGCTTGCGTCCACGATGTTGATGATGGCATCGGGATGCTCGTTCTTCACGTAAGCACTGGTGATGCTTTCCTCCGACGTGAAGGGTGACATGGAATAAGCGCCCGGCAGATCGACTGCGATCAGGTCTTTTCCACTGCTGTTAAAGTTCTTCTTGATCGGGCTTTCTTTCCGGTCTACCGTAACGCCGGCCCAGTTACCGATCTTTTCGTTTCTTCCCGTCAGCGCGTTGTACATTGTTGTCTTTCCGCTGTTGGGGTTGCCTGTTAATGCGATTCTCATTTCTTAAATCCTCCCTTTATACCATGATCGCCGAACCAAGTTCGGGATCGATGTTGTATCTCGCATCCTTGATTGAAACCACCAGGTTTCTTCTTTTGTCTACCACGGTGATCTTCTCACCGCTGTAGCATCCGAGAGAGAACAGAAAGCTCTCCATCTCTTCGTCTCCATCGGTGTCCACACCTGTTATGGTGTACTCTTTTCCGATATCCGCTTCATTCAGATTCAACTTCATCACCGCCTCTCCTTCCTTGATTAGCACCCGCTAACCATCCACATTATAATTAGCAAGGGCTAACTCGTCAAGTCTTTTTTTATGACTTCCCAACATCTTGATAGATCGTTACGTTTGTGTTAATCTACTTGTATCACAATGTCGGAAAGGAATGTTGTTATGGCATTATTGGAATCCGGGGAAATGTACCTCGAAACCATCTATGTGCTTTCCCAGAAATCAAACGCCGTCCGCGCGATCGATATCGGCGAGGAGATGGGCTATTCCAAGCCCTCTGTCAGCCGTGCACTCGGACTGCTTAAAGACGACGGTCTCATCAAGAAAGACGAAGACGGTTTTATCAAGCTGACCAAGGCCGGAGAGATCCACGCCAAGCAGATCTATGAGCGCCACACCGTACTCTCCGATCTGTTTATCAGTCTCGGTGTCGACGAGAAGACAGCGACCGAAGATGCCTGCCGGATCGAACACTACATCAGCGACAAAACATTTCAGGCACTCAAAGCACATATCGAAGCTTTCCAATCCAAATGATCAAAATCGGCAGCACCGGAACTTATCATCCGGCGCTGCCTTTTTTTATTCTACATTCTTTAATGCCACATCCATAGGGATATGCTTGATCCTGATAAAGTCGATCACTGATACAAAAGCGTAACCGATCAGGAGGTAGAGTACCGCAAGCACCATGGAGCCCGGCTTCATATAGAAAGAGAAATAACCGTCCATCTGCATCATGAAGACATGGAAGATCCATATCATCAGATAGTAACCGATCACAAAGCTGATCAGCGCAAAGAGGACTACGACAATCGCCGTCGGCACGATGTAGAGCGCACCGATCTCACTGTTCTTAAAACCGAGGATCTTCACCATGGAGATGGAATGCTCGTTTCTCTCAATGATGATCTTGGCAAGCAGGTAGATCAGCGCCGCCGTCATCACGATCAAAGCGTACTTGAATACGTCCATCATACCGCCCATCGAATGCATGAGCTGATTGGTAACCTTTAAGATATCCTTCGATGTGATCACCGTCGCGATGCTTTCTTCATCGATATCCGTGATCTCATTTCTTGAAAAGAATCCGGAGAAGTCATCCTTATCCCTATCAAAGGTCTCGTTGAAATCCTCGTGTCGCATGAACACTGCGATACCTCCGTCATAATCCACGATTCCGGCAACCGTAAACTCATAGGACTTGTTCTCGTATTCCTCGTGAAGCTCCACCTTGTCGCCTTTTTTGATTCCGAACTTGCTTGCAAATGCGCTCGAGATACCAACTTCATTTCCCTGCACAACACTGCCGAGGCTGACATAGGCGCTGTCATCTTCAACACCGTAAACTGTCACGCCTTCGTCTCCGCCGCTTCCCATACCTGTGCGGAAGGATGACTTTCCTTTGTGATACATCAGGCTTGTCATACCGAAGCGCTCTGCGGTCTCCTCTGAGGTCTCGATGGTATTTCCGTCCTCATCCTCCGGTCCCATCAGCATGTACTGGTACTCGGCAAACATCATATCCGGCGCCTTATCCGAGTAATGTGTAAGCGAATCCGGAAGTCCGAACGCAAAGCACAGCATCAGCTGAATGAAGATGACGCCGAAGATCAAAACCAGGTAATTCGGCATGTTCTGGAAAAGGATCCTCAGTCTGAATCTGCGCATAAAGGACCAGGAAGGAAGTCTTCTCGCCTTCGTTCTCTTGGTCTTTACAAGGTCATGACGCAGGAACTTCAGAGGGCTTAACTGCAGTTTCTTCACGATAACGATCAGGTTGACTACAAACATCAAAACAAGCGGGATCACCGTGGTCTTTACCAGCGCCATATTGCTCCAGACTGTGCGGCACGCAGGCAGACTGTAACTGTTGTAGTAAAGTCCTACCGCCACATCGCGGAAAAGCGTATAGCCGAGGATGTTTCCGATCAGCGCACCGAGTACCGTCACGATGATGGGCATCGTCATGTAGTGCACGATCAGCTCACTCCTGCTGTAACCGGACGCGCGCAGCGTACCGATCACGGAAGCCTCCTTGTCGATGGTGTTGCTTATCGTGATCGCGAAGATAAATGCGATGACGCCGATCAGGATGTAGCACAGGATGCTTGCACCTGTGGTATCACCCTCGATGTCGGTGATCGCAAAGTTGCTCGCCTGTCTTAAATACTCCGGCAGGTAATCTTCTATTTCATTGTCATAAACAAGTGTCTGTGTAATAAGCGCCTTTAAGAATCGCTCGGAATACTTTTCCTGATCTTCCTTTTCTACGGGCTTTTTATCGTACATGAACCCGTAGCTGTAATGTGTTCTGGTTTTAACCTCAGCGAAAGCTTCCGGTGTCATCATGGCAACATCGAATCCGAAGGAGTCAAACATCAGGTCCGTGTTGTTCTCGTGAAGGGTCAGATAGTTTACATAGGAAAGAAGACCTACAACCTTGTACTGTTTTCCTCCAACCGTGATCGTATCGCCGAGTTTTACGCCCACGTTGTCCGCATGCATTCTGTCGATGGCGATCTCATCTGCCGCAGTCGGCGCATGTCCCTCATTGAAGGACGCAAGATCGATGGTCGCGTCGGTCTTGTAGATTCGGACATTTGCCTCTTCTTCTCCGTCGCCGTCCACATCCTCGGGCGCTTCCTTATAGAAGTTCTCATAAATGGTTGTGGTGACGGGCTTATGCTCCTCGTTCAGATTGTACTGATCCGCAATCTCGTCCCACTTTTCATCAACTTTTTCCTCAACCGTTTCATGCGCTTCCTCGTAGGCCTCCTTCTCTGCCTTCTTGAAGTCGTCCGATTCACGCGCTTCCTTCATCGCATCCTCAAAGGACGCGTCCATGGCTGCATCGATCTGCTGCCCAATCATCTCTTCGTCGGTGATGCCGTAGGATGCGCACTGCGCTCTGACGCCATCCTCGATGGCCTGCTTCACCTGCTTTTCGAGTTCCTCTTCGACGGCGTCGGCAACTTCCTTATCCGCCTCCCGGATACCCTTGTCGATCAGGTACTGACGTACATCCGCCATCTCTCCCTTGGAAATATCATCGAGCAGTTCCTGCGATGCCTTGCGGGAAAGTTCAAAGCTTCCGTCCTCAAGCTTCAGCGTCTCTCTGCCGTCATAGGCCGACGCAAGCATACTGTCATGTCCGACATACATGCCGGAGATCACGCCGATCATCAAGACCATGAAGATGATGATCACCGCATATTTGTGCCAGTCGGATCTTAATTCTTTCGGCACTCTCTTGATCAATGGATTCCTCATGTCATCTCCCCCTTACCACTCAAGCTCGGCAGCCGGAATCTTGTTCTCAATGATATTGTTGTGGCGAACAACGCCGTCGCGGAGTTTGATCACGTGATCCGCCATATTCTTGATGGCCTCGTTGTGCGTTACCATAATGACAGTGCTTCCGTACTTGCTGTTGCAATCCTCGATCAAAGCGAGGATCTCCTTGGAGGTCTTATAGTCAAGCGCTCCGGTCGGCTCATCGCAGAGCAGGATGTCGGGATTTTTCACCACGGCTCTTCCGATGGAAACTCTCTGCTGCTGGCCGCCGGACAGCTGATTGGGATACTTATACTTATGATCCTGAAGTCCGAGCGTGGTAATTACCTCTTCCACGTCTAAGGGATTAGACGAAAGATACGCGCCTACCTCAATATTCTCTTTTACATTTAAGTTCGGAATCAGGTTGTACATCTGAAACACGTAGCCGAGGTGGGTGCGGCGATACTGCGTAAGCTGCTTCTCGCTCATCTCTTCGAGCTTATCCCCTGCGATGCTCACATATCCCTCATCCGGCGTATCGATTCCGCCGATGATATTTAAGAGCGTCGACTTTCCGGAACCGGAAGGTCCGAGCAGTACGCAAAACTCACCCTTCTTCACGGTGAAATCCATACCGCGCAAAACATCCTGCCTTGCCTCTCCCGTTCCGAAACTCTTTTTCAGATCCTTGATTTCAAGAAAACGTTCGTCCATATTACTCCTCCTGTTTTATCGGAATAGTTAGTTTTTGCTAACCTCCGTTTGCAAAAAACCGGCATTTCATCCGATTTTCTACTGTTCTTTCGTCATGACCAATTCGATCCAGCCCTTGACCAGATAATTCAGGATCGGTCTCATCCTTCGCTTCGCTTCTTCCGCGTCCTCCACATGTCTGATCACATTTGTGAATGCATCGATCGTAAGATGTGCCATCCAGTGGGACATATACGCGTCTACGGTATAGCCCTTCATGCCGGATACCATCACGGGGATCGACTGCTCGATCAGATCCACAAACTCATCCACACAGTTCTCATACACCGTGTTCTCTGCCGAGTTAAGGACGAGAATAAAGCTGTCACGATAGCGGTAAATGTACTCAATGAACATATCGCTCTCGTCGGAATGATCCGGATCGATATCCTGTACCGAATCCATCCCTGACATATACTCGCGATCGTCTTTAAAATGTTTCGCAAGCAGCTCCTTCAGTCCCGCAAGCGGTCCGTCGACAATCTCGGCGAACAGTTCCTCCTTGTTTTTAAAGAAGAAATACAGGGCACCCGTGGTAACTCCCGCCTGGGAGCATATGTTTCGCAGGGATGCCTTGTTATACCCCTTCTCAAGGAATTCCTTCTTGGCCGCTTCGATCAGAAGCTCTCGTTTCTTATATTCCATATCCTGCTTCATAATTAAACCCGCTCAAAAAGATAACAGCGTTACGTAACGCTGTTATCTTAATGCATCCTTCCGGGTTTGTCAATACTTTTTTATTTGGATGTGCATTTTTCCTCCGGTAAAAGGTTCGTCATACTCCTTAGTCCGAGCGCCACAGTGGATCCGTTATGGAGCGTCGCGCTTGTCGCCGGGGGCAGAACGCCGGCGATGCCGAGTCCGATCAATGCGGTGTTAAATCCCACGATCGTTCGGTAGTTGAACCGGATCCTCTTCATCAGAAGGGTGCTGATCTCCTTTCGCTTGTTGCTGTCTCAGTCCCGATTTTGCATGACGAAACCGCAGTCGTAACAACTGCGGTTTGGTTAGCCACGTCTAACCAGATACCAATGTATCACAAGCATTTATGAAAGTCAACGACAAAGAACAGGGGAATTCCCTTGCGTCTGCAATCTAACAAATCGTATTCCTTCTTCACACGAAACGGTCTGAAACACTCTGAAACGTACTTTTGTTCCGAAAACAAAAAGTGCCGCAAACCCTTATACAGAAAGGATTTCCGGCATCTTTTAATGTAGAGGCGCCAACCAGATTTGAACTGGTGATCAAGGTGTTGCAGACCCGTGCCTTACCACTTGGCTATGGCGCCATATTACTTCGATCTACGATTCTTGCTATGCAAGAATCGTGATCTCAGCTCCCCGAGTAGGGCTCGAACCTACAACAACTCGGTTAACAGCCGAGTGCTCTACCATTGAGCTATCGAGGACTGCTATGAGCACTTAGGTGGTGACGAGCCTCCGGCGAAGTCAGCACCTTACGTGCGATGCGTGTCCGCGCCCTTAATGAGCACAAGCGAAGCGCTGTGCGAATTTAGTAGCGGACCTGCTATGAGCACGCATTCGTGCGATGCGTGTCCGCGCCCTTAGCGAACACAAGCGCAGCGCTGTGTGAGCTTAGTAGCGGACCAGTGTGAGCACAACGTGCTCGAACGGAGATGGAGGGATTTGAACCCTCGCGCCGCGTGAACGACCTACACCCTTAGCAGGGGCGCCTCTTCAGCCACTTGAGTACATCTCCAGTGCCATCGTTACGCTAAGTATACCAATGGGCGTGCGTCAACACGCTTGACTATAATACCAAAGATATGCCGTCGTGTCAATGTTTTTCGACGCCATACAGCATTTTTTTCTTACTCCATAAATTCCTTGATCATCCGCAGTGCCTTTCCGCGGTGGCTGATCTCATTCTTCTGCTCGGGAGAAAGCTGTGCGGTGGTGCAATCGAACTCGGGTACGTAGAAAATCGGATCGTAACCGAAGCCGTTTTCGCCGACGGGATCGTAATTGATGCGGCCCTCGATGGTTCCGCGTACGCTCTTTACGTCACCGTTCGGGAAGGCTGCAGCGATGGCGCATACGAAACGCGCGGTACGCTTTTCGTCCGGAACACCTTCCAGTCTGTCGATCAGCTTACGGTTCTTGATCTCGTAGGGCGTATCCTCACCCTCATATCTTGCGCTGTAGATTCCGGGCTCTCCACCCAAAGCATCGATCTCAAGGCCACTGTCATCCGCGAGCACGACTGCGCCTGCTGCCTCAGGTGTGGCAGCGATAGCCTTCGCTTTGATCATCGCATTTTCCTCGAAGGTTTTTCCGTCCTCCACGATGTCGATATCGATCCCCGCTTCTTTCATGGAGAGGATCTCATATCCCGTTTCGGCCAGGATCATACGAACCTCACGCATCTTTCCTTCATTTCCCGTAGCAAATATAATCTTCTTCATCTTCTATTCCTCTGACTTTTCCGCATCTGTCTGCGTAGCCTTTCGCCCGCGGTAATCCGTGAAGGCCTTCAGGCAGACATTACAATTCTCTGTTTCCTCGGCGCTGTGCCATACCTCTCCGTAAAGGCTGATATAGCCCTCGCCGTCGCTGATGTCGAACTTCTCGGTTCTGTCATCTGCGCTGTATTCGATGGCGATGGGGTGAACCGCATCCGGTGTGACCACGCGTACCACCACGGCAAAGCGCTCACCGTCGGCAAGTTCGATCTTGTCCGGAAGATCCACCGTATAGTACCCGGCGTACTGCATACTTCCTGCCACCAGAAACTCCCTGTTGTTCAAGGAATCCTGATCCTTAAAATCGCGCACCAGATACACTTCAAACCGCGTATCGGGACCCGTAGCATAAAATGATACCGCCGAAAGGTCTTCCTTCTCTCCGGCTGTGTACACATTTGCAAAATAGGCTTCGTCGTGATTGTAGCCCATCAGGCCGACCCATCCGAGCAGATCTGTCTGGTAAATCTTATCGTAATTGTTCGGTTCCGCCACCTTTGTGTAGACGACGGACTTCTCACAGATATTCTTGTCCTCATAGGACACGTAGAAATAGCCGTCCTCTCCGAAGGCCGTTCCCCAGCTGTTCTTGCAGATCCACGCCCCGTCTCTTAAAGGCATGTGCGAGAAATTTTCCTTCGGATAGTGATCATCCCATCCGATCACAACCACGTCGTGATTCGGGATGTCCTCGCCATCATAGTAGTAGGAAGCATACTCCGGCTGATAGTACTCGGATTCCGAATCCGCATACTCCAGGGAAAGAAACAGTGATGTCTCCACGCCGCCGTAACGGAAGATGGCGCTCTTTAAAGCTTCCATATCCCGCTCCCCGATCACCAGTGCTTCCTCAAGATGCTTCACCGCCGCAAGGTTCGGATCGGAAAGACCGTCTCCGTACGGATCGTCCGCCTCGTATACCGGTCCCTGCCATGCGGCAAGGTAGGCGATACTCATCGTCCGCTCTCCGCCCCGGTTCAGATCCAGGCTGTAGCTGTTACACATCGTCATGTGGTCCGTGGAAAAGATCACCGTTTCCGCCGGAAGCAGCGTACTTTCCAGCGCGCCGAGCGAAGCAAATGCCCAACAGGTACCGTATCTTCCCTGGTCACGCACGGGCGTTACACGACCGAATTCCCGCATATCATACCTTTCCGGAAGTTTTTTCTCATCCGGAAGAAGCTCAAGATTGACCGCATTTAAAGACAGACGATACTCCACCTTATAGAACAGATAGGATGCAATGGCATCGATCGGTACATACACCTTATCGTCTACCGGCTTCGTCACCTTACTTCCGAGCCGCAGCGTATTCACGTCATTGACGACCGCCGTATCCTCACCCTCGGTAAGCGCGATCCGGGTATCACCCTTCATCACCAGGAATCCGCCGTTTCCGTCCTTCAGCACCGCACACTCCATGATATTCTTCATGAAGTCCACGTCGACCATCAGTCGCATCTCGTCGCTCACGTAAAAGTCGTATCCGAACTCCGCAATGTCCGCACCGCAGACTGTCACGACCAGATCCTTGTTCAGTCCTTCGATCAGGTTCTTCTCAAAGGTCTTTCGGCAGGCCTCCACCTGCTTTCCCACCTCCACCTGTCTTGCCGTATTGCGACGAAGAACATATGGAATTGTAGCCAGGATCACGATCAGGACGATGACCCACAGCAGTTTTTTCATATCAGTCTTCCTTTTGTATCTTGTGTGCTTTCGGCGGTTTCGGTCCCATAAACTGATAGAAGTAGGACCGGATCATACCGTTGTAGATCTTGCGGTTCTTGTCCGCCTTGCGACCGATGTACTTTTCCGCATCCTCGTAGGAAGTGATCAGATACATCGACCAGTCCGAGAGATTCGCAAAGCTCTCTCCGATGGTTTTATAGAGCGCAGGCAATGCTTCCTTCTCCTCCAGACGCTCGCCGTACGGCGGGTTCGTCAGGATGAAGCCATAGTGCTTCGGGCTGCTTAAATCCTTCACATCACGCGCCTGAAAATGAATGTATTTATCCACGCCTGCAGCCTTGGCATTCGCCATGGCGCATTTGATGATCTCCGGATCGGCATCATACCCCTGGATGTGCATCTCCACATCCCTTTTCACGAGATCCTTCGCCTCTTCATACGCTCTGTCCCAGTCAGTCTTTCGAAGAAGCTTGGTCCAGTCGCATGCCGTAAAGCTCCGGTTCATACCGGGAGCGATTCCGGCGCCGAGCATGGCTGCTTCTATGGGAAATGTACCGCTGCCGCAGAACGGATCCACCAGAATACGATCCGCATGCCAGGGTGTCAGCATCAAAAGCGCGGAGGCAAGTGTCTCTGAAATAGGCGCCTTGCCCACAAGCTGCCTGTAGCCTCTCTTGTGAAGCGAAGTTCCGGAAGTGTCTAATCCGACCGTCACTTTGTCCTTCATGATAAAGATGCGGATGGGATACTCGTCACCGGTCTCTTCAAAGCGACCGGTCCTATAGGTTTCCTTCATGCGCTCAACGATGGCCTTCTTCACGATGGACTGAATGGAACGTCCGGAAAAAAGCGCGCTCTTATTCGTCGTGGCTTTCGTCACCCAGAATTTTGCATCTCTGGGCAGGTACTCCTCCCAGGGAAGCGCACGGATACCCTCGAAAAGCTCGTCAAAGGTGGTTGCGACAAAACTGCCTACGGAAAGCAGAATTCTCTCTGCCGTACGTATGCGGATATTACTTCTGCAGATTGCCGAAAGATCTCCGGTATAAGTTACCCTTCCGTCCTCGACCTGCACCGTCTCATAACCGAGTTCCTGTATTTCTCTTTTTAATACCGCCTCTAATCCGAAATGGCAGGGGGCAATCAATGTGATCTGCTGTCCCATTGGTACTACTCCGTTTCCTTAAAAGACAGTTGTGCCATGAGCGTATGAAACGTCATGGCACAATCTGCGTACCTATCTGTAATTACTTGGAAAGTCTTTCCTGAAGGGCCTTGGTCATCTCCTCAAAGCCGGGCTTTCCTAAAAGTGCGAACATGTTCTTCTTGTAGCTCTCCACACCGGGCTGGTTGAAGGGGTTTACACCGAGGGTGTAACCGCTTACGCCGCATGCGAACTCGAATACATAGAAGAGCTCGCCGAGAGTTGCCTCATCGATCTTCGGGATGGTAACCAAAATGTTCGGAACACCGCCATCCACGTGTGCGAGAATGGTTCCGTTCATGGCACATTTGTTGACGAAATCCATCTCCTTGCCTGCCAGGTAGTTGAGGCCGTCCAAATCTACGGGCTCCTCACCGATGGTTACGGCAGATCTCGGAGACTCTACATTGATCACAGTCTCGAAGTGGTTCTTGGTACCCTCCTGGATGAACTGTCCGAGGGAGTGAAGATCTGTGGTAAGATCCACAGCAGTGGGGAAGATACCCTTGCCGTCCTTGCCCTCGCTCTCACCGTAGAGCTGCTTCCACCACTCGGATACGTAGTGAAGGCCGGGCTCGTAGTTTGCAAGGATCTCCATGCCGAGTCCCTTCTCGTGAAGTACATTTCGAACCGCTGCATACTGCATGGCGGGGTTCTTGTCGAAGTCTTCTGCCTTGCAGTACTCACGTGCATTGGCTGCACCCTGCATCAGCTTGTCGATATCGGCACCGGATACGGCGATGGGAAGAAGTCCTACAGCCGTGAGTACGGAGAAACGTCCTCCTACATCATCGGGTACGACGAAGGTCTCGTAGCCTTCCTCGGTAGCAAGTGTCTTTAAAGCTCCCTTTGCCTTATCGGTGGTCGCGTAAATTCTCTTCGCAGCCTCTGCCTTGCCGTACTTGTCCTCAAGCTTCTTCTTGAAGATGCGGAATGCGATGGCGGGCTCTGTGGTGGTTCCGGACTTGGAGATCACGTTCACGGAGAAATCCTTGTCTGCTACCGCATCCATCAGATCAGCCATGTAGCTGCTGGAGATGTTGTTTCCGCAGTAGTAGATCTCCGGTGTCTTTCTTACGGATTTATCAACTGCATTGTAGAAGGTATGGCGAAGCGCTTCGATCGCTGCTCTTGCGCCGAGATAGGATCCGCCGATACCGATCACGATCAGTACATCGGAATCGCTCTTGATCTTCTCTGCTGCCTTCTTGATGCGATCGAACTCATCCTTGTCGTAATCTACGGGAAGGTCGATCCATCCGAGGAAATCATTTCCCTCGCCGGTCTTCTCAAGAAGTGTCTTCTTCGCTGCTACAACGCGATCCTTGATCGCTGCCACATCTGCGGGCGTCGCCATAAATTCGGTATTGCCAAAGTCAAATTGAATTGTCTGTGCCATAATAAACTCTCCTCTTTATATTATGAAATCTCTAAACACACATTTTAGCAAATCCATTTTTCTATTACAAGCCTGAATCTTTATAATTTGTATTATTTATGTATACTCGCTTGCACTTTCAAACAAAAATAATTAGGTGTTTTTCTCATTCCGCGATTTCACAGAATGTTCACTTTACATTTCGTTTTTCCGGTGATATCCTTTAATTGTTGTTCGAAACATGGTGAATCCATCATGTTTTTCCCGTATTAATTCATAAGAAAACTGGATTTGTGTCAACATTGTTGTCACAATTTGAAAAGCCGTATACTGAATGCTTAATAACTAATCATGGTGAATCAAAACAATATGGATAAACTAGATAAAAAGATTTTTGAGACAAATAAATATGTAAATATTGGAACAATTCGTGCCGAATTCGTTGATTTTTTCAACACGCATGGATTAAACAATACCTTAAAATATAATACTCCAATTATATTCTGGAAAGATAGGGTGGCGCATACAGACGAGCATAAAAATGATTTCATGTCAGATATTATGTATCAGATATGCTTCGAAGAAATACCAAAGATTATATATTGTCCAAACTATATCAGCGTACATCCAAAGGAAAAAAGTGTTTCTTTTATTCGTGATTACACATCAAGTCATATTAACGTAGCCATAAGAGTAACCGTAAGTGGTGCTCTGGCTTACAGAACAATGTATCCGTTGCTGGACGCAACATTGACTCATTACATCGATAAAGGCCATGCATGGAAAGTTGAATATGATGATGACGGTACGCCAATAATAATTGACAAAACCAATAACAAATAGTATGATGACATATAAGAAAAGCGGAATCTGAGGACGGAACAGGCAGCCGTCACGCCCTTGCGGTCTTTAAAGAGATGTAGATTGTCACCTACCTATTCTGCTTTGCTTGATAACTATCCCGCCCAATACCGGGCGGGTTTTTGTTTTACAAGCCTTAATTTGCGTAAATGTACTCCATCATCGTAAGGAAATATTCAGGGGTAATCTCAAAGGCCGACGTATTCTCTTTTTGAAAAAAGCAGTTGATCCATAACACGAAACTAAGAAAGTGCGTCTGCAAGCGCCGCAAACTGAGCCAAAGTCAGGGTTTCTCCCCGAACGGTTGCGGAAAGTCCGAGTCCTTCAAGGGCTTTTCCGACTTCTTCCTTCGTATAGGAAAGTCCCGCATAATTGGATATGCCGTTTACAAGGGTTTTTCTTCTCTGGTTGAAGGACGCGCGAATGATCTCAAACATCTGCTTCTCATCACGAACCTCTACGGGCGGTTGCTCGTGGGTGGTCAGCCTGATCACCGCCGATCCCACATTGGGGCGCGGCATAAAGCAGTTCGGCGGCACATTTGCCGCAATATAAGCCTCCGCGTAATACTGCACAGCGAGGGACAGTGCCCCGTAATCCTTCGTGCCGGGCGCTGCCTGCATCCGCTCCGCCACTTCCTTTTGGACCATAACGGTGATGGATTTCACCGGGATATGATTCTCCAAAAGTCCCATAATGATCGGTGTGGTGATGTAATAGGGCAGATTCGCCACCACCTTGATGGGTCCGGATGCCTTCGCCGCGATCGCCGCTATGTCCACCTTCAGGATGTCGTCATTGATCACACTTACGTTATCATAAGGCGCCAGTGTCTCTTCAAGGATCGGCAGAAGATTTCTGTCAATCTCCACTGCGTATACGCGTCCCGCAGCCTCGGCCAGATACTGGGTCAGGGTTCCGATACCCGGCCCAACCTCAAGAACCGTATCCTCCGATCCGATCTCGGCTGCCCGAAGGATCTTGTCCATCACGTGACCGTCGATCAGAAAGTTCTGTCCGAAGCGCTTCTGAAAGGAAAATCCGTGCTTCTTGATCGTGGCGATCGTCACCTGCGGGTTGCTCAGTTTTTCTTCGTCAGGAATTCTCATATGCTTTCTTCCCTTATTTTGTACAGTCTGCATGCATTGTCCCAGGTTGCCGCGCATACCTCTTCTGCGGTGATCTCCTTGATCGACGCGATGGCTTCCGCTACGTAACTAAGGTAAGCCGAGGAGTTTCGCTTACCGCGGAAGGGTTCCGGCGTCAGATAGGGTGCGTCGGTTTCCAGGACGATATGTGAAAGCGGGATGTAGTCCACCGCTTCTTTTAACTTCTTTGCATTCTTGAATGTGACGACGCCGCCGATCCCGAAGAAGAAGTCGAGGTCTAAAACCTCTCTTGCAACCTCCTTCGTATAGCTGTAGCAGTGCATCACGCCGCCGATTTCTTCCGCATGTGCACTGCGCATGATATCAAGCGTATCCTTTGCGGCATCGCGGCTGTGGATCACGATGGGAACTTCCGCGCGGCGCGCTAAATCCATCTGCGCCTCAAAGTACTCCTTCTGAACGGATTTTTCCACATCATCATAGTGGTAATCGAGTCCGATCTCCCCCACGGCCACCAGCTTATCGTTCGACGCAAGCAGTCGTTCAAGGGTGTCCATGGCACCCGGTTCCGAAAGGCAGTCCACCTCTGTGGGAAATGCACCGACGGTTCCGTACATAAAGTCATACTTTCTTGTGTATAGATCATTCTCCAGAGAAGTCACGACATTGGTCGCTATATTCGTAACCCGGGAAACCCCGGATGTGACAAGGTCCGCAAGAAAGCTCTCCCGGTCCTCGTCGTAGCACGCCTCATTGTAATGTACATGTGTATCAAAAATCCTGTTCATGGTCTCCAAACATCCTGCCTGTCATCGTCATATTCTAAAAAAAAATAGTTGGCCTCGGGGCTTTCTACCGGTTGGGATATAAGCCCCGGGCCAACTGATGTTTTAATCTATTACTCTGCGTCTTCCTTAAGGATGAAGCCAAGCACACCTGCAAGAATCATGATGATTCCGGAGATAAGTGCAAGCCAGTATCCAAGGCCCTTGTTGATAAGATCAGCAAGCTCGCCGAGATCCTTGAGATCCTTAGCGTTGCTGAAGAAGGAAAGAAGCATACCTGCACCTGCAAGGATTGCAAGGATGTTGGCGATCATTTCCTTTCCAAGTAAACCTACTACTACAGAAGCGATTGCGAATACAAGCCAAAGGATCGCAATACCGATACCATCGGGCTTGAATAAGTTTACAGTCTCCTTCATGCCGAAGAACTCTACGCTGTAGAACGGCATGATGCCGGCGATAAGAACCAGAATTGTTCCGACAATTCTGCAAATTCCAGCTTTTGTTAATTTCATAACTAAACTCCTCCTTAAATGTGTGTAGGGTACCGTTGTCCCCCCAACCGGTGTTCCGTGCTATTATAACAGATTCATGATGCAAAATCTACTACCCAAACGGATAATTTACTCATTTTTCTTTGCGAAAGACAAAGAAGATTCCGCCTGCGAGAACAAGCGCGGCTGCAACTCCGGTAAGAATCACAAAGGGCGTATCGAAGCGGGCGGGATCGGGCAGGAAGAGAAGGGATCCGTTAACGCAGATGTGAAAGAGTATCCCGGGAATCAGGCTTTCAAACCGAACCGCCAAAAAGCCGAGAAGGATACCGAAAACCGTTGCGTACACGCCCTGGATCAGATTGCCGTGATAGCATCCGAAGAGGAGCGCCGTAAGTAAAACCGCCGGTGTCTTCGGAAGCAGTCGCTTCGCATATCCGAGGATCACACCGCGGAAGAAAAACTCTTCTGCAAAGGGCGCAACCAGAAATGCCGCAAGAATGGACGGCCACGCCGAGGACACACCGATCAGACTCTCCAGCGCCTTGTCGTATGCGGCAAAGATTCCCGGAAGCATCGGCCGAAGCAAGGTAAGGACTGCATCCGTCATATACTGGGCCGCACATCCGGCGATCGTGAGTGCGATCGGTATCAGGATACCGAGCTTCTTTAAGTTCGACTTTATCAGGGTCGGAAGTGTCTCCTCTTTTATGAAGATATAACGATACCACAGTCCGAATACCAGAAGGAACAGCAGATGCAGCGCCAGATTCGTGTAGGCGATGTTCATCGGCTGCGCCATCTCCGCGTTCATCAGGGATGAAACCGTGCTTCCCGCAGGTGTTGCGGACTTGGATGCTGCCATCCTCAAAAAGACGATGATCACGTCAATCAAATGAACCGCCGCCTGCAGGAGAAACCCTACAAGCAGCGGTACAAATACCATACAGATTTGTTTAAATCTATTTGATACCATCGGTAATCTTCTTTGCTCTTTCTTTGCTCTTCTTATCAAGCTCTTTCTTCACGGGAGCAGAAGTCTTGGCAGAGGTCTTGGATGCGGACTTGGAACGCTTTGTAGCTTCCTTCGCACGGATCTCGTCATTTAACTGACGCTGATACTCAACCTGACGGGCACGCATCTTCGCACGCCAGCCCTTCTTCTTTTTCGTATCCTCTTCCACCTCGGCGTTTTTCTTCTTACCGCGGACACTCTTTACGCTGACAAGGTAGATACCGCTCACCATGGCTTTTACCTCGCCCTTGGTGGGAACGTCATCAAAGATCGCATCATCACAGATCAGGTTCATGATCTGCGGACCGATCTTCGCCTTGACGATGGGAACCTTCGCCTTCTGATAGCGCTTGGGTGTCTGTTCCATCACCATCTTGGGAAGTCCGGCTTCCTTGAGCGGCAGCATCTTTTTGTCGATGATCAGCATGGTTGCGGGCTGTGCCGCGGATACCATCTGCTCTTTCTGTGCAAGCTGCTTGTCCTGCAGCTTCTTTCCGAAGCGGTATAAGAGAAACAGTCCCAATGCGATGACTGCAAGTATAATCAGTAGAATGACCCACCAATGCATAAAATTAATCCTCCGTTTTAACTGTATTGATCAGGTTTTGTATCATATTCGGCATCTCGGCATAGATTGCCTTACGCTCTTTCGGGGGCATGGATGCCGGATCGATGGGCTCACCGTATACCAGTGTGATATGCCCTTTCTTCACGCCCTTTTTGCCTGAGATCTCAAGCAGATCATCGGAACCGACGATGGCAACAGGCACGATGGGTACCTTCGCTTTCTCTGCCATCTTGTAGCCACCCTCTTTGAAGGGAAGCATGGTGTCCTCGTGGTTTCTGGTACCCTCGGGAAAGAGAACCATCGAATGTCCCTCCGAAAGGTATGCAGCTCCCTGCTTGATGGTTTCCATACCCTGTTTGATGTCCGTACGATTCAGGAACAGACATCCGATATCCCGCATATAGTGCGGAAGCAGCGGCCACTTTTCCATCTCGGACTTCGCGACAAAGCCCACAGGACGGTTCAGTGCCTGATGATGCGACAGAATATCCAGGTAACTTCTGTGGTTTCCGACGTAGAGCGCCGGTCCCTCGGGGATATGTTCCCGTCCGACAATATCGATTTTTATGCCGGCCGCCTTAAGCTCGGTTCCGAAAAACCACCGAACCAGCTTGTGCGCCTTGCGCCATCCCTTTTCATGATCCTTTCTTCGCACGGCCCACAGATAAATGTGGATGGGAAGACAGAAGATCGGAGCCAGGATCAATACGATGAAAACAAGTGCAGTACGCATTTGCAGTTCTCCTTAGTATCTGCCAAACATCTTGCAGGTCTCATAGAGGCGCGCCTCAAGATTCCTGTCCAAAGACTCTTCCTTGTAACGCCAAGCCCAGTTGCCCTCGCCGACGCCCGGGGTGTTCATACGCGCCCAGGAATCCAGGCTTAAGACATCCTGCAGCGGCACGATGGCCATATTCGCAACGGATCCGAAACATGCACGGATCAGGATCCAGCAAATGTCGTTGCCGTCGGTTGAATAATAGCGGCGAAGCTTGTCCTTCGACGCCTCGTAAGCATGGTTGTACCAGCCGAGTGTCGTATCATTGTCATGTGTACCGGTGTAGCATACACAGTTTCTGTCATAGTTGTGCGGCAGGAAATCATTCTCGTTCGGATTCTCGAAGGCAAACTGCAGAACCTTCATACCCGGGAAGCCCATCTTCTCTCTGAGTTCCGTTACAGACTCATCGATCTCACCGAGATCCTCTGCGATGATGGGGAGATGATAACCGAGTGTCGCCTCAAGGTGTGTAAAGAAGTTCACGCCGGGTGCCTTCACCCACTTGCCGTTCACCGCCGTCTCCTCGCCGTAGGGTACGGCCCAGAAGGTGTCGAAACCACGGAAGTGGTCGATACGAAGGAAGTCGGAGAGCTTGAGCTGATGCTTGATCCTCTCAAGCCACCACTCGTAGCCGGTCGCGGTATGCTTCTTCCAGTTGTATAAGGGGTTGCCCCACAGCTGACCGGTTGCAGAGAAGTAATCGGGCGGCACACCTGCGATCACCTTGGGATAGCCCTTGGTATCGAGTAGGAAAAGATCCTGATGCGCCCACACATCCACGCTGTCCCATGCCATAAAGATCGGGATGTCGCCGATGATGGAAATGCCCTTGTCATTCGCGTACTTCTTTAACGCAGTCCACTGTGTATAGAAGAGGAACTGAAGGAACTTATAGTATCCCACTTCGCGGGAAAGCTTCTTCATCCACTTTTCTTTCACTGTCTTGGAAGGCTTCTTTAAATCGTCCTCCCACATATACCAGGGCATACCCTGATGATAATCCTTACCCGCCATAAAGAGCGCATAATTATCAAGCCATACGGTGTTGTCACAGAAATCACGATACTGCTTCATCAGCTCGGCGTCCTTGGAAAGGCCGTCATCGTAATTCTTGTCCAGAAAACGGTCGTATGCCTTCTTGAAAAGTCCTGTTTTAAACTCGATCAGATCGCCGTAATTGATCTGCTCGGGATTCCATGCCGGCATCTCCGTAAAGTCGGAATCAAGCAGAAGTCTGTATTCCTTTAACTTGTCTACGCTGATGATCAGTGGCTGACCGGCGAATGCGGAAAAGGGCTGGTAGGGCGAATCGCCAAAGCCCGTGTGGCCGAGGGGTAACACCTGCCAGCAGTTCATGCCGGAGCGCTCAAGAAAATCCACAAATCTATATGCCTGATGACCCAGATCGCCGATACCGTAAGGTCCCGGAAACGATGTGGGGTGTAACAGTATGCCTGCATACTTTTTCGGTTTCACGATTTCATCCTCCATGGGGTTTATTTTGCGGATCCGTCCGCTTAAAAACACAAATTTTATTATAGCTTTATTTGTACATTTTGTAAAGTTTTTCAAAGGCCGGAAGCGAGCGCTCCACCATATCCGTAGTGACGCAATAGGAGATTCTGAAGTGACCGGGGCAGAGGAAGCTGTCGCCGGGAACCAGGATCAGATTCAGCTCCTTCGCTGCGGTCCAGCAGAACTCATTGGCGTCGGGAATCGGGCTCTTCGGGAACATATAGAAGGTTCCGCCCGGCTTCACAATCGAGAATCCCATATCGGTAAGTGCCTTGTAGAGGATCTCCTTGTTCTTTTCATATACGGAGATATCGCTGGTCATATCAAGCACCTTCTCCACCGCCAGCTGGATGATGGACGGAGGACAATTGTGTCCGGTGAATCTCGAGATCTGTCCGCTCATCAATACGATGGTCTTCGCATCCTTGCAGGCCGGGTTCACAGCCAGGTAGCCGATACGCTCACCCGGAAGGGACAGGGACTTGGAGAAGGAGTAGCAGCACAGCGAGTTCGCATAGAACTTGGACACGAAGGGCGCATCCGTTCCGGAGAATACGATCTCTCTGTAAGGCTCATCCGTGATCAGATAGATGTCGTGGCCGAACGCTTTCTGCTTTTCTTCAAGCATTGCCGCAAGCTTCTTCACGGTTTCCGTGGAGTATACAATGCCGGACGGGTTGTTCGGTGTATTGATCAGCACTGCGGAAACATTGGGGTTGAGTGCCTTTTCAAACTCCTCAAAATTGATCTGAAATGTATCTGTATCCGCGGGAATCACTGTCAGCTTCGCACCGCATCCGGTCACGTAAGGCACGTACTCCGGGAAGTAGGGGGCAAATGTGATCACCTCGTCTCCTTCCTTCGTAACACAGCGAAGCGCATGCGCGATGGCACCTGCTGCCGCAGAAGTCATGAAGATCTCATCCTTGGTGTAGTTCATACCGAAACGGCGATTTAACGACTCGGCCACGGCGCATCTTGTGGAGTCCAGTCCGAGAGAAGGGCTGTAACCGTGCAGTTTCACGGGATCCTCCTTCTGAAGCAGCTCCATCATATAGTCCGTAAAGGCCTGCGGTACGGGAACGGACGGATTGCCGATGGAATAGTTGAAGATATTCTCCGCACCGATCTCTGCTGCCTTCTTTGTAGCATAGGTGAAAAACTCACGGATCACGGAACCCTTGCCCGTCATCTCTTTATAAAACTCATTGATCATGATCCTATACCTCCGAAAAAAATACTAAGGCTCATTATAACACGGAAATCCGTAATATAAAAGAGCCGGGTCTGCTAGGCGGCAGATCCGACTCTTTTTGAGGGGAGAGAGGATTCAAATATATGAAAAGCTCTTTACAGTACTTACTATAACAGGAAATTGTGTTCAAATTGTGTTTTCTTTGTGAATTCTTTCTTCACAGATCCGACTACAGTTTGTTGTACTGTTCCTTCACGAAGTATTTGTCGATGGAAGAAAGGAGCTGTTCCTGTGAAATGTTCTTCAGCAGATATCCTGCAGGCTTTAAGGCCATTACGCGCATGATGGTCTCCTTGTCGCTCTTTCCGGTCAGGAACATAATGGGAATGTCCTTCGAAAACTGCTCGCTTTTCAGCATC
This sequence comes from uncultured Lachnospiraceae bacterium, assembly GCA_902780405.1. Classification (GTDB taxonomy): domain Bacteria; phylum Bacillota; class Clostridia; order Lachnospirales; family Lachnospiraceae; genus Coprococcus_C. Next base: position 276,055 of record CACZFI010000003.1, read on the forward strand.
TCATATACCTGAAGACCGTCCGTTACGGGCATTTCGTAGTCAAGCAGGATGAGATCAACATTGTTTCTGGCAAGCCAGGTGATCGCCTGCATACCCGACCTTGCCATCCCGATCCGATAGTCTTCCTTCAGCCACTCGCGCAAAAGCTGCAGGTAACTCGGATCATCGTCCACAAGCAGAATACTTTTCTTTCTGCTCTCGATCGTATCGTCGGACAGCTGATTGTTCAGCTTCTCGATGAAGCGGTTCATATCAAGCGGCCGCTCAAACACCTCCGCCGCAAGATGCGCCGGGATGTAATTCTCGACCATATCGAGTTCTTCCCTGCTTCCGATGATGATCAGGAGTCTGCCCTTCTCCAGGCAGAGATCCTTCAGATACACCAGTGTATCGACATGTTCATTCAGTTTTTCGTCCGCATACAGGATCATAATGTCCGCTTCCGCCTGGCGCGCGATCACATCCTTCACCGGAAAGCCGGACTCTACAACCGTGTATTCCTCGCTTTCAAGATTTGAGATCAGAGCATTCACCATAAATGTCTGCTCATCCCTTATCAGTAGTACTCTGATTCCTTCCATCTGCTATTCCCCCTTCCCGGGCACCTGTTCATCCAGGTACGCGGCCATTTCCGTCCATTTCAGACCGTAGACCATATCCGTAAGCGATGCCACCTGCTGTTCCATCGCCTCCGTCAGCTTGTATTTTTTAAGTGCATCAAGTACTGCGACTGCGCTATCATAATCCATTGCGTCCGCAAGCACCCGCAGCGTGTCCTTTGCATCCGCCCACTGCTTCTTTGTGATCGGTTCCTTACGCTCCGATGTCTGTTCATCGTTATCCGCATCGGCCGTCTTTTCCGCATGCGCCGTATAAAGTGTCAAAAGCGTATCGGTATCCTTCTTCATCCGTTCGATATCGGAAGCGCCCGCCGCTGCTTCAAGCTCCTCCGCAAGCTTTCCGAGGGCTTCGTCGCCGATGATCCTGCCGGAGCTTTTGACCGCATGGACCTCCACGCGATAACGATCGATATCTCCGGAATCAAGTGATTCGCGGATCACCTTCGACCTTGCGGCAATCTCCTGCCGGAACGCCGCATATACATTTTGAAAGGCTTCCTCGGATCCGCAGTTCTTGACGCCCTTCGCCGGATCAAATCCTGTACTCTGCGGTTCCTCCTGCTCTGTATGCTCATCCGGTGCCGGCTCCGACTTATCCAAAACCACCTTATCTCTCGGTAGATAGCGGATCAGCATTTCCTCGAGCAGCGCGCCGTCGATGGGCTTGGTCAGATAATCATCGAAGCCCTTCTTGATGAATCGCTCCTTCGCTCCGGTGATGGCGTTGGCCGTAAGGCAGATCACCGGTGTGTCGACGTTGGCGCAATCTTCCATCTCCTGCAGGCGGTTCAGTGTTTCGATTCCGTCCATCACAGGCATTCTGTAATCCAGGAAAATCAGGTCGTAAGGCGTATCCTTCATAAGTTTCAAAGCATCCTCTCCCGAGGTTGCCTCGTCTATGGTAATCTTCGTACGCTTTAATAGTTCTCTCACCACGATGAGATTCATGGGCGTATCATCGACCACCAGAATTCTGGCTTTGTCCGCCGTGAATCCGTTGTGTTTTGCGCTCTTGATCTCGCTGCCGCGCACCACGCGGTTTCTGAGCTTTCCGACCAGTTCGCTTCCCATGATCTTCTGGGGCAGGACCACGGTAAATGTGGATCCCTTGCCGTAGGTGCTGCTCACCTTGATATCTCCGTGCATTCTGGCAACGAGCTGCTTCGTGATGGCAAGCCCGAGACCGCTGCCTTCGATTGTCCGGTTCTTCTCGATATCCAGTCTTGCAAATTTATCGAAGAGTTTTGAGAGATCTTCCTCCCTGATACCGATGCCGGTATCCATGACGGAAAACTCCAGGTCAAGATCTCTGTCCCCATGCTGGGTGAAGTTGACGGAGAGCGTAACGCTTCCCTCTTTGGTATACTTGACCGCATTGTTTAAAAGGTTGAGCAGGATCTGACGGATCCTTGCCTCGTCTCCGTAAAGTCTGTCCGGAAGTTTGGGTTCGATATTGTGATGGAAGGAAAGCCCCTTTTGGTCCGTCTTCACACGGATCATACCGATGACGTCCGTGACTAAGGTCGACATCTGGTACTCCTCCTCCACAATCTCGATGCTTCCCGCCTCGATCTTGGAGAAATCCAGGATATCATTGATCAGCGAGAGCAGGGTTTTGCCCGCACCCTCAATGGTCTTCGCATACTCGATGATCCTGTCGTCATTGCTTTCCCTGAGGATCATCTCATCCATGCCGAGCACCGCATTGATGGGTGTTCGGATCTCATGGGACATATTGGCGAGGAAGTTGCTCATGGCCTCGCTTGCGGCAAGCGCCTTCTGTTCCTCATACTTTGCCAGCTGTGTGGCTTTCAGAATGCTGATGAATTCGTTCTGATTGATCGGGTTGGAGAAGTAGAATCCCTGCAGATAATCTACGCCGAACTCTGCGGCCAGATCAATCTGATGGCGATTCTCCACGCCCGAGATCAGGATCTTTCGATCCATCCGCTTGATCATATCCACAGTGCTCTCCATCACCACACGACCGTTCTTGGTGCGCTCAGCTTCCCAGAGAATGGATCTGTCGATCTTCACGCAGTCGATATCTAATGCAAATACGGAATGTACATTGGAATAGCCGATACCGTAATCATCCACCGAGAAGCGGAAGCCCTTGGTACGAAGAGTCTCCACGAAGATTCGCAGTGTCTCGAAATCGGTTGTCGCTGCCGACTCCGTGATCTCAAAGCTGATTTTGGAAGGAGAAATATCGTACTGGAACACGATCTGCATGATGCGTTCCGCATAATTTGCCTGCATACACTGGATCACGGACAGGTTGACGTTTAAGGTTTCGATACCCAGCTCCACGGGAATACCGCTGTTTAAGAACTTGCAGACCTCCTCGAGTGCATAGTCACCCAAGGCAAAGATCAAACCGTTTCGTTCGACGATTTCCAAAAACTCCTCGGGATAGATATCTCCTAAGGTCGGGTCATGCAATCGAAGCAGTGCCTCGCCGGCACAGATGGAATTGTCCTTCGTCCTGTAGATCGGCTGGTAGTACACTTCAAAGAGATGGTTGTCAAGACCCTCGGTAACCGCGCGCTCCACCTGACTCCTTCGCATGATGAAGTTTAAGTTCTTGCCGAAATAGATGTCATCCTCCATCCGTCGATCCGCCGGAAGCGGACTGTTGATCAGCATCATGATGTCCTTCATGCCGTGGAGATCCGTCGGAATCTCCGCACAGAATACTGCGGCGTGGAACACGGCCTCACGATCCTGAAAGGACCAACTGTAGTGGAAGCGGTTGTGGATCATGCGGGCGATTTTTAAGTTCTCCTCCTTGTCGTCGCTCTCGCTGATGATGACAAAGGTTCCCGTACCGATATAGTAAATGTTGTGCCGCTTCACAAGTGTCGAAAGATAGGCTGCCGTGATTTCCGTCAGTTTTTCGATATTCGCAGGGCCGACCATCTGCATCATGCTTGAGGGATTCTGCATCTTCACACAGATCAGATGGAAGGACTGACGCACGCTCAAGTTTCTCTGAATATCCTGCGTCAGTGCCGCATGATTGTAAATTCCGGTTCTTGGATCTCTTCTTCCCTCTTCACTCTCGATGGTGATCATGATACCCGTCATGGCGATGGCTTCGGCGAAAAGCTCCGTGCGCATCATATAGATCAGCTGGATCACGGTACCCACGGAAACCACGGTAAAATAGTAAATCATAACCCGCTTCACCCTGCGTGTGATCGCTTTCCAGTAGAAGAGGACCATCGAAACCGCAAAGAGGAAATAAATGAGGCTGACGACGTAGATCACATACTCTCCCCAGGTTCTCGTGAACTCCCTCGTGTCTGTGAAATAATATACACAGTCCTTAAACGGAGTCATGAACACCAGAACAAGACAAATATACATGGGGAATTCATAGAGCAGTCTCCATTTTTTGCGAAGTCGGTAATGCGCACCTGTGACATTGGCCACATAGAAACAAAACAGCGGCGCTAAATGCGCGTGAAACAGAAAGTAGACAAACCTTGCTCCCTTTGCGAACATGAAAGCCGTATCCGATTCCAGGAGAAAGGGTTTGGTCAGTGTGCTGACAAAATTGCAGACTGCCGCTATCAGAATGTTGGTTACGATCGCCAAAAATAACCGGTTCTGAAGCTTCTCCGGTTTCGATCGCATCATGGTATAAAAGATACAGGAAATGCAAACGAAGATGGTGCACACCTGAAAGCCTGCGCCATCGATCATCTGCGGGATGGAATATTCTGCCATAGTCCCCCCTTACCTTCTATGTCAACAGATATATATATTTTACAACATATTAATGGGAATTACCATATTTTCTTGCATCGTGAAGACGTGAACGGGACGCATCCCTTATTATTTACGTGATGCAAGATAATCCTTAACTGCGGTCTCGTAGAGATTGTTGCCGGCGGAGTCGATGACTACGACGGCGGGAAAGTCGCGGACTTCCATCTTGCGGATGGCCTCGGTTCCGAGGTCGTCATAGGCGATCACTTCCGAGGAGACGATACACTTGGAAAGAAGCGCACCTGCACCTCCGGTGGCTGCAAAATATACGCATCCGTTTCTCACAACCGCCTCGCGCACTTCCGGACTTCTCTTTCCCTTGCCGATCATGCCGGTAAGTCCCATATCCAGAAGCATCGGCGTGTATTTGTCCATACGGCTCGCTGTGGTGGGGCCTGCGGATCCGATCACATGGCCCTCGGGTGCGGGCGTCGGTCCGAGGTAGTAGATGGCCTGGTTCCTGATATCAAAGGGAAGCGCGGCCCGCTTTGCCTCCTCGCTGTCTGCGGCTAGGACCGCCTCGTACATCCTCTTATGCGCAGCGTCTCTGGCGCTATACACCGTGCCGCTTAAGTACACGTAGTCCCCTGCGCGTAAATCTTTCAATTCTTCTTTGTCAAATGGGATCTGAATCTTTTTATTCATGGTTTTTTCTCCGTTTAATATGTCAAGAGGTAGCCGCCTAAAGACAGGCTCTTCACTTGGTTTGTGTCTTTGCTAAAGGAAAATCGAATGTTTGTGACAACCAATGTACCGCCGCTGGTCTTCACGTTGTAGGGCAGGATCCTCGGTTCGCTCTCCTTCATCATCTTGTTGACAAGGTCTCTTAAGTCCGCCGTGACGGTGCCGCCGGAATAGTCGATCGCGAAGGTGGATAGTCCGCTTTCCGTATACACCTCATCCGACTTGGAATATGCGTCAATCTCGTAGAGATACTTCGCGCCTTCAATGGGAATGGCCTCCCCATCCGACTTACTGTATGCGCTGGCGTATGACCAGGTCTCCGTATACCCTGTATTGTCGTCAGACCACGGATCATCCACGGATAACGTTTCTGCGAGGGTTTCATAGTCCGCGCGGTTTTCCAGATAAGGTCTTCCGTTGATATTGCGGCTTAAGATGCGGTAAGCCCCGCGGGCCTCGCTGTATCGTTCCTCCGCAAGTGCCTCCTCAAACCGTGCCTTCTGTGACCGATAAACCGTCCATTCCACGTTTGTAACGGGGCACAGAACCGCAAAAAAGTAGACAATGATCGCTGCAAAGATAAGACCTTCGTAGTCCTCGTGCAGCTTCGGTTTCTCCCCGCCGGTGCATTTTCTGATCACAAATACAATCGGTTCCCAGAAAATGTAGATCAACTGCGCGATGATAAACCACACGCCGACCACGCGATCCTCCGTTGCGCCGTAATTTAAGATCCTGACACCGACACAGTAGATCTCAAGCAGAATAAAGGGCGCATAAATGTATTTCATGTACTTGATGATCTTGTCGTACAGCCCCTCTTCCTTCTCCTTATCCCGGTAGGCATAAGCCGCAGTCCACACGCAAACCCCGAGGCAAAACAAGGTTGCACAGATCTCGAAGACCTCGTTGCTCGGGAAGTCGCTGATAAAAAGGATCTTCAGCATATAAAGGTAGATCATGGCCGTCGCCGCAAGGACGATGGGCATCATGGCGTAGCAGATCAATCCTCTGACAAACTTTGTCTTCTCCTGCTCGGACTCCGACAGGCAGATCAGCGCAAAAGGAAGATAAACAAATCCGCACAGAAGTACCTCGACATATCCGAATACACTCCAGTTGTTGATTCTAAGGATCAATGCGTCAAAGATCCAGACAAGAAGCAGTGCGCCGATATTCAGGATGAAGAAGATTGCAAAAAATTTGCAGACGGAGATCACCAGGCGTACCATGTACTCCGGAAAGCTTGCGTTGCTTTCCTTCACCAGTTGAAAGAGTGCCGTTCCGGCAAGGATCATCAGATACAGACCCGCTCCGGTCGCAAGATAGTAGCCTGTCCGCATCTCACCGGAAGTATAATTGCTTGCATCGATATCCTTCACTGACAGGATGCTTATCAGCACATCCCACCCAATGGCGATAAAGAGACCGGCCACATAACCGATGAGGAGTTCCGAAAGACTCCGGTTTTTCGCTTTCCAAATCGTCTCGATATGGAAAGCCGCGACCATCGTCATTCCCAGGATGACAAAGATATCGCTGTCCGAACTTCCCGACTCGTTCCAGATAATATAGAATACGCTCAGGATCATGCCGATCGCGATGGTGACGGTATAGCGCTTTAGAATCGCCAGATAATCCCGCCGTTGTTCGTCAAAAAAATCTCTGATCTTGCCCATAGGTAATCCTCCTTAGAGTGTTACGCTCCTGTGTCTGTTCACATGACAGCACATATTGACAGCAAGTGGCATACCCGCAATATGCGTCGGATAGGTCTCGATCTTCACGGAAAGCGCGGTGGTCTTTCCGCCGAGTCCTCCCGGTCCGATCCCTGTTTGATTGATCAAGTCCAAAATCTCATCTTCAAGTTTTGCGATGTGCGCATCCGGGTGGCGGGAATCCGCATCTCTTGTGAGTGCCTTTTTCGCAAGTTTTGCCGCAAGTTCAAAGTCACCGCCCAAGCCGACGCCGACAAAGAGGGGCGGACAGGCATTCGGGCCGGCATTCTTCACCGCATCGAGCACGGATGCGCGGATGCCTTCCTCTCCGTCCGCAGGCTTTAACATGTAAACCTTGCTCATATTCTCGCTTCCGAAGCCCTTGGGTGCGATGGTGATCGTAAGCGCGTCCCCGGGCACGATATCATAGTGGATGATGGCAGGAGTATTGTCTCCCGTATTGGTACGAAGCAGGGGATCCGCCACCACGGATTTTCTTAAGTATCCGTCTCTGTAGCCCTGGCGCACACCCTCGTTGATGGCTTCCGTAAGACCGGCTCCTTCGATGTGAAGATCCTGTCCCACTTCAACAAAGAAGACCGCCATACCCGTATCCTGACAGATGGGAATGCTTTCTTCCTTTGCGATTTCCATATTCTCGATCAGCGAATCGAGGATCTTTTTTCCGAGTGCCCCGTCTTCTACCTCCGCAGCATGCCTGATACATGCCTCCATATCCGGCGCCAGTGCAAGATTCGCCTCTATGCACATCTTCTTCACTGCTTCCGTGATTACGTCTGTATGAATGTTTCTCATGATTACTCCAATCTCTTTCGTGAAAAAACATCAGGTGACTGCCAAAAGGCAGTCACCTGATCCGTCAGCTTCTTTAGGTGTCCAGAAAATCGTCCCGGTCTTGAGAGGAGATTCCCTTCTTCTTGTTGATGATATAGGATCTGATGGATACCACAATATACGATACAAAAAGCAATACAAAGATGATTCCGATCCAGTATGCGGCTACCCACAGTACATGTGAAAAACTGTCAATCTTGGTAAGTCCTTCCAGACCCTGCTTTAAGTCTTCACCTGACATCCGTTTCGCCTCCCTTTTTAGGACTCACTTGAATCCTCTGTTCCTTCTTCTTCAGGGGCATCGGCCTCAACCTCGCCTCTGTCGTTATCTTCGTCGTTCATCTCTTTTTCCATCTGGATCAAAGACTCCGACTCATCTGCGGACTTGTTTCTCACTCTCGCAATGCTTGCAACGGTGATATCATGCTCGATATCCATATTGATCAGCTTCACGCCCGTGGTGATACGTCCGAGCATGGAGATATCCTTGCAAAGCAGTCTGATCACGATACCCTGGTTGGTGATCAACATGATCTCGTTGTCCTCGGTGACATTCTTGACACCGATAACCGGACCGGATTTCTCTGTGATCTTGTAGCACTTCACACCCTTACCGCCGCGGCGCTGAGGTGTAAATTCGTCGATGGATGTTCTCTTTCCGAGTCCGAGCTCCGATACGATGATCAGCGCCTCACCCTGGGTATCAAGCTGCATACCCACAACTTCGTCTCCGGGTGATACGTTCATACCGATGACGCCCATCGAGGTACGTCCGGTGCTTCTTACATCCTTCTCGTTGAATCGGATACACATACCGTGCTTGGTTACAAGCAGGATATCCTTCTTGTTGTTGGTCGCCTTGACCTCGATCAGCTCGTCGCCCTCCTTCAGGGTGATAGCAGCAAGTCCCGACTTTCTTACATTTGCATACTCCATGATCTTGGTCTTCTTGACCATACCCTTCTTGGTACACATGAAGATGTAACGGCCTTCGTGGTACTCTCTGATGGGAATCACGGCCGTGATCTGCTCATCCGGCTGCAGCTGTAAGAGGTTCACGATTGCGGTACCTCTCGCTGTTCTTCCGGACTCGGGGATCTCGTAGGCCTTCAGTCTGTAGCAGCGTCCCTGGTTGGTGAAGAACATGATATAGTGATGCGTCGTCGTCATGAAGATGTCCTCGATGAAGTCATCCTCGATGGTCTGCATACCCTTGATGCCCTTACCGCCACGGTTCTGGCTCTTGAAGTTGTTGATGGTCATACGCTTCACATAACCGAGTTTGGTCATGGCGATCACGATGTTCTCCTTCGGGATCAGATCCTCCACGGTGATATCGTCGTCGATATCGATACCGATGGATGTTCTTCTCTCATCGCCGAACTTGGCTGCGATGATCATGATTTCTTCCTTGATCACGCCGAGAAGCTTCTTCTCGTCGGCAAGGATTGCACGCAGCTCTGCGATACGTGCCATCAACTCCTGATACTCGTTCTCGAGACGGTCTCTTTCCAAACCGGTGAGTGCACGGAGACGCATGTCGACGATGGCCTGCGCCTGTACATCCGTAAGACCGAACTCCTGCATGAGGCCGAGCTTGGCATCCGCTACGGACTTGGATCCTCTGATGATCTCGATCACGCGGTCAATATTGTCTAACGCGATCAACAATCCCTCTAAGATATGTGCTCGTTCCTCTGCTTTATTTAATTCAAACTTGGTTCTTCTTGTAACAACCTCTTCCTGATGCTTCAGGTAGTATCCGAGCATCTCGGCGAGATTTAAGATTCTCGGCTGCTGATCGACTAACGCAAGCATGATCACGCCGAAGGTATCCTGCATCTGGGTGTGCTTGTAGAGCTGGTTCATGATGATGTTGGCATTCACATCCTTACGCAGCTCGATGACTACGCGCATACCCTCTCTGGAGGACTCGTCACGAAGCGCCGTGATACCGTCGATCTTCTTCTCTTTTACGAGTTCTGCGATCTTGGCGATCAGATTTGCCTTGTTCACCATGTAGGGAAGCTCGGTCACAACGATACGCTGCTTGCCGCCCGACATAGGCTCGATCTCCGATACGGCACGAACCTTGATCTTGCCGCGTCCGGTTCTGTATGCTTCGTTGATGCCGGAAGTTCCGAGGATCTGTGCGCCCGTAGGGAAATCCGGTCCTTTTACGATCTCCATCAGTTCTTCGATGGAAGTCTCTCTGTCTTCATTCACACGATTGTCAATGATCTTCACAACCGCATCGATCACCTCGCGCAGATTGTGAGGCGGGATGTTGGTAGCCATACCAACCGCGATACCGGTGGTACCGTTTACGAGGAGGTTGGGGTAACGGCTGGGAAGAACCACAGGCTCGCTCTCCGTCTCATCGAAGTTCGGTACAAAATCCACCGTATCCTTGTTCATGTCGGCAACCATCTCCATGGAAATCTTGGAGAGTCTTGCCTCTGTGTATCGCATAGCTGCCGCGGAGTCACCGTCCACGGAACCGAAGTTTCCGTGACCGTCCACCAGCGTATATCTTGTATTCCAATCCTGGGCCAGCTTTACTAAGGCCTCGTAAATGGAACTGTCACCGTGGGGATGGTACTTACCCATCGTATCACCGACGATACGGGCACATTTTCTGTGCGGCTTATCGGGTGTATTTGAAAGTTCTACCATGGAGTGGAGGATACGACGCTGCACCGGCTTCAAACCGTCTCTGACATCCGGCAGTGCACGGGCGGCGATAACGCTCATGGCATAGTCTATATATGATTCCTCCATCGTCTTTTTAAGGTCGACTTCATGGATTTTGTCAAAGATATTACTATCGTCCATTTTCTACCTCCCTTAGATATCCAGGTTCTTAACGAATTTTGCGTTCTGCTCGATGAACTCACGTCTCGGCTCGACTCTCTCGCCCATCAGAGTATCGAAGGTCATATCAAGCTCGGATTCGCTTTCCTCATCGATGGATACGCGAAGCAAAACTCTCTTCTCGGGATCCATGGTGGTATCCCACAACTGCTCGGCATCCATCTCTCCAAGACCCTTGTAACGCTGGATCTTGTTGTTCTGATCTCTGCCGACTTCCTCTATGATCTTGGCAAGCTCATCATCGCTGTAGGCATACCAGATCTTCTTGTTCTTCTCAAGCTTGTAAAGAGGGGGCTGTGCAAGGTACACATGTCCCTGACGGATGAGCTCCGGCATAAAGCGGAAGAAGAAGGTGAGCATCAACGTTGCGATATGCGCACCGTCGACGTCGGCATCCGTCATGATAATGATCTTGTCATAGCGAAGCTTCTCGATGTTGAAGTTATCCTTGATGCCGGTACCGAAAGCCGTGATCATCGCCTGGATCTCTTTGTTGCCTAAAATCTTGTCGATTCTGGCTTTCTCGACATTCAGGATCTTACCGCGGAGGGGCAGGATTGCCTGGGTTGCACGGGAGCGCGCCGTCTTGGCGGAACCACCCGCGGAATCACCCTCTACGATATAGATCTCGCAGTTCTTCGGATCCGTATCCGAACAATCCGCAAGCTTACCGGGAAGTGCCATATTGCTCTCAAGGGTGGACTTTCTTGCCACATCCCTTGCTTTTCTCGCTGCCATTCTTGCACGCTGTGCCACTACCGCCTTGCCGACGATAGCCTTCGCTACCTGGGGATTCTGCTCCAGGAAGTAGGTGAGTTTCTCGGATACAAGGCTTTCCACTGCGGTTCTTGCCTCTGCATTTCCGAGTTTCTGCTTCGTCTGTCCCTCAAACTGCGGCTCGGGGATCTTGATGGAAACGATTGCTGTAAGTCCCTCACGAAGATCGTCTCCGGAGAGATTCTCCTCCTTCTCGCGAAGCAGTTTGTTGGAACGCGCGTAGTCGTTGAAAATCTTGGTGATGGCAGACTTAAATCCCGTCAAATGCATACCGCCTTCCGGGGTATTGATGTTGTTAACGAAGCTTAAGGTTGCCTCATTGTAGGAGTCGTTGTGCTGCATAGCGACTTCCACATAAATATCATCCTTCATACCCTCACAATAGATGACCTTATCATACAGGACATTCTTGTGACGATTGATGTATTTTACAAATTCGTTGATACCGCCCTCGTAGTGGAATTCCTCTCTCTTTAATTCTTCGGATCTCTTATCCTCAAGGCAGATACGAAGTCCCTTGGTAAGAAATGCCATCTCACGGAGTCTTCTTCGGAGGACATCATAATCAAAAATGACGTCATCAAAGATCGTATCATCCGGCATAAATGTAACCTTGGTGCCGGTGTGTTCGGACTTGCCGACCTCTTTTAACTTGTATACGACATGTCCTCTCTCGTAGCGCTGTCTGTATACCTTTCCGTCACGGGAGATTTCAACCTCCAGCCAGTTGGAAAGTGCGTTTACAACGGAGGCGCCTACGCCGTGAAGTCCGCCGGATACCTTATATCCTCCACCGCCGAACTTACCGCCGGCATGCAGAATCGTGAAGACAACCTCTACCGCAGGAATGCCTGCTTTTTCGTGTATTCCTGTGGGAATACCACGTCCGTTATCGATAACCGTTATGGAATTATCTCCGTTGATGTATACCTCGATGTGGTCGCAGAATCCGGCAAGTGCCTCATCCACGGCGTTGTCCACGATCTCGTAAACCAGGTGATGAAGGCCTCTTGTCGAAGTACTTCCGATGTACATACCGGGTCTCTTTCTGACAGCCTCCAAACCTTCCAAAATTTGGATCTGATCTGCTCCGTAATCCTGAACTGTGTTTTCGGACATATTTCCTCCTAACTAGAACAATGCGTTTTCTATGTCTATTGTTCCGGAACGTACTCTGTAGATACGATCTACAGACAGACGCTCCTTGATAAAATCATCATACCCTGTACAGGTAATGATTGTCTGCGTATCTTTGATGGATGCAAGAAGTGCATCCCTTCTTCCCGCGTCAAGCTCGGACATCACATCGTCAAGCAGCAGTACCGGCTCCTCGTCGATGGTCCTTCTTACCAGCTCGATCTCGGCAAGTTTCAGGGATAAAGCCACGGTTCTTTGCTGTCCCTGTGATCCGTATTTTTTGACATCCATATCATCAATGACAAATTCCATATCGTCCCTATGCGGTCCGATCTGTGTAGTCTGATAACGGATATCCGAATCTCTTTTCTCATCAAGCTCTGTTTCGTAAGTGTCTGGATCCGCGCTTTTTACATAGCGTACTTTGAGATTTTCCTTACCTTCCGTGAGTTTTCCGTGAATATCCGGAAGGATTTCGTTGAGCAGCGAGATGAATTTTTCTCTTTCTTTGATCACCTTTTTGCCGTATTCCGTAAGCTGCATATCCCATACGGGCAGGGTGTCAAGCTGCTTGCTGTTATATGAAATCTGCTTCAGCAGATTGTTTCGCTGATATAAAACTTTGTTGTATCCCGAAAGATCACTGTAGTAGATCCTGCTTAACTGACACAGTTCCATATCCATGAATCTGCGTCGGTCCGAAGGACCGTTCTTGATGATGGAAAGATCCTCGGGTGAAAACAGGATAATGTGCATGAGTCCGAAGAGATCCGCACTTTTCCTAAGGGGTACCATATCCACGGCAATCCCCTTGCTCTTTTGTTTTCTAAGATGCATATCAATGCGATGGGAGATATCGTTTCGCACGATCTGTCCCCTGATATGACCTTCATCCTCACCGAAGGAGATGATCTCCTTATCGTGATTGCCCCTGTGAGACTTGGTTGTGGCAAGCATGTAAATTGCCTCTAAGACATTGGTCTTTCCCTGGGCATTGTCTCCGTAGAGGATGTTGATACCCTTTGAAAAACCGATCTCCGCCGTCTCATAATTTCTGAAGTGGTTGAGTGCCAGATTCTCTATGTACATACCTATCTCTGGATGCTGATTTTATCATCGTCGAATTCAACTTCGTCGCCGTCGTAGAGTTTTCTTCCTCTTCTGGTTTCAATCTCTCCGTTCACCACCACAAGTCCCTGTGTGATGACATCCTTGGCATCGACGCCGCTGTCTACAAGACCTGTTGCCTTTAAGGCCTGGCCCAGCTTGATGAATTCTTCGCCTTCTCTGATCTTTAAAATATGCATAGACTTTTCCTAATATGCTCCCGCGTTGATATTCACCGGAGATACCACATATACATACTTTCCTTCGTCATCCTTGATGATACAGGGTGACTTGGAATCCTTCATGTAAAGTTTGATCTCCTCATCTTCGATGACACGCATGATGTCCATTAAGAAATGAGGATTAAATCCGATAATGATCTCTTTGCCCTGCTTGGCAATCTCTAATTCTTCATTCATGGATCCCATCATGGTATCACACTTCAAGTACATGGTGTTGTCATCCTTGGCTGACATGATAATGGGCTTCTTGTCAGACTCCTTGATCAGAAGAGACGCTCTGTCGATACAGTCAAGCAGCTCTTTGTTGCGGCAGGTGATCACTGTTTCGTGTGTGATGTTGAACATCTGCGCAATATTGAAATAATCTCCTTCGATCAGTCTGCTGACTACCAGTGTATTCTCAAACTCGAAGAGAATGTGTCTGTCCGTGAAGTAGATCACTACCTGATCGTCCACGCCTCCGCTGATGATCTTCGAAAGATCCGTCAGAGTCTTTCCGGGCACGATCGCCTTGATTTCCTCCGTGCTGTCGTTGATCTTGACATTGCGAAGGGAAATTCTGAATCCGTCCAATGATATGACAGTAAGCATGCCGTCCTTCACCTGGAAGAGTTCACCTGTCATCATACGGTTGTTTTCATTGTCCGAAATTGAGAAGATGGTCTCTCTGATAATCTCTCTTAAAGTAAACTGTGATACCGTGATGCTCTTTTCTTTTTCAATTTCGGGAAGCTCCGTGAAATCATCACCGGATCTGGAGGCGATGGTGAACTTCGACTTCTCGCAGCGAATGATGGTCTTGTAATCGGATGTGGTCTCGATGTAGATCTCGCTGTCCGGCATCTTTCTTACAATATCCATAAAGATCTTGGCTTCGATCGCGATACGACCCATCTCGATGACTTCACCCTCTAAGACGGTTTCAATACCGAGCTCTAAGTCGTTGGCAACAAGCTTGATGCTGTCTGCATAGACCTCTATCATGATACATTCCAAAATCGGCATGTTGGTTTTGGATGATACTGCTTTTGATGCAATGCTTAATGCTGACTGAAGATTGGATTTCAGACACTTGATCTTCATGGAGTTCTCCTTTCGCGCACAGAGCTTTTAAATAATAAATATATCAGTAGTTATAGTAGTAGGGGCTGTGGATTTGTGAATAAGTGGTCCAAAGCCTTGATTTACCTGACATTCTAATTGGTTAAACTTTTGTGGTAAGTCCAAAAAGTTATGTTCAAATTATGTGGAAGGTTTGAGTTTCTTCATCAGAGTATCGATGTAATTTGCAAAGGAAGGATCTTCCTTCATCATGGATTCAATCTTCTCGATACCGCTTATGACAGTTGCATGATTTCTTCCGCCTAAGATATCTCCCGTCGCCTGAAGGCCGAGAGAGGTATTCTTTCGAATGGCGTACATGGCAATCTGTCTGGCTGTGGCAATTTCCTGGCTTCTCTTACTGGAACGAATATTGTCCGCAGAAATGTGTGTGTAATCGGAAACGATGTCCACAATATGATCCGGATTGTTGACAATCATGTTGTCCTTGTTGACAACGTCTTTTAAGGCAGTGATCGCCATATCCAGTGTGATCTCATCTCCGGTAAGAGAAAAGACACGCAGTCTGTTTAAAGCTCCCTCAAGTTCACGGACATTGTTGGTGACATTTTCCGCAATGTAGTTGAAGACTTCTTCGGGAATATTGGTCAGGTGATCAAGTTCCGCCTTATTGTGGAGAATCGCCATACGGGTTTCATAATCCGGCTCATGAATATCAATGGGAACGCCGCACTCAAATCTGGACTTGATACGCTCATCTAAGGATTTTAATTCCTTGGGAGGACGGTCCGAAGACAGGATGATCTGTTTGTTATTGTTGTAAAGATCATTGAACGTATTGAAGAATTCTGTCTGAGTACTTTCCTTATTAATAAGAGACTGCACATCATCAATCAAAAGAACGTCAACTTTTCTGTATTTATCACGAAAAACGTTGGTTGTATGATTCTTGATGGCGTCGATGATCTCGATGATAAATGTTTCGGCAGGTACGTAAAGCACATTGGTGTTCTCGTTCTTCTGAAGAATGTAATGTGCAATTGACTGCATGAGATGCGTCTTGCCGAGTCCGGAGTTACCGTAGAGAAACAGGGGATTGAAGTTGTCCTGTCCGGGAAGATCCGCAACCGCAAGGCAGGTAGCATGTGCATGACGGTTACTGTCACCGACGATAAATGTATCGAAGGTATATCTCGGATTCAGGTTACTTCTGCTGACTGCTTCCTTGTAGGCATCCGAAGATTCTTTCTTCTGAGAGGTAGAACTTTCGGTCATGCCGGCGTATGCTTTTTTTTCGTTGATCTCAATTTGGATGGTACTGTCATTCAAAGTCTCACGAATCGAGGACAGTAAAAAAAAGTCAAATTCTTTACGTTTAATGAATTTGACACCATTTTCACCATATTGTTCGTCAACATAGAAGTAAACGGTGTTATCTCTGACCTCATAGATTTTGAGAGTTCTGATCCACGTATCGATTAAGATATTGGAGATGTCGTATTCAGTTTCGAGAAGAGAGAGAATGTCGTCCCATTTGCTCTCAATCAGCTCTTTCATCTGTATTTCCACCTTAAAATACTTATAAACATACATAAAATAATATACTACAAATAAGCGTTTTTTTCAAACAAAAACCTGCCGTAAAACGAAATATAGAAATTATGTTAAGTAAAAAAACTTTTATTAACAAAATAATGGGGCTAAAAAAACACCATTTTCCAACAATTTGTGAATAAATCAACAAAAATAGGGTAGTTATCGACAGGTTAATAACAATTTGTGGATAACATTATGTAAAGTATTTACTGTAAACGCCTAAAAATGTTGATAACTATATAATAAGAAGAAAAGAATTGCTTGACGGAAGCAGTGTTTTTCAATATAATAACTAATTGTCGTGGGTCTGCATGATTTAAGGATCCGCAGCGAAAAATGATTCGAAGAAAGGAGGACTTCCATTATGAAGATGACATTTCAGCCCAAGAAGAGACAGCGTTCTAAGGTGCACGGTTTCAGAAAGAGAATGAGCACTGCAAACGGAAGAAAGGTTTTGGCCGCAAGACGTGCGAAGGGAAGAAAGAGCTTATCAGCGTAGGTCACAGGTTATGTGACCTTTTCTTTTTCAACTTAAGTGGAGAGTCATATGCGACACATTCAAACACTTAAAAACGGCAGGGAGTTTGGCAGGGTTTACACCCACAGAGAATCGTATGCCAATCATTACTTAGTGATGTACATAAGTGCCAACAACTTATCGTACAGTAGAATCGGAATCTCTGTCAGTAAAAAAGTTGGAAACAGTGTGGTCAGACACCGGGTTACACGACTGGTAAGAGAAAGCTACAGATTGCATAAGGATGAAGTAAAGGACGGTTACGATATTGTGATTGTTGGCCGTTCTGCTGCAAAAGATACGAAGTATCAGCAGATTGAAAAAGCATTTTTGGACCTTTTGAAACGGCACCATCTGAAGAAGGAAAAAGAGTGATGAAAAAAGTATGTATCAAGATGATCAGATTCTATCAAAAGTATCTGTCACCTCTTAAAAGACATCCCTCATGCAAATACGTACCGACCTGCTCCCAGTATGCCATCGAAGCATACGAGAAGTACGGGTTCTTTAAGGGTACGGCTCTTTCCGTGTGGAGAATACTTCGGTGTAATCCTTTCTCAAAGGGAGGATATGACCCTGTACCCTAATGGAGGAGACGAATGTTATTAACGAAACAAGGCGGAATTATAGTAAAGCCTCTTTCAACACTGTTCGGTTGGATCTTCGACTTTATTTATAATCTGATGGATCGCGTCGGTGTCGTAAACATCGGTTTCACAATCATCCTGTTTACGATCCTCGTCCGTATAGCGATCTTTCCTCTCATGATCAAGCAGAACAAATCTACGAAGATCATGAATTACATCCAGCCGGAGATCACCAAGGTTACAAAGAAGTACAAAGGCAAGCGTGATCAGGAATCCCTGCTTGCGCAGCAAAGAGAGACAAAGGCGATACAGGATAAGTACGGCGTCAGCCTTTCATCGGGCTGTCTTACCGGACTCATTCAGTTGCCCATCTTCATGGCAACTTATCGTATCATACAAAACATTCCCGCGTACGTAACCAAGATTTATAATCTGTATGACAGGGTTGCAACCGTGATCTATACAGATGACAGCGCAGGAAAAGCGTTCCAGACATTTTACGACGCACACAAGGGTGAGTCGGTTTTCAGAGGTGTGGGCTTTGATCTTGCAAACAAGAACACCATCATCGATGTTCTCGCAAAATTCTCAAGCAGCACCTGGGACAGCTTCACGCAGGCAATCAGCGGAAATCAACAGCTGGTTCAGGCAGTAAATGAAACGGTTCCGAAGATCAACGACAGATACGATTTCTTCGGCATCAACCTGACAACCGTTCCCGGATTTGCACTTACGACGGCACTGCTGATACCGATCGCTTCTTTGATCTTCCAGTTCCTGAGTATGCATGCAACACCTCAGCAGACGAACAACGCAGATCCCACACAGCAGGCAACCATGAAATCCATGAAGATGATGATGAACATCATGCCGCTGTTTTCCTTTTTTATCTGCGTGAGCGTACCTGCAGGTCTCGGTCTGTACTGGGCCGTAGGTTCCCTGGTAAGCTTCCTTTCATCTATTGCGATCAATGCTTACTTCAAGAAGGCCGATATGGACAAGATTCTTGAGAAGAGCAAGGAAAAAGCAGAAAAGAAGCGTGCAAAGAGAAAAAATCCGGAAAAGAAATCATTTATGGAACGCATGCAGGAAGCGGCATACGGACCCTCTGAGGAGGAGAATCCCAAGAAGGTACACAAGGATGCTGCGGTTGCAAGTTTGAAGAATTACACTTCCAATACCATGAAGAAGCAGGAAGAGGGCGTGACCTACAGAGCAGGCAGCCTTGCTGCAAGAGCCAATGCCCTTCAGAAGTTTAACGGAAGTGACGGAGGAGACAAGTAATGGAATTTCAGGAGTATAAAGCGAAAACCGTAGAAGAAGCCATTACGGCTGCTGCTGTTGAACTTGGCGTAGCAAGCTCCGAGCTTGAATATGAGATCGTAGACAAGGGTGCATCCGGATTCCTCGGAATCGGTTCCAAGCCCGCAGTGATCAAGGCCAAGAAGAAGGACAGCTTCATCGACGATATTTATGAGTATCTGAACAACCTCTTTTCCGCTATGCACATCGAGGCAAAGTGTGAGATCGATTTTGACGAGGCAGAGTCTGTAATGAACATCGAAGTATCCGGACCGGAGATGTCCGTGATCATCGGTAAGAGAGGACAGACCTTAGATGCACTTCAGTATCTGATCAGCCTCTATGTGAACAAGAAGAGTGAGTCTTACGTAAGAGTGAAGCTCGATACAGAGAACTACAGAGCAAGAAGAAAGGATACCCTTGAGAATCTTGCCAAGAACATCGCTTCCAAGGTAAAGAAGACCAGAAGATCCGTTACCTTAGAGCCGATGAATCCCTATGAGAGAAGAATCATCCACTCGGCACTTCAGAATGACCGCTATGTGGAGACCAGAAGTGAAGGCGAAGAGCCTTACAGAAAGGTCGTTGTCTTCTTAAAGAGAGGCTAAGTTCCAATAAAAAAGCGAAGGTTTTGCACCTTCGCTTTTTTATTTGCCCATACAGAACTCTGAGAAAATCTTATCCACCAGATCATCTTCAAGTTCTTCACCGAGGATTTTACCGAGGGAGGCATAGGCAGCCATCAGATCGATGGTATAGAAGTCCTCTCCCATTCCGGCGTTGATACTCTCCCGCACCCTGTCGAGGGAGGAAAGCGCTTCGGATAAAAGCGCCTTGTGTCTGGCGCTGGTGATCATCAGCTCGGAATTGCTTTTTACTTCGTTTGAGAAGAACATTTCACGAAGCAGGGAAGAAAATTCTTCGTATCCGCGGTGTTCCAAAGCAGATATTTCCAAAAAATGCGTATCAATCTTTTCACTTATCGACAATTTATCCACAACCAATTGTTGGTCGTTCTTGTTGAGAAGCGTGATGGATGGTTTGCCTTTGATCTTTGACATGATCTCTTCGTCATTTTCGTCAAGAGGTCTGGTTCCGTCAACGATGTAGAGGATTAAATCCGCTTCCTCAATGGAGGAAAGCGCTTTCTCGATACCAATCTTTTCTACGGTATTGTCTGTCTCGCGGATGCCTGCGGTGTCAACGACGGAGAGCGTGATGCCGTCCACGTTGATGGTCTCTTCCAGAGTATCTCTGGTCGTACCCTCGATATCCGTGACGATGGCGCGCTCCTCTCCCATCAGAAAATTGAGTACGGAGGACTTGCCGGCGTTCGGTTTTCCGACGATAACGGTGCGGATGCCCTCGGTGAGCAACCTGCCGTTGTCATAGGAATGAAGCAGGCTTTGGATGCTTATCGACAACTTATCCACAAGCTGTGTTAATTTCTCGTCAAATCCGTCCAGGGAATAATTTTCCGGATCATCCAATGCGGACTCGATGTAGGCAATGTTGTATAAAAGTTTTTCGCGCAGGTGTCGGATGGTTTTACCGAGCGCACCGGAAAGCTGCTTCAGTGAGGAAGCAATCGCCATATCGTTTTTCGCATGGATCAGATCCATAACGGATTCCGCCTGCGCCAGATCAATTCGTCCGTTCAAAAAGGCGCGTTTGGTAAATTCTCCGGGCTCTGCGGGTCGTACACCCAAAGATATCAAAAGTTCCAAAACTTTTTTTAACACGGAGATGCCGCCGTGACAGTTTAATTCGACAACGTCCTCACGGGTGTAGGTCTTGGGAGCCCGCATCACAAGGGCGATGGCTTCATCGTAAACGGTGTCGTCGTAGATGATCCTGCCGAAACACGCGCGGTAGCCGGGAAGGTCCGCAAGTCGTGTGTCCCTGTTGGCAGGCGTAAAGATCCGATCTGCAATTGTGATCGCTTCGGGACCGCTTAAACGGATGATTCCGATGCCGGAATCCGTAAGACCGGTCGCGATGGCTGCGATGGTATCCATGGCATACTCCTTTTACATATCTACGGGCTATTTTATCGCAACCCTTGTGATTATTCAAGCCGTGACCCATAGACTTTTTTGGGGGAAGAATGTATAATGGTGGGCATGAGTGAAAAAGCATACATTACAGAAGAATACGACGTGGTGGTTGTCGGTGCCGGACATGCGGGCTGCGAAGCAGCGCTTGCCAGTGCACGACTCGGCTGTTCCACCATTCTTTTTACGGTCAGCATGGACAGTGTCGCAATGATGCCCTGCAACCCGAATATCGGCGGAAGTTCCAAGGGACACCTGGTGAAGGAAATTGATGCCTTGGGCGGTGAGATGGGCAAGAATATCGACAAGACCTTTATCCAGTCCAAGATGCTCAACGTATCCAAGGGTCCTGCGGTACATTCCCTTCGTGCACAGGCGGATAAGGTGGAGTATACGAAGCAGATGCGCATGACACTGCAGCGCACCGAGAATCTGACGCTTCGTCAGGCAGAAGTATCCGAGCTTTTGTTTGAAGGAAATGTGATCCGCGGAGTGAAAACCTACTCCGGTGCAACCTACCTCGCGAAGGCGGTGGTGCTTTGCACGGGAACTTATTTAAAGGCCAGGTGTATCTATGGCGATGTGGTGAATCATACCGGTCCGAACGGACTCGCAGCCGCAAATCACCTCTCCGACTCCATGGCCGAGGCGGGGATTTACATTCGCCGCTTTAAGACGGGCACACCTGCGCGACTTGACAGAAAGACCATTGACTTTTCAAAGATGCAGGAGCAGACGGGTGATGAAAGGATCGTACCTTTTTCCTTTACCAATACATCTGAGGAGATCGACCGTCCGCAGATTTCCTGCTGGCTTACCTATACAAACGAAACGACGCATGACATCATCCGCGAGAATATCGATCGCTCTCCGCTCTTTTCCGGATTTATCGAGGGCACGGGTCCCCGCTACTGTCCTTCCATCGAGGACAAGGTTATGAAGTTCCCGGATAAGACGAGGCACCAGCTTTTTATCGAGCCCGAGGGAGAGTTTACGGACGAAATGTATATGGGTGGTATGAGTTCCTCCATGCCGGAGGATGTACAGTACCGGATGATCCGGACGGTGGCCGGTCTGGAACACGTTTCTATCGTCCGAAACGCATACGCCATCGAGTACGACTGTATCGATGCCACAAATTTGCAGGCAAGTCTTGAGTTTAAGAATTATGACGGGCTTTTTTCCGCAGGTCAGATCAACGGAAGCTCCGGCTATGAGGAAGCCGGTGCACAGGGCCTGATGGCAGGTATCAACGCCGCAAGAAAGGTGCTCGGCAAGGATCCTCTGATCTTGGATCGTTCCGATGCATATATCGGAGTACTGATCGACGACCTGGTTACAAAGGAGACGAAGGAACCCTATCGTATGATGACTTCACGCGCGGAGTACAGACTGCTTCTTCGTCAGGACAATGCGGATCTTCGACTTACGGAGATCGGACATGAGATCGGTCTGATCGATGAGGAGCGATATGCGCATTTTACGGAGAAGAGAAAGCTGATCGAGGATGAGGTGGCAAGACTTTCTTCCACCATGGTCGGCGGTGCGGCACATGTTCAGGCTTTTCTCGAGGAGCATGACAGCACGCCGCTTAAGACGGCAGTCTCCCTTGCGGAACTGATCCGGAGACCGGAGCTTTCCTACGAGGCAATCGCACCGCTTGATACGGAGCGTCCCGCAAGGATGTCTAATAATGTAGACAGTGATGATGCATCGTGGATCAAAAAGCACCTGTCCGAAGTTGTCGAGCAGATCAATATCACCATCAAGTATGAGGGATATATCGACAGACAGATGCAGCAGGTAGAACACTTCAAGAAACTTGAGAAGCGTAAGATACCTGAGGATATCGATTACGAAGCAGTTTCAAATCTGCGCAAGGAAGCAAGACAAAAACTCTCACAGATTCGCCCGGTTTCCATCGGACAGGCATCGCGTATCAGTGGTGTATCACCGGCTGATATCTCCGTGCTGATGATTTACCTGACGACCTTATCTGCGGAGCAGCCTTCGGAGGATCAGACATGAAGGCCTTAAACGATTATGTGAAAAACCTGAGCGGTCATGAACTGTCTGACCGGCAGATGAAACAGTACGAGCGCTACTATGAGATGCTGGTCGAAAAGAATAAAGTGATGAACCTGACTGCGATCACCGAGCGGGACGAGGTGTGTCTGAAGCATTTTATCGACAGTATCGCAATCTGCGAGAAGATGCCGGACTTGCTTTCCAAGCCTCTCTCCGTGATCGATGTCGGATGCGGCGCAGGATTTCCCGGACTTCCGCTTAAGATCCTGGCTTCGAATATAGATCTTACTTTGTACGATGCGCTTCGAAAGAGGATCGATTTTTTACAGGAGGTCATCGATGAAATCCTTCCGACGGATGAGAAGATCCGGGCGGTGCACGGACGAGCGGAGGAAGGCGGCCGAAACCGAAGCATGAGGGATTCTTACGATCTTGCGGTTTCACGTGCGGTATCAAGGATGTCCGTACTTGCGGAGTACTGTCTGCCCTTCGTGAAGGTTGGCGGATACTTCGTAGCATACAAGTCCGATGAGATCGATGAAGAAATCAAAGATGCGTCTAACGCGATAGACAAACTGGGCGGTACAGTGGAACGAATCGAGAGATTGACACTCCCCGGCGGAGAGATCAAGCGCAGCTTTGTCTTTGTTAAGAAAAACAAACCCACGCCGAAGGCTTATCCGAGAAAACCGGGAACCGCGGCGAAAGATCCTTTATAGAAATAGCAAAAACCCGACGGAAGTCGGGTTTTTTATGTGTCTATTTCGAACTCCGAATCGGAATCGGATTTGGAATTGTTTTTGTTGCGGCGCTTGCATTGCCGCTTCAGGCGGAGTTCGTTCTGTCTTTGGCGCATGGCCTCGACACTTTTTTTGTCTGTGGGAACCACAGTCTTGATGACAAAGATTTTGTCGTCTCTGGACTGTTTAAACCTGAGCTTGCCGGTCATCAATCCGTGATGCCAGCACTTCCCGATGCACAGGTAGGAATTGGGGGTATTGGCGAACCATTTGATCTTCTTGTTGGTCTTTCTGCCGCATCTGTAGCAAAACAGTGTGGTCAGATCCTTGTCCTCGACCGCCTCTGCCCTGTTCTCATACTCTCTGGAAATGTGTTCCAAAAAGTTTTTGTGGTAGGAGATGATTTCATCCTTCTTCTCCTTGGGGCAGTTGTATGTATCATAACTGTACCGATCCTTCAGATCTTTCGGATGGAGACAAGCCAGCACCAGTGCGGTGTAGTAAGCGTCGTTCACTGCAGAGTGGAAGGGCTTGTCCTTCTCAATCTGAAGGTGATCCACTGCTTTCTCAAGTTTCACGGCTGCACTGCTCTTCTCCGTCATCTCGGAGTAGATGCTCTGAATGTTGTAATACTTCAGAGGCGTCGGCAGCTTCTTCATGTAGTAGTAGTCCATGTTGTTCTGAAGATAACTCAAGTCCATCGGACCCCACGAGCAAAACTCGTAGTCGTCATCCCCGCACCACTTCAGAAATTCTCTGCAGACCATATCGAAAGGTCGGGCAGATCGAAGTTCTTTTTCGTCTATATTCAGAATCGTTCGAATGTGTGGCTGGATCTTTTTATAAAGTCTGGGTCTTACCAGGCTGGAAAATGAATCGATGATATGTAATTTTTCGTCAAGCTTCACGGCCCCGATTTCGATGATCTCAAACGGCATGCGTGGGTTTTCATTCTCACGACCGCCGTAGCTTTGATTCCACTCGAGGTCAAACACGATGTAATTCATAGGTGTCCTTGTTACTCTGCTTTAGCCTGCATCACGCGTAAGTGCGCGTACTCATTCTCGGGCTCGCTGTCCATAGCGTTGCGCTCCTCGAGAGCCTTGCAGATGTCGTTCAGTATTTCAATGGCCTCGGTCTGTGACTTGGCATTGGCAGTAGCCATCTGCGCAAGTAAAACAGCGACACGCTCGTTGCTGTTCACAACCTTTGTGGTATTGTCTTCGGCCTTTTTGACATTCAGTTTGGCGAGAACCTTATCCTGGTCAAGGATTTCCTTGTACAGTTTGGAATTCTCTTCTTTTAATTCCATCAGAAGATCAAGAAGCGCGGTCATGCTCTGCGTGCGTGCCGTCTCCTCTCTCTTGGCAACGGAGTAAATTCCTTTTTCTACTTTAGTGAGTTCGTTTTGCTTATCGATGTTCGCGGATGCAATCTCATCCACCTTCGCAAGGATGGCATCTACCATGAAGTAGGTGTCAACGATCACGATCAGGGAGATGGCGATGATGATCTCGAGCCTTGCCGGGTACACCAGGATCATATAGAGATCCACCAAAAGAGCTGCAACAAATGCAACCGCACTGACGGTCAGTGCCGAACCGGATTTATTCTTCATAGGGCAATCCCTCTTTTCATAATTGTTACTGCAATATTATAGCACCGCATGGGCGAATAGTAAACCTTGGAAAAAAGGTGCTTTACTTTTGCGGTGGAATCCGTTACAATGAGAAACGATGTTTCCGTAGCTCAGCTGGATAGAGCGACCGCCTCCTAAGCGGTAGGTCGGGTGTTCGAATCACCTCGGGAACGCGAAATGCGCCGCGACTGCAAGGTCGCGGTTTTTTTGTGCGTGTTTATATATACGTTTCCATACGGTCTGTGTTGCAGGACACGCTTGCGCTAACTTCCGCTCGCAACGGACGCTAAGCTCGTGAAAAACCTCGCTAAGCGCCGGCGGCTCCAGATTGTCCTTGCAACGCAGACCGTATGGAAACTTACTTTATAGAACAAGCAAAAACACGCGGACCTTGCAGCGGACGCTAGGGGTCTTAAATAATGCTGGGCGTGGGATGGGTGGTGGATGGGGTGATGTGTGATCGTCTCCTGGAGATTTCACGCGTCACCCCATCCACCATCCATCTCACGTGAGCTTCTTTAATAGAATCGTCTATCTTGTTGTTCTTGACATGTTATGCACAATATGTTGATTTCTGCACGCGTATTCATGTTTATAATGTTGATAACTCTGTTGATAACCTGTTGGAGAGATGGATTTATCAACAAAATGTTGGAAAGATGTTGATATGTTTCACGTGAAACATCGATTGGACGATCGAATTGCTCGCGCCTGTTGAAAACTTGTGTCGAAGGATTTGGTTCTTGTCAGATGTTCCGAACCGAATGTTCTGAACCGAATGTTCTGAAAATTACAAGCAGACAATCACAGCCGATTCTTATCCAATTCTACTCATCTCCACTTGATCTGCGTATCTCCTGCTTAAACGGTTGCCTTGCTCCGGATTAAAATTGCTTGCTCACATTTACATTCCTGCAATGTTTCACGTGAAACATTCTGTACACATTTCAACGTGAATTCTGCCAGGGAAGAACACCCGAAATACTCCTGTACAAACTTTGAGTTAATTCGACGCCACAAGCATCCATTCACTTTGAACTGCTTCAACGTGTTTACATCCAGCCACAGAATTTCGGCTTCGAGTTTTGACAAAAGGAGCGAGTGATCTTTCCACCGGGAAATCATTTTTAGAAACAACGCTACGATATGTTTCACGTGAAACATCCGGAAATCATTTTCTATACTTTCACAACCTGCTCATCATCAATTCGCACATCAATCGCTCCTATCCGACGTTTCACGTGAAACATTTTATGAATTTGTTTCACGTGAAACATGAAAAATCGCTGGTTTTTGTGAAAAACGTGGGCGGAAATCAATATATTGTAGCGAAGCTCGGATTGCAACCATATTTAGGTGTGGAATCAGATAACGAGTAGTGCTATAATGTTGTGGCAGTATGGAGGTTTGAACATGGGAAGAATTATTGCCATAGCCAACCAGAAGGGTGGCGTCGGTAAAACAACAACATCAATCAACCTGGCAGCTTGTCTTGCAGAGAAGGGTAAGCGAGTACTTGCGGTAGATATGGATCCGCAGGGAAACTTAACCAGTGGTCTCGGCATTGACAAGAATTCCCTGGATAAAACCATTTATCATGCCATGTGCGGGGAGATCAATATTGGGGAGTGCATGATCGTGCGTCCCTTTGAAAAGAAGATCGACCTTTCTATCGTTCCGGCGAATCGAGATCTGGCCGGAGCAGAAGTCGAGCTGATCAGCACAGACGATCCACAGCATATTTTAAAGGGAATCCTGAAAAGTATCCGGAAGCAATTTGATTTCATTATTATAGATTGTCCTCCGGCCCTTGGTATGCTGACGATCAATTCCATGACTGCGGCAGACACTGTACTGGTTCCGATCCAGTGTGAGTTCTTCGCTCTGGACGGATTATCACAGCTGATATATACCATCGATTTGATCAAGAAGAAACTGAACAGGAATCTTGAGATTGAGGGCGTGGTCTTCACGATGTATGATGCGCGTACGAATCTTTCTCAGGAAGTTGTGGACAACGTTAAGAACAACCTGGACCAGTTTATTTATAAGACGGTGATCCCGAGAAATGTGCGACTTGCAGAAGCACCCAGCTTCGGATTACCTATCAACTTATATGACGGAAGATCCGCAGGCGCCGAAGGTTATCGAAAACTTGCGGATGAAGTGATAAAGAACAGATTGTTTGCAGATTGAGAGCCAAAAGGAGGAAGTTATGGCACCCAAGAGAGGGCTTGGAAGAGGACTTGATAATCTGATTCCGACTGGAGAGAAGGATCAGCCCAAGACAGTTGCGAAGACCAAAACCGAGGTCAAGGAAGTTGTCAAAGAGGTTGAACAGACCATAGATATACAGAAGCTGGAACCGAACAAGAGTCAGCCGAGATCACATTTTGATCAGGATGCGTTGCAGGAACTGGCGGATAACATCAAGCAGCATGGCGTCATCGAGCCGCTGGTGGTTGTTAAGCGCAAGGGGTATTATGAGATCATTGCCGGTGAGCGTCGTTGGAGAGCAGCGAAGCTGGCGGGACTGAAAAGAGTGCCGGTGGTTATTCGTGACTACACCGATAGACAGATTGTCGAAATTGCGCTCATCGAGAACATTCAAAGAGAAGACTTAAATCCCATCGAAGAAGCGAAAGCTTATGAGAG
Organism: uncultured Lachnospiraceae bacterium; assembly: GCA_902780405.1. Lineage (GTDB taxonomy): Bacteria > Bacillota > Clostridia > Lachnospirales > Lachnospiraceae > Coprococcus_C. The sequence goes on from CACZFI010000003.1 coordinate 304,026, forward strand.
GTTGATCAAAGAGTTTTCGTTAAAGCAGGATGAGGTGGCGGAGCGCGTATCCAAGAGCAGAACCACCATTACCAATGCACTTCGTCTTTTAAAACTGTCGGATCGCGTACAGCAGATGGTGATTGACGATATGCTTTCCGCAGGTCATGTGCGTGCGCTGATCACGATCGAGGATCCGGAGCTTCAGTACGAGACTGCGATGTACATTTTCGATAAGCAGCTTTCGGTACGTGAGACAGAGAGCTATGTCAAGAAGCTCTTTAATAGGAAGAAACGAGTTGCACCTGTTGAGACGGAACGTGATCTTTCCTTCATTTATAAGGAGATCGAGGAGAAGCTGAAGAGCTCACTCGGTACCAAGGCGACCATCAAGGCAGCCAATAATCAAAAAGGAAAGATTGAGATCGAGTATTACTCGCAGGATGAGTTGGAGCGTCTGGCACAGATGCTGACCCATGTGAACTAGAGAGGTGATCACATGGAAGAGAAGATATTCGGAATGGAGCCGGCAACGGCCGTGAGACTCCTGATGATTCTCCTTGTGTTGCTGATCGCTTTCGTTCTGTTTCTGATCTACAAGATCAATATCATGAGCCGCAAGTATGAAGCACTTACCAGCGGTAAGAAGGGTGCGGATCTTGAGAAGATCATACGTCACCGTTTCAAGGAGATGGAACAGTTAAAGGCGAATGCCAAGAGGATCAATCGAGAACATCGCGTCGTGAAGGGGCACCTGTCCTCCTGCATCAACAAGTATGCGTTGGTGAAGTACGATGCATTTGATCAGATGGCGGGCAAGTTGTCCTTTGTCATCACGCTGTTAAATGAAAACAACTCGGGAATCGTATTAAATTCCATGCATTCCAGAGAGGGTTGCTTCACCTATGCGAAAGAGATCGTGAACGGTGAGTCCTACATCCCACTCTCCGATGAAGAGAAGGAAGCACTGGAACGTGCGAAGACCGTAGAGGAAGAAATCAAGGATCTGACAACGACGGAGGAAGATCTTCCGGAGTAAATGATTCACGTGAAACCATAGTAAGATAAAACCAGAGACGAAAAGAGGAAACAGACATGTTGGACATCAAATTTGTGCGAGAAAATCCGGACATTGTAAAGGAGAACATCAAGAAGAAGTTTCAGGATGAGAAGCTTCCGCTTGTAGATGAGTCTATCGCATTAGACAAAGAAGCCAGAGAGCTACAGCAGGAGGCTGATGAGCTTCGTGCGAAGAAGAACCAGATCGCAAAGCAGATCGGTGCGCTGATGGCACAGGGCAAGAAGGAAGAAGCAGAGGAAGTGAAGAAGGAAGTAGCTAAAAATGCTGCACGCCTTGCGGAGCTTGAGGCAAAGGAGCCTGAGGTTCGTGAAAAGCTTCGTTCCATTATGATGACCATCCCGAACATCATCGATCCTACCGTTCCGGTCGGACGTGATGATTCCGAGAATGTTGAGCTTGAGCGTTTCGGTGAGCCTGTTGTACCCGACTTCGAGGTTCCCTATCACACAGAGATCATGGAGAAGCTCTCCGGTCTTGATCTGGACAGCGCAAGAAAAGTTGCCGGCAACGGTTTCTATTATCTGATGGGAGACATTGCGAGACTCCACTCCGCGATCATTTCCTATGCAAGAGATTTTATGATCGACAGAGGGTTCACCTATTGTGTTCCTCCTTTCATGATCCGCGGTAACGTAGTTGACGGCGTTATGAGTTTCGCCGAGATGGATGCCATGATGTACAAGATCGAGGGCGAGGACCTCTACCTGATCGGTACAAGTGAGCACTCCATGATCGGTAAATTTATCGATACGATGGTTCCGGAGGAGTCACTTCCCCAGACACTGACGAGTTATTCACCCTGCTTCCGCAAGGAGAAGGGCGCGCACGGTATCGAGGAGCGCGGACTCTATCGTATCCATCAGTTCGAGAAGCAGGAGATGATCGTAGTCTGCAAGCCCGAGGATTCTATGGACTGGTTCCACAAGCTGTGGAGAAACACGGTAGATCTCTTCCGTTCCATGGACATCCCCGTTCGTACCATCGAGTGCTGCTCCGGTGATCTTGCAGATCTCAAGGTGAAGTCTTACGACGTTGAGGCATGGTCTCCCAGACAGCAGAAGTACTTCGAGGTCGGAAGCTGTTCCAACCTTGGAGATGCACAGGCAAGAAGACTGAAGATCCGCGTGAAGGGCAAGGACGGCAAGTACTTTGCACACACCTTAAACAACACGGTTGTGGCACCGCCCCGTATGCTCATCGCATTTCTGGAGAACAACCTGCAGGCAGACGGCAGCGTCCGTATTCCTGAGGTATTAAGACCCTACATGGGTGGCAAGGATAAATTGGAAGCGTAAATGCACAGCTATTTAAGAGCCATCGGTTTTTCAAAATATAAGAGCAGAAGACAGCTTGAGCCAGTATACAAGAGCTGCCTTCGTGAACCCAGTCGCAAAGAGGTAACCACCATCAGTGTGGATACCTCTATGCTTCAGTTTGAGAAAGATTTTGATAAGAATCTCGGAATCTCTTTGGTGGGAGAAGTGGATGCGGCAGGAGCCTGCTCCATCGAGCACTACTTCCCTTACTACAAGGGTCGGTACTTTATGGAGTTCGAGGGTATCAGCATCGAGAAGCAGACGGACAAGGAGTCCTATGCCGGTGTCTGTGAGGATTTAAGACTCGGGATGACCATCATCTTCTATGTGGTCAATATCGCCGACTACGCAAAGTCCAAGTGGTTTAACTATTCCAACCGCGGGATGACGCGCGTGAAGCTTTCCGGTCTTTCCACAGAGGGTACCGTGCTGCTTGGCACCAAAAAGTCGAGCGGGCGAAACGCGGGGCCGGATCTTTCGGCACCTTTCTTCGCACCTCCCGGGATGGGGGATCTCGAGGATCCGCATGAGTACCACGACCCCATCAACCACGAGTACGGACGATATGAACTGCTTACCACCAGGGCCTGCAGGGAAGATCTGCTGACGATCGTGGAAACCAGCTTTATGCCTTGCGGCGTGGAGTGTGATCACTATCTGGTGGTGGGAAACATTCTCGAAGTCCGTGAGATGAAGAATTCTTTCACGGAAGAAAAGATATACAATCTCTTGATAGAAGCAAATTATCTGACGATCGATGTCGTCATCAATCAGGAGGATCTGATGGGCGAGCCCGAGGTCGGACGCCGCTTCCGCGGCGAGATCTGGCTGCAGGGTGTCGTGCAGATCTAAACCAAATAAGAATTATGTATCGCTGACGGAGACGCGCACACGGAAAGCCCTGTGTGAGAGCTCCGGAAGACAAAGTTACTAAGTATCCCGGTGACAAAGTCGAAAAGGGTGCCTGACTCCCCAATGGGGGTCCGGCACCCTTTTCGGCTTTTGTTGCATCCACCGTACGCAACCGGCGCAGGTTTGCCATCCATGGCATACTGAGAAAGAATCCTGACGGATTCCTTTGATGTCGCTCAAAGCCGCGACGGGCTGTCTGCATCAAAGATGCAGACCAGATGCGCCTGCTTCGACATCCATGTCTCAGCTTGCTGAGTCTCACGGGATACAAGTAACTTTAAGTCTTCCTCCGCAAATTCACACAGTGCTCCCCGTGTGCGCGTCTCCTGTTTGTCGATAAAGTGTAAAGCTTTCAATCAGCCCAAAGAACAGGAAGGATGTGGCTGCGTTGCCAGGACAACGTGGAGCCGCCGGCGCTTAGCGAGGTTCTTTCGAGCTTAGCGTCCGCTGCGTGCGAAATCAGGTCTGCATCTGCGATGCAGACAGCCTGTCGCGGCTTTGAGCGACTTCATGGGAATCCGTCAGGATTCCTACCGACTTAGCGCAAGCGTGTCCAGGCAACACAGTCGGCATCCTTCCGTCTGTGTTTCTTGGTTGGGTTTTATCGGAGTGTCTAACGCTTTAGTCAGTCAGATCCTCTCCGTTGGTTGCGATCACCTTCTTATACCAGTAGAAGGAATCCTTGCGGTAGCGCTTCATATCCTTAAGTTCGAACTCGTCGCGGTTCACGTAGATGAAGCCGTATCGTTTCACGATGCCTTCGTGCGTGGATACGAGATCGATAGCAGACCAGGGGCAGTAGCCCATCATTTCACAGCCTTCTTCGGCTGCAATCTTCAGCTGCTCAATGTGTTTTCTCAGATATTCGATACGATAGTTATCGTGAATCTTTCCGTCTTCGGTAAGCGTGTCGTATGCCCCGAGACCGTTCTCCGTGATGATCATCGGAAGGTGATAACGGCTGTAGATCTCGCGGATGGTCGCACGGAAACCGTCGGGATCGATCTCCCAGCCGAACTCCGTACGAAGGAGGTTGGGATTGGGGAAGGCCTTGTAGACACCCTTCTCGGTAGCACCGGACTGCTGATCTACCTTACCGGATGCTGCGTCTTCGCTTCCATCGTCCCACTCCACGGTGGAGGTATTGTAATAGTTAAATCCGATGAAATCGGGTTTTGCGGCTTTCATGATTTCCATATCGCCGTCTTCGATTTCGGGGATGGCGTCATGCTCTTCCAAATATTTCCAAACCAGATTGTTGTAGATTCCGTATACAGCCATATCCAGGTAAAGCCAGTTCCGGATGGCGTTGAAATTCTGTGCGGCCAGATTATCCTTGGGCTTGCAGCTTGCGGGATAGATCAGGGAGATGTTGGGTGCGGGACCGATCTTGGCACCGGGGAGCATCTCGTGGCAGAGCTTCATGACCTTGGCCTGCGCCAAGAGCATGTGGTGATTGTCCTGATAGAGTTTCTTCACCTTGTTGGTGACGCCGGTGAAATCAGAGGTTCCGATGGCTTCACCGACCAGGGTGAGCATATTCTGCTCATTGATGGTGAGCCAGTATTTCACGCGGCTGCCGTAGTTTTCAAAGAGGATCCGCGCAAAGTTTACAAAGTCATCCACGATGTCGCGTCTGCTCCAGCCGCCCATCTTTTCAAGCGCGTCCGGGAGGTCAAAGTGAAACATGGTGACAAGCGGTTCGATGTTGTACTTGAGGCAGGTATCGATCACGTTGCTGTAGAAGTCGATGCCCTCCTGATTGATCTCGCCTCTGCCGGTGGGGAGGATTCTGGTCCACGCGATGGAGAAGCGGAAGGTTTTGAATCCCATCTCTGCCATCAAAGCGATGTCTTCTTCGTAGTGATTGTAGAAATCGGCGCAGACTTCGAAGCCGCTGGTTCCGGCCGGGATTTCCTTGGTGTCCTGTACGCTCGGACCCTTGCCGTGGGAGAGGTTCTCGCCCTCAACCTGGTAAGCGCTTGTAGACGCGCCCCAGAGAAAGTCTTTCGGAAGCGGGGTGTGTTTTGTGATGATCATGGAAACCTCCTAACTGACTAACTGATTAGTCAAGCATGCCGTGTTGCTGTTTGAAGTTACAGAGCGCACCGAGCAGATTGGAATCATTTCGGAACTTGCAGGTATCGATTCGAATGTCTCCGTAGATCTGGGAGGAGATTCGAACCAGGCGTTTGATGTATCGATCGACACCCGCAAGGAAGGCCGGCTCGGCACTGATGCCGCCTCCGAAGAGGATGATGTCCGGATTGAGGATGGTGTACACGTTGATGGCAAATTTAGCGATCTCATAGTAGAAGTCCTCCAGGAGATCCTGCATCTCTTTGTCACCGTCTTTGGCCCACTTGTAGATCAGTTCGCCGTTCACGTCCTCGTAGGCAAGACCTTTTAGCTTGGCCGCGCGGAAACACAGAGAACTGGTGGCCATATAGGTTGAGGCGATGGGGGCTTTGTCCTCAAAGGCGGTCAGCACGGATTTGTGATCGCCGATGGGGATGTAATCGTCAATCCTGTCGCGATCCACGTGTGTCAGGACGAAGGAAAATTCTCCGGCGAGCATATCTTTTCCGTGGTGGACCTTGCCGTCAATGACAACGCCGCCGCCGACGCCGGTTCCCAACGCTACGATGACTGCGCATTTTGCGCCCTTGGCACTTCCCATCCAAACCTCGGCAAGTGCAGCTGCCTTTGCATCATTCTCGATGGAAACGGCTACACCGTCGCAGGCATCGGAGATGATGGAAGCAAGAGGAAGATCCCGCATATAGTAGATAGCACCGCCGATGATCACATGGCCTTTTTCGACATCGATCTGACCGGGGAGGTCCATGGCGATACCTTCTACTTCGCCTTTTGCTTTAAAGGTTTGGTAAACGGAGACAATGATGGACATAAATTCGTCCAGCGTGCTTTCCGGTCCGACGGGAGTCTTGTGCTTTCCTTTTTCAATGATCTCACCTTCGCCGGTCATCCAGGCATATTTGATAAAAGTTCCGCCTACATCAAAAACAAGGAACATAGATACACCTCCTTCATATGAAACGGACCGGCTGATCACGAAAGCCGACCGTTATGGTTCCGGGATGAATTACATTTGATCGGGACATTCGATACCAAGTAATGCCATGGCATCGTTGATGGTCTTTCTTGTGATATGTACGAGGGTTGCACGTGCATTTCGAACACTTTCATCCTCGACGTTGATGCGGTCCGCATCATAGAATTTGTTAAATGCCTGTGCCACATCGACAGCAAATCTTGCGACTACGAAGGGCTCGTAGCGCTCTGCCGCATCGGATACCACCTTCGGGAATCTGGAGATTTCCTTTAAGAGATCCACGGCTGCAGGCGTTGTGAGTACGGAGTAATCGATATCCTCCGAGGGAGTAAAGCCTTCGAGTCCGCGAAGGATACTTGCGCAGCGGGCATGTGTGTACTGTACATAGGGACCTGTTTCGCCGGCGAAGTTTAAGAGCTTGTCCCACTTGAAGGAAACGTCCTTGATTCGCTGGTTATAAAGGTCGTTGAATAAGACGGCACCGACACCGACCTGACGCGCAACCTCATCCTTGTTCGGAAGATCCGGATTCTTCTCCTCGATGATCTCCTTGATCTTGGAGATGGCCTCAAGCAGGATGTCCTCCGCATAGATGATATTACCGCTTCTGGTGGAAAGCTTCTCACCGGAGAGACTTACCAAACCGTAGGGAATGTGTACCAAGGCCTCGGGCGCCCACTCGTTGCCGAGCAGCTCGATAACCTTGAACACCTGAGCGAAGTGGAGCTTCTGCTCCTGGCCCGTGACATAGAGGCACTTTGTGAAGTTGTAGTTTTCCTTGCGGTAGAAGATGGCGGCAAGATCACGTGTTGCGTAGATGGAACTTCCGTCGTTCTTTACGATAAGGCAGGGAGCCATGTCGTAGGCGGACAGGTCTACGATCTTTGCGCCGTCGCTTTCGGTGAGCAGTCCCGCATCGGAGATGCGCTTGATCACATCGTCGGTCATGTTGCGGTAGAAGCTCTCGCCGGTAAAATGGTCGAACTCGATACCGAGCAACTTGTAGGTCTTCATGAACTCTTCGAGGCTGATATCCTTGAACCACTGCCAGATGGAAAGTGCTTCTTCATCGCCCTGCTCCATGCGGGCAAACCAGGAACGCGCCTCATCGTTTAAGGAGGGATCCTTCTCTGCCTCATCGTGGAACTTGACATAGAGGCGCATCAATTCCGCTACGCCCTCTTTCTTCACGGCTTCCTCGCTGCCCCAGTTCTTATAAGCTACGATCAGCTTGCCGAACTGTGTGCCCCAGTCGCCGATATGATTAATGCGTTCGACATGATAGCCGAGCTTCTCATGAATCTTGTAAAGAGAGTTTCCGATGATGGTGGTACGCAGGTGTCCCACATGGAAATTCTTGGCTACGTTCGGTGAGGAGTAGTCGATGCAGATGGTCTTGCCCTCGCCTTCTTTTGAGGAACCGTAATCGTCCGCAAGCATCTCCTTCACGAGACCTTCCACAAAGGTATCCTTCTTCACGAAGAAGTTCAGGTAAGCACCCTCGACTTTGATCTCTGAGAGAAAATCTACATCACCGATGGCGGCAGCAACTTCGGATGCGATCACCTGCGGAGCCTTGCGCATGGTCTTGGCGAGGCGGAAGCAGGGAAATGCGAAGTCACCGAGCTCGGGCTTCGGCGGGATTTCCATAAGGCCTTCTATATCACTTTCCGTAAGATCGGGCACCTGTGCCGCGATGAGTTTTGCAATCTTTGTTTTCATAATGTCCTCCTTAGTCGTTGATGGAAAATCCGAATCGGACGGTGGTTCCCGTCATCAGGTCTCCGGTGATCGTCAGGTGTCCGCCGAGCAGGAAGATGATCTCTTCCGCCTTGTGCAGACTGCTGTACCAGGGTGATTCGGTCATATAGTCAGGGGAGATGCCTACCCCATTGTCGACGATGTTTACTTCGATGGCATTGGTCGTCTGAGAAAATGTAAACTGGATCTCACTTGCTTCGGCGTGCTGGTAAATGTTGTCGAAGAAGATCCGAAGCAGCTTCATGGTGTTGATGGTATAGATCGGATGAAGCTTGCGGCCGGGTTCCGAAAAATCAACGCGATCCCGAATATCCGTATCCGGGTAGGCTGCGCGCTGATCTGCCAGGAACTCCGTGATCTGCTCCGAGAGTGCGCCGGAACTGTCAATGCCGTAATCCAGGCGCTTCTCCACGTCGTCGATGGAATCGAGGATCTGTGCCTCGGTGCTTCGCAATTCCTTCAGGGTTACGCGTGCGCGATTCACATCCGTACCCAGCAGGTACTGGATCATATCGAGTTTGTTGCCGAGGGCTGTGACGGAATCCTTGACATGCTTGTCTAACAAAGTAGACGTCACGGCCTTGTCGAAGGCGTCCTGCATCAGGATGTTGTATCCGTGACGAACGACATCCGTGGTATCCGGTTCCTCGTCGATAAAGGTGAATCCCTCGTCCTCTTCATGCTCGCCGGCTTCGGCAAGGTCTGTAGATGAGAGTGAGGAAATCGCATCGCTTGCTTCATTCAGGGTGGAAAGCCGGTTCTTCAGTTCGGAAAGCCGGATCTCCATACTGCGGATCTTCATGATCAGAGACTCTCGGACGCCGGTCAGATCCTGCATCTGTTCATTGATGATCTTGCCGCGCTCCGTGTCCGACCCGTCACTGATGAAGGGAGAAAAGACACTCTTTCTGGAGTTCGTCTTAAAGGTGTAGAGTTCCTTGGTCTTTTTTAATTCATCCATCTTGATGTCAATCTCGAAGATCTGTGTCTTGATGGACTGGATGTCTTCCAACTGATTCAGGAACGCCCGGTTGAAGTAATCGAGCATTTCACGATTCGCCTGTTTGACGATGTCGAGTTTATCTTGTACGCTCATGGTTTCTCCTCCTTGCAGCAAGACGGCGTCTCCGCCTTACTTCCTGAACATAGCGATATCTGGCATAGACAAAAGTGCCTCCGATGACGATGATGACACCGCCAATGATGAGCCCCCACGGAGCTTTCTTCTTGGAGGCATTGTATGCGGGGTTGATGGTTCCGTCCTTCTCGGCCTCCTCGATGGCGGCGGGATCGTTGGACTTGATAAAACCGCTGTAGGTAACAGGTTGTGTATCTACGGTAAGGCCGTTGTAGGAAGCGGCCAGTGTTCCGATGATGTTCTCGTCAAGCCGCTCGGCAGACGGAGTAAACTGATAGGTCAGGGCCTTGATGTCGATGTCGGAGGGAAAGAGCGCCGACGCCTCCGTGTCAATCTCCAAGTGCATGTAACCGGCGTTTTGACAGTTGTAATGGTCGCACAGGAAATTGGAAGCTGTGGTCAGCATCTCTCCGTCAAACGTGAAGCCGGCGAAGGGCTGCTGATAGGTGTAGTTGTCAAAGCAGTAGTCAAAGAGAGCTTCGATATCAGGGTACTTGGAAAGTCCCGGCTTGGCGTACAGGATAACGCAGATCAACTCGGTGTCTCCGACTTTCGCCCATGCCACATGGGTGCCCTGGGCCTCATCGGTAAAACCGGCCTTGCCGCCCTCGCAGGCGGGATAGTAGTACTCGGAATCCTCGAGGATCAGTTTGTTGTCCTGCCACAGATAACGGGTCTCGTCGTTTAGGTTGGTGGGCGGGATCTCGTAGTAGGTGGCAGCGGTGATCTCACGGAAGGTGTCATTCTCGAGCGCCTTTTTGGTGATTAAAGCCATATCGTACGCCGTGGTGTAGTGATTCTCGTCGTGAAGTCCGTTCGCGTTTACAAAGTGGGTGTTCTCACATCCGAGGGACGCAGCTGTTTCATTCATCAGATCGGCGAAGGCGGACACGGATCCGCTGATCTCCTCGGCAACCGCCCAGGCGGCTTCGTTCGCGGAAACCATCATAACCGCATAGAGCGCATCGCGCAGCGTGATCTGCTCGCCGACATCCAAAGCGATGTGAGAACTGTCACGGGGGATGCCCCAGATGGCCTGGTCCGACATGGTGATCACGGAGTCAAGATTGCCCTTCGTAAGAGCCAGATAGCAGGTCATGATTTTGGTGATGCTTGCGGGATAATATCGACTGTGTGCATCCTTCTCGTAGAGAACCTGTCCGGTCTTTGCGTCCATGACGATGGCCGATTTGGCGTTGATCTCGGGAGGACGGTTGCCTGCCGCATCGGTGGATGAGGCGGTAACCGCACTTGCGTGAACGGTGGGGGCCGGGGATGCGATACACATGATTAGAAAAACACATATTATAATGTAGGAAATCGATTTTCTCATACGTTAGATTATAAGCGGTATTTGCAATAAATTCAAGGAAATGATATACTTCTAAGCAATGTTTCAGGCAAAGGAGAAAGTCTGTGAGACTCAGAAATGTAAAGGGATCGAGAGAGACGATCGCACAAAACGAATACGTGATCCACGACGAGACAACGAGAAAGGGTACGTGGAAGGAGATATTCGGGAACGACAACCCGATCCACATCGAGATCGGTATGGGCAAGGGACGCTTTATCATGGATATGGCGCGGCTTCATCCCGAGATCAATTATGTCGGGATCGAAAAGTATTCCAGCGTGCTTGTGCGCGCCATCGAAAAGCAGACGGAGGAAGCGCTTCCGAATGTCAAGTTCATCCGCATGGAGGCAGAGGGCATCGAGGAGGTCTTTGCACCCGGCGAGGTCGGCTATATCTATCTGAATTTTTCCGACCCCTGGCCGAAGGATCGTCATGCCAAGCGCAGACTGACGTCCCGACAGTTTCTTGCCCGCTACGGAAATATCCTTGCGGCAGACGGCGGAGTGACCTTCAAGACGGACAACCGTGATCTCTTTGATTTTTCCGTAGAGGAGATAGAAGCGGCCGGCTGGAAGAAGGACATTGTGACCTACGATCTGCATCACTCTGCGTATGCAGAGGGCAATGTTATGACCGAATATGAGGAACGGTTTTCATCGATGGGGAATCCGATCTGTATGGTGAAAACACATCCGTAAAAAAGTTCTTGCATAATCATAATACTTGTGATATCATTGTATGGTTACTCAAAAGTGACCCAAAGCTAATATAGACACGGAACGCCCGCAACACTGAGCCTGTAATTGATGACATGAAAGACGGTTGTCTGTACGGATCATGTGTGCGGGTTTTTACATTCAAAGGAGGGGTACCATGAAAAAAACAAAGGAGAACGCAAGACGAATCAAAGCGATGGCTGTGGGGATTGCCGCAGTTTTGTGCATGAGCAGTGTGCCTTTTCATGCGCATGCAACACTTAGTAAAGATGGGAGCGTGAAAGCAATACAAATTAAACCGAGCATTGCTCCTACTGTTATATCGGCGAGGGAGAAAGCGTCGATATCACAGATTAATGCCGGAGTGGATGCAGTGAATCTTTCCGCCGGAAATGTGAATCGTGATATCAACAAAGTAGTATTAGCAGGCTCTGCCGCGGCGGCGGCTGCCGAAGCAGCACAGGCAAAGTATGCTGAATTTAAGCCCCTGATCGAAGGGAAAGCAATAAAAATTGAGCTAAGCCCTGCGAGGGCTATACTTGCTGATGCAAAAAAAACTGCCAGGGAGCAGTATGAAGCGGCAAAAGCGTCGTACGAAGCCGTACTGAATGAGTATTCAGGAGGTGGTTCGCAATCGAAATCAATATCAGGCAAAGAAGTCACTATTGATTTGAGCACAATAAAAGCCAAAACAGGCGATATTGATGAATGTAAGGATCAGTATAGAAAAGCCACAGCAGAAACAAGAAACCTGGTTGAGAAATCAGATGCCTTTGAGAAAGCGTCCGACGAGGCAGTCGAAAAAAGACAGGAAGCTGATCAGGCGATTGACGCCGGATGGGGATCGTATCGCGAGCTGAGTGGGAATATGCAGGATCTCTCTGATAGCGTAGCAGCTGCACAGGCAGCTCCCACGCAGGATGCAGCCGCGACTGCAGCCGCGCTTGAACAGGCAAGGACAGACCTTACTGCCGCAAATGACTCGGGCGATCAGGCGGCAATTCAGGCGGCGGAGGAAGCCGTAAACGCAGCCCAGGCAGCGGATGATGCTGCACAAGCATATGCAACTGCAGGATCCCCCAATGCGGAGATTTACAACCAGTTGTCGGATGCGGTTGCATCCGGACTTGACCAAGACTGTCCGGCGGTATCAAGAGAACTTGAAACGGCACAGGCAGACCTGCAGAATTCGGAGATCCCTCTGTATAATGAGGTTGTCGACGACGAAAAAAAGGAAATCATCAAAGATGCCAAAGAGCAGCTTCAGGATATGGACAAAGGTCTGGCGGATATCGAGGAAGTGCAGAAGGAGACAGACGAACTGATTCAAAAAGCGGAAAAAGCGATTGCTGACGAAGATAACAGTCCTGCGGGTAGACCTGCAGATGTGACAGATCCGACTATAGTACCGGCGGGAGGTTATGCAAGCACAGGATATGACTACCAGGCCCGGGCCGGCGTCGCCGGAGTAAGGACCGATAGACAAAACACCGGCGTAGCTGGTGTCCGCAAAGAAGAGAAAAAGGATAGTGCGGTCAAGGAAGAGAAAAAAATAGAACAACAAACGATTAAAAAAATAAAAGACAATGAAATCCCGTTAGCTGAGCTGCCGGCTGATAACCATGAAGAAATAAGTATTCTGTGGTTATGGATCGCGATGCTGGCAGGTGCTGCTGCGGCCGGCGCCGGCTTTGCTGCCTTTCACCATGGAAAAAAGATTTCTTATAAGTATAAGAAATAACCTGTTACTTTTCCTACTTGACAAATAACACACTGCTAACTACAATACAATCTAAGATCATAGAAGGCTGTGACGAGAAGAGTAAGATCGAGACGACCTACAGAGAGACATACATTTGCTGAGAGTATGTCAGGATACGACGATCCGAAGACCACCTCCGAGCCGCCGGCGATGAGTCGGCCGTAGGACTACGATACAGTCAAATCAAGGTGCCCCGCCGCTTGGATGGGGAACCGGGGTGGAACCGCGAGCAATCGTCCCCGGCGTACGTTATGTACGCCGGGTTTTTTATTCTAAGAAGGGAGAATTATCATGATCATTACATTAAAAGACGGATCTACAAAATCTTATGATGCACCGATGTCAGCCATCGATATCGCAAAGGATATCAGCGAAGGTCTTGCGCGCGTTGCATGTGTTGCGGAGGTGAACGGCGAGGTTGTCGACCTGCGCACGGTGATTGATTCCGACGCCACTTTAAACATCTTAACCTTCGATGACCCCGAAGGAAAGAAGGCTTTCTGGCATACCACGGCTCACGTGCTCGCACAGGCGGTGAAGCACCTGTATCCGGATGCAAAATGTACCATCGGACCGGCCATCGACAACGGATTCTACTACGACTTTGATATGCCCTCTCTCGGAAGAGATGAGCTTGATAAGATCGAGGCAGAGATGAAGAAGATCGTAAAGCAGGGTGATCCCGTGGAGCGTTTCACACTCTCCCGCCCGGAGGCTATTAAGTTGATGGAGGAGAAGGGTGAGACCTACAAGGTGGAGCTGATCAACGATCTGCCCGAGGATGCAGAGCTGTCCTTCTACACACAGGGCGATTTTACGGATCTCTGTGCCGGACCGCACCTGATGCACACCAAGACGGTCAAATTCTTCAAACTGACATCCTCTTCCGCAGCTTACTGGAGAGGTGATGCCAACAGAGAAACACTGACGCGTATCTACGGAACCGCATACACCAAGAAGGCGGACTTAGAGGAGCGTCTTGCTTACTTAGAGACCATCAAGCAAAGAGATCACAACAAGCTCGGCCGTGATATGGAACTGTTTACCACAGTAGACGTGATCGGACAGGGACTTCCGCTCTTCATGCCGAAGGGTACCAAGATCATCCAGACCCTCCAGCGCTGGATCGAGGACCTGGAGGATTACGAGTGGGGATACGTGCGTACCAGAACGCCGCTGATGGCAAAGTCCAATCTGTACAAGCTTTCCGATCACTGGTTCCACTACAAGGACGGCATGTTTGTATTAAACGATGACCTGATGAGCGAGGAGGACGCCAAGGAAGACCAGAAGCTCTACAACGATACAGACATAGCTATGAAGAATGCGCAGGAGCATGTATATGCCGACAAGGACGGCCGCGAGGTTATGGCGCTCCGTCCCATGACATGTCCCTTCCAGTACTTTGTCTATAAGGCAAAGCAGCACAGCTACAGGGATCTTCCCTATCGTATGGGTGAGACCTCCACACTCTTCAGAAACGAGGATTCCGGCGAGATGCACGGACTGACACGTGTCAGACAGTTTACCATCTCCGAGGGACATCTGATTTGTACACCCGAGCAGATTGCCGATGAGTTCAAGAACTGCGTGAAGCTTGCAAAGTACTGTCTTACAACTCTGGGCCTTGAGAACGAGGTGACCTACCGTATGAGTAAGTGGGATCCCGAGAATCCGGGCAAGTACCTCGGTACCGCAGAGGACTGGGATCACGTGCAGAATGCCATGAGAGAAATCCTCGACGATATCGGACTGGATTACACGGAGGTAGCCGGCGAAGCTGCTTTCTACGGACCGAAGCTTGATATCCAGGCAAAGAATGTGTACGGCAAGGAAGATACCATGATCACCATTCAGCTCGACATGTTCTTAGCCGAGCGCTACGATATGTACTACATCGATGCCAACGGCGAGAAGAAGCGTCCCTACATCATCCACAGAACTTCCATGGGATGCTACGAGCGTACACTTGCATGGCTGATCGAACACTACAACGGTGCGCTTCCTACCTGGCTGATGCCCGAGCAGGTTCGTATCCTTCCCATCTCCGATAAGTATCTTGATTATGCCGAGACCCTTAGAAAGGAGCTTCGTAAGCATGACATCAAGGTTGAGGTGGATTCCCGTTCCGAGAAGATCGGATACAAGATCCGTGAGGCTCGCATGAACAAGCTTCCCTACATGCTGATCGTGGGCGAGAAGGAAGCAACGGAAGGCAATGTATCCGTCCGCGGAAGAGGTGACGACGGAGACCTCGGATCCATGTCCTTGGATGCATTTATTGAAATGATCACCGAGGAGATCAGAGAAAAAAAACATAACTAAATTATAAAAAGGTGGATTTTCCGCCCTAAATGTGGTAAAATCCCTCTATACATGTTGTCAATTCACGATGTAAATCAAAAGAGAGGAGAAAAACACATGAATTGTCCTACTTGTGGAGCAGATTTACCTGATGGAACAGCGGTATGCCCGATCTGTGGCGCAGCGCTTGCACCCGCTACAAACAGCGTAAACAATGCACTTTTTAATCAGGCACCCGTTAACACATCTACCGTAACAGCTAAGAAGGGCGGCGCAGGAGCAACTGTTGGTATCATCGCCGGCATCGTTGCCGTACTTGCAATCGCATTTGCAGTATGCTGGTTCGTACTTGGCTGGAAATACAACGGAACATATCAGTTTGATTCCGCATCCATGTACGGTGAGACTTACTCAGCTGCCGACCTTGAGTCTATGGCTGGTCAGTCCCTCAACATGACACTGAAGGTTTCCTTCGGTAAGTGTACACTTGATGCAGATGCACTTGGTTACACAGGTTCCGGTAGCGCAAAGATCCGTTTCAAGGGTGACAAGGTTACTTTCATCGACGGAAGTGAAGAGATGGAAGGAACTTATGACAAGTCTACCAAGACAATTTCACTTGAAGCCAACGGCGTTACGATGTACTTCAAAAAGAAATAAGAACCACTAAAAAAGCTGTCCGCATTGCGGGCAGCTTTTTTGATGCCTTGCTTTATCGCTCGTGGCGACGTGCCATCGGAATAGAGATGGCGTATGTGATGAGTCCGATCAGATACATATAGAACCCTTCGCCACGTCCGCCTCTGGCACCGGCTGAATTCTTCGCGAATTCTCCGTGCGTTCTGCAGGCGGTTGCGTAACTCTCGTTCTTGAACAGAAGGAAGAGAATCACTGCGAGTATGATCCAGGGGATCAGCTTCACGACGATGTTGCCTTCGAACTTTCGAAGCGGCTTGATCTCTGCCGATGCCGATAGGCACAGCATGAAGAATGCTCCGATAAGTACCAGGATTGCCGCCGGTATGGCCCACTTGATACCCAGGGCCTCGATCTTACTGTCCAAAGGAAGCTTGGAGCCGTTCATACCGATCTCAAAGAGATTGCCTTTCTTTTCGAGTACCGAGGAATAGATCCATCGGATGAAAGGTGACAGGTATACAAGCATCGCCCCGACCAGTGCCAGAATATAATCCGGTCTGGACGAAAGCTTTTTGACGTATCCCGGGATGTCTATGAAGGGACCGATCAGACGTCTGTCTTCCGCTGCCGCGGCTGCTTCCTCGGGCGTTTGACCGAGTGCATTCGTGTAGCGGACTTTTTTGGTCTTGATCTGATCTTTGCTTAAGACCACAGGCTCCTCTAAGGGAGCACTGCATTCCGGGCAATATTGAAGTCCGTCTTCGACTTCCTTGCCGCAATTATTGCAAATCATCGAATTCCCCCTAAGAATCTTTAGAGTTTAATCTTCTCGTCTAAGTTGATGCCGACCAGCTTAAGTACTGCAGGGCAGATAGCAACGATGATGGCTAAAAGACCGATCAACCAGCCTGCGCCCATATGTGCGAGTCCGCCAAGAGAGTTCTTGCTGATCTCGCCCTTGATCGCAAGGAAGCTGATCAGATGGAACAGAAATGCCACGCCGGGTACCACAAGATCGGGTACGGGAACCTTGGCAAGAAGCTGCTTTACAGGCTGTAAAGCGGGGATGAAGTTCGCAAGTCTCATCAGAGCGAGTGCTGCTGCAACTACCAGGAAGATCAGACTGGAAAGGACATAGAGGCCGCCACCCATCTTCCAAAGATTCTCAGATACCTTCATACCGAATGCGCTGACAGTACACCAGCTCATAAAAGGTGAAAGCAAAAGGAAAAATGCGCCGACAAGCACAATGATGTCGGAAATTCCGATCTTGCCTGTGCCCATAGCTGCAGGCATTGCATAACCACCCATCGGCTGCTGGGGCTGCATCGGCTGTCCGTATACAGGCTGCTGGGGCTGCATCGGCTGAGGGCCTCCCATCGGCTGACCCGGCTGGATCGGCTGGGGACCTCCTATCGGCTGACCCGGCTGGATCGGCTGGGGAGCAACCGGCTGCTGCATAGGTGCAACTCCTCCCATCGGCTGCTGGGGCGCTGCTGCCTGAATCGGCGCGCCACATACGGGACAGTTGGTCTGTCCGTCCGGAATGACACTTCCGCAAACCGTACAATTCATATAGTTACCTCCTCTTTAAACATCTACTTGGTTTCAGCAAAAAACCAATCCTATCATATCATACTTTGGGATGGACGTAAAGAAAAAGCACCAACCCCGCAGTCAAGCTGCAAGACCGATGCTTCGTAAGTGGGCCACCGGGGGCTCGAACCCCGCACACCCTGATTAAGAGTCAGGTGCTCTACCAAATGAGCTAGTGGCCCGTATTCACTTCCGCGTTCTCACGAACACAAACGCAATTATATAACATGCGTTCATGAAATGCAAGTACTTTTTTCTTTTTTTGAAAAGTTTTTTTCGAGCCCTTGTTTTTCAACGGAAAACGGTATTCTCTCACATGATTGACAAGCAACTTTCATCCGCATATAATTGCATTCATAATATAGAAAGAAACGGCAGGTAACTATCATGATCGTCGGAATCGTCGGATTGGGACTGATCGGTGGCTCGATCGCAAAGGCGTACAGCATGTACGACGAGCACCATTGTCTCGCTTACAACAGAAGCAAAGAAACCTTAGAGAAAGCCATGGCGGAGCAGGTCGTGGATGAAGCGCTGACCGAGAAGAATATCTCTTCCTGTGATATCATCTTCGTTTGTCTGTATCCTGAGGCTTCCATAGAGTATTTAAAGAAGATGGGACCGCATATCGGCAAGAAGCCGCTGGTGATTGACTGCTGCGGTATCAAGGGACTGGTGTGTGAGGAGTGCTACAAGCTGTCCCATGAGATGGGATTTACCTTCCTGGGAGGACACCCGATGGCCGGTCGCCATTTCTCCGGCTATGATTACAGCACGTCGAATCTCTACAACGGAGCGTCCATGGTACTTGTTCCGGAGGATCTTTCGGACACGGCTATCATCGAGCGTGCCAAGAAACTGTTGGATCCCCTGCACTTCGGTAAATTTACCGTCTGCGATGCAAAACGCCATGACGCCATGATCGCATTCACATCCCAGATGGCACATGTTGTATCCAACGCATATGTGAAAAGCCCTACGGCGAAGAATCACGACGGATTCTCGGCGGGAAGCTACAAGGATTTAACCCGTGTGGCCTGGCTGAACGAGGATATGTGGACGGAACTGTTTCTGGAAAACCGTGATGCCCTTTTGTTTGAACTTGACTCCTTCATCGGTTCCATGCAGGAGTACCGTGATGCCATCGAGAAGCGCGATGCAGAGCGGCTTCGTGCGCTGCTTGCCGATGGTAAGAAAGCGAAGGCAGAGATCGACGGCGTACACTGAGAATATTCCCTTGACAGATAGAAACCGCTGTTGTATATTGAACAAAAGCAACACACAATGAATCAAAAGGAGATTAATCACATGTTTGAAAAGTTGAGAGACATTATTTCAGAGCAGCTTTCCGTAGATGCAGCAGATATCGAGTTATCTACATCCTTCAAGGACGATCTCGGCGCTGACTCCCTTGATCTTTATGAGCTTGTTATGGCTATCGAGGAGGAGTACAATTGCGAGATTCCTTCCGACGACGTAGCAAACATCTCAACCGTTGAGGATGTTATCAAGTACCTCAAGGATAACGGCATCGAGGAATAATCTTCTCACTGCTAGATGATGTAAGCGCCACCATTGATGGTGGCGCTTTCTTAATATTCGGAGACATCGTATGGACAGAGATCGAATTATAATCAGAACAAGTATCATAGGCATCATCGCGAATGTATTTCTCGCGTCTTTCAAGGCATTGATCGGACTTTTGTCGAATTCCATCGCCATCGTCCTTGACGCCGTGAACAACTTAAGCGACGTTCTTTCTTCCGTGATCACCATTATCGGAACGAAGCTTGCAAGCAAGGAACCGGATAAGGACCACCCCTTGGGACACGGCAGGGCAGAGTATCTGTCGACGATTGTTATCGCGGTTTTGGTTTCCTACGCCGGTATCGCATCCCTGATCGAGTCGGTCAAAAAGATCGCGGAGCCCCGTACGCCGGACTACAAGCCTGTCGGTCTTGTCATCATAGCGGTTGCCGTTGCGGTGAAGATTCTGCTCGGACTTTACGTGAAAAAAACCGGAAAGCAGCTCAATGCCCACACCCTGATCGCATCCGGACAGGATGCGCTGCTTGACTCGGTGATCTCCGCGTCAACCTTGGTGGCGGCGCTCATCTTCGTCTTTTTCCACATAAGCCTTGAGGCGTGGCTCGGCGCTGTCATCTCTCTTATCATTATCAAATCCGGTTACGAGATGATCAACGAAGCCATCAGCAACATCCTCGGCAAACGTGTCGAGATGGAGCTTGCAAAGTCCCTGAAGCAGGAAATCTGCGCGTGCAGCGACGACATTTACGGTGCATACGACCTGGTGCTTCACGATTACGGTCCGAACCGCATGATCGGCTCCGTACACATTGAGATTCCCCACGATTATACGGCAGAGAAGATCGATGCCTTAACCAGACGGGTACAGCGTAAGATTTACGAAAAATTCGGCGTGGTGCTGGCCGGAGTCAGTATCTATGCCAAGAATTCATCCGACAACGATGTCGTGCAGGCGGAACAGCGTATTCGACAGATGATCAGCGAGAAGGAATACGTGCTTCAGATGCACGGGTTTTTCCTCGATAAGGAGGAGATGCGCATCGTATTCGACGTGATCGTAGACTTTGATGCGCCGGATGCGGAGGCGGTTCTCCGGGGCGTTCGTGAGATGGTGCAGGTTGCGTATCCGGGCTATCAGATTGAGATTACGCTGGACCGTGATACCTCGGATTGAGACAGGACAAAGGGGTATGTTTGCGCTGAAAGAGGGATTGAAGAAAGACCTGAAATGAAGTACAATACATTTAGGTTTAATTATAATTAAGAGGCGGTATAATTATGGATGAAACAGTGATTCTGGTTGCAGAAGAGACCTGTGAGTTGATCGGCAAAAAGCCGCATCCTCACAGAGTTCGAAAGCTATATGTATCCCTCGATATGAGGATTGATGAGTTTGATCTGTCCGGCAAGCAGACTTTGGGACGTGCAACAGCCGGCAGTATGCCAGATATTGCCATTGCGAGCCCCTTTGTTTCAAGACACCACGGATACTTCGAGGTGACGGAAGAAGGCGCCAATTATACGGCAGAGCAGACGACCAACGGCACATTCTTAAACGGTGAATTCGTTGCGCCCGGACAGACCGTGGCATTAAAAGACGGAGACAGATTGTGTATCTCCGTGAAGAAGGGGAATCGCGAGGAAGAAGGCGTGGTATTTAACTGTGCATTTACCGAAGAGCGAAGCAGTGTCTTTCGTTCTTTGATCTCAGCTGCGCAGGATGACCTGACCGGCGTTTCCACGCGAGAGGTATTTCGCGGCTGGTTTGCCCAGAAGCGTTCCGAGAATGCGCTCGGTTCCGCGTGCCTGTTTGTGCTTGATGTAGACCACTTCAAGAATATCAACGACAGTTACGGACATATTTCCGGTGATCATGCGCTCTCCATGCTCGGCAAGGAGATCCTCGAGCTTCTGCTCGACAAGTATTCCGTCTGCAGATGGGGCGGAGACGAGTTTGTGGGCGTGATCTTTCTTCCTGCCGAGGAAGCGAAGGAAGCCATGCTGTCCTTATGTAAGAAGATTTCAGAAATTAAAATAGACGGTCAGTACAGAATGACCGTCAGTGCAGGATTGGCAGATCTTGGAAGACTTGAGCCTGATGTAACACTTGATGATGTGATCGGCATGGCCGATAAGGCGCTCTACTACTCCAAGGAGAGCGGACGAAACACGGTGAGTGTTTATCACGGCTAGAAGAGTTCGCCGAGAAAGCAGACCTTCGGTTCATCGGTTTCATAGTCCCAGCTGTGATAGGAACCGCCTTCACAGAAGCGGACCTGCGGGCATGTGGCGCACCTTGTGTTGCGCGCGGAAAGCGGTGTTCGAAAGATCTCAAATCCATGATTCCAGACATCTGTAAAGCTGTCCCGGGTGATATTGCCCAGGACAGTTTTTTTGTTGCGCGGAATATCGAGGCAGGCTGTGATATCACCGGCTTCCGTGATCCCGGCCACGTATATACCTGCGTTGCACAGAAAGTACCAATCTCTCACTTCTGCTTCGTAGTCGAGTCCGAGAAAATGGCAGCAGGAATAAGTGACGGGGATCTTTTGCTCACGCTTTGCTTTGATGAAATCAAGAAGGCGACGGTTGTCTTCCGTGGTAAGAAGCATCTCCGGGTGTTCTAAGGCTCTGCCGATGGGCTCTAAGCCGGTGAGACGCCACTCGTTGATATCCACATCGGAAAAGATGTCGAAGAGTGCGTCAAGCTCGCTGATGTTCTCATGGTTGACTACGGTGGTGACCATAATGGAAGAAAATGCATCGACATCGATCAGATTTTGGATGCCGGCCATCGCTTTCTCGTAGCCGCCGGGGAATCCTCTGTATCGATCATGAGTTTCCGGAAGGCCGTCGATGCTTACGGAGATGGTGCGCATCCCGGTGTCGGCAAGTTTTTGGGCAACTTCGGGTGTGATCAGGGTGGCATTGGAAGTCATACCCCAGTGAAAGCCGAGGTCCCGGATGAAAGCGGTCAGTCGGAAGAAATCCGGATACAGGAGCGGCTCTCCGCCGGTGATGGCGATGTAGGGGGCGGTGCCGAATTCGTCTTTGATATCTTCCATGAAGGCTTCGAGCGTTTCGACGGGGAGTCCGTCGGGCTTTCCGGGCATGCAGCGGCTTCCGCAGTGAAAACACGCCTCGTTGCATGCAAGCGTAAGCTCCAGAAAAAGCTGCCGAAGTTCGGGTGACTTCCGCAGCTTGTCTCTGTGATCCGCAAGCGTATGAAGGTTTTTGATTTTAATCTCTTCTTTGGTCAATTGCATGTGATCAGGGCATATCCTCGGGCGGACCGTATACGTCTTCGTTCTTGTTTTGGTTGACGGAAGGCGCCTCCGTGGTTTCGGTTGCTTCTTCTGTGGTTACATCCTCTTCGGTGAAAAACTCCGGCGGGCCGTATACTACGGCGGGAGAGTTTTGCTCGACGGTTGTAGTGGCTGTTGTGGCGTCGGTACTTGCCTTGTCCTTGCAGCCGGCCGCCGCAAAGAGCACGGAGGATGCGAGGCCGATCATCATGGCTTTTTTCGGGTTGATTTTCATGGAATAAATCCCTCCCTGAAATGGGTGTTTCTTTACGTCTAGCTTCCATTATAGTTGATGTCGTAAAATCTTGCAATCATAAGCCGAAAAAGCCCATAAATATGCATATAAAGGTTGAAATATAGCGATAAAGCAAGTATAATATGATGTATCGGGGAACCGAAAGATTATCTTTTCAAAAAGGAGAAAGAACATGAACAAGACAGAGCTTGTAGCAGCTATCGCTGAAGAGACAGGTCTTTCCAAGAAGGATTCTGAGGCTGCAGTAAAATCATTTATCAACGTTGTATCTGCTGAGATGCAGAAGAAGGAGAAGGTTCAGCTGATCGGCTTCGGTACCTTCGAGACAACCGAGAGAAAGGCTAGAACAGCCAGAAATCCCCAGACTGGAGAGGCTATCAAGATCAAGGCAGCTGCAGTGCCTAAGTTCAAGCCCGGTAAGGCCCTTAAGGAGCTTGTAAACTCCAAGCCCAAGAAGGCTAAGAAGAAGTAATCTTCTTCTCCGTACAAAAGCGACCTGTGAGATGTTCTCACGGGTCGTTTTTTATTCTCCATCTTTGACGCTAAAAAGCCTGTCAAATGAATTGCGGATTTGGAAATAATGCTTTCCACAGGCCTAAAATCGGAGTATAATATAGGAAGATGAATTGGGCGGGGGAACTATATGAATGAAGAATCAAAGACAAAACTAGATGAATTGTTCAATGCGTTTTCCACGGTTTCGGAAGGAGCGTATGTCTACGTCTGTGATATGGACGATGACTATTCGCGCTGGTCCAAGAGTGCCGTGGATTATTTTGATCTTCCGAACGAGTATATGGAGGGCGCGGGTGCGATCTGGGAAGAGCATGTGCATCCGGACGACAGGGAGAATTACAATCACAGCATTGCGACAATCTTTGACGGAACCTCCGGAGGTCACGATATGCAGTATCGTGCCAGAACCAGAAACGGTGAGTATGTGACCTGCACCTGCAAGGGCGTGGTGATCAGACAGTCTGACGGACGTCCGAAGTACTTTGCCGGTTCCATCAAGAATCACGGATTGCACAATTACACGGATACCGTGACGGGACTCAGATCCCTGTACGGATTCTTTGAGGATCTTCGCGGGATGTTCTGGAGTCATGACGAGGGTATCATCCTCCAGATCGGCACAACGGGATTCTCCCAGGTGAATGACATCTACGGATACAGCTTCGGCAACCGGATTTTCCAAACGCTGGCGCGTTTTATCAGGAAGAAACTGTTCTCCTTCGGCTCCGTGTATCGTATGGACGGAACCAAGATCGCAGCGATCACACACGGCCTCTCCGAGAGACAGCTCCAGGAGATTTACGAGGAGATCAAGGAAGAAGTCAGCAAAGAGTTTTATGTGGACGGCAATCACGTCAGCCTGGCACTTAACGCGGGCTATGTGGTAATCGACAGTTTCACCGTGAATGACAAGACGGCTTATGCATGTCTGAAGTCCGCTTACTATGAGTCCAAGAAACGCAGGCTCGGAGCGCTGGTTCGATTCGATGACGGTATGTCCGATGACAACCAAAAGCACCTGGAGATCCTCAATGTGATCCGCAACAGTATCTCTGAGGACTTTAAGGGATTTGCCCTTTTCTATCAGCCCGTGGTGGATGCTGCAACCGAGAAGATCAAAGGCGCGGAGGCGCTGATCCGCTGGAGAGATGCTACTTACGGCCTGATACCGCCGGATTGGTTTATCCCCGTATTGGAACAGGATATGCTTTTTCCTTCGCTCGGTGAGTGGATCTTGCGAAGGGCGATGACGGACGGTAAGGAGATGCTTGCAAAGCATCCGAACTTCACGATGAACGTCAACCTCTCCTATACACAGTTAGAGCAGGAAGGCTTTATCGATATGGTGATGGAATTGCTTGCGGAGACGGGATTTCCGGCTGAGAACCTCTGCCTGGAGATCACGGAGCGCTGCCGTTTGATCGATATGGAGCTCTTAAAGCATATCGTGCTGACCTTCAGGGAGAACGGCGTAAAGATCGCACTGGATGATTTCGGCACGGGATTCTCGACGCTTGGCATCATTCGCGAACTTGCGGTGGATACCGTGAAGATCGAAAGAGAGTTTGTGAAGGGCATTGAGACCCGGGTAGAAGATCAGATCACGGTAGAGTTTATCTCATCTCTCGCCGATGCATTTTCGGCCGAGGTCTGTGTGGAAGGCGTTGAGACGGAATCTATGAAAGAATACCTGAAGAAGTACAAGGTGCATTCCTTCCAGGGTTACTACTACTCCAAGCCGGTTCCGTATGACGAGTTTGTAGAACTTCCGATTTATTGATCATAAGAAGCATTCAAAAAGGACGATCCTTTCGGATCGTCCTTTTTGATGGTATTAACCGAGGGTTACTACAACCTCGTGTGCTGCGCCGTCGCCGATTACGGGGATGACGTTGCCGGATACCTCCTTGCCATCAACTGTCATGGACTTAACGCCCTTGCAGACATGGGAAGGATTCTCAATCTTGATGTTGTAGGTATCGCCTCTGAACTGACGTGTTGCTGTAAATCCGTCCCAAGCGGAAGGGATGGAAGGATCAACCTTGAGTCCGTCGAAATCAGGTGTAATACCGAGGATATACTGGGAAATCGCTACGAAGTTCCAAGCAGCGGTACCGGTCAGCCATGAGTTCTTAGCCTCACCGGAGCGGCCTGCATCCTTACCTGCGATCATCTGTGCGTATACATAAGGCTCTGTTCTGTGGAGATCGGAAATCTCCTCAAGGAAGGCGGGAGCGATTCTGGAATACCAGTCGAATGCGCGATCACCCTGTCCTGCGTAAGCAGCAGCTGCGATCATCCATGCATTGTTGTGGCAGAATACGCCGGCGTTCTCCTTGTAGCCTGCGGGGTAGGTGGAAATCTCACCGTACTCGATGTAGTACTTGGTGAATGCGGGGTTGTTCAGTACGAGACCGTACTTGCAGCCGAGTTTGTCTTCTACCGCGTCAAGTACCTTCTCAGCGTAACCCTCTTCCTTACCGATATCGGACATGATACCGAAGCCCTGGGGCTCGATGAAGATCTGTCCTTCCTCGCACTCCTTGGAACCAACCTTCTTGCCAAAGTCATCGTATGCACGCAGGAACCAGTCTCCGTCCCAACCTGCATCCATGATGTTCTTCTTCATCTTGTCGATCTCAGCCTGTGCCTTGGCAGCCTCGGCCTCGTCACCCTTCTTCTTGCAGAGTGCTACGTACTCGGGACCTGCGTAGGTGAAGAGTGTAGCTACGAAGAGAGACTCTGCTACCTTGGAGAACTTGTCATCGCCGTACTTCGGAGAAGTGTAGGTCTGGAAGCTCTCACCCGGGGTATCGGAGAAGCAGGATAAGTTGAGGCAGTCGTTCCAGTCTGCACGCATGGAGAGAGGAAGTCCGTGAGGTCCTACATTCTCTGCCACGTGGTAGAAGGACTGCTTTAAGTGATGCATCATCGACTGTGCAAGAGCGGGATCGTTCTTGTAAGGTACGCTCTCATCGAGGATGCCGTAATCGCCGGTCTCCTTGATGTAAGCTGCGGTGGAAAGGATCATCCATAAAGGATCGTCAGAGAAATCACCGCCGATGGTGTCGTTGCCTTTCTTGGTGAGGGGCTGATACTGATGGAAGCAACCGCCGTCCTCAAACTGTGTAGCTGCAAGATCAAGGATACGCTCTCTTGCGCGATCCGGGATCTGATGTACGAATCCGAGGAGATCCTGGTTGGAATCTCTGAATCCCATACCACGTCCGATACCGCTCTCGAAATAGGAAGCGGAACGGGACATATTGAAGGTAACCATACACTGGTACTGGTTCCAGATGTTCACCATACGGTCAACCTTCTCATCGGGTGTGGATACGTTGTACTTGGAAAGAAGCGCATCCCACATCTTCTTGTTCTCGGCAAATGCAGCGTCTACCTTCTCAGCGGTATCGAACTGCTTGATCATCTCGTAAGCCTGATCCTTCTTCATGGAACCGTCTGCGTTCCACTTGTCCTTGCCGTTCTCTACATAGCCGAGGATGAAGACAAGAGACTTCTCCTCGCCGGGAGCAAGGTCGATATTGATGCTGTGAGAAGCGATGGGTGACCAGCCGTCTGCCTTGGAGTTGTTGGACTTGCCGGCAACAACAGCGTCCGGATTGGAGAAGCTGTTGTAGAGACCCATGAAGCTCTCTTTGTCACAGTCATATCCGTCAATGTCGGAATTTACGGTGTAGAATGCGAAGTGATCACGGCGCTCCTTGTACTCTGTCTTGTGGAAGAGTGTGGAACCCTCTACCTCTACTTCACCGGTGTTGAAGTTACGCTGGAAGTTGGTGGAATCATCCTCAGCGTTCCAGAGACACCACTCCAGGAAGGAAAAAAGCGTGAATGACTTCTTGGTTGTACCCTCGTTCTTTAATACCACCTTTTGGATCTCTCCGTGGTAATTCTGGGGTACGAAGAAGGTAACCTCTGCCTTGAGTTCGTTCTTCTTACCTGTGATGATGGTGTATCCCATACCGTGACGGCACTGATAGAAATCAAGTGTTGTTTTCACGGGTGACCATCCCGGATTCCAGATGAGGCCGTCTTCATTGATATAGAAATAACGACCGCCCATATCTACGGGAATGTTGTTGTAACGATAACGGGTAATACGACGAAGACGTGCATCCTTATAGAAATGATAACCGCCTGCCGTGTTGGAAATTAAGGAGAAGAAATCCTGTGTTCCCAGATAGTTGATCCAGGGATAAGGAGTCTTCGGAGAAGTAATGACGTATTCTTTGTTTGCGTCATCAAAGTAACCGAACTTCATGTAGTGTACCTTCCTTTCATAGAAACTGCCACTATTATATAATAAATGTGCATAAAAAACAACAGAAATCGAACCGAACAGGTAGCAAATCCCACAAAGAAAAAGTGAAGAAAATCTTGCGTCAAACGTAGGGGAAATGTATCATATTTTATATGAAAAGGAGAGAATTGACCAATTGGATAATCGCGGCATGGATGATGCTTGCGTTTGTGTTTATGGGGGCACTCCATCAGAGTAAGATCGAGATGGGGTATTTCCGAAGCCTGCGCAACGTCATGATCATTATGGTCCAAAGCTTTCTCGTAGCCTGTTGGGGCGTCAACTGCTGGCGGAGGATCCTGTGGCATCGCACCCGGTATTTGACGGTGGTTCTGGTTCTTCTGTGCCTGGGGTTCGTCATGCTTCGCGCTCTGCGCTGGTACGTGTTTCCCCGCATGCCCTTTTGGGACAGGTTTCTGTGGTATCTGTACTATATTCCGATGCTCTTCATCCCGTATATCGCGCTCCTGATCTTCGAGGGAGTGACCGAAAAGCCATATCCGGTCGGAATCAAGCTGCTCGCTTTGCTTCCGACAATACTGCTTGCGCTTGTGCTTACCAACGATCTGCATCATCTGGTCTTTATCCCGGCGGAGGACTACAACGTATCGGGAAAGTACACCTATGCGCCCTTATACTATGCGGAACTTGCATGGATCATCGGCGCTTCCCTGTTCGGACTCATCCGGATGATGGTGGTGGCAAAGCGTAAAACAGGACGAAAAAGCGGGCGAATGATTGCCGCAGTCGGCGTGCTTGTTTTTGTCTACACGGTGGGATACGTGACAGGGCACGAGATCCTGGGCGGTATGCTGGACCTGACGTCCTTCTATATTACGATAACGGGCGTTCTGGTAGAGATGATGATCTATTACGGGGCCATCCCGACGAATACGGACTATGAATGGTGCTTTACGAACGCCTCCGTGAATATGCAGGTTTTGGAAAAGGACGGAGAGGCAAAGTTTCTGTCAAAGGAAGCGACACCGATCGAGCCCGAGGTGTTTGAAGCGCTTCTCGAGAATGAAAAAGAAATGGAGATCGGAGACGAGATCCTCTATCTGCACGAACTGCGGGGCGGTTATGTCATGTGGTCGGAGAATACCGCCGAGATCACGCAGGCGATGGAGGAGGCGATGGAGGTCAATGAAAGACTGACCCGAACCAATGCCGAGCTTGCGAAAACCATCCGTATCGTAGAAGAACAGAGCAAGTTCAAGGAGGGGAACCGTCTGTTTCACGACTGCATCAAGCAAAACAGCGGCGTGATCCGACATATGAAAAAACTGCTTGCGAAAGCGCGTACGTCTTCGGTGGAGGAGAAACGGTCGCTGCTCGGTCTGATCAACATTTTCGGTGTTTATATCAAGCGAAGAAGCAACCTTGTGATCCTCAATGAAATGCCTTCCACCAATGCAGGCGGAGAGTTGCGCCTCTGTGTGTCGGAGATGAGCGGGTATCTGAAAGATTTCGGAATCGAAGTGAATGCTACGGTCGGAGAACTGCCCGGTCTTACCATCGAGAATGCTGTTCTCTTTTATGATTTTCTTGAGGAACTCTTATACAGGTATCTGCCGGATATACAGAGGATGTACCTGATCATGCTGGCAAGAAAGGGACAGTATGTATGCACGGCGGAGATTGCGTGCGGAAATACTGAGGAATTCTCGATGAACAGAGTCCTTGCCGGACGCGTGCACGAAGCAGGCGGACGGGTTGAAATTGAGACGGATGAGGACGTCATCGTGATATCCTTGCATTTGCCGCAGGAGGACACATCCCTTACGAAGGGAGGTGGTGCGGCATGACGGAATTTGCTTTGGCCGGAACCACCATGCGCTGTCTGGTGGAGGGACTTGGATTTGCTACGATGGCCGCCGCACTGGTTATGATCGCAGTTCTCTTTTACTTTAAGCGGAAGATAGTCATAGCGCTGGTCGTACTCCTGACGATCGCACATGTACTGGTACTTGCGGGTATGATCTCGCTTGCAGATGTCGGAGCAGAACCTGGATCATCGGGGCGGATGACGGTGGTGAACGATCTGGTAGGACGCGTTCCGTCCGAGGTCTGGCTGGTCTGGGAAACGCTGTTTTTGGGGGCGAGCATACTGATCGCGATGGTGATCAAAAGGTATGTCAAAAGAAGAACCACGAGGGCATCCGTTATCGAGGCGCTTAACAATCTTCCGAACGGGATCTGTATCTGCGGAGAGAAGGGGGAACCGATCCTCTATAATAAATCGATGGAACGCCTGTATGACAAACTGTTCGGAGGTCCGCTCGTCCATCCGGTGCGTCTGATACATTTGCTTGATCAAGACGGGCGTCGCAACTTCGGAAGTATCCGGGAAGTGATCCCTTACAGGGAGGGTGTTGCGGTGCGACTGGTTGACGGAGAAACCTGGCGTATCTTTTCGGGGAAGCTTTCGGATGAAGGGCGGCACTACACGGAGATCATCGCGCAGGACGTGACGTCGCTCTATGAGGAACTGGATACCATACGAGAGCGTCACGACAGCCTGAATCAAGCCGGGAAGAAACTGTCCCGCACCCTGCTTCAAGCAGAGGAGACAAAGCGTGAAAAGGAGAGTCTGTCCGTAAAAATCCGTGTTCACGAGCGATTCGGCCAGATGCTGCTTACGGCAAAACAGACATACATGGATTCCGAAGCGACGGAGGAACAGCTCGTCAGATCGCTTTCCGCATGGGAGGAAACCATCGAGGATCTCTATGACATTTTCACGGAGGGAGAACCGAAAGAGGATCGTGCGGCACTGGCTACGATTGAGAAACAGCTGGGTATCCGGATTTACTTTTACGATGAGAACGACTATAATATGGACGTGATAAATGCATCGGATCCGGTGATGGCGGCGATACGAGAAGCGGCCATCAATGCCAAGCGGCATGCCGGTGCGGATGCGCTTTATGTCCGGGTGGATGACTCGGGTGATGACGGCACACGCTACACGATCCGTGACAACGGAACACCGCCGAAGGGGCCTGTCACTGAGGGCGGAGGTCTTTCCTCTGTCAGATACGGACTCGAGCAGGAGGGCGGCAGTCTTTCCGTCAGCGAGAAGGACGGCGTATGCCTTACGATATTTGAACCGAGGGATTTAAGGGACAAAGGAAAAGAATCATGATAAAGGTTTTGATCGTTGATGATTCCGTCATCGTGCAGTCGCTGTTTGAGACGGTGATCGCCACGGCGGAGAAAAAATACAAAATTGTGGAGCAGCTGTCTTCCGCAAAGGCAGCAGTGCTCTATACGCAGAAGAATCCTGTGGATCTGATCCTGATGGATGTCTATACGGAGAACCGTGAGAACGGAATTGCGGCTGCGGGTGAGATCAAAAAGCAGCATCCGAATATCAAGATCATCATCGTAACCTCGCTTCCGGAGATGACATTCATCGAGAAGGCGCGGGAAGCAGGATGCGAAAGCTTCTGGTACAAGGAGCACGGAGAACTCGGCCTGCTCGAGCTGATGGACCGCACGATGGAAGGGGAAAGCATCTACCCGGACGCCACGCCGACCGTCGAGATCGGATGCGCCAAGAGCATCGAGTTCACGAAGACGGAGGTGGAGGTCCTAAGACTTCTGTGCGAGGGACGCCTCAACAGAGATATTGCGGAGGAGCTTGGCATATCCGAGAATACCGTCAAGTTCCACATCAAGAATATGTTGACCAAGGCAGGGTACAACTCCAAGTACCAGTTGGCGATTGACGCCGTCGAGCAAAAACTCATCGTACCGGGCTTCTAGACAGACGCCGGGTTGACGCCGGACAGACAAAAGGGCAAGTATCGATTGACGCCGGCCGACGCCAGGCCTGACTCGGGACCCGCTCTCGCTAATCACGGGTACCCCTAGCGGTACTAAAAAAAGCAGCCGATTTTCTTCGGCTGCTTTTTAAGTACCGAGACCCGTGGTTGACCCTACGTCAGACCTGCGTCCTGCCGGCTGCCTCTTGCGATGACCAGCCATAAGCTTGAAGCCACCCCGAAGGTCAACCATGGGCCTCTTCACTTAGCGATTCGGGCATTTATGCCCGAGAGCTTAGTGAGGCTAGGGGCGCCCATGCTTAACGAGAGTGGGTCCTGAGGGGTGGCTTGCAAGCGTTGGCGTCAATGAAAAAGACATGCAACGAAAGTCTCGCTGCATGTCTTTTGGTTTTCAGGCCTGGCGTCTGTCGGCGTCACTCTGTCGGCGTCACCCTCGCTTCGTATGTTATTGCGTTGCCCGGCGTCTGCCAGCGTGTTTTACTCGCCCTTTACGGCTGTGGAGTACGTGCAGCTCTTGTAAGTCTCGGAGCCGTCCGCATTCACTGCGAAGGTTACATAGAGGAAGTCGGAACCGTCCTCGGTCTCCCACTTGTATGCGTGACGCTCGTCATCGAATGCGCCGTCATACCAGGGAGCGCCGTCACATCCGAAATGCTCCTTGAACTCCTCGTAGGTCATATCGAAGCCGGCTTCCTTCTGCCACTTGTAGGTCTCCTGAAGAACCTCGAGTGTGCAGTGTCCGGTTGCCTCTGCGTTGGACTTTCCGTAGCCCTTCTCGGCACCTGCTGCTTCGTTCTTGGCCTGCTCCTCGGTAACTGCAGCTTCTGCAGCTTCCTCGAGAGACTCGTCGATATCGATGCTCTTCATGATGTTTAATACGACATCGTTGTAGATCATGTCTTCGGTGTCACCGTAACCGTAGATGTAGATTGCATCCACCTGGTTGTAGTAACCGTCTGCGGACTTGATCGTCTTATCGAAGGGAATCACACAAGCGTAGAGGTGTCCGAGGAAGTCATCTGCTTCCTTATAGATGTACGCCTTGTGTCCGTCGATGGTGACTTCTTCCTTGTCTGCTGCTGCAGCCTTGTCGATCGCATCCATCTCTTCCTTTAAACGATCCTCGCCCATCAGATAAGTAACGTAGAGCTTGGGGTACTTGGTCTCGTCAAGCGGGATCAGGTCGCCGAGCATATCATCGTCTGTCGCAGGGCGATATGCAGCTGAGTCATACTTGATCTTGTATACGCCGTGAAGCATCTCAAGCTCAGCCTCGGCACCGGAAGCAGCCTCTGTGGTTGCAGCCTCTGTGGAAGCGGCTTCTGTTGTGGTTGCGGCCGCTGTGGTTGTGTCGGAATCCCCATCCTTACCGCAGGCAGCCAGTGAAAGCGCCATGGCGGTTATCATTGAAAGTGCAATCAATTTCTTTTTCATGTTTTCTCCTCCTTCAACAATCAAACGAAATGAATCACGCAAGGTATATCAAAGTGCGTCCGAAAGCACAATACCCAAACGGGTAGTTTCTGCACAAAAAACACCGAAAAATCAAGAAAAATAAGCACATCATGATGTTGTTTCAAAGGTGCGGATGTTTTATAATATAACTTAGTTTCAATCACATGAAATCATAAAAGGAGGATTATATTTATGGGTTTGATCAAAGCAGCACTCGGTGCAGCAGGGGGGACTTTAGCGGATCAGTGGCTCGAGTTCTTTTATTGTGAAGCTATGGAGAAGGACGTGATGGTGACCAAGGGTATGAAGCGTGTATCCGGACGTTCTTCCAACACAAAAGGAAATGACAATATCATTTCCAACGGTTCCGGTATCGCGGTTGCGGACGGACAGTGTATGATCATCGTGGAGCAGGGACAGATCGTGGATCTGTGTGCGGTTCCCGGCGAGTACACTTACGACACATCATCCGAGCCCAGTATCTTCACCGGCGGTCTCGGCCAGGGTATCTTAAATACCTTCAAGACCATCGGCAAGCGTTTCGCTTACGGCGGTGATACAGGTAAGGATCAGAGAGTTTACTATTTCAATACAAAAGAGTTGATTGACAACAAATTCGGCACACCCAGTCCGGTACCCTTCCGTGTGGTAGATTCCAAGATCGGACTTGATATCGACGTATCCGTTCGATGCTCCGGTGTGTATTCATTCGTTATTTCTGACCCGCTTCTCTTCTATAAGAATGTATGCGGTAATGTAGAGCAGGAATATCTTCGAAGCGAGATCGAGGGACAGCTTAAGACCGAGTTTATCAGCGCACTTGCGCCCGCACTCGGAAAGCTTTCCGAACTCGAACTTCGTCCGAACCAGATTCAGACACATACGACCGAACTTGAGAATGCCATCAATGAAGTGCTCTCCGCCAAGTGGGGTGAGCTTCGCGGTCTCAAGGTAAAATCTATCGCATTAAATCCCATCACGCTTCCGAAGGAAGACGAGGATCTGATCAAGCAGGCACAGAGAACCGCTATGCTCAAGGATCCTTCCATGGCAGGCGCTACACTCGTAGGTGCACAGGCAGACGCTATGAAGGCGGCAGCCGGTAATCCCAACGGCGCTATGATGGGCTTCATGGGTATGGGCATGGCACAGGCAGCAGGAGGTGTCAATGCACAGAACCTCTTTGCTATGGGACAGCAGCAGGCGGCACAGGCCGCACAGGCAGCACCCGCACAGGCAGCTCCTGCGGCACCTGCAGCCGGTGGTTGGACCTGTTCCTGCGGAGCTACCGCAACCGGAAACTTCTGTCCTCAGTGCGGAAGCCCGAAGCCTGCTCCTGCGGCAGCAGACGGCTGGACCTGCTCCTGCGGATCGGTGAACAAGGGTAAGTTCTGCTCAAATTGCGGAAGCCCGAAGCCGGCAGGTGCGCTTCTTTACAAGTGTGACAAGTGCGGCTGGGAGCCCGAGGATCCGGCGAATCCGCCGAAGTTCTGTCCTCAGTGCGGCGACCCTTTTGACGACAAAGACATCAAGGCGTAAAAGTACAAACGCACACCGCGGGAGTTTCCCGTGGTGTGCATTTGGCTTTCAACAGGAGGTAAAACATGGCATTATTCGAGAAGAAATTCTGTGATATCTGCGGTGAGAAGATCGGTATGCTCGGCAACCGCAAATTAGAAGACGGCAATATGTGTAAGGACTGTGCGTCAAAGCTCTCTCCCTTCTTTTCAGAGAGAAAGCACAGCACGATCGATGAGATCAAGGAGCAGCTTGCTTACCGCGAGGCGAACAAGCAGCAGGTTTCCGCCTTTCATCCGACAGCAACGTTCGGCGATTATTACAAACTCTACATTGACCAGAACATGGGCGCATTTGTGGTAAGCAGGAACACCAACTGGAGAGACAGCAATCCCGATGTGATTCCGCTTTCCTCTGTTTTGAACTGCAATCTTGATGTCAAGGAGAACAAGCATGAGCTGATGCGCGAGACTCCGGAAGGCAGAAAGAGTTACAATCCTCCCCGCTATGAGTATCATTATGATTTTGATTTCATTATCTCGGTGGACAATCCTTACTTTGACGAGATCCGCATGGATCTGTGCAGCTCCTCCGACAGACCGACCTCCATGCAGGATGCGAGATATGTCAGACTTCAGCAGGTGGCTATGCAGATGGAGACGGCCTTGACCGGACGCAGCAATATTTCCATGAGCGGCGGTATGGGCATGAACGGCATGGGTATGAACGGCGGTATGGGTATGAATCCCGGGAACGCTGTGGGTGCGGCCGTGGCAACAGCCGTCAACATGATGATGGGCAACCAGAGCGGTATGCAAAATCAGATGGGCGGTATGAACCAGATGGGTAGCATGAACAACATGGGCATGCAGAACCAGATGGGTATGAACCAGATGAACAATATGGGCATGCAGAACCAGATGGGCATGAACAACATGGGTATGCAGAACCAGATGGGTATGAACCAGATGAACAATATGGGCATGCAGAATCAGATGGGCATGAACCAGATGAACAACATGGGCATGCAGAACCAGATGGGCATGAACCAGATGAACAACATGGGTATGCAGAACCAGATGGGTATGAACCAGATGAACAATATGGGCATGCAGAATCAGATGGGCGGCATGAACAACATGAACATGCAAAACCAGATGGGCATGAATCAGATGCCGAATCAGCAGATGAGTGCGATGAACCAGGCGGCCGGCGGCACATGGACCTGTGCATGCGGAACCACCAATACGGGTGCGTTTTGCGAGGGATGCGGCAATCCCAGACCCTAAGAAAGCGCGGAGGTTAAGATGGCAAACGAATACAAATGTTCAAGCTGCGGCGGTGCGCTGGAGTTTGACAGTAAAACACAAAAGCTGATCTGTCCGTACTGCGGTGCGGTGCACGACGCTGCAGCTTATGATGCGGCGGCCGGCGGTGCGGCAGCACAGCAGCAGGCAGGGGGTTCTTCCTCCTGGAATATGCAAAGCGATAACTGGAATGTGGGTGAAGACGGCTTACTCACCTATGTCTGCGAGAATTGCGGCGGAGAGGTGGTCGGAGACGACACGCTTGCTTCTACAAGCTGTCCTTACTGCGACAGCCCCATTGTAAGGGCGTCCCAGTTTTCCGGCAGCCTGCGTCCGGACTTTATCATCCCCTTCAAGCTTGATAAGAAGGAAGCCAAGGCAAAGCTTTCCCGCTTCGTGTCCGGAAAGAAATTGGTTCCGAAGGTGTTTAAAGATCAGAAGCACATCGACGAGGTCAAGGGTGTATATGTACCTTTCTGGGTATTTGATGCGGACGTCTACGGAGAGGTAACCTACAACGCTACCAGAGAGCAAAACAACGGAGGACAGATCGAGGTCGGACATTTTGATGTCTTCAGAAGCGGCAACATGTCCTTCCGCAATATCCCCATTGATGCATCCTCAAAGATGGAGGATGATCTGATGGATTCCATCGAGCCGTTTAACACAAATGAGGCGGTTCCTTTCACACCTGCGTACCTTGCCGGATATATGGCGGACAAGTACGACGTTTCCCCGCAGGAAGGTTTTGTGCGCGCGGACGAACGCATCAAAAAGAGCGTGGAAGAAGCAATGCGAAACACGGTGAAGGGATTCAATACCGCAACGCCGGTGGCGTCCAACATCAGCATGATGCAGGGACAGGCGAAATACGCACTTTATCCCGTATGGATCTTAAACACCACGTGGCAGGGCAAGCACTACAGATTTGCAATGAACGGTCAGACAGGCAAATTTGTCGGCGATCTTCCGTACGACAAATCGGCTTACAAGCGTCAGCTTTTCTCCTTCGCGGGAATCGTATCCGCGATCGTATTCGGCGCGCTGTTCCTGCTCTGGCTGATATAGGAAAGGAGGATGCGATATGAAAAAGATGATGAAGATTTATAAACTTACACTCGCGCTCCTCCTGCTGGCTGTTCTTACGCTCACCGTCTGCCCCATGCAGCTTCGCGCGGCGTCAGATACGGAAATCTATGTGGTTGACAACGCGAACCTGATCGCTGACGGGGAGGAGGCTGCGCTAAACTCCCGCTTGGCTGAAATCAGCGCAAAGTACGACACCAATGTGATTGTTTACACGGACAGCTCTCTGTATAACGTGACACCGCAGGAATGTGCGGATGCCATGCTCGACAGCGATGCATTTAAAAAGCGCGGCGGCGGTATCCTTTTTATGGTGAATACCGAGGACAACGACTGGGCTTTTTCAACCGTGGGTACAGGCATCACGGCCTTCACGGACGCAGGTCAGGAGTATATGATCGGAAAGATCAAGCCGAAGCTGTCCGACAAGGCGTATGACAAGGCTTTCAATATCTATGCGGATCTTGCGGATGATTTTCTGAAGCAGGCTGCGACAGGCAAGCCTTATGACAAGGGAAATCTTCCAAAGGGCCCTTTTCAGGCGGTAAAGGATGCCATAATCGCAATCGTTGCGGGCTTCCTGGCTTCCCTTGCAAGAGTGACCAAGTTAAAAGGTGAGACCAAGACCGTAAAGAAGGCGACCAAGGCGACGACCTACCTTGTGGGAGGCGTTACGCTTGCGGGCGCACAGGAAGTATACAGAAACAGTGAGTTCCGCCCGGTAGTCAGAAGTACCGGCGGCGGTGGCGGAAGCTCCACGCATGTTTCCTCGTCCGGCACGGTACACGGCGGAAGCTCCGGCAAGTTTTAGGGTGTTTTTGCAATTACCTTTGCAAATGTGTATAATAGGAACATCATTAAAAAAGGAGAGCTCACAGATGGATAATCAGATGAATCAGACGCCCTCGTCTGAGGAGGGAACCACAGTGCTGACCTCAGCACCTGATTTCTCCGGACAGGGTATGGGAATGCCGCAACCCGGCGCATTTACTCCCAGTTTTACAGAACAAGGACAGACGGGACCCCTTCCCGGACAGCCGGCAGGCGGTATGGCACCGCAGGGTATGGGAATGACAGGTCCGATGGCAGGCGGCGGTATGCAGTCTCCGATGGGCGGCATGGCACCGCAGGGCATGGGCATGCAGCCGATGGGTCAGACAGGTCCTCTTCCCGGAAACGGTATGGGTATGCAGTCTCCGATGGGCGGTATGGCACCGCAGGGCATGGGCATTCAGCCGATGGGTCAGACAGGACCCATTCCCGGAAACGGTATGGGCATGCAGTCTCCGATGGGCGGTATGGCACCCCAGGGTATGGGTATGCAGCCCGGCTTGAATCCGATGTTTGGCGGAAACGGCGGCGCAACGCCACCGAAGAAGAAACATACGGGACTTATTATCGGGATTATAGCCGCAGTTTTGCTGATAGCCGCAGCACTCTTAGTCTTCGTGTTTGATGTGTTCGGACTCTTCAAGAAGGAGGGCAAGGGACCCGAAGGAATTGCAAAACATTTTA
Source organism: uncultured Lachnospiraceae bacterium (assembly GCA_902780405.1). Lineage (GTDB taxonomy): Bacteria > Bacillota > Clostridia > Lachnospirales > Lachnospiraceae > Coprococcus_C. The sequence continues at coordinate 342,281 of CACZFI010000003.1, forward strand.
TCGAGTGCATGAATGACGCAGACGTCGACGGACTGCTGGCATGTATTCCCAAGGAAATGCAAAACGGAAAGACTTCTATGGCAGATCTCGGATCCAACAAGGAAGAGATCAAAGCCGCACTTGATATGATGAAGGGCTTCGGCATGAAGATGACGGTGCAGGAAGTCAAGTCCGTGAAGAACCTTGATGCAGCGACCGTGAAGTCGGATATTGATTCCAGGGACGGAGTAAATCTGAATATTTCGGAAGCTGCGGAGGTAACGCTTGCCGTGAATACCAAGGTGGAATTCATGGGAGAGAAGTCCGATGAGACGGCCGATGTTGTATTCACATGCGTAAAGATCGGCAGTAAGTGGTATGTTGTAGACATGAACAGCGGTGACAGTCAGGATACGACGGAGTGGTCCACCGAGCCGACCGAGACAGCAGCTTCGACGGAAGAACCTACGGACACAGCGACGGATACGACCACCGAGAGTGCAGGTCCGAGCAACGTTCCTTCCCATGTAGTGGCAGCACCTGCGGGGCTGTCCGAGAATCTTGCGGATTTCCAGATCTACTTTGACGGTAAGGTGTACAAGGTTCCCTTCGATGCAAGTGAGCTTGCGGCTGACTGGAAGCTGGATGAGGAGATCGAGGAGGATGACAAAGAGCTTGATCCGAACGATGACTCCTGGCTCTATGAGATTGCCAACGACAAGTACGACGAATGGTTCACCGCATACGTCAAGTATGTGAACCTCGACAGTGCAAAGAAACCTTATGATCAGTGTAAGATCTGTTACCTGAGCCTGGATATCGATTTCTGCGATACGGACAATGTTCCGGAGGTGATCATGCCGAAGGGCATCACATGGCATTCCTCCAAGGAGGATATCATCGCAGCTTACGGCGAGCCACAGTCGAACAACCACAGCGAATACAACGATATCCTTGATTATGAATTCAATGAGTACGATGATATTGAATTCTATGTGGACCCGGAGAAGGGACTCACGGAGATTGATATTTCTTTCTATTCGTACTAAAGTATGCGATTCGCACGAGAGACGGTGTTCTGCCGCCTCTCGTGTTTTTTTAGTCTGTTGTGGCACAAACGCAAGATATATGGTAGAATACGTAGTTAGTTATGTACGAAAGGAGATCCCATCATGTCGAACAATGTACCTGAGATGTACGGAAGTTTGGTTTTTAATAACAAGATCATGCGTGAAAAACTCCCGAAGGATGTCTATAAAGCACTTCGGAAGACGATGGAAAATAATACGCACCTGGAGCTTGACGTGGCCAACTCTGTAGCGGTTGCTATGAAAGAGTGGGCGGTAGAGCATGGTGCAACACACTATACACACTGGTTCCAGCCGATGACAGGATATACCGCGGAGAAGCATGACAGCTTCCTCACTCCGGTCGGAGACGGACAGGTGATCATGGATTTCTCCGGCAAGGAGCTTCGCAAAGGAGAGCCGGATGCGTCAAGTTTCCCTTCGGGCGGACTTCGTGCGACATTTGAGGCCAGAGGTTATACGGCATGGGATCCCACATCTCCTGCGTTTATCAAGGATAAGACCCTTTATATTCCCACGGCATTCTGTTCTTACAGCGGTGACTCTCTGGATAAGAAGACACCGTTACTTCGATCCATGGACGTATTGTCCAAGGAAGCCGTGAAGATCCTGCACAAACTCGGTCAGACCGAGATCCGTACCGTTCACACGACGGTGGGCGCAGAGCAGGAGTATTTCCTTGTGGATCGTGCGCTGTACGAGAAGCGTAAGGATCTGATCTTCACCGGACGTACCTTGCTCGGAGCTATGCCTCCGAAGGGACAGGAGATGGAAGATCACTATTTCGGCTCATTGAAGACAAGAGTTTCCGCCTTTATGCACGAGCTGGATGAGGAACTCTGGAAGCTTGGTGTTCCTTCGAAGACGAAGCACAATGAGGTGGCACCTGCACAGCACGAGATGGCACCGGTTTTCGAGACTACGAACGTTGCGGTTGATCATAACCAGCTTACCATGGAGGTTATGAAGAAAGTAGCGGAGCGTCACGGATTGGCATGCCTTCTTCATGAGAAGCCTTTTGAAGGAATTAACGGATCAGGCAAGCACAACAACTGGTCCATCACAACAGACAGCGGTGTGAACCTTCTCGATCCCGGCAAGACACCGGCAGAGAATCTCCAGTTCCTGGTATTCCTCGTTGCGGTGATCAAAGCGGTAGACGATCATGCAGATCTGCTTCGCGTATCTGCAGCCAGCGCCGGCAACGATCACAGACTTGGCGCAGATGAGGCACCCCCTGCCATCATTTCCATTTTCCTGGGAGATGAGCTTGCGGCAGTGCTTGACTCTATCGAGAACGGTACATTTTTTGAGCAGCAGGCAAAGGTGCGCATGGAGACAGGCGCAGCGGTTCTGCCGCACTGGTCAAGAGATACGACAGACAGAAACAGAACTTCACCCTTCGCTTTCACAGGCAATAAATTCGAATTCAGATCCCTCGGTTCCGCGCATTCCGTTGCGGACCCGAACATTATGCTTAACACCGCGGTAGCGGATACACTGGCACAGTTCAATGAGTCCTTAGAGGGTGTTGAGCCCGAGAAGATGGAGGATGCGGTGCGAGAGCTGCTCCGCCGTACCATCAAGGATCATAAGCGAATCCTCTTTGACGGTGACGGTTATACCGAGGAGTGGGTTGCAGAAGCGGAGTCGAGAGGCTTGCTCAACCTTCCTTCCACACCGGTTGCGCTTCCTTATCTCGTGAAGGAAAGAAACATCGAGATGTTTGTGAAGCATGGTGTGCTGACCGAGAAGGAACTCAAGTCCAGATACGAGATCCAGCTTGAGAAGTACTGCAAGACCATCCGGATCGAAGATCGTACTCTGCAGAGTATGCTGAGCCATCAGTTCCTGCCGGCTTTAATGACCTATGCGGACAAACTTTCCGAGTCTATCCAGAGAAGAAAGGCTGTCGGTACATTTGGCTGCGAGGCTGAGATGGAGCAGCTTGGTGTTATCACCGACGCTTACAATGATATCTACAAGAAACTGGCAAAACTGAAAGAGGACACCGCGACGGTGGAGGGAATGACCGATATGCAGAAGGCTGCGGAATTCTATCACGACACCATCCTTGCGGATATGGAGGACTTGAGAACAAGCGCAGATGCCGTTGAGGACTATCTGCCTCAGAACATGCTTCCGTACCCGAGCTACGAGGAATTATTGTTCTCAGTATAATAACGGTAAAACAAAAGACCGCTGTGGGAAACTATGGCGGTCTTTACTTCAATAAGAGAGGAACGGATTATGAAGATATTGGTAACTGGTGTGGCCGGGCAGCTTGGCCATGATGTGATGAATGAACTTGCGGCACGCGGTTTGGAAGGCGTCGGAAGCGATATTGCGGATCAGTACAGTGGTGTGGATGATGGGTCCGCAGTGATAGAGATGCCGTATGTGAAGATGGATATAACGGATGCTTCGGAAGTGTCACGCGTAATCGGTGAAGTCCATCCGGACGCAGTGATTCACTGCGCGGCATGGACGGCGGTGGATGCTGCGGAGGATGAGGATAAGCAGGAGAAGGTGCGTGCGATCAATGTGGATGGCACAAAGCACATCGCTGTGGCATGCGCCGATGCAGGTGCGAAAATGATGTACATTTCCACGGATTATGTGTTCGATGGTCAGGGTGAGACGCCCTGGCAGCCGGATGACAAGAATTACGCACCGTTAAATGTATACGGAGAGACAAAACTTGGCGGTGAACAAGCGGTGGCGAACGCATTAGACAAATTCTTTATCGTGCGTATTGCGTGGGTATTTGGCTTAAACGGTAACAATTTCATCAAGACGATGATCAAGATCGGTGAGAATCATGATGAACTCCGCGTGGTGGATGATCAGATCGGAACACCGACTTATACGCTTGATTTGGCAAGACTTCTTGTGGATATGATCGTAACGGAAAAGTACGGTTATTATCATGCTACAAATGAAGGCGGATACATCAGCTGGTATGATTTTGCGACTGAGATCTTTCGTCAGATGGCAGCGCGCGGTAAGGAGGCGTATGATGAAAACCACCTTCGCGTGCACGGTGTAACGACGGAGGAGTACGGCATTTCCAAAGCAAAGCGTCCGTTCAACTCAAGGCTTGACAGGAGTAAACTGGCGGAACAGGGATTTACGCCGCTTCCGGACTGGAAAGATGCCGTGGCAAGATATCTGGATGAGATCGGAGCCTGAACATGTGGAAGGTTCTTATGATCAGTGATTCTCACGGGAATAACGACGCGGTCCTCGCTGCCATGAAAAAGGCGGCGGAGTTTGATGCAGTGATTCATTTGGGAGATGTGGGCACGAATTATCTTGAACTTGAAAACAAGTGCCCCAAGCCCTTCTATCTTGTGCGTGGTAACTGCGATTATGACTACTCGCTGAAGCAGGTGATCATGCCGACCTTTGGCCCGCACAAGTTCTATTGTACACACGGACATCTCTCCGGCGTGAGCGGAGGGTTGAATATTCTCCGCTATCAGGCCATGGAAGCGGGGTGCACGATCGCGGCCTTCGGACATATTCATGTGCCGGTTTGGTACGAGCCGGAGCAGGAGGGAGATCCGTATATCGTGAACCCCGGGAGTATCAGCAGACCGAGGCAGGAAGATCGAAAGAAGAGTTTCGCCGTGCTTACACTCGGTGATGACGGTTCGGTATCCTGCAGATTTGATTACATTTAACAGGGAGTTTATATGAAAAAAGGGGATATACTGGAAGGAAAAATCGAAGAATACGACTTCCCGAACAAGGGAAGTCTTTTTGCATCCGAGAGAAAGGTTACGATCAAGGGGGCACTCCCGGGACAGACGGTTTCCTATCGCGTTAAGAAGAAAAAAGCGGGCATGGCGGAAGGCACGGTGCTTGAGGTGCTTGAGCGCGCACCCATCGAGGACGTGACACCGACTTGCCCGTATGTAGACAATTGTGGCGGATGCAGTTATACCACGCTTTCTTATCAAAACCAGCTTCAATTGAAGGAACAGGTGGTGAAAAAGCTTCTGGATAAGCTGCTGCTTGCGGAAGGAAGCAACAGTGCTGACTATGTATGGGATGGGATTCTCGGTTCTCCCGTTGATACCGCATACAGGAATAAGATGGAGTATACTTTCGGTGATGCGTATAAAAATGGCCCGCTTGCGTTGGGACTCCATAAGAAGGGCGGCTTCTACGATATCCTCCAGGTGAGCAAGTGCGAAATTGTTGGTATTCTGTGGGGAAAGATCCTTGACTATACCTCCGACTTCTTTGCGGAGCGGAAGGTCCCGTTTTATCATCGAATGAAGCACGAGGGTATACTTCGTAGTCTGGTGGTCAGACAGTCCCGTGCTACGAAGGAGTTCCTTGTGAACCTTGTTACTTCGACGCAGTGGGAGACCTTCGGATTCGGAGATTCTTACCGTGAGATTCTGCGGGAGTACGCGGAAGGACTGGTTGCTCTTTTTGAAGCATCGGCCGGAGAAGGAAGTCTAGCCGGCGTTTTATATACCGAGAACGACACCTTGGGTGACGTCGTAAAATGTGATCGTATGGAGATTCTGTACGGAAAAGACTTCATCACCGAGGAGGTGATGGGGCTTACTTTCAAGATCTCACCTTTTTCCTTCTTCCAGACCAACACCGGCGGGTGCGAGGTTTTATATGCGAAGGCGAGAGAGTATATCCTGAGCGGAACAAGTTTGTCTAATGAAGCAGACAAGGCGAAGGTGATTTATGACTTGTACAGCGGAACCGGAACGATCGCGCAGATGATGGCGCCGGTTGCAAAGCATGTGATCGGCATAGAGATCGTCGAAGAGGCAGTAAGCGCAGCGAAGGAGAATGCTGCAATCAACGGATTGACGAACTGCTCTTTTATAGCGGGAGATGTGCTTAAAACACTGGACGATGTCGAGGAAAAACCGGACCTGATCATTGTGGATCCGCCGCGTGACGGTATCCATCCGAAGGCACTGGAAAAGATTTTGTCGTATGGAGTAGACGAAATTGTATATATCAGCTGTAAGCCCACATCTTTGGTTCGAGACCTGGCGGTTATGACTTCTCGCGGCTATCGTGTCGTTAAGGCGTGCGCCGTGGATCAGTTTCCGCGAACCGTTCATGTTGAGACGGTTTGCCTTTTGTCCCAACGCAAGCCGGACACGACAATTGAAGTGGATCTGGATATCTCAGAACTTGAAGTATCCAGTGCGGAAACCAAGGCAACCTATGAAGAAATCAAGTCCTACGTGTTG